>NZ_LMFD01000010.1:479707-588905 GCF_001427165.1 Caulobacter sp. Root487D2Y
AAGGGGAGGGACTGGGCGTTTGTCGGAAAAGCCCCTGACGTCATCGCCAGCGGCGAGGCCGCGCCTTGAAACCTTGATGGCGAGCCTGCTCTGGCGTCTGGCCGTGTCAAGGACCGGCCTCCGGCCGGCCGCCCCGCGGCGGCCCCTGCGGGGCCGTCCTTGACACGGCCAGACGCCAGAGCTCCGATCCACCAAGGCTTTAAGGTGCGGCCCCATCCGGGGCGGATGGGTCGCCTGACTGGAACCTGAGCGTTGCACGCCACCTCAAGCCGTGCTGACCTCAGACATGAAAGCTTGGCTGATAGCGCTTCTGGCGCTGACACAGATGGGGGCGGCCACGCTGCCCGCGCCGTCCGAACCTTCTCCTGACGATCGAGTTCCACTGGTCGCGATCATCGCGAACCCGTCACTCTATGACGGCCGCCATGTCGAAACCTCCGGTTACCTGAACCTCGAACTCGAGGGTGACGCTCTCTATGTGGGTAAGGACGATTTCGACGCGTTCCAAACTCAGAACGGCGTCTGGTTCAGCGTCCCCAGGATGGACCGAAGCGCTCGGCGTTCGCTAGCTCGCCACTACGTCCACGCGTCGGGCACATTTCACGCCGATCCGAAGGGCGCCTATGGCGCATACCGCGGCACGCTCAGCGTCGAAGGCGTGGAAATCGCCGCCACGCGTCGGCAACTTTCGTTTCTCTACGAGCAGTCCCTATCACCCATTCCATTGCCCTGGCCGCCGGTCATTGGGCTCCTGGTTGGACTTACGGCTTTCGTCTATGGCGGTCACATAATCCGTCGCGCCCTCACGCGTCGCGACGGCGAAGGCCCCCGACTCTCAGCCCACGCTTTTCGCGGTCAATCACGCGCCTGGCTGCTGCTGGTGTGCCTCGTTAGCCTGTTCATGGCGCTTCGGCTGATCGGCAGCGCCCAGATCGTTTCAATGCCGCGTGTTTTTGGCCTTTTCGACATCTGGTTCGCCTTCAGCGTCGTCGAGTGCGTAGTCGGCGCCTGCGGCCTGGCCGCCATGTGGGCGGCTCATGCGACAAGGCGCAGAACCCTATGCGTGATCGCCATCGTTCTGCAGTTGATCGCTCCGGGCGCCCGGGAACTGATGCGGATGGACACGTGGCAAAGTCAGATGACCTACCCCTTTGTCCCCCATGCCAAGGTCTATACTTGGCTTCGCCACCCTTAACCCCCAGCCCCGCTAACACCCCCACCACCCTTTCCCCATTCCCCACACGCCCCAAAGCGCCTAGGTAAGCCTCACTCTGAGCATATCCGGGATCGGAAGGATGGCATGGACGACGCGGGCATGAGCTTGCAGGCGACGATGACGGCGATGGGACAGGCGGCTCGGCACGGGGCGCAGGCCCTGCGCGTGGCCACGCCGGACCAGCGCACCGCCGCCCTGCGCGCCATGGCCGCCGCCATCCGCGCCGACGCGCCCGCCATCCTGGCCGCCAACGCCCGCGACCTTGAAAAGGCCGGGGCCGGCGGTCTGACCGCGCCGATGGTCGAGCGGTTGATGCTGAACCCCGAGCGCCTGGAAGGCGTGGCCGCCGGCGTCGAGGCCGTGGCCGCCATCCCCGACCCGCTTGGCGTCGAGACCGCCCGCTGGACGCGTCCCAACGGCCTGGACATCGCCCGGGTGCGCACCCCGATCGGCGTGATCGCCATGATCTTCGAGAGCCGGCCCAACGTCACCGCCGACGCCGCGGCCCTGTGCGTGCGCTCGGGCAACGCGGTGATCCTGCGCGGCGGGTCCGAATGCCTCCAGTCCAACCTCGCGATCCACGCGGCCATCGCCAAGGGGCTGAAGGCGGCGGGGATCTCGACCGACGCGGTGCAGATCGTCCGCACCCCCGACCGCGACGCGGTGGGCGCGATCCTGGGCGGGCTGGACCGCACGATCGACCTGATCATCCCCCGGGGCGGCAAGAGCCTGGTCGCCCGGGTCCAGCGCGAGGCCCGCGTGGCCGTGCTGGGCCACCTGGAGGGCCTGAACCACGTGTTCGTCCACGCGGCGGCCGACCCGAGGAAGGCCGTCGACATCGTGCTGAACGCCAAGATGCGCCGGGTGTCGGTGTGCGGCGCGGCCGAGACGCTGCTCGTCGACCGCGCGATCGCCGACAAGCTGCTGCCGACCATCGCCGACGCCCTGATCAAGGCCGGCTGCGAGCTGCGCGGCGACGGTCCCTCGCGGGCCATCGAGCCCACGATGAAAGCGGCCGTCGAGGCCGACTGGTCGACCGAATATCTGGCGCCGGTGATCTCGGTGGCCGTGGTCGACGGGGTGGAGGGCGCGGCCGCCCACATCGCCGCCTACGGCTCGGGCCACACCGACGCGATCGTCACGGAAGACGCGGCCGCCGCCGAGCGGTTCGTCGCCCTGGTCGACAGCGCCATCGTGTTGGTCAACGCCTCGACCCAGTTCGCCGACGGCGGCGAGTTCGGCTTCGGGGCCGAGATCGGCATCGCCACCGACAAACTCCATGCCCGCGGTCCGGTCGGGGCCGAGCAACTGACGACATTCAAATATGTGGTTCGCGGGACCGGCCAGACTCGTCCCTGAGGCCGGCCGGCCCGCCGCGCAGCGTCTTGGGCTCCATCTGGAGCCGGGCATGCGCGTCGGGTTGTTCGGCGGCAGCTTCAACCCGGCGCACGAGGGCCACGCCCACGTCGCCGAGACGGCGCTTCGACGCCTGGAGCTGGACCGGGTGATCTGGCTGGTCTCGCCGCAGAACCCGCTGAAGTCGGCGCACGAGACCCGGCCCCTGGTCGAGCGCATGGCCGGGGCGCGCCGCTGGGCGCGGGGCGGCGGCATGATCGTCTCCGACGCCGAGACGCGGCTGGGCTCGCAATATACCATCGACACCCTGCGGGTGCTGCGGGCCCGCTATCCGGGCGTGAAGTTCGTCTGGGTGATGGGCGCCGACAGCCTGGCCACCTTCCATCGCTGGCGGGGCTGGACTCAGATCATGCGCGAGGTTCCGGTGGCGGTGATCTCGCGGCCCTGGATCGCCCTGAAGGCCCGCACCTCGCCGGCCGCCCGCCGCTTCGCCTGGGCCCGCCGGCCCGCCAGCGCCGCGGCGATCCTGGCCGACGCCACCGCCCCGGCCTGGGTCTACCTGACCGGCCCGCTGAACTTCGCCTCGTCGACGGCGCTGCGCGGGCGGCAGACGAAGGGGTAGCTCGCCGCTCCGCTCGAGAGCGGCGAGCCGGCCTCTAGGCCAGCGCGAGGGTCACCGACCGCGCGACGCCGTCGCCCCCCTTGAGCCAGAGCCTCAGGTGGGTGTTGTCGGCGATCTCGAACGTCATGTCGCCAGCATTGACCAAGGTCGGGTTCGACGAAGGCTGGAACGTCAGGTGTCCACCCACATAGAAGCTCTCGGCGATGGCGGTCAGGTGGCCGCGCCCGCTGGTGGTCGTGCCGCCGCCGGCGATCAGTCGGACGTCGAAGTCGTTGCCGTTGCCCGACGAGTTGAAGTCGACCAGGGCGTTGCCGGCGACCGTCTTGGAGCCCAGCTCAACCTGGGACGACACCCCGGTGATCTGGACGTTGCCGTTGACGTCGACCTTGAAGTTGGGGGCGGCGAAGGCGGCGTCGGAGAAGGTGAAGCCGCGCAGATCCACGCCGTTGGCGACCTGTCGCGGCCCGCCCGCCGCCCATTCGCTGCCGAACAGGGTGGTGGAGCTCCCGACGGGATCGCTTCCGCTGCGGTCGGTGAACAGCACGCCGTAGCGCCAGCCCACGGCCCCGCCCTGGGCGCCAATCCAGCACGCGGCGTCGACGATCGCCGCGGCGTGGTGAAGGCCCGAGATCAGGCTGGCCGCGCTGGCATAGGCGTAGCTCGAGCCGGCGTAGGAGAAGACGTCCGCCTCGATGGCCGAGACGTTGAGCCAGTTGGTGGCCCCGGCGCCCATGTAGGCGGCGGCCGACATCCCGAACAAGGCGCCCTTGGCGGTCGTCACGGCCAGGCCCGTGCCGTTGTCCGAGCTGAAGGCCGTCCCAAAGCCGGTGACGCCCACATAGTTGCGGTTCAGGTTCGACGTCGAGGTCGGCTGGTCCATCTGGAAGCTGCCGAACACGGCCTGACGGGCGCCGGTGTTGTTGGAGCCGTCGGCGATCAGGTCGTAGCGCAGGCCGTTGAAGAAGTCGTTGTGGGTGTCGCGATTGGTCCTGGCGAAGAAGTTCACGTCGCAGTTGGAGGCGATCTCGTTCGCGTCGCGAGCGGTCGTGACGGTCCCCGAGAACGCGCGGGGCGAGCCCTGGACGTCCCCGTTGGGGCTCATGTCGTGGCGGATCAGGCCGAAGGTTTCGGTAGGCATTTCGAATGTCCTCGTTGGTGTGGAATTTGACCAGGACAGGATCGCCGAGAGCCACGCCAGATTCGGTCGCAACGTGAACATAAAGAGAACATTTTAGAGACTCGGAGTCGGCGAGCGCTCGGCGAAAAGCCATCGATAGCGCGTTCGTCGACGGACCTCGGCGAACGCGCGAGGCCGTCGAAATCGCGCACGTCCACGTTCCCCCTCATCTTTTCGAGTCTTCCATGCTATGGGAGCTATTGCGCGAACCCCATCAAGGAGCATTTCCGCTGCGTAGCGACCCCGCGCCCCAGGCGCACGAGGGAACGGTTTCCCCCGAAACCTCGACCAAGAACGAGTCCGAGCTGGACCTGAGTATCAAGGCGCTCGAGACCCTGATCCTGTCGCGTCTCGACGACGACAAGGCCCAGGACATCGTCCACATCGACCTGACGGACAAGAGCTCGGTCGCCGACAGCCTGATCGTGGCGTCCGGCCGTTCGCATCGTCACGTCGGCGCCCTGGCCGACCACATCATCCGGGCGCTCAAGGAGAGCGGCTTCGGCAAGGCGCGGGTCGAAGGCCTGCCGCACTGCGACTGGGTGCTGATCGACGCCGGCGACGTGGTGGTCCACCTGTTCCGCCCCGAAGTCCGCTCGTTCTACAACATCGAGAAGATCTGGGCCGTCGACGCGCCGCACCGGATGGCGTCGAACTAGGCGTTCGCGGGGCCGCCCTCGTCCTTCGACAAGCTCGGGATGAGGGCTATTTATAGTCTGCGTCACCCTTGAAACCTCATCCTGAGCTGGTCGCCCATTCTTGCTTCGGATCGGCTTAGCCGATCCGGGGGAGACGGGGTTTCAACGCAGGGCCTTGATGAAGATCATCCTCCTCACCGTCGGAAAGCTCGGCCGCATGGTCGAGGCGCAGCTGGCCGTGGACTACGCGTCCCGGGCCACCGCGTCCGGCCGCGCCCTGGCGCTGGGACCGGTCGAGATCGTCGAGGTCGAGGCCCGCAAGCCCGGCAAGGCCGCCGAGGCCGAGGTGCTGCGTCCGCACCTGGAGGGCGCCTACGTCGTCGCCTGCGACGAGCACGGCAAGGTGCGGCCCAGCCGGGCCTTCGCCGAGCACCTGGGCCGGCTGCGCGACGACGGACACCGCAGGATCGTGTTCCTGATCGGCGGGGCCGACGGCCTGGATCCCTCGATCCTGGACGCGGCCGACGAGAGGCTGGCCTTCGGGCCCCAGACCTGGCCGCACGCCCTGGCCCGCGCCATGCTGGCCGAGCAGGTCTATCGCGCCGTCACCATCCTGGCGGGCTCGCCGTACCATCGGGATTAGGGTTCGCATCCTAACGCCCGTCATCCTCGGACTTGTTCCGAGGACCCCTAGGCCCGCCGCGCTGCCCGTTGGCGCGAGGCCGCAATCTCACAGCTCTACGGCCCATCGTTCTCTCGGCTGAAACAGGGGTCCTCGGAACAAGTCCGAGGATGACGGGCAGTGAGAGGATGACGACCGGTGGGGGATGGGTTTGGGTTGTCGCTGAAACTCAATGCAGGCATTGATCGCCCCATGTCGCGTCGCGTCGTCCTGATCACCGCCAGCCTCCTGGTCGCCCTGCTGGGCGCGGGCGGCCTCGTCGCGGCCCAGGTCGGCCAGCGCGGGTCGATCAGCCCGAAAGCCCCTCCAAGCCAGAAGGCCCGGGACGAGCAGGCCGCCGCCGAGACCCGCCGCGAAATCGTCGATCTGCGCGGCGAGCTGGACGCCCTGGGCCGCCAGCGGGTCGACGCCGGCGACGACGTCGACCTCAAGCGCGCCCGGCTGGAGGCCCTGCACCAGCGCGAGTCGGCCCTGACCGCCGAGCTGGGCCGCGACCGGGGCCAGCTGGCCCGGCTGCTCAGCGCCCTGCAGCTCTTCCGCCGCGACCCGCCGCCGGCCCTGCTGGTCAGCCCCGGCGACGCCCGCGACGCGGTGCGGGCCGCGATCCTGATCCGCGCCATGACCCCCGAGCTGCAGGCCCGCGCCGACGGCTACGCCCGCCAGGCCCGCGCCGTCGCCGCCCTGCGCCGCGAGGCCGCCGCGGCCTCCGAGCAACTGTTCACCGCCGAAAGCCTGGTCGCCGACCGCAAGGGCGAGCTGGAACGGATGATCGTCGAGAAGACCCGGCTCGAGCGCGCCTACGCCCAGGAGGCCCTGACCGGCGACGACCAGGGCACGCTGGGCGCGCTGACCGACGCCCTGTCGCCCAAGCCGGCGACCGGCCCGCTGAGCCTCAGATCGCCCGCCCCCGGACCGCTGGCCCGGCGCTTCGGCCAGGTGATGCCGGCCGGCGGCCGCGCGGCCGGCCTGACGATCCGCACGGAAAAAGGTCACGTCGTGGCCAGTCCCGCCGCCGCCGTGGTCGAATACGCCGGACCGCTGAACGGCTGGGGCACGGTCTTGATCCTGCGCGCCCAGGGCGCCTACCATCTGGTGCTGGCGGGAATGGACGAGGTTTCCGTCGGACCCGGACAATCTGTCGCACCCGGCGCGACCGTTGGTCGGATGGCGGACCATGGATCTTCGGAGCCAGAACTCTATTTCGAGGTCAGGGAAGATGGTGCGCCGGTCGATCCCGAGCGTTGGTTGAAACAGGGATCGCGGTAAACGGCTTTTTCAGCGATGATGGCCGTCAAATGAACAAAGCTCGGCCTCAGTAACGGGCGGAGCGACAAGTTTTAATGCGACGCTTGGCGTCGTCAGGGAGCCTTCCAGGCCACATGCGCAAGTACCTGCTCATCGGTGTTTCGGCCTTCGTCCTCGGCGCGGGGACCATGGCCTATGTCAGCCCCATCGCCCAGGCGACCAGCTCGACCAAGGGCCAGACCTACAAGATGCTGGAGCTGTTCGGCGACGTCCTGCAGACGGTCGACGCCCAGTACGTCTCCGAGGTCGACAACAAGAAGCTGATCGAGGCGGCGCTGGACGGCATGCTGACCAGCCTGGATCCGCATTCGGGCTACCTGTCGCCCGACAGCTTCGAGGACATGCAGGACACCACCCGCGGCGAATACGGCGGACTGGGCATCGAGGTCACCAGCGAGGACGGCGTGGTCAAGGTGATCTCGCCGATGGACGGCACGCCCGCCTCGCGAGCCGGCATCCAGGCCGGCGACTACATCACCTCGGTCAACGGCCAGTCGGTGCTGGGCCTGACCGTCAACGAGGCCGTCAAGCAGATGCGCGGCCCGGCCGGCGAGTCCGTCACCCTGACCATCGCCCGCGACAAGACCGACCCGTTCGACGTCAAGCTGACGCGCGAGATCATCAAGCCCAAGGCCGCCATCGCCCGGATGGAAGGCGACTACGGCTATGTGCGCCTGCCCGGCTTCAACGAGAAGGCCACTGACGCCCTGACCACGGCGATCACCGACCTGAAGGCCAAGAACCCCAACATGAAGGGGCTGATCTTCGACCTGCGCAACAATCCCGGCGGCCTGCTCGACCAGGCCGTGGGCGTCTCGGACGTGTTCCTGGACGGCGGCGAGGTGGTCAGCCAGCGCGGCCGCGACCCGCGCGACATCCAGCGCTACAACGCCAAGCCCGGCGACCTGCTGAACGGTCTGCCGGTGGTGGTGCTGATCAACCAAGGCTCCGCGTCAGCGGCTGAAATCGTCGCCGGCGCGCTCCAGGACCGCCATCGCGCCGAACTGGTGGGCATCACCAGCTTCGGCAAGGGCTCGGTGCAGACGGTGATCCCGCTGCGCGGCGGGGCCGACGGCGCCCTGAAGCTGACCACGGCCCGCTACTTCACCCCGTCGGGCCGCTCGATCCAGAAGACCGGCATCGCGCCCGACCTGGAAGTGGCCCAGACCAAGGACCAGGCCCAGGACATCGCCAACCGCGTGTGGTTCAGCGAGGCCAGCTTCAAGAACGCGCTGAACGCCGACGAGGGCAAGAGCCGCCAGGGCGTGCACACGCCCGCCGAGGCCCCGCCCGCCGGTTTCGACGAGAAGAAGGGCGACTTCCAGCTGCAGCGCGCGATCGCCGTGCTGCAGGCCGGCTCGGTCCAGTCGGTGCCGAAACTGCCCAAGCCGGCCGCCAAGATCGCCGAAGTCACCGCCAAGGCCGCCGCCGCGGCCGGCAAGGGCCCGCCGATCGAGAAGAAGTAGACCCGTTTCCTTCCTCCCTTGCGGGATGAGGGGGCGCACGGACGCAAAACGCCGCGACAGCCGAAAGGCTGGTCGCGGCGTTTCTGTTCTCCGCCCCCTCGCCCGACCGCCTTCGGAGATCCCGAAGCGGCCGCTTGTTCTGCTTTGCGCGGGCGCCGCGAAACATCGTTTCGCGCCCGAGGCGATCCCCGTGCAAACGAGGACAAATGTGCCGCCCCGAACCGCCTAGGGTCGCCCTCATGGCGCAAGACATGACTTACGCGCGGTACCTCGCGCTGGACCAACTGCTCGCGGCTCAGCAGCCGTTGAGCGACCGTCACGATGAGATGCTGTTCATCGTCATCCACCAGGTCAAGGAGCTGTGGCTCAAGGAGATCATCCACGAGGTGCTCCTGGCCATGCGGCTGATCGCGGACGGCGACGTCGAGCCGGCCTACAAGGCCCTGGCCCGGGTCTCGCGGATCCAGACGGTGATGACCCTGTCGTGGGATGTGCTGGCGACGATGACGCCGGCCGACTATCTCAGTTTCCGGGGCGAGCTGGGCTCCAGCTCCGGCTTCCAGTCGCACCAGTTCCGCACCCTGGAATACCTGCTGGGCCTGAAGGACCAGAGCTTCCTGAAGTTCCACGCCGAGGGCTCGGACGCCCTGGCGCAGCTGCAAGCGGCCCTAGAGGCGCCCAGTCTCTATGACGTCGCCATCGCCCAGCTGGCCAAGGCGGGCCTGGCCGTGCCGGACGCGGTGCTGAACCGCGACTTCGCCCAGGCCTACGCGCCCTCGCCCGAGGTGGAGGCCGCCTGGCTGGAGGTCTATCGCGACACCCCGCGCTATTGGGAGCTGTACCAGCTGGCCGAGAAGCTGGTCGACCTGGACGACGCCCTGGTCACCTGGCGCCACAAGCACGTGCTGACCGTCGAGCGGATCATCGGCGGGCGGCCGGGCACCGGCGGCACCGACGGCATCGGCTACCTGGCCTCGACCCTGCGCCGGCGTTGCTTCCCCGAGCTATGGTCACTGAGAACCAAGCTGTGAGCCTGGCGCGCAAGGACCTGTTCTCGCGCGCGCTGAGCGTTCCGGATCGGCTGCACATGGCCGCCCATAGCCATCATCTGTGGCCCGACGTCACCCTGGCCGCACAGGTCGAGGCGTGGGAGGACGCCGCGATCCTGGCCGACCATAAGTGGGACAAGGCGCTGGGCCAGGTCTATCCGGCCGCCCAGGGCCTGGTCGCCCGCGAGCTCTCCTTGCCCTCGCCCGACAGCGTCGTCTTCGCGCCCAACACCCACACCCTGCTGGCGGTGCTGGTGTCGGCGGTCGGCAGGCGGCCCGTCCGGGTGCTGTCGACCGACGGCGAGTTCCACTCGTTCCGCCGCCAGGCCCAGCGCTGGGTCGAGGCCGGCGAGATCGCGCTGACCCTGGTGGAGAGCGACGGCCCAGACTTCGCCGAACGGTTCCTGGCCACCGCGCGTGAGGGTCAGTTCGACCTGATCTTCGTCAGCCATGTGTTCTTCAAGAGCGGCTTGGTCTTCGATCGCGTCTGGGAATTGGCCGACCTGGCCAGGCCCGAGGGACCGTGGGTGGTGGTCGACGGCTATCACGGCTTCCGGGCCGTTCCGACCGACCTGTCGACCGTGGCCGACCGGATCTTCTACTTGGCCGGCGGCTACAAGTACGCCATGGCGGGCGAGGGCGCGGCGTTCCTGCACGCGCCGCCGGGCTTTGGCCCGCGCCCGGCCCTGACCGGCTGGTACGCCGAGTTCGGCGACCTGGAGGGCCCGCCGGGCGGGGTGGGCTATGGGCGCGACGCTGGCCGCTTCCTGGGCGCGACCTTCGACCCGTCGGGTCTCTACCGCTTCGTGGGGGCGGGACGGATGCTGGAGGCCGAGGGCTTGACCACGACGGTGGTGGCCGAGCACGTGGCCGGCCTGCGGCGGAGCCTGCTGGCCCGGATCGCCGCCGGCGCGGCCGGGCCGCTGAAGGACGCCGTCGTCCTCAACCCGCCCGGAGACGGGCCGCAGGCCCGCTTCCTGGCCCTGCGCCACCCCAGCGCCCAGGCCTGGAAACTGGCCCTGGCGGCCCAGGGCGTGGTGGTGGACGTGCGCGACGACGTGCTGCGGGTCGGCCTTTCGATTTATCACGACGAGGCGGACCTGGCGGCGTTCCGCGCGGCCTGCGGGACCTTGGTCTAGGGCGATCGACATTCACGCTGAGTGCGTGGTCCTCGTCCTTCCACAAGCTCGGGATGAGGACCATTTATAGGTCGGAGTCGTAGAAAAACCTCATCCTGAGCTTGTCGAAGGACGAGATTTTCACCCCAGACGCTGGATGCCGATGCGCTCCAAGGCCGCCCCTCACCGATACCGGTAGAGCCGCACCCGCTGGAGGTCCAAGCCGTCCGGGGCCAGGCGCACATGCCGTCCCTGGTGGGTCTGGTCGCCGTTCAGCCAGCGGCCCTCGCGCCAGACGCCGTTCTCGTAGCGGCCTTCGCGCACGCTCTCGATGCCGGCGATCTCGCCCGGCCGGGTCGAGGCGAAGGTCAGGGTGATCCCCGCGCCCGCCACCAGGAACTCGTCGGGCGACAGCCGGATCACCAGCCCGCCATGCGTCTTGACGTCCTGCTTGTCGCGCGGGGTCCAGGGATCGACGAAGCCGACCGTCAGCTTCCAGTCGCCGAACACGGCCTCCTGGGTCTTGTCGTCGACGACGCCGTCGAAGGTCACGGGCGGGCGGAAGCCGCGCATCGTCCCCTGCCCCCGGTGGGCCAGGATGACCGGCGAGAGCGTGTCCAGCAGGGCGTAGGCCTTGGACAGCGGGCTGTTCTCCGGCTGGTCGACCGACTCGATCGAGAACGGCGAGAAGCCGATGGCGTCGTGCTCGCCGAACGCCCACAGGGCGTTGGCCGGGGCCTCGGGCTTGCCGGCGTTGTTGGCCTCGGGGATGAACAGCGGATTGCCCGGTCGATCATAGGGGGCCGCCCGACGGGTGAAGTCGGAAAAGTAGATGTCCGGGGCCTGCAGATCGATCGACGGGGCGGCGGCGCGCCACACCTCGAACAGGTGCGGCAGGGGGCCGGCGCTGGGATAGCCGCCCGGCGCCGCGCCCGGCCTGTTCAGCGCGGCGTTGACGTACATCGGCAGCGGATAGGCGCGCTTGCCGGCGGCGGCCACGGCCTCGACATAGCGGCCGAACGACCAGGCCTGCCACAGCTCGTCGGTCGCCGGACCTGGGCCGAACACCGTCTCCCAGTCGCCCGAACCGGTCTTGCCCAGCGCCTTGAGCAGGGCCGGCGGGACTGGCTTTTTGAACTCGGCCTCGGCCTGGGCCGCGTGGTCGCGGGCCTGGGGGATCATGCCGACCTCGTTCTCGACCTGGACCATGATCACCGTGCGGCGCTCGCCGTCGACGGCCTTCAGGTGGGCCATCAGGGCGGCGAAGGCCTTGGCGTCGGCGGCCTGGTTGGCCGGGTTGACCGGCGACAGGATCTCCAGCGCCGTCCCCTCGGTCGTGCGGGCCCGCGGGAAGCGAGTCGTGTCGCGCTTGACCCAGGCCGGGGCGTAGCTGGACATGCTGTTCTTCCAGCTGCCGAACCACAGCAGGACCAGCCGCGTGTCATGGGCGCGGGCCTGGGCGATCACGCCGTCGACGACCGTGAAGTCGAACCGGCCCTCGACCGGCTCGATCTGGTCCCAGCTGACCGGGGCCAGCACGGTGTTGAGGTTCAGGGCCTTCAGGGTCGGCCATTGGGCCGCCAGATAGTCCAGGCTCGAGGCGCTGGAATTGCCCAGCTCGCCGCCCAGGATCAGGAACGGCTTGCCGTCGACCAGCAACTGGGTCGTGTCGCCCTGGCGGGCCAGGCGCGGAATGTCCTCGGCGGCGGCGGGCGTGGCCAGCAGGCCGGCGGACAGCGCCAGCGCGCCAAGGATCGGGAGGAGGGATCGCATCGGAGGTCAGATGATCCCATGCGAATGGTCGGATCAATGATGAAGATCGACCGCCCTCGCCCTGGCCCCTCGTCCCGGGCTTTCAGGGCGTTTTTGGAGGGTCGCGCGCCAGTCCGTCGCACCCCTCGTTAACCATATGTTCGAAGCTTGCCGGCTATCTGGCTCCCATGGCCGTGACCTTCTCTCGCAAGCCCGCCTACAGCGTCGCCGTGTCCGCGGACGACCGCGAGCCCGGCGATCTGCGCGCCAGGATCCTGGCGGCGGCGGCCAATCCCTTCATCGGCGCCAGCGCCGCGGCCTTCCTGTTCCTGCTGAGTCTGGCCCTGCTGGTTCTGGTGACCGGCGATCCCAACAAGGGCTCGCCCCTGGTGCGCGCGCCCCTCGACAAGATCGGGACGACCAAGAACATCCCCCAGGGCTGGCGCGAGGCCCTGGTCCCCGAAGGCGACCGCGAGGCGCCGCTGCTGCCCGGCGCCCTGGACCTGTCGAACCTGCCGTTCCTGGGCCACGCCGACGAGCCCGCCCAGGCCGACGCCGTCGCCGCCCCCTCGCCGATCGCCGCCGTCACCGGCCCGCTTCCGGCCGCGCCGCTGGCCGGCCTCTACGCGCCCGGTCCCGGCGGCGGCGTCCTGCCGGTGATCGCCGCCGACGGCCGCACGGCGGCCGAGGCCTACGCCCGCCCGTTCACCGCCGACGGCCGTCCGCGCGTCGCCCTGGTGATCGGCGGCCTGGGCCTGAACCCCCAGACCACCCGCGCGGCCATCGAGACCCTGCCGCCCGAGATCACCCTGTCGTTCGCGCCCTATGCCGAGGGCCTGCAGGGCTGGATCGACCTGGCCCGCAGCCACGGCCACGAGGTGCTGCTGGAAGCGCCGATGGAGCCGGTCGACTATCCCGCCAACGATCCGGGCCCCTACACCCTGATCGCCGCCAACCGGCCCGAGGACACCGTGCGCAAGCTGGAGTGGCTGATGTCGCGCGCCACCGGCTATTACGGCCTGACCAACTATCTGGGCTCGCGCTTCGTCACCAGCGACACGGCGATGACGACCTTCACCCTGGCCCTGAAGGCCCGGGGGCTTGCCTTCATCGACGACGGCCAGGCGTCCCTGCGCGGCGGCCCGATCCCCCGCGCCTCGGCCGACCGGATCATCGACGACGAACTGGCGGCCGGCTCGATCGACGGCCAGCTGAAGATGCTGGAGGTCGGCGCCGCCGGTCGCGGCCAGGCCCTGGGTTCGGGCTTCGCCTATCCGGTGACGATCAACCAGGTGCGCCTCTGGGCCGCCGGCCTGGCCGGGAGGGGCTTGCAACTGACCCCCGCCTCGGCCATGGCCAAGCGATGAGCGCCGGCCACACGCCCCCGTCTTCGCCTTTGGGCGAGACCCATCCCGATCATCGCCCCAATGTCGGCGTCGTGCTGTTCCACCCGGACGGCCGCGTCTGGCTGGGCAAGCGTCACAACCAGCCGCCGCCCTACAACTGGCAATTTCCGCAGGGCGGCGTCGACGACGGCGAGGATCTGCTGGCCGCGGCGCGTCGCGAGCTGGCCGAAGAGACCGGCGTCACCTCGATCGAATATCTGGGCCGCACCGAGAACTGGCTGATCTACGACTTTCCCGCCGACTTCGCCGCCTCGAAGAAAGCCCGTGGATTCAAGGGTCAGAAGCAGGTCTGGTTCGCTTTTCGGTTCCTCGGCGACGAGTCCGAGATCGATCTGGAGGCCGACGCCCATGTCGAGTTCGACGCCTGGAAATGGGGCGCTCTCGACGAAACGCCCGAACTGATCGTACCTTTCAAACGAGCGGTATACGAACAGGTCGTTTCCGCGTTTGGTGGGTTCGCGCGCGGCGGCTGAAATCTTGCCGCGCTGGAGGGGTAGGGCATGGCGGACACGATCCTGCTGATCCACGGCTACGGTTGTGCTGGGGACGTCTGGGATCCCATGGCCGCGCGGCTGCGGGCCGAGGGCTACCGTGTCGTGGCGCCGACCATTCGCTCGGCCGTGCGCACGGTCGACGGCCCCCGGGCGGGCCTGGCCGGCCTGACCCTGGCCGACTATGTCGCCGAGATGAGCGCCCTGGCCCAGGCCCTGGCCAAGGAGGACGGCAGGCGGCCGATCGTCTTCGGCCACTCCATGGGCGGACTGATCGCCCAGAAGGTCGCCGAGGCCGGCCACGCCGATCGCCTGGTGCTGTTCGCCCCCGCCTCGCCGGCCGACGCCCGCGGCAAACCCAAGCTCTCGCCTGTCTTTACGTTCCTGAACATGGCCCTACAGTCCAAGCCCGAGACCAGGGCGGGCAAGATGTGGAAGACGGGCTTCAAGTTCGGCGTCATGAACGTCGTGCCGGCCCCGCGCCACGACGCGCTGTACGCGACCATGGTCCACGACAGCGGGCAGGTGCTGGCCGACCTGGCCTGGCCGCACAAGGATCCGAACAGGGCCGCCCATGTCGACGCCGCGAAAGTGACCGTCCCCGTGCTGGTCCTGGCCGGCGCCCTGGACCGCACCACGCCTCTCGAGGACGTGCAGAAGGTCGGCCGGAAATATCCGGCCGCCGACTTCAAGATCTACCCCAACAACGCCCATTACCTCATAGACGAGCCAAACACGATGAGCATTCTCGACGACGTGATCGCCTGGCTGACGGGCAAACCGAAAGCCGCACCGGCCCCGCCCGCGGCTCCCAAGCCCGCTTCGACGCCGGGGCCCGAACCCGTGAAGGCCGCTGAGCCCGCGCCGGCTCCCGCCCCGGCTCCGGCCAAACCCGTGCCGACCCCGGCCGCCACGACCCCCGCCGCGAAGGCCGCGCCCCCGAAGGCCGCGCCGAAGGCCAAGGCCGCGCCCGCCAAGAACGCCGGCGCCCCCGTCGAACGGTTTGGCCCGGGCACGAAGGGTCCCAAGCCAGACGAACCCACCCCGAGGTCGGCCGCCAAGGTTCGGGTGAAGTCCGTCGCCGCGCCGAAGGCCCCGGGCAAACCGAAGGCCGCCGCCAAGCCCGCTCCGGCCAAGGCGGCCGCGCCCAAGGCGGCGCCGGCCCCCAAGGTCGCCAAGGCCGCGCCGGCCCCGAAGCCGGCGGCCGCGAAAGCCCCGGCCAAACCCAAGGCCCCCGCCAAGCCTGAGGCCAAGCCCGCCGCCGCCAAGGCTCCGGCCAAGACCGCCGCGCCGAAGCCGGCCGCCAAGGCCGCCCCGGCCGCGAAGGCTCCGGCCAAGACCGCCGCTCCCAAGGCCGCGCCCAAGCCCGCCGCCCCCGTGAAGGCCCCCGCCAAGGCCGCCGCGCCGAAGGCCGCTCCGGCTCCGAAGGTCGTCAAGACCGCTCCGGCCGCCAAGCCCAAGGCCGCGGCGGCGAAAGCGCCCGCCAAGGCCGCGCCCGCCCCCAAGGCGACGTCGGCTCCGAAGCCGGCCGCCAAGCCGAAGACCGCGGCCAAGCCCGCCGCCGCCAAGGCTCCGGCGAAGGCGGCGGCCTCGAAGCCCGCCCCGAAACCGGCCCCGAAGCCAGCCAAGGCCCCTGCGGCAAAGTCGACCGCCAAATCTTCACCCGCGCCGAAGAAGTAGCGTGTAGGCTGAACCCTCGGCGCTTTGGCCGAACGAACGGGCGGGACGCGTGGCGACTCCGGTGATCATGGTGCACGGCGCCTTCTGCGGCGGCTGGACGTTCGATGCGTTCCGCCGACCGTTCGAGGCCGCCGGCCACGTCGTCCAGACCCCTGACCTGCTGGGGCATGGCGACGGGGCCCTGGTCGCCGGCCGCTCGATGGCCGACTACGCCCAGCAGGTCGCCGCGCTCTGCGAGGCCTGCGACGGGCCGCCGATCCTGATCGGCCACTCGATGGGTGGACTGGTGGCGCAAATGGCCGCCGCACGGGCGCCGGTGTCGCGGCTGATCCTGCTGGCCCCCTCGCCGCCCTGGGGAATCACCGGATCGTCGCTGGAGGAAGCGGCTTCGGCCGTCAGCCTCTACGCCCTGGGCCCCTATTGGCTCCAGGCCGTGGCGCCGGACTACGGCGTGGTCGAAGGCTACACCCTGGACCGCCTGCCCCGTGACCAGCGCAAGGCGCTCTACGGCCGCATGGTCGCCGAAAGCGGCCGGGCGCTGTGGGAGACACTGAACTGGTTCATGGACCCGTTCATGACCACCCACGCCGGACCGGTGGGCGTTCCGACCCTGGCGATCGCCGGGGGCAAGGACGTGATCCATCCGGCGGCCACCGTTCGCCAGACCGCCGCGCGGCTGGGTGGATCCTGCGAGGTCTTCCCGGCGATGAGCCACTGGCTGCCCGGCGAGCCGGGCTGGGAGGCCGTCGCCGAGGCGTGCCTCGACTTCATCGCCGACGAGAACCGCGCGGCCGCCTGAGGCCACGTTCCGTGTTCAGTGGGCCGGGGTGAACAGCTTCAGCCCCAGGATGCCCGAGACGATCAGCGCCAGACAGACCAGCCGCCCCGCCGTGGCCGGCTCCTTGAACAGCAAGATGCCGACGATGGCCGTGCCGACCGCGCCGACCCCGGTCCACACCGCATAGGCCGTGCCCAGCGGCAGCGACTTCACCGCCCAGCCCAGCAGGCCCATCGAGGCGACCAGGCTGATCCCGGTCAGGACAGTGGGGATCGGGCGCGTGAAGCCTTGCGTGAACTTCAGGCCCACGGCCCAGCCGATCTCGAACAGACCGGCGACGAAGAGGATGACCCAGGCCAAGACCGGCTCCTGCGGCAAGCGTTTTCAAGCGAAGTGGAAACCGGTTCGCGTGGAGAAAACGCGCCCCAAAAAGGGGCGAGCGGGGTCGTCCCCGGAAGAATAGGAAAAGGCGCGGGGTCGTCCCCGCGCCTTTGACTAGATAGGACCACCGGACCGGAGAGCAAGCCCCCGGCTCCGACGCCGCTTAGCGGCTGGTGGTGCTGTACAGGATCTGGGCCTGCTCGAAGTTCTTGCCGATCGAGCTGTCGTCCAGCTTCTTCAGGCGCATGTAGACCAGGCCGGCGTGGCCGTCGGCCCAGGCGTCGTCCCACGAGACCGTCAGGCGCTTGACGTCGCTGACCGTCAGGTCGTTGCGGATCAGGCGAAGCTGCGGCTTGTTCTCCCAGGTCGCCCAGTCGTGCAGGGCGTTGGCCAGTTGCTGGGCCTGGGCGTCGCCCTGGGCGTACTGGATGGTGACGGTGCAGACGTTCTTGTTCGAGCCGGGGTTGTCGACGGCGATCAGATACGGCTTGCCGATATCCATCACCCACTGCTCTTTTTTCTTCTTCATGCCGGCGGCCTTGGCCAGGGACGGCACGTCGCCGCCGACCACGGCCGGCTTGCAGACCTTGTCCAGCACGCCCAGCAGCTGCAGCGAGACCGGGTCGGTGGTGGGCGGACCACGGGTCGGCGCGACATATTCCGGGGCCTGGCCGGCGGGCGGCGCGGCCACGGCGGGCGTCGCCATCATGGCGTCGGCCGGGGCGGCGGGGGCGGCCGGAGCAGCCGGGGTCTGGGCGGCCGGGTCGGCGACCGGCGCCGGCGTCGCGGCGGGCGCGGCGGCGGGCGCGGTCGGAGCCGTCGGAGCGGTCTGCTCCTGGGCGACGGCGGTGGAGACCGCGCCGAGGGCGATCAGGCTGGCGAGCGCAAGGCGCATGGTCGAGTTATCCCCGTTAGGCAAGAGGTCGGCATTAAAACCGACAGGCGTTCCCTCGCAACCCTTATGGTGACGGATTAAGGCGGAGAATGGGTCACAGGTGTAATTTTCTCGCCCCACGGGTGCGGCGTGACGTCTCAGGGGCGAAAGTCAGAGGCCGCCAAGCCGCTCAGGGCTTGGCGGTGTTCAGCAGGAAATTCGGGGCGTCGGGGAAATTGGCCGCCACGACGTCCATCTTCAGGCCCGGATAGGCCGGCGACACATAGTGGCCCTGCTGCATCAACTGATCGCTCTCGCTGATCTTGACGAAGCCGGAGCCGACGGCGATGCCCGCGTGGATCATGATGGCGCGCAGCAGCTGGGCGAAGGCGGCGGGGTCGCTGGTGACCGGCTGGGCGCCGTCGTAGTAGCCGACCTGGCAGAAGCCGCCCTGCGGCGACTGGGCCAGGTAGAACCGCGCGTTGGCCGGCGACACCCAGACCTTGGTCGCCGGTCCCTGCCACATCGCCTTGATCGAGGCGGGCGCCGGCTTCCAGCCGAGCTTGGCGGCCGAGACAGCCACCGCCGCGGCGTTGGTTCCGGCGGGCAGGCAGACCGACTTGAAGACGTCGACCACCTCCTGGCGATAGGTCGGAGCGGCCTGGGCCGAACCGGCGGCCAGCAAGGCCGTCGAAATGAGGATGGTCGCCAAAGCCCGCATCGGTGTTTCCCCGGCGCCCGGACGGCGCGGTCGGCAGCTTAAGCGCAATCGCGGCGTCGCAGAACAACGTTATGTGACGCCGCGACCTTGGGCCGGACGCGGTGGGCGTCACCGCCCGGCGCGCCGAATTTACTTTCCGTGCAACCCGACAGGGGTTCGGTGCTATTCAAGGCGGGTTCCGCGCCCAGGACGCATTTGTCGTCCTCGGTATTTCTCCAGCCCCCATGCTCGGTGTCGAGCGCGCGGTCTGTCGGAAGCGGGCAAGGTGCGTTCTCTTGAAGCAGTCAAGTCGTTCGAGCGTCTGATGGCGGTCGTTCTCGTCGTCGAAGATGAAGTCTTCATTCGCCAGGCGGCGGAGTGGGCGATCGAGGATCTCGGTCATACGCCCCTGATGGCGGAGGATCTGGCCGGCGCGCTGACCCACCTCTCCACCGCCGACCACATCGATGTTCTGTTCGTCGACATTCGCCTGAACGCGCTGTCGCTCGGCGGATACGAGGTCGCCAATCAAGCCATCACCCTGCGGCCGGGTCTGCGGGTGCTCTACACTTCGGGCCGCCCCTTGACCCCCGAGATGAGCGATCTGTTCGTCGGCGGCGGCCAGTTCATCCAGAAGCCCTATTCTCCCGAGCAGCTTGAAATCTCCGTGGGCAAGCTGCTGCACTAGGACTCCGTGATCCTTCAAGTCGAGGGCATGGTCGGTCTGTTCCGAGTCAGGAAACGTCATCTCAAGCCCCAAGGCGGCGCCGAGCGACCGGCAGTCACGCACTCAGACCGCGAAGAGCCCCGCGGCGGGTCAGACCGAGGAATCCATCGTCAAGGCCGGCGCCCTGCAGAGCGCCATCTTCAACAGCGCCAACTTCTCCAGCATCGCCACCGACGCCAAGGGCGTGATCCAGATCTTCAATGTCGGCGCCGAGCGGATGCTGGGCTACACGGCCGCCGAGGTGATGAACACCATCACGCCGGCCGACATCTCCGATCCACAGGAGCTGATCGCCCGGGCGCGGGCCCTGAGCGCCGAGCTGGCGACGGACATCACGCCCGGCTTCGAAGCCCTGGTGTTCAAGGCCTCGCGCGGGATCGAGGACATCTACGAGCTGACCTACATCCGCAAGGACGGCACGCGGTTTCCGGCCGTCGTCTCGGTCACCGCCCTGCGCGACGCGGCCGGGGCGATCATCGGCTACCTGCTGATCGGCACCGACAACACCGCGCGCAAGGAGGCCGAGGAAGCGCTGCTCAAGGCCGGAGCCCTGCAGAGCGCCATCTTCAACAGCGCCAACTTCTCCAGCATCGCCACCGACGCCAAGGGCGTGATCCAGATCTTCAACGTCGGCGCCGAGCGGATGCTGGGCTACACGGCCGCCGAGGTGATGAACACCATCACGCCGGCCGACATCTCCGATCCCCAGGAACTGGTCGCCCGCGCCCGGGCCCTCAGCGCCGAGCTGGCGACCTCGATCGAGCCGGGCTTCGAGGCCCTGGTGTTCAAGGCCTCGCGCGGGATCGAGGACATCTACGAGCTGACCTACATCCGCAAGGACGGCACGCGGTTTCCGGCCGTCGTGTCGGTCACGGCCCTGCGCGACGCGGCCGGCGCGATCATCGGCTACCTGCTGATCGGCACCGACAACACCGCGCGCAAGCTGGTCGAGGAGCAGCAGAAGCGGTCGGATCAACGCCTTCGCGACCAGCAATTCTACACGCGCTCGCTGATCGAATCCAATATCGACGCTCTGATCACGACCGATCCGGCGGGCATCATCACCGACGTCAACAAGCAGACCGAGGCCCTGACCGGCTCGACCCGCGACGAGCTGATCGGCGCGCCGTTCAAGGACTGCTTCACCGATCCCGAGCGCGCCGAGGCGGGCATCAAGCGCGTGCTCGCCGAGAAGTCGCTGACCGACTACGAGCTGACGGTTCGAAGCCGCGACGGCAAACAGACCGTGGTCTCCTACAACGCCACCACCTTCTACGATCGCGGCCGAACGCTGCAGGGCGTCTTCGCCGCCGCGCGCGACGTCACCGAGCGCAAGCGGGTCGAGGCCGAGCTGCAGCAGGCCAAGGCCCACGCCGAGAGCGCCAGCGCGACCAAGTCCGACTTCCTGGCCAGCATGAGCCACGAGATCCGCACGCCGATGAACGCGGTCATGGGCATCGCCGATCTGCTGGCCAAGACCACGCTGACGCCGGAGCAGGACAAGTACGTCCAGATCTTCCGTCGCTCGGGCGACAACCTGCTCAACCTGATCAACGACATCCTGGACCTGTCGAAGGTCGAGGCCTCGCAGCTCGATCTCGAACAGACCGGCTTTTCGCTGAGCGATCACCTGGAGAAGGCGATCGAGATGGTGTCGGCCAAGGCGCAGGAGAAGGGCCTGACCCTGACCTGCGCGATCGCCCCCGGTGTCAGCAACGACCTGGTCGGCGATCCGACCCGTCTGCGCCAGGTCCTGCTCAACCTGCTGGGCAACGCGATCAAGTTCACGGAGGCCGGCGAGGTCGCCCTGAAGGTCGAACGGGATCTCGACGGCCGCGTGCCGACCGCCTTGAGATTCTCGGTGTCCGACACCGGCATCGGGATCGCCGACGACAAGCTTGGCCGCGTGTTCGAGCGCTTCACCCAGGCGGATTCCTCGACGACCCGGCGCTTTGGCGGTTCGGGCCTGGGGCTGACGATCTCCAAGCGCCTGGTCGAGCTGATGGGCGGACGGATCGGGGTGACCAGCGTCGTAGGCCAGGGCAGCGTCTTCGAATTCTCGGTGCCGTTCGAGGTCTGGGCGGCCGCCAACCGGCCGGTCAGCGCGCCCGTGGGCCATGGCCCCGAAGCGCCCTTGCCGCCGCTCCGTATCCTGATGGCCGAGGATTCCGCCGACAACTGCACGATCGCCCTGGCCTATCTCGAGGACACGCCCTACCTGATCGACGTGGCCGAGACGGGGCTGATCGCCTGCGAGATGTTCAAGGCCGGACACTACGACCTGCTGCTGATGGACCGGCAAATGCCGGTGATGGACGGCCTGACCGCGACGCGGGCGATCCGCGCCTGGGAAAAGGCCCATGACCGTCAGCCCACCCCCATCATCGCGCTCACGGCCTCGGCCCTGAAGGGCGACCGCGAGACCTGCCTGGCGGCGGGCTGCACGGCCTATCTGACCAAGCCGATCAAGCAGGACGTGCTGCTGCAGGCGATCAAGGACTATTCGGCCGTCTCGCCGCCCCTCCCGCAAGGCGCCGATCCGTCTACGGACGTTGTCGAGGCCCCCAAGCCCTGGCGGCCGAGCGCGCGGCTCGCGGCCCGCGTTCCGGCCTATCTGGAGAGCTGTCGCGAGCATGTCGTCGCCATGGGCGACGCGCTGAACCGCGACGACTTCGAGGCGGTGATCCTTCTGGGGCACAACATGAGGGGGTCCGGCGGCGCGTTCGGCTTCCTGGCGATCACCGACTTCGGCGCGAGCCTCGAGCAGGCCGCCGAGGACGCCGACCTGGCCGCCTCGCGCCGGCTGGTCGGCGAACTCTCGCGGTACCTGGACATCCAGCGCGCGACGCCGCCGGTGGCCTGAGAGGGCCCGGAGGCCGTCGGCGATATCCGCGCCGCCAAACACAAAACGGCCCGGACGCTTTCACGCCCGGGCCGTCATGTCTCGAGCCCGAAGGCGGGTCTTCGCGGCCTTAAGCCGCCTCGACCGCGTGTTCGGCCAGGATCGTGAAGCCGTCGGGACCGACGTCCGCGAACCCGCCCTGGATGTCGAACAGGCGGACCTTGGCGCCGTCGCGGACCGTGACCCGGCCTTCGCGCAGGGTGGTCATGAACGGGGCGTGGCCCGGCAGGACGCCGAAGTCGCCTTCCGCGCCCGGGGCGTCGACCTGGTCGACCTCGGCCGAGAACAGTTCGCGCTCGGGCGCGACGAGGGAGAAGTGCAGCTTAGCCATTATTCCACGATCTCCACGGCGCCGAGCGCCGCCTCGATGTCTTCGTCGGTCTGGATCTCGGTCCCGCAGAACGGGCAGAAGCGGATGGTGGCCAGCACGACGCCGGTTTCACCATCCTCTTCCCGATGACCCAGATTGAGCAGGATCAGACCGCTGTCATGCTCGATCAGCGAGGCTTCGGGATCCGAAGACACCGCATCCTCGAGTTCTTCGCAGCAGAAGTTGATCAGCTCGAGTTCGTCGGTCATTACGCTTCGCCAGCCAGCTTTTCAGCCTTGGCCACCGCTTCCTCGATCGGGCCGACCATGTAGAAGGCGGCTTCCGGCAGGTGGTCGTACTCGCCGTCCACGATGCCCTTGAACGAGCGGATGGTGTCCTTCAGCTGGACGAAGGCGCCGGGCGTGTTGGTGAACTGCTCGGCGACGTGGAACGGCTGGGACAGGAAGCGCTGGATCTTGCGGGCGCGGGCGACCGTCAGCTTGTCCTCTTCCGACAGCTCGTCCATGCCCAGGATGGCGATGATGTCCTTCAGGGCCTTGTACTGCTGCAGCACTTCCTGGACCGAACGGGCCACGTCGTAGTGCTCTTGGCCGATGATCAGCGGGTCCATGATCCGCGAGGTCGAGTCCAGCGGATCGACGGCGGGGAAGATGGCCTGGGCGGCGATGTCGCGGCTCAGAACGGTGGTGGCGTCCAAGTGGGCGAACGAGGCGGCGGGCGCCGGGTCGGTCAGGTCGTCGGCGGGCACGTAGATGGCCTGGACCGAGGTGATCGAGCCCTTGTTGGTCGAGGTGATGCGCTCCTGCAGGTTGCCCATCTCGGTGGCCAGGGTGGGCTGATAGCCCACGGCCGAGGGGATGCGGCCCAGCAGAGCCGACACTTCGGCGCCGGCCTGGGTGAAGCGGAAGATGTTGTCGACGAACAGCAGCACGTCCTTGCCTTCTTCATCGCGGAAGTACTCGGCGATGGAGAGGCCGGTCAGGGCCACGCGGGCGCGGGCGCCCGGGGGTTCGTTCATCTGGCCGTAGACCAGGGCGCAGCGGCTGCCTTCGGTCGAGCCGTTGATCTTCGGGTCCACGTTGACGTTGGACTCGATCATCTCGTGATAGAGGTCGTTGCCTTCGCGGGTGCGTTCGCCCACGCCGGCCAGAACCGAATAACCGCCGTAAGCCTTGGCGATGTTGTTGATCAGTTCCTGCATGGTCACGGTCTTGCCCACGCCGGCGCCGCCGAACAGGCCGATCTTGCCGCCCTTGGTGTAGGGGCACATCAGGTCGATGACCTTGATGCCCGTGACCAGCACTTCAGCCGTGTTGGTCTGCTCGGCGAAGGACGGGGCGTCGCGGTGAATGGTGCGGTAGATGTCCGACTTGATCGGGCCCTGCTCGTCGATCGGCTCGCCGATGACGTTCATGATGCGGCCCAGGGTGCCGGGACCGACCGGAACGCGGATCGACTCGCCGGTGTCGCGAACTTCCTGGCCGCGGACCAGACCTTCGGTGGCGTCCATGGCGATGGCGCGGACGGTGTTCTGACCCAGGTGCTGGGCGACTTCGAACACCAGGCGCTGGCCCGAGGCGATGTTGACGGTTTCCAGGGCGTTGAGGATCGCCGGCAGCTCGCCGGTGAACTCGACGTCGACGACGGCGCCGATGACCTGCACCAGCTTGCCGGTGCCGGCGCCGATGGTGTCGGGCTTTTCGCGGGTTCCGGCGACCTTCGAAGCGGGTGCGGCCTTGGGGGCGGCGGGCTTCTTGGCGGCGGCGGTCGCGGCGGCGGCCTTGGGAGCGGCGGCAGCCTTCGGAGCGGCGGGCGTCTTCACGGCGGCCGGCTTGGCAGCGGCGGGAGCCTTAGCGGGGGTCTTGGCCATGGCGTTCAGTGTCTTTCGTGCGTCTTCTGCGGGCGTTTTATGGTGAGGTTCAGGATCAGACGGCTTCGGCGCCGGAGATGATCTCGATCAGCTCCTTGGTGATCTGGGCCTGACGTGAGCGGTTATATTCGAGGGTGTAGCGTTTGATCATGTCGCCGGCGTTGCGCGTGGCGTTGTCCATCGCCGTCATCTGGCTGGCGTAGAAGCCGGCCATGTTGTCGAGCAGGGCCGACAGGATCTGGACCGTCAGGTTGCGCGGCAGCAGGGTCTCGAGGATGGCCTCTTCCGAGGGCTCGTACTCGTAGACCGCCTGGGCGCCGCCTTGGGCCGCGGCCGGGGCGCCGCCGCCGTCGACCGTCGCCGGGATCAGCTGCAGCGCGGTCGGGATCTGCTGAACCACCGACTTGAAGCGGCTGTAGAACAGGGTGACCACGTCGACGTCGCCGGCTTCGTAGAGCTGGGTGACGACGTCGGCGATCGGCTGGGCGACCGTCAGGGTGAACTGGCGATAGGCCGACAGGTCGAAGTTCTCGACGATGCGGTCGCTGTAGAGGCGGCGCAGCTGGGCGGTCGACTTCTTGCCGATGCAAATGATCTTCACGTCCTTGCCCTCGCGGACCAGGCTGTCGATCCTCTCGCGCGCGGCGCGGACGATCGACGAGGTGAAGCCGCCGGCCAGGCCGCGGTCGGCGGCGGCGACGATGATCAGGTGACGATCGTCGCGGCCGGTGCCGGCCAGCATCGCGGGCGCGCCGTCGCCGGACACGCCGGCCGCCAGGTTGGCGATCACCGCCGCCAGACGCCGGGCGTAAGGACGGGCGGCCTCGGCCGCGTCCTGGCTCCGGCGCAGCTTCGCGGCCGCCACCATCTGCATCGCCTTCGTGATCTTCTGCGTCGCCTTGACGCTTGCGATCCGATTGCGCATTTCCTTTAGGCTTGCCATCCGCCTATCAGACCTTCCTAAACAACCACCAGGTGCTGTCGTCCATCACGGTCGTTCTTCTCCAGAAGAACCCGTAATCGACCAACTGCAGATCTGGGAACATATCCATGTAGAGCGAGCCAAAATCGTTCTTGAACAGAAGATCTTGTTCGCCACGGTAGGTAATCGTTTCGGCCTTCGGCGAAAAATACTCGGAGCAGAAGACGTACTTGGAAGCCACGCGGTGCACTTCGCGCATCGTCGCCTCCAGCTGGCTGGGATCGACGTGGATCAGGACGCCGGCCGTGAAGGCCATGTCCACCGCGCCGTCGGCCAGCGGGATGCTGTGACCGAAACCCTCGAACAACCGCTCGGTCGGCAGGACGCCGTTCTCGACCAACTTCGCTCGAGCTGAAGCATTGGGCTCGATGGCCCATTGCTCCATGTCCGACAGCGCCTGAATGCCCAGCAGGTTGAGGCCCACGTTCGGGCCGACCTCCAGGACGCTCTTGGGCATGTCGCCGGTCATGCGTCGAAGAACCTCGCCCCAAACCCGCGCGCGGCCGCGAACAGCCTCGGCGCTGGCGCCGCTACGTTGCGTGTAGCGGTCGCCAAATTCGCCGGACCATGCGTCCAAGGATTTGGGTGCGTTGGCCATCGATCGCCTTAGGCGAAGGTCGCCGAGAAGCTGTCGAGCACGCTCTTCAGCGTGTTCTCCAGATCCTTGTCGAGGGCCTTCTTGGTGCGAATGTTGTCCAGCAGGTCCTTGTGCTGGCTGTGCAGACGGGCCAGCAGCTCGCTTTCGAAGCGGCGGACGCTGCTGGTCGGGATGCCGTCCAGATAGCCGCGGGTGCCGGCGTAGATCACGCAGACCTGCTCTTCGACGGCTTGCGGCGCGTATTGCGGCTGCTTCAGCAGCTCGGTCAGGCGCTCGCCGCGGGCCAGCAGCTTCTGGGTCGAGGCGTCCAGGTCCGAGCCGAACTTGGCGAAGGCGGCCATTTCGCGATACTGGGCGAGCTCGCCCTTAATCGCGCCGGCGACTTGCTTCATGGCCTTGATCTGGGCCGACGAACCGACGCGCGACACCGAGATGCCGACGTTCACGGCCGGGCGGATGCCCTGGTAGAACAGGTCGGTTTCCAGGAAGATCTGGCCGTCGGTGATCGAGATCACGTTGGTCGGGATGTAGGCCGACACGTCGTTGGCCTGGGTTTCGATGATCGGCAGAGCCGTCAGCGAGCCCGAACCGTTGTCTTCGTTCAGCTTGGCGGCGCGTTCCAGCAGGCGCGAGTGCAGATAGAAGACGTCGCCCGGATAGGCTTCGCGGCCCGGCGGGCGGCGCAGCAGCAGCGACATCTGGCGATAGGCGACGGCCTGCTTGGAAAGGTCGTCATAGATGATCAGGCCGTGCAGGCCGTTGTCGCGGAACCACTCGCCCATGGCGCAGCCCGAGAACGGAGCCAGGTACTGCAGCGGGGCCGGCTCGGAGGCCGAGGCCACGACGACGATGGTGTATTCTAGGGCGCCGTGCTCTTCGAGCGTCTTGACGATCTGGGCGACGGTCGAACGCTTCTGGCCGATGGCGACATAGACGCAGTAGAGCTTGGCGCTCTCGTCCTTGCCGGCGTTGGCGGCCTTCTGGTTCAGGATGGTGTCGATGGCGACGGCGGTCTTGCCGGTCTGACGGTCACCGATGATCAGCTCGCGCTGGCCGCGGCCGACGGGGATCAGGGTGTCGATCGACTTCAGGCCGGTCTGCACGGGCTCGTGCACCGACTTGCGCGGAATGATGCCCGGCGCCTTGACGTCGACGCGGCGACGCTCGGTCGAGACGATCGGGCCCTTGCCGTCGATCGGCTCGCCCAGCGGGTTGACGACGCGGCCCAGCAGACCGCGGCCGACCGGAACGTCGACGATCTCGCCGAGACGACGGACTTCGTCGCCTTCCTTGATGGCCTGGTCCTGGCCGAAGATCACGGCGCCGACGTTGTCGCGCTCGAGGTTCAGGGCCATGCCCTTCACGCCGGCCTTCGGGAACTCGACCATTTCGCCGGCCTGGACGTTGTCCAAGCCGTAGATGCGGGCGATGCCGTCACCGACGGACAGCACCTGACCGACGTCCGAGACGGCGGCTTCTTCGCCGAAATTGGCGATCTGCGACTTGAGGATGGCCGAAATCTCGGCGGCGCGGATGTCCATGGCTGTCTTGGGCTCTCTGCGTTTTATCTTTGAGGCGGCTTATACGCTTAGGCGCGCTTCAGGGCGAATTTCAGGGAATCGAGCTTCGAACGGAGCGAAGCGTCGAACAGGCGGGAACCGACACGCACCTTGATGCCGCCCAGGATGGACGGATCGACGCGGGTCGAGATTTCGGGGGTCTTGCCCAGGGCCGAGGCCACGGCGGCCGAGACGCCCTTCAGTTGGGCGGCGCTCAGGGCGCTGGCGGTCACCACCTCGGCGGTGACGACGCCGCGATGCTGGGCCGACATTTCGATGAAGGCGGTGATGGCGCCCATCAGGTCGCCGGAGCGGCCGTTGCTGGCCACCAGGCCCAGGAACTTGGCGGTGAGCAGCTGGAAGCCGGCCTTGACGGCGACGGCGGTCAGGCCCTTGGCCTTGTCCTCGGCGCTGAAGGCCGGGCTATCGAGCAGGCGGCGCAGGTCGGTGCTGGCGGCGACCATGGCGCGAAGCGATTTGAGATCGGCTTCGACCTTGGTCAGCTGGTTATTTTCGATCGTCAGTTCGAACAGGGACTGCGCATAGCGCTGTCCCGCATCCGTCGCCTTGGTTTCGTCCGCCACTTGTTCCGCCCGGTGCGTTGCAATCGCCGCGGACAAGAAGTTTAACTCTCATCCCGGCTTAAAGGCTTGAACGCGCTCTAGAAAAGCGCAAGGAGGGCGGGCGCTCTCGCGCCGCCCCGTCCGAAGCCGCGTGCCTGATAACACGCGTCCTTCGCAGTCGCAACCGAGGCCGATGCGTAAGGTTTGCCGGGGTTTTGCGAAAACCGTGGCCGCTAGGTCGGGCTGACCCTGCGGAACACGGCCGAGGCCGCCGCGACCATCGCGCCGTCCGTCGTTCGGGCCTCGGCCTGGGCGAAGACCAGGCTGCGGGTCGAACGCTCGATCCAGGCCTTGGCGGCAACGGGTTCGGCGACCGGACCGTAGTCGACGGTCATCGAGGTGGGTTCGGCGTCGGGCCCGGCGATCTCGCGCAGGGCGGCTTCCAGCAGGGCGGCGGTCGAGGAGGTCATGGAAGGTCCCTTAGTCCGAACCCCGCCCAACAATAAAGGGGGCCCCATGATAATGGGGACCAAGAAAAAAGGCGGCGGGACCGGCCCGCCGCCCCATCAGGCGAATGTTCGAGGAAACAGCCGGACGGGGCGGGGGAGCCCCAAAAGCGTCCGGGTACTGAAAGGGCGCGCCTACTTCGCGGCCGTTTGCACGCCGGCCTTGGCCGAGGCGTTGCAGCGGGTCAGGTCGTCGGCGTCGAGCGACTTGGCGTCGCCGCCGAAGGCGGCCACGGGGCCCACTTCCTTGGCGAGCGCCTTGCAGGCCACGGCGGTCAGGGCCCGCGACGGGGCGGCGGTCGAGACGCACTCGGCGCCGTCGCAGATGAAGACCGCGCCGCCGGCGACGACCTTGGTCTTGGCGGCGACCGGGTTTTCCAGGGCGACCGCGATGCGGCCGTCGGCGAAGGCCGAGCCGGCGAACAGAGAGACGGACAGGGCGGCGACAGCCGCCAGGGATTGGAGCTTCATGGAAAGCCCTCCAGCGAATTCAGGGAGTGGGAATGATCGATGATCGGCGAAAAGCTGTACTGGTCGTTCAAACCCGGGGGATGTTCAGCATCGGTATCCCCACCGATGCTTCGGGTCAGAACTAAGCACTGCTTAGATATCAGCGTTCAGAATTATCGCAAGCGAAAAGTATTTCGCATGAGCATTTTTTAATGAAACGCTTGTTTCAGGCGACGGTTGTCAGCCCCCGCTGGACGCCCTGGCGTAGAGTCCGGCGATCGTCGCCACCGCGTTCTCCGCCTCCGCCCGGTCCGGCTGCTCGACGTCGACGCCGTAGCCCCACATGTCGCTGTCGCCCACCTGCTGCACGACGATGCCGTCGGGCCGCGGCAGGACCGAGACATGCTTGTAATAGAGTCCGTAGCGAACCTCGGGCTGCGGGGCCAGCCAGGCGATCTGGCCGCGCACCGGGGTGATGGTTTCGTCCTTCCACAACGCCCGCGCGCCATAGCCGGTGCAGTTGACCACCACCGGCTCGCTCAGCCGCGCCAGGTCGGCCGGGGTGTCGAAGGTCATGGCCACGATCTTGCCGCCCTCGGCCAGGAAGTCGCTGGTCAGCATGTGGGCCAGGTCGGTGACGTTGAACTGCATCGAGGTCCCATGCCGCACCCGGCTCACGGGAAACGGATGCGAGCCGGCGGGCAGGTCCTGGAAGCCGGGCACGATGTCGTGCAGGCGATCGCCGTATTCCGCGAAGTGGATCGCTCCGGCGGGATGGGAGCCGCGCGGACCGCCGCCCGCGCCGTCGAACAGGGTGTAGCGGTCGCTCCACGACACCGGCTCGCCGGGCAGGCCCAGCAGGGTCTGGTAGGTGGCGTAGGAAGAGCGGGCCATCTCCTCCCACAGGGCTGGAAAGCCGGGCGCGACCTTGTCGGCGTCGGCGACGCGCGAGTCCGGCGACCAGGTGCCGGTGGCGCGGAACGAGCGCGTCTGGGGCGTGCGCTCCTTGGCGTAGATCGTCACCTTGGCGCCGGCCCGCTGCAGCAGCAGGGCCGAGGTCAGGCCCAGGGCGCCGCAGCCGATCACCGCCACCGCCTTGGTTCCGCCCTCCAGCGCCTTGCCGGCGGCGATGGTGCTGGAGCCCCACGACAGCGACCAGCCGCTGCCGCCGTGGCCGTAGTTGTGCACCACCCGCTTGTCGCCGACGGTTTCGACGTCGAGGCGGGGCCCCGCGGCGCGAAACGGCCGCAGGCAGACGGTGATCTTGGTGATGCGGTCGGCGCTCATCCGCAGCGGGGCGAGCGGCGGGACCACGAAGGCCGGACGGGATGGCGCGATCAGGCCGGAGGCTCCCCCCTGGGTCACGCATCCGGCCAGGCTGGTCGCGCTCAGACCGCCCAGTCCCGCCAGCACGGCGCGGCGGTTGCTCAGTCTCGTCTCGCCCACGCGCGTTCCTCCGGGTCATGATCGCCTCGGGACCCTAGCGGTCCGAGCTCCGCCGCGCCAAGCCATGGCCGCGACGGGATCGGAGACGCGTCCGCCCTGCCCGCCTGGAAGGCAGGCTGGGCCCGCGTTCCGTCACGTCAGACTTGGCGAGGCCGAAGGGCGGTCCATATTCGCCTGAGACGAGCCCGAACGGGGCCAGCCATAGGGAGAACGCGGCCATGGATTTCAACCTGCCGCCGGAACTGACGGCCTATCTGGCGACGCTCGACGCGTTCATCGCCGACCAGATCGCGCCGCTGCAGGCCGAGCACGACAACGAGCGCTTCTTCGACCACCGCCGCGAATGGGCCCGCACCGACTGGGACGGCGGCGGCCTGCCGCGCCGCGAGTGGGAGGAACTGCTGGCCAAGGCCCGGGGCATCGCCGACGCCGCCGGCCACTACCGCTTCGCCCTTCCTAAAGAGTACGGCGGCCAGGACGGCTCCAACCTCTGGATGGCGGTGATCCGCGAGCACCTGGCGGCCAAGGGCCTGGGCCTGTTCAACGACCTGCAGAACGAGCACTCGATCGTCGGCAACAATCCGTTCGTGCTGATGATCCGCGACTTCGGCCGGCCCGATCAGCAGCACCTGATCCCCGACATGCTGGACCGTCACGCCTTCCGCCCGACCTTTGGCCTGACCGAGCCCAACCACGGCTCGGACGCCACCTTCATGGAGACCCGGGCGGTGCGCGCGGAGCACCACGGCCAGAGCGGCTGGCGGATCGACGGCGAGAAGATGTGGACGACGGGCATGCACGCGGCCACCCACTGCGCCCTGTTCGCCCGCACCAGCGGCGAGGACGGCTCGGCCAGGGGGATCACCTGCTTCCTGGTGCCCGCCCACGCGCCCGGCGTGAAGATCGAGGAGTATCTCTGGACCTTCAACATGCCCACCGACCACCCCCGGGTCAGCTTCACGGGGGTGTGGGTTCCGGACGAGGCGATGTTCGGGCCGGAGGGCGGCGGCCTGGCCCTGGCCCAGCACTTCGTGCACGAGAACCGCATCCGCCAGGCGGCGTCGAGCCTCGGCGCGGCGACCTTCTGCATCGAGGAAAGCATCAGGTACGCGCGGACGCGCAAGCCGTTCGGCAAGGCCCTGGCCGAGAACCAGGCCATCCAGTTCCCGATCGTCGAGCTGTCGACCCAGGCCGAGATGCTGCGCCTGCTGATCCGCAAGACCGCCTGGGAGATGGACCAGATGACCAAGCCGGAGGTCGAGAAGCGGCTCTCCGACAAGGTGTCGATGTGCAACTACTGGTCCAACCGCCTGGTCTGCGAGGCCGCCGACCGGGCCATGCAGATCCATGGCGGCCTGGGCTATTCGCGCCACAAGCCGTTCGAGCACATCTATCGCCACCACCGCCGCTATCGGATCACCGAAGGCAGCGAGGAGATCCAGATCCGCAAGGTGGCGGCCTGGCTGTTCGGCTACATGGGTCCGCGCAAGGCGGCGTTCGCGGCGGAAGAGGCCTGACTCGCGCTGGACTTGGGACCGGACAAGGGCCCCGACCACACCTCTGCCGTTTCCGGGATGACAAACGCGCGCATTGCGCGAAAATGCAAGCTCAGGTCGTCACCGCGTTTGCATCGGCGGGACGCTCCTCGCTAGTGTGCGTCCACCCATAGAACCACCCGCCGTCAGAACGATCCACCGGATCCAATCAGGCCTGAAGGGACTCCTCATGCGGATGCTCAGAACCCTCACCCGTCTCGCCCCCGTTATCGCCGTGAGCCTGTTCCTGGCCGGCTGCGGCATCAACACCATCCCCACCCAGGACGAGGCGACCAAGACAGCCTGGGCCGAGGTGCAGAACCAGTATCAGCGGCGGTCCGACCTGATCCCCAACCTGGTGGCGACGGTGAAGGGCTACGCGGCCCAGGAGAAGGGCGTGCTGGTCGAGGTCACCCAGGCCCGGGCCAGCGCCACCCAGGTCAAGGTCGACGCCTCGACCATCACCGACCCGGCCCAGTTCCAGCAGTACGCCGCCGCCCAGGACAAGCTGTCGGGCGTGTTGGGTCGGCTGATGATGATCCAGGAGAGCTATCCGGAGCTGAAGTCGAACCAGAACTTCCTGGCCCTGCAGAGCCAGTTGGAAGGCACCGAGAACCGGATCTCGATCGCCCGGCGCGACTACAACAACACCGCCCAGGTCTACAACACCACGCTGCGGACCTTCCCCAGCATCATCTGGGCCAAGACGCTGTACGGCTCGCAGAAGCCGGCCCAGCTGTTCCAGGCCACGGCCAACGCCCAGTCGGCGCCCAGCATCGACTTCAGCGCCCCGCCGGCCCCGGCGGCGAACACCCAGCCCGGCCCGGCGAACTAGGTGGGCGCGACCGCTCTTTCCCTTCTCCTCCCCCGCGAGGCGGGGGAGGTGGCGCGTCGCCATCGGCGACGTGACGGAGGGGGCGCTCCGGTCACCGCACGACGCCCCCTCCGTCATGTCGCGTATCCGCGCCATGCCACCTCCCCCGTTTCACGGGTGAGGAGTTGGCTGCTCGCGGCGTTCATCCTGCTCTTCGCCACCCCCGCCCTGGCCGCCGCCCCCGCCTTCCCGGCCCTGACCGGCCGGGTGGTCGACAACGCCAACATCCTGTCGCCCCAGGTCGAGGCCGAGCTGACGACCAAGCTGGAGAACCTGGAGAAGACCACCGGCCGCCAGCTGGTGGTGGCCACCGTGCCCGACCTGCAGGGCTACGAGATCGAGGACTACGGCTACCAGCTGGGCCGCACCTGGGGCATCGGCCAGAAGGGGACCAACACCGGCGCCCTGCTGATCGTCGCCCCGACCGAGCGCAAGGTGCGCCTGGAGGTCGGCTACGGCCTGGAGCCGATTCTGACCGACGCCCTGTCCAGCCTGATCATCCAGACGACCGTGCTGCCGAAGTTCAAGGCCGGCGACCTCGAAGGCGGGGTCACGGCCGGGACCGACGCGGTCATCGCGCAGCTGGCCCTGCCCGACGAGGAGGCCAAGGCCAAGGCGGCCCAAGCGTTCAAGGTCTCGCAGGAGGCCGATCGCAACACCGGCCCCTCGCCGATCCTGGCCTTGCTGATCCTGTTCGTCGTCATCGTGGTGCTGAGCCAGATGTTCGGACGTCGCGGGCGGCGGGGCGGCGGCGGACTGGGCTCGGCCCTGCCCTGGATCATCCTGAACGGGATGCTCAGCGGCGGCGGCGGCCGCCACGGGGGCGGCGGCGGAGGGGGCGGCTTCTCCGGCGGCGGCGGCTCGTTCGGCGGCGGCGGATCTTCAGGGAGCTGGTGATGAAAAGCCTTTCGCAAGCCGACCAGGACCGCATCGCCAAGGCCGTGGCCGACGCCGAGAAGACCACCGCCGGCGAGATCTATTGCGTGCTAGCCCCCGAGGTCGGCGACGACCGCTCGGTTCCGCTGATCTGGGCGGCCAGCGCGGCGCTGCTGGTCCCGGCCCTGGCCCTGCTGGCCGGCTTCCGGCCCGAGATGCTGAGCCGGCTGTTCGGCGGCTGGAGCATCGGCCACGCCGCCGCCCAGGACGTCGCCATCCTCTCGGCCCTGCTGACCTATGTCGGCCTGCAGGCGGCGATCTTCGCCGTCGTCGCCGCCCTGGTCTGGATCCCCGCCGTGCGCCGAGGGCTGATCCCCGGCGCCGTCAAGACGGCCCGGGTGCGCCAGGCGGCCCTGGATTATTTCCTGGCCAAGGATCTGCACACGACCCGCCACCGCACCGGCGTGCTGATCTTCGCCGCCCTGGCCGAGCACCGGGTCGAGGTGATCGCCGACGAGGGCATCCACGCCGCCGCGCCCAAGGCGGTCTGGGACGAGGTGGTGGCCGACATGGTGGCCGGACTGAAGAACGGCCGCATCGCCGACGGCTTCGTGGCCGCCATCGCCCGGACCGGGGCCATCCTCGCCGCCCACGTCCCGCCGCGCCCCGACGACGCCAACGAACTGCCCGACGGCCTGACCGTGCTGCCGCGCTGAAACAAACCTCCAGCGCCGTCGCGCGTTCTCGGCGGGTGATCAGGAGGTTTCGATGACCGATCAAGACGACTTCACCGCCTTCCTCGACCAGCGTCGGAAGGTCGCGCGGGCCTATGTCAACGGCGACGCCGACCCGCTGACCGAGATCGCCGCCCAAGCCAATCCGGCCACCTTCTTCCCGCCCGGCGGCGGGTGCGAGCAGGGCGCCGGCCACGTCACCGCCGTCAACGTCCGCGGCGCCCGAAGCATGGCGGCCGGCGGCGAGACGACGCTGGAGATCCTGCACAGCCAGGCCAGCGGCGACCTGGCCTACTGGACCGGCCTGCAACACGCGTCCGTCCGCTTCGTGGGAAAGGACGAACCGGCGCGGATGAGCCTGCGCGTCACCGAGATCTTCCGGCGCGAGGACCGCGACTGGAAGATGATCCACCGGCACGCCGATTTCCTGTCAGAGCCCAAGTAGGATCGGGGACACGCCCTTGCGGCGTGTCCCCAAAAACAAGCGCCGCGGCTGAAATGGGGACACGCCGCGAGGGCATGTCCCCGGCTCCACTTAGAACGACTTGCGGATCGTCAGACCGGCGGTGCGGGGCTGGCCGATCGTGTAGCCCAGTCGGGCCCGGCCGCCGCGCTCGCGGTCGAACGACAACAGCGGGTTCTCGTCGAAGGCGTTGTTGACATAGGCGATCAGGTCCAGCCCGTTGTCCATCTGCAGGCCGGCGCTGAAGTTGACGATGTCGTAGCTGGGCAGTTGCAGGTCCAGCACGGTGGCGTCGTTGCCCGAGGCCCCGCCGAACGGCAGGCCCGAGACGAAGGAGCGCGGGTTGTTCTCCTGGTCGCTGGCCTGGGTGTAGCGGTCGCCGACATGCTGGTATGAGGCGGTGACATAGCCGTCCATCGTGTCGGTCAGGGTCCGCGTATAGGTGGCGTTGATCGAGATCTGGAACTTGGGCACCGAGGGCAGGCGGTTGCCTTCGCGGATGCCGCCGATCACCGTCCCTGTTCCGTCGCGCACCGTGGAGTCGAACTCGGCCTCCAGCAGGCTGCCCGAGACGCTGAGGTCGAAACCGGGCGCCAGGCGGGCCGACAGCTCGCCCTCGATCCCCTTGGTGTGGGCCTTGGGCACGTTGAACACCACGCGCGACGAGCACGAGCCGGCGTCCAGCGTCGTCTGCAGGTTCTTGATGTCGGTGTAGAACACCGCGCCGTTGAAGGTGACGCCGCCGAACCGCGACTTCACCCCGCCCTCGTAGTTCCACAGCGTCTCGTCGTCATACGACTGGAAGCCGCCGAAGATCGCCGCGTCCTGCGGCGAGCACAGCGGCAGGTTCAGCGGGTCGTTGACCCCGCCCAGCCGGAAGCCCTTGGAGGCCTGGGCGTTGAAGGTCAGGGCCGGGGTGGCCTTGTAGCTGAGCAGCAGGCGGGGGGTGAAGCCGTCGGACGAGGTGTTGTCGACCTGGTCGTCGCCGTTGGCGAACAGGCCGCCGGAGGTGAAACGGCGCTCCTCGTTGAAGTCGTAATAGCGTCCGCCGGCCGTCACGGTCAGCTTTTGATACTCGTAGCTGGCCTCGCCGAAGACCGCCTTCTGCTCGATGTCGTAGGGCAGCGAGGCGTTGTAGGGCGAGTTGAGCGGGAAGCCGTTGGCCACGGCCGCCGAGGTGCCTGCCCCCAGGGTCGCGTCGGTATAGGCGTCGTAGCCGGGCGTCGGCAGCCGCTGGTTATAGACCCGGTCGACCTTCGAATAGAACGCGCCGACCAGCCACTGGAACGGGCTGTCGTTGTCCGAGCTCAGGCGCAGTTCCTGGGTGAACTGCTCGAGGTCCGTGGTGTCGACCAGCTTGGACGGCAGGGTGACGGCCGCGTCCGGGAAGCCCAGGTCCACCGACACGCTGCCGGTCAGGGCGCTGGCGTCGCGATTCACGTCGATCTTGCGGTCGATATAGCTGGTGACCGAGGTCAGCTCGACGGCGTCGAAGCCGAACGAGGCGGTCAGGTCGCCCAGGAAGGTCTTGTCGCCGAAGCTCTCGTCCAGCAGCAGGTACTGCTCGCGCTCGCCCATCGTGATGGCCGGACGGGTGGTGGTGAACGGGTTGGCGAACAGGTTGAACGCCTCCTGGCGGTTGAAGCCGCCGGCGTGGATCTCCTGATAGACTAGGCGCGGCGTGATGCTGATGGCGTCGGTCGGCTGGAACAGCAGCGAGACCCGGCCGCCGCGGCGATAGCCGTCGTTGACGTTGTTCTTGCGCGTGCCGCCCTCGCCCAGGGCGTCGACGAAGCCGGCGTACTGGGTGTCGTAGCCGACCACCCGCAGGGCCGCCTTGTCCGACAGCGGCAGGTTGACCGCGCCCTTGATGTAGCCGCCGACGTCGCTGCTTTGCAGCACGTTGAAGTTGGCCTCGACCACGCCCTCCTGGGCGCCCAGCTTGGGCTGGTTGGTGATGTAGCGGATGGTGCCGCCGACCGAGCCGGAGCCGAACAGCGTGCCCTGCGGGCCGCGCAGGGTCTCGACGCGGTTCAGGTCGAACAGGTCGACGTCGGGCGTGAACAGCGACAGCGAGATCACCGACTCGTCGAGATAGACCCCGACCTGCTCCTTGACGCCCGGCTGGTCGCGGACCACCTGGCCGGCCGAGACGCCGCGCACCGACACCTGGCTCTGGCCCGGGCCGAGGTTCTGGATCGTCAGGCTGGCGACGTTGCGCGACAGGTCCTCAAGCGTCACCGCGCCCGACTTCTGGATGTCGGCCTCGGTCTGGGCGTTGATCGAGAACGGCACGTCCAGGATCGTCGCGTCGCGCTTGGTGGCGGTGACGATCAGTTCCTCGACGGTGTTGGACTGTTGGGCGAAGCCGACCGCCGGCAGGGCGATCGACGCCGCCAAGGCGGTCGCGGCCAGCAAGGCGTGCCGACGATGGATTGAGCCAAGGGTCGTGGGGCGCATGAATTCCTCCCGCTTATGTTTTTTAGCGGCCATTGATTATAGTTATTGGCCACAACCTAAGCGTTCTTGCTCGAATCAATGAAAGTCAACGCGAAACTAAACCGTGGCGCGGATGCACGGATCTTTCCGAGGACGAGTGGATTACGGGCAACAATGTCCCGAGTTCTCTTCGTGACAGCGTAACGCAATGGTCAAGCTCTAAAGCTTTGCCTGGCGAATGTTACCGCTATCACGACCTGATCTGCTTTACGTGCGCGTGACCTTTCGCGGAGGGAAATCCCGGTCTAGGGTGGCCGCCAATTCAAACTAACGTTTTAAAGGGGAGTGCGCCCAAATGCGCGAAGCGGTCATCGTCTCTTACGCCCGGACCGGCCTGGCCAAGTCCGTCCGCGGCGGGTTCAACAACACCCACGGCGCGGCCATGGCCGGCCACGCCATCCAGCACGCCGTGTCGCGCGCCGGCCTCGAAGGCGGCGAAGTCGAAGACGTGGCCCTGGGCTGCGGCGGCCCCGAGGGCGCCACCGGCATGAACGTCGCCCGCAACGCCGCCATGTGGGCCGGCCTGCCGATCACCGTCTCGGGCCAGACCATCAACCGCTTCTGCTCGTCGGGCCTGCAGGCCATCGCCACCGCGGCCAACTATGTCCGCAACGACGGCGCCAATGTCGCCATCGGCGGCGGCGTCGAGTCGATCTCCCTGGTGAACGCCGGCGGCCACATGAACCGCTTCCACATCACCGAGGAAAAGCTGCTCAAGACCCATCCGGCCCTGTGGATGGCGATGATCGACACCGCCGACATCGTGGCCAAGCGCTACAACGTCAGCCGCGAATACCAGGACGAGTATTCGCTGCGCAGCCAGCAGCGGATCGCCGCCGCCCAGGCCGCCGGCCTGTTTGACAACGAGATCGTGCCGATGGCCACCAAGATGAAGGTGGTCAACAAGGAGACCAAGGAAGAGAGCCTGGTCGACTACGTGGTCTCCAAGGACGAATGCAATCGTCCGGAGACCACCCTTGAGGGCCTGGCCAAGCTGGAGCCCGTCAAAGGCCCGGGCAACTTCGTCACCGCCGGCAACGCCAGCCAGCTGTCGGACGGCGCCGCCGCCGTGGTGATCATGGACGCCAAGGAAGCCGCCCGCCGCAACCTCGAGCCGCTGGGCCTGTTCAAGGGCTTCGCCGTCGCCGGCTGCGAGCCCGACGAGATGGGCATCGGCCCGGTCTTCGCCGTGCCGCGCCTGCTGGAACGCCACGGCCTGAAGGTCGACGACATCGACCTGTGGGAGCTGAACGAGGCCTTCGCCTCGCAGTGCCTCTACAGCCGCGACCGCCTGGGCATCGATCCGGAGAAGTACAACGTCAACGGCGGCTCGATCGCCATCGGCCACCCGTTCGGCATGACCGGCGCCCGCTGCGCCGGCCACCTGCTGCTGGAAGGCAAGCGCCGCAAGGCCAAGCTGGGCGTGGTGACCATGTGCATCGGCGGCGGCATGGGCGCGGCGGGTCTGTTCGAGATCTTCTGACAGCAGCTGGGGACAGGCGCATGCGCCTGTCCCCATCCACCGCGCGGATTAAGTCGAAACTTACTTGCCAAGCCGCTGAATTCTTCACGAATTCAGCGGCTTGATGCGTTATCGTTCTGGTTGCGGACCGCCCGAAGGTTGCGCCGAATTAATGATGAGCCCGGTTGATCCCCCGCGGAACGCCGTTATTTAAGCCGTCCGGAACACGGCCTCCCCCACCAGCGCGCCGCCAGACAAAGATCAAGACCATGGCCGCCAAGGCCCTCTTCCCCCTCGCCGCCGTCCTGTCGGTCGTCATCGGCCTGCTGCTGCCCGTCCCCGGCGCCGGGCGTCAGGACCTCGACGCGCGCGGCCATTACGAGCTGATGGACGTCGGAAACTAAGGCTCGCGCTCGGGTTCCGGCCGGGGAACGACCCGGTCGGTCAGCTTTCGCCAGACGAACGAAAACCCAGCCAGCAGCATCGCGCCCAGCAGGATCACGCTGAACAGGTAGCCGATCTTCAAGCCCAGATTCACCACCAGGAAGGCGTCGACCGCCGCCGGCGGGTGGAAGACCTTCAGCCGCAGCATGGCGATCACCGCCAGCCCCACCGCGACCGCCGCCAGGGTCGGCGAGGAGCCGCCGACCAGCAGGACCAGATAGCCGGCCAGGGCCGCGGTCAGGTGTCCGCCGATCAGGGCCTTGGGCTTGGCCGGCTCGGAGCGCGGCGCGCCCATCACCAGGGCGATCGAGGTGATGAAGGGGATCTGCCAATAGGGGATCGCCGTCAGCCGCGAGGCCAGGACCAGGGCCCCGACGCAGAACGCGGCGCCGAGCCCGGCGAAGGCCATCCATCCGGCGACGGGGTTGCGAAGGAAGCGGCGCGCGCCCCGCGCTCCGGCTTGCAGCGTCTCTTCGGCGGTCACGTCCCCTCCCCCCAAGGTCCAGCTGAAGCGCCAGCATGGTTCGCGCGCGGGGCCGGATTCGGCAAGGTCGAGAACGGTGATCAACGAATTTCAGGGATGCGGGACGGCGCCCTCTTGAACGCCCACGAACCGCAACCATCTTTGTTGCTGATCAGCCGCTCCTCGGCGGAGATCGTTCAACAGGACCCGCCGTCATGGCCGCCCCCGTCAAGGCCCTCTTCGCCCTCGCCACCGTCGCCGCCGTCTCGATCGGCCTGCTGCTGCCCGTCCCCGGCGCCGTGCGCCAGAACCTCGACGCGCGCGGCCATTACGAGCTGATGGACGTGGGGAACTAGCGACCTGTCATCCCGGACAAGCGCGCAGCGCGAAGATCCGGGACCGCCGCAAGCGCGGCGCTCACGCGTCGGTCCCGGCTCTTCGCTACGCTACGGCCGGGATGACAAAGCATTGTTGGAATTTTACGGCCTCGGCTGGGCGTCCAGCTCGGCTGGCCGCGCCGCGCAGCCCTTCAGCACCTGGCCGTTGATCGTCACCTCGGCGCGATAGCCGTACCGCCGGTCCGACATGCCGTCCGAGCAGGGCTCGGGCCGCAGCTTGAACACCAGACCGCCCACGCCCCAGACGCCGGCGTCGCCCTCGAGCCGGACGCCGGTGTTGGCCGCGCCGACGTCCGGCTGGCCGGCCCGCGACAGCGTCAGGCCGTCGTCCTGGATCCGCCCGCCCCAGAACGGCTCGGTCCCGACCAGCCGGAAGTCGCCGGAGAAGTCCGGTCCCGGCGGGGCCGAGGCCGGGGCGTCGGCCGGGGCGGTCGAGGCCCCCTCGGACGCGCCCATCGGCGCCTCGCCGCAACCGGCGAGCATCAGGATCAGGCCCAGGGTCGGGCCCAGGGTCAGGCCCAGGGTCGGGCAAAGAGCGGCGGCGGGACGAAGCATGGCGGCGCTATCCTCGGATGGGCGGCTCACGCTAGACTCCCGCGCGATGAATCGGAACGCCCCTCCCGTCTTCTACGAGTTCTTCGCCGGCGGCGGCATGGCGCGCCTCGGCCTGGGCGAGGCCTGGACCTGCGCCTTCGCCAACGACTTCGACCCGGTCAAGGCCGCGACCTATCGCGACAACCACCAAGACGCCGCGTCTCACTTCCACCAGGGCGACGTCTGGAAGATCGCTCCCGCCGACCTGCCCGGACAGGCGGATCTGGCCTGGGCCTCCAGCCCCTGCCAGGACTTCAGCCTGGCCGGGGCCCGGGCCGGCCTGCAAGGCGGCCGGTCCTCGGCCTTCTTCGGCTTCTGGAAGCTGATGGAGGCCTTGTCCGCCGAAGGCCGCGGCCCCGACACGGTGGTGGTCGAGAACGTCGTGGGTCTGCTGACCTCGCACGGCGGCGCCGATTTCACCGCCCTGTGCCGCGCCCTGGCCGGCCAGGGCTACCGCTTCGGCGCCCTGGAGATCGACGCCGCCCGCTTTGTCCCGCAGTCGCGGCCCCGAGTGTTCGTGATCGCCACGCGCCTGCCGGTCGACGGCCTGACGGGGACCAGCCCGTTCCAGACCCGCGCCGTGCGCGAGGCCCACGCGCGCCTGCCCGCCGAGCTGGCGGCTGCCTGGACCTGGTGGGGCCTGCCCGCCCCGCCGGCCAGAAACACCGATCTGGCCGCCCTGCTCGAACCCGACGACCAGATGACCTGGCGGACGGACGAGGCGACGACGACCCTGCTGGACATGATGGCCCCCGCCCACCGCGCCGCCGTCGAGGCCCGCGTCCAGAGCGGCGAGCGGGCGGTCGGCGCGGTCTTCCGGCGGATGCGCAGCGGCGAGCAGCGGGCGGAGATCCGCTTCGACGGCCTGGCCGGCTGCCTGCGCACCCCGCGCGGCGGCTCCTCGCGCCAGACCCTGCTGGTGATCGACGACGGCAAGGTCCGCTCGCGCTTGCTCAGCCCCCGCGAGGGCGCTCGGCTGATGGGTCTGCCCGAGGCCTATCGTCTGCCCGGGAGCGCCACCGCCGGCCTGCATGTGATCGGCGACGGGGTGGCCGCGCCGGTGGTGCGCTGGCTGTCGGAGCGGCTTCTGACTCCGCTCGCCCTCAGGAAATCTGCGCCGCTCGCCGCCGAATGAGCCGCTGACACGCCAAAACCCACGGCCTAAGGTGGATTAGACTCGGAAGCGCGATAGCCGAAAGTGGTTGCCGGTTTCGGCGGTTATCGCGCTTCCCGAACTAACCCCCCTTTTGGGGGCCGACCAATCCAGCCAAGCGAGACTTCCCATGGACGACGCCTCCTCGATCTACGACGCCGCGCGGTTCAAGCGCGCCGGGCGCGGCAAGATCTTCGACTCGATCCTCGACACGGTCGGCGACACGCCGCTGGTCCGCCTGCCCAACCTGACCGCCGAACTGAAGCCCAAGGGCACGGTCGTGGCCAAGCTGGAGTTCTTCAACCCGCTGGCCTCGGTCAAGGACCGCATCGGCGTGGCGATGATCGAATATCTGGAGGCCAAGGGCCTGCTGAAGCCGGGCGGCGTGATCGTCGAGCCGACCAGCGGCAACACCGGCATCGCCCTGGCCTTCGTGGCCGCCGCCAAGGGCTACAAGCTGACCCTGGTCATGCCCGAGAGCATGTCGATCGAGCGTCGCAAGATGCTGCTGCTGCTGGGCGCCAAGCTGGAGCTGACCCCGGCCGAGAAGGGCATGCGCGGCGCCGTCGCCCGGGCCCAGGAGATCATCGACGCCACGCCCGGCGCGGTGATGCCCCAGCAGTTCGAGAACACCGCCAACCCGCTGATCCACCGCGTCTCGACGGCCGAGGAGATCTGGAACGACACCGCCGGCGCCGTGGACGCCGTGGTCTCGGGCGTCGGCACCGGCGGCACCATCTCGGGCGTCGGCCAGGTGCTGAAGGCCCGCAAGCCGTCGGTGAAGATGGTCGCGGTCGAGCCGGAGGCCTCGGCCGTGCTGTCGGGCGGCGCGCCGGGCCCGCACAAGATCCAGGGCATCGGGGCCGGCTTCGTGCCGGGCATCCTCGATCGCGGGGTGATCGACGAGATCATCCAGGTGTCGAACGACGACAGCTTCGCCATGGCCCGAAAGGCGGCCTCGACCGAGGGCCTACCGGTCGGCATCAGCTCGGGCGCGGCCCTGACCGCGGCCTTCGACCTGGCCATGCGCGACGACTACGCCGGCAAGCTGATCGTGGCGATCATCCCCAGCTTCGCCGAGCGCTATCTGTCGACGGCGCTGTTCGAAGGGCTCTGATCCCGACCTGCTCCCCTTTGGGCGGCGGGGACGTTACGACGCCATGAGCGACGTCTTCGACCCCGCCAAGCGCTCGGCCGTGATGGCCCGGATCAAGAGCCGGGACACCAAGCCCGAGCTGTTGCTGCGCCGCCTGCTGACCGATCTCGGCGCGCGTTACCGCCTGCACCGCAAGGACCTGCCCGGCTCGCCCGACGTGGCGATGCCGGGCCGGCGGCTGGCGATCTTCGTGCACGGCTGCTTCTGGCACGGCCACGACTGCCCGCGCGGCTCCCGCGTGCCCAAGGCCAACCGCGACTACTGGCTGGCCAAGGTGGCGCGCAACACGGCCCGGGACGCGCGGAACCTCGCCGACCTCACCGCCGCCGGCTGGCGGGTGGAGACGGTGTGGGAATGTCAGATGAAGGATCAGGCGGCGCTGAAGGAGAGGCTGGCGAAGGTGCTCGACAGCCCTCCCCCTGTGGGGGAGGCGGCCGAAGGCCGGTGGGGGGTGTCTTAGGCCGTTCGATCCTGCGGGCGGGAAGATCCCATTACTCCCCCCTCCGTCGGCTGCGCCGACACCTCCCCCACGGGGGGAGGACCTAAGCCGCCGCCCTCGCCGCCGCCGCCGGCAGCACTTCGCTGAGCGCCGCGTGCAGCTGGCTGGGATCGATCGGCTTGGCGACGTGGGCGTTCATGCCGGCCGCGTGGCAGGCCTCCCAGTCCTTGGCGGTGGCCGAGGCGGTGACGGCGATCACCGGGATGTCGCGATTGGGGCCGTCGGCGGCGCGCAGCTGGCGCGTGGCGTCGCGGCCGTCCATGCCCGGCATGTAGACGTCCATCAGCATGACGTCGAACACCTCGGAATGCAGCAGCTCCAGGGCCCGCTCGCCGGACTCGGCCAGGGTGGGCTGGATGCCGAACGACTGCAGGACCAGCTCGATGGCCCGGCGGTTGACCACGTGGTCGTCGACCACCAGGACCCGCGCGCCCTCGATGACGGCCCCGCCGGCTCGGGCGTCCGGCGCTTCGGCGGCCTCGACCCGGACTTCCAGCCGGAAGCGCGCGCCCTTGCCGGGCTTGCTGGTCACCGTCAGGTCGCCGCCCATCAGCCGGGCCAGTTCGCGGCTGATCACCAGACCCAGGCCCGAGCCGCCGTGCTCGCGCGCCACGTTCGAGGCCAGTTGGTCGAACGGCGTGAACAGCCGCGCCAGCTGCTCTTCGGCCAGGCCGCGCCCGGTGTCGGCGACGATCGCCTCGAACACCAGGTGGTCGCCGGCCTCGCGCGTCGACAGCCGCACGGTGACCGCGCCGCGCTCGGTGAACTTGATGGCGTTGGACAGCAGGTTGTTGAGCACCTGGCGCAGGCGCATGGAATCGCCTGCAACCCACCGAGGAAGGTGCGCCGCGCCCTCGACCCGCAGGCGCAGGCCCTTCTTGTTGGCGTCTGGCCGCCACAGACGCAGGGTGTCGGCCATGGCCTGGCGCAGATCGAACGGAGCCTGCTCGACCGCCATCCGCCCGGCGTCCAGGCGTGACAGGTCCAGCAGATCGTTGAGCAGGGTGCGCATCATCGCGCCGGCGTCGCCGATCAGCTGGGCGTGGATCTTGGAGGCGGCGTCGGGCACGTCGCTGTGCAGGCGCGCCGCCCCGGCCAGGATGGCGCTGATGGGCGTGCGCAGCTCATGGCTGATCATGGCCACGAAGGCCGACTTGGCGGCGACGGCTTCCTCGGCCTCGTGGCGGCGGCGCTCGGCCTCCTCCTTGGCGGCGGCCTCGGCGGTCAGGGCCTTTTCCAGCGTGCGGGCGGCCACGGCCACCGAGACGATCAGCAGCAACACGCCGCACCACAGGGCGCTGGCCAGGGGTGCGTTCGGATTGGCCGCCCGGGCCACGAACGGCACGATCAGCAGATAGACGACGTGCGGGGCGGCGGCCGAGATCGTCGCCGACCTCAGGCTGGAATTGACGACGATGACGTTCAGCAGGGCGCCGGCCAGCAGCATGCCGCCCAGGGTCGGCGCGAAGCGCACGGCCGAGCCGAACAGCGGCAGCGACAGGGATCCGAAGATGATCGAGGTGATCGCCGGCATGGCCGCCACGGCCCACCGCAGGGCGCGACCGGGATGGGGCTGCCGCAGCAACCGGCGGATCAGCAGCAGCTCCAGCAGCTGGGCGGCCGCATAGGTCCCGGCCCACAGCCAAGTCCAGGCGGCGCCCATGAAGACGTGCAGCATCAGGGCGATCATCACCGTGGCGAGGACGCGCAGATGGAGATTGCCGCGACGCGCGAGCGCCGCCCTCACCTCTCCCGACTGATGTCGTACGTCGCCCACACAGCCCCCCGTGCCGCGCGGTCCCCACCGCGCGCCGAAGCCCATAGCATGAAACAGTGTCGCTAAGAGGGGGTGAAAAACCTGATTCGTTGACGTCTTTTTCTCGGACCACGGATCGAACCTGCCCCCGTTCCCGATCGGAACAGGTATTTTCAGGTCGCGGGCGGCGGCGTGTTGAGATTCACGATCACGCCTTGTCTGGACGGGTCACGAAGCGGTCTCGGGGGGCGGTCCCAGGGCGCGGGCCAGCGACAACGCGTCGCAGCCGCCCAGATCGACCAGCTTGAGTCGGGCGCCGGCCCCCGAGACGATGGACAGGGACGACTTGGGCACGCCCAGGGTCTTGGCCAGCAGGGCCAGCAAAGCGGCGTTGGCCGCGCCCTCGACCGGCGGGGCGGCGACCCGCACCTTCAGATAGGGCCGGCCGTCGCCGTCGACCGCCCAGCCGTCGATCGCCTCGCGCCCGCCGCGCGGGGTGAGGCGGACCGCCAGGCGCATGGCTTAATAGTAGCCGCCGCCGGTCAGGCCGATCAGGAACCGGAGCAGGCCCGGCAACAGGAAGGCTCGCACGCCGGTGATGATCAGCAGCACGATGATCGGGCTGATGTCGACGCCGCCCAGTGGCGGAATGATCCGTTGGAAGGGCCGCAACACCGGCGCCGTCACCCGGTCGAGGACGGTGCTGATCTGATAGACTACCCGGTTGCGCAGATTGATGATGTCGAAGGCCACCAGCCAGCTGAGCACGGCCGAGATGATGATCGCCCACCACAGCAGGCCGAGCAGCGCATCCAGGATGAAGAAGACGAATTTGAGGATGTCGACCATGAGCTTCCCGTCCAAGTGCACCGCTTCTTGCCGCGCCTTGACGGCGCTGGCAAGCAATGGCCGCCGATAGAGCCAACCGGACGCTTGACGAGCCCGCCGCCCCAACGTATTTCCGCGCTTCCTTGGGGCCGTAGCTCAGATGGTAGAGCGCCTCGTTCGCAATGAGGAGGTCAGGGGTTCGATTCCCCTCGGCTCCACCAAGGACCTTCCAGACATCCATTGACCGCCGCCGCGCCCGCTTTTCGCGCGAGGTCCGCCTGATCGCGTCTGGCGCTCGCGCGGGTCTGGACAAGGCGCCGGCGGCGCCCGACGGTCCGCTCCCTGGATCGGGAGGGCGTGTCTTGCGTATCGGAAACCTGCTTTTGCTGTCGGCCGCCTGCGCGGCGCTTTCCGCGCCGGCCCTGGCCGCCTCGCCCGCCGCCGACCTGGCCCGCCAGCGCGCCGCCGCGGCGCGCGTCCAGATCGTCCGCGACGACTGGGGCATCGCCCACGTCCACGGCAAGAGCGACGCCGACGCTGTGTTCGGCATGGTCTACGCCCAGGCCGAGGACGACTTCAATCGGGTGGAGGCCAATTACCTGACGGCCTTGGGGCGTACCGCGGAAGCTGAGGGCGAGAAGGCCGTCTGGCAGGACCTGCGGATGAAGCTGTTCGTCGATCCGGCCGACCTTCAGGCCCGCTATGCCCAGAGCCCCGCCTGGCTGAAGACCCTGATGGACGCCTGGGCCGACGGCCTGAACTTCTACCTGGCCACCCATCCGGCGACCAAGCCGAAGATCATCACGCGCTTCGAACCCTGGATGGCGCTGAGCTTCACCGAGGGCAGCATCGGCGGCGACGTCGAGCGGATCTCGCTGGGCGAACTGGAGGCGTTCTACGGCAAGCCGCAGATGCAGGCCTCAGTCGAGGTCAAGGCCCGCGAGTTCGCCCAGGCCGTCGCGTTTCGCGAACCGACGGGTTCGAACGGCTTCGCCATCGCCCCGTCCAACACCCAGGACGGCCACGCCCTGCTGCTGATCAACCCGCACACCTCGTTCTTCTTCCGCTCCGAGCTGCAGATGACCAGCGACGCGGGGCTGAACGCCTATGGCGCGGCGACCTGGGGGCAGTTCTTCGTCTATCAGGGCTTCAACGCCCATGCCGGCTGGATGCACACCTCCAGCACGGTCGACGTCGTCGACGAGTTCGCCGAGACGATTACCCGCAAGGACGGCAAGCTGTTCTACAAGTACGGGACCGAAGAGCGGCCGGTGACCGTCTCGACGGTCGAGGTTCCCTACAAGGCCGCCGACGGCGCCTTGGCCCGCAAGACCTTCACCGTCTACCGCACCCACCACGGCCCGATCGTTCGGGCCGCGGACGGCCAAGGGGGCGGCAAGTGGGTGGCCTTCGCCATGATGTACAAGCCGGTCGAGGCGCTGGAGCAGTCGTTCCTGCGCACCAAGGCCGTCGACTACGCCGGCTTCCTGAAGGTGGCCGAGCTGAAGGCCAATTCCTCGAACAACACCCTGTTCGCCGACGACAAGGGCGAGGTGGCCTATCTGCACCCGCAGTTCATCCCCCGGCGCGACGATCGCTTCGACTACACCAAGCCGGTCGATGGTTCGGACCCAGCCACCGACTGGAAAGGCCTGCACGCCCTTTCCGAGGCGCCCCACCTGAAGAACCCGCCCAACGGCTGGCTGATGAACACCAACAACTGGCCCTATTCGGCGGCCGGTCCCTACAGCCCCAAACAGGCCGACTTCCCGCGCTACATGGACAGCGTCGGCGAGACGCCGCGCGGGATCCACGCCACGCGGGTGCTGAGCGCGCGCAAGGACTTCACCCCCTCGACCCTGATCGCGGCGGCCTACGACCCCTATCTGACCGCCTTCGCCGACCTGATCCCGACCCTGTCGAAAGCCTATGACGAGACGCCCGACGGCGACCCGGCCAAGGCGCGGCTCGCGCCCCAGATGGCGGCGCTGAAGGCCTGGGACCTGAAGTGGTCGGCGGCCTCCACCGAGACCTCGCTGGCGGTGTTCTGGGGCGAGGCCCTGTGGGCCAAGTCCGCGGGCGAGGCCAAGAAGCAGGGCGTGTCGGTCTACAGGTACATGGCCGAGACCACGACCCCCGCCCAGAAGCTGGAGGCCCTGGCCGAGGCTTCCGATCGGCTGACCGCCGACTTCGGCGACTGGCGCACGCCCTGGGGCCGGATCAACCGCTTCCAGCGCAACGACGGCGCGATCGTCCAGACTTTCGATGACGAGAAGCCCTCGATCCCGGTGCCCTTCGCCTCGGGCCAGTGGGGCTCGCTGGCCTCGTTCGGGGCCAAGCGCTGGCCGGGCACGAAGAAGTACTACGGGACCAGCGGCAACAGCTTCGTGGCCGTGGTCGAGTTCGGGCCGAAGGTGAAGGCCCTGGCGGTGTCGGCCGGCGGCGAAAGCGGCGACCCGGCGTCCAGGCACTTCACCGACCAGACCCAGCGCTACGCGAACGGCGAGCTGCGGACGGTGTACTTCTATCCCGACCAGCTGACGGGCCATGTCGAGCGCGCCTACCGGCCGGGCGAGGCCAAGTAGCGAAGGCCGCTTGAGCTGGGCGCGATTACAGCCCATGGTTGGCCCCGGGGGAGACATCACATGAACCTTGTCCACGCAATCCGCACCATGGGCCGCGGCGCGAGCGTCGCCGGCCTGGCGCTGGTCCTGAGCGCCTGCGCGCTGTTCGCCCCGCCCTATGACGCCACCCTCGACGAAAAGACCACCAGCGCCTACGAGAGCGTGGCCAAGCTGGCGGCCCAGGCCGAGATGGGCCTCTACCAGGACAAGGCCACCTATCCGGGCGCGGTCGACACCTACGCCACCATCCAGGGAGCCCTGGCGGTGGTCGCCGTGCGCGCCGCCTCGGCGCCGGTGGCCGGCAAGCGGGCCGCGGACGCGCGCGACGCCACAGTTGGCTTCATCAAGGGCTGCAGCGCCCAGGTCTCGGGCCTGGCGACGCTGCACAAGACCTACGGCGTCGTCCCCGGAACCGGGGCGACCACGGCCATGATGGTCAGCTGCGACCAGGCGGCCAAGGCCGTCGGCGCCATGAAGAACTAAGGGGCGAGAACCTATGGTCGACTTCGCGAACCTGAACATCGACAACGTTGACGAGCTAGTCTCGGCGCTGGAGGACGAGCTGGGCGGGGTGTCCACCAAGTGGTGGAACGCCAACAAGTCGGTGGTCGCCGGCTATCTGCGCAGCCTGGCCGAGGCGACGATGCAGACGCGGCTGGCCCTGGCCAACAACCAGATCCCGGCCGAGGCGGCCGACATGATCATGCGCAACCAGCAGCTGGCCTTCAACCAGACCCTGCAGTTCACCAAGTTCATGACCCTGGTCCTGGCCCAGCAGCTGCTGGACGCGACGTTCAAGCTGATCGGCTGGGTGATCTTCAACAAGACCGGCGTGAACCTGGCGCCGAGCCTGGTGCAGCCGACGGGCACGCCGCCGGCGGCCTGACGAGCTCCGCGAGGGGCGCTCAACAGCCCCTAGTGATCCGCCGCCCGGGCCAGCTTCCAGCGAATCTTGGCGCCCTTCTCGGGGCGGACCTGGCTCTTGAGCAGGATGGCGCCGGCGGGGCGCGACTGGCCGTGGTCGAAATGGGCCGAGGGGGTGATGGCCACGTCGACCGCGTCGTTGCGCAGCCACCAGCCGACATTGGACGGCCCCTTGATCAGCACGCTCTTGCCGTCGCGGGCCAGCGAGGCGCGGGCGTCCGGATGCAGGTGGAAGGTGACCGAGAACGGCAGGTAGCGGCGCGGGCCGTCGGGGTTGGCTGAACCGATCGGGATCAGGCTGTCCTCGCCGCGCAGCTCGTCGGCCTTGAGGTCGAGATAGAGCCGCCGAGCGTGGGTCAGGCCCAGGCGTCGCCAGCCGTCGTGGACGATGTCCAGCCACACCCCGACGTCGGCGTCGTGGCGCTTGACCTCGACCTCGGTGACGCCGTCGACCAGCCAAGGGCCCAGGGCGTCGGAGCGCCAGCCCGAAAGCGGTCGTCCGGCCGAGCCGTCGCCCACCGATACGGTCGAGGCGGCGCCGGAAAGCCGGAAGGCGTTGGCGCCGACAGCCTCCGGGCTCCAGCCGCAGCTGGTGATCAGCCTGTCCTTGCCGAAGACGATCTCGACGGCGGCCGGCTGGGCGCAGGCGGTGACGCTGAGCACGCCGACGGCCGGCGCTCCCGCGTCGGCCATCACCTGCAGGCTGCCGCCCTGCATCTTCTGGTAGCCCACATGTGGCGCGGTCTGGGGCGGGCGCGGTCCGGGGTCGTCATGCGCCAGGGCCGCCGCGATCCGCCGCGGCTCGATCGCCTCGCCGCCCTGGAAGGCGGCCAGGCAGCCGTCGGCCAGGGTGAAGAAGCGCACCGACGAGCTCAGGCGGTCGATGGCCCGGGTCAGCGACTCGGGCTGGGGCCGGCCGCGCTGGCCCAGGGCGTCGTCGAGGGTCAGCAGGTCGAACAACAGCTCCAGCCCCGCCTCGGGCGAACGGCTGGCGTGGCCGCCGTCGGGCAGGACCACGGCGTCCAGCAACGCGTTGACCCGCTTGAGGCCCTGGGTGATCAACCGGTCGCTGGCCTTGCCGGACAGGGCGCAGCCGGCGATCGTGACGACCACGGCCCGCTCGAGCCGGCGGTGCGGCGCGTCCGAGGCCTTGAGCAGTTGGCGGGCGCCGCGGGCGATGTCCAGCGCCATGGCCGAGATCTCGGCGTCGGAGGCTTCGGGCGACAGGGCGCGAGCCGCGCAGGCCAGGTGGAAGGTGCGCCGCTCCAGCCGCTCGCCGCTCCACGAGAACGCGTTCCAGACCCCAAACACCCGACGCCAATCCTGCAGCAGCCGCAGGGCCAGGCGGGCCGAGCCGGGCCCGGCCGCCATCAGGTGCGGCAGCCAGTCGAAACCGTGCAGGGCGGTGGCGAACTGGCGCGTCGGGCTGGCCTGGTCGAAGGGGTCGCCGGTCTCGCCCAGCCGCACGGCGCCGCCGTCCAGCACGAGCAGGCCGTCCAGAAGTTGGCGGCCGCGCTCGACATCGACGGGACGCGGATCGTGGGGATGGGCGGCCAGGCCGACCGGGCGCGGTCGGCTGATGGCGGCGCGGTGCGGCGGCGAGCCGAACCATTCGCGTTCGAGGTTGCCCTTGATCGACGCGCCCAGCGCCTTGAGGACCACGCCCTTGGTGCGCGCGGCGCGTCCACGGGCCCCAAGAGCACGAGCGGAGGGGCCGCCGGCGAGGGCGGAGGATTTACGGGCGGAACCTGTCGCGGGAGCCCCCTCCATGCCGCTGGATCAGCCGCCCTTCAGGGCGCGGATATTGTCGGCATAGGCGGAGGGACCGCCCTTGAACACCGCGGAGCCGGCGACCAGGGCCGTGGCCCCCGCCGCCACGCATTGCGGGGCGGTGGCCGGGGTGACGCCGCCATCGACCTCGATGATGACGTCCAGGCCCCGCTGGTCGACCATCCTGCGCAGGGCCTCGACCTTGCGCAGCTGGCCGGGAATGAAGCTCTGGCCGCCGAAGCCGGGGTTCACCGACATCACCAGCAGCAGGTCGACGTCCTCCAGGATCCATTCGACGTGATCGATGGAGGTCGAGGGGTTGAACACCACCCCGGCCTTGGCCCCCAACTCGCGGATGCGCTTGAGGGAGCGGTGCAGGTGCGGGCCGGCTTCCGGATGGATGCTGATCAGGTCGGCCCCGGCGGCGCGGAACGCCTCGAGGTACGGATCGGCCGGGCTGATCATCAGGTGGACGTCGAACGGGATCTTGGCGTGCGGCCGAATCGCTTTGACGATGTCCGGACCGAGCGTGATGTTGGGCACGAAATGGCCGTCCATCACGTCGACATGCACCCAGTCGGCGCCGGCCGCCTCGATGGCGGAGACCTCTTCGCCCAGCTTGGCGAAGTCGGAGGCGAGAATGGACGGGGCGATCAGCGGCGCGGTCATGCCCATGGCTTAACGGGCTTGGCCTCGCGCTACAAGCGAGCCCGTTGTCGCGTAGGGTTTACGAGGTCTTTCGCCTCTCAAATCTTGGCGATCAGAGCTTTACGAACCGCGCCGCGAAGAAACCGTCCAGCCCGCCTTCGCGGTGGTGGGGCAGGATCCGCAGGGTTCCGCGCCGGGTCAGGCAGGCGGCGGGGGCGCCGCCCTCCTCCGCGGCGATCGGGTCCAGCGCCATGTCCGGACGGCGGGCGAGGAAGGCCTCGACCTGGGCCTCGCCCTCTTCGGGCTCCAACGAGCAGACGCAATAGACCAGGCGGCCGCCGGGCTTGAGCCGGCCCGCCGCGCTGTCGAGCAGCTTGCCCTGCACGCCGGCCAGGCTGGCCACGTCGCCGGGGCGGGCGGCCCACAGCACGTCGGGATGGCGGCGGAAGGTGCCGGTGGCCGAACAGGGGGCGTCCAGCAGCACCGCGTCGAAGGTGCGGGCGTCGTCCCACGCGCCGGCGTCGGCGGCGATCACCTCGGCCTGCATGTTCATGCGGGCCAGGTTCTCGGTGACGCGGCCCAGGCGGGCGGGCGAGCGGTCGACGGCGACCACCTGGGCCCCGGCCGCGACCATCTGCATGGTCTTGCCGCCGGGCGCGGCGCAGAGGTCCAGGGCGGTTTCGCCGGGCTTTAGGTTCAACAGGCGGGCGGGGATGGCGGCGGCGGCGTCCTGGATCCACCAGACGCCGTCCTCGAACGCCGGCCAGGCCGAGACGTCGCCGCGCCGTTCGGTGCGCAGGGTTCCGCCGGGCAGGATCTCGCCCTCCAGCTCGGCCGCCAGGGCGGTCGCATCGAAGTCGGGCTTCAGCGACAGGTCGGTGGCCGGCTCGAAGCCGATCTGGGCGGCGACCGCGTCGGCGGTGTCCTTGCCATAAGCGCTGACCCAGCGGGCGTAGAGCCACGGCGGGGCCAGATGTTCGGCGGCGTCCGACAGCCCGCCCTCGCGCAGCAGGCCGCGCAGCACGGCGTTGACCAGGCCCTTGAACGGGCGGCTGGCCTTGTTGGCGCCGGCCAGTTCGACGCTGGTGGCCACGGCGGCGAAGGCCGGAACCTCCAGGAAGAAGGCCTGGGTCGCGCCCAGGCGCAGCAGGTTGCGCACCCGCGGCGGCGGCTCCTTGGCCAGCTTGCCGGCCAGGGCGCGGTCGATGGGGCCGAGGTGGCGCAGGGCGGCCATGGCCAGGGCGCGCGCGAAGGCGCGCTCCCGCGGTTCGAGAAAGCGGAAAGCGTTGGCCGAAGCGGCCTCGTCGAGGCCCCCGCGACGCGACAGGGCCGCGTCGATGAGGGCAAGGGCGCCTTCCCGCGCGGGGAGGCCGTCGTTGAGTTCCTGAGTCACCCGCTCGCCGTGCCCCGAGGCGACGGCGAGCGCAAGCGGAAATCAGGCGGCGACGGAGCCCGAAGTCGCTTGGGGACCGGTCCGGGCGGTGCGCAGCACCGCGATCCCGAACACCACCATGCCGGTCACCAGCATGACTTCGCCGAGCGCCATGAACGGCACGACGCGCATGTCGCCCTTCACCAGCAGCACGGCCAGCAGCGGGCCGACCAGCAGGATGCCGATGTTCGACAGGGCGAAGTTCACCCAGGCCAGGCGCGGCGGACGGCGGTCGCCGGCCAGCGCGTAAAAGCCGCCCATGATCGCCAGGCTGACCCAGCCCAGCAGATTCACGTGAGCGTGCACGGGCATCAGGGTATGGTCCTGAGAGATGCCCATGACCATGCCCAGCACCATGCCGCAGATCCCATAGACGATGGCGCTGAGAAAAAACGCGTACGACACTCGAGGCATGACGTCCCCCCTTGAATGTGGTTCCCCTCGCGGGCGAGCCGCGAAGGCGGGACGTCTTATAGACAAAACCACGTTCAGCAATCGTCGTTTTATGAAATCTTGTTAACCTTGGCAGGTGAGCGAATGAGCCAGGACCCAGCCCTTCCGCCCGGCGCGGCCCCCGACAAACCGCTGAGCCCGGCCGCCCGCCGCGCCCTGGAGGAGGCCGCCGCCCGCCGCGCGGCCGAACACGCCGCCGCGCTTCCGACCGAGGAAGGCGGCCGCGACGGCCCCGAGCCGACCCGCTTCGGCGACTGGGAGCGCAAGGGCGTGGCGGTGGATTTTTAGCCCACCCAAGGCTGAACATTTCTAAGGACCGTCATCCTCGGACTTGTTCCGAGGACCCCCCGGTCCGCCGCGCTGTGAGTCGAGGTCCGCCGCTGGCTCACCGCCTCACCGTCGACCTTCTTCTTGGCTGAAGCAGGGGTCCTCGGAACAAGTCCGAGGATGACGGTTGTTAAATGGCGAGCGCTAGTGCCCCGCCATCTCCGCCGCCACCTTCAGCGCCGCTTCGCGCGGGTCGTTGGCCGCCGTGATCGGGCGGCCGCAGACCAGGTGGCTGGCGCCGGCTTTCAGGGCGTCGGCCGGGGTGGCGGCGCGGGCCTGGTCGTTCTTGGCCGACCAAAAGGGACGCACGCCCGGCGTCACCACCAGGAAATCGGGCCCGGCGATCTCGCGGGCGAGCGACGCCTCCTGCGGCGAGGAGACGATGCCGTCGACCCCGCACTCCACCGCCTGGCGGATCCGCCGGGCGACCAGGTCACGGGCTGAAAAAGCATAGCCAAGTTCGATCAGGTCGGCGTCGGTCAGGCTGGTCAGCACGGTGACGGCCAGGATCTTCAGGTCCGAGCCGGCCTTGGCCTTGACGGCGGCCCGCATAACCTGCGGCTCGGCGTGGACGGTCAGCAGGTCGCAGCCGGCCCCGGCCAACACCCGGGCCGAGCGCTCCACGGTCGCGCCGATGTCGTGCAGCTTCCAGTCCAGGAAGATCTGTTTGCCCTCGCCCTTCAACTCGCGGGCCAGGGCCATGCCGTCGGTGGCCAGCAGCTCCAGCCCGATCTTGTAGAACGACACCGCGTCGCCCAGCGTCTCGACCATCTGACGGGCTTCGCCGACGCTGGGCAGGTCGAGCGGCAGGATCAGGCGCGGATCGGCGGTCATGGGAACGTCCCCGGGGGGTTGGCGCGCACGGTCGCATCACCCTAAGAAGGATGCGGACCCGCGCGAATTGAAGGCTAAGCACGTCGAATGAGCCAGGCAGAACTCGCCGTCAACTTCTTCGTCGCCCTGTTCGCCCTGATCGATCCGATCGGCAACGTGCCGCTGTTCGCCGCCGCCACCCTGGGCGCGGCCGCCGCCGGCCGGCGGATGGTGGCGGTCTATATCGGCCTGTTCGTCGCGGCGTTCCTGATCTTCTTCTATTTCACCGGCGTTTCCCTGCTGGAGTTCTTCGGCATCTCGATGCCGGCCTTCCGCATCGCCGGCGGCATCATCCTGTTCATCCTGGGCCTGGACATGGTGCGCGACGACTTCACCACCATGTTCGCCGACGCGGCCGAGGGTATCGAGGGCCAGTCGGCGCGGGTCTACGCCAAGCAGCGGTTCGAGCGGCTGATCGTGCCGTTCGCCATGCCGCTGCTAATCGGTCCCGGGGCGATCTCGACGGTGATCATCTACGCCAGCGAGGCCAAGAGCTTCGGCCTGGCCGGCATGGCCCTGGGCTGCGGGGTGATCGCGGCCGTGGCGGTGGTGCTGGTGGCGACGTTCTGGGCCTCGCCGATCATCAGCAAGGTGCTGGGCCGGATCGGCATGAGCATCGTGGTGCGGGTGCTGGGCCTGATCCTCTGCGCCCTGGCGGTGCAATTCGTGCTGATCGGCGTGGGCGACGCCACGCGCGGCCTGATCCGGGCCGACGCCAAGGCGCCGTACGCCGAGCACCGGTAGGGGCCTTGCGTCTTTCGAGGCTTCGCTTCGCTACGCACCTCAGGAAGAGGAATTCAGCAACAAAGCTCCTCATCCTGAGGCGCCCGCGCAGCGGGCCTCGAAGGACGCAGAGCGCCTAGACCTTCCTGAACCGCGCCCCCTGGCTGGCCATCAGGGCCAGGGCCCAGTCGTCGGGGACCAGCTTGGCCAGCACCGCGATGGCCTTGTTGGGCGAGCCCGGCACGCAGACGGCGCGGTTGGCCTCGGCGGCCTCGTAGCCGGCGGCGGCCACCTCGTCGGCCCCCAGCCACAGCCAGGTCGGCAGGCTCTGGCTGACCTGGGCGCGGGTGCCGTTCACGTCGTGGAATTCCGAATAGGTGAAGCCGGGGCACAGGGCCGAGACGTGGACACCGGCGCCCTGGGTCTCCAGGTGCAGGCTCTGGGAGAATTTCACCAGGAAGCTCTTGGTCGCCGCGTAGAGCGTGTGGCCCGCCGCGCCGGGGGCCAGGCCGGCCAGGGAGGCGACGTTGACGATGCGGCCGAAGCCGCGCTCGATCATGCCCGGCAGCACCTTGTGGGTCAGGCCGCAGACCGAGACCAGCAGCACCTGCAGGAAGGCGCTCTGGTCGGCCCAGGTCGTCTGGGCGTAGGCGCCGGGCAGACCGTAGCCGGCGTTGTTGACCAGGGCGTCGACCACCCGGCCCTCGGCCTCGATGGCGGCCAGCAGGTTGTCGACGGCCTCGGGCTGGGCCAGGTCGGCGGCGATCGGATAGGCCTCGACCCCGAACCGCAGGCGGATCTCGGCGGCCAGGGCCTCCAGACGGTCCAGCCGGCGCGCGGTCAGGGCCACGTCATAGCCGTGGCTGGCGTAGATGCGGGCGAAGGCGGCCCCGATGCCGGCGGAGGCGCCGGTGATCAGGGCGAGACGGCGAGCCATGCGGCGTGTGTCCAGGAACTGCGTAACGTCACCAAGACGAAGCATGACCGGCGATTTGGTTCAAGCGCATGCGCAGAACGCCCCCTCCGTCACGATGCGCATTCGCATCGCGCCACCTCCCCCGCGATGCGGGTGAGGAGGATCTGCGCCCTTCTCCTCCCCCGTGCAACGGGGGAGGTGGCGCGTCGCGAAGCGGCGTGACGGAGGGGACGTCACGCTTGCCCGAAAAAAAGGAGGAGGGGGCGCTCGGGCTCAAGCGCCCCCTCGGCGGCGCCGGAGCGCCGCGAGCCCGTCCTTCGGGCTGGGGGATCAGGAAGGACGGGCGGGACCTCGTTAGGCCGCCTGGCTCAGCGCCGGCTGGGCGCCGCGCGTCCAGCGGACGGCGGCCTGCGCGATGCGGACGCCGAACAGGCGGGCGGTCTCGCGGTCGCCGGCCGGCGGGGTGATCTCGGGCGAGGCGTTGTCCGACTGGGCGGCCAGGCCGATGAACGAGCCGACCCGGTTGATCGTGTCGGGCCCGCGTTCGGCGGCGGTCACGTTCGGCGGGGCCAGACCCAGGTTCACCCAGTTCATGCCGTGCTGGGCGGCCAGGATGGTCAGGCTCTCGAGCGCGTGGCCCTTGTCGCCCGAAAAGCTGTGCGAATTGGTGAAGCCCGCGGCCAGCTTGTCCTTCCAGGCGCCGGTGAAGAAGGCGCCGGCGGTGGCGTCGGCGAACACTTTGAACACGCCCGAGACGTCGCCCATGTAGGTCGGGGCCCCGAACACCACGGCGTCGGCGTCGGAGATCTGCTCGATCAGCGGCGCGAAGTCCTGGGCGGCGTTGTCGATCTTCAGCAGCACCGGGGTCTGGCCGGCGTCGCGGACGCCTTCCGCGATCTTGTCGGCCAGGACGGCGGTGTGGCCGTAGCCCGAGTGATAAACGATGGCGACCTTGGTCATTGTGGTGAGCCCTGAAACTGGTTGTCGGTTTCGCAACTGAAACCGTGTCGATTACGTATGCACGGTTCGGCAGGTTTCCAGGGGATCGGCAACACTTGGTGGTGCAGTTATTCTGAAGGCCGTTTCAGCGCCGATGAGGGCGGCGGAAAGAGCAGAAGAGAAGGTTCTAGGCCGCGACCTCGGCCGAAGCGCCGTTCAGCAGGTCGGCCACCGAGATCTGCGACAGCCGGTCGGCCACGGCGGTGTCGGCGGCGATCATCGCCCCGCGCACGGCGTCCGGGATCTTCTCGCCGACCGGGCATCCCTTGACGCCCTTGGGGGCCACGCCCAGGTGGGCGCAGCCGTTCACGGCCCGCAGCACCACGTCCAGGGTGATGGTTTCGGGGGACTGGAGCAGCCAGGCGCCGCCGTTGGCGCCGGCGCGCGCGCCGATCAGCCCCGCCTTGCCCAGCATGGCGGTCACGCGACGCACCACCACCGGGTTGGTCGGGACCGACGCGGCGAGCTCGGCGCTGGCCACGGCGCGGTCGGCCGAAAAGGCGTTCTTGTGCGCCAGATAGGCCAGGGCGTGCGCGGCGACGGGGAATTTCTGACTGTCGGACATTTCTGTGGCAGGACCCTAAGGACGTCGCTCGTGCGTTCAACCAAAAACTATCGTTGTTATCCCGCTTCAGGTCGCGATTGAACCGGAGCAGGATTGGGTGTATCGCGCCCCGCTTGATCGATATGGGGCTCCGCACCGCGTTTTGCGAGGGCGACCCCGGAGGGATTGAATGGCTTCCGAAGCCTCTGGCGCTCCCGCTTCCGACAGCGCCGCCCCGTGTGACGTCCCTCCGCAAGCCGGCCATGACCTGAAAGGGCATAGCTTCCTCGCGCTCGCCGTCGGCGCCATCGGCGTCGTGTTCGGCGATATCGGGACCAGTCCGCTCTACGCCATGCGCGAAGCCCTGGCCCATTCGCGCAGCACCACCGCCACCGAGCACGCCGTGCTGGGGGTGGTGTCGCTGGTGCTGTGGACCCTGACCCTGTTCGTCACGATCAAGTACGTGATCTTCTTCATGCGGGCCGACAACAAGGGCGAGGGCGGCACCCTGGCCCTGATGGCGCTCGCGCAAAAAGCGCTCGGCAAGGCCGGCAGCAAGCGCTCGACGGCGGTGTTTTTCCTGGGCGTGATCGGGGCGGCGCTGTTCTATGGCGACGGCATCATCACCCCGGCCATCTCGGTGCTGTCGGCGGTCGAGGGCATGAAGGACGCGCCGCACGTCGGCCACGCCCTGACGCCCTACATCCTGCCGATCTCGGCCGGGATCCTGGTGGCGCTGTTCCTGGTCCAGGCCAAGGGCACGCACCGGATGGCCGCCCTGTTCGGGCCGGTGATGAGCGCCTGGTTCCTGATCCTGGGCGCGCTGGGCCTGTTCCACCTGGTCGACGACCTGTCGATCCTGCGGGCCTTCAATCCCTGGTACGGCGTGCGCTTCCTGCTGGAGAACGGCTTCCTGGGCTTCGTGATCCTGGGCAGCGTGTTCCTGGCGGTGACCGGCGCCGAGGCGCTGTACGCCGACATGGGCCATTTCGGCAAAGCCCCGATCCGCGCCGCCTGGCTGTGGCTGGCCTTCCCGTGCCTGGCCCTGAACTATCTGGGCCAGGGCTCGCTGGTGCTGGACAACCCGGCCGCGCGGCACAATCCGTTCTGGGACATGGTGCCGACCTTCGCCTACTGGCCGGTGCTGCTGATGGCCACGGTGGCCACGGTCATCGCCAGCCAGGCGGTGATCACCGGCGCGTTCTCGATGACCCAGCAGGCGGTGCAGCTGGGCCTGCTGCCGCGCCTGGACATCAAGCGCACGTCCGAGACCCAGGCCGGCCAGATCTATGTGCCGGCGGTCAACACCTTCCTGCTGGTCGGCGTGCTGATCCTGCTGGTGATGTTCCAGAGCTCGCACAAGCTGGCCAGCGCCTACGGCATCGCCGTGACCGGCGCGATGTTCGTCGACACCCTGCTGGCCTATGTGGTGCTGCGCCTGGTGTGGAAGTGGAACCTCTGGCAGACGGCCGCCCTGCTGATCCCGCTGTCGATGATCGACCTGGTGTTCATCGCCTCCAACGCCCTGAAGATCCCGGACGGCGCCTGGCTGCCCCTGGTGTTCGGCGCGGTGCTGGTGCTGATCATGTGGACCTGGACGCGCGGCGCCCAGATCCTGACCGACAAGACCCGCCGCGACAGCGTGCCCCTGGTCGACCTGATGGAGATCCTGCGAGCCCGCGCCCCGCACCGCGCCCCCGGCACGGCGATCTTCCTGACCTCCGACCCGGACATGACCCCGGTCGCCCTGATGCACAACCTCAAGCACAACAAGGTGCTGCACGAGCGCAACGTGGTGCTGACCGTCCGCACGGCCGAGACCCCGCGCGTGGCCGACGAGGACCGCATCCGCACCCAGGCGGTCAACGCCGACTTCAAGAAGGTCGAGATCTTCTACGGCTTCATGGAAAGCCCCAACGTGCCCAAGGCCCTGGCCTTGCTGCGCAAGCAGCAGGGGCTGAAGTTCGACATCATGGCCACCAGCTTCTTCCTGGGCCGCCGCTCGATCGTGCCGTCGGCCAACAGCGGCATGCCGCTGTGGCAGGACCGGATCTTCATCTTCCTGATGAAGAACGCCACCAACCCGACCGACTTCTTCAAGATCCCGCCCGGCCGCGTGGTCGAGCTGGGCGCGCAGGTGACGGTCTAGGATGAACGGGGAACTCGCCGTCCTTGCCTGGATCGTCACGGTGATGGTCTGCCTGGGAACGGGCGCCCTGGTCTGGCGACGCACGCGGCCCCTCGGTCATAGTCTGGTCCTGGGAGGGCGGGAGCGACGGGCCTTGTCGCAATGGCTCGTTTGGGCGCCGTCGAGCGTGCTGCTCGTCACGGGCGGCGTTGTCGCCTTTCGCATCTTCGGCGCCCACCAGATGACGCTCAAGGACCTGAGCCTCGACGCCGTGATGCTCTGGCTCGGCATCTGCGTCTTCATGCAGGTCCAGACGCTGTTCGCGATGCGCAAGGAACGCGACTGATGAACTTCCTCGCGGTCATCGGCGACGTGCTGTGGCTGCTGGCCCTGTCGATCATGGGCGGCGCCTCGCGCATGGCCTGGGGCAAGGTCAAGGACGTGCTGGTGCCGGTCCTGTGGTCGCCGTCGGGCAGGACCGTGTGGCGGGCGCCGCGGGCCGTGGCCCTGGCCTCGCTGCCGACCTTCGCCTTCCTGCTCAGCCTGTGGCTGCTGGTCGAGAGCCGTCGGCCGCTGGAGCTGAACGTCGGGATCATCCTGCTGTGCGTGCGCGCCATCCTGGCGGCGATCTTCGCGGTGGTGCATCTGAGCCAGGTCCGCCGCGCCCTCAACCAGCTGGCCGCCGAAGGTCAGATCAAGCTTTAGGCGCGCGGCGCGTTTCAATCGTCGCGAAACCGCGCTAAACGCCCCGCGACCCGGTGTTTCTCCGAAGGAGAGACACCTGCGACTTTGTGTTTCCTCGGAAGGACCCCCTCATGGCTGGCAAGCCCGTGAAGAAGGTCGTGCTCGCCTATTCGGGCGGCCTCGACACCTCGATCATCCTCAAGTGGCTGCAGACCGAATACGGGGCGGAGGTCGTGACCTTCACCGCCGACCTGGGCCAGGGCGAGGAAATCGAGCCGGCGCGGGCCAAGGCCCTGGCCGCCGGCGTCAAGCCGGAGAACATCTTCATCGAGGACGTGCGCGAGGAGTTCGTGCGCGACTTCGTGTTCCCGATGTTCCGGGCCAACACCGTCTATGAGGGCCAGTACCTGCTGGGCACCTCGATCGCCCGTCCGCTGATCGCCAAGAAGCAGATCGAGATCGCCCGCAAGACCGGCGCCGACGCCGTCAGCCACGGCGCGACCGGCAAGGGCAACGACCAGGTCCGCTTCGAGCTGGGCTATTACGGCCTGGAGCCCGACATCACCGTGATCGCCCCCTGGCGCGAATGGGACTTCAAGTCCCGCGAGGCCCTACTGGACTTCGCCGAGAAGCATCAGATCCAGATCACCAAGGACAAGCGCGGCGAAGCCCCGTTCAGCGTCGACGCCAACCTGCTGCACTCGAGCTCGGAAGGCAAAGTCCTCGAGGATCCGGCCGTCGAGGCCCCCGAGTTCGTCCACATGCGCACGATCGCTCCGGAAGATGCACCGGACAAGGCGACCGTGATCACCATCGACTTCGAGAAGGGCGACCCGGTCGCCATCGACGGCGTCAAGCTGTCGCCGGCCGCCCTGCTGACCAAGCTGAACGAACTGGGCCGCGACAACGGCATCGGGCGCCTGGACCTGGTCGAGAACCGCTTCGTCGGCATGAAGTCGCGCGGCGTCTACGAGACCCCGGGCGGCACGATCCTGCTGGCCGCCCACCGCGGCATCGAGTCGATCACGCTGGATCGCGGCGCCATGCACCTGAAGGACGAGCTGATGCCGAAATATGCGTCGCTCGTTTACAACGGCTTCTGGTTCTCGCCCGAGCGCGAGATGCTGCAGGCCGCCATCGACTACAGCCAGGCCAAGGTGGCCGGCCAGGTGCGGGTCAAGCTCTACAAGGGCAACGTTTCGGTCATCGGCCGCACCAGCCCCTACAGCCTCTACGACCAGGACCTGGTCACCTTCGAGGAAGGCAAGGTCGCCTACGACCACCGCGACGCCGGCGGCTTCATCAAGCTCAACGCCCTGCGCCTGCGCGTCCTGGCCAAGCGCGACAAACGCGACGCCTAGGGCTCACGCCCCTCCGACAAGACAAGGCCCCGCCGTCGCCGGCGGGGCTTTTTTGTTGGGTCCGCCGTCGCCCTTCCAAGATCTTGAGGACGCCCGCGGGTGGGAGCCTCCATCCGCCCGGACGCGGGGAGGGCCTGACCGCATTGACTCCCCGGCCTGCCCCCGTATTTTCCGCCTCGTTCGCGTGACTGGCGCTAGTGATGGGCAACCATCGGGGAGCGCGGACCTCATATGCCGCGCGCCTGGGCTCCGTTTTCTTGTCCAATCAGACGCCAAGGAGTCCGCCCGTGCCCGCCGCCCCCGACTATCCGTCCGCCCCCGATCTCGTCGCCCCCAAGCGGGCCCTGCTATCGGTCTCCGACAAAGCCGGCCTGGTCGAGGCGGCCCAGGTCCTGCACGCGGCCGGCGTCGAGCTGGTCTCGACCGGCGGCACCAAGGCGGCGATCGCGGCGGCCGGGATTCCGGTCAAGGACGTCTCGGACCTGACCCAGTTCCCCGAGATGATGGACGGCCGGGTCAAGACCCTGCACCCGATCGTGCACGGCGGCCTGCTGGGCGTTCGCGACGCGCCGGAACACGCCAAGGCCATGGCCGACCACGGCATCGGCGGCATCGATATCCTGTATGTGAACCTCTATCCGTTCGAGGCCACGGTCGCGAAGGGCGGGTCCTACGCCGAGTGCGTCGAGAACATCGACATCGGCGGCCCGGCCATGATCCGCTCGGCGGCCAAGAACCATGGCTATGTCGCCGTCTGCACCGACCCGTCGGACCTGGCCGAAGTGCTGGAGGCCCTAAAGGCCGGCGGGACGACCCTGCCCCTGCGCCAGACCCTGGCGGCCCGCGCCTATGCCCGCACGGCGGCCTATGACGCGGCGATCTCCACCTGGTTCGCCGCCCAGCTGGGCCAGGACTTCCCGGCCCGCAAGGCCATCGCCGGCGAGCTGCGCCAGGTGATGCGCTACGGCGAGAACCCGCACCAGAAGGCGGCCTTCTACACCTTCCCGAGCCCCCGTCCGGGCGTGGCCACCGCCAAGCAGTTGCAGGGCAAGGAGCTCAGCTACAACAACATCAACGACACCGACGCGGCCTTCGAGCTGATCGCCGAGTTCGATCCGGCGGCCGGCCCGGCGGTGGCGATCATCAAGCACGCCAACCCCTGCGGCGTGGCGGTCGGGGCCAGCCAGCGCGAAGCCTATGAACGGGCCCTGGCCTGCGATCCCACCTCGGCCTTCGGCGGCATCGTGGCGGTCAACACCCGCCTGACCCGCGAGGCCGCGTTGCAGATGGTCGAGATCTTCACCGAGGTGGTGATCGCCCCGGACGCCGACGACGACGCGGTCGCGGTGTTCGCCGCCAAGAAGAACCTGCGCCTGCTGGTGACCGGCGGCCTGCCCGACCCGCTCTCGACGGGCGACACCTTCAAATCGGTGGCCGGCGGCTTCCTGGTTCAGTCCCGCGACAACGCGCGCATCAGGGCCTCGGACCTGAAGATCGTCACCCGGCGTCAGCCCACGGACGAGGAAGTGCGCGACATGCTGTTCGCCTTCACCGTCGGCAAGCACGTCAAGTCCAACGCCATCGTCTACGCCCGCGCCGGCCAGACCCTGGGCGTCGGGGCCGGCCAGATGAACCGCAAGGACAGCGCCCGCATCGCGGCCCTTCGGGCCGCCGATTTTGGCTTGGACCTCCGGGGATGCGCCTGCGCCTCGGAAGCCTTCTTCCCGTTCGCCGACGGCCTGATCCAGGCCGCCGAGGCCGGGGCGACGGCGATCATCCAGCCGGGCGGCTCGATGCGCGATCCGGAGGTGATCGAGGCCGCCGACAAGCTGGGCCTGACGATGGCCTTCACCGGCGTGCGCGTGTTCCGGCACTAGTCCCGAACCACGTGGCCTGTCGCGGCGAGGACGCGACAGGCGCCGGCTGCTCAATTCCTGTCGATCCGCCAATTCGCGGAGCGATGTCATACGAATGCGCTAGTCGGCGGGCGATCTCGTAGCTAGAGCTTGCGCGCAAGTCCTTGAAGTGAGCCCAGATGTTCTCCAAACCTCGCGCCGATCTCGTTCCCAATACCGCCGCTTACGAAAACGAACCCTTGGTCAAGGCCACGGGATTTCGGGAATACGACGCGCGCTGGCTGTTCGGGCCGGAGATCAACCTGCTGGGCGTGCAGGCCCTGGGCCTGGGCCTGGGCACCTACATCCACGAACTGGGCCAGTCGAGGATCGTGGTCGGCCACGACTTTCGCTCCTATTCCAGCTCGATCAAGAACGCCCTGATGCTGGGCTTGATCAGCGCCGGCTGCGAGGTCCACGACATCGGCCTGGCCCTGTCGCCCACGGCCTATTTCGCTCAGTTCGACCTGGACATCCCCTGCGTGGCCATGGTCACCGCCAGCCACAACGAGAACGGCTGGACCGGCGTGAAGATGGGCGCCCAGAGGCCGCTGACCTTCGGTCCCGACGAGATGGGCCGCCTGAAGACGATCGTGCTGGACGGCGCGTTCGTCGAGCGTGACGGCGGCAAGCTGATCCGGGTCGCGGGCGAAGCCGAGCGCTACATCGCCGACGTCGCCAAGCGCGCCCAGATCACCCGGCCGCTGAAGGTGATCGCCGCCTGCGGCAACGGCACGGCCGGCGCCTTCGCGGTCGAGGGCCTGCGGCGCATGGGCGTCTCCGAGGTCATCGGCATGGACACCGATCTCGACTACACCTTCCCGAAATACAATCCGAACCCGGAAGACGCCGAAATGCTGCACGCGATGGCCCACGCCGTCCGCGAGCACGGGGCCGACCTGGCGTTCGGCTTCGACGGCGACGGCGACCGCTGCGGCGTGGTCGACGACGAGGGCGAGGAGATCTTCGCCGACAAGATCGGCCTGATGCTGGCCCGCGACCTGGCCCCGCTGAACCCGGGCGCGACCTTCGTGGTCGACGTCAAGTCGACCGGTCTCTACGCCACCGATCCGATCCTGGCCGCCCATGGCTGCAAGGTGATCTACTGGAAGACCGGTCACAGCTACATCAAGCGCAAGAGCGCCGAGCTGGGCGCCCTGGCGGGCTTCGAGAAGAGCGGCCACTTCTTCATGAACGGCGACCTGGGCTACGGCTACGACTGCGGCCTGACCGCCGCCGCCGCCGTCCTGGCCATGCTGGACCGCAATCCAGGGATGAAGCTGTCGGACATGCGCAAGGCCCTGCCCGTGGCCTTCACGTCGCTGACCATGAGCCCGCATTGCGGCGACGAGGTGAAGTACGGCGTCGTCGCCGACGTGGTGAAGGAATACCAGGACCTGTTCGCCGCCGGCGGTTCGATCCTGGGCCGCAGGATCACCGAGGTGATCACCGTCAACGGCGTGCGGGTGCATCTGGAGGACGGCTCCTGGGTGCTGGTCCGCGCCTCGTCCAACAAGCCCGAGATCGTGGTCGTCGTCGAAAGCACCCAGTCGGCCGACGACATGCGCGCGCTGTTCCGCCAGGAAGTGAAGCCGCGCCTGGGCGATCGGGTCGGCAAGTACAACCAGGAAATCTGAGGCTTCGGATCGAGCGCCTCCGGGCGATCGAATTGAGTTTCCACCGCCGATCGACCATGGTGGCCGTCCTGGGATTTCGCGCGGGGGCGCTGTAGGACCACATGCTTAGCGCCGGCGTGAAGGCAGCGGATTGGGGAGCCAAGGTCGCCAACGCCTCGAAGGTCTTCAAGCCTTCGGGACCCGGCCCCTTTCCCGTGGCGCTGATCCTGCACGGTTGCGGCGGCAAGACGCCGTTCCTGGAGACCTACGCCCAGGTGGCGGTCGAGGCCGGCTGGGCGGCGGTGGTGGTCGACAGCTTCAAGCCGCGCGGCATGTCGACGCTGGACGGCAAGCTGTTCGTCTGCACCGGCACGACGCTGCAGGGCCTCAAGCGCTCGGGCGACGTGTTCGCCATGTTGGCCTGGCTGGAGAGCCAGTCCTGGGCCGACTCCGAGCGCGTGTTCCTGGCCGGCTGGAGCCATGGCGGCTGGTCGATCATGGACGGCTACGCGATCGGCGTGAACGCCGCCCGCGCCACCGGAATCGCCGACGCCGATCCGCTGAAGCTGCGCGCCCGCGTCAAGGGCGTCCTGCTGGTCTATCCGTACGCGGCCTATCCTTCGCTGACCTCCAGCCGGGGCTGGGGTTCATACGGGCCCAAGGTGTTCTCGGTGGTCGGCGGGAAGGACCAGGTGGTCGGCTGGAAATATCCAAAGACCGCGCTGGACCGTCTGCAGCGCGACGGTCTGGCGGTGGACACCCTCTTCCACGCGGACGCCACCCACGCGTTCGACGACGATCGCGCCAACGACCCGCGCGCCAAGTATCGCCCCGACCTTTTCAGCCAGACCCAGGGCTATTTCGCCAAGGCCCTCGGGGTCGCGCGGACGCTCTAACCTCGTCCATCAGCGCGCCGTTCCGGCCGAGATTGTGCGCCCGGCGATTGTATGCCAGGCTTCCGCCACCTAGTGGGGAGGCCTTCCATGAAGCTGGCGCCGATAGCGCGAACCGCGCTCGTCCTGACGTTCTTGCTGCCGGCCCTGGCCCCCGTCGCCTGCGCGCCCGTGGCCCCGCCGCCCAACCCCGCCGCCCAGGTCAACGCCGCCGGCCTGAAAGCCCAGACCCTGTCCCTGCTGGACGTGTCCGGCGATCCCTACGCCAGTCACGCCGCCGAGGTCGCGGCCCTGACGGCCCGGATCGACGCGGCGGCCAGCGCGGCGGCCGCCGACCCGCTCAACACCTTCTCGGCCCGGCAATGGGCCGTGCTGCGCGACCCGAACCGCGCCCTCTACGGCGGGACGATCGCCCTATGGCAAAGTCAGGGTTCTCTGGGCCCGGCGTTCCGCGACCAGAAGAAGATCCAGATCGGGCGGGCCTTCGACTACATCCTCTGCCTGGAGGCCAACAAGGGCCAGGCCACATCCTGCGGCCAAGTCGAGGAAGGCGGCGCGTCATGAGCCAGTTCGACGACTTTCTGGCGGCCGCCAAGGCCAACCTCTCCGTGCTGGGCAAGGACAGCTTCGAAGGCTATTCCGCCGATGTGAAGGCCATGGCCCAGGCCGCCCTCGACAAGGCCAAGGCCAACCTGCAGCTCTGGACGGGCCAGCTGGCGGCCGGCCAGCTGAGCGAGGCCGAGTTCAAGAACCTGGTGCAGGGCGAGACCGACCTGACCGAGATCGCCGGCTACACGGCCGCCGGCATCAGCCAGGCGGACGCTCAGCGCCTGCGCGACGCCGTGACCGTGACGGTGATCAACACCGCGCTCGACACCTTCCTCAAATCCAGGCCGCCCACCTGATCAGGTGGCGGCCGCCGCCGTCTCGGGCGCGCGGCGCAGCGGCATGGGCCCCCGATAGGCCAGCCGCCAAAGCCACTCCAGCGGACCCATGGTGAAGCGCGCCATCCACCAGCGCGACCACAGGATCTGCAGCAGCCAGATCACCGCCGTCGCCGCGGCCAGGAACGGCCGGTCGACCTTGCCATAAAGGCCTGGCCCACGGCCGCCGTACAGCAGCGCGGTCATCAGGATCGACTGGGTCAGATAGTTGGTGAAAGCCATCTGACCGACCGGGGCGAGGACGGCCGGGATCGTCTTCCAGACCCTGGCCCGCGTCGCCATCACCATCAGGCCGACATAGCCCAGGCTGACGACCGGCGCGGTGGCGCTCTGCAGCCAGCGGGCCAGGGCGCGCGGCGCCCAGGGATGGCTGGGCAGCACCATGTAGGCCGTCTCGGCCAGGCAGACGATCGCCAGGGCGCCGAGGCCCGCCCCGATCAGGCCCTGATAGACCCCGGTCGAGGCTCTGCCGCTCAGGACGCCCAGCTTGTAGAGACCCATGCCCATCAGCATCAGCGACAGCACCAGCAGCGGCCAGGTCTGGGGCCACTGGGTGAAGGCGCCGAACACGAATTCCCAGAAGTCCCTGGCGTTCTGGCTCAGCGACTGGGTGAAGGTCCCGGCGTACTGGGCGCTGTCGGCCTGGACCCCGGCCAGGAACTTGGCCATCTGCGCCGGCGGCGGATCGCCCCCGCCCTGGGCAGCGTGCTGGAGCAGGTTCCAGGCGGCCCAGGCGGACAGTCCCAGATGCAGGCCGATCCCCGTCCGCAGCAGGCGCTTGGCCGGCCATGAGCGGGCCCACATCGCCAGCAGGCCGACCACCGCATAGGTGTTCATGACATCGCCCTGCCAGATCGCCAGGCCGTGGAGCAGGCCGATGGGCAGCAGGCTGGCCAGGCGTAGGATCAGGGTCCTCTGGCGGTCCTTGTCACCACCCTCGCCGCCGACCATCAGGATCGAGGCGCCGAACAGCATGGCGAACATCGAATAGAACTTCTGCTGGAAGAACACCTGGGTGACCCACCAGACGGCCACCGAGGCCGGCGCCATGCCCAGCGGCCACAGGGTCAGGCTGGTGGCCACCGAATGCGGCTCGGCCGCGATCGGAATGTTGCACAGCAGGATGCCCAGCACCGCCAGACCCCGCAGCGAGTCCAGCAGAACGATACGATCCTTGACCATGCACGCCCCCGACACCAATCGACGGCGATCCTGTACCGTCTTGGCGCGACCGACAACCCTGGGTTAGGCGGCGGCTTCGGGTTCCGGTCCCTGGCGCGGCACGCGGGCCAGGATGACGGCGCCGGTGGCCAGGAACAGGGCCGAGACGGCGACGGCGATGCGCTGGTCGCCGACCCACCGTGTGCCCACCGCGATGACCAGCGGGGCCATGAAGGCCGTGGCCTTGCCCGACAGGGCGTAGAGCCCGAACCACCGTCCGCTCTCGCCGGCCGGGGCCAGTTGCGCCATCCAGGCGCGCAGGGACGCCTGGGCCGGCCCGAAGGTCAGGCCGACGAACAGCGAAAAGCCCAGGAACACCCGCTCCGGCAGGCTGGCGAACAGGCCGCCGCCGGCGGCCGGCGGGGCGACCTTGAGCACGAAGGCCAGGCTGTCGCGGCCGACCAGCCCGACCCCGAACGCCCCGAACAGCACCACGCCGGCGGCGATCAGCACCGTGGTTTTCGAGCCCAGCTTCTGATCGACCCGGCCGCCGATGAACGTGCCGATCCCGGCGGCGATCGACAGGGCGATGGCGTAGAGGCCCAGCTGGGTGGTGGTCCAGCCGAACATCCCGGCCGCCAGCACGCCGCCGAACGCGATGAAGCTGGAGATGCCGTCGCCGAGCAGCATCCGGCCGATCAGGAAACGCAGCATCCACGGCCTGCGCCGCAGCGAACGGATCGTGGTCCACAGCTCGGCCAGCGGCTTCTGGCCGGCGATCTTGGGCGGCTGGGGCGCCATCATCATCAGCGGCCAGGAGAACGCCAGGAACCACACGGCCACCAGCGGCCCGACGATGCGGTCAGGCTCGTGCAGCGCCTTGGACAGCCCCAGCATCGGAACCGTGGGCAGGGAGAAGCACAGCAGCACGACGAACAGGCTAATCAGCGCCCCGACATAGGCCAGGGCCCAGGCCGAGCCCGACAGCCGTCCGACCTGGCCCGGCTTGGCCACCAGGGGCAGCAGGGCGTTCATCACCGAACCGCTGAGCTCGGCCGAAACCCCGGCCACCACCAGGCAGATCAGGATCGGCAGGATGCGGCTGGCGTCGCCTGGCGTCGCGAACCACAGGGCGCCGCTGGCCAGGACGAACGGGATCGCCAAGCCCACCAGCCAGATGCGGGGGTTCCGGCGCGCATCGACGCTGGCTCCGACCAGCGGGCTGAACACCGCGATCAGCAGGCCCGAGACCGCGCCGGCGTAGCCCAGCAGGCTCTGCCCGCGCGCCGGGTCGCCGACGAAGCCGGCCGCGAAATAGGGGGTGAAGATGAAGGTGGCGATCAACGCCCAATAGGGCTGCTGGGCCCACTCGTAGAGCGCCCACGCGGCCCGCTGCCGGTCACCCTTGTTCATCTGTCGTCCCCCAACTGGAGCCGCTTATACGCGAAGCTTCTCCGGCGGGGGACACGCACATGTGCGTGCCCCCGATCGGGGTCTAGGACGCGCTCGCCAGACCCCGCAGGGCCGCGTTGGCGATGGTCAGCTTGGCGAAGGTCCAGCCGCCGCCGGCCTGCTCGATGGTCTCGACCGTGCGCTTGGCGGCGCGGACGGCCTCGTGGCGCAGAGCGCCCCAGGAGCTGACCGCCGCCTTGGCCGAGGCCTCGTCGTCGCCGGCCTGGGCGTTGGCGGCGAACTTCAGCACCACCTGGGTGATCGCGGTCTGCTCGCTGAGCATGTCCTCGATCAGGCGTCGCACGGCCAGGCGCTCGAAGGCGTCGCCGCCGACGAACGAACCGGCCGCCGAGCGCAGGCGGTCGAAGCCGAAGGCCGCGCCCACCTGGTGGTAGAGGCGGGCCACGTTCTCGACCGACCAGCTGGAGGCGTTGCCCAGATCGACCAGGTCGGCCGCCGTGGTCACCGGCTGCAGGGCCGCCACCGCCAGGGCCAGGGCCTCGGGCGCGCCGTCGGCGACATAGGCCTTGGCTCGCTTGGCCGCGGCCTTCTGCTCGAACGGCGAGAGGATCGCGGTCCCCAGGGCCGACAGCGCCTTGACCGAAGGCCCGTAGGTCTCGACCAGCTGCTTGACGGTCGACTTGTCCCTGAACGCCCGGCGGGCCAGCCAGAAGGTCAGGCTGCGCTGGGCGTAGGCCAGGGCCTTGTACAGCGCCAGCTGGCCGCTGGCCGAGGCCTTGCCGTCCAGGGCCGAGACCTGGTCCCACAGGGCGTCGACGCCGAGGATCTCGCGGGCGGCGGCGAAGGCGATGACCAGGGCCGTGGTGTCGCAACCGGCGGCCGCCCGCAGACGGCTGGGGAAGGTCGGGCCGCACATGTTGATCATCTGGTTGTCGAGAACCGTGGCGATGATCTCGCGCTTCAGCCGGTGCTGCTGCATGGCGTCGCCATACTGGCCCAGGGCAGGCGGGAAGTAGCCCTTCAGCGTCGCCTCGAACCAAGGATCGTCGGGCGCCTGGGAGGCGACGATGTCCTCGGACAGGTCGAGCTTGCCATAGGCCAGCAGCACGGCCAGTTCCGGCCGGGTCAGGCCCTTGCCGGCCTGGGCGCGGTCGGCCAGAGCCGCGGCCTCGGGGAGGCCCTCGACCTTGCGGTCCAGGCGCCCCTTGGCCTCCAGGGCGGCCATGAACTGGGCGTGGGATTCGACCTCGGACACCGCGTCGCTTTCCATCAGCGACAGGGCCAGGGTCTGGTCGTAATTGTCGGCCAGCACGTGGCTGGCCACGTCGTCGGTCATGGTCGGCAGCAGCCGGTTTCGGGCCTCGCGATCCAGCTTGCCGCCGCGCTCCAGGATCCCGGTCAGGATCTTGATGTTGACCTCGTGGTCGGAGCTGTCGACCCCGGCCGAGTTGTCGATCGCGTCGGTGTTGATGTGGCCGCCTGCTTGCGCGAACTCGATGCGACCCGCCTGGGTCAGGCCCAGGTTCGCGCCCTCGCCCACGACCTTGACCCGCAGGTCGGCGCCGTTGACGCGGATGGCGTCGTTGGCCTTGTCGCCGGCGTCGGCGTGGCTTTCGGTCCTGGCCTTCACATAGCCGCCGATGCCGCCGAAATAGAGCAGCTCGGCCCGCGCCTTGAGGATGGCGGTCAAGAGCTCGCTGGGGGCGACGCTCTCGGCCTTGAGGTCCAGCATCGCCCGCACCTCCGGCGACAGCGGGATCTGCTTCAGCGTCCGCGGGAAGACGCCGCCGCCCTTGGAGATCAGGCTCTTGTCGTAGTCGTCCCAGGACGAGCGCGGCAGCTTGAACATCCGGTCGCGCTCGGCCCACGAGGTCGCCGGATCGGGATCGGGGTCCAGGAAGATATGGCGATGGTCGAACGCGGCCAGCAGCCTGGTCTGCTTGGACAGCAGCATGCCGTTGCCGAACACGTCGCCGCTCATGTCGCCGACGCCGACCACGGTGAAGGGCTCGGTCTGGATATCCTTGCCCAGTTCGCGGAAGTGGCGCTTGACCGCTTCCCACGCCCCGCGGGCGGTGATGCCCATGACCTTGTGGTCGTAGCCGACCGAACCGCCGGACGCGAAGGCGTCGCCCAGCCAGAAGCCGTAGTCCTCGGCCACGCCGTTGGCGATGTCGGAGAAGGTGGCCGTGCCCTTGTCGGCGGCGACGACCAGATAAGGATCCTCGCCATCATGTATGACCAGACCGGCCGGCGGCACGATCTTGTTGTCGGCGTCTATGTTGTCGGTGATGTCCAGCAGGCCCGACAGGAAGGTCTTGTAGGCGCGGATCGCCTCGGCCTGGATGGCGTCGCGGTCGCCGCCGCGCGGCAGGTTCTTCGGGTAGAAGCCGCCCTTGGAGCCGACGGGCACGATGACCGCGTTCTTGACCTGCTGGGCCTTCACCAGGCCCAGCACCTCGGTGCGGAAGTCGTCGCGGCGGTCGCTCCAGCGCAGGCCGCCACGGGCGACCGGGCCAAAGCGCAGGTGAACCCCCTCGATGTGCGGGGCCGAGACATAGATCTCGCGATAGGGCTTGGGGGCCGGCAGGTCCTCCAGCTCGCGCGAGGCGATCTTGTAGCTGATATAGGGCTTGGGCTCGCCGTCGGGCCCGACCTGGAAGAAGTTGGTCCGCTGGATGGCGCCGATCAGGGCGGCGATGCGGCGCAGGACGCGGTCGGCGTCCAGGCTCTCGACCGCCTGCAGAGCCTCGACGATGTCGGCCTCGACGGCCTTGGCCCGCTCCTCGCGGGCGGACAGGTCGGCGTGCACGGCCGGGTCGAACTTGATGCGGAACAGGTCGAGGATCAGCCGGGTGACGCCGGGATTGTCCGACAAGGCCTGTTCCTGCACGCCCTGGCTGGGATCCAGGCCCGTCTGCTGGCGGTAGCGGGCCAGGGCGCGGACCAGGGCCGCCTCGCGCCAGCCGACGCCGAGTTCGAGCACCAGGCGGTTGAAGCCGTCGCTCTCGGCGCGGCCGGTCCAGATGGCGACGAAGGCGGCCTCGAAGGCGGTCTTGACGTCGCCGAACGACAGATGCTCGCCGCGCTCGTCGCGCAGGGTGAACTCGTGAACCCAGACCTTGCCGTGGGTTCCAGCCGCCGGCGTCAGCTTGAAGCCGTCCTCGATCAGGGCCTTCAGGCCCATGTGCTCCAGGATCGGCAGCACGTCGGCCAGGGGCGCGGCGGCGCCGGGGCGATAGAGCTTGAACCGGAACGTCAGCTTGTCGTCGTCGGCGTGGCGGAAGGCGCGGACCCGCACCGGCTCGTCGGCGGCCAGGTCGTCGACCACGGCGAGGTCGGCCAGGGCCTCGGCGGCGTCGTACTGGTCGCGATAGCCGGGCGGGAAGGCGCCCTGCCAGCGGGCCAGGGTCTCGGCGACCCGGCCGGGCGCCCCGCCGTCACGGACGGCGGCCTCGAAGCGGTCTTCCCAGGTCCGGGCGGTCTCGGCGACGGCGGCTTCCAGCGCGGTCAGGTCCGGATCGCCGTGGTGGCCGGGCGTCACGCCCAGCACGTAGTGCACACGGGCCAGGGGGGCGTCGGAGAAGCTGGGATAGTAGGCGCTGACCCGGCCTTGATAGGCGTCGGCCAGGATCTTGCCGGCCCGCTCGCGCACGCCGCTGTCATAGCGCTCGCGCGGCACGAACATCAGCACCGAAATGAAGCGGTCGAAAGGGTCGCGGCGGGCGAACAGCCGCACGCGCGGCCGGTCGTAGAGGTGCAGAACCCCCATGGCCATCGTCCGCAGTTCATCCTCGGAAACCTGGAACAGCTCGTCACGCGGCCAGGTCTCGAGGATGTTCCTCAGCCGTTTGCCGTTGTGGCTGTCGGGATCCTTGCCGGTCTCCTTGAGGATGTGCTCGACCTTGCGCCGGATCACCGGCATCTCGTGAGCGGGCGTCTCGTAGGCCTCGGCGGTGAACAGGCCGACGAACCGGACCTCGCCGGAGGGCTTGCCGTCGGCGCCGTACCGCCGCACCCCGACATAGTCCATGTAGCCGCGGCGATGGACCTTGGACCGCAGGTTCGACTTGGCCACCACCAGCGGCGCGCCCAACAGCAGGTGGTCGCGGACCTGGCGCGACAGGATCGCCGGCTCGCTGCCCCGGCGCAGGACCGTCAGGGTCTGGTCGCGCAGCACGCCCAGGCTGCCCTCGGGCTGGTACAGCGGCTCCTCTGCCGCGTAGCCGCCGTCCGGCGTGCGGGGATATTCGTAGACCCGGGCCCCCAGGAACACGAAGCGGTCGCCCTCCAGCCAGTCGAGGAAGGCCAAACCTTCCTCGCGCTCGCCTTCCGGGATCGGGGCCTTCGAGGCGCGTAGCTCCTCGATGGTGCGGCGGATCAAGGCCTTCATGGCGTGGAAGTCGTCGACGGCCAGCTGAACGTCGGCCAGAGCGTCGCGGACGGCGTCGACCAGGGCCGTCTCGCGGTCTTCGCCCACGGGGGCCAGGTAGACCTGGATCATCGAGCGCCGGCCCGCCGGGGTGTCGATCACCGGGTGGAACATGGCGCGGACCGAGAAGCCCGCCTCGGCGATGGCGCCCATGATGCTGTCGACCAGGAACGGGCGGTCGGGCTGGACGATCTCCAGCAGGTCGCTCTTCAGGTCGGTCCCGTCGGCGCGGACGGCCGGCCGGACACGGATCGAGAGCGGCTCGCCGGAAGCGCCTTCGCCGAAGCGCCAGAAGTCGACCAGGGCGTGGGCGATGTCGCCGGGAGCAAAGCCCGGCAGTTCCTCGGCCGACCAGTCTTCCTGGACCTGGGCGGCGAACTGGGCCTGTGGCGCGCTCAGCGCCCCCTGCCCCAGGGCCGCGCCGAAGGCCGAAATCAAACCGTCCGGTTGAGCGGCGGTCGCCTTGGGGTCAAGTTTTGCACCGACCATGGGATTTCCTCGCGAATTTTTGGCGACAACCTAGCCCTTTCAGGCTCAGTTTCAACCGTAGTCGGGGAAAAGCGCAGAATATCTTACCAAGACAATCGTCCCGGACGCCGGACACGGAAGCGCCGCCGGTTGGGGGGAACCGGCGGCGCGGGCCCGCCGGGGGGCGACGGGCGATTCCGCATCGGACGCTCCAGAAAATCGGTCTGCGTCGCGCGGGGGTCGGCATGGGGGGCTGCCGACAGGATTTAGATAGGAAGGCCATTTGGGATTTTAAGTCCCCTTGACCGACTTCTGTTGCGAAGGCGACGAAGATCCGGCCTTTTTGTCCGGCGGGGCCTTGTCGGAGGCCCCCGGCGCCTTGCGATCCAGGCCCGCGCCGCTGGGATCGCCGTCTTCCGACAGCAGGATGGCGATCCAGCGCGTGCCGTCGAACTGAGCCAGGACCAGCATCGCCGCCACGGTCAGCGGCGTGGACAGGAACATGCCGGTGACGCCCCACAGGGCGCCCCAGACGGCCAGGGACAGCAGGACGACGGTCGGGTCCATGTTCAGGCTGTCGCTCTGCATGCGCGGCAACACCACGTTGCCGACCACGAAGAAGATCAGCTCCAGGGCGCCGAACAGGATCAGGGCCGGCCAGAAGCTGTCGGGGAACTGCACCAGGGCGAACAGCGGCGGCAGGATGCAGCCGACCGCCCCGCCCAGGATCGGGATATAGGCGGCGACGAAGATCAGGAAGGCCCAGAACAGGGCGTTGTCCAGGCGCAGCAGCATCATCACCACCCAGGCGGCGGCGGCGATCATCAGACCGGTGACGGTCTGGATCCACAGGTACTGCTCCACGCCGTTGCGGATGCGCTGGAACAGCTGCACCGCGCCCTCGCGCTCGGCATGATGCGGATAGAGCGCGACGATCTTGCGGCCGAACCCCCGTCGCGAAGCGATGATGAAGCCGAGATAGATCAGCACCAGTATGGCGTTGGAGGCGAAGTTCTGCAGGCTTTGGGCGGCCGCCCCGGCGTATTTGGCGGGATCGAGCTGGTCGATCAGCTCGCCGATCGTCGGCGCCACCTTGATCCCGACCAGCGAGGCGATCTTGGCGATCACCTCGTTCAGGCGGGGGGCATAGTCGCGCATCTGTCCGACGAAGCTGGCGCCGTTCGCGGTCACCACCCAGACCGAGGCCGCGAACAGGGCGATGGACAGGACGATGGCGGCCGGCAACGCCAGGCCCCTGGGGAATTTCGGCAGCCGCTGGACCAGGACGCGGGCGAAGCTGTCGATCATCACGGCCAGGAAGACCGCCATGGCCAGGGGCGTGAGGATGCCGCGCATCCAGTACAGGGCGGCGGCGCCGGCGACCACCGCCAGGAACACCAGGGCGTTGCGGCCGGTGATCGACGGGGAGATGGTCATCGGCGGAATTCCTTTCTCGAGCGCCCATACAACGGCAGGCGCCACATTGCGCGAGCCGATCGGCGAGGCGCAAGGCCGGGGCTAGGCTTAAGTCCTCAATCTGAAGGACGTTGCGTATGAGCCTGGCGATTGGCCAAGGCGCACGATCGTCAACCGGGCCGGACGCCCGATCATGCGCGTCCAGACGGGCGGCCGTCGCGGCGACGGGCCTCTAGGCGGCCTTGCGGCGGCGCGGCTTCTTGACGGCCGGCTTGTAGGCCGAGGTCGCGCTGGCCAGGGTCCAGGCCGACAGGGCGTCGACGGGCGACGGGCGGCCGATCGCATAGCCCTGCAGTTCGGCGCAGTTCTCGCCGCGCAGGAAATCGATCTGCTCCTGGGTCTCGACGCCCTCGGCCACGCACGGGATCTCGAGGCTGCGGCCCAGGCCCAGCACGGCGCGGACGATCACCGTCGCGCGGTCGTGGCGGTGGATGTTCTCGACGAAGCTCTTGTCGATCTTGATCTTGTCGAACGGGAACGACTGCAGGGTCGACAGCGACGAGAAGCCGGTGCCGAAGTCGTCCATGGCGATCCGCACGCCCAGGGCCTTCAGCCGGCGCAGGTTGTCGAGCGCCCGCTGATAGTCCTTGAACAGCGCGCTCTCGGTGATCTCCAGCTCCAGCCGCTTGGGCGACAGGCCGGTGGCGACCAGCACCTCGTGCACCAGGGTCGGAAGATTGGGCTGGTTCAGCTGCAGCGGCGACAGGTTGACCGCGATGCGCAGCGGCCGCTCCCAGGTGACCGCGTCGGCGCACGCGCGGCGCAGGACCCATTCGCCCAACTGGGCGATCAGGCCGTTCTCCTCGGCGACCGGGATGAACTCCAGCGGCGGGATCATGCCGCGCACCGGATGGTTCCAGCGCACCAGGGCCTCGAAGCCGCAGACCTCGCCGTCGGACGCCTTGGCCAGCGGCTGGTAGTAGACGATCAGCTCCTCGTCGGCGATCGCCTGGCGCAGTTCGCGGGCCATGGTCCGGCGTTCGCGGATCGACTCGTCCATCTCGCGCTTGAAGAAGCGATAGGCGCCGCGGCCGCTTTCCTTGGCGCGGTAGAGCGCCATGTCGGCGTTGGCCAGCAGGGCCTCGGCCGTGCGGCCGTCGTCGGGGAACAGCGACACGCCCAGGCTGGCGCCCATGGCCAGGTCCTGGCCCTCGTGCACCGCCGACGCCGCCAGGGTTTCCAGCAGCCGACCGGCCAGCTCGGCCGCAGCGGCCGGCTGGTCGCCGGCCGCGACCTGGACGACAATGAACTCGTCGCCGCCAAGACGCGCGGCGAAGGACGGCGCGGTCAGGCAGTCCTGCAATCGGCGCGCGGTCTCGACCAGCAGGGCGTCGCCCACCAGGTGGCCGTGCAGATCGTTGGCTTCCTTGAAATGGTCCAGGTCGATGCAGATCAGGGACAGGCTCTCGCCCGAGGCTTCGACGCGGTCCAGGGCCGCGGCCAGGCGGACCTGCAGCGAGTTGCGGTTGGGCAGGCCGGTCAGGCCGTCGTGCTCGGCGAGGTAGCGGATCTTCTCCTCGGCCGAGCGGCGCTCGCGCAGGTCGCGGACGGCCAGGACGGTGAGGCCCGAGGTCTCCTGCCGCGCGCCGTCGTCCATCAGGCGCGAGAACACCTCGACGGGAATCGTCCGGCCGCCGTCGGCGGGTTGCAGAACGCCTTCGCGCCGCACGCCCTCGCGGGTCGGGGCGTCGGTGTCGAAGGTCAGCAGATTGGACAGCGGCGTGCGCAGCAGGCCGTCCAGTTCGACGCCGGCCAGTTCGCAGAACGCGGCGTTGGCGTCATTGATCAGCCCGTCCTGGACCACGACGATGCCCTCGTAGGCGGCGTTGGCCAGGCGACGGATGCGGTCGAGGGCCGAGCGGCTGGTCGAGGACTCGATGGCCACCGCGCCCAGGCCGCCCAGGATGATCATGCCGGTGATCGAGGTCACGGCCAGGGTCAGGATCGCGCCCGACAGCATCTGATCAGGGACGTTGATCGCGGGGTCGGGAACGATGGTGATCGCGGCCATGCCGACGAAATGCAGGGCGCAGACCCCCAGCGTGAGGACGACGCCCCCGCTCAGCTGCTTGAGCAGGCTGCGCGCGCGCCCGGCCAGCTGCAGGGCGCTCGCCGCGCCGATGACGCCGGCCAGCACGGACGCGGCGATCGTCGCCTGCTCCCACTGCACGAAGCCCTGGGTCACGAAGGCGGACATGCCCGTATAGTGCATGGCGGCCACGCCCATGCCGAGGATCAGCCCGCCGGCGAAGTCGTTGGTGCGCGAGCGCTGGGCCGAGGCCACGGCGAAGCCGCCGGCCATGAACAGCACCGAGATCATCAGCGACAGCAGGGTGCCCGACGGGCTGTAGCCGGTCTTGAGGCCGGGGCTGTAGGCGACCATGGCGATGAAGTGGGTGGCCCACACGCCCGATCCCGAGACCAGGCCGGTCAGCAGCAGCCAGGCGGCCCGAACCACGCCGCGGGCCCCGCGCATGCGCGAATAGAGCCGGAACGCCGTGAAGCACGCGGCGAAGCAGATCAGGCCGGCGACCATGACCAAACGCAGGTCATGCTCCGTCGTCAGGCAGGTCAAAACCTTCAGCACGCGCAGATCCCCCAGGGAATTCATCCTATGAATACCGGGGAAGATGCAAAAAAAGCGTTTCGCTGATTGGCCTTGGTGCGGGGCTTGCCGACGGGCCTAAGGCTCACACTGAACGACATGCTATCGAAGCCGGAACCTAATGGGCGGACAGCAGCTGCTTCTGCCGATAGATTTCGGCATCCTGCGCCTGAAGCTCCGCCAGCGTCGCGCGAACGGCTTCAAGTCCCGCTGGATTTCTGATGCGGCTAGCCATGGCGACATATTGCCGATGACGGCGTCCGGTTCGCCAGTTGACCTTGAGATCGTCGATGACCGCCGCCTTCAACTCCGGCGAAAGTGACGGCCAGGTCTCGAAGGCCATGTTCAGACGCCAGGTCAGCGAGTCATACGGCGCGACATCATACGATCGCTGCAGATAACCGACGCCCGTAGGTGAAAGCTTGCCGGTTTCGACGACGTCAATGAACGCCAGGCGCAACCAGGCATAGTGATTGGTCGGCGACAGACGCAACTGCGCCTCGCTGAGCGTCTTGGCCGATCCAAGATCGACCGTTGGATCTGTATCCAGGGCCTTGATGATGGCCTGGGCCTTGCCGCCATAAACTCCGCTCAGCGGTATCCATGCCGGTGCCTCATGGCCGAATTGCTCGGCCAGCTGCAGCTCCCATACAGCGCAGCCCGCCGTCGCGACGGTGATGACCGCCAGGCCGGAAGCGGCGAGGGTCACCAGGCGAGAAGCCTTGCTCCGGTCAGCCATTGGCGCCTCTCGGGGCGTTGGCCAGTCCGAGACCCAGCCCCAGCAGGCAAGCCCAGGTCGCCGTGATGGACGGCACCTGGAGCGCATAGTCCGTCGTGCCGTGGATCAGAATCACAGCGCTTGCGGCCACCAGGGCTCGCATCCACATGGTCATCCGCCGGCGGCGGTGCGCACCCAGCCCCGTGGACGCCAAGATCCAGCTAATGCAGGCGAACATGGGTAGGGCCGCCGTCAGCCCGCCTTCCTCCAGCCATTGGATATAGACGTTGTGCAGCGCGCGTACGTACGACAGGTCCCTGTAGTTCACGGCGTTTTCGATCAGCCGATTGACCGCGTAGAAATTGCCCAAACCATAGCCCGACCAAGGCGAGGCCTTGAACGCCCGCCAATGGCTGTCGAACAATTGAGTGCGAACCGCCGCGTCGGCGTTGAGATCAACAAAACGTCGGCTGACCGCGTCCGCGGTGAACGCCAAGCCAAGGACAATGACGAGGGCCGCTCCGACGAGGATCATCGTACGCGGCGACGGCCGACGCCAGGGTTGGGAGAAAAGCTCCCAAAGGGCGAAAAGGGCCAAGCCAGCCGCCGTGGCCGCGAGCCCCGCGCGCGATGAGGTCAGCACCACCGAAACCAGGATCACGACGAACGCGATCAGCGTGGGCCCCGCGGCGCTGGCCACCCGGTCCATGCGCCAACCGTTGCGCGTCGCTTCGCGAACGCGCTCGACCAGGAGCGCGGCGGTCAGGACCCCCGTATAGCCCAGCAGGGTCGCGGCGGTGTTGGCGCTCAGGAACGACGCCGTCAACCTGTCACGGTGGAAGATCTTGGCGACGCCCATGACCGTGCGCGGGTCCGCCAGATGCGAAACAAAGGCCCAGGACGCGTAGAGGGCCGCAGCCATCAGGAAGATGTGCAGAAAACGTCGCGCACGCTCCTGCTCCTGACCGATCGCCGCCCCGATCCCAAACAGGCAGGCCAGCCCGCAGAGCTTCATCATCTCGATGATGGCCGACGAACGGTCCAGCACGGCGGCCGGCCTCGCTTTCGGCACATAGCTCCAGATGGGATTCACCCCGCCGATGGCGAACGGCGTCATGGCCAATCCGGCCGCGGCCAGAACCGCGACGAAGAGCACGGCGGGAACGGCCATACCGCTCCAGCGCGCGGTCGCGGCACGGCCCCACGACGTGAGATAGACGACCGTCAGGAAGCCGACCCCGTAGAGCGCCGTGAACTGGAGCGCGACGTCCGTGCGGTTCGCCCCGAACAAGAGATGGCCGCTCATCAAGAGCAGAACCACCAGAACCAGGCTCACATTGGGCAGACTGCGGCGCGACGAAGTCGCCGCCGCTGCACCGACCTTCAGGCTTCGCGCTTCGGCGTCAGCCGCCATAATACTTCTGGTAGGAGCGATAATAGTAGCCGGGATCGCCGTAGCCGTAGCGCGACTGGGCCTTCATATCGACCTGGGTCAGGGCCACGCCGCTGACATAGGCCGAAGGCGACAGCAGGCGCAGAGTCGACTCGATGGCCTTCAGCGGCGTCTTGCGCCAGCGAGCCAGGACGACGACGACGTCGGCGAGCGACGCCAGAACCCGCGTGTCGGCGATCGGCAGGACCGGCGCCGAGTCGATCAGCACGATGTCGAATTCCGCGCGCAGGGTCTTGATCAGGTTCTGCATGGCGGCCGAGCCGAACACGTCCTTGGGCGTATAGGCGCCCTTGGCGAGCGGCAGCACCACCGCCCCCGACAGCTGATCGTGAACCAGGGCCTGGGCCAGGGTCGCCGTGCCGTTCAGGACCTCCAGGAGGCCGACGTCGGCCTCGAAGCCCAGCATGCGGTTGACCGAGCGCTGGCGAAGGTCGCAGTCGAGCAGGACGACCCTGGATCCCATGCTGGCCATCGTTCGCGCCAGGCAGATGGACGAGGTCGTCTTGCCTTCGCCCGGCAAGGACGAGGTGATCAAAATGACCCGAACGGCCTGGCCGACCTTGGAGAACAGGACCGAAGCCCGCAGGTTTCGGAAAGCCTCGGTGAAACTCGAAAGCGGCTTTTCGATCACATAGTCGACAGCCTTGATCTTCGAGTTCTGGTCGCGCTCGATCATCGTGTGCAGCGAAGGGATGGATCCCAGCGCCGGCAGACCCAGACGATCCTGAATTTCTTCCGCCGTACCAAGCCCGCTGGAGAGAAGCTCGGCCACGACGGCGGCGGCAATGCCGGCGCCCATGGCCAGAATGAGGCCCGCGGCGAAATTAATCAGCACCTTCGGCGAGCTTTGCTTGGTCGGAATGCGGGCGCGGGACGTCACGCGGGCGTCGGTCTGTTCCAAACCTTGCTGAGCGCTGGTTTCCTTGAAGCGATTGAGCAGAGATTCATAGAGCAGGCGAACGGAGTCAGCGTTCCGCTGCAGTTCGTTCAGCTTGACCGAGTCTCGATTATTGCTGGCTAAATTGCCACGCGACTGGCCGACGCTGGCGGCGACCGATGCGGTTCGTTGACGCGCCACCTCGGCCTGGGCCGACAGGTTGGAGATGATCCGGCTGATCTCCTGTTTGATCTGGGCGTCGATATCCGCAAGCTGGCGCTGCGCCTTCAGCATTTCGGGGTGACGATCGCCGTAGCGGCCCTGCAGGTCGGCCACTTTCTGGGTGACGTCGGCGCGTTGGCGGCGCAGTTGCTGCACGACCGGGGAGGTCAGCGCTTCGCCGACGTCCTCACCGGTGCTGCCTTGTGCCAGCTGACGCCGGGCGGTGTTCAAACGGGCGTCTGCCTCCGCCTGCTCGGCGCGCGTAGTCGCCAACTGCTGATCGAGATTGGAGATCTCCTGTTCAACCAGGGTCGCCCCTTGGGAGCTCATCAGATTGTTGGCGATCTTGTACTGGCCGACGGCCGTTTCGGCCTGTTCGACCTGCACACGCAAATCGGCTAGGCGACCATTGAGCCACTCATTGGCCTGCTGGGTCGCGTCGAACTTCGCGTCCAGCTGCGACAGCAGATACTGATCAGCGAACGCATTGGCGATCTGCGCGGACTTGGCTGAATCCTTGGACGTGAACGAGACGTCGATGAGGTAGGTCAAGCCGACGCGCTTGACAGTCAGACCCTTGATTACCGAGTCTACGACCTTCTCGTGCTTTCGCTGGGCGATTTCGCTGTTGTTGGCGTCGATGCTGGCCTTCGGCGCCAGAGACTTCGCGAAGGCCTTAAGACCATCGAGCAAGCCCGGCTTGGTGTCGGCGTCCGGATTGAATTCGGGGTCTTGATCAAGCTTGAGCTTGGCGACCACCTTCTCGGCGACGGATCGCGACTGGATGACCTGGGCTTCCGTGTCGACGGCTTGAGTGCTGGCCGGAAGCTGCGACACCACCGACTGCATCTCGGCGACGGCTTCCTTGCGAGGATCCAGCAGGACCTCCGCTGTAGCCGTGTACTTCGGAGTCATTTGCGCGGTGACTAACACCACCAGGAGGAAGACGGCCGCCGCGACGCCAATCATCAGGCGAAGCCGACGCTTGAAGGCCGCGATCAGGCGGTTCACATCCAGGGATGCGGAGCCTCCCACATCCTGTTGACCAAACGTGTCGTCGACCTGAGCGTCCATAAGCGACCTTAATTTATACGAAGTTCGCGCGCCACCCCGAGGCGGGGCGGCGCGCGTCAGCGACGCTAAAGCTTAGCGTTGGAAGACTAAGGACAGGTTGAAGCGGTTGACCGAATAGTCGGGGCCGGCGACGATGAGGGGGCCCGAGCTGTTCTGCTTCAGATAGGTGTAGCCGGCGCGAACACCGACCGTGCGGTTCATGAAGTAGGTGGCTCCGAAACCGGCGCTGGTCCGGCCGTCCTCGCGGTCGATCGACTTGTACTTGTCCTTCTGGTAGCCGAGCTGCCCGTAGAGCAGCACGTTGCGCAGAAGTTCGTGATCGACCCGGACGCCGACGGTGTTGGAGAAGTAGCCGGGCGAACCGTTCGCCGTGCCTTCTTCAGGCGTGCGAGAGGCGGTGCCGGTGACCGTGGTCAGCTGGGTCGGAAACCATTCGACCTGAGCGTGAAGAGCCAGGCCGGATTGATCTTCGAACGCCTTATAGTCCTGCGAGGTATAACCGACGCGCAGTTCGCCACGGGCGGTGTTGCTGATGTCGAAGTTGGCGCCGACCAGCAACTCATAACCCTCGGAGTCGCGCTGCAGCGGCGAGGCCGGCGGCGCGAGGCGGTAGTTGCGCTTGTTGAACACGGCTTCGGCCAGAACGGCCGCCGACGGGCTGACGGCGTAGTCGGCGCGGACGTTGCCGATCGTCGTCTTGCGATCCCGGTTGTCTTGGTCGACGACGATGCCGGTCCTGGTCACCCCGTCATCGTAGTCCAACTTGGTGACGCCGACGCCGCCGCCCAGCTTCAGTCGATTGAACTCCTTGGATCCGGCGATCTTGGCCGCGGCCGAGGTATAGGCGATCGGCTTGCTCACGGTGCCGGGGGTGTCCGGCGACGTACGCGCCTCGTTCAGGTCGCCATAGTCGGCGGCGAAGCTGAGGTTGCCCGTCCGATCGACGTCCAAGCGGCCGGCGGCCCCGGCGGTCCAGGTCTCGGTGTCTTCGCTCTTCAGGTCGTTGTAGCGGGCGATCGCGCCGTTGACATAGCCGCCCAGCGCGTGACGCGACCAGTTCGAGCGCAACCGAACTTCGGGCGTGATCGTGTAGAAGATGTCGTCCTGCTCGGCGGCCTTGACGCGAGCATAGACGTTGTCGTTCGACTCGAGCGTCGCCGTCAGCTTGGGATAGGCCGTGAAGCCGCCAAGATGCACGCCGAGGGCGTCGAAGTCGGGACGCGAACGTTCACGCACGGCGATGTTGCGGTCGCGGACGAAGTTGCTTTCCTGAGCCTGGGACTCAGAGGGCGCGATAACACACACCGCAGCGGCCGCCGCCGCGAGCAGGAAGAGTTTAGACATGTTGATCCCCACGTGATGCGGCGGCGCCGACCGGCGCCGCCAGCTCGCTTAGTGCGTTAACCCTGGTATTCGGGGCCGTAATAATCCGAGCTGTCGCCATTGCCAACGGTGCCGGCCGTGGTGTCGGGCGGCACGCCGATATTGCTCCACACCGAGGCGTTGGCGTCGGCGTTCGGGTTGGCCTGAGCGGCGGCGGCAGGCGCCAGCGCGGCGCTGACGTCGGCGCTGACCTGAGCGAGCGCCGCCGAGCCGTCCGCGCCGAGGGCGGCCAGCAGAGCGGTGTCCTTCAGGGCCAGAGCGATGGCGGCCTGAGCCACTTTCGGGTCCGGGTTCGTCGCCACGATCAGGCGCTTGACGGCGTCGGCCGTGAACTTCTTCACGAACGCGGCCTTCTGCGCCGGGTTCATGTTCTGGGCGGTCGCCCGACGCTCGGCCTCGGCCTGGGCGTCCTTGGCGACGGTCGCGATCCTGACCGCCAGCTCGGCGGCCGTGATCGTGGAATACTGAGCCTTGGCCGCGGCGACAGCCGGGATCATGACTACGGAGGTCGCCAGCGCACCGAAAAGCAACGCGCCAGAAACCGCCAACATCGTTGATTTAACACGCATGTTCTTACCCCTCCAGACGGGCTAGACGCCAGTCGATGGTCAATTGCCACTGATGAGGGCAAGAATCCAGCGACGTTTTCTTAAAAGCTAACGAATCTTTGAAATAAGAGACGAGAGAGCAAAAATTGCTCCTAGAAAAGACGCTCGGTGATGCGGATCGTATCACCCGGGGCGACCTCGACGCCTCCCGTCAACGGGAACTGCCGCTCGGTCTGATCATTCATCCGCTTGATGAATACCCGCTTCTGGTTCGCGCGATAGGTGAAACCACCCGCGGTGGCCACCGCATTGAGAACAGTCAGGCCGCTGGTGTAGGGATACTGTCCAGGCTTTTCCACTTCGCCCATTATATAGAATGGGCGGTAATTGAGAACCTCGACACTCACACGTGGATCTTTGAGGTAGCCGTTGCGCAGCGACTGCTCAACGCCGCCCTGAAAGTCTTTCAGCGTCAGACCCGCCGCCTGGACCTCGCCCACCAGAGGGATCGAGACCAATCCGGTGCCCGCGACCACGAACTGTCCTGACAGCGCGTCCTCGCCGAATACGGTCACCCGCACCTTGTCGCCCGAGCCGAGCACGTAGTCCGAAGGCTGGAACGGCGGAGGCGCCGCGGCTTCGATCGCCTGCCTTGCGTGGACAGGTCCCATCGAAAGGACCAGCACCGACAGCGCCGCCACCAGGCAGCCCACCGCGAGTTTTCCTATCCTCATCACGCCGATCATCTCCATCACCCCCTGTTACGCTCAAGTCTGTACTGCATGATCGTTCGCTCAACGCCAAGCAGGCGCACGCCCGTCAGGACGCCCGTAGCATAGGCTCCAGTGTCTAGTCCTATACGTGTAGGGCCGTCATAAGGCATTTCTTCGGGCGTATGCCCATGAACTACAACTTTTTCGAACGGTTTCTTCTCGGAAAGAAATTCCTGCCGAATCCAGAGCAGATCGCGGGCCGATTGAGCATCGAGCGGCACGCCCGGCCGCAGGCCCGCGTGAACAAAGACGTAGTCGCCAAGGACGACCGCCAGCTCCAGCGACTTCAGGAAATGCAGATGCGTGGCCGGAAGCGCTGAAGACAGCGCGCGCCCCAGGGCGGCGAGATCCTCGGGGCCCACCCGGCCTATGGGCGGCGCGACACCGTAAGAGGCCAGGGTGGCGCCCCCGCCGAACTCCAGCCAACCCGCGTTGGCCACCGGATCCTCGATGAAGGCCAGCATGGCCTCCTCGTGATTGCCCATCAGGGTCCGCACTTCGAATCCGGGCGTGGAAAGCAGGGCCGTCAGGCGATCCAGCACGCCCTTGGACTCCGAGCCGCGGTCGACGTAATCGCCCAGGAAGACCAGAAGCGGGCGCTCGCCGCGCGACAAGGCCGGAGCGGCGTCGGCCACGATCCGCGTCAGCAGGCCGTCCAGAAGGTCCGCCCGTCCATGGATGTCGCCCACGGCATAGACCAAGCGCTCGCCGGTCGAAGCCGGGGCGGCTTTCTGGGCGGGACGGAACAGGCGAAACACGACGAGTCTCCAAGCGGGACGGATGTGTCCCACAGAATGAGGACCGACCCTAGCGCTTGCAAGATGAACGCCAGCCTGCAGCCCCGCGCTCCGGCCCGCGACCGCGAACCGCCCAAAATCCCACCTAACAAGGTTATTTACACAACATTCACCAATAAACACATCGTTTACCAACAACAGAAATTAAATAGGCTTAATAACGTATCGGTAATGTGGGTGTAATTTAAATTCACCCTAGTAATTACCCTTATTTTTATTGCGCAAAACTATTCATGTCCTCGTCTCCAAGCGAGGTAGGACATGCGAAAGTATTCGCTCACCGTATCGAACCGCCTGCCGCAAGCGATCGCCTCGGCCGTGGGCCTGCTGCTCCTGAGCGCCGGCGTCTCCGCGGCGGCGCCGCGGTCGGTCGACATGACCTGGAGCACGCCCTCGATCACGCCGCGAGGCTATGCCGACTATTGCGCCCGCTACGCCGGCGAGTGCCTGGCCACGCCGGCCGAACAGGCCAGCTATGTCGCCGTCGCCCAAGCCAATGTCGGCGGCAACTTCTGGAGCGCCAACTTCGCCGAAAGCGAACCGGCGGCCGACACGCCCTCGCCCCAGATGATCGCTGACAGCGCCCCCGCCGAAAATTTCTGGAGCGTCGCCTTCCAGATCCAGCCGGCCTCTCTGGCCGAGCCCGTCGGCGCGGCGCGCGACCAGGTCGATTGGGCGTCCCGTTTCGCGGCGATCGACGCCAAGCGGGGCGAAGAGAGCGCGTTCAACCAGGAGACCGCTCCGGCCGCCGCTCCGACCCTGGTCGCGTCTTCAGGACCGGTCCAACGCGTCGCCCTGACCGACAAGACCTGGGCCCTGCTGTCGAAGACCAACCGGTCGATCAACAACGCGATCGCCCGCGCCGACGATTTCGACCACGACGGCGTTCCGGACCGTTGGGACCTGCCGCTGCTCGACGGCAGCAAGAAAGGCGACTGCGAGGACTACGCTCTGGAGAAGCGGCGCCGGCTGATCCAGCAGGGCCTGCCCGCTGAAGCGCTGTCCCTGGCCATCGTTCGCACCAGCTGGGGCGAGGTCCACGCCGTGCTGGTGGTCGACACCGACCGCGGCGCCTATGTTCTCGACAGCCTGACCGCGTGGGTCACGCCTTGGACCCAGGCCCATTTCCAGTGGATCACCCGCCAGGCCGCCGGCGGCGCCTTGTGGGTGCGTCCCGGCCCCGCCGCCTTCCAGACGGCGTCCTTGACGCAATGACCTGAGCGCGCCGCCGTCCGCTCCCGCGGCGGCGCGTTCAGGGAGACCCAGCCGGTGTGATCGGTGCGGCGTCGCAGAAGCTTGTCCGGCGCCCTTTGTTCTGGCGGCGCCCAGACCGGTCACAAAACAGCAATACAAATGACCGGCGACAGCGCTTCAACAATGACCAAAATTTAGCCGACCGGCTGTTGGCGATTGCGCGAATTGGTCCTAATACGCGTGCACCGCAACAAAGGCTCGCTTAGCCGAGCTTACTCGGCTATTCGGCGCGAGCCGATGGATCCGGCTGCGACTGTGTTTACGGGGGCGATATGAGTAAGAGTGATAGCGGCAAGGTCGCGCTCATCACGGGCGTGACGGGCCAGGACGGCGCTTATCTGTCAGAACTCCTGCTGTCGAAGGGGTATACGGTTCACGGTGTGAAGCGTCGCTCGTCGTCGTTCAACACCGGCCGTATTGAGAACCTGTACCAGGATCCGCACGAGAAGGATCAACGGTTCATTCTCCACTACGGCGACATGACCGACAGCACCAACCTGATCCGGATCGTGCAGCAGACCCAGCCGGACGAAATCTACAATCTGGCCGCCCAGAGCCACGTGGCGGTCAGCTTCGAGACCCCCGAATACACCAGCAACGCCGACGGCACCGGCACCCTGCGCTTGCTTGAGGCGATCCGCATCCTGGGCCTGGAAAAGAAAACCAAGTTCTACCAGGCCTCGACCTCGGAGCTCTATGGCCTGGTGCAGGAAGTGCCCCAGAGCGAGAAGACGCCGTTCTATCCGCGCAGCCCCTACGCCGCGGCCAAACTTTATAGCTATTGGATCGTGGTGAACTACCGCGAGGCCTACGGCATCCACGCCAGCAATGGCATTCTGTTCAATCACGAGAGTCCGCTGCGCGGCGAGACCTTCGTCACCCGCAAGATCACCCGCGCCGTCGCGGCCATCAAGCAAGGCTTCCAGGACAAGCTCTATCTGGGCAACCTCGAGGCCAAGCGCGACTGGGGCCACGCCCGGGAATATGTCCGCGGCATGTGGTTGATGTTGCAGCAGGAAACAGGCGACGACTATGTGCTGGCCACCGGTGAAACCACCATGGTGCGCGATTTCGTGACCAAGGCCTTCTCCGAAGTCGGCGTGACCCTGGCCTGGTCGGGCAAAGGCGTCGACGAGAAGGGAACCTGCACGCAGACCGGCAAGGTTCTGGTCGAGGTCGATCCGCGCTATTTCCGCCCCACCGAGGTCGAACTGCTGATCGGCGATCCGACCAAGGCCAAGGAAAAGCTGGGCTGGGTCCACGAAACCAAGTGGGAGCAGCTGTGCGCCGAGATGGTGGCGGCCGACATGATCGCCGTGGCCAAGGAGCAGCGCCGCAATGCCGAGTGAGGGGCCGAATGACGTGATCTTTCCCCTCGGGGGCAAGCGCGTCTGGGTGGCCGGCCATCGGGGGATGGTCGGCTCGGCCATCGTCCGCCGGCTGGCCTCCGAAGGCTGCGAGGTGATCACGGCCGGACGCGAGGTCGTCGATCTCAAGCGCCAAGACCAGGTCCAGGCCTGGATGGCCAGGGAAAAACCCGACGCCATCTTCCTGGCGGCGGCCAAGGTCGGCGGGATCCTGGCCAACGACAGCTTTCCGGCTGATTTCCTCTACGACAACCTGATGATCGAGGCCAACATCATCGAGGCCGCCCACGCCCAAGGCGTGGCCAAGTTGGTGTTCCTGGGCTCATCCTGCATCTATCCCAAGTTCGCCGAGCAACCGATCCGCGAGGACAGCCTGCTGACCGGCGCGCTGGAGCCGACCAACGAGTGGTACGCGATCGCCAAGATCGCCGGCATCAAGCTGGCCCAGGCCTATCGCAAGCAGCACGGCGACGACTTCATCAGCGCCATGCCCACCAACCTCTACGGCCAGGGCGACAACTTCGACCTCAATTCAAGCCATGTGATGCCGGCCCTGATGCGCAAGGCGCACGAGGCCAAGCTGGCTGGCGCCGACAGCATCACCATCTGGGGCACCGGAACCCCGCGCCGGGAGTTCCTCAACGCCGACGACTGCGCGGACGCCTGCGTCTTCCTGATGAAGACCTATTCGGACTTCGAGCACGTCAATGTCGGCTCGGGCGAGGACGTGACGATCCTGGAACTGGCCCAGCTGGTTTGCGAGGTCGTCGGTTTCAAGGGCGACATCGTCACCGATCCCTCCAAGCCCGACGGCACGCCCCGAAAGCTGATGAGCGCCGACAAGCTGCGCGCCATGGGATGGTCGCCGAGCATCGCGCTGCGCGATGGGATCGCCGAGACTTATCAGTGGTTCCTGGCCCATGACCGCTGAACCCACGCTGCAGTCCTATGACGTTCTGGGCGTTCAGGTCAGCGTCACCACCCTGACCACCGCCTCCACCGCCATCCACGCATGGGCGAAGGACAAGACCAGCCGCTTCGTCTGCATTCGCGATGTCCACGGCATTATGCAGGCCTATGACGATCCGGAGCTGTCGGAACTGCACAAGAGTGCGGCGATGGTCACGCCGGACGGCATGCCGCTGGTGTGGATCGGCCGCCGGGCGGGCCTCCCTGTCGAGCGCACCTGCGGCCCCGACCTCATGGACCGCGTCTTGTCGGACTCGGCGACCTCGGGGCTGCGGCACTACTTCTTCGGCGGCAAGCCGGGCGTGGCCGAACGCCTCAAGGCCGTTTTCGAAGATCGGTATCCCGGCCTACGGGTCGTCGGAGCCTCGACCCCCCCGTTTCGCGAACTGACCGACGAGGAGCTTCAAGCGGTCGCGGCGGAGATCAGCGCCAGCGGCGCGGATGTCGTGTGGATCGGACTGTCGACACCGAAGCAGGAATTCCTGATGCGCCGGCTCGTCGCGCACACCTCCACCACCTTGATCGGGGTGGGCGCGGCCTTCGACTTTCACACCGGCGCGGTGAAACGCGCGCCGCGCTGGATCCAGAAGGCAGGGATCGAGTCCCTGTTTCGACTGGCCAGCGAACCTCGCCGTCTTTGGCGGCGCTATCTGATCATGGCCCCGCGCTTCGTCTTTCTCATCGCCCGGCAGAGCGCCGGCAGGCTTCTTCACTCACGACGATAGCGCCGGACGATCAGGACTTCGCTCACCTAACCTTTTTTGGATCCAAGACATGGCTTCCGGCGCACCAACAGTCAGCGTGATCATTCCCACGCGGAATCGCGCCGATCTTGTCTGCCGCGCCGTCAGAAGCGTGCTGGTTCAGTCGGTTTCGAGCATCGAGATCATCGTATCGATCGACGGGCCCGACCCTGTGACCGAGGCTGCCCTGGCGCAGATCCACGACCCACGCCTTCGCGTGATCGTCGCGCCGGAATCGAAAGGCGCTCCAGCGGCGCGCAACCGCGGCTTCGAAGCCGCGACCGGCGAGTGGATCGCGCTTCTCGACGACGACGACGAATGGATGCCCACGAAACTCGAACGCCAACTCGAAATCGCGGCCCGCTCGTCCTTTGCGCTTCCCATCATCGCCAGCAGCCTTATCGCGCGGAGCCCGTCCGCCGACTACACATGGCCGCGGGAGGTTCCGTCGCCAGCGGTGCCGATCTCGGAATACATGATGGTCCGCACCGGCCTGTTTTCCGGCGATCGCGTCATCCAGACATCGACGGTCATGGCGCGTCGGGCGCACTTCACCCAAGTCCCTTATCTGGTCGGCCTCAAGAAGCACCAGGACTGGGACTGGCTGCTGAAAGCCCTGGCGATCGAGGGCGCCGGCCTGGAGTTCGTGCCCGAGGCGCTGACTGTCTGGTACATTGAGGAAAACCGTCCGGGCATCACCGCCTCGAACGACTGGCGCGCCTCGCGAGAATGGGCTCTCTCTGTCCGGGACCTGATCACCGACCGCGCCTACGCCGCCTTCCTGCTGCTCTATGTGGGCTCGATGGCCGCCCGCACCGGCCAGCGCGACAGCCTGCGGCCGATCTTGTCCGAGGCCCTGGCGACCAAGGCCTTCGCCTGGCGGCACATCGCCATCTACCTGTCGCTCTGGATCATCCCGCCCTCGACCCGCCAGCGGCTGCGAGGTCTCGTTCATGGACGCGCGGTGACTTGATGCGCATTCTGATCTACGCGTTGCAGCGCTCGACCGCGCCTACCGGCCTTTGCCGTTACACCGCCAACCTGGTCCACGCGCTCAAGCAAAGCCCGCTCCACCCCGAAATCGACCTGATCATCGGCAGCTGGCAGCGGGACTATTATCGCGAGATCTTCAACGTAGACGCCAGTCTCGCCACGATCATCGAGCCGCCAATCAAGAACGACCTGGTCGGTCGATATGTTTGGCCCGTCCTCAACCTCGGCAAGCTCGCGCGGCGGCGGGGAGCGGATATCGTCCATTTCGCGGCCCCCTCCGCGTTCGCGCGATCCCTGATCGGCGTTCCGGTCGTTACCACCGTGCACGACCTGTACGCCTACAGCCATCCGGAAGTCTTCAAGCTTCCCAACCGCATCCTCAACCGCGCGGTGCTGGCCAACGCGATCACCAACAGCGACGCCACGCAGGTCATCTCGGCCTGCACCAAGGAGGAAATGGCGCGACTCTTCCCCGACGAGATGACTCGCGACCACCGCATCATCTATCAGCCGGTCACGGTGCTTTCTCCCGATCCCGGCGCGGCTCCGCGCCGCCCCTACGTCCTGTGCGTCGCCGGCCACCGCAAGCACAAGAACATGCCGCTGGTGATCGACGCGATGCGTGTCCTGATGGACCGCGGCTCGCTGTCCGCCGACACCGCCCTGGTCATTGTCGGCGAGCGCGCGACGGAAACGACGGCGATCGAAGACGCCGCGACCCGGCAGGGCGTCACCCTTGAATTGCTGTCCTCTGTCTCGGACCAGACGCTGGCCAATCTCTACGGCGGATGCCTGGCGTTCGTGGTGCCTTCCGAGGCCGAGGGCTTCTGCCTGCCGCTCGTCGAGGCCCTGATGCACGGCCGGCGCGTGGTCTGCTCCGACATCCCCATCTTCCACGAAGTCGGCCGGGACGCCTGCGCCTTCTTCAGCCTGGCCGGCGACAGGACAACGCACCTCGCGGACGCCCTGCAGAACGTGTTGACCCAGCCCGAACCGCCTCGCGAGGAGCGTCGCTTCAGTTCCGCCCTGTTTGCCGAGGAGTGCGCCGCCAGCTATGCGAGCGTCCTTGAGGCCGCGAAGCCTGGCCCATGAACCGAAACTCTTAAACCAGACAACGCTAGCCTACACGCCTGAAGCCGCAGCACTGGATTTGTCCGCCCGAATGTCCTTTCCGTCTCAGCCATCCCCCTCGCGCGCGCCAACACACGCAGCCCCAGGCGGAACAGCGTTCAATAGGGTCGAGAAGGGTCTCGGCTCGGGCTACACGCGCGCTTCGATCGTCGCCATCGTCCTGGCCCTCCTGGCGGCCAAGGCGTTCCTCTATTTCGCTGTGTCGACGGCGCAGGACCCCGTTCCCTACAACAATCCGCTGGCCGGCCAGATCATCGGCAACCTGACCCGCCTGTTCCTGTTGTTTGGGCTCCTGATGTTCGTCCGCTTTGGAAGCCTCCAGCTCCTTCTGCGGGAACGTCTGCTCAGCGCGCTGTTCGCGTGGTGCGTCCTGTCGGTCGCGTGGTCGGTCTATCCGAAAGGATCGGCCGTTTCGGTCTACCGCCTCGTTCCATTCATACTGGTGGGCCTCTGGGTCATCTCGGATAGCAAGTCCTCGACCATCTTCGAGAAGATGCACCGGCTGTGCCGGGCCATTCTCTACATCAACATCGCCTCGATGTTCCTGTTCCCGCCGTTCGCCTTCATGCAGGGCATCCACGAAGGGGCGTTGCGGGGGGTGTTCCAAACCAAGAACGTCCTTGGCTTGAACCTGGCGCTCTGCCTGTCCCTCTTCGTACCCGCGCTCCTGCAGCGCAGGACCTCGCTGCGCATATTCGACATCGTCGCGACCCTGGTGCTGCTGATCTTGGCCCGATCCGTGACGTCGGTCATGTGCGCCGCGGTCATCTTCGGGATCACGGCCGGCACCATGGCCATCCGTGGGCTCACCCCTCGACGCCACATGCGCATCGCCTTCACCATGGTGCTGGTGGTGATCCTGCCGGCGCTGTTCGCGATCCTGCTGCCCCTGGTGGAGAACTTGCTCGTCTTCTTCGGACGCGACCTGACCTTCACCGGCCGCAGCACGATCTGGAGCTTCGCGATTGACGCCATCCACCATCGTCCATGGTTCGGCCACGGCTTCCGGGCGTTCTGGCAGGACCCCCAGAGCACGATCGTCGGGCGCGGAGTGATCTTCTTCGCTCACTCCCACAACGGCTACATCGACGCCTGGCTGGACGGCGGCGTCTTTGAATTCCTGCTGTTGATCGCGGTCTTCGCATCGCTGGCCTACCGAGCCGTGATCACCGCTCTGAACGAAAAGGCCAAGCTCAGCACGAACGCCTTTCCCATGCTGGTGATCATGACCGTGATCACTCACAATCTGGCCGAAACCAGCTTCCCGTTCGACGTCTACATCATCCCGGTCTTCGTCATCGCCGCCAGCGTATTCTGTCGCCTGGAGGCCCAGGCTTCAGCGAAGGCCAAGCCCATTGCTCGATCCAAAACCAAGGCGGTCTTTGCAGGGAGACAGGCTCATGCCAGGTCTTGATCTTCGCGAGGTGCTTCAGCGGGCCAAGGCCGCCGCCATCGCACAAGTCCACGAAATACGGCTCAGTCTCTTTCCCTCGGCGGTCAAGGCCTCGCCCCACGGCCTGCCAGGCCGCCTAGTCGTCTCTCTCACCTCGTTTCACGCGCGTTTCCATACGCTGCACCTCACGCTTCGTTCGCTGCTGCAACAAAGCTTGAAGCCCGATGAGGTGGTTCTCTGGGTCGGCCACGCGGACTTCGAGCGACTGCCGAAGAAGGTGCTGGATCTGCGCCGGCTGGGCCTGACCATCAGCAGTTGCGAGGACATCCGCTCGTACACCAAGATCATCCCGTCCCTGCGGACCTATCCCGACGCCTTCATCGTCACGGCCGACGACGACGTCTACTATTGGGACGACTGGCTGAAGGAATTGGTCGAGAGCTACGATCCCGCCAGCCGCCTCATTCCCTGTCACCGATGCCATCTGATCCGCACAGACGCCCAGGGCCTTCCCCTGCCCTACCTGCAATGGGAACTGCAGCTGGATCGACCACTGGCCTCGCCGCTGGTGTTCGTGACCGGCGTGGGGGGCGTGCTCTATCCGCCCGGCAGCCTGCATCCTCAGGTGCTCGACGAAGCCCAGTTCCGTTCGCTTTGCCCGACGACTGACGACGTCTGGCTGTATTGGATGGCGCGCAAGGCGGGCTGGGAGTTCCGGCAGATCGGTCGTCGCCGACGCGTGCTCAATTGGAATGGCTCACAGAAGATGTCGCTCATGGCAACGAACGTTCCCGAGGGCGGCGGCAATGACCAGCAGCTCGGAAACTTGATCCGCACCTACACCTGGCCTCCGGTGACGACGTGAACGCGCGCGCGCAGGCGTTCGCCGCGGTCCGCTGGGCTTCGATCGGCTCCATCGGTCGGGCCCTGATCGGCTTCGCCCAGCTCGCCGTGCTGGCGCGCCTGATCCCGACGGCGGAGTTCGGCCTCATCGCCTTGGCCCTGGCGGTCGTGAACACCGCGCTCATCCTGGCTGACGTCGGACTGAGCAGCGCCATCATCCATTTCCAAGAGGTCACGGAGAAGGAGCTTTCCAGCCTGTTCTGGCTCAACATCGCCGTCGGCGTGGTCCTGACCCTCGTGCTGGCGGGAACGAGCGTGGCGATCGCCCAGGTCTACGGGCAACCTCGGTTGATCGGCGTCTTCGTCGCGATCAGTCCGCTGTTCGCCTTGACGGCCCTGGGGCAGCAGCAGCGGGCCCTCGCCGAGAAAGCCCTGCGCTTCAATCAGTTGGCCATGATCGAAATCAGCGCCACCGGCTGCGGGTTTCTCGTCGCGATCGCCGGCGCCCTTTCCGGCCTTGGGGTGTACGCGATCGTGCTCAGCCTTCTGACCATCGCCGCCGTCAACTCGGCCCTGGCCTGGGTGGTGCTGAGCCGCACTTGGCGACCCAGCTTCCACTTCAGGCTGGCCGAGACACGGCGTTTCCTGTCCTACGGCGGCTATCTGATCGCCGGCAATCTGGCCAACACCCTGACCATGCAGGGTGATGTCGTGCTGGCGGGCAAGCTCTTTCCCGGCAGCGTGCTGGGTCTCTACAGCCAACCGCGCGAGCTGTGCATGCGCATCATGTTCGTGATCAATCCGATCGTGACCCGCATTGGCCTACCGCTCATCGCGCGCTCGCAGGGCGACCTGCAGAAGGTCAAGACGATCTATCTGAACACCCTGCGCATGACCGCTTCGATCAACTTCCCAATCTATGCGTTTCTGGCGCTGTTCTCGTCAGACGTCGTCCTGTTCATCTTTGGCCAGAAGTGGATCGACGCCGGACCGCTCCTGCGCGCGCTCGCCCTTTGGTGCCTGGTGCGTTCGATCGGCAACCCCGTCGGGAGCCTGCTCAATGCGATGGGGCGCACGAAGCGTGCGCTGATTTCGTCGGTTTGCGTCCTGGCGCTGCTGTATGCGACCGTCCTGTTCTCGTCGCGGGCGGGCATGGTTGGCGTGCCGTATGGCTTGCTGGCGCTTTATGCCGCGCTGATCAGCCCCTTCTGGTTCTTCCTCGTCCGACCCGTCTGTGGTGCGCGCTTCCTCGAGTATCATCGACAACTCGCCGTTCCCGCGCTGACCACGCTGGCGGCCTGCGGCGGGGCCTACTTGGCGACGCTCGAACTGCACGGCGCGTTCCTTCGTCTTTTGGTGGGCGGCATGGCCGGCGGCGCGTCCTATCTGGTCGCCAGCCTGATCATCAACCGCAGCTGGGTGCAGGCGATGATTGAACTGGCGCCCCTCAAGCGGCGGGCGGCGGCGGCCTAGACGCCCGGCGCCGGAGTCGCCGCGCCGATCGATCCGGTCGGGCGGAAATCGTTGCCGCGAAGTTCGTAGGCCGTCGGCGACTTTCCGACCGTCACCCATCGGGGACCCGAGACCCCCCAGATCCGATTGTCGACCACGCTCACGCGGTCGGCGCGAAGTGTGGTCGAAAGCCGAAGGCCGGCAAGCGGCGCGGCGGCGTCCACGCTGATATTGCGAACGACGATCGTTCCCCGGCAATCGATGTCGAGCGCGCTCGCATCGGGTGCCGTCGAGGCAGCCTGGATATCCAGGTCCACAATGGTGACGTTCGCGCAGGGCCGCGCATACTTGTCGGTCAGATAGAGTTTCGACCTGACCACGACCGCCGCGCGGCTGCCGCCGCTCATGGTGATGACGCCGCCGCGAACGGTGAGGTTGCGCGCGCCGGCGCGCGCGACGATCGCCTGCACGGCGCCCTCGAACCGCGGATTGAGCACGAGCAGTCCGTCCGAGCCGCAACTGAAATCCACCTGTATCGAGGCGCCGCCGCCCGAGGGATTTTCGATGATGGTGTCATCGTCGCCCGCGAAGGTGGCGTTGCCGATGTCCCAACCCTTGTCGCCGCCGTGGTTCTGATCGTCGAGAGAACGGAACCGTTTGGCCCCAAAACCATGGGTCTTGTACTGGCCGTTCAGCCCCTGGAAAGCGACATTCCGCGTTGAAAGCGTGTCCAAACTCTGGACGTCGTCGACCAGGTGTCTCAGCTTTCGGCCGACCAGGGTGCGCGCGACGCCGCCGCGACAGCGGTGAAACCTTACGCCATAGCCGTGACCGCCTAACGTAGGGCGAAAAGCGTCCGAAAACTCGCAACGTTCGACGATCGGCGCCTCACAGTGCTGAAAGTAGACCGCCGCCAACTGGTAGCCGCCGGCCCGCACGTTCTCCACGCGCGGGGCCACGGCCAGGGCCACCGCGATCAGGTGGGGCGCCGCGCCCAGCGTTTCGACATCGCCTTTGAACGCGTCACCGGGATCAACCTCCTCCAAGCCGCCGATATTGAGGATCCTGAAGCCCTCAAGAGGCCTTATGGCGAAGATCTTGGCGTCCGGTCCGTATCTGCGCTCCAGCTTGTTGGATAGGACGATGCGATCTCCGTGGACGGCCTTGATGCGATTGATCTCGCCGCGCCCCCGCGCTTTGTAGAAGGCTCCAGGTGCCAGCCCGCTGTTCCAGGCTAACAGACGCACGTCCTGATGAATCCGCACCAATTGACCCACGGCCAGGTTCACGCCCATGCCCGAGGCCACGGAAAGGGTGCCGCTCTCGTCGATGGCGCTTATCGAAATTGGGCCTTCCTCGCGGCCCCTGGCGTGAATTACGGGCGCACCCCTGACTTCGCCCTCGTCAACAAAGGCGGGTCGAGCGAGGATCCGCGCACCGCGAAAATCGAGAACGACCTTGTCGGAGATGACATTCAGGCTCTTTAGGCAATAGGTCGGGCGGCTGCCGTAAATGACCCCACCGCCTCGCGCGCCGATATAGTCGATGGCTGCCTGCCAACCCGCCGTGTCGGCCTCGTAGTCGTCGCCCAGAGCGCCGAACTGCTCCACCCGAGGCCGTGTTTCGGTCAACTCAAACCAGCGACCGTCGGCCGATTGCCGGCGAAAGGCGGTCTCCCCCGAAGCGCTCGTCTCGGCGTACCAGCCGCCCCCCTCGCCCGGGATTGAATGGCCCGTCGTGCGGACAATGTGGCGATCGGCGGGGACTTTCATCGCGCCAATGTCGGAAAACAGGGCGACGCTCATGAAGGCTTCGCCGGCCGCGTTCCGCTGGACTCCGTCGGCGCCAAACGCCCATCCGCCGAAGGCGGTCCAGGGTGCCGCCAGAAGCAAACTGCGGCGCGCAACTCTGTAAGCCAAGATCTTCTTCCCGTCTGAAAGGCGCACTGTTTTTGCGTCTAGAGGACGTTCCTCTTGAACTCAAAACTGGAAAACGGAAGATTTGGCGGATGAAACATCATTCGCCGCGAGCCTGGCATTCGGCCTTGGTCGTTCCCAGCAGCGCTGGGGCCCGTATGGTTCCGACGACGGTCTGATCCAGGCCCACGGCCGACCAGGACTGCGATCCCGATCCAAGCACCGCGCCTGTGACGTCCACGAAGGCGCAGCTGGCTTCGACGCTGGCGAAAACGCGGGGCGTCTTGTTCCTGACACGCACGGTAAAGATGATTTCCTCGCCCTGTGGAAAGCCGCGGCTGACCTCCACTGGCAGGCCGACGGCGGCGCGGACAGTCGTCGGCTTGATGATCTTCGGCGGCGGCTTGGCCAGCCATCCGAAAGGCGCGCCGATCACCAGCCCCAAAACCAGGCCGTGTCGGAAGAAGCGCGAACGCCGAATATCGCGAAGGAAGGATTGTAAACTCATGCGCTCTCGCGACCTCGCACCCGTCTAGGCCGCATCGCTTCGCCGTTCAGTACGCATTCGGGTCGCGCAGAACCAGAGGAACGGTGCGCAGCAGGATGACGATGTCCATCCCCAGCGACCAGCGCTCGATATAGGCGTTGTCGGAAGCGACCCGCTTTTCCATGCAGTCGAGGGTGTGGATCTCGCCGCGATGCCCTTCGACCTGGGCCAAGCCCGTCAAACCGGGGCGAGCGCGGAAACGGCGGCGATAGCCGCTGACCAGGGCCTCGTAGCGTTGATCATGCGACAGGGCGTGCGGGCGCGGGCCGATCATCGACATGTCGCCCTTCAGGACATTGAGCAGCTGGGGCAGCTCGTCGACGCTGGTCTTGCGCAGCAGGGCGCCGACCCGGGTGATCCGATCGTCGTTCTTGGCGGCGTGCTTGATGTCGGCGCCGTCCTCCTGCACCCGCATCGTGCGCAGCTTGTAGATCCAGAACACCCGACCGTTCAGGCCGGTCCGGCGCTGGCGGAACAGGACGGGACCCGGGCTGTCGAGCTTGATCGCGACCGCGGCCATCAGCAGCACGGGCAGGAAGAACAGCAAGGCGAAGGCCGACAAGGCGACGTCGAACAGGCGTTTGGCGCCGCTCGATGCGACAACGGTCGCATCGGCGTCGTTCGCGCAATCCTCGATCCACGCCTCCTCCGCAACAACCGTGCTCGCGGAAGTCGTAGAGTTCGCAAGGTTAACAGCACTGAGTGACATGTTCCGGCCCCCTCGAAACCCTTGACCCCTACTCGTAGCCGCCATCCGTAACACTTCTTTAAGTATGATCAAGAAAACTCTGGCCATAGACGTTCGATTAACGCCGATCGTGCATCTTCTCTGAGCAAGAGAGGTGACGAATGACGGCTGTTCGCGCGACTTTGACGTCGGAATTGCAGGGATTGGGCGGGCGTTCGGCTCGACGTCTTCCTGTAGCCCTCGGTCTCGGCCTCGCCGGACTCGCCAGCGGCGGCCTGTGGGCCGTGATCGTCCTGGCTTGCTTCAAGGCTTTCTGAACACAGTCAGCCAACCCGCGCGGCGCCCTTGTGAATTTTGCATGGCTGGACACCTAAACAGTGTCCGTCGCCACTTCGGTCCGCTAGAACCCAGCCGGCCAAGTTTGAAATGGTCGACGGGAAATCTTCATGCGCGTAGCAATGATCGGCACCGGCTATGTGGGTCTGGTGTCGGGGGCGTGTTTCGCCGACTTCGGGCACGTGGTCACGTGCATCGACAAGGACCCCAGTAAGATCGAGCGGCTGGGCCGCGGCGAGATCCCCATCTTCGAACCGGGCCTCGACGACCTGGTGGCGCGCAACGTGCGCGAAGGCCGCCTGTTCTTCACCCTGGACGGCGCGCAGGCCATCAAGGACGCCGACGCGGTGTTCATCGCGGTCGGCACCCCAACCCGTCGCGGCGACGGCCACGCCGACCTGTCCTATGTCTACGCCGCCGCCGAAGAGATCGCCGGCCTGATCGAGGGCTTCACCGTCGTGGTCACCAAGTCGACCGTGCCGGTCGGCACCGGCGACGAGGTCGAGGCCATCATCAAGAAGACCAATCCGAAGGCCCAGTTCGCCGTGGTCTCCAATCCGGAGTTCCTGCGCGAAGGCGCGGCCATCGAGGATTTCAAGCGTCCCGATCGCGTCGTGGTCGGCACCGAGGACGAACGGGCCCAGGCGGTGATGCGCGAACTCTACCGGCCGCTGTCGCTGAACGAGACGCCGATCGTCTTCACCGGCCGCCGGACCAGCGAGCTGATCAAGTACGCGGCCAACGAGATGGCCGACCTGTGCGAAAAGGTCGGGGCCGACGTCCAGCAGGTGGCCCGGGGCATCGGCCTGGACAAGCGGATCGGCGGCAAGTTCCTCAACGCGGGCCCCGGCTACGGCGGCTCGTGCTTCCCCAAGGACACCATCGCGCTGGTGCGCACCGCCCAGCAGTACGGCGCGCCGGTCAAGCTGATCGAGACCACGGTGGCGGTCAACGACGCGCGCAAGAAGGCCATGGCCGAGAAGGTCGCCGCCGTGCTCGGCACGGACGATCTGACCGGCAAGACGATCGGGGTGCTGGGCGTGACCTTCAAGCCCAACACCGACGATATGCGCGACGCGCCCAGCCTCGACATCCTGCCGGCCCTGTTGGCCAAGGGCGCCCGCGTCCAGGCCTTCGATCCGGAAGGCGCCAAGGAGGCCGCCCACATGATGCCGGGCGTGTCGTTCGTCGCGGGTCCCTACGAGGCGGCCCAGGACGCCGATGCGCTGGTCATCATCACCGAATGGGACCAGTTCCGGGCCCTGGACCTGGAGCGGCTCAAGACCCTGCTCAAGGCCCCGGTCGTCGTCGACCTGCGCAACGTCTACAAACCGGCCGAAATGGTCCGCGCCGGCTTCACCTACGCCTCCATCGGACGCGGCGCATGAGCGACGGACCCGTCATTGTCACCGGCGCGGCCGGATTCATCGGCATGCACGTGGTCGAGCGTCTGCTCGATCGCGGCGAGACGGTGATCGGGGTCGACGTGTTCAACACCTATTACGACCCCGCGCTGAAGGCCGCCCGGGCGGACCGTCTCGACGGGCGGCCGGGCTTCACGATGATCCGCATGGACATCGCCGAGCACGAGGCCTTCGCCGAACTCGTCAGGGCCCACGGCACCAAGCGGATCGTTCACCTGGCCGCCCAGGCGGGCGTTCGGCACTCGATCGACAATCCCTTCGCCTATCAGCGCTCCAACCTGGCCGGCCACCTGTCGGTGCTGGAGGCGGCGCGCCACAACGGCGTGACCCACCTGGTCTACGCCTCCTCCAGCAGCGTCTATGGCGACCGCCCGCTGGCGGGCGAGGGCTTTCGGGAAACCGACCCGGTCGATGCTCCGGTGTCGCTCTACGCGGCCACCAAGCGCGCCGACGAACTGATGAGCATCAGCTACGCCAAGCTCTACGGCTTCCCGATGTCGGCCCTGCGGTTCTTCACCGTCTACGGCCCCTGGGGTCGCCCCGACATGGCCTATTTCGGCTTCACCCAGAAGATCTTCGCCGGCCAGCCGATCGAGGTCTATGGCGAGGGCAAGATGGCCCGGGACTTCACCTATATCGACGATATCGTCGACGGAATCGTCGGCGTGCTCGACCATCCGCCGGCCAAGGGCAAGCATGAGATCTACAATATCGGCGACAACGATCCCGTCGGCCTGATGGAGATGATCACCACCCTGGAGACGGCCCTGGGTCGCGAAGCGGTGAAGATCATGCGGCCGATGCAGCCGGGCGACGTCACGGCGACCTACGCCAATATCGACAAGCTCACGGCCCTGACCGGGTACAAGCCCAAGGTCAAGCTGGCCGAAGGCCTGACGCGGTTCGCCGACTGGTATCGGTCGTTCTACGCCGGCTAGTCGGCCAAGGCCCGCGCCAAGGCCCGGCGCCGCGACAGCTGGTGCTCCCGCCAGCTGATGAACAGGGTCGAGGCCACGACCACCGCCGCGCCGGTCAGCACCGCCAGGCTGGGCGTCTCGTGAAAGAGCGCCAGGCCGGCGATCACGGCGAACACCAGGCGGGTGTAGTCGATCGGCGCCATCACCGCCGCCTCGCCCGCCTCCATGCCCTTGATGTAGCAACCCTGGGTCAGGGTGCCGATCACGCCCATCAGGGCCAGCAGGCCCAGGTCCGGCGGGCTGGGCCAGCGCCAGACGAACAGGGCCGGCGGGATCGAGAAGATCAGCCCCAGCCCCGCCGCGTAGACCAGCAGGGTGAAAGGCGAGTGGTCGCGGGTCATCACCTTCATGCCGGTGATCGTCAGGGCGAACAGCAGGGCCGAGGCCAGGGCGGCGGCCTGGGGCCAGCCCAGCCAGTGGGCCGCCCCGGCGCCGCCCGGCTTCAGCATGATCAGCACGCCGACGAAGCCGACCAGGGCCGCGCCGACGCGCAACGGGCCGACCGGCTCACGCAGCACCAGCGCCGCCAGCGGCACGAGCCACAGGGTGCGAGTGAACGACAGGGCGTTGGCGTCGGCCAGCGGCAGTTCCTGATAGGCGTAGAAGCCCAGGATCATCGCCAGAACGCCGGCGCTGGATCGGAAGATCAGGATGCCGGGCCGCGTGGTGCGCAGGGCGCCGCGCCAGTCCCGGGCCGCCAGAGGCAGCAGGATGAGCGCCCCGGCCAGTTGCCGGTAGAAGGTCTGTAGCGCGGCCGGATAGCCGGCGCCCAGATATTTGATCAGGGTGGTCATGGCGGTGAACAGCACCGCCGAGGCCAGCATCCACAACGCCCCGCGCAGGTTCGGCGTCAGCCGGGCGCCGAAGGCCCGGCCGGCGGCGATCAGGCTCACTGGGCCAGGCTCACTGAGTTTGGGCGGCGACCATGGCCGCTCGCATCTGCTCGGCCTGTTCCGGCGAGATGCCCATGGCCGACAGCAGCGGCGAGGGGGCGGCGCGATCCCAGGCGTGGCGGCCGCCGATCGTGACGCCACCGTCGACCACAAGGTGGGTCCCGGTCACGAATTCGGAGTCGTCGCTGGCCAGATAGAGCGCCGCGCGGGCGATGTCCTCGGGCAGGCCGGCCTTGGGGATCGGCTGGATCCTCGGCCCGACCTCGGCGACCCGGGCCGCCATCTGGTCGGCGACCTCGCGCGGCAGGCCCATCGAGGCGCCGAAGATCGAGGTGGCGATCAGGCCGGGGCAGATGGCGTTGACCCGGATCTTCAGCGGCGACAGCTCGGCCGCCGCGCATTTGCTCATGTGGATCACCGCCGCCTTGGCGGTCGAATAGGCCAGAGGTCCGAAGCCCGCCTGCAGCCCGGCGATCGAGGCGGTGTTGATGATGCTGCCGCCGCCGCGCTCCAGCATCAGCGGCAGGGCGTGCTTCATGCCCAGCACCGGCCCGCGCAGCAGCAGGGCGAAGGTGGCGTCCCAACCCTCGGCGGTCATGTCGGCCACGCCGTTGGGCGCCCCGCCCATGCCGGCGTTGTTGAACAGGATGTCGAGGCCGCCGAAGGCGTCCTGGGCCAGCTCCACCGCGGCGGCGATCTGGCTTTCATGGGTGACGTCGCAGGGCGCGAAGCGGACCTTGTCGGGAAAGCGCTTCTCCAGCATCTGGCCCTTCTCGGCCTGCAGGTCGGCGGCGACGACCCGCGCGCCCTGGGCCACGAACAGCTCCACCGTTCCCAGCCCGATGCCCGAGCATCCGCCGGTGACCACCGCAACCTTGCCGTCCAGACGTCCCGTCATGCGCCGCTCCCTTTTTGGCCGCGCGCGACCTCTGGAGAACGGGCCGCTGCGTCAGGCGCGACTATCCTGGCGCGCCGACGCGCGCCTGGCCAGAAAATAAGTGAACAGCGTTCAGGCTTGCTGGCGGACGGGCGCCGACTGCAGCCGGTTGAACACCAGGCTGAACAGCAGCCAGACCGCGCAGGGCAGCAGCAGGACGGCCCACGCCAGGACGAGACCGGCCAGGCCGCAGACCGCCGCGACGCGTTGCGCGATGCGGGGCCGCTCGACCTTCTCGGCCGGCGGCGGCAGATAAATATTCAAGCTCATCGTCCCCCCAGAACGTCAGAGCGCGCCAATTCAGCCGCCCGTGCGTAGTCCGCGCGGAGGGCTTCGGAGCTTTCGCGGGAAGCGGCCTGTCCCGCAAGCGCATTCCCCAAATCGCGTATGGCCGGACCCAACAGAGCCCACGGCTCCACGCAGTAGCGGGTGAACAGGCGCTGGGGATCGACCATCAGCCGGAACAGCCATTCCATGCCGACCTGCCCCAGCCAGCGAGGCGAGGGACGCTGGACGCCGGCCTCGTAATCGAACGCCCCGCCGACCGTGAAGGTCACGCAGGGACCGAGCTCGGCCCGGTTCTCCAGGACCCAGAGCTCCTGGCGCGGCATGCCCATGCCGACGAGCACCACGTCGGGCCGGTAGGCGTTGATCGCCTCAAGCACCGCCTGGTTCTCCACCGAGCCGGGCGTGACGTCGAAATAGCCGTGATGGGTGCGAAGCTGCGCGCCCGGCCAGTCGGTCCGAATGCGGGCGGTCGCCTTCTCGCCGACGCCCGGGGCGCCGCCGACGAAGAACACCTTCCAGTTCTCCTGGATGGCCCGTTCCCAGAAGGCGTCGCGCCAGTCCAGATAGGTGCAGCGATGGAACCGGCGACTGGCCCGGCCGACGATGCGCGCCCAGAAGATCAGCGGCACCGAGTCGACCTCGATCAGGTCGGACGTGCGGAAGAACTGGGCGACCCTTTCGTCCTTGCGGAGCAGATACAGGCTATGGAGGTTGTGGTTGGCGACCACGGCGCTTTCACGCGCGGCGATCTTGCCGGCCACGAAATGGAACACTTCCTCGGGACGGACCAGGTCCATCGAGCCGCCGAGAACCTGCACGCGCTCTTCCGGGCGGCGGTTCAAACGGAAGTTCTGACGCACCTCTGGAGAGAATGCGTCCCTCGCTGGAAGAAACATCTGGACCCGACTCCGACGACTTGGAGCACAGGTTTACAGGAACAGGCTTAGCCCTTTCCCAAGAAGGATGATTAGCGACGCTTAACCTTGAATTCGAGCGTTGCGGAACAGTTCACCATTTAAACGCCTGGCGACACACGCGGATCTCCACCGCGCCAAGACTTTCGCTTGGACGGCGATGATCCGCATGTGTCGAGGCGACGCGGACTATTCGTTGACGACCACGACCTTGCCCATGGCCTTGCGGCTGGCCAGGTGGGCGATGGCGTCGCCGGCCTTGGCCAGGGGGAAGCGTTCGGAGACGTACGGCTTGATCTTGCCGGCCTGGTAGAGGTCCATCAGCTCGCGGACGTTCTGGGCGTGGCCCTTGGGATCGCGGGCCACCGACGCGCCCCAGAACACCCCGACGATGTCGCAGGACTTCAGCAGGGTCAGGTTCAGCGGGATCTTCGGAATGCCCGACGGGAAGCCGATCACCAGGAAACGGCCGTTCCAGCCCGCCGCCCGGATCGTGGCTTCCGAATAGTCGCCGCCGACCGCGTCATAGGCCACGTCCCAGCCGTTGGGGCCGCAGGCGTCCTTGATCAGGGTCGCCAGGGCCTTCTGGCCGTCCTTGTCGAACGGGCCGCGCGGATAGACCACGCCGGCGTCGGCGCCGTGCTTGACGGCCAGGTCGACCTTCTCCTGGCTGGAGCAGGCGGCGATGACCCGCGCCCCGGCCGCCTTGCCCAGCTCGACGGCCGCCAGGCCCACGCCGCCGGCCGCGCCCAGCACCAGCAGGGTCTCGCCGGCCTTCAGACGGCCGCGGTCCTTCAGGGCGTAATACGAGGTGCCGTAGGTCAGGATGAAGGCGGCGGCCTCGTCGAACGGCATGTTGTCGGGGATCGGCGTGCAGCGGACCGCGTCCAGGGCCACCTGCTGGGCCATGCCGCCGTGGCCGGTCGAGGCCAGCACGCGCTGGCCGACCTTCAGGGCCGTCACGCCCTCGCCCACCGCGGTGACGACGCCGGACACCTCGCCGCCGGGCGCGAACGGCCGCTCGGGCTTGAACTGGTACTTGTCCTCGATGATCAGCACGTCGGGATAGTTGACGCCGCAGGCCTTGATCTCGAGCACCACCTGGCCCGGACCGGCGACGGGGTCGGGAAGCTCCTCCAGCACCAGGGTCTCGGGTCCGCCGACCGCCTTGCTGAGCACCGCCTTCATCTCGCCTCTCCCGTCTTTCTTCGTTAAGAGCGCGGACGCTAGCGCAGGCCGTCCGGCCAAGGAAGCAGAATGTCAAACAAGCGTTTTACTCTCGCCCTGCACGGCGGCGCCGGTCCCAAGCGCGGCCATGACTACGGCGTCGAGATCGCCCACATGCGCGGCCTGGTCGAGGCGGCGCGCGACCGGCTGGCGGCGGGGGCCGGGGCCCTGGACGTCGCGGTCGAGACTGTGGTCGCCCTGGAAGCCTCTGGCCTCTACATCGCCGGCAAGGGCGCCTCGCCCAACGCCGACGGCGAATACGAGCTGGACGCCAGCCTGATGGACGGCGCCACCCTGCGGGCCGGATCGGTGGCGGCTCTGCAGGGTTTCGAAAGCCCGATCCTGGCCGCCCGGGCGGTGATGGAACGCACCCCGCACGTGATGCTGGCCGGCGAAGGAGCCATGGCCTTCGCCCGCGAACAGGGACTGAAAGAGATCGCCGATCCGGCGACCTGGTTCACCCAGGCCGGGGCCTTCGAGGACAACCGGGCGGCGGACAGGCCGCCCACCGGCACCGTCGGCTGCGTGGTCCGCGACGCCGAGGGCCGGCTGGCGGCGGCGACCTCGACCGCCGGGGTGTTCGGCAAGCTGCCCGGCCGGGTCGGCGACAGCCCGATCATCGGGGCCGGGGCCTGGGCCGACGGCCACGCCGCCGTGTCCTGCACCGGCCAGGGCGAGTATTTCATCCGCACCGCCGTCGCCGCCCAGATCGCCCACCGGGTGCGGTTCGGCGGCGAGAGCCTGGAGGCCGCCGCCCGGGCCGCCATCCAGGGCGTGGCCGAGCTGGGCGGCCACGGCGGGCTGATCGCGGTCGACCGGGACGGCGAGATCGCCATGCCCTTCGCCTCCAGCGGCCTCAAGCGCGCGGCGCTGTTGCCCGACGGGACGATCGTGGCGGAGGCGTTTTAGCTCCAGACCCTCCCCCCGTGGGGGAGGCGGCCGAAGGCCGGTGGGGGGAGTTTTGGGATCATCGATCATGGATCTGGCCATCTTCCGAATACTCCCCCCTCCGTCGGCTCCGCCGACACCTCCCCCACCCGGGGGAGGACCTTCGTGCGGCGAACGCTTGCCCCCTACGGACCGCTTCGCGGTCGTCTTCCCCCAGAGGGGGAAGAGGTTCCGCCGCCGGCGCGGCGCGCGCGTCCTCCGCCCCCTATGGGGGCGGACAGGCGGCGAAGCCGCCAGGTGGGGGCAAGTGTTAGCGGGCACGGCGTTGCAAGCTCACGCGGGAACCGCTGAGGGATGGAAAGGGTCGCGGAGCGCCGGACACCGTCCGGAGAACTTTGAACAAGAATACCGTTTCGACGAAGCCCGATCGCTCCGCGCCATCGTTATCCGGAAGCCCGCGACGCTGAGCCCTGTTAGGGCCTCGCCGCCTTGAAGCCTCCGACGG
>NZ_LMFD01000010.1:588954-1016259 GCF_001427165.1 Caulobacter sp. Root487D2Y
GCCGCCGACAGAGCTTCCCGCTCGATCGCCCCCCGCCGCCGCATCGGTCGCTGGCCATGCGCCCTTTCCATGCGGCGAGGTGGGTCAAGGATACGGGCGTCTGGAAAGGGGGAGGACCAAATCGGGTCGAGAAAGTTTATCGCGTTGAAATCTCGGGGGTTTGTTGGCTATGCGCAGAGCGTAAGTCAGCCAACCGGGGACATGCTCTCACGGCAGGGCCTCGGCAGATCGCCCCACGACCGCTGGGTGAGTGCGTGTCCCCAACGTCATCCATGGCGTCAAACCTCGATCCTGGATGACGACCAGGCTCAGCGGATGACGTTGGGGACACGCACCCACCCTGACCGCCCTGCGAACTTCGCCGGCGCCTCGTCGTGAGAGCATGTCCCCGGGGCCTATCCCCCAAACCACCCCGCCAGCTTCTTCAAGCTCTCCTTCGACCCCGCCTCGTTGTCGGCCGGCCGCAGCCCCGGCGGCAGGTTCTTCGACACGAAGGTCACCCGCGTTCCGCCCGGCGCGGGCTCCAGAGACACGGTGATGGTCATCTCGGCCTGCAGCGCCGGGTCGTCGGTGTCGAACAGCACCGCCCAGACCACCCGCCGCCCCGGCGCGAGGGCCGCGAAGCGCACGCGGGTGCGATCCTCGCGGGCGGCGGTCTTGCCGACGTGTTCGGTCTCGCCTTCGGGATAGTAGAGCGACATCTCGAACCCGCCGCCCACCCGGCCGTCGAAGGCGTGCATCCGGCCGGTCATGTCGCCGGGCGGCAGCCATTGCTCCAGGGCCTTGGGGTCCATCAGGGCGTTCCAGACGGCGTCGGGAGCGGCGGGGATCAGGCGGCTGGCGCGGGTGGTGGGTGCGGGCATGGGCGCGATCCTACACCGACGAAGCAAGCCGGGGACATGCTCTCACGGCAAGGCCTTTGCCAATCCATCCGCGAGCGTGGGATGAGTGCGTGTCCCCAACGGCATCCACGGCGTCATGGGGCCTCGGCGCCAAACTCAGCGGATCAGTTGGGGACACGCACTCACGGCGTGCTCTCTGCAATCTGGCCGGAGCCGGGGTGTGAGTGCATGTCCCCCGCCAGCCACCGCATCCGGTACGCCATCATCGCCGTCTTCCCCAGGTGCGCCGTCAGCCGCCAGTTGACCACGGCCCCGACCGGCGCGCCGACCACGGGCAGCAGCTGGGCCAGCTTGGCCAGGTCGATGTGGTCGCGATACTGTTGCTGGAACGACCGCCAATCGAAATCCTTCAGGTCGGCGGGATGGGGCCGCGAGTCCCAGTCGTCCATGGCCTCCAGCACCTTGACGCGATGTTCGACGTCCGAGAAGGCCAGCTCGAAGATGTGCAGGATGTAGAGCCGCTCGCTCAGCGCGCTGCCGTCATGGCCGTAGAGGGCGGCGATCTCGAACAGCAGCTTCAGCTTGAAGCTCATCAGCAGCGGGAAGTCGGCCGCCGCCAGCAGGAACCCGCCCGCCCCGGCCACCCCGCCTTCGGCCCCGGCGGCCGTCTTCCAGCCCTGGATCGCGGTCTCCACCTTGGCTTCGCGCTGCTCCAGCGTGGCGCCCCGCAGCGGCGAGGCCGTGGCGAAGTCGGCCCCGGTCAGGATCGCCCGGGTCATGCCCTCCATGGCGGCGGTGATCGCGGCGTGGACCTTCTCGGGAATGATCGTGTTGATCTTGCGCTGCACGGCGCGGGAGGTCTTGCCGAACACCCCGGCGGGCTTGGTGATGCGGGCGCGCCAGGCGGCGAGCTCGGAAGCGAGGTCGGGGGCGGCGGGCGGGCTCTCCAGGCGCTCGGCGTCAGACACGAGCGTCGTCCAGGGCGCGCGTCAGCTCCAGGGCGCGAGCGGCCGTGCGCCGGATGAAGACCCAGTCCTCCCCCTGCGCCAGGGCGAGCGGCGACCAGAGCGCCGCCTTCCCCGTGTCGCTCATCATCGACAGCCGCTCGTTCAGTGCACGGAGGGCCGCGTCGAGGCTCGCCTGGCCCATGGGATGAGCGTAGCGGAACGCGTCGTCGAACTGCAGGGCCAGTTCATCCGCCGTCTCGCCCACGCCCAGGGCGGCCAGATAGGCCAGCTGCTCGTCCGGCGCCAGGGCCAGGGGTTCGAGCGCGGCGATCAGGGTGGCGGTGCGGTTCATCGGGATCCATCTCGTCGGAGGGGGACCCTAGCGGCTTGTGGGGCTCAGCGCATCCGTCGTGGAGGGTTCATTTCGCGGTGCGGCGAGGTGGTGACGAGGTTGCTCGCCACAACACCACCACATCCGTCATTCCCGCCCTTGTGGCGGGAACCCCTCCGTCGGCCGCAGGTGCGGGGGTGTGGCGCGCTGGCGCGCCATTGCATTTCACGTGCGGGCTGAACCAGGGGTTCCCGCCACAAGGGCGGGAATGACGGATGGTGGGAAGGCGGGAGGCGTTGGGGCAGAGAGAACGCTTCCGCCCATCCACACCTCTCCCTCCCTCATCCCCAGCCAACCCGCCCCACGCCCTCGCCCTCCTCCGCGACGCGGCCTATATCTCCGGTAACAGAGTAAACCGCCCCGGACGCCGCCTTGCCCCGTCAGTTCCGATTGTCGCTGACCGCCCCGCCCCGCTGGGACCGGGAGTCGTTCGCGTCGTCGCCGACCAACCTCGAGGCGCTGGACAGCCTGGACGCCTGGCCGGCCTGGCCCGACGGGCGGCTGGCCCTGGTCGGGCCGGCGGGAACGGGCAAGACGCACCTGGCGCGCGACTGGGCGGCGCGGACCGGGGCCGTGACGATCGAGGCGGCTTCCACGGGTAACGCGCCGCTGGATCTGGCCTCGCTGCGCGGCCGGCCGCTGCTGGTCGAGGACGCCGACCGCCGGTCCGAGGGCGACCTGGTCGACGACGAGACCCTGTTCCACCTGATCAACATGGCCGGGGTCGACGGCGGCAGCCTGCTGCTGACCGGCCGCCTGGCCCCGGTGGCCTGGGCGGCGGCGGTGCCCGACCTGCGCTCGCGGCTCAACGCCCTGACCGTGGCCCGGATCGAGGCGCCCGACGACGTGGTGCTGCAGGCGGTGCTGAGGCGCGGCTTCGAGGCCGCGGGCATCCGCCCGGCGAGCGACCTCTATCCCTATCTGATGGCCAGGCTGCCCCGCTCGGCGCCGGCGGCCCTGGCGGCGGTGGCGGCCCTGGACGAGGCGTCCATCGACCAGGGGCGCGAGGTCAACAAGGCCCTGGCCCTGGCGGTGCTGGATTTCGGGGATTCCGAAGACGACGAGGATGAAGAGGGTTAGTCCGGGCTCGGTGCGTGGTCCTCGTCCTTCGACAAGCTCAGGATGAGGACCATTCATGAGGCTCGGCGCTAAAAAACCCTCATCCTGAGCTTGTCGAAGGACGAGGTTTTCGCCCCGGTCGTCTAGCCGTCCAGATCCCCGACCGCGCTACGCTCTTGCGGGATGACGATGTTTTCCCACGGCAAAACTTTAGGAACATCTTCCCGCTTAAGCTTGGCGCGCCGTGTTCCGAAGGGGGCGGCGGGGGCTGTTTGTCTTGCTCCTGTCACCACCCTCGTTCACTCTGAACACGGTAAACCGGAGTTCCGCATGTCTGACGTCGCCACCGCCCTCGACCTGCCCGCCGCGCCCTCGCCGGCCGCGCCGGACCTGGCGGGCCTGCGGCTGGACGACGAGCTGCTGGCCTCGCCGGAGCGGTTCTTCAACCGGGAAACCTCGTGGCTGGCCTTCAACCAGCGGGTGCTGGAGGAGAGCGCCAATCCGCGCCACCCGCTGCTGGAGCGGCTGCGGTTCCTGTCGATCAGCGCCAACAACCTCGACGAATTCTACATGGTCCGGGTGGCCGGCCTGAAGGGCCAGGTGCGCGAGGGCGTGCGGGTGGTCAGCCAGGACGGGCTGACGCCGGGCGAGCAGCTGACGCGGATCAACGCCTCGGCCGCCGAGCTGATGGCCGAGCAGCAGCGGATCTGGAGCGGCGTGCGGACCGAGCTGTGGGGCGAGGGCCTCAAGCTGCTGGACGCCAAGGACATCGTCGGCCCCGACCGCGAGCGGGCCGAGGAGATCTTCCTGAGCCGGATGTTCCCGGTGCTGACGCCGCTGGCGATCGATCCGGCCCACCCGTTCCCGTTCATCCCGAACCTGGGCTTCTGCCTGGCGCTGAAGCTGCGCCGCATCGCCGACGACAAGCACCTGTATGCCCTGGTGCCGGTGCCCAGCCAGGTGCAGCGGTTCTGGGAGCTGTCCCAGGCGCCGTCCAAGACCACGCGCAAGCGCGAGCGGCGGATCGTGGCGCTGGAAAGCTTCATCATTCTGTTCCTCGACCACCTGTTCCCCGGCTACGAGGTCGAGGGCCGGGGCCTGTTCCGCCTGATCCGCGACAGCGACCTGGAGATCGAGGAAGAGGCCGAGGACCTGGTGCGCGAGTTCGAGGCGCGGCTGAAGAAGCGTCGCCTGGGCCGGGTGGTGCGGGTCAAGATCCAGACCACCATGCCCGAGGACCTGCGCGAGTTCATCATCGAGGGCCTGCGCGCCCAGCCCGAGGACGTGGTGCTGGTCGACGGCAAGCTGGGCCTGGCCCAGATGGCCGAGCTGATCCCGCCCGACCGCCCGGACCTGAAGTTCAAGCCCTACAACGCCCGCTTCCCCGAGCGCGTGCGCGACCACGGCGGCGACTGCTTCGCGGCGATCCGCGAGAAGGACATCCTGGTCCACCACCCGTTCGAGAGCTTCGACGTGGTGGTGCAGTTCATCCGCCAGGCGGCCCGCGACCCCAACGTGCTGGCGATCAAGCAGACCCTGTACCGGACGTCCAAGGACAGTCCGATCGTCGCGGCCCTGATCGAGGCGGCCGACAACGGCAAGAACGTCACCGCCCTGGTGGAGATCAAGGCGCGGTTCGACGAGGAGAATAACCTGAAGTGGGCCCGCGACCTGGAGCGCGCCGGCGTCCACGTGGTGTTCGGCTTCGTCGACTGGAAGACCCACGCCAAGCTGTCGGTGGTGGTGCGGCGCGAGGGCGAGGCCCTGCGCACCTACTGCCACTTCGGCACCGGGAATTATCACCCGCAGACGGCCCGGGTTTATACCGATCTGAGCCTGTTCACCTGCGACCCGGCCCTGGGCCGCGACGGCGGCAAGCTGTTCAACTTCATCACCGGCTACGCCCAGCCGCATGGGCTGGAGAAGCTGTCGTTCTCGCCCGAGACGCTGAAGCCGGACCTGCTGAAGATGATCGCGGCCGAGGCCCGCAACGCCCGCGAGGGGCGGCCGGCGGCGATCTGGGCCAAGATGAACGCCGTGGTCGACCCGCAGATCATCGACGCCCTCTACAGCGCCAGCCAGGACGGCGTGCAGATCGACCTGGTGGTGCGCGGCATCTGCTGCCTGCGCCCGGGCATCAAGGGCCTGTCGGAGAACATCCGCGTCAAGTCGATCGTCGGGCGGTTCCTGGAGCACGCCCGCGTGGTGGCTTTCGCCAACGGCGGGGTCATGCCCGGCCCGCAGACCCGGGTGTTCATCAGCTCGGCCGACTGGATGCCGCGCAACCTGGACCGTCGGGTCGAAAGCCTGGTCCCGGTCGAGAACCCCACGGTGCACCAGCAGGTGCTCAACCAGATCATGGTCGCCAATCTCAACGACGAGGCCCAGAGCTGGAACCTCGACTCCGAGGGTCACTACGCCCGCGACCCGGCCTGGGACCGCAAGGGCGCCTTCTCGGCCCACGAATACTTCATGACCAATCCCAGCCTGTCGGGCCGGGGCCACAAGGTCAAAGACCTGCCGCAGGCCTTCGACCACGTCGGGCCTCGCAAACGCGGGTGAGGCGGGCCTTCATCGTTCTGGCGGCGCTGGGCCTGACCGCCTGCGGCCCGCGCCCGGCCCAGCAGGCCGAGATCTGCGCGATCTTCGCCCTGCCCGGGGTTCCCGGCGACACCCAGCTGGGCGATGCGGGCGACCTGGCCTGGGCCAAGGCGCACGAACGCGCGCTGTTCAAGTCCGGCGTGATCTACGGCCCGCCCTGGCAGGTGATGGGCCACGGCCGCTCCTGGGGCCGCTGCCCGGTGCGGCCCAAGCCGGTCGAGCACCTGCTGATCAGCCCCGACGGCGGCTACGCCATGACCAAGGGCGGACGCCGGGCGAACGGCCATCCCGTCAGCTTCGGCGCCTGCTACTACGAGAAGGACCCGACGGGCTGGCGTCTGCGCGCCTGCCGGCGGACGCTGAACGATCCCGTGCCGCTGGTCCCCTTCAAGCGTTGACCCGCGGCGCGCGGAAGCTTTATTCCGCGCGCCACCTTCCCCTCGCCGCCCAATGCGCTAAACCCTCCCCATGCCTTTTGCGGCGCCGCGCGACGCGGCCGTTATCGATATCGGCTCGAACTCGGTCCGCCTGGTGGTGTACCGGTTGGAAGGCCGCGCCATCTGGACCGTCTTCAACGAGAAGGTCCTGGCGGGCTTGGGCCGGGACCTGGGCGACGGCGGCAATCTGAACCCCGAGGGCGTGGCCCAGACCCTGGCGGCGCTCAAGCGCTTCCGCGCCGTGCTGGAGGCCGTCAAGCCCGCCGAGACCTTCATCGCCGCCACCGCCGCCGTGCGCGAGGCCAAGGACGGGGCGGCCTTCGTGCGGCAGATCCTGGCCGAGACCGGCTTCGCCACCCGCGTCCTGTCGGGCGAGGAGGAGGCCCGCTACGCCGCCGTCGGCGTGCTGGCCGGCACGCCCGACGCCACCGGCGTGGTCGGCGACATGGGCGGCGCCAGCCTGGAGCTGATCCGGCTGGAGGCCACAGGCGCGGGCCTGGGCGTCACCCTGCCGCTCGGCCCCTTCAGCCTGGGGGCCTCGGACGGCTTTGACCTGGAGAAGGTGCGGCGGCTCTGCGCCCAGCGCCTGGCCCCGGTGTCTGAGGCCTTCAAGACCGACGTCTTCCACGCGGTCGGCGGCGCCTGGCGCAATCTGGCCCTGCTGCACATGCGCCTGAGCGGCTATCCGCTGCACGTGGTCCACCAGTACAACATCAGCCGCGCCGAGGCCCTGGAGGCCGCCCGCCTGGTCGCCCATCAGTCGAAGAGCTCGCTCGAGCGCATCGAGGGCATGAGCAAGAAGCGCTCGGAGACCCTGCCCTACGCCGCCGTGGTGCTGGAGCAGCTGATCGAGAGCCTGGACCTCAAGCGCATCGAGATCTCGGCCTACGGCGTGCGCGAGGGGTTGCTGTTCGAGGCCATGCCGCCCGGCGTGCGCCGACTGGATCCTTTGATCGAGGGCTGCGCCTCGCTGGGCGCGCGGCAGGGCGTGGCCGACGAACTGGGCGCGGCGCTCGACACCTGGCTCGCCCCGGCCCTGAGCCAGCTGCCGCCCTGCTTCGGCGAGCGCGACAAGGTGCTGGTCGCCGCCGCCTGCCGCCTGGCCGACCTGGGCGCGCGGCTGCACCCCGACCATCGCGCCGATCTGGTGTTCGAGCAGGTGCTGCGCGCGCCGATCGCCGGCCAGACCCATCCCGAGCGCGCCTTCCTGGCCGCCGCCTCCTTCGCCCGCCACGCCACGGCCTTCGATCCGCCGGAGATGGAGGTGCTGGAACGCCTGCTCTCGCCCGCCCGGCTGAGACGGGCCCGGGCCGTCGGGGCCGCCATCCGCCTGGGCTGCGATCTGTCGGGCCGCAGCGCCCCGCTCTTGGCCCGCTCGCGACTCGTCATCGACCGCGGCGACCTGCTGCTGACCGCCGAACCGGGCTACGCCGACCTGCTTCTAGGCGAACAAACCGCCAAAAGAGCGGGCGCCCTGGCCACGATCCTGGGCCTGAAGCTCAAAATTACGGCGCTGTGACAATTCGCCAGCGGAAGTCCCCAGGGTTGTGGAAATTCGACGCCAGGGCGAAAACTATCGATTAGCGCGATTGCACGCATCGAAAAACGGCGACGACCACTCGCCAACGTTGTGAAATAAAGTTGCCGAATTGTGTCAAAAGCGCCACGTTACATTTCATTAATGCAATGCACATTGACCGATCATCCCATCCGTCGGTAGCCGTGCTGTAACCGCACTCAGAAAATCTGGGCCGCCGGTCATCAAAGCGCCGTCGGACGGCGCTCAAAACATTGGGGACTACATCTTGATCACTAAACCCATGCGCGCGCGCCTGATGGCGTCGACGATGATCTGCAGCGCCGCTGCCGCTCTCCTCGGCGCCAGCCAGGCTGCTGCCCAAACCGCGCCGTCCGCGCCGGCCGATCAGACCCAAGTCGAGGAAATCGTCGTCACCGGCTCGCTGTTCCGCCGCACCGACACCGAGACCCCCTCCCCGGTCACCGTGCTGACCTCCGAGAACCTGAACCGCGCCGGCATCTCGACCGCTTCGGACGCCATTCGCTCGATCTCGGCCGACGGCGCCGGTTCGATCGGCACCGGTTTCCAGAGCGGCTTCAGCGCCGGCGGCTCGGCCGTCTCGCTGCGCGGCCTGGGCGTCTCCTCGACCCTGGTGCTGGTCGACGGCCTGCGCTCGACCAATTTCCCGATCAACGACGACGGCCACAACGCCTATGTCGACCTGAACTCCATTCCGTTCAGCCTGATCGACAGCATTGAAGTCCTGAAGGACGGCGCCTCGTCGTCGTACGGCGCCGACGCCATCGGCGGCGTGGTGAACCTGAAGCTGAGGAAGCAGTTCGCCGGCGTCAGGGGCAGCGCCGAGTTCGGTCAGAGCGACCGCAGCGACGCCGAACACCAGCGCGCCGACATCACCCTGGGCTACGGCGATTACGCCGAGACCGGCTGGAACGTCTACGTCAACGCCGAGTACCAAAAGGACGGTCGCGTCTCGAACCACAGCCGCGGCTTCCCCTACAATACCCAGGACCTGAGCTCGATCGGCGGTCTGGACCAAAACACCGCCGACTCGTCGATGACCACGCCCACGCCGAACGCGATCGTCACCCGCGTCAGCCAATCGGACCTGAACAACCCGCTGGCGGGCAAGGCCGGCTCGCCGCTGACCACCCAGTACCAGTCGCTGAACCTGAACTGCGCCAACGGCACCTTCACGCAGGTCAGCGCGACCGCCAACGGCACCGGCTGTAAGTGGGATCTGGTCGACTACTATCGTCAGATCGCGCCGCTGCAGAAGCGCTACGCCTTCAACGGCCGCCTGAGCATGCGCCTGAATGAGAACGTCGAGGCCTACGCCACCGGCAGCTACTCGAACAGCTATGTCAGCATCAAGGGCACGCCGGCCGCTATCCGCGCCACCCAGCCCTTTGGTGGTTCGCCGAGCGTGGCTTCGAGCAATCCGGGCATCGTGCTTCCGGTGTGGATCTGTACGGCCGGCGCCAACTGCGCTGACCCTACGGCTCCCGGTCGTCGCCTGAACCCGAACAACCCGTTCGCCGCCGCTTACGCCGCTGATCCGTCCAACGGCGCGGCCCGCATCTACTACCTGTTCGGCGACATCCCCGCCGGCAGCGAGCGCACCAACGAAGTCATCCGCGGTACGTTCGGCTTCAAGGGCAGCTTCGGTGACGACTGGAACTGGAGCGTGGACGCCGCCGGCGCCCGCGACAACCTGAAGATCACGCAACACGGCCTCCTGAACATCGCGGGCCTGGCGAGCGCGATCAACACCGGCTCGTACAACTTCGTCGATCCGTCGCAGAACACCTCGGCGGTCCGCAATGCCGTGGCCCCGGACAGGACGACCCCGTCGCACTCGTCGATGATGTCGTTGGACGGCCTGATCACCAAGTCGCTCTGGGCTCTGCCCGGCGGCGATCTGCAGGTCGGCGTCGGCGCCCAGATCCGCAAGGAAGTCCTGGAAAACAACAACCAGAACGTCCGTCTGGACACCTACGGCCTGACCACGGCTTCGGCCTTCGGCAAGCACACGGTCAAGGCCGCGTTCTTCGAAGTGGCCGCTCCGGTCCTCGATCAGCTCGAAGTCAACGTGTCGGGCCGTTATGACGACTATTCGGAGGGCTTCAGCCACTTCTCCCCGAAGGTCGGCGTCAAATACACCCCGATCAAGCAGCTGGCGTTCCGCGGCACCTTCTCTGAAGGCTTCCGTGCGCCCACCTTCGCTGAATCGGGCCCGCGCTCGCAGTACGCCGGTTTCGTGACCACCCAGCCGCCGGCCAACTTCGTGACGGCGCACGGCGGGGCGTCCAACCCCTACTCGCAGTCCTACAGCATGGGTCGCGGCGTCGCCGGCAACCCGAACCTGAAGCCGGAAATCTCGCATAGCTTCACGATCGGCGCCATCGCCGAGCCGACCCGTTGGCTCAGCATGACGGTCGACTACTACCAAGTGAAGAAGGACGACCTGATCACCTCGGGTCCGAAGATCGCCGAGGCCCGCGACGCCTACTACGCCCAGACCACCCAAGCCGCCGGCTGCGCCGCCGTCGCGGCCGTCGGCGCGGGTTACTCGTGCAACCTGGTCGACGCCGTCGACCCGCTGTTCCCGAACGCCCAACCGCGTGTGCTGATCATCAACGTCCCGTATGTGAACGCGAACTCCGCGCAAACCGCGGGCGTCGATTTCTCGGCCACGGCCAAGATTCCGGTCACCGACACCCTGCACTGGACCAGCCGCGTGGAAGTCACCCACCTGCTGAAGTACGACCTGCACACCGACGACGGCAAAGTGCAGAAGTACGCCGGCACCCTGGGCCCGTACGACCTGTCGTCGGGCAACGGCAGCCCGGACTGGAAGGGCAACTGGCAGAACACGCTGGACTTCGATCGCTACACCGTGTCGGCCACGGCCTACTACGTCGGTTCGATCAAGTCGGTCGCCGCCGACACCAACGGCAGCACGGAATGCTCTCCGGGCAACCCGTACGGCGCCGCGGCCAACCCGGCGGTCGCCAACAAGTTCTGTAAGATCAAGAGCTTCATCAACGTCGACCTGAACGGCACGATGCAACTGAACGACGGCATCCAGCTGTACGGCAACATCGGCAACGTGTTCGACCAGAACGCGCCGATCGCGCCGGGCGCCTATGCCAGCGCGCCGAACTTCCTGACCACCTTCCACTATGCCGGCCTGATCGGCCGGACGTTCAAGGTGGGCGTCCGCTTCCAGTACTAATCTCGAAGCGATCGTCGCGAGACAGGGGCCGGTTCCGAAAGGAGCCGGCCCTTTCTTTTTTGGCTCGCGCCGCTTGGCTCCGGGCCAGTCCCGCGACACGCCGCCGCGCCGAACGTCACTCGATGAAGTACGGTTTGTTAGCCACGGGCGAGGCAAGCTCCACCGCATCAACGGGAGCAGGCCACGCCGTCGAGAAACTGGAACGCGTTTCATCAACCGGCGTTACGCACGGCGCGCGACCTTTACTGTTTCCAAACGCGCGCGTGCAATTGGGGGCTATGGGCAGGGGGATGACATCTTGAGCGGCATGCCGGCGGGACGCCGCGCGGTGCGCAGCCTGCTGATCCTGGGGGCGATCGTCGTGGCGATCGTCGTCCTGGGCGGCTGCGCCCTGCTGGCCTACGCCGCCGTGGCCGTCGACCGCCTCCAGACGCGCGAGGAGCACGTCGTCGTCGAGCAGACCCTCGAGCGGTCCCTGGACCGGCTGGACAGCGACGTCGCCGCCGCCGCGGTCTGGGACCAGGCTTTCGAGACGATCCGTCCGGGCGTGGATCCGGTGTGGATGGATGTCGAAATGGGCTCCTACTACGCCAATAACCGAGGCGACGACCTCGCCGTCGTGCTGGATTCCGGGAACCGTCCCTTCTACGCCTGGGCGGAAAACGCGCGCGCGACGCCCGAGAGCCAGGCGGGGATGGTGGCCGCCGTCGCGCCCTTGATCGCCGAGGTGCGCCGCCAGGAGACCGCGGCGACCAAGCTTCCCAGGCCGACCGACCCGAACGTCGCGACCATCGCCGAGACCGCTCATGGGGTCGTCCAGGTGGATGGGCGGATCTATCTGGTCGCCCTGTCGACGGTCGCTCCGGAGAAGGCCGCGCGGCCACGCGGCAAGGCCCCCGCGATGATCGTGATCTGCGCCCAGCGGGTCGATCGCCACCTGCTGCCCGCCCTGGCCGACGAGATGCGCATTCGCGAACCTCGGCTCGTGGCCGCCAGATCCGCGGAATCGGCGGCGATCGCTCTGCGCGACGCCGACGGCAAGATCTTGAGCTGGCTGACCTGGTCGCCCAAGCAGCCGGGCCTGGACGCCGTCCGCCAGGCCGCGCCCCTGGTCCTGCCCGGCGTCCTGCTGCTGGTCGCCGCCGGCGTCGCCTTGGTCCTGCGCATCCGCCGGGTGCTTCGCGAGCTGGACGCCTCGGAGGCCGGCGAGAAGGCGGCCCTGGACGAGGTGGTCAAGGCTCGCGACCGGGCCCAGAGCGCCAATCTCGCCAAGTCGCAATTCCTGGCCAATATGAGCCACGAGATCCGCACGCCCCTGAATGGCGTGTTGGGCATGGCCCAGGTGATGGAGCAGAGCGGGCTGGGCTCGCCCCATCGCGAGCATCTGAAGATCATCCGCGACAGCGGCGAGACCCTGCTGGCCATCCTCAATGACGTGCTGGACCTGTCGAAGATCGAGTCGGGCCGTTTCGAGCTCGACGACCACGTGTTCGACCTGGCGCAGACGGTCGCCGCCGCCTGCCGGCCCTTCGCCCTGCTGGCCGGCCAGAAGGACGTGGCGTTCGTCACCGAGATCGCGCCCGACGCCGCGGGAGCCTGGTGCGGCGACAGCGTGCGTTTGCGCCAGGTGCTGTCGAACCTGGCGTCCAACGCCGTGAAGTTCACGCCAGAGGGGCGGATCCGGCTGAGCGTGGAGGCGTGTCCCGAGGGGCTGTCCTTCACCCTGGCCGACACCGGCATCGGCATCGCGCCCGAGCGGATCGCCGCCCTGTTCGAGAAGTTCGTCCAGGCCGACAGCTCGACCACCCGCCGGTTCGGCGGCACGGGCCTGGGCCTGGCGATCTCCCGCGAGCTGGTCGAGCGAATGGGCGGAACCCTGCGCATGGACAGCGCCCCGGGCAAGGGGTCGACCTTCAGCTTCCGCCTGCCGTTCGTGCGGGCCGACGCGGCGGACTATCTGGACCCCGCGCCCGGCGAGGGCGACATCCGGTCCCTGCGGATCCTGGCGGCGGAGGACAACGCCACCAACCAGTTCATCCTGCGCGCCCTGCTCGAGCCGGCCGGCGTCGACCTGCACACCGTGGCCAACGGCCGAGAGGCGCTGGATGCCTTCCACGCCGACGATTTCGACCTGATCCTGATGGACGTGCAGATGCCGGTGATGAACGGCATCGAGGCCACCCGGGCGATCCGCCAGCGCGAAAACGCCCACAGCCTCTCCCCGACCCCGATCCTGGCCCTGTCGGCCAATGTCATGAGCCACCAGGTGGCCGAATACGCCCTGGCCGGCATGGACGGCGTCGTGGCCAAGCCGCTCGACGCCGGCAAGCTGATCGAGGCCATCGCCGCGGCGATGGAGCGCGGGACCGTGGGCACGGCGTAACGTCGTCCGTCTCCCTCGCGGGAGAAGGACCGGAGCTCTACTCCGCCTTCGGAGCCCGTCGCACTTCGACCACCCGCACGCGGGTTCCGTCCAGCACCAGGGCCAGCTCGCCGCGCTTGATCTTCAGGGCGTCCGAACCGAAGGCCTCCAGCCGCCAGCCCTGCAGGGCGGGCGTGTTGGCCTCGTCGTCGGCGGCGATCTTTTCCAGGTCCGAGACGGTGGCGATCAGCTTGGAGGCCACGCCGGCCTCCTCGGCCCGGGCCTTGAGCAGCACCTTCAGCAGTTCGACCACGGCGCCCGCCGAGGCGGGCGGCGGCGGGCCGGACTTGTCCAGCACCGGCGCGTAGCCTTCCGGATCGGCCAGGGCCGCCTTGATCGCGGCCAGCAGGTCGGGACCGAACTTGGAGCCGCCGAAGCCCTTGGGCACGCTGCGCAGGGTGTTGAGGCCCTCCAGCGAGGTCGGGGCCTGGGTGGCCAGCTCGTCGATGGCCTCGTCCTTGAGGATGCGGCCGCGCGGCTGGTCGCGGGTCTGGGCGGTGCGCTCGCGCCAGGCGGCCACGGCCTTGAACACCGCCAGGTACTTGGCGGCGGTCTTGCGCGGACGCAGGCGGCGCCAGGCCTTTTCGGGATCGACGTCGTAGGCGGCCGGATCGTTGAGCGCCTTCATCTCCTCTTCCACCCAGGCCAGGCGGCCGGCCTTTTCGAGGCGGTCGCGCAGGATGGGGAACAGGGTGGCCAGGTGCGTCACGTCGGCGACGGCGTAGGTCAGCTGGGCGTCGCTCAGCGGACGGCGGGCCCAGTCGGTGAAGCGGCTGGACTTGTCCAACTCGATCTTCAGCATCTGGCGGACCAGGGCGTCATAGGCGATCTGCTCGCCGAACCCGGCGGCCATGCCGGCGACCTGGGTGTCGAACAGCGGCGTGGGCATGGCGTTGAGATTGTTGAAGATCTCGACGTCCTGCCGGGCGGCGTGGAACACCTTCAGGACCGACGGATCGCGCAGGATGTCGAGCAGCGGCTCGAGGTCGATGCCATCGGCCAGCGGGTCGATACAGGCTTCGGTGTCCGGAGAGGCCACCTGGATCAAGCACAGCTTGGGCCAGTAGGTGGTTTCGCGCATGAACTCGGTGTCCACGGCGATGAAGGGCTGTCCCTTCAACTCATTACAGAACGCCGCCAGCTCAGCGGTAGTGGTGATCGTCGTCATCGGCTGCTAATAGCCTCGCGCACCCCCGAGTCTGCAAGCACAAGCTTGAGGTGTGCGGCAAGTTTCCTTTCAAAAACGGCCCGTTGGGCCGTCTTCGAGCCAGAGCGAACGCATGAGCGACCCCCAGAACGGCCTCACCTACGCCCAGGCCGGCGTCGACATCGACGCCGGGAACGCTCTCGTCGAGGCGATCAAGCCCCTGGCCAAGGCCACCCGGCGTCCCGGCGCCGAGGCCGGTCTGGGCGGCTTCGGCGCCCTGTTCGACCTGAAGGCGGCCGGCTACGACGATCCGCTGCTGGTCTCCACCACCGACGGCGTCGGCACCAAGCTGCGCATCGCCATCGACGCCAAGATGCACGCCACGGTCGGCATCGACCTGGTGGCCATGTGCGTCAACGACCTGCTGGCCCAGGGCGCCGAGCCGCTGCTGTTCCTCGACTACTTCGCCACGGGCAAGCTGGATCTGGAGGTCGCCAAGAGCGTGGTGGCCGGCATCGCCGACGGCTGCAAGCTGGCCGGCGCGGCCCTGGTGGGCGGCGAGACGGCCGAAATGCCGGGCATGTACAGCGACGGCGAATACGACCTGGCCGGCTTCTCGGTCGGCGCGGTCGAGCGTGACGGCGTGCTGCCCAAGCTCGACAAGCAACGGGCCGGCGACATCATCATCGGCGTCGGCTCGTCGGGCCCGCACTCCAACGGCTACAGCCTGGTGCGCCGCGTGGTCGAGCGTTCGGGCCTGGCCTGGGACGCGCCCTGCCCGTTCGAGGCCGGCAAGACCCTGGCCGAGGCCCTGATGGCCCCGACCCGCATCTATGTGAAGTCGATCCTGCCCCTGCTGCAGTCGGGTCGGGTCAAGGGCGGCGCCCACATCACCGGCGGCGGCCTGATCGAGAACCCGCCCCGCTGCATCGCCGACGGCCTGGTCCCCGAGTTCGACTGGAACGCCTGGCCCCTGCCCCCGGTCTTCGACTGGCTGCAGCGCGAAGGCGGCATCAGCGACCACGAGCTGCGCCGCACCTTCAACTGCGGCGTCGGCTTCATCCTGGTGGTGGCGGCTTCGGACGCCGAACCGGTGCTGGCGGCGCTGCTGAACGCGGACGAGGATGCGTTCATCTGCGGGCAGTTGGTGGCGGCCTAGGCCTTGCGTGAAATCCTCGTCCTTCGACAAGCTCAGGATGAGGGTTTCAATTCAGGCTTCCAGCAGCCGGCATCTCCAGCAGCCCTCATCCTGAGCTTGTCGAGGGACGAGGGCGGACCCACGGAACTGACCGCATGACCGCCAAAACCAAGGTCGCCGTCCTGATCTCCGGCCGGGGCTCCAACATGGAGGCCCTGGTGCGAGCCGCCCAGGACCCCGCCTGCCCGTTCCAGATCGCCCTGGTGCTGTCCAACAAGCCCGAGGCCGGCGGCCTGCTCACGGCCGCCGCCGCCGGGATCGAGGCCCTGGCCGTCGATCAGCGTGACTTCGGCAAGGATCGCGAGGCCCACGAGCGCGCCATCGACGCGGCCCTGCGCGAGCGCGGGATCCAGGTCGTGGCCCTGGCCGGCTACATGCGCATCTTGACGCCGTTCCTGGTCAACGCCTGGGAAGGCCGGATGCTGAACATCCACCCGTCCCTGCTGCCGGCCTATCCCGGCCTGGACACCCACGGCCGCGCCCTGAGCGCCGGCGAGGTCGAGGCCGGCTGCACCGTCCATCTGGTCACCGCCGGCGTCGACGAAGGCCCGGTCCTGGGCCAGGCCCGCGTGCCGATCCTGCCCGGCGACACCGAGCACATGTTGAGCGACCGGGTGCTGGAGCAGGAGCACAGGCTCTATCCGGCGACCCTGGCCGCCTATGTGCGCGAGCGGTTTGGCTGAAAAGCGCAAGCTGATTGCCAATCTTGTGATTTTGATGTTCTATACATCATACGGGACGTCTAGATGATCACCGGACCTCAAATTCGCGCCGCGCGCGCCCTGCTCGGCATCGACCAGAGAGAGCTGGCGCGACTGTCCGGACTGTCGGTTCCGACCATCCAGCGGATGGAGGCCTGCGAGGGCTCGGTCCGCGTGGTCGTCGACAGCCTGGAGAAGGTCATGAAGGCCCTGGCGGCGGCTGGGGTCGAGTTGATCGTCGAGGACGCCCCCAGCCAGGGGGTCGGGCGCGGGGTCCGGCTGCTGGAGAAGCGCTGAAGGCCAAGCCATGCGCCGAGATTGGCGGCTATTCGTACCCAAGACGGCGACGGTGTTGCGCCAGGGCTATCGCGCCGCCGACTTTCGCGCCGACCTGATCGCCGGACTGACGGTCTCGATCGTCGCCCTGCCGCTGTCCATGGCCCTGGCCATCGCCTCGGGAACCACCCCGGACCGCGGCCTGGTCACGGCGGTGGTCGCGGGTTTCCTGATCTCGCTGCTGGGCGGCAGCCGCTTCCAGATCGGCGGCCCGACCGGGGCCTTCGTGGTGGTGGTCTACGGGGTGATCGCCAACCACGGCTATGACGGCCTGCTGATGGCGACGCTGATGGCCGGGGCGATCCTGATCCTGGCCGGCCTTTCGGGGCTGGGAACCTTCATAAAATACATCCCCGATCCGGTGACCACCGGCTTCACCGCGGGCATCGCCGTGATCATCTTCACCAGCCAGGTCAAGGACTTCCTCGGCCTGACGGTGGACAAGGTTCCGGCCGATTTCCTGCCCAAGCTCGCGGCGCTGTGGGACGGTCGCGCGAGCGTCGCCCCGCCGACCGTCATCCTGGCGACCGCCTGCCTGGCCCTGATCCTGGTGTTGCGGCGCTGGGCGCCGAAGGTTCCCGGATTCCTGGCGGCGACCATCGCCGGGGCGGTCTTCGTGGCCCTGGTCCACCCGCCGATCGAGACCATCGGCTCGCGGTTCGGCGGCGTGCCCTCCAGCCTGCCGCTCCCGTCCCTGGCCTTCTGGTCCCTGGCCAAGGCCCGGGCGGTGGCCCCCAGCGCCTTCACCATCGCCTTGCTGGCCGGGGTGGAGTCGCTGCTGTCGGCCGTGGTCGCCGATCAGATGACCGGTCGCCGGCATCGGTCCGGAGTCGAACTGGTCGCCCAGGGCGTCGCCAACATCGCGTCGGCCCTGTTCGGCGGCCTGCCCGCCACCGGAGCCATCGCCCGCACCGCCACCAATATCCGGGCCGGAGCGCGCTCGCCGGTGGCCGGCATGGCCCATGCCGTGTTCCTGTTGCTGTTCATGGTGCTGGCCGCCCGGCTGATGCGGTTCGTGCCGCTGGCGGCCCTGGCGGCGATCCTGATGGTCGTGGCGTTCAACATGGCGGAACTGCACCGGTTCTCGGCTCTGCTGCGCGCCTCGAACGGCGAGCGGGCGGTTCTGCTGGCCACCTTCGCCCTGACCGTGCTGGTCGACCTCACCCTGGCCATCGAGGTGGGCATGGTGTTGGCCGCCTTCGTGTTCATGCACCGCATGGCCCGGCTGGCCGAGGTGCGGCACGGCGAGGGGCCGATCGCCCTCAACGGCATGGAGGGCGACGAACGCGAGCCTTACGCCCCCAATTTCGGCCTGCCCGACGACGTGGCGGTGATCACCTTCCGCGGCGCGCTGTTCTTCGGCAGCGCCAGCCTGGTCAAGGACGCGCTCGAAGACGTCGCCGGCCGCAAGCGCTGCTACATCCTGCGCCTGGAACAGACGCCGATGATCGATCCGACCGGGGCCTTCGCGCTGGCCGATCTGCTGCGCCGCACCCTGGCCGACGGCGAGGTGATCCTCTGCGGGGCCTCGCGTCAGATCCTGCGCGACCTGCTGCGGACGATCGGCGCGCCGCTGCTGCGCCGCACTCGCCTGGCCGTCGACTTCGACGAGGCCAAGCGGTTGGCGACGGCGGACCAGGGCCAGCCGACGCCGGCTTGGCGCTAGCCGTGAAAGGCGCTGGCGCCGTCCAGGATCTTGCGGCACGCCGGCCGCTCACAGCGCCGACGCTCGACCGAATGCAAAAAGGCCGGCGGATCGCTCCGCCGGCCTCTTCGGATCGGTAAGGCCTAAGCCTTAGCCGACGATGTCTTCGTCCTTGAAGAACTGGGCGATTTCGATGCCCGCGTTCTCGAGGCTGTCCGAACCATGGACCGAGTTCTCGCCGATCGACAGGGCGAACAGCTTGCGGATCGTGCCTTCGTCGGCGTTGTCCGGGTTCGTGGCGCCCATCACTTCGCGGTACTTCAGGACGGCGTTGTCGCCTTCCAGAACCTGGACGACCACCGGCTCGGCGGTCATCTGGGCGACCAGTTCGCCGTAGAACGGGCGCTCGGCGTGGACTTCGTAGAACTTCTTGGCTTGCGCCTCGGTCAGTTTCACGCGGCGCTGGGCCACGATGCGCAGACCGGCTTCCTCGATCACGGCGTTGATCTTGCCGGTCAGGTTGCGACGCGTGGCGTCAGGTTTGATGATCGAGAAGGTGCGTTCGGTCATGATCCGAAAATCTCACAGAGAAAGTTTGTAGATTGGGAGGTTGCGGGCTTATAGCCGGGCGCCTCCTCCCCGCCAACCCGCCGCGTACCTTTAAATCATATGCTCCAGATCAAAGACCTGACCTTCAACGCCTGGGGTCGGAAGTTCTTCGACCACGCCAGCGTGAGTTTGCCGCCGGGCGCGAAGGTCGGGCTGATCGGCCGCAACGGCGTGGGCAAGTCCACGCTGTTCAAGCTGATCCTCGGCCAGCTGCACGCCGGCGACGACGAGATCAGCCTGCCCAAGAGCGCGCGGATCGGTTCGGTGGACCAGGAGCACCCGGCCACCCCCTTCACCCTGCTGGAGACCGTGCTGGAGGCCGACGAGGAGCGGCACGCGCTGCTGACCAGCCTGGACACCGCCGATCCCGAGGACATGGGCGAGATCTGGGCCCGGCTGATCGAGATCGACGCCGACGCCGCCCCGGCCAAGGCGTCGGAAATCCTGGTCGGCCTGGGCTTCTCCCAGGAAGACCTGGCCCGGCCGATGGCCGAGTTCTCGGGCGGCTGGCGCATGCGCGTGGCCTTGGCCGCGGCCCTGTTCGCCGAGCCGGACATGCTGCTGCTGGACGAACCGACCAACTATCTGGACCTGGAAGGGGCGCTCTGGCTGGAGGCCCGCCTTCAGAAGTACCCGCACACCGCCCTGATCGTCAGCCACGACCGCGAGCTGCTGAACAACAGCTGCACCCACATGCTGCACCTGGCCGGCGGCAAGCTGGAGCTCTACACCGGCGGCTACGACGACTTCGAGCAGCGCCGCGCCGAGAAGGCCCGTCTGCAACTGTCGGCCAAGGCCAAGCAGGACGCCGAGCGCGCCCACCTGCAGGCCTTCGTCGACCGCTTCAAGGCCAAGGCCTCCAAAGCGGCGCAAGCGCAGTCCCGCATGAAGCGTCTGGCCAAGATGCAGCCGGTGGCCACCACGATCGAGGAGCGCGTCGCCCCGTTCACCCTGCCCTCGCCGCCGCGCCCGCTGCCGCCGCCGCTGATCCGTCTGGAGCGCGCCAATGTCGGCTACGAGGAAGGCCGCGCGATCCTCAAGAACCTCAACCTGCGCATGGACCTGGACGACCGGATCGGCCTGCTGGGGGTCAACGGCGCGGGCAAGTCGACCTTCGCCAAGATGATCGCCGGGGCGCTGGGCGTGCAGTCGGGCGAGTTCCATCGCGACCGCAAGATGAAGGTCGGCTGGTTCCACCAGCACCAGATCGAGGCGATGGACCCGGTCGACACCCCGCTGGAGATCATTCGCCGGGCCATGCCGGACGCCTCGGAATCCTCGCGTCGCTCGAAACTGGCCCAGTTCGGCCTGGGCTTCGAGAAGCAGGAGACCACGGTCGCCAACCTGTCGGGCGGCGAGCGGGCCCGGCTGCTGCTCAACATGGTGGCGATGGACGCGCCGCATATGCTGATCCTCGACGAACCGACCAACCACCTGGACATCGACAGCCGTCGCGCCCTGCTGGACGCCCTGAACGACTACGAGGGCGCGGTGATCCTGATCACCCACGACCGCTCCCTGATGGAACTGGTCGCCGACCGCCTGTGGCTGGCCGCCGACGGCACCGTCAAACCGTTCGACGGCGACATGGACGAATACGCCAAGTTCGTGCTCGACCGCGCCAAGCAGGCGGTCAAGCCGACCCAGGTCGATCGCGAGCCGGCCAAGGCCGATCCGGCCGCGGCGCCGGCCAAGAAGACCGTCGCCATCGAGCCCCTGAAGCGCAAGATCGAGGCCGCCGAGCAGGTCGTCACTCGCCAGACCCGCCAGGTCGCCGAGCTTGACGCCCAGCTGGCCGACCCGCAGCTCTACAAGAACCCGACCAAGGTCGCCGAGCTGACCAAGCGCCGCGAGAACGCCAAGGCCAAGCTGGACGAGGCCGAGGCGACGTGGATGGCGCTGGCGGAAGACCTGGCGGCGGCGGAGGCCTGAGCCGGGCTTGGTTTAGGGTAAACGCGCCTAAACCACGTCTCTTAGCCAATATGTGAGATCCCGGAGCGTATTCCTGCACGCATGAGTTCAGGAACCGCGTCCCGAAATCACATCGTCGCCAACCCGGAAGGCCTGTCGGCCGACTCGGTCCTGGCGGCTTTCGGCCAATGGCTGGACCAGCGCCTGGCCGACGCCATGCGCCTGGACATGGATCTGGCGTTCCGCGACCGCCCGTTCGACGTCGAGATCGGCCGGGCGCCGGCCCTGGTCGGCTGGGAGCACCGCTTCCTGCAGCCGGGCGCCCCGGCTCCGCGCGGCAAGATGTGGACCGTCTATCGCCTGCAGGACCAGCTCGGCCGCCCCGCGCCGCTGCTCAAGCACGCCGACGACTACGCCGACACCATGACCCCGCTGCTCAGCGAGCTGGGCTATCTGGGCGTGTTCGACGGCGAGCCGGCGCTGTTCCCGGGCGTGGGAACCCGCTAGCGCTTCGGGACTTAACCTCGCGCCGACCCCGGTCCATGCTGTCGGCGATCGGGGGGCGCTCATGCCGCAAAAATCCAAGCCGCGAGACTCAAGATTGAAGGTCGGGGTCGACGTGCCCTGGGTCACCAGCTGGAGCGACGAGGAGAGCCTGGGCGTGCGCCCCTGCCCGACCGTCGGCGGCCGTCTGGCCGTCTGCCAGGCCGAGCGGCCCGGACTGGGCAAACCGCAATATTCGCTGAACCATTTCCGCCGCCAGCGCGAGACCGTCGGCCGGATGCTGTGCCCGATGTGCGGCGAACCCACGATCGCGGGCGACCGCTGGACCCAGATCGCCAAGCGCGTGCCCGCCGGCCTGCTGCGCGCCAAGGGCCTGGGCATGGCCTTGCCCCCGGCCGTGGGCAACGAACGGATCGTCATCGACGCCGGCTCGATCGCGCCCCTGCACGACGCCTGCGTCAAGCGCTCGCTGGAGCATTGCCCGCACCTGAAGGCCCATCCCGGCGTCGAGGTGATGGCCTGGCCCGAGCATTGGACCGTGGCGCCGCTGATGGTGCAGGCCGTGGCCCCGCCCGTCCTGACGATCATGGCGGCCCCCATCGCGCCGCCCCGGGCCGCCGTGGGCTTCCTGCAGATCTTCGGCCTGACCCAGGACAGCGATCCGCGCTGGCGGCGACGCCTGCGCGAGCTCGACCTAGCGGGGAGCGAGCCTCACGGTCTTGACCAGAACCGGACCGCCGTCTGACCGCAGGACCATGACATTGCGTCCGGCGAGCAGGGCGGTCTTGCCCAACTGGACCTCGGCCCAGGCCGCGCCCGTCGGAACCGGGACCGGGCCGTCGCTCGCCCCGCCGTCGACCGTCGCCGACAGCTTGCCGCCCTCGCCCGCCGCCCGCGCCGACGCCGTCAGCGCGTAGGTCCCGGCCCTCTCGACCACGACCGTGTACTTCAGCCACTCTCCGGCGATGAAATCCTCGACGTAGGGGCTTGCGTCAGCCTCGCGGGCGATGTCGACGCCGTCGTTGCGATAGGTTCGGCCGTTGTTCCACAGGGTCCGCTGGCCGCCGGTCGAGACGTGATAGTTGGCGGTGTCCTTGTCGGCATAGGCCTGGCCCAGGGCGCCTAGGTCGTAGTCGACGGCGGCGAACGCCGCGCCCTTGGCGCCGATCCGATGATCCTTGAACGGCCGCGTCGTGTCGTCGTGCGGCTGGCGGATCATGGCGTCGACCACGTCGGGATGCTGCAGGGTGTTCTCGAACCGGACGTCGCGCGACGCCAGGGTCATCAGGGCCGCATAGGCCTCGTCGGCGGTCGGCTGGGGGCCTTTCCTGGTCCAGTAGTCGACCAGCTTGGCGTAGCCGGGGTTGGGCGTGACCTCGAGCGGCTGGTTGAAGCCGATCTTCTTCAGCGGCCAGAAGGCCCAGCCGATCTCGTGCCTCTCGACCAGGGCGATGGCGTCGCGGAACCAGGCGTTGGAGTTCTCGCCGCTCTCGCCCAGCCACAGCGGCAGGCCGGTCTCTTCGCGCAGCTTCAGAACCGTGGCGATCGAGGCTTCGTCGTTGGCGTTCCAGTACTTGTGGAACGACAGGGCTAGGTTGTCGTCCCAAACGGCGGGCAGGCCCTTGTAGTTGTTGCCCCAGCAGTTGCCCTCGAGAATGATCATGTGGCGCTTGTCGATCTCGCGCACCGCCGCCGTCAGCGCCTTGTAGTAGTCCCACAGGGCCGTCTGCTTCTCGTCCTTGCAGCCGTAATCCCCGCCTGGACCGTCGAAGTCCCAGTTGGGCTCGTTCAGCAGGTCGTAGGCCCCGATCGCCGGCTCGTCCTTGTAGCGGGCGGCCAGCTTGCGCCACAGGGCCACGACCTTGCGGCGGTTCTCCGGGCTCTGCCACAGCGAGGGCTTGGACGGATCGCGGTCGGCGATCGGCAGGTCGGCGCCCTGCCCGCCCGGCGCGGCGTGCAGGTCGAGGATCAGGTACATGCCGTTGGCCTTGGTCCAGGCCAGCAGGTCGTCGATGCGCTTGAAGCCGTCCTCTTTCCAGGTGTCCTGACCCGCCACCGGCTCCTGGTCGGCGGCCAGGGTCAGCAGGCCGTAGTGCATGGGCAGGCGCACCGAGTTGAAGCCCATGGCGGCCATGGCGTCGATGTCGGCCTTGGTGGTGTGGTTGTCGAGCCAGGCCTGGTGGATCGCCGCCTCGCGCTCGACGCCGACCAGCTTGGCGGTTTCGGCGCGGATCACGTGCTCCTGCCCCCGGCCCAACTCGCCGAGCCTGAGCATGTAGCCTTCCTGCAGCATCCAGCCGCCCAGCCCCATGCCGCGCAGGAGAACCGGCCGCCCCGTCTCGTCGACGATCCGCTTGTCCTTGGCCTTCAGCCAGCCGTCGGCCTGGGCCGGCGCGGCGGCGGAGAGCAAGGCGAGCGACGCGGCGGCGGCGGCGAACAGGGCTTTCATCTTGGCAACCTCCCCACGTCGCCTCTGGCGGGCGAACTGGTCAGGCCACTTTAGGTCGCCGATGACAACGTTGTCCAGGCCAAGGCGCGCGGCGGGCCGGGCCTTACCGGGTCCCCGCCTCGACGCGGTCGGTGAGCGGCGGGACGGCCGCCTGGCGCATCCCCGACAGCAAGCCCAGGCCGCTTAGAACCATCGTCAGGAACGCGGTCAGGATAAGGGATCGCATGACAGCGACGCTGCCACTTCGCCCCGTGACCGACTATGCGTTGCGTGCCAGCGGCGGGCTTAGCCGCACTTGACCTGCTGGACGACGCCGGTATCGGGGTTGAACAGGATGTTCAGCCGGTCGGCGCGGTAGTCCATGGTCACCGGGCAGGTGGTGCAGGCGACCCGCCAGCGTGAGGGATCGACGGCGGCCGGCAGCTCTGAGCGGTTCTTCCCGACGAAAGCCTGGGCGTCCTTCAGGCCGCACTGGTCCTTGTCGGGCTCGGGCGCCTTGGGCAGGGCGATGGCCGGCGGCGCGGTGGGCGTGCTCGGCGGCGGCATGGGCGCCGGTTCGGGCGCGCTGGAGCACGAGGCCAGGACCAGCACCACCCCCGTCAGTACGAGTCGCTTCATGCCTGCTTCTCCCATCCACGTTCCGCGCCCTGGCGCCAGTACGACACGGGATGGCCCGCGCCCTTGAAGGCCTTCCATCGACCTCGCGCCAGGCGCAAGGCCTCCTCGTCGCGACCGTCGAACAGCAGGATGCAGCGTTCGAACGCCGAAAGATCGCCCGGCTCGGCCCCGTCGAGCAGGAACAACGCCTGACCGCCGTTCGGGTTGTCCAGCTTGTCGGTCAGCAGCACCGGCTGGCGGTCGGCCATCGGCTCGTCGTCCAGGCCGTGCGGCAGGAAGCTGTCCTCCCGCCAGGTCCACAAATGGGCGTCGAGGCCGCGCAGGCGGGCGGGATCGCCGCCGCGCACCAGGGCCCGCCAGCCGCGCCCCAGGGTCTTTTCCAGCAGCCCGGGCAGCACCTCTTCCAAGGGACTGCGCTCGAGGTGGTAGAACCAGATGTCGCAGAGCGCGGCGGTCAAGGTCAGCCTTCGTAGGCGTCCGCCACGAGGCGGTTGAGCAGGCGCACGCCGAAGCCGACCGCGCCGTCCGGGACGGTCGGATCGGTCGAGGGCTTCTTCCAGGCCACCGAGGCGATGTCCAGGTGGGCCCACGGCACGCCGTTGACGAACTTCTGCAGGAACAACGCCGCGGTGATCGAACCGGCCGGACGGCCGCCGATGTTCTTCATGTCGGCGATCGGGCTTTCGATCTGCTTCTCATAGGCGGCCGGCATCGGCATGCGCCACAGCGGCTCGCGCTCGGCCTTGCCGGCGGCCAGAAGCTTTTCCGACAAGCCGTCGTTGTTGCTGAACAAACCGCCCAGGTCGTGACCCAGCGAGATGATGATCGCGCCGGTCAGTGTGGCGAGATCCACCATGAACTTGGGCTTGAAGCGGTCCTGGCAGTACCAGAGGGCGTCGGCCAGCACGAGGCGGCCCTCGGCGTCGGTGTTGATGACCTCGATGGTCTGGCCCGACATCGAGGTGACCACGTCGCCAGGACGCTGGGCGTTGCCGTCCGGCATGTTCTCGACCAGGCCCAGGACGCCGATGGCGTTGACCTTGGCCTTGCGGCCGGCCAGGGCGTGCATGACGCCGGTCACCGCGGCGGCGCCGCCCATGTCCCACTTCATGTCCTCCATGCCTTCGGCCGGCTTGATCGAAATGCCGCCGGTGTCGAACGTGACGCCCTTGCCGACGAAGGCCACGGGCTGGGCCGACTTGTCAGCCGCGCCCGTCCACTTGATCACCACCAGCTGGCTCTCGCGCCGGCTGCCCTGCCCCACGCCCAGCAGGCTGCCCATGCCCAGCTTGGCCATCTGCGCCTCGCCGAGGATCTCGACTTCCAGACCCAGCTTCTCCAGGCCCTTCACGCGGGCGGCGAACTCCTCCGGATGCAGGATGTTGGCCGGTTCGGAGACCAGATCGCGGCTGAACAGAATGGCGTCGGCGACGGGTTCGAGGCTGGCGAAGGCCTTCCTTGCCTTGGCCGGATCGGCGGCGGCCACCTTGACCACGCTCACCGATGGCTTCTTCTCGGCCTTTTCGGTGGTGCGGTACTTGTCGAAACGATAGGCCGCCAGCTTGACGCCGAAGGCCGCGCGGGCGGCCGTCTCGGCGTCGCCGCCGCCCAGCTTCAGCACCAGTTCGGTGACGCCGGACGCCTTCAGCGCCTGGAAGGCTTGGCCGGCGGCCATCTCGACGGTCTCGGGCTCGATCGCGCCGTCGCCGTCGACGCCGACCAGCAGCACCCGCGCGGCCTCCAGGCCGGCCGGAGCGATCAGGTCCAGTGTCTGGCCCTTGGCGCCGGTGAAACGTCCGCCGGCGACGGCGCGGGCCAGGGCGCCGCCCGTCGCCTCGTTGACGGCCTTGGCCTCGGGCGACAGGGCGGCGGCCTCGTAGGCCAGGACGGCCAGGGCCGCGTTGGCGCCAGCCTGGGTGTCGGCGGTGACGAACTCGATACGCATGACGCGCTCCTGAAAACCGGTGGAGCCCTAGCAGGACCTTCAGCCCGTTGGATTGACGCAAACCTGAACCGAAGAAAAGCACCAATCGTCTGGGGCGTCGGCGCGGCGTCCGCCGAATGCCGTCGACCGCCGCTTTCTCGCCTGACTTGAGCGGTTGTGCGCACGCGAACACGCCGTGTAGAAGGGAGCCTTCCCTGGGGACGCGCCGCGCGACTCCGCTTCTTTCCCTCCCCGTCGGTTCCCAGCTCCAACGTCGATGCGCCTGATCGAACGCTACCTCTTCCGCCAGCTTCTGGGCCCGACGCTATTGGCGACGTTGGCCCTGGTGGCGCTCGCCTTGCTGGCGCGCAGCCTCTCGGAGTTCGATGTCCTGATCGAGCAGCGCCAGAGCGCGACGGTGTTCTTGAAGATCATCGCCCTGGCCCTGCCCCAGCTGCTGAGCATGATTCTGCCGATCGCCCTGTTCGTGGCCACCCTCGTGGCCCTGAATCGGCTGCACACCGAGCAGGAGATCGTGGTCTGTTTCGCGGGCGGCATGAGCCGCTGGCGGGTGATCTCGCCGGCCGCGCGCCTGGCCGTGTTCGCCACCCTGTTGTCCCTGGTCATGAGCCTGTGGGCCGCGCCGTGGAGTTCGCGGGCGATTCGCGAAACCTTCTTCGACATCAAGTCCGATCTTGCCTCGACCCTGGTGCGTCCGGGCGAGTTCACCGAGCCGGGGCCGGGCCTGACGGTCTACGCCCAGACGATCGATCGCGACCAGGTCATCCACAACCTCTTCATCCATCAGGAAAAGGCCAACGGCGGCGCCATCACCTACACCGCCCGCGAAGGCGTCATCGCCGAACGCAAGGGCTTGCCGGTGCTGGTCCTGCGCAAGGGCTCCAACCAGGAATTCTCCAGTTCAGGGGTGCTGCAGTACCTGTCTTGGGACGAGTACACCTTCGACCTCAGCTCGCTGTTCCAGAGCGATGAGCTGCTGCACTACAAGATCGGCGACCGCTATCCGCACGAACTGTTCTTCCCCGATCTCACCCAGGAGTGGGAGCGGCAGAACCGGGAAAAACTGCTGGCGGAAGGTCACTGGCGCCTGGCCAGCCCGCTCTACAACCTGGCCATGATGTCGATGGCCGTGGCCGCGGTGATCGGCGGGTCGTTCAGCCGAATGGGTTATGGCAAGCGGATCGCGGTCGTCGGCGCGGCCGCCGCCATGGTCCAGATCCTGGGCTTCGGCGTGAAGGCCGCTTGCGACAATGACGTCTGGCTCAATCCGTTGCAGTACGCCTTGCCGTTGGCGGCGATCTGGTGGGGCCTGAGCCAGATCTTCCGTCAGAAGGTCACCCGTTACATCGCGATCGGTTCGCGCGACGACCTCCAGCCGCTGGGGGCTTTATGATCGGCGTCGGCATGATCGAGCGCTATGTGCTGCGCAAGACCCTGGGCGGTCTGGCGGCCGCCCTGGCGGTCGTCGGCGTGCTGGTCATGCTGATCGCCTTCGTCGACATTTCCAAGAACGTCGGCACCCGCGCCGAGGTCGGGTTCGCCCAGCTGCTGTTCCTCACCTTGCTGCAGGCCCCCGCCACGATCCTGGTGCTGACGCCCTTCATCTTCCTGTTCGGAACCCTGGGCGCGTTCGTGGGCCTCAACCGGCGCAGCGAGCTGATCGCCATGCGGGCGGCGGGCGTCTCGGCCTGGCGCTTCATCATGCCCGCGGCCGTCGCCGCCTTCATGATGGGGTTGGTGACCCTGACCCTGCTCAATCCGCTGACCTCGGCCATGAGCGCCCAGTTCGAAACCTCGCGCAACGCGCTGATGGAGAGCTATCTGAAGTCGGCGCCCAAGGGCCTGTGGCTGCGCCAGGGCGACGAAAAGAACCAAGTGGTCATTCGCGCCCGGGCGCGCGACCAGGTCGACGGCTCGGTGCGCCTGCACGGCGTGTCGCTGTTCGTCTATGCGGTGCAGCCCAACGGGACCCTGCAGTTCGCGCAGCGCATCGAGGCGGACGAGGCCCGGCTGGAGCCCGGTTTCTGGCGTCTGTACGGCGTGCGCGTGGCCATGCCGGGCGCCGGGGCCATCCGCTCGGAGACCACCACCTGGCCGTCCAACCTGGACGACCGCACCGCGTCCGAGCGGTTCAACAATCCCCAGGCCATCGCCGTCTGGCGGTTGCCCGAAACCATCAAGCGAACCGAGGCGGCGGGATTCTCGTCGATTCCCTTCCGACTGCGGCTGCAGCAGGTGCTGGCCACGCCGCTGCTGTTCGCGGCGATGTCGGTGCTGGCGGCCGCCTTCTCGCTGCGGCTGATGCGGCTGGGCGGGCTGGCGGGCCTGGCCGGCGCCGGGGTGACGCTGGGCTTTGGTTTCTTCTTCTTTAACGAGCTGTGTGGCGCACTGGGCAAGGCCGATGTGCTCACACCGGCCATGGCCGCGTGGACGCCGCCGATTGTAGCGCTTTTGGCGGGACTGACGCTGCTTTGCTATACCGAGGATGGTTGAGTCTGTGTCGGGATCGAGGTCGTTGATGTTGGAGCTTCGCTGGGGGGCGACAGAGAAGGGCCGCGCGGTCCTGCTGGCCGGAGCGGCCTGGCTCGCCTTGGCCGGCTCGGCGCAGGCGCAGCAACCGCTCGCCACGATCCCGGCCGCCCCCGCGCCGTCTCCGGCCGTCGACGACGGCCTGGGCGACACCGGCTACTATCTGGAGTCCGACCTTCTGATCCGCGACGACGCCAATCAGAAGATGATCGCCCGCGGCGACGTCGAGGCGCGCTACCAGGGCCGCACCCTGCGCGCCGACGAGGTGGTCTACGACACCAAGACCGAGGTGGTCACCGCCCACGGTCATGTGACCCTGATCAACGCCGACGGCACCGCCCAGTTCGCCAACGACATGACCATGGACAAGGACCTGAAGGCCGGCTTCGCCCGCGGCTTCTCGGCCCGCCTGGACAAGAACATCAAGATCGCCGCCGACAGCGCCGTGCGTCGCAACGAGCAGATCACCGAGCTGAACAAGGCGATCTACACGCCTTGCGAGGTGTGCGCCGAAAAGCCCAAGCCGACCTGGAGCATCCAGGCCGACAAGGTGGTTCAGGACAAGAACAAGCACCTGGTCTACTACCACGGCGCGACGATCCGCATGTTCGGCGCGCCCCTGATGTACCTGCCGGTCTTCTGGCATCCGGATCCTCAGACCGAGCGCCGTTCCGGGTTCCTGGTGCCCAAGATCGGCATCTCCAAGAAGCGCGGCCTGGTCTACCAGCAGCCGTATCTGTTCGTGCTTTCACCGTCTCAGGATTTGGTCGTAACCCCCCAATTTAACACGAAAGTTAACCCGTTCCTGAACGCCCAATACCGCAAGCGTTTCTATTCGGGCTATGTCGAGGCGCGGGTCGGCGGCACCTACGACAAGGACTTCGACAACCACGGCGACCGTTTCGGCGAGGCGACGGCCAAGAGCTACATCCTGGCCAAGGGCTCGTTCGACATCAACGAGCAGTGGAAGTGGGGCTTCACCGCCGAGCGGGCGTCGCAAGCGCTGATCTTCGACGACTACGACATCGGCGACGTCTATCAGACGCGCGGACAATACACAGCCGACGACCATCGCCTGATGTCGCAGATCTATGCGACCCGCCAGTCGGACCGGTCCTATTTCTCGGCCTCGATGATCTCGGTGCAGGGGCTGCGCGTCGTGCAGGTCAATTCCGCCGGCTTGGCGAATCAATTCGAGAACAGCGGCGCCTTCCCGCTGATCGGACCTCTGGTCGAGGGGCGCTGGGAGCCTGAATCGCCCATCCTGGGCGGCCGCCTTCGCCTCAACGGCTCCGGCGTGGTGCTGACCCGGTCGGAATCCCAGTTCGGCGAACCGCCCTACGCCTACCCCGGCTACAAGGGCGCGGCCGGGGTGGATTCCGTCCGCGGCACGATCGAGGGCGACTGGCGCGCCAGCATGATCCTGGGGCCGGGCCTGCGCGTCGAACCGTTCGCCCAGGCGCGGGGCGACGCCTATCGCGTGGAGGACGTCTTCCTGGCGCCCACCGCCATGGCGCTTGGCGACAACACCACCAACATCAACTATTCGCGCGGCCTGGGCGTCGCGGGGGTCGACCTGAGCCTGCCGATGTTCAAGCCCCTGAAGGGCGGCGGCAGCGTCGTTCTGGAGCCCCTGGTCCAGTTGGCCGCCGGCTCCAACAGCTCGCGCGTGCCGATCATCGTCGCCCGCGACGCGGCCGGCAATCCGGTCTATTTCAACGAAGACAGCACCAACTTCGAGCTCGACGAAACCAACCTGTTCGACGTCAACAAGTCGCCCGGCTTCGACCTCTACGAGGGCGGCACCCGCATGAACGTGGGTGGCCGCGCCACGGTGAAGTTCGCCGACAATCGGGGCGGCAGCGTGCTGCTGGGCCGTAGCCTGCGCACCAAGGTCGATCCGTTGATGCCGACCCGCGCGGGGCTGGATCAGAAGGCCTCCGACTGGATCGTGGCGGCCACGATCACGCCGATCCGCGGGGTCACCGCCTTCACACGCGCCCGTTTCGACGACGACACCAGCAAGCTCAACCGCCTGGAGGCCGGCGTCGACGCCTCGGTCACCCGCGGCTTCCTGTCCTTGCGCTACCTGAAGGACAACAAGGACACGTCGGGCTTCCGCCAGGAGAACCTGGACTTCGTCGGCGACTACAAGATCCGTGAAAACTGGGGCGTGACCGCCCTGGGACGGCTATCCTATCAGGACGCCCGCGCCTTCGGCCTTCCGGCCAAGGACAGCAAGTGGTCCTGGACCCGCCGCGATCTTGGCGTCTACTACAAGGACGATTGCGTCCGCGTGGATGTCATCTACCAGAACGAGGATCGCTACACCCAGACCGTCAACGGCCTGAAATTGCGAGCCGATCAATCCGTGGTGCTGCGCCTAACGCTCGCCACATTGGGCGACACACTGTACAGCGATTAGAATGTCATCGCGTCGGGGGACGCGCGGTTAAGCGCGCGCCTTCCTTTGGACGCGTCTAGAGGAACGACAATACCGATGCGGTCTGCGCGTAGCGTGACAACCCTGGCGGCCAGCGCCGCCTCCATCCTCGCCTTGACCGTGGCGGGCTTCGGTTTGCCGACCCAAGCTCAGGAAGCCCCCGCCGCGCCGACGGTGGACGCGCCCGCGGCCCCGGCCGCCCGGCCCGTCAATCCGTTGTCGGAAAGCGTCGCGGCCGTCGTCAACGACGACATCATCTCCAGCTACGACCTGATGCAGCGCATGCGCCTGCTGATGGTGACGTCGGGCATGCAGCCGACCCAGGAGAACCTGCCCCAGCTGGAGCAGGAAGCCCTGCGCTCGCTGATCGACGAGCATGTCCAGATGCAGGAACTGCGCCGGGTCGAGAAAGCTCAGAAGATCACGATCATCTCCACCGACAAGGAGATTGAGGAGCAGATCCAGGACATCGCCCGGGGCAACAACATGACCCCCGAGCAGCTGACCCAGTCGCTGCAGGCCCAGGGCGTGGGCATCGACACCTGGAAGGCGCAGATCCGCGCCGACAGCAGCTGGCAGGCCTGGATCAGCGGCCGGTACGGCTCGCGCCTGCGGATCGGCGACGACCAGATCAAGGCCTTCGAACGCCGCCAGGCGGAAGCCGCCAGCAAGCCGCAGTATCAGGTCAGCGAAGTGTTCATCGACGCCGGGCGCGTCGGCGGCATGGAAGTGGCCGAGAACGGCGCCAAGCAGCTGGTCAGCCAGATGCAGCAGGGCGCGCCCTTCCCGGCCGTGGCCCGCCAGTTCTCGGCCTCGCCGACCGCGGCCAACGGCGGCGACGCGGGCTGGATCAGCCCCGGCGAAATGCCGCCCGAGGTCGACGCCGCGCTCGAGCAGCTGCGCCCCGGCCAGCTGTCGGCCCCGATCCCGGTGCGCGACGGCGTCTACATCATCTATCTGCGTGAAAAGCGCTCAGGGGCGAAGACCGCCCTGGTCGATCTCAAGCAGGTCGCCGTGGCCCTGCCCAAGGACGCCGCCCAGCCGCAGGTCGACGCCGCCCAAAAGCTGCTGGTCGATCTGAAGCCCAAGCTCACCAGCTGCGAAACCCTCGAGGCCACGGCCGGCAAGATCGACGGCGTGGTGGCCGGCGATCTGGGCGAGGCCGAGATCACCGACCTGGCGCCGGCCTTCCAGGAAGCCGCCAACAGCCTCAAGGTCGGCCAGGTCTCCGACCCGATCCGCACCGACGCCGGGCTGCACCTGATCGCCGTCTGCGGCAAGCGCCAGTCGGGCGCCCAGGCGCCGAGCCACGATCAGATCGAAAATCGCCTGCGCGGCCAACAGCTTGCGCTGATCTCCAAACGTTATCTGCGAGACCTGCGCAACTCGGCGACCATCGAGACCCGGTGAAGACCACGGCCCTCGCCCTGAGCGCAGGCGATCCCGCCGGCATCGGGCCGGAGATCATCGCCAAGGCCTGGTCGGCCCTGCGCGCCGAGGGACCGCCGTTCATGGTGGTGGGCGACGCCCAGCTGCTGGCCTCGGCCGGCGGGGGGGTGAAGGTCCGCGCCGTCACCGGCCCCGTCGAGGCGATCAAGGTGTTCGGCGAGGCCCTGCCGGTCCTCGACATCCCGCTGCAGTCGCCCGTCGTGGCCGGCCAGCCGTCCAGCGCCCATGCCGCCCAGGTAATCCGCTGGATCGAGACCGGAGCGGGCCTGGCCCTGTCGGGCGCCGTGGCCGGCCTAGTCACCGCTCCCATCGCCAAGGCTCCGCTCTACGACGCCGGCTTCGCCTTTCCCGGCCATACCGAGTTCCTGGCCGAACTGACTCACGTGGGCGAGCGCCAGCCGCCGCACGGTCCGATCATGATGCTGGCGGCCCGCGACCTGCGCGCCGCCCTGGTGACCATCCACACGCCGCTGTCGGCCGTGCCCGCCGCCCTCTCGATCGACGCCATCGTCAACGCCGGCCTGGTGACGGCCGAGGCCTTGCGCAGGGACTTCGGCATCGCCGTTCCGCGCCTGGCGGTGGCGGCCCTGAACCCGCACGCCGGCGAAGGCGGCGCCCTGGGCGGCGAGGAGGCGGCGATCATCGAGCCCGCCGTCCGCGCCCTTCGCGAGCGGGGCGTCGACGTCAAGGGCCCCGCCCCCGCCGACACGCTGTTCCACGCCGAGGCCCGCGCCACCTACGACGCGGTGCTGTGCATGTATCACGACCAGGCCCTGATCCCGGTCAAGATGCTGGACTTCTGGGCCGGGGTGAACATCACCCTGGGCCTGCCGATCGTGCGCACCTCGCCCGACCATGGTACGGGTTTCGACATCGCCGGTCGGGGCCTGGCCCGGGCCGACAGCCTGATCGCCGCCATCCGCCTGGCGGCCGAGATCGCCGACCGCCGCGCCATCGCCTGAGCGATCCAGATCCAATTTTAAACGACGGTGAACCGCCCTCGTCCTTCGACAGGCTCAGGATGAGGGCTATGGCGAAGGCCGTTCAGTAGAAATCCTCATCCTGAGCTTGTCGCCCGGACAGTTTTAGGGGACGAGGATTGCGGTCCAAGACCTGCGAACCAGAGCATCTCGACATGACTTCGCCCACCCTCGCCGACCTGCCGCCGCTCCGCGAGGTTCTCGCCGAGCATGACCTGCTGGCCAACAAGAGCTTCGGTCAGCACTTCCTGCTGGACCTGAACATCACCCGCAAGATCGCCCGTCTGTCCGAGGTTGGCGAAGGCGACGTGGTGATCGAGGTCGGTCCCGGCCCCGGCGGCCTGACCCGGGCCCTGCTGGAGACCGGCGCGCGGGTGGTGGCGGTGGAGATGGACAAGCGGTTCATCCCGCTGCTCGAGGACCTGGCCGCCGCCGCCGAAGGCCGGCTGACCATCGTCCAGGGCGACGCCCTGAAGGTCGACATGGCCGCCATCGCCGGCGGTCCGGCCCACATGGTCTCCAACCTGCCCTACAACGTCGGCACGCCGCTGCTGATCAACTGGCTGACCGGCCCGTTCCGGCCGCTGTCGATGACCCTGATGTTCCAGAAGGAGGTCGCCGACCGCATCGCCGCCGATGTCGACGACGATGCTTATGGCCGCCTGGCCGTGGTCTCCCAGACGGTCTGCGCCGCCAAGGTGGTCATGGACCTGCCGGCCCGGGCCTTCACCCCGCCGCCCAAGGTGGCCTCGGCCGTGGTGCGCCTGGTCCCGCTGGAGCCCGCGCCCGACAAGGCGATGGTCGCGGCCCTGGAAAAGGTCACCGCCGCCGCCTTCGGCCAGCGCCGCAAGATGCTGCGCTCCAGCCTCAAGGGCCTCGGCGGCGGCGCGCTGTGCGAGAAGGCCGGGATCAATCCGGACGCGCGGGCCGAGACGATCCCCGTCGAAGGTTTTCAGGCCTTGGCGCGGTCGGTCATGGCCGGCTGACCCCTCCCGCGGGCGCGGCCAGGCCATAGTCGGCGAACTGCTGGTCCAGCTTGGGATCGACGGCGCGGGCCTCGGCCAGATCGGCGGCTCCCTCCACCGCCATGCCCTTGCGCAGGCGCGTCAGCGCTCGACCATACAAGGACGCGCCCTGGCCGGGTCGCAGCTTAAGCGCTTCGTCATAGGCCTGGAGCGCCTCGTCGAGCCGCCCCAGCCGCAGCAGCACGAAGGCGCGGCTGTCGATAAAGGCGCCCTCGTGCGGCTTCAGACGCAGCGCCGCATCGCAATCGCCCAGCGCCGCGTCCAGGGCCAGGTTCAAGGTGGCCTGGGTCCAGCAGAGGTTGTTGAACAGTTCGCCGTTGCCGACCGCGGCCACGCGAACCGCCGCGAAATCCTTCAGCGCCGCGTCGGTCCGGCCGGCCTTGGCGTAGGCGGTCGCCCGCTCCAGCAACATCGGGGGCTTGTCCTTGGTCTTGCGCAACAGCTTGCCGAGTTCGGCGATCGCCTCGTCGTGCCGGCCCATCTGGGTCATCAACCGAGCATGCATCACGCCGGCCCCGACATTGTCCGGCTCCAGCTTGAGCGCGGCCAGGATGTCGGACAGGCGGCCAGCCTGATCGTTGGGATCGCGCGAGCCCGCGTGGGCCAGATGGATCCAGGCTTCGGGCTTGAGCGCCAGCGCCGCCGCATAGGCTTTTTCGGCCTCGGCGGGACGACCGTTCCGGGCCAGCAGGCCGGCCCGGAAGACCTGGGCGCTGGTGTTGTCCGGATTGGCGGCCGCGGCCGCATCACCCTCGGCGATCGCCAGGTCCGGCTTGTTCCGCGCTTGGAAGATCTCGGCGCGCAGGGCATGGGCGTTCAGGTTGTTTGGGGAGATTTTCAGGATCTCGGCGGTGTCGGCCAGGGCCAGATCGTCGTGACCCAGCACCCGATGGCCGCGAGCGCGATGCAGCAAGGCGAAGGTCCCGCCCGAGTGCAGGTCGATCGTCCGCCCGTAGGCAACGACGGCCTCGGCATAGTCACCGCGCCGTTCCGCGAGTATCCCCCGCCCCTGCACCGCCACCCAGCTTCGGGGATCCAGTCGCAGCGCCGAATCGAAATCCGCCGTCGCCGCTTCGACCTCGTCCTTCCAGGCGTGGGCGACCCCGCGGTCGGCGTAGGCGAGCACGTTGTTCGGATCGAGGGCCAGGGCGCTGCTGAAGTCAGCGATCGCCCGGTCGTATTCGCGCTGGTCGAGCAACCGGGAGCCCCGGTCGACGAACGCGTCAGCCGTGGTCGGCTCGTGCGTCAGCAGCAGCTCCGTTTCCTTCTGGGTGGGAAGATAGCCCGCGGGCGCGCGCACATAGACCTGCACGGCCTTGAGCGCCGCCAAGCCGTCGGACACCGCCTTGGCCTCACTGGCGGGGAACTCCGGCCCCACGGACCGCGTATCGGCGGTCATCGTCAGTACGCCCTTGTCGATCTTGGTGCGGCGCTCGAATTTCACGCCGCCGACCGTGCGGTCCTCGTCCGCGCCGTCGATGACAAATCCCGCGCCGCCGTTGGGCAAGACGATCTCTTCCCGAGCCCGGGTGAAGATCGGATGCGCCACCGCGAACGGCGCGTCGGCATACGGGCCCGGCTCGCGCTTGTAGTCGACTTTCCAACCCAGTGACGCGCCGTCCAGCTCATAGCGCCGGCCGCCCTTGTCGCTGTCGTACCAGCCCATCTTCGCCTCGCCTTCCAGGATCAGGCGCTCGGTGCGGGTCTTGGGATCGTAGGTGGCGGATACCGATTTCGGGACGATGAAGTCGTATTGCTGAGACCAGTATTCGCGCATGCCTCGGTCCTGTTCCGCAGCGGGCAGACCGGCCATGGAGGCGTTCAGCTGATAGGCGGCGTCACCGCGGAAAACGATCTCGGCCCGGGCCGGCGCGGGCGCGTCGAGCCCACCGGAGGCGTCCAGCTTCAGGCTGGAATCCCCCTCGGGTTCGGTCAGCGGCGTCGGCGTCAGCCGTTCCAGCTGACCCCCAGAAAGCCGCACCGGCAGAGCCCAGTGATAGTCAGGGACCTTGAGGTCCTCGAGCGCGCCGTCGCCCATCCGCGTGCCGTCCAACCAGTAGACCTTGCCGTCGATCACGGCGCGCGCGATCACGTGGTCGAACGAGGCCAGGCCCGGCAGGCGGGTTTCGAGGCCGTCGCCCTCGCCGACGCTGACCAGGGCCGGCTCGGCCTGGACGCCCAGTTCGCCCAGCAAGGCCAGCAACAGCGCGGTCTTCCCCTTGCAGTCGCCGAACCGCCGGATCCAGGTGACGTCCGCGTCGGCCGGCGTCAGGGCGCCCTGGTTCATGCCCAGATAGACGTAACGGACCTGGTTCTGGGTCAGGGCCAGGGCAGCCGCCGCTTGCACGCGCGGATCGTTGGAAGCGGCGCGGATCTTGGCGACTTCGGCCTTCAGCGGCGAACCGGCCTGCAAGACCGACGCCTTGGCGAACAGGGGCGACAAAAGAGCCGAAGCCTCTTCCCAGCTGACGAAGTCGCTGAACTCCAGTTCCCGACCTCGCTTGAACCGGTCTGGCGCGTCGGCCGGAATCCGTTCGGCCCTCACGTCGCGCAGGTCCATGGTCAGTTCGGTCGTGTCGCCCAGGCGCTTGGACTTCAGCGAGGCGGAGTCCCGCGACGCGCGCCAGGCGACCGGCCTGGGCTTGGTCCAGATCGCCCGGACCTGGATGCGCTGGGCGTCGAAGCTCGACAGGCCCGACAGCACCTCCTGGGCATGACCCTTCAGCACCGGATCACGATGGGTCACGGTAAAGGCCATGTCGATCACGTCGCCCACCTGCAGGCCCTCCGGCTGCAGGGTGGCGGTCAGGACGCCGTCGAGCATGGCGAACTCGAGATTGTTCTCGCGCCGCAGCACCGTGAAGGCCTGACGGGCCAGGACGTCGATGACCTGGCCGCCGCGCAGGATGTGCACCTTGTGGACCACCAGGGTGTCCACACCCGGACGCCAGCTCAATGACAAGATTCCAGCCGCGCTCAGGCCCTGGACCGTCTGGATCCGCATGACGCTCTCACCGTACGAGGCATCGCCGTCGGGCCCGAAGTTCAGTTGGCGATCCAGGACGACGATCTTGATCGGCGCGCCGTCGGCGGCGTCCTGCGGCGTATTGGGGATTTCGACCGGCTTGACCCAGGCCGGAACGGGCGCGATGGCGGGGCCGTCCTCGGCCCGAGCGCTGGAGACGCACCCTGTGGACGCGCCGAGACCGAACGCCAGCGCGACAACGACAACTCTAGACATAACGCCCCCCGAAACACGAGGCACGATAGCCACTGGTCAAGCTTCAAGCACGCCCAAAGTACGGACCTGGGCCAATTGCGACCGCCCGAACGGGCAAAGCCTCAAATCTCTTCCTTCAGCAGATCCGCCACCAGATTGCCGATCCACGGGTTGCGCGAGCGCTTCTGGCGTTCGGCGTGGTAGATGTGGGCCAGGTCCGAATAGGCCTTGTCGAAGTCGTCGTTGAGGATGACGTAGTCGAACTGCTCCCAGGCGGCGACCTCGTCCTTGGCGCGGGCCAGGCGGCGGTGGATGACCTCTTCGCTGTCCTGGCTGCGGGCGTGCAGGCGGCGGCTCATCTCGGCCAGGGACGGCGGCAGGATATAGACCAGGACGCTGTCCTGCCCGGCCTGCTTGTGGACCTTCATCGCACCCTGGAAGTCGATGTCGAACAGCACGCTCTCGCCGCGGTCCAGCGCCTCCATGATCGGCCCGCGCGGGCTGCCATAGTGGTTGCCGTAGACCTCGGCCCATTCCAGGAACGCGTCGTCCTGGATCATCACCTGGAACTTGTCGTGGCTGACGAAATGGTAGTCGCGGCCGTCGTGCTCGCCCGGACGCGGCTCGCGGGTGGTGGCGCTGATCGACAGGTGCAGGTCGTTGTGGTCGGCCACCAGGCGGCGGGTCAGCGAGGTCTTGCCCACGCCCGACGGCGCCACGACCATCAGCAGCAGGCCGCGCGTGCGTCCATGCGGATTATTCGACATTCTGAACCTGTTCCCGGAATTGCTCGATCGTGGCCTTCAGATCCAGGCCGTGCGCGGTCAGCGCCGACAGCGCCGACTTGCTGCAGAGGGTGTTGGCCTCGCGCATGAACTCCTGGGACAGGAAGTCCAGGCGACGGCCCGCGGCCGCGTCGGCGGCCAGCAGGGCGCGCGCCGCGACCACGTGGCTGGCCAATCGGTCCAGTTCCTCGCGGACATCGGCCTTCACGGCCATGGCGGCGGCTTCCTGGACGATGCGCTCCTCCGAGGCGGCCTCGCCGATCAGCTCGGCCAGCTTGCGGGCGTAGCGGTCCTTGAGCACGGCCGGCTGGCCGGCGGCTTCCTGCGACGCCAGGACGGTCAGGGCCTCGATCCGGTCGACCGCGCCGGCCAGGATGGGGGCCAGGGCGGCGCCCTCCTCCAGCCGCGCGACCTTCAGCCCGTCCAGGGCCTGGCCGATCGTGGCGGCCATGACGGCCTCGACCTCGGCGCGATCCTCGGCGGCTTCGTCCTCCTCGCGGGCTTCGATCACGCCGCGAAGGGCCAGCAGGCCGTCCAGGGACGGCTTGGCGACCATGCCGGTGGCGACATAGGGCGCGCCGGCCTTCAGGTAGCGCTCGATCATCTCGACATTGATCTGGACGGCCGCCTGGGCCTCGATCCGCTTGGCCTGCAGGTTGACGGTCAGTTGGCCGCGCTGGAAGCGGGCCTGGGCCCCGTCGCGGGCCGCGCGGTCCAGGCTCTCGAAGCCCGGCGGGCCGCGAAAGCGGGTCTCCAGATTGCGGCCGTTGACGCTGCGCGCCTCCACCGCCCACGACCAGGCCCCGTGCGAGCCCTCGACGCGGGCGAAGCCGGTCATGCCTGACAGCGCCATATCAGCCTCCGGCGAGCGGGATCTTGGACGTCACGGGACCCGCCGTCTTCGCGCGTTCGACCTGCCGCCACTTGGCGACATTGCGCTCGTGTTCCTCGTAGGTCGAGGCGAAGACGTGCCCGCCCGTGCCGTCGGCGACGAAATAGAGGTCGTCGCTCTTCATCGGATTGAGCACGGCCTCTAGGGCGGCCTTGCCCGGATTGGCGATCGGGGTCGGGGGCAGGCCGTCGATCAGATAGGTGTTGTAGGGCGTCTGGCGCTGCAGTTCCGACAGCAGGATGCCCCGGCCCAGCGGCCGTCCGCGGGTCAGGCCGTAGATGATCGTCGGATCGCTGCCCAGGCGGACGCCCTGGCGCAGGCGGTTGATGAACACCGCCGCCACGTGCGGGCGCTCGCGGGCCAGGCTGGTTTCCTTCTCGACGATCGAGGCCAGGGTCACGGCCTGATCCTTGGTCTCGAAAGGCAGGCCCGGCTGGCGTTCGGCCCACAGCCGGTCGAGCAGTTCGTCGCGGTCGTCCATCATCCGCTGCAGCACCGCCGAGCGGTCCTCGCCGCGTTGGACCTGGTAGGTCTCGGGCAGCACCGAACCCTCTGGCGGGGTGGCCACGGTGCCGGTCAGCTCCGGGGCCCGCATCAGGATGTCGACGACCATGTCCGAGGTCAGGCCCTCGGCGATGGTCACATGGTGCCGGACGATCTTGCCGTCGCGGATCTTGGTCAGCACCTGGCGCAGCGAGGCGCGGGAAGGGAACTCGTATTCGCCGGCCTTCAGCTTGCGTGCCGCGCCGGTGGTCTGGGCGGCGGTCAGGAACAGCGAGGACGAGCGGATCACCCCCGCCTGCTCCAGGGCCCCGGCGATCTCGGGCAGGCTGGCGCCGCGCCGCAGGACGACGGTGGTGACCTCGCCCGAACGCGCGGTCGGTCCCGGGCCCTGATAGACCCACATCGCGCCCAGCACGACCACCATGGCCGTCAGGCCCAGCATGGTCAGCAGGCCCGCGCCCATGGCCGCGATGCGGCGGCCGACCGGCGCGGATTCGCGGCGGCGCGGGCTGGCCTTGCGGGAAGCCCCCGTCTTGGGCGTCGGGCGCGGCGCGCGGCGCTGAGGCGGGGCTTTGCGGCTCACGGGACTTTGCGGAACACGACCGAGGCGTTGGTGCCGCCGAAGCCGAAGCTGTTGGACACCGCCACGTCGATCTTGTGCGGCACGGCCTTGTTCGGCGCCAGGTTCATGGCGACGTGCACGTCCGGATTGTCCAGGTTGATGGTCGGCGGCGCGATCTGGTCGCGGATCGCCAGGACCGAGAAGATCGCCTCGATCGCGCCGGCCGCGCCCAGCAAGTGGCCGGTCATCGACTTGGTCGAGGACATCACCACGTTCTTGGCGTGATCGCCCAGGAAGCGCTCGACGGCCCCGGCCTCGATGCCGTCGGCCATGGTCGAGGTGCCGTGGGCGTTGACATAGTCGATGTCCGAGGGTTTCAGCCCCGCGTCCTTCACGGCCGCCGACAGGGCCCGGAAGCCGCCGTCGCCGTCTTCCGCCGGGGCGGTGATGTGATAGGCGTCGCCCGACAGGCCGTAGCCGATCACCTCGGCATAGATCTTGGCCCCGCGCGCCTTGGCGTGCTCGTACTCTTCCAGGACGACGACGCCGGCGCCCTCGCCCATCACGAAGCCGTCGCGGTCCTTGTCATAGGGGCGCGAGGCCTTCTCCGGAGTGTCGTTGAAGGCGGTGGCCACGGCGCGGCAGGCGATGAAGCCGGCCATGCCGACCTTGCAGACGGCCGCTTCGGCGCCGCCGGCGATCATCACGTCGGCGTCGCCGTACTTGATCAGCCGCGTGGCGTCGCCGATGGCGTGGGCGCCGGTGGCGCAGGCCGTCACCACGGCGTGGTTGGGGCCCTTGAAGCCATAGCGGATCGAGACCTGGCCCGAGATCAGATTGATCAGCGCCGAGGAGATGAAGAACGGGCTGATGCGGCGCGGGCCCTTGGCCTCGAGCTCCAGGGCGGTGTCGGCGATCGTCGACAGGCCGCCGATGCCCGAGCCGAGAATCACCCCGGTCCGATACCGGTCTTCCTCGGTTTCCGGGACCCAGCCCGAATCCTTCACCGCTTCGTCCGCGGCGGCGACGCCGTACAGGATGAAGTCGTCGACGCGCTTCTGGTCGCGCGGGCTCATGGTCAGGTCGGGATTGAACGATCCCTCGACATCGGGACCGCCGCCGCCGCGTCCGTCGACCCGCGGCACCTCGCAGGCCACCTGACAGCCGTATTCCGTCGGATCGAAGGCCGAGATCCTGTTGGCGCCGGACTTGCCGGCCAGGATGTTCTTCCAGGTGACATCGACGCCCTGACCCAGGGGGGTCAGAAGGCCAAGCCCGGTGACGACGACTCTACGCATGGATCACTCCCAACCTTCGCATCGCGGACATATGGGGACGCTGACGAATCCGACACGGCCCCGAATCCCCATTTGGACCCGCGAATCTCGGCCACATACGAAAGCCGCCGCGCGCACGATGGCAAGAGCCCGTGCGACGCGGCGGTTGATAGTCCTGTTCGCAGAAATACGCGAACCCGACGCCTTAGGCGCCGGTCTTTTCCGTGATGAACTTCACGGCGTCACCGACGGTCTGGATGTGCTCGGCGGCGTCATCCGGAATTTCGATGTCGAATTCTTCTTCGAACGCCATGACCAGCTCGACGTTGTCGAGGCTGTCGGCGCCCAGGTCGTCGATGAAGCTGGCCTTTTCGGTGACCTTTTCCGGATCGGCGTCCAGGTGCTCGATGACGATCTTACGCACGCGCTCGAGAATGTCGGACATTCTGTTAGTCCCTCGTTTTGAATCTTGCAGTTCCGTGGATGGCTTTGGCGAACCTTCACCAGCCACGGGAATTGTCGGGCCACCGCCTATCACGTTCTTTTTCGAGTGACTAGCGGCACGTCCGGTTAGAAATGTGGGCTTTCGTCTTTCCAAGCAGAACGCGACGAGCCCGGGATAAAGACGATACGTCAGATCATGGCCATGCCGCCGTTGACGTGCAAGGTCTGACCCGTGACGTAACCGCCCTGGTCACTGGCCAGGTAAACGCAGGCCGCGGCGATATCGCTCCCCTCCCCCAGGCGGCCGGCCGGAATGGTCGCCAGGATGCCGGCCTTCTGCTGGTCGGTCAGGGCGTCGGTCATCGGGCTGGCGATGAAGCCGGGGGCGACGCAGTTCACCGTCACGTTGCGGCTGGCCAGTTCCTGGGCCAGAGCCTTGGAGAAGCCGATCATGCCGGCCTTGGAGGCGGCGTAGTTGGTCTGGCCCGCATTGCCGGTGACGCCGACGATCGAGGTGATGCCGATGATCCGGCCCGAACGGCGCTTCATCATGCCCTTGGCGGCGGCGCGCGACAGGCGGAAGTAGCCTTCCAGGTTCACCTTGATCACGGTCTCCCAGTCCTCGTCCTTCATGCGGACGATCAGGCCGTCGCGGGTGATGCCGGCGTTGGCGATCACGATGTCCAGCGGCGCGCCGGCGGCTTCCTCGGCCTTGGCGACCAGGCCGTCGACCTGTTCGGCGTCCGAGAGATTGGCCGCCACGAACGAGACGCGCTCGCCGAACTGGGCCGCCAGCTCGGCCAGGGCCGATTCGCGGGTGCCCGAGAGCACGACATGGGCGCCTTGCCCGTGCAGGGCCTTGGCGATGGCCCCGCCGATGCCGCCCGTGGCGCCGGTGACGAGGGCGGTCTTGCCGGTGAGATCGAACATTTTGGGTTTCCTCCCCAAGGAAAGAATGGGGTTAGAGGGATTTCGCGAAGGCTTCGAGGTCGGCCGGGCTGTTCAGCGGAACGGCTTCGGCGTCCGGAGCGATCCGCTTGGCCATGCCCGACAGCACCTTGCCTGCGCCCGCCTCGGCGAAGCGGGTGACGCCGCCCTCGCCCGCCAGCCAGGTCATGCTCTCGCGCCAGCGGACGCGGCCGGTGACCTGCTCGACCAGCAGCTTGCGGATGACGTCCGGATCGTGGACCGGCGCGGCGGTGACGTTGGCCACCAGCGGCGCGCGCGGGGCGATGATCGTGGTCTTCGACAGCGCTTCGGCCATCTCGTCGGCCGCCGGCTGCATCAGCGGGCAGTGGAAAGGGGCCGAGACGTTCAGCGGAATGGCCCGCGCGCCCAGCTCCTTGGCCTTCTCGATGGCCTTGTCGACGGCCGCCTTGGCGCCGGAGATCACCACGTTGCCGTTGTTGTTGTCGTTGGCCACGACGCAGACCCCGACTTCCGAGCCTGCAGCGGCGGCCGCTTCGGCCAGGGCCAGGTCGGTCTTGGGGCCGATCAGCGAGGCCATGGCGCCCTCGCCCACCGGCACGGCGCGCTGCATGGCCTGGCCGCGCAGCTTCAGCAGGCGGGCGGTGTCGGCCAGGGTGATCGCGCCGGCGGCGGCCAGGGCGCTGTATTCGCCCAGGCTGTGGCCGGCCACGAAGGCGGCCTTGTCGATTCCGACGCCGAATTCCTTCTCCAGCACCCGGCTCACGGCCAGGCTGACGGCCATCAGGGCTGGCTGGGCGTTCTCGGTCAAGGTGAGGTCGCCCTCGGGGCCCTCGATCATCAGCTTGAACAGCTTCTGGCCCAGGGCGTCGTCGACCTCCTGGAAGACCTCGCGGGCGGTGGCGAAGGCCTGGGCGAGATCGGCGCCCATGCCGACCGTCTGGCTGCCCTGTCCCGGGAAAATGAAAGCGATGCTCATGGAAGCCCGCGCCTCTTTCTAAAGATTCAGGGGCGGAGGGTTAGGCCATCGAACGCGGGGCGGCAAGTCGGCCCGAATTCAGCCCAGCCAGGGTCCGCCCGGCGGTCCCCAGCCCCAGACCGGCATCGGCGGGTTGTCGGCGGGCGCCTCGACGCCGGGCGCTGAGTTGATCACCGCCAGCCGCGTGCCCCACTCCAGGTAGCCGACGAAGGCGGCGCGGAATTCCGGATCCGCCGGCAGGCCGACCGCGTCGGCGGTGTCCAGCATCAGCGAAACCCAGGCCCGGCGCTGCTCTTCGGTCAGATGGCGGCCCAGGTGATGGCCGATCATCGCGGCGTGTCCGCCGCCGGCCTCGCTGTAGGCCTTGGGACCGCCGAACACCTCGGTGACGAAGGCGGCCACGTGCTCGGCGTGGCGCGGGTTCATGCCGGCGAACACCGGGGCCAGCACCGGATCGTCGGGCACGGCGGCGTAGAAGGCCTCGAACAGCGCCCGGAACCGGTCGGGCCCGCCCGCCCAGGCCGCCAGGGTGGGGATTTCCGTCTCGCCGAGCGCCATGTCCGCCTCCCGTTTACGCCTTTCGTCTTAGGGGCGCAGGTTGGCGTTTGGAAGGCGAAGGAATGGCGTTATTGAAAATATGCGCAGTCGGTTGCGCCCTCGCCTTCCGTTGGAGCCTACGCATGCAACGCCTGCTTACCGGTCTCGCTCTCTGCGGCGCCCTCCTGGCCGCCTCGCCCGCCCTGGCCGCCCTCAAGGTCGGCGACAAGGCCCCCGACTTCACCGCCCCCGCCGCCCTGGCCGGCAACGACTTCTCCTTCACCCTGTCCCAGGCGCTGAAGAAGGGTCCTGTGGTGCTGTACTTCTTCCCGGCCGCCTACACCTCGGGCTGCACGGCCGAGGCCCACGAATTCGCCGAGGCCACGCCCGAGTTCGAGAAGCTGGGCGCGACGGTGATCGGCGTCACCGCCGGCAATGTCGACCGCATCAAGGACTTCTCCAAGGAACACTGCCGCGACAAGTTCGCGGTCGCCGCCGCCAATCCGGCCCTGATCAAGACCTACGACGTCGTGCTGCCGATGAAGGACACCCTGTCCAACCGCACGTCCTATGTCATCGCCCCCAGCGGCAAGATCCTGCTGGCCTACAGCGACCTGAACTTCCAGGGCCACGTCACCAACACCATGGACGCGGTGAAGGCCTACAAGGCCGGCAAGCTGAAATAATTCCGGTTTCGACCAGCCTCTTGCGAAATCGGCGCGCGCGGGTCGGATCGGTCCGCGCGTGTTTCGTCTAGAGTGTCGGCCATGGGCGACACGATCCTCTTCGAAACCCTGGCCCGCGGCGTCGCCATCGGCGGTTTCGCGGTCACCGGACTGGGCCTGGTCCTGGATCGGCGCACGACTCCTGCGCGCTGGGTCGGCGGGCTGTTCTTCCTCGGCGCCATGGCCCATGTGATCGAGGGCTACAGGCCGGGCGGCGTGGCCGTGGCCTCCCCGATCGTCTGCGCGCTGTCGGTGGCTACCACCGGTCTGTTCTGGGCCCTGGCCTACGCCCTGTTTGCCGACGAGCGACGCTTCTCGCCGCATCGTCTGTGGCCGGCCGTTGGGCTGGTGGCGCTGTGGTTCCTGGCCCGGTCCATGCCGCCGACGATCTGCAAGCCGTTCTGGCTGGTCTTCAACCTGGCCTCGGCCGGACTGGTGCTGCACGCCCTGCTGGTGATCTGGCGCGGCTGGCGCGACGACCTTGTGGCTCAGCGTCGCCGCATACGGGGGCCGGTGATGATCGCCGCCGCCGGCTACATCCTGTTGCTCAGCATTCGGGACATGGCCTGGATCGGCGGCCTGCCGGGGCTGCCCGCCGCCGGCCTGCTGCAATCGCTGACCCTGGCCGCCCTGTCCGTGGCCGCCTCCGTCGCCCTGCTGCGCGCCGAACCGCTTCTGGTGGTGGCGTCCAAGGCCGGCGAAGCGGCGACGCCGTCGCCCGCGCCTCTGATGGACCTGACCCCCGCCGACCGCCTGGTTCTGGCCCGGCTGGAGACCGCCATGGACCAGGACGAAGTCTGGCGCGGCGAGGACCTGTCGATCAGCGCCCTGGCGGCCCTGGTCGGCGCGCCCGAGCACCGCCTGCGCCGGCTGATCAACGGCGTGTTGGGCCACCGCAACTTCGCCGACTACGTCAACGGCCGGCGGATCGAGGCGGCCAAGACCGCCCTCGCCGCCCCCGACCTGGCCCTGAAGTCGATCTCGACCATCGCCTACGACCTGGGCTTCGCCTCGCTGGGCCCGTTCAACCGCGCTTTCCGGGGCGCGACGGGCGTCACCCCGACCGAATGGCGGAGCGCCAATACGCCCGTCCCCACGCGGCTGCGGCTGGTCGAAACCGGCGATCCTTCGCCGAAAGCCGACAAGACCGCCTGATTTCGCGATCGGCGCGACGGGCCCGGACGGCCGCGTCTTCCTCGGGACATCACTCATCCGAGGACCATCCGATGTCGTTCCTTCTCCCCTTCGCCGAACACTGGCTGCAAGGCGTCTTCACCGACGTCAGCCGCTACGTGATCTTCGCGGTCGGCGTCTGGCTGGCGCTGTGGGGCGTGCTGGCGGCCCCGCTGGCCGGTCGCAAAATTCGCGAGGGCCGCCCGCCGGCGCGCCAACTGCTGATCGAGTTCGCCACCTCGATCCGGTCGATCATGATCTTCTCGACGGTCGGCCTGCTGAGCTTCGGCCTGTTCCGCGCCGGCCTGATGCACGGTCCCTACATCGCCCGCGAGTGGGGACCGGCCTGGTTCTGGACCAGCCTGGCGCTGATGATCGTCGGCCACGACGCCTGGTTCTACTGGACCCACCGGCTGATCCACGACCGGAGGCTTTTCGGGGTCTTTCACCGCCGTCATCACCGCTCAAACAGCCCCTCGCCGTTCACCGCCTACAGCTTCGATCTGGGCGAGGCGGCGATCAACGCGCTGTTCGTGCCGTTGTGGATGCTGCTGGTCCCCACCCAGTGGCCGGTCGCGGGGCTGTTCATGCTGCACCAGATCGTCCGCAACACCCTGGGCCACAGCGGCTACGAGCTGTTTCCGGCCACGCGGGACGGCCGCCCGCTGCTGTCCTGGCTGACGACCGTGACCCATCACGACCTGCACCACGCCCAGGCCGGCTGGAACTACGGGCTCTATTTCACCTGGTGGGACCGGATGATGGGCACCGAGAACCCGCGCTATCTGGAGCGGTTCGCCCAGGCCGTGCGGCGTCAGGGACGCGAGGCGGAGATCAAGGCGGTGGAGGCCGCCTGAGGCCTACCAGGTGGCGCGGACCAGCTTGACCATCAGCCGGCCGTCCTGGACCCGCTCGTCGTCGGCGCGCAGGCTGACGGTGAACTCGGCGGGCAGGTCGAACGGCCGGGTCAGGCTGAAATCGACCCCCTCCTGGCCCGTCGTGCCGCCGCCCACGGCGATCGAGGCGACCCGACGGCCGTCTAGGGTCAGTTCGGACCGCACATTGGCCCGCGTCACCGGCATCCGGCCGCGCAGATAGACCGGCTGGACGGCGTTCATGTCCATCGACAGCCGCACATAGTTGGTCTTGGGCAGCAGGCCGAAGCCGAACGAACGGGCCAGGGACGAGCGGATCGCCGCCTCGCGGGCGTTCCATGACGCTCCGACGCCGACCGCCCGGTTGGTGGTGACGTGCTCGTCGGGCTTCTGGTTCAGGTTCAGGTCGAAATTATAGGTCGGGTCGTCGAGGTTCCCGGCCACCTTGGCGGTGAAGGTCGCCTTCTCGGCGTCGCTCGACAGATCCAGCGTCTGGGCGGCCGAATAGCCCTGGAACCGGCCGTCCGCGCCCCACACCGCCAGGTCGGGTTTGCGCACGATGTCGCCCGCCGTCGCCGGCGCGGCGAAGGCGGCGGTCGCGGCCACGGCCGCGATCAGGGACGCAAGTGCTCGAAACCCCATGAACTCCCGATAGCATAAGCCTTTGCGGGTCCAAAGAACCTGGTCGACAAATTTGTATGACAACTGTTTGCCGCCCGGTTTCCGAGCGGTTCGCGACCGCACGGATTTCCGGCGGGCGTCGCGCCGTCGGCGGCCCCTGGCGGTTTCGCAGGGTTTCCTTGCCTTCGCGCGGCCTTTCGGCTATTAGCGCGCCCTCTCACGGATGGCGGTCTTGCACGCAGCCCTTTGGGTCGGGATTTCCCGCTCGGCATGCAGGATCCATCGTGATCGACGGACTTCCGCCGTCGCTCGCGCCGCCTTCCAAGCCGGAAGAAGGAAAACATGGCGTTCTACGAACACGTGGTCATCGCGCGGCAGGATATCTCGCCGCAACAGGCCGAAGCTCTGAATGAGCAACTCAAGGCTCTCCTGGAAGAAAATGGCGGTCACATCGCCAAGATCGAATACTGGGGCCTGCGTAACCTCACCTATCGCATCAAGAAGAACCGCAAGGGCCACTACTCCCTGCTCGCCATCGACGCTCCGGCCGCGGCCGTGAAGGAGATGGAACGTCAGCTGCTGATCAATGAAGACGTGCTGCGCTTCATGACCATCCGCGTCGAAGAGCTGGACCTGGAACTGTCGCCGGTTCTGGCCCGTCGCGATCGCGAACGTGGCGAGCGCACCGAGCGCCCGCGCGACGATTTCGCGCCGGCCGCGTAAGGGAGAAGAGAGATCATGACCGATACCACTGCTCCCGAAGCCGGCGCTCCCGCCGCCGGCGCTGGCGCTCGCCGCCCGTTCTTCCGTCGCCGCAAGGTTTGCCCGTTCTCGGGCGCCAACGCGCCGAAGATCGACTACAAGGACGTGAAGCTGCTGCAGCGTTACGTCTCCGAACGCGGCAAGATCGTGCCGTCGCGCATCACCGCGGTGTCGGCCAAGAAGCAACGCGAACTGGCCAAGGCCATCAAGCGCGCCCGCTTCCTGGCTCTGCTCCCCTACGTCGTGAAGTAAGGGAGACACCACGATGAAAGTCATTCTGCTCGAACGCGTCGAAGGCACCGGCGTTCTTGGCGACGTCGTCACGGTGAAGGACGGCTTCGCCCGTAACTTCCTGCTGCCGCGCCACAAGGCCCTGCGCGCCAACTCGACCAACCTGAAGTCCTTCGAAGCTCAGCGCGCTGAGATCGAAGCCCGCAACGTCAAGAACCGCGAAGCCGCTGGCAAGTCGGGCGAAAGCCTGGACGGCAAGCAGTACGTGATGATCCGTCAAGCCGGCGAAAGCGGCCAGCTGTACGGTTCGGTCGCGGGCCGCGACGTCGCCGACGCCATCAAGGCCGAAGGCGGCAAGGTCGACCGCTCGATGATCGTGCTGGACAAGCCGATCAAGACGCTGGGCGTCCACGAAGTGAAGGTGAAGCTGCACGCTGAAGTGACCGTCACGGTCACCCTCAACATCGCGCGCAGCCAAGACGAAGCCGATCGCCAAGCGCGCGGCGAAAACGTCATCGCCGCTCAGTTCGAGGAAGACCGCGCCGCTGACGCCGAAGCCGCCCAAGACATGGCCGAAGGCGGCGCCGGTTCGTTCGAAGGCGACCACTACGAAGCCTAACGGCCTCGTAGACGCGTAGAAAAAACTGGAAGAACGGCGCGGAGAGATCCGCGCCGTTTTTTTCTGCGCGTTTAACCAGAATTGCTCAGCTTGTGAGCGAATACACGCATCCCCATCCTTTCCTTAGGGGGAGACGGGCTCCTCCGCTTCCGGAACAAAAGGCCCAGAGCCGCCGGGAGCCATGCGAGGGGATTTCGTCATGCATTTTAGAAGCTTCCTGATGGCCGCCGCTTCCGTCGCGGCCGTGGCCGGCGCCGCCCAGGCCCAAGACGTCGCGCCAGCCGATGACACCACAGCGGTCGATCAGGTGGTCGTCACCGGCACCCGGGTCGCCCGCTCGCGGCTCGACACCGTCTCGCCGGTCGACGTCGTCGACAACAAGGCCCTGACCCGGCAGGGCACGCCGGAACTGGCCCAGGCCCTGGCCAACCTGGCGCCGTCGCTCGACTTCCCCCGCCCGGCGGTGACCGACGGCACTGACTCGGTGCGCCCGGCCACCCTGCGCGGCCTGTCGCCCGACCAGACGCTGGTGCTGCTGAACGGCCACCGCGCCCACACCGCCGCCCTGGTCAACATCAACGGCTCGATCGGCCGCGGTTCGGCGCCGTTCGATCTCAACACCATCCCGACCGCCGCCCTGGATCGCGTCGAGATCCTGCGCGAAGGCGCGGCGGCCCAGTACGGGTCGGACGCCATCGCCGGGGTGATCAATCTGCGCCTACGCGAGGCGAGCCACGGCGGCGGCGCTAGCGCCACCTACGGCATCTACGACACCGAGGTGAAGACGACCCGGAATCGCGACGGCCGCACGGCCCACGACGGCCCCACCTACAGCGCCTCGCTGTGGCAAGGCTTCGCCCTGCCCAACGACGGCTTCCTGACACTGACCGGCGAATATTCGTTCCGCAATCCGACGAACCGCGCCGACCTGGACCTCCGCGTCTCGCCCCGGAAGGTGACGGGCGTCTACGGCGACCCGCAGGTCGAGACCAAGACCATCTACGCCAATTTCGGTCTGCCGTTGAACGACGCGTGGAGCCTGTACGGTCTGGCCGGCTACCAGAACCGCAAGGGCGAAAGCTCGGCCTTCCCGCGCCTGGCCGACAACGCGAACAACTATGTCAGCGTCTATCCGACCGGCTACGTGCCGCGGATCACCACCAAGATCGACGACTACAACCTGGCCTTCGGGACCAAGGGCGTGATCGGCGGCTTCAACGTCGACGCCAGCGTCACCCACGGCGAAAACAAGGTCGAATACGGCACGATCAACTCGCTGAACGCCTCGCTGGGCCCGAGCTCGCCAACCCGCTTCAAGGACGGGTCGATGCAGTACGGCCAGACCGTGGCGGCCATCGACGTCAACCGCCCCTTGGAGCTGTTCGGCTTCGCCAAGCCCAGCACGCTGGCCTTCGGGATCGAGTATCGCGACGAGAGCTACAAGATCGAGGCCGGCGAAACCGCGTCGTGGGTCAACGGCGGCAACGGCAAGGGCGCCGGCGCCCAGGGCTTCCCCGGCTTCCGTCCGGCCAACGAGGTCGACGTCAGCCGCAACGCCACCAGCCTCTATGTCGACCTGGACAACCAGATCACCGACAAGCTCGATATCGACCTGGCCGCCCGCTACGAGGACTATTCGGACTTCGGCTCGACCACGACCGGCAAGATCGCGGCCCGCTACGACTTCACCGACAACTTCGCCCTGCGCGGCGCGTTCTCGAGCGGCTTCCGGGCGCCGGCCCTGCAGCAGCAGTACTTCACCACCACCTCGATCAACATCATCGCCGGCGGGGCGGCGGTGGACGTCGGCACCTTCCCGGCCACCAGCGCCACGGCCGCCGCCCTCGGCGCCAAGCCGCTGGAGCCGGAAAAGTCGAAGAACTATTCGCTGGGCGCGGTCTACCACAAGGGTCCGTTCGAACTGACGGTCGACGCCTATCAGATCGACATCGACAACCGCATCGTGCTCTCGGAGAACATCCAGGGCGTGAACGGCGGCACGCCCACCCAGCAGGCGATCTACAACCTGCTGCAGCCGTTCGGCGTGACCACGGCCCGGTTCTTCGTCAACGGCGTGGACACCACCAGCAAGGGTGTCGACGTGGTGGCCCGCTACCGCCTCGACGCCGACGCGGCCGGCCGCTTCGACTTGACCCTGGCGGCCAACTACAACCAAACCGACGTCAACAAGGTGCCGACCACCAGCACCCTGTCAGGCCTGCCCGTGCCCCCGCCCCTGTTCGCCAGGGTCAACATCCTGACCTACGAGCAGGGCACGCCCGACCACAAGCTGGTGGCCGCCGGCGACTGGAGCAACGGCCCGTGGGGCGCGACCCTGCGCGGCACGGCTTATGGCTCGGTGCTGATCCCCAACGCCACCCCGTCGCTGGACTACAAGTCCGGCGCCAAGACCGTCTGGGACGCCGAGGCCCGCTACACCTTCCTCAAGGACGTCACCTGGGCCTTGGGCGTGAACAACCTGTTCGACGAGTACCCCGACCGGGCCCCGGCGCCGGTCAACACGACCGGGGTGGTGGCCTTCCCCAGCTACTCGCCGTTCGGCTTCAACGGGCGCTTCCTCTACACCCGCCTGAGCTACAGCTGGTAAGTCCTTGAACCCTTTGGGCTAAGCGTCATGGGGCGCGGCGAGCGATCGCCGCGCCCCTTCTACGTCCGCTTCTGACGCAGCGTTATCCTAGAGAACATACATAAAACATCCCCGTTCATCTGAAGCCTCACCCGTCGCCCCTAACAACCGTTCGCGTTAACTTCCGCCGATGTCCCTCGTGCCTGCTCTAGACCTCCGCCCACCCTCCGCGATGGGCGACATCGTCGTCTCCGTCGCGCCCCACAATCTGGAGGCCGAACAGGCGCTGCTGGGCGTGCTGCTGTACGACAACGCGGCCTACGAGCGCCTGACCGACAGCCTGCAGGGCCGCCATTTCTACGAACCCTTCCACGCGCGGCTGTTCAGCGCGATCGAGACCCACATCCGCAAGGGCCAGCTGGCCGAGCCGATCCTGCTGGCCGACGAATTCAAACATGACCCGGCGTTCGAGGAGCTGGGCGGCCTGCGCTACCTGGCCGACCTGGTCGACAGGGCCCCGCCCGCCGCCAATGTCGGCGACTACGCCCGCGCCGTGTTCGACTTGGCCCTGCGTCGCGACCTGATCCGCATCGGCGGCGAGATCGCCTCCACCGCCCACGGCGGCGTCAGCAAGGACGACGTCAAGCTTCCGGCCCGCGACCAGATCGAGGCGGCCGAACAGCAGCTCTACACCCTGGCCGAAAGCGGCGCGGCCAGCTCCGGTTTCGTCAGCTTCGGCGAAGCCCTGCGCGGCGCGGTCGAGATGACCGCCGAGGCCTACAGCCGCGACGGCGGCATGTCGGGCCTGGCCAGCGACCTGATCGACCTGGACACCAAGATCGGCGGCCTGCACCCCTCGGACCTGATCGTGCTGGCCGGTCGTCCGTCGATGGGCAAGACGGCCCTGGCCACCAACATCGCGTTCAACGTCGCCAAGAAGTACGCCTGGGAGCCCCAGCCCGACGGCACCAAGAAGACCGTCAGCGGCGGCGTCGTGGCCTTCTTCTCGCTGGAAATGAGCGCCGAGCAGCTGGCCCTGCGTATGCTGGCCGACGCGTCCGGCGTGTCGGGCGACAAGCTCCGCAAGGGGGAAATCGACGCCAGCGAGTTCGGCCGGGTGCGCGACGCGGCCATCGAGCTGCAGGAAGCCCCGCTCTATATCGACGCCACTGGCGGCATCTCGATCGCCAAGCTGACCGCCCGGGCCCGCCGCCTGAAGCGCCAGGTCGGCCTGGACCTGGTCGTGGTCGACTACCTGCAGCTGGTCACCGGCTCGGATCTTGGATCCAACGCCAACCGCGTGCAGGAAGTCTCGCAGATCACCATGGGCCTGAAGGCCCTGGCCAAGGAGCTGGCCTGCCCGGTCATCGCCCTGTCGCAGCTGTCGCGTCAGGTCGAGCAGCGCGAGGACAAGCGCCCCCAGCTGTCCGACCTTCGCGAATCCGGCTCGATCGAGCAGGACGCCGACATGGTCTGGTTCGTCTATCGCGAAAGCTATTACGTCGGCCGCTCCGAGCCGCGCGAGGGCACGCCCGAGCACTTGCAATGGCAGGAGGACATGGACCGCCTGCAAGGCCTGGCCGAGGTGATCATCGCCAAGCAGCGTCACGGCCCCATCGGCACCGTGCGCCTGTCGTTCAACAGCGACACCACCCGCTTCGGCAACCTCGCCCGCGACCACTACTTCCATCAGATGCGCAGCGGCGGCGAGGAATAGCGTTTGCGGATTTGACGCGGGCAGCCGGTCTCGGCCACGGTGTCGGGACCCGCTGAACGAGGCCGCGAATGGATTTCAGTCCCCTGCCGACATCCACGGTCGTCGGCGCGTTCCTGCTGGCTTTCCCGGCGCTCTTCTCGATCGTCAATCCGGTCGGGGCCTCGCTGATCTTCCACCAGGTCCTGGCTGACCGCACCTCGCAAGAGCGCCATCGGCTGGCCTTCCGGATCGCGACCTACGCCCTGGCCATCCTGCTGGGATCGCTGCTGCTGGGCGGCTACATCCTCAACTTCTTCGGGGTCAGCCTGGGAGCCTTGCGCGTGGCCGGCGGGCTGGTGGTGGCGATCCGGGCCTGGGGCCTGCTGATGCAGCCCGAGGCGCACGAGGACCGCAAGAGCGACGCGGCCTCGCCCGCCGAGCGCCGAACCGACGACATCGCCTTTTTTCCCCTGACCATGCCGTTCACGACCGGGCCGGGTTCGATCGCCGTCGCCATCGCCCTGTCGTCGCAGCGGCCGGCCGGCGGGCACACGGTGATCCCGTTCTTCCTGGGCGCCAGCCTTGGCGCCGTGGCCGTCGCCCTGCTGGTTTGGGGCCTCTATCGAGCGTCCGACCGGGTCATGGCCCTGCTGGGCGTGTCAGGCGCGCGGGTCATGTCGCGGCTGGTCGCCTTCCTGCTGCTGTGCATCGGGGTTCAGATCCTGGCCAGCGGGATCGAGAGCCTGGCGGCCGACTTCCTGACGCGACACCCTCTGCACTGAAACACCACGCCATCCGCGCTGGCTTTGGGCGGCGCGCTCGGCTACGCCCTGCCCCGTGACCGAAACCAGCCGCCTCACCCTCGACCTCGACGCCCTGGCGTCCAACCACGCCGTGCTCAAGGCCGCCGCCGCCAACGCCTCCCATGGGGGGGCCGAGATCGCGCCGGCCGTGAAGGCCGACGCCTATGGCCTGGGCGCCGACCTGGTGGCCGGACGGCTATGGGACGAGGGCGCGCGGGGCTTCTACGTCGCCCGCCTGTCGGAAGGCCTGGTCCTGCGCCAGGCCCTGGGCGACCGCGCGGCCACGATCTACCTGCTGGACGGCGTCACCCCCGGCTCGGCCCCGGCCATCGAGGCGGCCGGCCTGACGCCGGTGCTCAACAGCCTGCCTCAGATCGAGGCCTGGAACAGCCATGCCCGCGGCCGGACGCTGGACGCCGCCCTGCACATCGACACCGGCATGAACCGCCTGGGCCTGCGTCCGGAGGAGGCCGTGGTCCTGACCGGGGCGATGGACCGGCTGAAGTTCCTCAACATCACCCTGGTGATCAGCCACCTGGCCTGCGCCAGCGAGCCCGATCACCCGCTGAACGCCCGCCAACTGGCCCGCTTCACCGAGGCCGCCGCGCTCTTTCCGAACGCGCGCCGCAGTCTCGCCAATTCCGGCGGGATCTTCCTGGGCGCCGACTACCGCTTCGACCAGTGCCGGCCGGGGATCAGCCTGTACGGCGGCGGTCCGCGCGATGTCGCCGACGACCGCATCAAGGCCGTGGCCACCCTGGAGGCGCCGATCCTGCAGGCCCGCGTCGTGCCGCGCGGCGAGAGCATCGGCTACGGCGCGGCCTTCACCGCCCGGGACACCACCCGAGTCGCCATCCTGGCGGTCGGCTACGCCGACGGCGTGCCGCGCGCGGCCCATCCGCGCGGCGCGGTGTGGTTCGACGGCGCGCGCCGGCAGATGCTGGGCCGGGTGTCGATGGACTTGATCGCCGTCGACATCACCGACTGCGACGCCGCCCGCCCCGGCGCGATGATGCAGATCATCGGCCCCGATCTGCCGGTGGACGACGCAGCGGCGGCGGCGGGCACCACGGCCTACGAGCTGCTGACTCGCATCGCGCCGAGGGCCCGGCGGGTGATCAAGGGCGGCTGAGAGGCGGTGCGTCCGGCTTTGGCGCAGCGGGCGGCCAAGCTGTAGTCTCCAGTCACCTTCGAATCAGGAGCCCCCATGGCCCGTGACGGCGCCGTCTACGCCTGCCAGTCCTGCGGCGCGGTCTCGACCAAGTGGTCGGGTCAGTGCACGGCCTGCCAGAGCTGGAACAGCCTGGTCGAGGAGGTCGGGGCCCGCGCGCCCGGGGCCCTGTCCAGCACCAAGGCCACCCGCGTGCGCGGCCTGCAGTTCACCGGCCTGGAAAGCGACACCCCCGCCCCGCCCCGGATCATCACCGGCGTCGACGAGTTCGACCGGGTCTGTGGCGGCGGCGTGGTGCCGGGCTCGGCCATCCTGATCGGCGGCGACCCCGGCGTGGGCAAGTCCACCCTGCTGCTGGAGGTCGTGGCCAAGGCCAGCCTAAAGGGCGTCAACTGCGCCTATATCTCCGGCGAGGAGGCCGTGGCCCAGATCCGCGGCCGGGCCGAGCGCATGGGCTTCGCCCAGGCTCCGGTGAAGCTGGCGGCCGAGAGCAGCCTGCGCGACATCCTCGACGGGCTGAAGCGCGACAACTTCGACCTCGTCGTGATCGATTCGATCCAGACCATGTGGAGCGACGCCCACGAGGCCGGGCCGGGCACGGTCACCCAGGTCCGGGCCTGCGCCCAGGAGCTGGTGCGCCTGGCCAAGAAGAAGGGTGTGGCCATCCTGCTGGTCGGCCATGTCACCAAGGACGGCCAGATCGCCGGTCCCCGGGTGGTCGAGCACCTGGTCGACGCGGTGCTGAGCTTCGAGGGCGAGCGCGGCTATCCGTTCCGCATCCTGCGTGGCGCCAAGAACCGCTTCGGGGCCACCGACGAGATCGGGGTGTTCGAGATGGGCGATTCGGGTCTGCGCGAAGTGAAGAACCCCTCGGCCCTGTTCCTGAACGAAGGCGGCGAGCGGGCGGCCGGCGCGGCGGTGTTCGCCGGCATCGAGGGCTCGAGACCCGTCCTGGTGGAGTTCCAGGCCCTGGTCGCGCCGTCCGCGTACGGAACGCCCAGACGCGCCGTGGTCGGATGGGATTCCGGACGCCTGGCCATGGTCCTGGCCGTGCTTGAATCGCGTTGCGGCCTTGGTTTTGGCAACAAGGACGTCTATCTGAACGTCGCTGGCGGCCTGCGGATCACCGAGCCGGCGGCGGACTTGGCGGCGGCGGCGGCCCTGGCCTCCTCGGCCCTCGACATCGCCCTGCCGCAGGACTGCGTCGTGTTCGGCGAAGTCAGCCTGTCCGGTGAAGTGCGGCCCGTGAGCCGTATGGAGACACGTTTGAAAGAGGCCGCGAAACTCGGCTTTGGCCGAGCTCTGGGACCGCTGTCGGGCCTGCCCGAAGGCGGCGGAGCCCTGCCCGTCGCCGGCGTCGCGCGTCTGGCCGACGCGGTGCGCCGCATCGGCGACGAGATCTGGGGGCAGCTGACGTGACGCCGTTCGACATCATCTTCGGCTTGATCCTGCTGGTCTCCGCCCTGGTCGGCTTCGCTCGCGGCGCGTCGCGGGAGCTGACTTCGGCCCTGTCGTTCATCGTCGCCGCCCTGCTCTCCCTGCTGGCCCTGCGCGTCACCGGGCCGCTGTTCCGGGCCATGATGGATCCGGACTGGGCGGCCACGGCGGCCGCCATCCTGGTCGGCTTCGTCATCATCTTCGTTCTGCTGCGCCTGGTCGGGGCCCAGATCACCAAGACCCTGCACGCCGACGGCGCCCTGGGCACGCTGGACCGCCTGATGGGCCTGGCGTTCGGCGTGCTGCGCGGCCTGGTGGTGCTGGGGGTGTTCAGCCTGGTGTTCCACATGGCCACCCCGCCCGACCGGGTGCCCCACTGGATGTCGAAGTCGGCGCTCTATCCGCTGTCCAACGCCGCCGGCCGCGTGCTGAAGGTGTTCGCCCCCAAGGGCGCGGGTCTGGCGGGAAAATTGGCCCCGGCCATCGAGGACGCCGTCGCCGATGGAACAAGGGGGGGCGGCGCCAGCGACAAACCGTCCGAACGCAAGCCGCACGAACCGAGTTATGATAAGAACCAGCGTCGCTCCGTCGACGATCTGGTGGAGAAATCGCGATGACGTCCTTCGGCCAGTCGATCGACCGCTTCTCGTCCGCGCCGTGGCGTGATCCCGAAGACGACACCCTGCGCCTCGAATGCGGGGTGTTCGGCGTCTACGGCGTACGCGACGCCGCCGCCGTCACCGCCCTGGGGCTGCACGCCCTGCAGCACCGCGGCCAGGAAGCCTGCGGCATCGCCGCCTTCGACGGCCAGCGCTTCCACACCGAACGCCACATGGGCCATGTCGGCGACGCGTTCACCGGCAACGACCTGGTCCAGCGCCTGCCCGGCGGCATGGCCATCGGCCACACCCGCTATTCCACGGCCGGCGGCAGCGGCATCCGCAACGTCCAGCCGATGTTCGCCGATCTGGAGACCGGCGGCGTGGCCATCGCCCATAACGGCAACCTGACCAACTTCCTGACCCTGCGCGAGCGCCTGGTGCAGGAAGGCGCGATCTTCCAGTCGACCAGCGACAGCGAGGTGATCCTTCACCTGATCGCCCGTTCGCGGAAGGCGCGCATCGTCGACCGCTTCATCGACGCCGTCGGCCAGATCGAAGGCGGCTACGCGATCGTGGCCATCACCAACAAGAAGATGATCGGCCTGCGCGACCCGCTGGGCATCCGCCCGCTGGTGCTGGGCGACCTGGACGGCCAGCCGATCCTGGCGTCCGAGACCTGCGCCCTGGACATGATCGGCGCCCGCTTCGTGCGCGACGTCGAGCACGGCGAGATGGTGGTGATCTCCGAGACCGGCGTGAAGTCGCTGCGTCCGTTCCAGAACGTCGCCGCCCGCCCCTGCGTGTTCGAATATGTCTATTTCGCCCGTCCCGACAGCGTCGTGAACGGCCGCTCGGTCTATGACGTGCGCAAGCGCATGGGCCAGCGCCTGGCCATCGAGACCGGCGTCGAGGCCGACGTGGTGGTGCCGGTTCCCGACAGCGGCGTGCCCGCCGCCATCGGCTTCGCCCAGCAGAGCGGCCTGCCCTTCGACCTGGGCATCATCCGCAACCACTATGTGGGCCGCACCTTCATCCAGCCGACCCAGGGCGTGCGCGAACTGGGCGTGCGCATGAAGCACAGCCCCAACCGCGCCGTGCTCGAGGGCAAGCGCGTCATCCTGATCGACGACTCGATCGTGCGCGGCACCACCTCGCTGAAGATCGTCCGCATGGTCCGCGAGGCCGGCGCCAAGGAGGTTCACCTCCGCTCGGCCAGCCCGCCGATCAAGTGGCCCGACTTCTACGGCATCGACATGCCCGAGCGCGACCAGCTGCTGGCGGCCAACAAGTCGCTGGAGGAGATGGCCCGGTTCCTGGAGGTCGACAGCCTGGGCTTCCTGTCGGTCGACGGCCTCTATCAGGCGCTGGAAGCCGGTCCGCGCGACCCGGCCCACCCGCAGTTCACCGACCACTACTTCACCGGCGACTATCCCACGCGCCTGACCGACCGCGAGATCGCCGAGGGCCGCAACGACCAGGCCGAGAAGCAGCTGTCGCTGCTGAGCGCATAGACCTCAACGCAGCAGTACGCCCTCGTCCTTCGACAAGCTCAGGATGAGGGCGAATTGAACACCCCGCCTCTCCGCCCACGATCGCATTCGAAATCCTCATCCTGAGCCTGTCGAAGGACGAGGATTTCGCATCCCAGGTTGCCACCTTTGTTCAAAGACCTCCTCGCCAAGCTGAAGATCGACGGCTACATCGCGGCCCTGTTCGGCATGGTCGTGCTGGCCTCGGTGCTGCCGGTGCGCGGCGAGGCGGCGACGATCGTCGGCTGGGTGGTCAAGATCGCCATCGCCCTGCTGTTTTTCCTGCACGGCGCCAAGCTGTCGCGCGAGGCCGTGGTCGCGGGCCTGACCCACTGGCGGCTGCACCTGACGATCCTGGCCTTCACCTTCGTGCTGTTCCCGGTGCTGGGCCTTGGGATCAGCAAGTCGGGCGTGCTGTCGCCCACCTTGTCCAGCGGCATGCTGTTCCTGTGCTGCCTGCCCTCGACCGTGCAGTCATCGATCGCCTTCACCTCGATCGGCCGGGGCAACATCGCCGCCGCCGTCTGCGCGGCCTCGGCGTCGAACCTCCTGGGCATCTTCCTGACCCCCGTGCTGGTGGGCCTGCTGATGCACGCCCACGGTGATGTCGGCGGTTGGGACTCGATCAAGTCGATCGTCCTCCAGCTGCTGGTCCCGTTCGTGGCCGGCCAGCTGGTGCGGCCCTGGGTCAAGGGCTGGATCGAGAAGCACAAGGCGCTGGTGGGCCAGGTCGACCGCGGCTCGATCCTGCTGGTGGTCTATTCGGCGTTCAGCGCCGCCGTGGTCGGCGGCATCTGGAAGATCGTCACGGTCCCGGAGCTGTTCCTGCTGCTGGCCGCCTGCGTGGTCCTGCTGACCGTGGTGATGTCGATCACCGTGTTCGGCGCGCGCGCCCTGGGCTTCTCCAAGCCGGACGAGGTGGCCATCGTGTTCTGCGGCTCCAAGAAGAGCCTGGCCACCGGCGTGCCGATGGCCGGCATCCTGTTCCCCGGCGCCGCGGCGGGGATCATGGTCCTGCCGTTGATGCTGTTCCATCAGATCCAGCTGATGGCCTGTTCGGTGATCGCCCAGCGCTACGGCGCGCGTCCGGCGGACAATCCTTAGGGAGCCGTCGCGGTTTCCATCGTCTCGCTTAGCCACTAGAACCCGCCCATGACTTCCGACTCCGAAAAGCCGCTGGCCGGCCGCATCGCCCTCGTCACCGGCGCCACCCGCGGCATCGGCGAGGCCATCGCCCTGGGCCTGGCCCAGGCCGGCGCCCACGTCATCGCCCTGGGCCGCACCCAAGGGGCCCTGGAGGCCCTGGACGACGCGATCTTCACCGCGACGGGCGAGCACGCCACCCTGGTCCCGATGGACCTGCGCGAGGCCGACGGCCTGGATCAGCTGGGCGCGGCCCTCTACGAGCGGTTCGGCAAGCTGGACATCCTGGTCGGGGCCGCCGGCGTTCTAGGCGCCCTGACCCCGGTGGGCCACCTGGACCCCAAGGGCTGGGACATGATCATGGCCACCAACCTGACGGCCAACTGGCGGCTGATCCGGTCCATGGACCCCCTGCTGCGCCGCGCCGAGGCCGGTCGGGCCATCTTCCTGACCAGCAGCGTCGCCAAGACCCATCGCGCCTTCTGGGGCGGCTACGCGGCCTCCAAGGCCGGGCTCGAGGCCATCGTCGCCTGCTATGACGACGAGATGGAGAGCACCACGGTGCGCGCCGTCTGCGTCGATCCGGGGGCCATGCGCACCCGCATGCGGGCCGGCGCCTTCCCGGGCGAGGACCCGCAGACCGTGCCGGCGCCCGACACCATCGTGCCGCTGATCGTCGACCTGGCCCGCCCCGACCGCGTGCCGCCCAAGGGCGTCGTCAAGTTCAAGGACCGCGGCCAGGAATCGGCCAGCCTCGGCTGATCACGGCGACGCGGCGGGGTGCGTTTCGGGCCGGCGCACGCAACCCTTGCCGGGCTGGCGCGTCTATCGGCGTCGGAGATCCCATGACGCCAAACCCGCTCGCCCCCGCGATGAACCGCGAACGCCTGGATGCGATTATCGTCGGCGCGGGCCCCGCGGGCCTGACCGCCGCGCTCTACATGGGACGCTTCCGGCGGCGGGTGCTGGTCGCCGACGGCGGCGACAGCCGCGCCGCCTGGATCCCGACAACCCACAATCATCCTGGCTTTCCCGATGGCGTGGCCGGCGCGACGCTGCTGGACCTCCAGAGGGAGCACGCCCTGCGCTACGGCGCGCGGATTCAGGCGGGCATGGTTCGTGCTCTGTCCATCACGGACGAGGGTTTCACCCTCGAGATCGGCGACGACGTCTTGCGCGCCGCGACCGTCCTGTTGGCCTGCGGGGTCGAGGACAACGCCCCGGATCTGCCCGAGGTCGATGAAGCCGTGCGCAGGACCCTGCTCCGGATCTGCCCGATCTGCGACGGGTTCGAAGTCACGGGCCAGCGGGTCGGCGTGATCGGTAACGGGGCGCTGGGCGCGCGCGAGGCGCTGTTCCTGCGCACCTATGCCGACCGGCTGACCCTGATCCACATCGCCGCGCCAGACGCTTTGCCCGCCGAGGAACGAGCCCTGCTGGCTAAGGCCGGCGTGGCGGTCATCGAGACGCCCATCGAGGACGTCGAACTTCAGCCCGACCGCCCTCGGGCGCTCTGCTTTTCGGGGGCGGGGCGCGTTGAGTTCGACGCGCTCTACAGCGCTCTGGGCGTGACGCCGCGGACAGGCCTGGCCCTGGCGGCCGGCGCGCGTCACGACGATCAGGGCCGGCTGGTGGTCGACGATCACCAGCAGACCTCGATCCCCGGCCTCTACGCCGCCGGCGACATGGTGCGCGGCCTCAACCAGATCACCACGGCCCAGGGCGAGGCGGCGATCGCCGCCACCGCCATGCACAACCGGCTCAGAGGCCTTTAGCGCCCCCGCCTTTTAGCGCCCTTTGGGCGGCGCCTTGTTGCCGCGAACCGTGCGGGCGCCGGCCACGGGGCGACGCGGCGCGGACTTCGAACCAGCCGCCTTGCCGCCGGCCGCCTTGAAGCCGACCTTGTAGCTGGGCGTGGCCGACTTCTTCTGGGCCCTGGGGCCCTGCTTCTTGACCGACTTGACCGCGCCCTTGCCGGGTTCGGCGGCCGGGGCGGCGGCGGTCTCGGTCGGCTTGGGCGCCTTGGACGCCTTGGACACAGGCTTGCCGATGCTTGGGGCGGGCACGGGCAGGCCCGCGGCCTGGGCGGCGGCCGCGGCGGCGGCTTCGGCCACGCGCACCGACTTCTTGACGGTGTTGCGCGAGGCGCGAATGCGTTCGGCCTCGCGTTCGCGCCGTTCGAACTCCCGCTTGCCCTTGCCCGAGTGGCCCTTGGCCTCGCCGTCGGCATAGGGGTTGGCGCCCGACTTCAGGGTGATGCGCAGCGGCACGCCCGGCAGGTCGAAGCTCTCGCGCAAGGAATTGATCAGGTAGCGCCGATATTGCTCGGGCATCTGGTCGGCGCGGCTGGAGAACAGCACGAAGGTCGGCGGACGGGCCTTGGTCTGGGCCATGTACTTGGGCTTGATGCGCTTGCCGCCGACGCTGGGCGGCGGGTGGCGCTGCATGGCCATCTGCAGCCAGTCGTTCAGGTCGCGGGTCTTGACCTTGGTCGACCAGTCCTTGTGGCTCTTGAGCACGGCCGGCATCAGGCGCTCGACGCCCTTGCCGGTCTCGCCCGACAGCGCCACCACGGGCGTGCCGCGCAGCTGCGGCAGCATGCGCTCGGCATGCTCGACGAAGCCCTTCAGGGTCGCGCCCGGATCCTCGACGAGGTCCCACTTGGCCAGCACGAAGACGACGCAGCGCCCTTCGCGCTCGGCCAGGTCGGCGATCTGCAGGTCCTGGGTCTCGAACGGATGGGTGGCGTCCATCACCAGCAGCACCACCTCGGCGAAGGTGATCGAGCGGATGGTGTCGCCGGTCGACAGCTTCTCCAGTTTCTCGTTGACCTTGGCCTTCTTGCGCAGGCCGGCGGTGTCGACAAGACGAACCTTGCGCCCGCCCCAGTCCCAGTCGACCGAGATGGAGTCGCGGGTGATGCCGGCCTCGGGACCGGTCAGCAGGCGCTGTTCGCCGATCAGACGGTTGATCAGGGTCGACTTGCCGGCGTTGGGGCGGCCGACGATGGCGATCTTGATCGGCTTGTCGTCGTCCAGCTCGTCGTGTTCGGTCTGCAGGTCTTCCGGCGCGATGGCGATCAGGGCCGCGTAGAGCTCGGCCATGCCCTCGCCGTGCTCGCCGCTGATCTGGATCGGCTCGCCCAGACCCAGGACATTGGCCTCGGCCGCGCCGTGGTCGCCCGCCTTGCCCTCGGACTTGTTGGCCGCGACCAGCACCGGCTTGTTCCGCTTGCGCAGGATCTCGGCGAAGATCTTGTCCAGCGGCGTCAGACCCTCGCGGGCGTCGAACACCAGCAGGCTGACGTCGGCTTCCTCGATCGCCAGCTCGGTCTGGGCGCGCATCCGCGCCTCCAGGCTCTCGTCGGTGACGTCCTCGAAGCCGGCGGTGTCGATCAGCTCCAGGTCCAGGTCGCCCAGGCGGCCATGGGCGAAGCGGCGGTCGCGGGTGACGCCGGGCTGGTCGTCGACCAGGGCCAGCTTGCGGCCGGCCAGACGGTTGAACAGGGTCGACTTGCCCACATTGGGGCGGCCGACGATGGCGAGTTTCAAAGGCATGGGCTGTGATTAGTCGATTTCGGGGACAAAAGCGACAAACCCGGACTGGTAAGGACCAGCCCGGGTTCGCGTTGCTTGGATTATAGGTCCGGGCGAGCCGGAGGAGCGCCTAGCGGATGGCGATCAGATCGGCCTCGTCGGTGGCCACATAGACCGTGTCGCCCATGGCGATCGGGCCCAGCAGGGTGCGCTGGCCGATCTTCAGGGTCTTCAGCGTCTCGCCGGTCTTGGGGTTCAACGCCACGGCCTGGCCTTCGCTCGACACGGTGATCAGGCGGTTCGACGCCAGGATCGGCGTGGACCAGACCACCGGGTGCTTGGCGCGCTTCTTCTTCTGCTTCTTGCTCAGGTGCTCGGTGTTGTTCAGGTCGCGGATCCAATAGACCTGACCGGCTTCGCGCGACACGCAGATCACCTGGCCGGCCTTGTCGACCACGAAGACCACGTCGCCGGCCGCCCAGGGGCTGGTGATGGCGGTGACCGGCAGGCTCCAGCGGGCCTGGCCCGTGCGCAGGTCGGTGGCGGCGAAGACCCCCGAATGGCTGACGGCGAAGACGTCGCCCTTGAAGATCACCGGACGACCGGCGATGTCGCGGATTTCCGACAGGGCGTTGGTGCGGCTGGCGCGGCTGAGAGCCTCGCTCCACAGGTCGTTGCCGTTGGCGGCGCGCAGGGCCACCAGCTCGCCCGAGGCGAAGCCGGCCACGACCGTGTCGCCGCTGACGGCGGGGCTGCTGGCCGCCAGGATGCGGGCAGGCTCGATCAGGGCCTGATAGGTCCAGCCCGGCGCGCCGTCGGCGGCGTTGAAGGTCAACAGCTCGTTGTCGGTGGAGATCACGAACACGCGGCCGTCGGCGACGGTGGGCGCGGCGTGGACCGGCGTGCTGGTCTGCTGGCGCCAGGTCTCGGCGCCGGTCGCGGCGTCGAGTTGGGCCACGAAACGGAAGCCCGACGCGACATACAGCTTGCCGTTGGCGTAGGCGACGCCGCCGCCAAAGCCGATGCGGTCGCCGGTGCTGCCGCCCAAGCCCATGAAGCCGTGCTTCTTGCCCGGCGCCTTGGCGGGACGCAGATCCTTGCGCCAGAGCGTGGAACCGCTGCGGGCGTCAATGGCGCTCACGGTGGCTTCGCCGTCCATCACGAAGATCTTGCCGTCGGCGGCCACGGGCGGCGCGGTGACGTGATACCGGCGGTTGGCCTTCTGGCCGAAGCCCTTGCGCCAGGCGATGTCGAAGTTGGCGGCGGCGGCCACGTGCTCGACCGACTGCTCGGCGTTGCCGCCCGGCAGAGGCCAGTCGGCCTGGACCGTCGGTTCGGGCAGGAAGAAGTCCACGCCCTTCAGCGCTTCGGCCTGCTCGACCTTCTGGTCGAAGGCGATGACCGAAATCCGCTGTCCCTGAGTGGCCAGGGTCTTGTTCTCTTCCTTCTTGTCGAAGGGATTGAGCTTGGAAACCGTCGAACAACCGGCCACCGACACCGCGGCGGTCATCATCGCGGTGAGAAGCAGATAGCGCTTAGTCGTCATGGGGCGGCGGCTCATTGGGCGGTGTTGGGGGCGACGTCGGCTTGCACGCCGGGGGGAAGCGCCAAGGCGGCGGGAGGCGGCAAGGCCATGGCGGCCTTGACCACGGCCGGCAGGTCCTTGGCGGAGCCTGAATCGATCATGGCCATGGCGCCCCGGGCCCGCTCGCGGATTTCATCCGAGGAGTTGTCGAGCGAGCTGGACAGCACGAGGAAATCGCCGCGCGCGCCGGCCAGATCGCCGGCCCGCAGCTTGGCGAAGGCCAGCGCTTCCTTCGCCTGCACGCGATAAGGACTCTTCTCGCCCATCAACGGGGTCAGCCTCGCCTCGACTTCCTTGTAAGGAGCCGTGTCGAGGAGCGCCAAGGCGGAATTGAGGCCGGCAAGGTCGGCGAGCACCGGATTGGACGAAAGCTTGGCCGCTTGATCGAAATAAGCCACCGCTTCGGCCGTTTTGTTCTGTTCCAGACGCACGCCGCCCATCTGCATCAGGGCCAGGGCCTTGTAGGTGGGGGAGCCGGTCTTGGAGATCGCCTCGAACGCGGGGAACGCCGCGACCGGGCCCGCCTTCTGGCCGGTGGTCAAGGCCGCCTGATAGGCTTCAGTGGCCTTGTCGGTCTGCTTCTGCTGGTAGGTTGTCCAGCCCATCCAGCCGCCCGCGCCCAGAATCGCCACCGCGGCCAGCGCGCCCACCCAGGGCAGCGACTTCAGCGCGAGGGACTTGTAGCGGTCGGAGCGCAGCTGCTCTTCGACCTCGTCAAACACATCGACCACGAACGAGGCTCCGGTAAGGGCGAAACAACGCCCTGGGGCGTCGACACCGGCTTGCGCCAGGACCGACACGCGAATTGAAAACCATGGTGAGCGAACACACCGAGGCGGCGAACCTATAGCGTGTCTGGGCCAGCCGCAACGGGGCGGAACCGGTGCGCGAGTGCGCTAGCCCTTCTTCGCGTAGTAGGTCTCGGCCTCGCCGGGGAAGGTGCGCGCCTTGACGTCCCGCGCGTAGTCGGCGGCGGCCCGCTCGATCTCGCCCTTCAGATCGGCGTAGCGGCGCACGAACTTCGGAGTCCAGTCGAACAGGCCCAGCATGTCGTCGACCACCAGCACCTGGCCGTCGCAGCCGGCCGAGGCGCCGATGCCGATCGTCGGGACCGAGATGGCGGCGGTCACTTCGCGGGCGAGACCCTCGGCCACGCCCTCGACCACCACGGCGAAGGCCCCGGCCTCGGCGGTGGCGCGGGCTTCCTCCAGCACCTTCTGCCGGCCGGCCTCGTCCTTGCCCTTGGCCTTGAAACCGCCGTCGACCAGCACCGCCTGCGGCCGCAGACCGATGTGGCCCATCACCGGAATGCCGCGCTGCACGAGATAGGCGATGGTGGCGGGTACGGTGGGGCCGCTCTCCACCTTCACGGCCTGGCAGCCGGTTTCCTTCATGATCCGCACGGCGTTGGCGTAGGCCTCTTCCGGCGCGCCTTCGTAAGAACCGAACGGCATGTCGACCACGACCATGGCCTTGCGCGAGCCGCGCATCACCGCCTGGCCGTGCAGGATCATCATCTCCATCGTCACGCCCACGGTGTTGGGCAGGCCGTGCACGACCATGCCCAGCGAGTCGCCGACCAGCAGCAGGTCGCACGACTCGTCCAGCGCGGCGGCGATCGGCGTGGTGTAGGCCGTCAGGCAGACTATGGGTTCGCCGCCCTTGCGCGCGGCGATGTCGGGGGCCGCCAGGCGACGGACCTTTTCTTCACGATGGGCGGACAGGGCGAGCACTCCAGCGAAAAACGCGTGCCGTTTTCCGCCAGATTGTTCGGCGCCGCAACATGATCATTGAAAACGTGATCCAGACCGCCTCGCGTTAGACCTCGTCCATCAGCCGGGTGACGGCGAAGGCCAGGGCCAGTCCGGCCAGGGCGACCGCCAGCCACACGGTTTCCGAACCGCCCAGAACGAACAGCTGGTCGTAGCGATGGGTCAGCTTGTCCAGGCCCAGATCCAGCTGTTGCGCGCCTTCCTGGGACATCTGCGAGAACTCGGTGGAGAAGCGCGCGCCGACCAGCTGAGCGGCGGCCGCCACCCCGGCCACGACGCCGGTGGCGCCGATCAGCACGCGACGCAGCGCCCAGCCCCGATCCAGCTTGTCGGTCACCTGCTGCGCGAACAGTTCGGCGTCGCGGAACACCGGAGCCTGGCCGTAGAGCCGCGAGAGTTGGGTTTCGAAATCCAGGTCAGCCACGGTGCTCTCTCCTCGCGGAGTCGTTCGGTGCGCTTTCGGACGGCGGGGCCATCCGGGCTCTGAGTTTATCCAGACCACGTTTGACATGGGATTTGACCGTCCCCAGCGGGATGTTCAAGACCTCGGCCGCCTCGGCGTGCGACCAATCGGCCCCGTAGCAAAGCGAAACGCACAGGCGCTCGGCCTTGGACAGAGACTTGAGCGCTTCATCCAGATCGAGGCGATCGGCGCGCGCGGCGGAACCGTCCGATCCGACCGGGGCCTCGTCCTCGGGGGCCTCGGCCAGCACGAAACGCGCCTCCCGCTTGACCTTCCTCAGATAGAGCCGCGCGGCGATCTTCTTGATCCAGCCCGCGAAGACCCCCTCCCCGCGATAGTCGGCGATCTGCTCGTAGCCGACCAGGAACGCGTCCTGGGCGACGTCGTCGGCCGTGGCCGGATCGGCCCCCAGCCGGCGCAGCAGGCCCCGCACGGCCGAGCCGTGACGGCGCACCAGCTCGCCGAAGGCCCGCCGGTCGCCGGCCGCCGCCAGGGCGGCCAGCTCGACGTCGTGGCCCGTGGGTGGGCGTTCAGTGCCCATAAGCTTGGTCCCCTCTTCCCCGTATCCGCGCTCAGTCTTGCGGCGGGCGCTTGTTGGGGTTGAAGAAGCTGAGGATGACGAAGGCCAAGCCAATCATGCCAGGAATGGCCGCACCGCTCAGGGTGCCGTACATGGCGTTGTCGTTGATCTGACCCAGAGCGACACCCGTCAGGGCAACGCCGCCAGCGACAAACAACAGAATGACGCCGATCCGCATGTCACGATGCGACGAAGACACCATCTTCGGACGGACATCCTTGGACAGGGCCTCGACCAATTCGGGAGGCAGCGGCTGCCCCTTCTCGATGGCGGCCCGAACAGTCGCCTGCATTTCTCGACGATCGCGCGTCCGCAACCACGCCGGCACGATCACGATCGCCGCGACCATCAGAAACGGCGCCAGCGGGATCAAAAATTCAAAGTCCATGATTTAGTCCCCTCGAATGTTTGGCGGCGGCGTCTCGCCCTCGCCTTCTGTAGATAAGAGACCTGGGCCAGGGCGATTGGAGGCGCCGGGTCGGATGAAACTTTCGTAAGGCTAGCGCCCTCTCGAAAAACTCAAACGATTCCCTTCAGAGCCTCGGGGGCTAGCGACGGCTCAGGACCTGTCCGCCGAACAGGCTGACCGCCGCGGCCAAGGTCAGAATCCCCGCCGCCGGCAGTAGGACCGGCGCCAGCGTCTGGACCGCCACGTTCAGCACCGGGGCGCAAGCCCACAGCACCGCGCCGGCCGCCAGGGCCGTCACGGCGGCGGAGGCCAGCTTCACCCGCAGTTCCCGCCGCGCCACGGCTTGCATCACCTCGGCGACGAACATCGCGTCCACGGTCGGCCGCGCTGGAGCGGCGTCCTCGGTCAGGAAAGCGGCCAAACGATCGTCGGGGCTCATGACGCGTCTCCCAATACAGCCAGCAGTCTCTCACGTCCTCGGTTCACATGCGACTTCACCGTGCCCAGGGGCAGGTTCAACGTCTCGGCCGCCTCGCCGTGCGACCAGCCTTGGCCCAGGCACAGGGTGACGCTGGCCCGCTGATCCGGCGGCAGGTCGGCCAGCGCCGCCTCCAGCGCCATGCGGTCGGCCGGATCGGCCTGACGCGGCGCGTCCTGGGCCTGGTCTTCACGCCAGGCCTGGTCGCGACGGGCGGCGCGGCGGGCGGATCGACTGCTATCCAGCGCCTTGCGCCAGGCGATTCCGAACAGCCAGGCGCGAAACCCCTCGTCGTCACGCAGTCGATCCAGGCTCGACCAGGCCGCCAGGAAGGCCTCCTGGGCGATGTCGTCGGCGTCGCCGAAGCCGCTCTTGCGCAGGAACCCGCGCAAGGATCGCTCGTGCGCCGCCACCAGCCGGGCGAAGGCGGATTGCGATCCGCCCCGCGCGGCTTGGACGAGCGGCGCATCCATCAGTCCCTCGGCGCCCGATCGACCAGGATCGACACGATCGAGGCCAGGCTCAGCGCGGCCATCACGAAGGCGACGATGGTGAAGCCCTCGCCCGCGCCATAGAGGTCGGTGGCCGCTCCATAGGCGAAGCCCGCGCCCAGGGTCGCGAACAGCACCACCTGGTACCAGGTGCGCTGGCGATGGCGGCGATAGCGATGGCGCGGCCGCTCGTCGAATTCATCGCCGTCGTTCCACCGCTTGTTGAGCTTGGCCAGCAGTTCGGGGGGCGGCTCGCGCCCGGACTGGGCGTAGGACTTGATCAGGTCCAGCGTGTCGCGGTTGGCCTTGTACGAAAGCCAGCTCTGGTAGCCGCCGAACACGAACCAGCTGAGCGGAAAGATCAGCCACCAGTAGGATCGAAAGAGGTCTTCCATGGTCTTGGTCTCCGAGGGCGCGCCACGAAATGTCAGGGGCCGCGCCGCGAATGTCAGTGGGTGCAGCCGGCGTTCAGCTTGGCCACCAGTTCAGGCGGCGGCTCGCGGCCGGTCTGGGCATAGGACTTGAGGACATCCAGCGCGTCGCGGCGCGCCTGATAGCGCAGCCAGCCCTGAAAGGCGCCGAACACGATCCAGCTCAGCGGGACGATCAACCACCAGTGGGAAGAAACGTCTTCCATCGTTCTCATCTCCAGATCGCCGCGACCCTTCGCGCCGTTTCTGAAGACTAGTCGGCGCCGACCCCGTGATTGGATGCGGCGACCCGGGAAATAATTTCGTCCATGGCCGCGAACATCATGGTCGGGCCGTGATCGGCCAGGGCGCGGCGGGTGGCGTAGCCCCATTCGACGGCCCCGCAGGCCAGGCCCGCCTCGCGCGCCGCCTCGATGTCGCGGGTCTCGTCGCCGATGCACAGCACGCGGTCCTTGGGAATTCGCGCGGCCTTGACCACGGACCGGAACTTGGCCGCCTTGCCGAAGATCGCCGCGCCGCAGCCGTAGTGGTCGACCAGCCCGGCCAGCTCCGCGCCCAGGATCGAGCGGATGGTCACTTCGGAATTGGAGCTGACGATCGCCAGCCGCAGCCCCGCCGCCGACAGGCCGCGCAGCAGGTCGCCGGTGCCCGAGAACAGCGGAATCGCGTGGGCGTCGGCGGCCATCATCTTCTTGCCGTGGGCGGCGACCAGCGGAACCTTCCACAGGGGCAGGCCCAGATAGGCGATGATCTCGCGGCTGGTGCGGCCGCGCAGCATGGCGATCTCGTCCTCGGTGACCGCCTTGAACTTGAAGCGCTCGGCCAGCGGACGCACGGCGCGGATGGCCCAGGCCGTGCTGTCGGCCAGCGTGCCGTCGAAGTCGAAGATGACCAGATCGATCTGGGCGTCCATTCAGCCCCCCGAACCCATGGCGCGACCATACACGTCAGGCTTGAATCCGACCAGCAGTTGATCGCCCGTTGCAAGAACCGGCCGTTTGATCATCGACGGGTTGGCCAGCATCAGGTCGATGGCCTTGGCCTGATCGATCCCCTGCTTGTCGGCGTCGGGCAGCTTGCGGAAGGTCGTTCCGGCCTTGTTGAGCAGGGTTTCCCAGCCCACGGCCTTGCTCCAGGCCTCCAGGCGCGAACGATCGACGCCGACGGCCTTGTAGTCGTGGAACGCGTAGGCGATCCCGTGACCGTCCAGCCAGTCCCGCGCCCTCTTCATCGTGTCGCAGGCCTTGATGCCGTAGATCGTGGTCGTCACGCTTGATTGCTCCGTGCGCGTCAGATTCTCGAGTCTGACAGACTAGGGATCGCGCGCCATCGGGCAAAACGGAAAAAGGCCGGGGCGAACGCCCCAGCGGCGCTGAAGACGACGGGCGATCAGGCCAGGGCCAGCAGGCCCGCGCGCAGGGCGTCGCCGCCGGCGGGCAGATCCGCCTCGACGTCCGCGTGGGTCCGCGTCCACACCGGCAGGGCCCGGGCCAGCAGCGCCATGCCGGCCGGGGTGAGGGCCAAGCGTCGGCTGCGACGGTCATCGGGATCGACGCTGACCGTCAGCAGACCGCGGCGCTCCAGAGGCTTGAGATTGGCGGTCAGGGTGGTGCGGTCCATGGCCAGCAGGCCGGCCACCGAACCGATGGTCGGCGGCTCCGGCCGGTTCAGCGACATCAGCAGCGAGAACTGGCCGCTGGTGATCCCGAACTCGCGCAGGGCCTCGTCGAAACGCCGCGCCAGCGCCCGCGCCGCGCGCTGGGCGTGCAGGCACAGGCAGGTGTCCTTCACATGAAGGGTGGCGGCGTAGGGAACTTGCAGCGGCTTTGACACGGTTCGATTATGTTGATATCAACGCTATTTGTCAAGGCCACGCGGCTGAGCGGGCTCACGATTGAGGAGAAGGACGATGGCGAACCCCAAGGTCGCGTCGCGTGAGGAATGGCTGGAAGCGCGCAAGGCGCTGCTGATCCACGAAAAGGAAGAAACCCGGTTGCGCGATCGCAACGCCGCTGAACGCCTGGCCCTGCCCTGGGTCAAGGTCGACAAGGCCTACGGGTTCGACACGTCGAGCGGACGCAAGACCCTGGCCGAACTGTTCGACGGCCGCAGCCAGCTGGTGATCTACCACTTCATGCTGCCGCCCGAATGGGAGGCCGGCTGCCCGGGCTGCTCGTTCCTGGCCGACCACCTCGACGGAACCCTGCCCCACCTGAACCATCACGACGTGACCCTGATCGCCGTGTCACGCGCGCCGCTGGACAAGATCGCCGCCTACAAGGCCCGGATGGGCTGGAAATTCCCGTGGGTCTCGTCGTTCGGCGGCGAATTCAACTACGACTTCGGCGTGTCGTTCACGCCTGACGCCATCGCGGCCGGCGCAACCTACAATTTCGAGCCCGCCGGCGAGGACGCCAACGAGCTACCGGGCATGAGCGCATTCTACAAGGACGAGGCCGGCCAGGTGTTCCACACCTATTCCAGCTATGGCCGCGGCGGCGAGGAACTGATCGGGACCTACATGATCCTCGACCGCGCGCCCTTGGGCCGCAACGAGTCCGGCAACATGGGCGACTGGATGCGCCGCCATGACGAATACGAGGACGCCGCGCCCGCCAAGGCCTGCCACGCCGAAGCCGTTCCGGCCTAGGTCCTCGCCATGCTGTGCTGCGCGCTGGGACTGCTGGCCCTTCTGACCGGAGCCTCGGCGCGCGGCCTGCGGGCCTTGCTGGGCGCCTGGCCGGTGGCGATCATCGCCGGCGGCGCGGCCACGGCCCTGGCCGTCCTGGTCCCGCATCATCTGGACCACTACCGCCAGCGCGCCCAGGCCCATGACCGCACGGTGCTGGCCGAGATCGTCGCAGCGCCGCTGTGTTCGGGTCGGCCCTCCTAGAGCGGGCCTAGACGTCGGCGCGGCGCGCCACCTCGCTGCGGCGCGCCTGGATCCGGGCCCTGGCGTCCTGAAGGGCGTCGGCCTCGGCCACGGCCATCAGGTTCTCGATCACCCGGCCCAGATGCTCGCGCATCGCCCCGCGAGCGGCGGTGGGGTCGCGGGCCTTCAGAGCGTCCAGGATCTCCTGGTGGTCATTGACCAGCGGCTGGGCCCTCATCCGCCCCGCCCGCTCCAGAAGGTCGCGACAGGTCGGCTGGTAGCGCAGGTCCCACAGGTTCTCGACCATGGCCACCAGCACGCCGTTGCGGCTGGCCTTGGCGATGGCGACGTGGAAGCGCCGGTCGGCCAGGTCGGCCAGCGCCCCGAAATCGTGCTCCTCGGCCATGTCGTGCAGGATGACCGTCAGCTCGTCGAGCTGCGCGTCCGTCATCACCGCCGCGGCCAGGGCGCAGGCGTCGCCCTCGACCAGCCGCCGGGCCTCGACCAGCTCGAAGGCGCTGACCTCCAATTGCGGCGCCGAGACCTCGGGGCGCGGGGCGTCGGTGACATAGACCCCTGCCCCGTGCCGCGCCTGGACCAGGCCGCGCGCCTCCAGGATGATCATCGCCTCGCGGATGGTCGGGCGGCTGACCCGATGGTCGTCGGCCAGGTCCCGCTCGGACGGCAGACGCTCGCCCGTCGCCCAGCGCCCGTCGCGGATCGAGGCCGCGATCAGGTTGGCGATCTGCTGGCGCAGCTTTCTCGAGTCGGCGGCGGGCTCGGTCACGGGGCGGTTCAAACCTTGGCGGGCGCGCTCCACAGCGCGCGGGTGCGGTGGGCGACCAGCTTGGGCTTCCGCTCGCGGGTGAAGAAGCCCTTATGGTTCAGCGCCCCGACCCGCATGATGCTCTGCGAGGTGCGGAAATCGGCGAAGGCCCACGGATGGGTGCCGAAGATGAACGGGTAGTCGGCCAGCACCCGGATATACATCTCGACCATGTCGGCCTGGTATTCCTCGGTCCACATCTCCGGCGGATGGGCGTGCATGCCGGCCACGGCGTCGGCCCCGAACTCCGTGAACATGATCGGCTTGTTCGGATGGCTAGCGCGCAACTTGGCCACGTCGCTTTTCAGCGCCTCCTCGGCCAGGTCCAACTGGCCCGACAGCGAATACCAGCCCTGGTAGGAGTTGACGCAGACCACGTCGCCCAGGGCCTGCCAGTCCGTCGAACCGCCCTGGACGCTGACGATGGTCACCGGCCGGGTGCTGTCCAACTGACGGGTCAGATCGAACAGCGGCGAGAAGAACTTCAGACCGGTCTCGTTGCCGCCGGGCGGCTCGGGATCGGTGGTGTGGAAGGGCTTCACCAGGGGCTCGTTGGCCAGGGACCACATGATCACGCAGGGGTGGTTCTTGTCGCGCCGGACCAGGTCGGTGATGTCCTGGCGGAGCTGCCTGGAGCGGGCTTCCTGGATCTCGGGCGGATCGGCGAACACCAGGCTGACAGCCGGGGTTTCGTCGATGACCAGCAGGCCGTGCTCGTCGGCCAGCATCATCGCTTCGTCGCTATACGGATAGTGCGAGGTGCGGAAACTGTTGCCGCCGATCCATTTCAGCAGCTGGAAATCGCGGATGATCGAAGGCACGTCCAGGCCGCGGCCGTGGATCGGGAAGTCTTCGTGCTTGCCGAAACCGCGCAGGAACACCGGCTTGCCGTTCAGCAGCAGCTTGTCGCCCTTGGCCTCGATGGTGCGCACGCCGATCTTCAGGGCGTATTCGTCGGGCGTCGCGCCGTTCTCCAGGCGGATGGTCAGGGTGTAGAGGTGCGGGTCATCCGGGCTCCAGAGCCTCGGATTCTTCAGCGACACCACCGTCGAACCCTTGCCGCCGGTCAGGATCGCCGAGCCCTTCTGCTCGCCCCTGTCGTCCGAGATCGCCACGCTGGCCTTGCCCGACCAGGCCGCGCTGGCCTCCAGTTCGATCGACACCTTGCCGTCGAGACTGGTCTTCACCGTCACGTCCTTCAGGTGGACGTCGGGGGTGGCGTGCAGCAGCACCGGGCGGTGGATGCCGGCATAGGGGAAGAAGTCGTAAGCGGTCTGCGGGAAGTGGACGGTGTGCATGTGCCAGCGCGCCCGGTCGGGCGTCGAGGGCACGCGGTCCAGCTGGATCTTGTTCTCGACCAGCACGGTCAGCACGTTGTCGCCGTCGATCGACACCGCGTCGGTGATGTCGAAAGCGAACGGCAGGTGGCCGCCGACATGACCGCCCAGCGGCTTGCCGTTCAGCCAGACCTTGGCGGTGTAGTTCACCGAGCCGAAGCGCAGGTGGATCCGTTGGCCGGCCCAGCCCTTGTCGACGCGGAAGTCGGTCTCGTACCAGGCCGAGCCCACATAGTTGCGCACGTCGTCGAAGATGTCGTTCCAGCTGGCCGGAACCGGGATCAGGCGGAAGTCCTTGAGCCCCTTCAGCCAGCCCTCGGCCTCGCCGACGTCCTTGGGGTCGGCGCGGAAGCGCCAGGTCGCGGCCAGGCTCTTGGTCGAGCGCGTGGCGCTCTCGTGCGGATAGAGAATGCTGGGAGCGCCGCTGGCGGGACCCGGCTGGGCGGCCCGCGCCTGGGCCTGACTCGCGCCGGCCGCCACGCCCGCCAGCACCATGCCGCCGGTCACGCCGACCGCGCCTCGGCGGGTGACCAGACCGCGCCGGGTCTCGCCGTCGTTCCGCGAATTGTCCGCCATCCGTACGCCCTCGCCTGTTTGAACCGTCTTTTGAACTTAAGCCTAGCGGCGAATCCCGCCGCCAGGAGCAGAAAGAAAGGCGGCGGGCCGTCGAGCCCGCCGCATAGGCCCTGGGAGAACGCCCTAGTAGGAAAGCGACAGGCGCACGCCCGCATAGCGGTGGAAGTCACGCGCCGGCTGCAGTTCGGTGACCGTCTGGCTGCCGAAGTTGCCGAACTGGTTGGCGCCGTTCACGCCGTAGCTCTTGTCGAAGACGTTGTTGACGAAGGCCACGACCTGATAGCCGCCGTCCGGCTTACGGAAGCCGCCGGAGACGTTCAGCACGCCATAGGCCTTCTGGACGGTGCCCGGGTCGGTGTTCAGCGAGAAATTGACCTTGGTCTGATAGGCGTAGGCGGCCGAGAACAGCATCTCGTAGTCGCCGATCGGCTGGGTGAAGTCCGCGCCGACGTTCATCTTCCACTTGGGCGCGTTGGGCAGGGTCGCGCCCTTCAGGTCCTGGTACGACGGCGAGCCCGCGACGCAGCCCTGGGCCGCGGTCTGGCCTGGCCAGCAGGCGGCCTTGGGGAACGAGGTGATCTTGGCGTCGACATAGGCGACCGAGGCGTTGAAGCGCAGGTCCTTGGTGACGATCGCGTTGGCCTCGACCTCCACGCCCTTGGTCAGGACCTTGCCGACATTGGCCAGGCGGAAGTTCTGGGCGCCGCCGATCGTGTCGATGCCCTGGGCCTGATAGTCGTTGTACTTCACATGGAAGACGGTGCCGTTCAGCTGGATGCGGTGATCGAGCAGCTGGCTCTTGATCCCCGCCTCGAACGACTTGGACTCCTCGGGATTGATCGGGCCGACATCGGCGCGGGCCTGGTTGAAGCCCGTGGTCAGGTCGTAGGTCTGGCCCTTGTGGCCGGTGGCGTACGAGCCGAACAGCATCACGTCGTCGGTCATCTGGTGGCGCAGGCCCAGGCGGTAGGTCGCCGACTTGTCGGAATCGCCGCCCGAGAACTTGGCGTTGCCGTTCTGGATGTCGTTGAACGTGTAGCCGATGTCCTCCTTCTGGTAGCGCAGGCCGACGATCGCCGTCGTCTTCGGCGCGAAGGTCCATTCGCCCTGACCGAACGCGGCCACGTTCTCGGAGGTCGCGCTGGCGTACCACTGGGCCAGCGAGAAGATCGGGCCCCGCTTGAAGCTGCGGCGCAGGTCGTTGTCGCCGTAGAACAGGCCCAAGGTGTAGCGGAACGCGCTGTCGCCCGGCGACAGCAGGCGGAGCTCCTGGGTGTTGGCCTTGGCTTTGAAATAGCCGCCCTGGAAGTTCTTGATGCCGGAATAGGACGTCCGGTCGGAGTCCAGTTGGTCGTCCAGGCGGAACTGGTCGTGCGAGGTGATCGAGACCAGAGTGAAGTCCTTGGGCAGCTCGTACTCGACCTTCAGCGACTGGCCGAAGCCTTCACTCTTGGCGTAGGGCGGCGTGTCGTTGCTGACGGCCAGGTTCTCCTCGCCGGGCACGACGCCGGGCATGGTGACGTCGGCGGTCAGGCCCGGCGCGCCGCGCAGGGTCGCCCCGGGCGTATAGACGCGCATCGTCGCGTTCGAAGTGGCCACCCCGTCGATATAGCTGGCGCCCAGCGTGACCCTCAGGTCGTCGATCGGCCGCCAAAGCAGCTTGCCGCGGATCGAGGTTTCGTCGCGGCCATTGACCTTCTGGCCGTCGTAGAGGTTTTTGACGTTGCCGTCATATTCGCTGCGGCTGGCGCTGATCCGATAGCCCAGGGTCTCGCCGATCGGACCCGACAGGCTGATCGCGCCGCGATACTCGTGATCGTCGGTGGCCAGGGCGTTGGCCAGCACGCTGAACTCGGCGCTGGGATCGCGAGTGTAGATATTGATCAGGCCGGCCGAGGCGCTCTTGCCGTACAGTGTGCTCTGCGGGCCGCGCAGCACTTCGATGCGCTCGACGTCGGTCAGGTCGGAGAAGGCCCGGGCCTGGAACGAGACCGGCACGTCGTCCAGCTGGACCGCGACGCTGGGCTCCACGCCGATGCCGTAGGCGAAGGTGCCAATGCCGCGCAGCGCCACCGAGGCGTTGATCGGCTGGTCGGCCTGGCGAATGGTCAGGGACGGCGCGACCCGCGAAACGTCGGTGAACTCCTTGACGCCGGCGCTTTCCAGCTGCCGGGCCGTGACCACCGAAACCGCCAGGGGCACGTTCTGGACGTTCTCCGCCCGCTTCTGGGCGGTGACGACAACCTCGTCGAGCGAGACGGCGTCGGGCGCGGTCTGCGCGAAAGCGGGCGTGGACACCGCCAACAGGAGCGCGGACGTGGACGCGCAGCAGAACAGCCGGTTCATTGGATCTCCCCCTTCTTGTTTGTCTCGACTTGTTTGCGGCCTTGGCGACCGCGCCGATGAGCCAAAACCCTAGCAAGTGGCCAGGCCACTTTCAAGAGATTCCCCTGGCCTCTCCGTCGAAATCGATGACACCGGTTTCCGAAATTTTGAGATCCTAGGGCCAAGTAGCCATTATAGTTGGCGAATTTACTTCAGAAAGTGTTCGAGAAGTCAGGCGCGAAGCGCGGGGTCGACCGCCGCCCGCTTGACACTCGGTTGAGAAACGACGCAATTGGCCAGGCCACTTTTAAACCCTTTCGCGAATCCTTCGGGGGACAAGCGGGAGCGCTGGACGGTCGGAAACGGCGGCCGCCCGGTCAGGATTTACGGAAGAGCCGAATGCTGAAAATCACCGACGCCAAGGTCATCGTCACCTGCCCCGGGCGTAATTTCGTGACCCTGAAGATCACCACCGAGGACGGCGTCCACGGCATCGGCGACGCCACCCTGAACGGGCGAGAGCTAGCGGTCGTCGCCTATCTGCGGGAGCACGTGATCCCCTGCCTGATCGGCCGCGACGCCCACCAGATCGAGGACATCTGGCAGTTTCTCTATAGAGGCGCCTACTGGCGTCGAGGTCCGGTGACGATGTCGGCCATCGCCGCCGTCGACGTGGCGCTGTGGGACATCAAGGCCAAGATCGCCGGCTTGCCGCTTTACCAACTGCTCGGTGGCGCCAGCCGCACCGGGGTCATGGTCTATGGCCACGCCAACGGCGCGACGATCGAGGACACGATCAACGAAGCGCTGAACTACAAGGCCATGGGCTACAAGGCCATCCGCCTGCAGACCGGCGTTCCAGGCCTGGCCAGCACCTACGGCGTTTCCGGCGACAAGCTGTTCTACGAACCCGCCGACGCGGCGGTTCCCACCGAGAACGTCTGGTCGACCTCCAGGTACCTGCCCACCGTGCCCAAGCTGTTCGAGGCCGCCCGCAAGGCGCTGGGCGAAGAGGTCCACCTGCTGCACGACAGCCATCACCGCCTGACCCCGATCGAGGCCGGCCGCTTGGGCAAGGACCTGGAGCCCTACCGCCCGTTCTGGCTGGAGGATGTCACCCCCGCCGAGAACCAGGCCAGCTTCCGCCTGATCCGCCAGCACACCACCACGCCCCTGGCCGTGGGCGAAGTGTTCAGCTCGATCTGGGACTGCAAGCAGCTGATCGACGAGCAACTGATCGACTACATCCGCACGACCATCGTCCATGCCGGCGGGATCTCGCATCTCAAGCGCATCGCCGGCCTGGCCGAGATCAACAACGTCCGCACCGGCTTCCACGGCGCCACCGACCTGTCGCCGGTCTGCATGGGCGCGGCCCTGCATTTCGACCTGTGGGTCCCCAACTTCGGCATCCAGGAATATATGCGCCACACCGTCGACACCGACCGGGTGTTCCCGCACGCCTACACCTTCAAGGGCGGTGAACTGCATCCGGGCGAAACGCCTGGGCACGGCGTCGATATCGACGAGGACCTGGCCGCGCAGTTCCCCTATCGCCCCGCCAGCCTGCCGGTGAACCGCCTCGAGGACGGCACGCTGTTCAACTGGTGATCCCGCATGCCCCGTTCGCCCAGCGGACGGGGTTGCGCGTCGCTTCCGGGCGGCGCGATGGAGGGGATGCCCGCCCCGCCCCCGCCGTGGGCGTCCCCTCCGCTAGCGCTTCTGGACGCTGGAGGCGCCGCCTTCGCTGGCGTTGTGGATATATTGCTCGGCGACCAGCCAGGCCTTCACGGGCCGCAGGGCGCCGAGGCAGCCGATCAGCAGGGCCGGAAAGACGGTCGCGAACTGCACCCACAGCGGCGGGCTCAAGGCGATCACCGCCCAGGCCCAGACCGTGATCACCAGGATGCCGACGCCGGTCATGACGAAGAAGGCCGGGCCGTCGGCGGGGTCGGCGAAGCCGTAGTCCAACCCGCAACGTTCGCAACCCTTGGCCAAACGCAGGAAACCGCCGAACAGCTTGCCCTGGCCGCACCGCGGACAACGACACAGCAACCCGGCCTGGAGACTCGTCGGGCGCTCGAAATGGGTGATCAGGGGCCGTTCCATACAATGCGAGCCTTGTTGCATACATTCTTGATTGAATGTATGTATTGCATCATGGAAAAGCAACCGTGACCCGCGATCGCCCCACGGGCGGCTGGCTGAGACACCTCCGCGCGGGCGGCGGGCGGCCGATCTATCTGGCGCTGGTCGAGGCCCTTGAGACGGCGGTCCGCGAAGGCGAGTTGCAGCCCGGCGACCAACTGCCGCCCCAGCGCGCCGTGGCCGACCAACTCGGCATCGACTTCACCACGGTCACCCGCGCCTATGGCGCGGCCCGGGCGCGCGGCCTAGTCGAGGGCGCGGTGGGCCGCGGCACCTTCGTGCGCCGTCGGGCCGTCGACGACGAGGCCGGGCTGGTCGATCTGAGCATGAACCTGCCGCCGCCGCCCCAAGGCGTGTCGCTAGCGGCTCTGCTCAAGGAGACGACCGCCGCCATCCTCGATCGCACGGAGGTGGCGACCCTGATGGCCTACCACGCCGGCCCGGGAACGCCGGGCCAGCGGGCCGCCGGCGCGGCCTGGCTGGCGCCGGTGCTCGGAGAGGTCGGAGCGGAGCGGATCGTCGTCTGCCCGGGCGCCCAATCAGCCCTGACCGCCATCCTGACGACGATCACCCGATCCAGCGTCCAATCCGGCTCCAAGCCCGGCGCCTGCGTCATCGTCGAACCCCTCACCTATCCCGGGATCATCGCCCTGGCCGAGCGCCTGGGCCTGCGGCTGGTCGCCTGCCCGGTCGACGACCAGGGGTTCCTGCCCGAGGCCCTGGCGCGGCTTTGCGCCGAAGAGCAGCCGGCCGCCGTCTATCTGGTCCCGACCACCCGCAACCCGGTCGCCACGACCATGGGATCGGCGCGACGTCGCGCGGTGGCGGCCATCGTCGACACGAGCGAGGCCTGGCTGATCGAGGACGATCCCTACAGCCGGCTGTTCGACAGCCCCCTGCCCGCCCTGGCCTCCCTGGCGCCGGAGCGGACCTTCCATATCGCCACGCTGTCGAAGACCCTGACGCCCGGCCTGCGCACCGCCTTCCTGGCGGCGCCGGCCGGACCCATGGCCGCGCGGATCGCCGACGCCCTGCACGCCACGACCCTGATGGGCTCGCCCCTGACCACGGCCGTCGCCGTCCGCTGGATCCGCGACGGGACCGCCGACCGCATCCTGGCCGGCGTGCGGCTGGAAGCTCGCGCCCGCCGCGCCATCGCCGCTGAGATCCTGCCCGCCGCGCGCGGCGACGCCGAGGGCCTTCATGTCTGGCTGGACCTGCCGACGGGCCTCGACGCGGGCGGGCTTCGCACGCTGGCGGCCGCGCGCGGCCTGGCCCTGGTCACGGCCGACGCCTTCGCCGCGACATCCGACCATCCCGCCGGTCTGCGCATCTCGCTGGGCGGCCCGGCCAAGGCGTCGCTTCTGCGCGAGGCCCTGCGTAACGTCGCGGCCCTGCTCGAGCCGGCGGCGATCGTCTGAAAACAAAGACCCCGGAGCTTGGAGGCTCCGGGGCCAGTTCAAATCAAAGGGGGGATACAGCTAGACAATGCGCCACGCCGCGATTGGTTCAGCTTGACCGAAAAATTGCTGTCCGCTCTTCAGCGCAGCGTCCAATTTCCCAGCGCGACGTGCTCGGTCCGGCCCAGCAGGCTGTGGACCAAGGTGAAACCGCCGACGGTCCATCTGACGGGCGCGGTAGCCTGCTCGGCGACCAGTTGCCTGTCGTAAAGCATCGTCACGTGCGGCGTGAAACTCTTGTCCGCCAGCTTACCGAGCCCCGCCCGCGCCATCGCCAGGCCCAGGTCGCGCTGGAAGACCTTCAAGGCGTCCAGCCCCTCGCCGCCCTGCAGGACGAACGGATTGTTGCCGCCGTTGTGGAAACTGGCGGCGCGGTCGAAGACAACCTCGAACGGCGCGGTCCTGATCGCCTCGGCCGCCTGGCCGGCCATCGCCACTATGTCGCGTCGCACCCCGGCGTGGTCGCCCAGGTGATGCAAGGTGATGTGAAATCGCTCGGGGGCCAGCGGCCGCCCGTTCAGCCGATGGGCGGCGCGGAGCGCGTCGGCGCGCTCGGCGATGCAGGCCGCCGTCGCCGGATCGGGAAAGATCGCGAAGAACAGCCGATCGGTGACGGGCGGCGCATCGAAGAGGGAGAACTGGTCGGACACGGGTTCATCCTGCCGGGATTCCGGGAACGGCGCTACGCCACCAGACCCGCTGATCTACTTCACAGTCGCCCGCCACTACGGCCAGATTCAGTAGTCGGAGCTCTCGAAATTCGCGCTTGGATTGTGCCGACTAATCGCTAACCTTCCGCGACCAAGAGGGGGCGGCCATGAAACTCAGCGCGCATTTCTCGCTTGAGGAGTTCACCATCTCCAGCAAGGCGCTGTCGATGGGGGTCAAGAACGACCCGCCGCCGGCGCACTTGGAGAATCTCAAGCACCTGGCCGAGCGCATGGAGACCGTCCGAGCGCTGTTCAACCGACCGATCGAGATCACCAGCGCCTATCGCAATCCGCAGGTCAACGCCGCGGTCGGCGGGGCGCCCACCTCGGCCCACGCCCTGGGCCACGCCGCCGATTTCCATGTCGACGGCATGACCGATCTCGAGGTCGCCAAATGCGTTCGCGACAGCGGGCTGAAGTTCGATCAACTGATCTACGAGAAGAGCCGCTGCGTGCACATCAGCTTCGACCCCAGGCTGCGCCGCCAGGTGTTGCGTCAGCCCGGCGGTCCCGGCTCAACGGTCTATGCCGGCCTGGAACCTTAGCTTCGCGACCCGAACCTCCTACAATAGACCCCTTGCGAACGTGCGATTGCGGCGAACGCCCGTCCTGAACGTTCAACACCCGAGATCTAGGTTTCACATTTCGTGACGGTGTTCAGTACGCGACCCGCCGCCAGGCTCGAAATATAAGTCGAAACTTCAGGCGCGGGGCGGTAAGCCAAGTCGGTTCTCATCGCGGACCGATCGCGTGGATCCTGCGCGCAGGACCGCGTGACATTAACAGTCAAAACATAGGGCTAAATACCGAAATGCATACGGCTCACGAGATGAGCGAATGGTCCGCCTTTAGTTTGCACGAATCAATAATCGACAGTGTCACGGCCAATGTCGCGATCCTCAACGACGAGTGCGAAATCATCGCGGTTAATGACGCCTGGATGCAGTTCGTCGATTTCAACGAACTTGAGCTGGAGAACTATGGACTAGGCCTCAACTACATCTCGTTCTGCGAGAGTCTGGACGCGCCAGACGCGTCGGAGGCCAGGCAAGGCTTGCGAGACCTGCTGGCCGGCGAGCCTGGACCTTTGCGCTACGAGTATCAGATCTTCCTGACCAACGGTCCGATATGGGTCAGGGTGACCTTCACGCGCATCTCTCGCGACGACCGGACCCTGGTGATCCTGGCGCACGAAGACATCACCGTTCAGCGTCATGCCCAGGCCGCCCTGGGCCGGGCCACCGCCGCGCTGCTGCACGCCGAGGACGACGAACGCCGGCGTATCGCGCGCGAGCTTCACGACGGCACGGCCCAGTACCTGACCGGCGCCAAACTGATGCTGGGCGCGATGAAGGTCGATGGCCGCGCCGAGAAGGTCCGGACCGAGGTCGAGGCCCTGCTGGTCCACGCCCTGGAGGAGATCCGCAGCCTGTCCTACGTGCTGCACCCGCCGGCCCTGGAGGAGATGGGCCTTGGTCCCGCTATTCGGCAGATGGCCGAGGGTTTCGCGCGCCGCACGGGACTGGCCCTGCAGATCGACATCGCCGACGACTTTCCAAAGATGGCCCGGACAACCGAGGTCGCGCTGTACCGTGTCGCCCAGGAAGCCCTGGCCAACGTGCATCGCCACTCCGGCAGTCCGCGCGCCACGATCGGCCTGCGCCAGGCCGGCGAAATGGTCCTGCTGTCGATCCGCGACTACGGCGTCGGCCTGCCGGACGGCGCCGCGCCGCCCACGGGTGTGGGTCTGGCGGGCATGCGCCTGCGGCTGGAGTTCGTGAACGGGCACATCGCGCTGGCCAGCGCCGTTCCGGGCGTGCTGGTCGAGGCCTGGGCCCCCTTCCTGCCGAAGGGCGAGGGCTAACCCCTCGTCCCACGTGTCCGGCCGCTCATCCATGCGAGATCATGATCGCATGGGCGAAGCGTCCGCAGCCCCTGCCGGAGCGGACAGCGCCGCCTCCAGCCTACCCATACGGCCGTTACGGCGCGTGGCGGCGACTTAGAGCAAATCCCATGAATGGAGCAGCAATCTCAGGCCGCCCGCTCATGTCGCGCCGTCGATCGCGGGCCCGCCGACGACCTCCCTTTCGCGCCGCGAAACGACCAAAGGTAGAACATGGATTGCGACTCACCAGACCAGTCGTTAAGCCTAAGATTGTGTACGACTTCTGATCTCGGGGGGAGATAGATGAAGTGTGGATTTGCGACCGCGCCGTTTTTCTAGCAACGCGCGCTTTACACAACTCCGCCTCGTTGGGCCCGGTCGAAACCTAACCCTCTCCAAGCTTTTCATCACACCGCACGCCGCGGCTTTCGCCGTCGCGCGTCTCTTTTCTCGTGCACGTCGGAGACTTGATGTTCGGCCCAGTCTTGGATGTTGCGATCGGCCTTGTCTTTACCATCGTAATCTACGCAACATTGCTCTCAGCGCTCGTGGAGACCGTCTCCGGGGTCTTGAAACTGCGCGCGCGGGCCCTTGAGGACGTGATTATTCGCATGATCGAGGATCCAGTCCCGCCCTCGCCACGGCACGGCGCGGCATGACCTTCTTTCCGCGACCTCGCCCCCACGGCCGTCCGATCGGTGTCGACGGCATGACATCGGCCGCCAGGTCGGCCGCCCCCCTTACCGTCCCGCGGCGTGGAGCCTGAACCATGCAACTCTTCGTCACCAAGCTGGTCGCGATGGACGACATTCCCCCCGAGCCCGACCCCGCCGCCGCCGACGGTCGGGCGGACGCCGTCGACGACGACACCGACGACGAAGACAACACGCCGCTGCCGGCGTCGGCTTTCGACCCGGTGGCGGCGACAGACGATCTCAACACCCTGCGCGGCCTGACATTTTCCGAAGCTCAGGTCACCAAATTGATCACCGACGAACTGGCCGCTCAGAACATTCAAGAGCCTGGTCTCGTCACGCGCAACTTCGTCAGGGATCCGAACGCGGCTATCCTCAAGCCGTTTTACAGATATGGCTTCGCGCCGCCTGTCGTTCCCCAGCTGGTCATGAACATTGATCAGAAGAAAGCCGGGCCCGACAACAAGCTGATGGGCACGCTGTTCACGCTGAATTCCGCTTTCTCGGACAGCGCTATAAAGCAGGCGCTCATAAATGTTGTCGTCAAGCTCAACGCGCAGTTCTCAGGACCATTCTATCGTGTCCAGGACAACGGCCAGGACTTGAAGAGCGCGCCACCGACCGCCGATGGCACACACGTTCCCGCCGGGCTGCCGCTGTTCCAGAAGATGCGGCATCTCGACTTGCTGGACATGTCCGCGATCGCCCAGTCGCAATCGCCGGCCGACGCCGAATTGAAGCTGGCGCCGTCGCCTGGATGCGACTTCCCAAACTGCGTCGCCTTCGACATCGCACACCGCTGGATTTGGATACCAGTCGCCCCGCCGCTGCTGCTGGTGGAGGTTGGCGAGGCGTCAAAACTGTTCACCCAGACCGCCAATGGCTGGACGGGCGAATTGGTCAAGGTCAATCGCACGGCGGTGTATCGCTACGACCTTCCCACAGGTCAGATGGTTGGCGCTCAACCCAAGCTGCCCGGTAGTTCGCGCGGCGGCGGAGGCGGCGAAGCTCGAGCCGACAAGAGCGACGAGGCCGACTACCTGTGGCGCTGTGACAACATGATCTTCGCCGCCGCCATGGGACTGGATCCCGCGCGACGCTATAAGTTTAGCATCCAGCCCCAAGGCTTTGAACTTGTTCCGACCAGGCTCCCCGGCTTTTCCTATTGGAAGAAATGGAAGACGGACGCCGCAACCGTTCAAAATAAGAAAAACCGCCCTACGGATACATTGCCTCAGCCTTCAATCTCCAACGGCGGCGGGGATCTATTCGCCGGAGCGGCGCAGATAAGCAGCAAGAACACCCTGTTGGCGAAATACAAGGCGTATACTCTACTGCGAAAAAAGAAGAAGGGCGACTGGAGCGTGGCCAATCTCGGGAGCCCGTCCGGCGTTCCTCTGAAGGCCCGCTCAAAGGGCGAGCGTCTGGACGCGGGCGACGTGATGAAGGCCGCCTTCACCGCGCTCGGCTATGAAAGCGACGGCAGCGCGACCCACCTGGTTCGCGACGTGCTGAACGAAGCCGGGGACAAGCACGACCCTTTCGCATCCACGGCATGGCAGATCTTCAGCGAGGGCCTGCGGGCACGACCGACCGTATTGGTGGCGACCTGGCTGCCGCAGCTTCGAACCGACCAGGAGTGGTGCCATCTCTACGGGCATGGCGACGGCGGCAACGAAGCGCTCGAGAACTTCGTCTCCGGTTCAAAACACGCCAACACCGAGCAATTGGCGATCGAAAACGCCCAACGCACCCGGCCGGACGACCTGGTCGCCAAGATCACCGCCTATCAACTGCCCACCCAGGGCGTCTCGCGCAGCCAGTTCACCGCCGCGGACAAGGCGGCCTTGAAAGCGGTCGGATGGCCCGAGACTGACTGGCCTGATTTCCTGACCTTCGCCACGAAGATCATTCAGTCCCTACGCAGCGGCGCGGACGTCTTTTATGCGGGGTTGCCACAGCCTGTTCGAGACGCATTGACCCGGACTGGCAAGTCCCGCCAGAGCTTCTACGAGGAAATCCGAGCCATGGTGAGCCTTCCGTTACCCATCGGTCTTGGCATACGCTATAAGATTTACCTCAAGAACGCGGCTTCAGGTGCAGGACAGACCATCAAGGTATTCGACCATCTGATTGAAGCGCAGAGAGAAAGCTTCGATATATTTCAGTATCGAGCTCTATACTGGGCAGTTTTATTTTCGATCAATTATTCCGATGGCGGGCCTGGAGGCGCCGCCGCCAAAGCGGTTGAAAAGCGCCTGACGGACGCGGCGGAGAAGAAGCTCACGAAGAACGGCTGGACCTGGGCCGACTATGGGTGCAGCCCGCCGGTCGTCGCCAAATGACCTTCCCCGTTCTCGACACGCTGAAGACGAAGATCGGGCCGAGCGGCGGATTGACGCCCGTTGTTTTCGACGCCGCGACCCTGGGCGATCCCGCCCTGAGCGCCTCCATCCAGTGTCTGCTGCAGACGACGCCGCTGAGCATCGCCAGCCCGACGATAACCTCGGATGACACCTACCTGCGCATCACCGGCGTCACCGCGATCGGCGCCCTGTCGAACCTGCAGGTCGAGGCGACGTTCTTCGCGTCCTGGCAAACCGGGCAACAGGCGAACGCGGAGTTGGAGTTGGTCCTGCGGCTGGTCAATCCGCCCGCGTCGATCACCTTCGATCAACTGGGAATGCCGAAAGCCCCGCCCGGCCTCGTGAGCGGCGGCGGTCTCACGGCCCAGCAACGGCAAGCTTTCTTCCAGGCCGTCACGCTGAATGGCCCGCAACTTCTGCTGAGCACCTACGACTTCGCGGCCGTGGCCGCGGCCACCGGCGCGGCGCCGCCGTTGGAGTGCAGTCTTGCCGCGACCGACAGGCCCGCCGTTTCCACGGTCGCCGGGCTCAATATCTCGGCGTCCCTAAGCTTCGCGGGCGACTTCTGGACCGCCTTCCTGGCGACCGGCGCCGGCGGCGGGGCCTGGGACGATCTGAAAGCGATGGCGGGCTCGGGCGACTTCGCCGTGACCGGCGCCTTGCGACTGGACCCGTACAGCTGGGAACCGGTCGCCGAACTGACGCATATCTTCGCCCCCGCCAACCGCCCGGCGATCCGTTTGCCGTTCGACGACCTGGCCATGGATGTCCGCGCCCTCACCATCCGCGGAGGCTTGGACCTGTCGGGGGTCACCCCGCCTGGCTTCTCGCTGGTGGTCGGTTTCGAGAAGGCCGGCTCCGCGACGCCGGAGGTCCTGGTTCGCCTGGACGCGCCGCTGGGCGACGGAACGGCGATGCTGACCGGCCGTTTCGCCACCCCGCTTGGTCCCGAATGGCTGCTGTCCCTGGCGGGCCTGGACAACCTCAGTAGTCTCTTGCCGACCCAATTGCAGGGCGTCGCGAGCATGGGGATCACCCAGATCGCCGTCAGCCTGCCGTTGGCGACGCCGGCCAACGCCTCGATCGCCGTGGAGATTTCAGGCGGGACCTGGGATCTGATCCCCTCGCTCGTCAGTGTGCGGCCTGTGTTCGGCGTGGAGGTGTCGCGCGACGCTTCCGGACACGGAGCCGCCACGCTGGAGATCAGAGGCGACTGGCTCCTGGGCGATGCGGCGTTCGAGTTGTTCATCGACCCGCAGGCCGGAGACCTGGGCTTGGTCATGTCGCCAGGCTCGTCGATCAGCTTGGACGCGATCACCAAGCAGTTGGGCCTGCCGGCGGGTCACGACGCGTTGGACATCCTCGACCTGGAACTGAGCGGCAACTGGAACACCGGGGACTACGAGTTCCTGATCGAGTGCGGCTCGGGCTGGGACCTCGACATCCTCGGCGCGACGATCACGCTTACGGATCTCCAGATCATCGGCGAACATGAAAGCGGCGCGATGAACTGGCGGGTCGAAGGCCTGTTCGGGATCGGCGACGCCAGCGTCGATATCGTGGTCGCCGGGGGCGCTCAGCCAGAATTCGACGTGACGTTCACCGAGCTGGCCGTCGGCGACATGCTGGAGGACATCCTCCTAGGCGTCGATCTTCCCGAGACGCTTCGCGACTTCACGCTGAACGACGTGGAGGTTCATTACCTTCCGTCGCAGTCGTTCGATATCCAGGGGAGCTCCAGCACGCCGGTGGCGCTGTTCGACGGCTTCGACTTCACCGTCGCCAGCTTCCACCTGAACCGGACCGCCGGCGCCCAGACCGCCAGCCTCGGCCTCACCCTGGACCTCGGCGACAGCGCTTCGCCCGCGATCGTGCAACTGGCCGGCGACTACAACACCGACGCCAACGGCCAGTCCAGCTGGATGCTGGTCGGTGAATTGACCAATCAGGACGTCGAACTGGTTCGCCTGATCGAACGCCTGATAACCATGGCCGGCTTGGACTTCCCCCTGCCCTGCGACGGGCTGGCGATGCGCAATCTCGGTTGTCGACTGGCCATCGGCGGCCCGTCGGACAGTTGGGCGATCAGTTGCGACATCGTCGATGGCGCATCCACCTACGGACGCCTCAGCTTCGTGGCGTCTCGTCCGACAGCGCCAGCCGCGGCCAACGGCGCCGCGGCGCCGGATCCAGCGCCCTGGACCTATCTTCTGGCGGCCGAACTCGAACTGCATCTCGGCTTGGACACGCTTCCAGTCGTAGGTCCGCGCCTGCCCTCGCCAGCCTTGGAAATTCAGGGCGTCGATCTGCTCGTCACCTCGGGGGCGCTTTCGGCGGAGGTGGTCAACGGCCTGATCGCGGCCTTGCCGCCTCAAGCGCTGGCGCCGCCGGCGGGCGCGCTGGATCCTGGGGGGGCGCTGTCGCTGAAGGTTCTCGATGGGGCCAGCGGCATCGCGCTGTCCGTTCCCCTGCAGGGGACCAATGCGCCCTCGCCGCCTCCCGTTCTGCCGGGCGCCGACCCCGCTCCGCCTCAGCCGCCGGAAAACGACAACACTCGCTGGTTCATCGTCGGTCGCGCCTTCGGCCCGATCGCTATCGACCGCCTGGGGATGCGCTACCAAAACGGCCAGCTCGGCCTGTTATTTGACGCGAGCATGGCCCTGGGGCCTGTGACCATCGGCTTCTCCGGGCTGGGATTGAGTTCTCCGGTCAACCATTTCGCCCCGAGCCCCGTCCTGCAGGGCCTTTCCATCGACTACGCCAGCCCCGCCGTCACGGTCGGCGGCGGATTGCTGCGGACCGACAACGGCTATGCCGGCCAAGTCCAACTGACCACGGAAGCCTTCGGATTCGCGCTGGTCGGAGAATACTTCACCGATCCCGAAGGCCTCTTTGTCTTCGGCTTGACGCGCGAGCCGCCGCTCGGCGGACCACCCGCCTTCTTCGTCGAAGGCGTCGCCGTCGGCATGGGCTACAACAGCCGCTTGCAACTGCCGATCTCGGCGGCCGACATCGCCAACTTCTCGCTGGTCAAGGCGGCGATGCCCAACGCTCCGCCGCCCTTCGACACCGGTGCGGACCTGCAGGGCGTTCTGCGATCGGTGAATGTCGACTGCAGCGCGCAGAACGGCGAGGGCTGGCTGGCGGCGGGGGTGAAGTTCACCTCGTTCACGCTGGTTGAAACCTTCGCGCTTCTGACCTTGGAGTTCGGCCGCTCAACCCAGATCGGAATCCTCGGGCTGTCGCGCGCGTCGCTGCCGCCGGAGGCGCCGGACCCGGTCGCGCTTTTCGAGGTCGGCTTGATGGCCGAATTCGACCCGGACCGCGGCGCACTGAAGGTGGACGGCGCGTTGAGCCCACGCTCCTATGTGCTCTCGCGCGCGGCGGTCCTGAGCGGCGGCTTTGGCTTTTACAGCTGGTTCAAGGACGGCGACGGGGTCAACGCCGGCGACTTCGTCTACAGCATGGGCGGCTACCACCCGCAATTCTCGCGGCCGGCCCACTATCCCGACCCCGCGCGGCTGTCATTGCTTTGGCAGGTGAACGACAACCTGTCGGTGAAGGGCTCTTCGTACTTCGCGCTGACCCCGCATTGCCTGATGGCCGGCATATCGATGCAGGCCAACTGGGCCAGCGGCGACCTGTCTGCCTGGTTCGACGCGGACGCCGACTTCCTCGTCTATTGGAAGCCGTTCCACTACGTCGCCCATATCGACACCAGCATCGGCGTTTCCTACCGGCTAAATCTGCTGTTCACGTCGGTTACGGTCAGCGTTCACGTGGGCGTGGGCCTCGACGTCAAAGGTCCGCCGTTCGGGGGCAGCGCCCATATCGATCTGGATGTGGTCTCCTTCACCGTTTCATTCGGCGACGACAGCGACGACAGCCAGTTCCTCAAGTGGTCCGATTTCCGCACCTCGTTCCTGCCCGCCGACACGGCGGTATGCTCGATCCAGGCGCTGAACGGATTGCTCCGCGACCGCTCGAAGGAAATGAAGTCCGGCGAACCGCAATGGATCATGACCCCGGACAACGCCGTCCTGTCGGTCAACCTGGCCGCGCCGGCCAAGACCGTGGCGTTCGCCGACGGCGCCAAGCCGATGACCACGCTGCCCGACCTGCCCAACACGACATGGAACGCCGCGGTGGCGATCGGTCCCATGGGCATAGCGGGCGATCAGTTCGGCTCGGACCTGCAGATTATCGTTCAGCGCAAGGGGCTGGAGGAAACAGCCGGCGCCGGCGTTTGGACCGACTACACCGTCGGCAGAAATCCAAAAATCCGATCGGCGCCCGCCTCGCTTTGGCGCGAAGCCACGGAGGTGCGCCCTCAAGACCCCAACGCGGCGGCCTTGATGCTGGACACCCTCTGCGGCTTCGACATCTCGACGCCCCAGCGGCCTCCGGACACCACCCAGCCCGTCGACCTGGCGGCCCTACGCTACGACGACACCGCCCTGCCGTTGATCTGGAGCGGCGGCGCCGTCACCGGCTATGGCCTGGCTCCTCAGCACGGATCGGACTTGACCTACACGCTCCCCGGCGGCGCCAGCGGCGCCTGCAAAGGCTTTGTTTTGCAGACCATCAATGCGGCGTCCCAGACCCGCGGCCAGATCATCGCCGCTATGCTGGGCCAGGGCATGCTGACCTCTGATTTCGCCGCCGGCGGCGGCGTCGATCTCACCGCGTTCTCGACCAGCACGGTTCTTGACGACTGGCCGGCCATTCACGTCTTGGGCGAGGCCTGATCATGGCGGACACGACACTTCAACCCGGCCAGGTGCGCTTCATCCAGCATCGACTTCCGGGGTTCGAGAGCGGTGAGTACCGGATCATCGTCAACCATGCGCTTTCCGCGCCCGACGGCGGTCAAACCTTCTCGACGACCACGCAGTTCTATGTCGCCGGCGAGCGCTTCCAGCTCAATCCGACCGACGTCGACTCGACATTTCCGCCGTCTCACGCGCAGGGCGAGTTTCTCAACGTCTTGCCGCACCTGGTGTTCTCGCGTCCGTCGCTGCCTTGGATCCGGTCGCCCCAGCTGGCGCCGGCGGCTCCCGTCGACGGCGCGGACGTGCCAAGCTGGTTGGCGCTGCTGGTGTTCGACCAGGATGACCCGCAGCCTGTCCTGACAGCGACGACCGTGTCTGGGTTGGTGACCCCTGGCGACGGCGTCGTGTCGTACCCGCTCGCGGACGGCTTGGAGTTCGGACAGTCGATCAACGACCCCTGCGCGGCGCTCGACATCGACTACGGTCTTTTTCTGAGCATCGCACCGAGCCTGCAGGACCTGAAATGGCTGGCGAGCGTCCGCGTGGTTTCGGGACAAAAACCCAGCGCGGATCCCGATGCGCCCCCGGGCGGCGAATACTCTGTCCTGATGGCCAACCGGCTGCCCAAGGCCGGCAAGAAATCGACCGTCCATTTGGTCAGTCTCGAGGGTTTGGAAAACCATCTCCCCGGCGGGGCGGAGTCGACGGGCGCGTCCGCGCCCAAGACGATCAGGTTGGCCTCCCTCTATCAATGGAGCTTTGACACTCAGCTCGAGCCCCAGACCTTCACCGACGTCATACAGCAACTTCAACCCTGGCTGTCCTTCAGCCTGCCGATCAGGGCTGACGCCGCTCCGGGGCCAATCGTCGCCGCCGCGATGGCCATGGGCTACGTCGGACTAGACCATCGCCTGCGCGACGGCGGCAGAACCGCCTCCTGGTACAGAGGACCGCTGGCGCCCTACCAAGTGCCGCGCACCTTGGCCGCCCAGTGCCCCCTAGGCAGCGCTGACGCCGCTCTGCGGTTCGATCCCGCGACCGGCCTGTTGGATGCTTCCTACGCAGCGGCCTGGCAGCTCGGGCGTCTGCTGGGCCTGCAGGATCAGATCTTCGCCGACCGTCTCTTTCGATGGAAGCACGCGACCAGCCGCGCCGCCGTCGCGGCGGCTGAACATGACATACTCGACGCGGCGCTGGGGATCGACACCACGCCCCAGTTGGCGGGGGCGCCGCGCGCCGCCGCGCTAGGCGACGCGGTCGGCGCGATGATGAAGGTGGCGGTTTCGGCCTTGCTGGGGTCGCCCCCGCCCGCACCGTCTCCTGTCGCGTTCATCGCGACCTCTCTGGGCGCGACGCCATCGAACGCCCCGCCGCCCGAGGTGGTCGCGTGGCTTGAGCATCTGCGAGGATTGCACGGCGTTCCGTTCAACTACCTGGTTCCGCAGGAAGCCATGCTTCCCCCGGAATCCATCCGTTTCTTCCATCTCGATCCAAACTGGATCGACGCCTTGGTCGACGGCGCGGTCAGCCTCGGCGACGCGGTCACCGGCGACCTGTCTCAAGCCGGGGATAGTCCGGTGGGGCCATCGGCCGGCGCGCCGCCCCTCACCGCCAGCGGATTCCTGCTGCGATCGAGAGCGGTCAAGATTTGGCCCGGCATGGAGGTGAACGCGCGCGCCGCGGACAACAGCCCCCTGACCGTCGTGCGATACGAACGCCTGTCGGACGATGTGTTGTTCTGTCTGTGCCAGGGCGTCATCGCCGGCCTGGATCTACATGAACCGCCAGAAGCGATGCACTTCGGATTCGACATCGACGAAACCGCGCCTGCCGCCGATCCCGCCGGCATCGATCTTCGCCGCCTCTTCAAGAACCTGCGAAACCCAGTCACGGGGGCCGCCGCGCCGGTCGGAACCCAGTCCGCGACGATCCCGTCCCCGCTTCCGTGGCGGTCGCCCGGAGCCGCCTTGGACATGAGCGCCCTGGCATCGAGCGCCAGCGGCGCCCTGGCCCCCGCGGCCTTCACCTCCGCCGAGTTCGCCCTGATCATGGTCGAGGGCGTCGATATGGTCACCTTCGGGCAAGTCGCCCCTCCGTCGAGTACGTCATGACCGAGCCGCTCATCGTCCCCATCAACGTGCGCGCCTTGTGCGTGAACGACGCCGCCCAATCCTTCGTCGGCCCCTCGTCGGACTTTTCCGCCTTTCCCGCCTATGAGAACGGCGTGCTCAAGGGCGACGCGCCCTATCTCGCGGACGGCGTCGGACGCTACGAATCCACCACCTGCTCGGTCGGCGTGCGCCTGCATTGGGCCCTGCCGGCCGCATTGCGCCACGGAACCGGCCCTGCCGGCGCTGGTCCAATCGGGTTTCCGGCCGCGCCAAACCGATGGCTGGTGACCCGGGTCCTTTCGCTGACGGAAGGCGCTCCGCCGCAACTGAAGTCGTGGGTGCTGGAAAGCGACCGTCTGGAAAAGGCGGGGCAATCCGACAGCGCCTCGATGCCGTTCCTGGACGGCGATCAAGGTCAGTTCTTCCGCTACATGGGCCGCTGGACCGATTATGACGCCTGGCAGGAAAATCCCGCAGCCGGCAGCTTCGCGTCGCTCACGAACACGCCCCTCACCGCCGTTGGCTACGGCGATCCGCTGTTCGCCGCCTACGCCCCAAACTGCGCGAACGTCTTCGCCTTCAATGACGACTTTCAGACCACGCTAGGCCAGGTCGACGGCGGAGCGGCGGGCGCGATCACGCCGGTCGACCTGCTCAACCAGCCGCATCAACTGACCTATGTGATCGTCGGCTGGTTCGCGCAGAGCCAGAGGGACCCGTTGGCCGGCCTCGCCGTCGACGGCAAGACCAATGACCTGAAGTGGCGCTTCACCGGCGATCCGCCGTCCCGCGCGCTGTTTTCCGGTGCGATCTATGGATTGCGATGGGGTCCTACCGGCGATATCGCGCCCATGCCGCCATCTCCCCAAGTGGCGATCGGCCAGACCGCCGCCCAGGCGCTGTCCGCCCTGATGGCCGCCGACCCAGCCTTGGTGAACGTCGCCGACGCGGAGTTCGCGCTCAATGCGGTGCAAGCGGGGCTCTATCAGCGTCTGTATGGGCAAACCGGCTGGGTTGGAAAGCTGAAGTCCGAGCTGCACCGCCGCGCCTTCGGGACGGAACACGGCGGCTGGCAGTGGAGCGTGATCGACGAACGGGCGTCGACAACCTCGGTTCAGGACGCGGCGGGACAAGCACAGGAAGCCGTGCTCTCGGCCGGGGCCGCGCATGCCCTGTCCGTGCTGAACCAGCAACAGCGGGCCTATGACGACGCCGCGGACGCCATATCCACGCTGAAGCAGCAACTGTTCTTCGACTGGTACCGCCGCCAGTTGCTGACCGACCAACGCGTTGGCGACAATCCGCCTTGGAGCATTGCGCCGCGCGTGACGCTTGAAAGCCTGGGCGACTTTCTCGCGACCCAGCAGAACCTGCTGGCCGCCCAGGTCGCCGCTTCGGGAACCCTGGCCTACAGCGCCGACGCCATCGGCAACGACGGAGTGTCCGCGCCCGACGCCGGCGCGACGAGCCTGGCCGCCGCGGTGGTCAGCGCATACTGCGCCGTGGCCAAGGGCCTCGCGCCGACGCTAAGGCTCAAGCGCAGCCCCGCGCCGCGCTTCTGGAAACCCGCCGATCCGGTGATCCTGCTCAATGGACCTGGCGCGGCGCCGGCCCAGCGGGACGGCAGACCCGAAGACCTGACCGCCGACGGTTACCTGCCTTGTCGTTCCCTTTCCAACATCCTCAATCCCGCGCCCGTCGGCCAACCGCCCATCACGCTGCAGGTCCTCGTCCGACGCGACTTCTCCCGATTGGAATCCGGCGCCGCCGAAGCCGCCAACGCCTTGATGGTCGAAGCGCTGCTCCTTGACGGTCGTTTCGACTTCTTGTCGCCCGCCTTCTCGGCCCAAACCCGCGCGACCGCGCTGGCGATGGATCCGGCCGGACCGACCCAGGCGCAAAATGCCATAAGCGGCCTGCCGGCGCCCGCCATGGCTCGCACGGACGGCGGTCAGCCCGACTGGGTTCCCTTGCTGATGCGCTGGACCCTGAACTACGGGCGTGTCGCCTCGACGGGCAGCGATGGCGCGCCCGAGCAATTGTCCCCCGAATTCCTTGTCCAGCAGCACGTGCTCGATGACGATCAGGTGGACCTGCAACTCCTGAACACCATCACCAACCCTCTGGACGTGAGCAGCTACAGCGGTTTCACGCCGCTGTCGTCGCGGGCCACGAACGATCTGCTCACCGCCATGAAGGCCGCGGCCGCCACGGTCGGCAACGGAGATGCGGAACTGGCCGCCTTGACCGCCGGCCTGAAGCAGGCGTCGCTGATGGCCCAGAGCGCCAGCGGCTTTCACCAGGGTCTGTTGACGCGTGAGCAGACCCTGCAGCTGAACATCGTCGACCCTCTGGAGCCCATGCTCCCCCTGGCGCAGAACATCGCCGACGCCGTCGGCGATTTCGACGGCGTGGCTCCGGACGGCTCAAGGCCTTACGCCGGACTTCGATCCGGCTTTGTCACCCTGCCGAGTCTGTCGGTCGTCGACGTGTTCGGCCGTGAGGTCGCGGTAGATACTTCGCGCGTCGTCTGGGCGAGCGCCTTCAAGCGGCCGGACGGCAGCGTGGTCCTTCCTCCCCGGATCACCCAGCCCGCGCGCCTACAGTTCCGCTGGCTGGCCGCGGGCTCCACCGACGTGGAGGCCAACGGACATCCCGCCGCCAGCCCTATCTGCGGATGGGTCGTGCCGGACCTGTTCGACAACGCGCTGGTGTTGTTTGACGCCGAGGGGAAGGCCTTGGGCTCGCTCAAGGCGTCCGGCGACGGCGGGCAGGCGCACTGGCGGCCCGCGCCACAGGCGGGAGCGCCTTTGGAGCCCGACAACGCGCCCATCGACGGTGACGTTCTCGACCCCGACCTGAACGCCTTCGCCAAGGCCGTGCTCGGCGGCGGCGGAGGCTATCTGGCGAGCTTGCTCAGAACCATCGATCGAGCGTCCGGCAGCATCATTCCGCCCGACCCGTCCAGCGGTCCAGCCATGCTGGTGGGGCGCCCGTTGGCGTTGGTCCGAGCGCGGCTGTCCTTGGAACTGAAGGGCGGCCCCGCGGCCGATCAAAATTGGCTTGCGCTGCAAGCGGCGATCGACGCCGCCGGGCAACCGTCCTGGAACGGTGATCGCGACGACCGGGGGCTGCGCGCCGTTCGGGTGCCGGTGCGGGTCGGGGACTTCAAGGAGGCCGACGACGGGCTCGCCGCATATTTTCTGACCGACACCGACGGCTATTCTCAGTGCCACTCGCCCGCGGCCGAGACCGGAGACCTGGTCTTGCCCACCTCGGTGATCGAGGTGGCGGCGCAGGACAAACCCGTGACCATCGCGATGCTGATCGACCCGCGCGCCCAGGTTCACTGCGTTTCCGGCGTGCTGCCGGTGAAAGCCATTTCGGTTCCCGCCGACCTCTATGCGCCCGCGCTGTCACGTCTGTCCGTGTCGTTCTACGCCGGGCCCATGCTGTTTCCGCAAGACGCCCTGGCCACGCCCCTTCCCCGCCTTCCGGGGTGGGAATGGCGTTGGCGCACGCCCGTGAACCAAGCCTGGACCGAGCGCCCGACCGCGCCCCCGCCGAACGACCGGGCTCGCACGTCATACGATCCCCAACGACTTGAAGAAGGCTGGGCCGTTCTGGTCCGCGAGGATATTTCCCAATGAGCGGTACGTACGGACTTCTTTCAGCCCACGCTCGAAACATGGGCGACCCCAACCAGGCCGCGGTCCTGCTGCTGGGGACGGTCAATCACCTTCAGGTCGACCTGACCACCACATCGACGGCGACGATGCAGTTTCCCGCCGGAGCGCTGTTGGAGCTCCAGTTTGGCGCCAATGTCACCGTCGACACCTCCAAGGTGGTGGTCACCGCGCCGCATTTTACAGCCAGTGTCAGCCATGGCGGCTGGCTGCTGACCGCGGACAACGCCGCGCCGCCGCTGACGCCGGGCCAGTTGCTGACAATCGACATCGCCGGCTTCGCCGCGCCAGCCGATTTTGATTTCGCCAACCTTTTGCTGACCGTCGCCTGGAAAGGTCTTCAGAGCGACGCGGCCGGTGTGCTCACACCCGTCCCGTTCGATGGGCGGGCCCTTTCGTTGGAACCCCGAAAATCCCTCGCGCCTCGACCGACCACGCCGCTGTTCGAGATCAACTGGGGGGCGTGGGCTGGCGGGCCGATGGCGGATCGGGCCGCTGGCGGAGACGTGGCGGTGACGGCGCCCCCGGTCCCGTGGCCCGTCGACCCCAGAATCGCGGCGCAAAAGGCGGCGGACGACGCCGAGGCGGCGCTTCAACCCCTGACCGACAAGATAGAGGCGCTGAAGGATCAGATCGATAAGGCCGAGGCGGCCGCGACGGCGGCGATGCAGAAGGTCGACGCCGATCAGCAGAACGGCAACCCGATCGTCGACATCGGAACCTACAAGGCCGACACCGAGGCGTTGCAGGATCGATCGGATGAACTCGACCAGTTGAAGGCGCAACTACAGGTCGCCGAACCGCAAGCCGATGGGGCGAACGCCGCCTATGACGACGCCCTGGAGGCGCTCAAGGTGGCCAACGAAAGCCCGCCCGTCCCGCCGCCGCCGACACCGCCCGACCCGATCATCAACCGCCTGGCCTTCAGCCTGAAGAACCTCGGACCGCCTTTGGACGCCTCCGCGGCGGGCGCGGCGCCGCATTTCCTGATCAGCTTCGTGACCGTCGGCGACGCCTACGCGCCGTGGCGCTACGACGCGCTTTGCACCGACGAGCAGGCGGCGGCGGCGGTCTTCAAGGTTTCCGGCGACGGCGTGGTCGAATGGACCCTCGAGGCCGACACCAGCACGGCGCAATGGCGCCTGAAGCCGACGGGTCGTTTCGAAAACCTGGAATCGGTGATCGTCACGATCGATAATCTCGTGTCGAGCCTGCCGCCCTTCGCCACGACCATGATCGTCGCCTACCGCGACATTCCCGGCCAGGAAGACGGGTTCATTCCGGTCAACATCAACAAATCGCCGCCATGGCCGGTGGTCGGCAGTTTCCAGGCCACGCCGGTCGATGCTCCGATCCAAGCCGCGCCAGCACCGGTCGTCATCTACCAGGGCGAGCCGGTCACGCTGAGCTGGCACTGCTGGGGCGTTCCCGACGCCTTTCCGCAACCTGTCACCATCACCGGCGTCGACGCGCAAGGCCAATCGATCCTGTGGAAAGCCAATCTTCCCAGCCTGGGCGAACTGACCTTCACGCCAACACAGACCTACAGCCAGTACACGCTCAAACTCGTGGTTCCGGATTCGCCGGCCCAGGCGGCGCTGGACGTGACCATGGGCCCCGTATCGGCCGAACTGTCGCCATCCGACTGCACCATCGCGCCTGGCGCCTCGGCGACGCTGTCCTATACGACGACCAATGCGGCCAGCGCGGCCATCACGCCCGGCGGTCCGTCAATGACCCCGCCAGGTGACGCGATACTGTCCGGAACCTTCGTCGTCACACCGCCCATGACCACGACCTACACCCTTACGGCCCAAGGCTTGAATGGTCCGGCGACAGCTCACGCCCGTGTGGCCCTCGATCAGGGCTATGGCGATCCCGTATGGATTTCCGCGGGGCAATGTCTGTGGACCGGCAACGACGACCGCCTCCAGAACATGATGGCCGTGCCGCCGATGACCGGCCTGACCATGCGGCAGTTGGCGCTGACCTTCGAAGAGCTGCCGCTCGCGGTATGGGAGGATCCGAACGGCGGCCTGTACCTCGTCGACTTCCAGAACCCCGATCAGCCGCCCGAAGGGCTGACCAGCGTCGTGGCCATCTTCGCCTACCAGCAATGGCTCTTCGCCGTATCGTCCAATCCAAGCGGCGGCGGGTGGAGCATCACGGCCCCCGGCCAGGATTTCCGCGGAGGCGTGCCGCTGAATCCGACCGACGCGCCGCCTGTCAAACTCAGCGATTGGATCGGCGACGCCGACGTCAGGGGCGCGCAGTTTCGCTACGCGCCCAGCGCGGGCCTGGTGATGTTGGCCAAGGATGGCCGCCTCTTCAGCCGCAACCGCGAGCTAATCGCCACGCCGACGCCCGACTGGGCCGCCGTGGGTGAAATCCGCGACAACGTCAGCGCCTTCGATCTGGACGAGAGCGGCCAGCTTTATTTCGTTTCCGCCGGCAAGCTGATCAAGGCGACGCTCGACGCTTCGGGCGGCTTGAAGGAAGAGCCCCTGTGCGACACGCCGGCGATCTCCACCAACATCGCGGTGACCGGCGCGGGCGTGGTCTACTGGGCGGAGAACGGGGGGACCGAAGGCCCGATCCTATGCCGGTTCTTTCCTCAAAGAGGCCGTCAGATGATTGTACGCTTGCCAGGTCCCGCCGATCCCGGCGGCGTGTGCGTGGACAGAAAGTTCCGACAGCCCCACTAACCGCCACGCGGCGAGCATGGGACGACCCATGCTCGCCCCAGGCTCGCCGCCTTGATCATTTTCGCATGAAATCCGCGGCGGACCGCAGGGCCAGGCTCTCCGGGCGGTGCTCGACGTCCGCACGGCGCCGATCCCGCCAGCCGCGGTTCCGGCTACAGCTGCGGTCGAGCCGGCGAACTGAATCCTATCGCCACGACCGTGCGATCGGCGTGGTTGGGACCGGGACATGGCGGTGTCGCGGGCAATGAAGCCTGAACCGGCCCTCCCCGAGGGTCGCCGATCATCAGGAAGCCGGAACACATTTTATCTCAATGACTTATATCGCATCGCGAAGGTCCGAAAGGGCGCTGAATCATTCCCACTCGATCGTGCCGGGCGGCTTGGAGGTCACGTCGTAGACCACGCGGTTGACGCCGCGGACCTCGTTGATGATCCGGGTGGCGGTCTTGCCCAGCACGTCCCAGGGGAATTCGAAGAAGTCGGCGGTCATGCCGTCGGTCGAGGTGACCGCGCGCAGGGCCAGGACGTTCTCGTACGTGCGGGCGTCACCCATCACCCCGACTGTCTTGACGGGAAGCAGCACGGCGAAGGCCTGCCAGATCTTGTCGTAGAGCCCGGCGTTGCGGATCTCTTCCAGATAGATGGCGTCGGCGTCCTGCAGCACCTTGACCTTCTCGGGCGTGATGTCGCCCGGGATGCGGATGGCCAGGCCCGGGCCGGGGAACGGATGGCGGCCGACGAAGGCCGGGGCCAGGCCCAGCTCGACGCCCAGGGCGCGGACCTCGTCCTTGAACAGTTCGCGCAGGGGCTCGACCAGCTTCAGCTTCATGAAGTCCGGCAGGCCGCCGACATTGTGGTGGCTCTTGATCACCGCCGACGGGCCGCCGCGGGCCGAGACGCTTTCGACCACGTCCGGATAGAGCGTGCCCTGGGCCAGGAACGCCGCGCCCTCGATCTTGGCGGCTTCCTTGTCGAAGACCTCGATGAACAGGCGGCCGATGGTCTTGCGCTTGGTCTCCGGATCGCTGACCCCGGCCAGCTCGCCCAGGAACATGTCGCCGGCGTCCACGTGGATCAGCGGGATGTTGTAGTGATCGCGGAACAGGGTGACGACCTGGTCGGCCTCGTTCTTGCGCAGCAGGCCGGTGTCGACGAACACGCAGGTCAGCTGGGCGCCGATCGCCTCGTGGATCAACACGGCGGCCACCGAGCTGTCGACGCCGCCCGACAGGCCGCAGATCACCTTGCCGGTCCCGACCTGGTCGCGGATCTTCTGGACCATCTCCTGGCGGAACGCCGCCATGGTCCAGTCGCCCTTCAGGCCGGCGATGTTGAACAGGAAATTGCGGTAGATCTTCGAACCGTTGACCGTGTGCACGACCTCGGGGTGGAACTGCACGCCGTAGATCTTGCGCGTGTCGTCGGCGATGGCGGCGAACGGGGCGCCGGTCGAGGTGGCGATCACCTCGAAACCTTCGGGGATCGCGGTGACGCGGTCGCCGTGGCTCATCCAGACGGTTTCCAGCCCGCCGATGTCGGCCAGCCCCTGGAACAGCGGGCTGTTCTTGCCGATGGTCAGTTCGGCGCGGCCGAACTCGCCGGCGTGGCCGCCCTCCACCCTGCCGCCCAGCACGTCGCACAGCAACTGCTCGCCGTAGCAGACGCACAGCATCGGCACGCCCAGGTCGAACAGCTTGGTCCCGATCCGCGGGCTGTCGGCCTCCAGCACGCTGGCCGGACCGCCCGACAGGATGATGGCGCTGGGGGCGTAGTCGTCGACCATGGCCTCGGCCTTGTCGAACGGATGGATCTCGCAATAGACGCCGGCCTCGCGCACCCGGCGCGCGATCAGTTGGGTCACCTGGCTGCCGAAATCGACGATCAGAACACGCTGGTGATGGGTTTCGGTCGTCATCGGCAAAGGCTCTCCAGCGTGTCGTTTCGGTTCGGCCTCCCTGTCGGGAGCAATCTCTTTTGGGCGAGCCCTCTTGTCCCGACCGTGAACCGGTCAGGCGGGCTCCTAGGGCGCGTAGGACCCGCGCTCGATCACGGCGGCGAAGAAGCCGTCGGTGCCGGCGCTATGGGGGGTCAGACGCAAATAGCCTTCGGGCGTCAGGTGCTGCTCGACGCCGGCCAGGGTGATCGGCTTGACCGAGAACCCCGGATGACGCTCGACGAAGGCCGCCACGCGGTCCTCGTTCTCCTCGGCCAGCAGCGAACAGGTGACATAGATCAGGCGGCCGCCCGGCTTCACGAAGTCGGCGGCGTCGGCCAGGACCGCGTCCTGCTCGATCTGGCGCTTGGCCAGTTGGTCGGGCGACAGCCGCCACTTGGCGTCCGGGTGGCGGCGCCAGGTGCCCGAGCCGGTGCATGGGGCGTCGACGAACACCAGGTCCAGCTTGCCCTCCAGCCCCTTCAGCGGTTCGCCCTCGATCGGCGAGCGGATCTGCAGGTTGCGGACCCCGGCGCGTTGGCTCCGGCGGATGGTGTCGGCCAGACGGCGGGCGTCGCTGTCGTGGGCGTAGATCTGGCCGCTGTTGCCCATGGCGGCGGCCAGCGCCAGGGTCTTGCCCCCGCCCCCGGCGCAGAAGTCGAGGACCTGCTTGCCCTTGATCAGCCCCGCCGTGGCGGCGGCGATCTGCGAGCCCAGGTCCTGGACCTCGAACCAGCCCTTGGAAAAGGCCGGCACGGCCTCGACCGACGGCGCACGGTCGGCTGCGCCGGGCGCGGGAATGCGGAAGGCGGTGTCCAGCACGCCGGCCGGCTCGGCCCCGATCAGGGCCACGGCCTTGGCGCCGCGCTCGACGTCGGTCTTCAGCAGGTTGATGCGCAGGTCGACGGGCGCGCGCTCGGCCAGGGCGGCCATCTCGGCCCGATGATCAGCGCCCAGGGCGCGGGCCAGATGCGGCTCCAGCCAGTCGGCATAGTCGCCGGCCACGGGCGTCGGAGCGTCGGCCAGGGACCTGGGCGAGGCGATGCGTTCGCGCTCGGCGTCGGTCAGGCCGCCTGGGCCATGCTCCTCGCCGGCCGCCTCGGCGATGCGGTCGATCGGCCACTTCCAGTCCTGGGCCAGCACGCCCAGCACCACGCCGCGCGGGCTGTCGTCGCCCATCATCCAGCCCAGCGAGCGCTTGCGGCGCAGGGCGTCCAGCGCCAGACCCGAGACGAAGGCGCGATCTTTTGAACCCGCGTACCGGGCGCTCTCGCCCCAGCGCTTCAGCGCCATCCGTACGGGGAAATGACGCGTCTCGATCTCGGTGAGGACCTCGATCGCCGCTGCTAGTCTGCCGCCGTCGCGCATTTTTGCTTTCAGATCACCAAGGCCGCCAGGATCAGGCAGATGCCGATCAGGGAAGCGAGCCACACCAGCGACCGGGCGACCGGCACGCCGAAGGCGTAGAGGAAAATGTATACCGCCCGCGCCCCGACATAGAGCACCGCGCCATGAGCCGAGAGCATGCCGAGCCGACCGCCCAGATAGGCGACCAGGACGGCGGCGGCGAAGAACGGGAAGGTCTCGCGGAAATTGGCGAAGGCGCGTTCGAGGCGCCCCGCCATTCCCGTCAATACGATCGGCGTGTCGCGAGGCCCGATGTTCCACTTCAGACCGCGCTGCGGCTGGGCGGCCGCGGCCGCCCAGAGCAGATGGACCAGGCCGATCAAGACGGCGCAGCCCAGCATCTGAAGTTCGAGGGCCATCCGCACGGCCTAGACCGCGCTCGGATAGTTCGGCGCTTCCCGTGTGATCATCACGTCGTGGACGTGGCTTTCACGCAGGCCGGCGCCGGTGATCCGCACGAAGCGGGCCCGCTTCTGGAACTCGGCGATGTCGGGCGCGCCGACATAGCCCATGGCCGCCCGCAGGCCGCCGACCAGCTGGTGCAGCACCGGGGCGATCGGGCCCTTGAACGGCGTTTGCCCTTCAATGCCTTCCGGCACCAGCTTGAAGCTGTCGGTGATGTCCTTCTGGAAGTAGCGGTCTGCGGAGCCGCGAGCCATGGCGCCCACCGAGCCCATGCCGCGATAGCTCTTGTACGAGCGCCCCTGGTACAGGAACACCTCGCCGGGCGCCTCTTCGGTGCCGGCGAACATCGAGCCCATCATGGCGGTCGAGGCCCCGGCCGCGATGGCCTTGGCCAGGTCGCCCGAATACTTGATGCCGCCGTCGGCGATGACCGGCGTGCCGCTCTCGCGGGCCGCGCGAACGGCCTCGGCGATCGCGGTCAGCTGCGGCACGCCCACGCCGGCGACGATGCGGGTGGTGCAGATGCTGCCCGGGCCGATGCCGACCTTCACCGCGTCGGCGCCGGCGTCGATCAGGGCGCGGGCGGCGTCGTAGGTGGCGATGTTGCCGGCCACGATCTGGACGCGGTTGGCTTCGCGCTTGAGACGCGAGACCGCCTGGGCGACCTGGCTGGAGTGGCCGTGGGCGGTGTCGATGACGACGACGTCGACGCCGGCCTCCACCAGGCCCATCGAACGCTCGAAGCCGGCGTCGCCGACGGTCGAGGCCGCGCCGACCAGCAGCCGGCCCTTGTCGTCCTTGGCGGCCAGGGGGTGAGCCTGGGCCTTCTCGATGTCCTTGACCGTGATCAGGCCGACGGCGCGGTAGGCGTCGTCGACGACGATCAGGCGCTCGATCTTGTGCTTGCGCAGCAGCTCGCGCGCCTCGCGGTGATCGATGCCTTCCGAAACCGTGATCAGGTTGTCGCGGGTCATCAACGCCGAGGCCGGGACCTTGTCGTCGCCCTCGAAGCGCATGTCGCGGTTGGTCAGGATGCCGACCAGCTTGCCGCTCTTGGCTTCGACCACCGGGAAGCCCGAGATCTTGCGGCGGGCCTTGATCTCGCGGATTTCGGCCAGGGTGGTGTCGGGATTGATGGTCAGCGGATTGATGACCATGCCGCTTTCGTAACGCTTCACCTCGCGCACATGGTCGGCCTGTTCGTCCACCGTCATGTTGCGGTGCAGGATGCCCATGCCGCCGGCCTGGGCCATGGCGATGGCGAGGCGGCTTTCGGTGACCGTGTCCATGGCGGCGGACACGAGCGGGATGTTCAGACTGATTTCACGCGTGAACTTGGTCTCGGTCGTCACCTGGGTGGGCATGACGTCTGACGGACCGGGTTCGAGCAAAACGTCGTCGAAGGTGAGCCCTTCGCGAATCTCCATTGGAGTCTCCATTTTGCGGCGCGGGTATAGCGGTGGGAGGCTCAAATGGGAAGCGGCAAAAGCAGTTCGCCAGCCCCAGGTCAGGCGGTGTTGCGGTCGACCGCCGGTATCCGAGCCGTTTTGGCCCGCGACCTGTCCGGACGCTCCGTCACGCGGCGCAGCCATCCGCTGAACGGCCTCTCGAACAGGCGGTAGCTGGCGTAGCCGACGGCGCAGGAAGCGAAGACCGCCGCGGCGCAGAACGCGCCCGCGCCGAGGCCGCCCGCCAGCTTGAACAGCAACGACACCACCAGGCCATGCAGCAGATAGATCGAATAGGACGCGTCGCCCAGCGGCTTCAGCAACGGGACCTCCACGGCTCGCCCCCTCGCCTCCAGCATCACCGCCCCCGCGACGATCGCCAGGGCCGGGGCGCCCCAGATCAACGGTCGGACCAGAGGCGAGACCTGGACGGCGGACAGATGTTCGGCGACCAGCGCCGCGGAGCCCAGGATCAACAGACCGGCCGCGACCGGCGTCGGCGCGATCGCGCCGCGCCGGCGAGCCTCGGCGAGGATCGCGCCGGCCAGGAACTCCAGGATCAGGGGATCGGTGTAGGTCACGCCCAGGGGGTGACTGGGCTTGAACGCCAGTCCGGCCGCGACCAGGGCGATCATCACCGCCGCCATCGCGGGCAGCCGCCACGACCGCCGCAGCCACAGGCAGGCGGCGAACAGGACGTAGAAGGCCATCTCGTAATTCAGGGTCCAGCCCGGCGTCAGCACCGGAAAGATCTGACCCTGGGGGTCGCGGTGCGGGAGGAACAGCACGGAATGGACGACGGAAGCCGCGTCGACCGTCAGCGTCGAAAAGACCTTGCCCGGCAGCACGATCGCGCAAGCCGCCATGAACAGCGTGACCAGCCAGTAGAGCGGCGCGATCCGGATCAGGCGCCGCCGCAGGAACACGCCGGGCGCGCTTTCGCGATCGGAGATCGTCCACATGATGAAGCCGGAGATCACGAAGAAGATGTCGACGCCGGCCGCGCCGATCCCGAACGGCACGTTCTGGCGCGACAGGGCGTGAAACAGCACCACCATCAGGGCCGCCACGGCCCGCAGGGACTGGACCGATCGCAAGGTCTGCATATGCGCGCTCCGAAACGCGCCCCCGCCGCCAGTTCGCTGGTGCAGCACGATCGAAGTCAAGCTGAGCCGGTTACAATTCCGGCGGCTGAGCGCGAAGCGCGCGGCCTACCGGCCCTTGAACCCCGTCGCCACCAGGAAGACCTCAGAGCTGTCGCTGCGGCTGGCCTTAGGCTTGAAGTGGACGACCTTGTTGAAGTGCTTCTTCAGGCGGGCGATCACATCGGCGGTCTCGCCGCCCTGGAAGGCCTTGGCGACGAAGGCCCCGCCGGGCTTGAGCACCTCGATGGCGAAGTCCGCGCCGATCTCGATCAGGCCGACGATGCGCAGGTGGTCGGTCTCGCGATGGCCGACGGTGTTGGGAGCCATGTCCGACATCACCAGATCGGGCGCGCCGCCCAACAGTTCCAGCATCTTGGGCGGACAGGCCGGGTCGGTGAAGTCCATCTCCAGGATATGGGCCGGCGCCACCGGATCGACCGGCAACAGGTCGACGCCGACGATGTCGGTCACGCCGCGCTCGGTGGCCATCTGCAGCCAGCCGCCCGGCGCGCAGCCCAGGTCGATGACCTTCGCGCCCTTCTTGAAAAAGCGATACTTGTCGTCGATCTCGCTGATCTTGAACGCCGCGCGGCTGCGATAGCCCAAGGCGCGGGCCTTGGCCGAGAACGGGTCGTTGATCTGCCGCTCCAGCCAGTGCTGCTGCGAGGGCGTGCGGCCGAAGGCGGTCTTCAGGCGCGCCGGCTTGGTGCGACCACTGTCATTGCCGCCGGCCGGCGGCTTGACCATGCGCTTGCGGGGAGGTTCGTCGTTCATGCGTTCACCGTCGAAGGGCGGGACGACCGACCAGAGCCGCCTCGCCGACGCCGGCGCGGCTTCTTCTGCTGATCGGACATCAGGGACATCAGGAGACCTTCTCTAAGCCCCCGATCGGCCACACGCACGCGAGAACACGGCCAAAGCTCCTGAACGGCCTGCAGGATCGCCGCCCCGGCCAGCACCAGGTCGGCTCGGTCGGCCCCGATGCAGGGCTCCAAGGCCCGCTCTTTCGCAGTCAGGGTCAGCAGGCGATCGGCGGCCGCCTCGCACTCGTGGCGCCGCATCCAAAGGCCGTCGACGATGTTGCGGTCATAGCGCGGGAGCCCCAGGTGAAGCCCGGCAAGGCTGGTGATCGCGCCGGACGTGCCGACCATGTGGGCCCGGTCGTTCTCGAACAGCCGGCGCATCGGTTCCGCGTGCGGGAATTCCTCGATCCGCGCCTTGACCGCGTCGACCATGGCCCGAAACCACCCCTCCTCCACCCGCTCGCCCTCGGGAAAGCGCTCGGCCAGGGTGACCACGCCGATCGGGATCGACAGCCAGGCCTTGATCGGCAGCTTCCAGGTCGCGAACTGGCGCGGCTTGCTGTCCAGACCCCCGCCCTGCAGGTCCACCCAGGACAGCTCGGTCGAACCGCCGCCGACATCGACCACCAGGGCCGCCTCGGCGTCGCGGTCGAACAGGCTCATGCAGCCGGCCACCGACAGCTGGGCCTCTTCCTTGGGCGTGATGATCTGCAGCCGCAGGCCGGTCTCTTCGGCCACCCGACGCACGAAATCGGGACCATTGGTCGCGCCCCGGCAGGCCTGGGTGGCCACGGCCTTGACCCGCACCACCTTGCGGCGGCGGATCTTCTCGGCGCAGACCTTCAGAGCCGCCATCGAGCGGTCCATGGCCTCGTCCGAAAGCTGTCCCGTCTGGGAGAGACCCTCGCCCAGCCGGACGATCCGGGAATAGGCCTCGACGACGCGAAAGCCGCGCGGCGAAGGCGTCGCCACCAGCAGGCGGCAGTTGTTCGTACCCAGGTCGAGCGCCGCGTAGCACGACTGCTCGCCCGGCGGCCGGCGCCGGCCAGAGCCCGAAGGCTGAGGCGCGCCGGGCGCTCGCGGCGCCTCCGACATGGTCGTTCCACCTTGTCTCGCAGACGATTCGCACCGAACCGCCTCACTTCGGGAGCGAGCATAGCGGCCAGATTCCCCCGCCGGAAGGCCTCGCCTTGTCATCCGGCCACGGAACTCTACGTTCAGATTCCAGTCAGAAGACTCGATGTAGAATGCCGGGCATGAATTCGAGACTCGCCAAATTCGCGATCGGCCAAGTGGTCAGGCACCGGATCTTCCCCTTCCGGGGCGTGGTGTTCGACGTCGACCCGGTGTTCGCCAACACCGAGGAATGGTGGAACTCCATTCCCGAGGACATCCGACCGACCAAGGACCAGCCGTTCTACCACCTGCTGGCCGAGAACGACGACAACAGCTATGTCGCCTACGTGTCCGAGCAGAACCTGCTGGCCGATGAAACCGGCGAGCCGGTGGGCCACCCGCAGACGGCGGTGATCTTCGAGAGCTTCGATCACGGCGCCTACAAGCTTCGCCCTCGGATCTCGCACTAGACGCAAGGTCCATCCGGACAAACCCCGGTATCGCGCAAATTCCGAACGAAATTTGCCGCGAACGGGGCGTACCGTCCTCTCATGAGCGCAGATGGCTTTAGCCGCGGCCCGCCTCCGGGCGCCGCCGCCGATTGGACGATTGATCAGGGCTGGGAAAACTATTCCCAAGCCGAGCACGACGTCTGGATCACGCTCTACGAACGCCAGACCGCCCTGCTGCCGGGTCGGGCCTGCGACGAGTTCCTGCGCGGGCTCGACGCCCTGGACCTGCATCGCTCTGGCATTCCCGACTTCAAGCGGATCAACGAGGAGCTTCAGCGTCTGACCGGCTGGAGCGTGGTCGCCGTGCCGGGTCTGGTGCCCGACGACGTGTTCTTCGACCACCTGGCCAATCGTCGTTTCCCGGCCGGCCAGTTCATCCGCAAGCCGCATGAGCTGGACTACCTGCAGGAACCCGACATCTTCCACGACGTGTTCGGCCACGTGCCGATGCTGACCGACCCGACGTTCGCCGACTACATGCAGGCCTATGGCCAGGGCGGCCAGCGGGCGCTGGGCCTCGGACGCCTGGCGAACCTGGCCCGGTTGTACTGGTACACGGTCGAGTTCGGCCTGATGGAGACCAAGGCCGGCTTGCGGATCTACGGCGCGGGCATCGTCTCCTCACGCACCGAGTCGATCTTCGCCCTGGACGATCCTTCGCCCAACCGCATCGGCTTCGACCTGGAGCGGGTGATGCGCACGCCCTACCGGATCGACGACTTCCAGCAGGTCTATTTCGTCATTCCGTCGATCCAGACGCTGCAGGAAGTGACCCTGCGCGACTTCGGGCCGCTGTATGACCGCCTGGCCGGCGCCAGCGACCTCGGCATCGCCGAGATCACCAGCGCCGACCGGGTGATCACCGTCGGCAGCCAGGCCTATGCGAAGGCCGGCGGGCGGCTGGCCTCGGCGGGCGGCTGACCTTTCAGGCCGAACAGGACCCGCACCCCGGGAATGCGTCGGACGATCTCGTAGGTCGCGAAGCAGCCGGCGAAGGTCAGGACGATCAGGATCGCGGCTTCCAGCGGCTGGGGCAGGCCCAGCTTGGCCAGATGGTGGGCCGCGACCACGATCAGGGTCTGGTGGATCAGGTAGAACGGGAACACGCCCAGGGTCAGGTAGCGCAGCGCCGGCCCGCCGCGGTTCAGGTGTTTGGCGCCGAAGCCGAGGATGGCGACGATGGCGCACCAGGTGTCGGCGGCATGGACGAAGCGCATGACCAGCTTCAGGCCGGTCGGCGGGATCGGCGTGTCGCCGCGATAGATCCAGGCGAAGGCCGCCCAACCGGCATAGGCGCCGATCGCCACGACCAGGGCCGGCCAACGCGCCGCGATCAGCCGCTCGCGCAGCACCTCCGACTTGGCCAGGCCGAAGCCCAGCAGGAAGGCCGAGAACGACACGGCATGCACATAGTAGTCGCCGACCAGGGCATGGGTTTCGCCATAACGAACGTACAGCGTGCCGCGCAGCAGGCCCAGGAACAGGACCGGCCAGACAACAAGCCCGACGCCCTTCAACGCGCGCTCGGCGCCGGCCTGCAGATGCTCGCCCACGCGACGCCAGGCCAACAGCAGGGCGGCCAGGACCAGGGTGTAGATGAACAGGTAGGCCACGAACCACATGTGGTTGTAGGTCGGCGTGATCAGGCAGCCGGCCGGGCTGCACCAATGCCCCGAGGCGGTGACGTAGCGGAGCCAGAAATTGTCGACCGTCAGCGATGTCCCCGGATGGCCGGCGATGTACTCGACCACCTGGTAGTAGGACTGCGGCGGCACGATCACGAACACCGCGAACAGCAACGGCGGCAGCAGCCGCGCCGCCCGGGCGCCGGTCAGTTTCCCGACCGTGGTCTTGTCGGCCATGAACCGGGTCGCCGCGCCCGAGACCAGGAACAGCAGGGTCAGGCGCCACGGATTGGTCAGCATCATGAGCGGTTCCAGCACCTCGACTGGATGCGGTGACTTCACGTGCCACTCCCAGGGCACGTAGAACATGCCGACGTGGTACAGAATCAGCAGGAAGAACGCGCCGACCCGAATCCAGTCGAGGTCGTATCGGCGGTCAGGGATCGAGGCGGTCGAAGGCATGGCGGTCGAAGGCATGACGGGGCGTCCGGCTTGAAAAACGATGCGAACGTCGTGACCCAGACCGCCGCCCGGGGCCAAGCGCCCGGGGACCGGCGGCCGTCGGCAGGGACGAACGGAAAACCGACGGGGCCGAACGGCGCGCTTTTCGGGATGAACGGGGAGGAACGCCAAGGCGTCGGGCGCGCCTGGCTGCTGGGCGTCTGCCTGATCGGGTGCATCGCCACGGTCAATGTGCTGACCATCCGCCACGACGCGCCGCGCCTCGGGACCTTGGCTCCCGCCATCTGGGAAGGCAGCAGCGCGCTGGTGACCATGGTGATCTTCATGATCCCCGCGGCCGTGGCGATATGGACCACCCGCACGGCGCCGCGCTGGTGGCGGGCGCTTCCCGTCCACCTGGCGGCGGTCGTCCTCTATTCCGTGCTGCATGTCGCCGGCTTCGTCGCGCTGCGGAAGCTGGCCTATCTGGCCGTGATGGACGGGCCCTATCGGTTCGGACCGTTGTCCACGGAATTCCCCTACGAGTTCCGCAAGGATCTGATGGCCTATGGCCTGGCCTCGATCATCTACTATCTGTCGCTGCGGCGCAGCGCCCGTGAGGCCGCCGAGCAGGCCCAGACGGTGTCGACCTCGCCCAGCTTCGACATCCGCGACGGCGCCCGTCTGGTCCGGGTGTCCGTCTCCGAGATCCTGGCGGTGCGTTCGGCCGGCAACTACGCCGAGTTCCTGCTGGCCGACGGCCGGCGGCCGCTGATGCGCTCCTCGCTCAGCGCCCTGGAAATCCAGATGGCCGCGCACGGCTTCCTGCGCACCCATCGCTCCTGGCTGGTCAATCCAAGCCGGGTGACGGGCCTGCGCCCCGAAGGCTCGGGCGACTACGCCGTCGAGCTCGGCGCGGTCGAGGCCCCGCTGTCGCGACGCTTTCCCCAGGCCCTGACGGCGTTGCGCGGCTAATCCAGCAAGAGGCCCATGACGATGTCGTCGTCGACGCTCCCGTCGGGGTAGCGTCCCCGCCCGGTCATCCGCCCCTCGATCTTGAAGCCCAGCCGCTGGTAGAGCCTCTGCGCGCCGAGATTGGCCGCGCCGGTCCACAGCTCGATCCGGCCGACGGGCGGCGTCATCGTCCCGGCGATATCGATCAGGGCGCGGAACAGGGCCGAGCCGACGCCCCTGCCCTGCCAGTCCGGATCGACCGCCACGGTCAGGTCGGTCAGCACATGGGCGAAGATCGCCACCTTCATCCGCTCGACGTGAAGCTCGCCGCACACCGTCCCGTCGGCGTCCACGGCGACCAGGTTGACGCCGCCGTCGCCGGCGACCGCCATGGCGTGGGCGACATAGTCGGCCGTCACCTCGTCAGGCCGGCGCGCCAAGCCGCCGGGCTTGGCGGCGACCTTGCGATGCAGGGCCAGTATGCCGGCCGCGTCCTCGGAAACGGCGGGCCGGACGGTGAAGGCGCTCATGGTCAGGCGGCTCGCTGGAACGGATAGAAGTCGCCGCCAAGGTCGAGGATCGCGGTCAGTTCGTCCAGCGCGGCGCGGCTCTCGACGATCAGGGCCGGATCGGTCAGGTCGGCGGGCGCCAGCCGGTCGCGATAGTGGCGCTGGGCCCAGGTGTTCAGCCGTTCGTGCAAGGCCGCGTCGAACCGCTGGCCACGATTGGCCGCCGCCAGCTCGGCATCGGTCAGCACCACCCGCAGCCGCAGACAGGCCGGGCCGCCGCCGTTGCGCATGCTCTGGCGCACATCGACATATTCGACCCGCCCAATCGGCCCGTTTGAACTGACCAGGCCCTGCGCGGCCGCGTGGGCCCGCGGGTTGTCGCGCGTCTCGCCCGGCGCCAGCAGCACCAGGCGGTCCTCGCCCGGCAGGACCAGAAGCTGGGAATTGAACAGATAGCTCTTCACCAGGTCGTCCATCGGCAGGTCGGTCTCGCTGATCTCGATGAAGACCGGCTCGAACAGACCCTCGGCGGCGCGGCGGATGTCGTCTTCCATGGCCGCGCGATCCTCGAAGGCGCGCTCGTGGAACAGCAGGCAGTCGCGCGTGCCGACGCAGACCACGTCGTTATGAAACGCCCCGGCGTTGATCGCCGCCTTGGCCTGGCGGGCGAAGACGCCGCGCGCCGCGCCGTGGCGGCGCTCGATCGCCTCGAAGGCCTCGCGCGTCTGGCGGGCCGGATATTGGCCGTCCCAGCGCTCCCAGGCCTCGCGGCCCCAGACGAACAGATTGACCCCGGGCTCGCCATGGTCGGCGCACAGCCGCACATGGTTGGCCGCGCCCTCGTCGGCGAAGTGGGACTGGGCCGACAGCGGATCGTGCACGGCGAACCGGGCCTCGTCCGGGAACAACCGGCGCAGGCCGCGGGCCGTTTGCGGACCCTCCAGGCTGCGGTGCAGGTTGGTCAGCAGATTGGCCGGCGTGAAGTGCACGCGGCCGTCGGCGGCGTCGGCGCTGGGCGTGACGGTGGCGGCGTTGGCGGCCCACATCGGCGAAGCCGAACAGGCGGCGGCCGCCAGGGCCGGCGCGGTCTTCCAGGCCTTTTCCAGCACCTGGGCGTCGGAACCGGAGAAGCCGATCGCCCGCAGCAGCGCCAGGTCCGGCCGTTCGTGCGGCGGCAGCACGAACTGCGGCACGCCCCAGTCGGCCAGCTTGCGCATCTTGGTCAGCCCCTCCAGCACCGCGGCGCGAGGATTGGAGACCTCGCCGGCGTTGGTCTGGCTGGCGATGTTGCCCGGCGACAGGCCGACATACGAGTGCGTCGGCCCGACCAGCCCGTCGCAATTGGCCTCGACCGCGCGCGAGTTCATTCTCGCAGACCTTTGATATCGCTCACGGTATTGGCCACGTCCTGCGCCTCGAAACTGGCCACCGGATAGGCGCAGTAGTCGGCGGCGTAATAGGCGCTGGGCCGGTGGTTGCCCGAGCTGCCCAGCCCGCCGAACGGCATGGTCCCGGCCGCGCCGGTGGTCGGACGGTTCCAGTTGACGACGCCGGCCCGGATGCGCTTCAGGAAATGATCCCAACGCCCTGTTTCATTGGAGATAAGGCCCGCCGACAGCCCGTACCGCGTGGCGTTGGCGGCGGCGATCGCCTCGTCGAACGCGCCGACCCGGCGCACCTGCAGCAACGGCGCGAACACCTCCTCGTCAGCGACCGTTTCGCCCGTCACGTCCACCAGGCCCGGCGAGACGAAGGCCCCGCTCAACCCGTCGACGGCCGTCATGGCGCGCACGGCCCGGCCGGGCATGGCCTTGGCCCCGGACAGGGCCATGGCGGCGGCGCGGTCGGAGATCAGCGGCCCCATGAACGGCTCCTCGCGGCCGTTCCACGCGCCGATCACGAGACGCTCCGAAAGCGCCGCCACGGCGTCGATCACCGCCCGCCCCGCCGCGTCGTCCGAGACGATCAGCCGCCGGGCGCATGAGCAGCGCTGGCCGGTGGTGATGAAGGCCGACTGCACCACCAGGGCCGCCACGGCCTCGGCGTCGCCCGCGTCCCAGACCACCAGGGGGTTGTTGCCGCCCAACTCCAGGGCCAGGATCACGTCCGGCCGGTCGGCGAAGCGGCGGCGGAAGAAGGCCCCGGCCGCGGCCGAGCCGGTAAACAGCAGGCCGTCGATTTCCTGGTCGATCAGCGCCTGGCCGACCTCGCGGCCGCCCTGCACCAGATTGACCACGCCCGGCGGCACGCCGGCCGCCTCCAGGGCCTCGACCAGCAACTGTCCGGCCAGGGGCGTTTCTTCCGACGGCTTGAACACCACCGTGTCGCCGGCCAGCAGGGCCGGCACGATGTGGCCGTTGGGAAGGTGGCCCGGGAAGTTGAACGGCCCCAGCACCGCCATCACGCCATGCGGCCGATGGCGCAGCACCGCGCGGCCAAAGGCCATGTCGCTGGCGTGTTCGCCGGTGCGCTCGTCATAGGCCTTGATCGAGGCCTCGACCTTGCCGGCCATCGAGCCCAGCTCGGCCTTGGTCTCCCACAGCGCCTTGCCGGTCTCGCGGCTCAGGGCCTCGGCGAAGGTCGCCGTGCGGGCCACCAGCACGTCCTTGTAGCGGCGCAGGATCGCGATCCGCTCTTCGCGCGGCAGGTCGGCCCAGGCGGGGAAGGCCTTGCGCGCGGCCTCGACCGCCGCCGCCACGTCGGCCGCCCCGGCGGTCGCCTGGCGCCAGATCACCTCGCCGGTGGTCGGATCGACCGAGGTCGCCTCGGAACCCGCGCCCACCCGCCAGACGCCGTCGATGAACACGCCGCTCATGCCTTCACCCGCACCATTTCACCGTCCTTGACGCCCAGGGCCGCCGCGGCGTCCCGACCGATGATCGCGCTCTCGCCGTCGATCAGCACCGGGGCGCGCACCGCCCGGAAACGCGCCACCGCGCCGGAGCAGATCAGCGCCTCCTCGCCATAGGCGTCCTCGCCCAGCCGCGCCCGCAGCCGGCGGCCCTCGCGCACCGTCTTGATGTCGTCGCGCCGCGCCGCCACCGTCGGGCCGGCGTCGAAGATGTCGACCAGGCCCGAGAAGCGGAAGCCTTCGGTCTCCAGCATCGCCCGCGCCGCCTCGCCCTCGCGGTGCACCCGGCCGATGGTCTCCGAGGCCGCCTGGGGCAGAAGCTCGGCATAGATCGGATGGCGCGGTGCCAAGTCGAGGATGAACTGGCCGTCGGTCGAGGCGCTCATCATGTCGGCCTCGTCGAATTCCAGCCGGAAGAACTTGCTGGCCACGTGGTCCCAGAACGGACAGCCGCCGTCCTCGTCGAACCAGCCGCGCAGCTCGGCCAGCACCATCTCGGCGAAGCGCTGCGGCTCCAGCCCGATCAGCATGTAGCGCGACTGGGCCAGCAGGCGTCCGGCCCCGCCCTTGCGCCGTTCCGGTTTGAGAAACAGCGAGCCAACCTCCGACCAGCCGGCGCATTCGTTGACCAGCACCAGGGCCCGGTGGTCGAACCGCTTGTCCAGGGTGGGAGAAGACTGGGCCAAGGTCACGACGCGGAACGAGAAATGCGGCCGCTTCAAACCCACCCCCGCCTTGACCCCGGCCACGCCGACCACGTCGCCGGCCTCCAGGTCCTCGAGCATCAGGGTGTACCAGGCGGCGGGCGAAGCGACCTCGGAGTTGAAGCTGGCCTGCGACAGGTCCAGGCGGGCGCGCAGGGTCTGCTCGTCCTCCGGCAGGCTGGTGAAGCCGCGGCCCGACAGGACGGCCAGCTCCATCAGGCTGTCGAAATCGGCGGGCGTCGCGGGACGGACGACAAGCATGCTCAGTGGGTCTCCGCGAGGTCGGTCATGGCGGCGCGCAGGGCGGGTCCGTCGATCTCGCCGCTGGCCAGCTTCATCAGGATCAGGGCCGACAGCTGGGCGCGCTCGACGAAGCTGTCGGGCCAAGCGTGCTCGGCCTCGCTGTGGATGTCGCCGCCGCGCACCCCCAGGGTGTCGACATTGGGCAGGCCCGAGGCGAACAGGTTGTTGCCCTCGCAGACCCCGCCGGACGGCTTCCAGGCGATGTCCTGACCCAGCAGAGCGCCGGCCTCCTTCACCGCCCCGAACAGCCGCCGTTGAGCGGCGTTGAACGGCTTGGCGCCGCGGGTGATGCGACCATGCAGATGGGCGTGCAGGCCCTCTCTGGGCGACGCTACGATCTTGGCGACCTCGTCCTCGAACCAGGCCGCGTCGTCGGCCGTGGGGAAGCGGACGTTGAAACGGACCACGGCCACGTCCGGGACCATGTTCAGGGGCGAACCGCCGTCGATCTTGGCGATGTTGCAAGTCACGCCCTCGCGCGCTCCGTTCAAGGCGTGCAGGGCCTGGGCGATCCGCGCGGCCTCCATCACCGCGTTGCGGCCGGCGGCGAAGTCGCGACCGGCGTGGGCGGCCTTGCCGTGAACCACGATATGGAAATTGCCCGAGCCCTTGCGGGCGCTGGCCAGGGCCCCGTCGGCCAGGGCCGGCTCGTAGGTCAGGCCCACATGGCCCAGGTGCGCGAACTGCGCCAGAATCGGGGCCGAGGCCACCGAGCCGATCTCCTCGTCCGGCGACAGCAGCACGCGATAGCCGACCCGCGCGGCCAACGGATGGCGCTCGAAGGCCTCCAGCGCCGCCAACATCACCGAGATGCCGCCCTTCATGTCGGCGATCCCCGGTCCGTGCAGGGCGCCGTCGGGCCGAGTGGTGACGCTCCGGAAGCTAGTGGTCTCGGGATAGACGGTGTCGTAGTGGCCGGTCAGGACGACCTGGACCGGAGCCTCGGGCCGCACGACCACGGCGATGGCCGCCGGATGGGCCTGCTCGCCGATCCGGCCGTCCGCCCCGACCTCGGGCGAGGCGCCCAGCGGGATGTCGGTGGGCGCGGCCGGCAGGTTTCCGAAGGCGTCGAGCAAAACTTGCCGCTGGCGCTCCAGACCGCCCAGATGCCGGCTTCCGGAGTTGATGGCGCACCAGGCCACCGCCCGATCGATGATCAGCGGGCCTTGGTCGGCCAGGTGTCGCAGGACGGCGCGATCCTCGTCGTTGAGTCGCATGAATCCACTGTCTCCCTCAGTTCAAACTAAACCAAGGGCCGCGGGCAATTCGTGCTTCCTCGGTCGAGGAAACCGGTAGCCCGCGCAACAGCCTTGCTCCGAACAGCGTCCGGCCCCGGTCGCGGCCAGGATCGGAATCCGGATCTGTCACTGCGTGCTTCCGCCGTCATGTCCGGGTTCGCGGCGCGGAACGGACGGAAGCGGATTAGTTGTAGTCCTTTCGCCAGCGAACCGAAAGCTGGGCGTCGCCCTGGCTGCCGAGCTTGGAGACCAGCGACAGCGCCCGCCGGACACGCCACTCCACCTGGGCCGAGGGCCCTTCCCGGCCGCCGCCGATGATCTCGACATAGACGTCGTCGGTCACGTACTTGCCGCCGGCCACGGTCATGCCCGCGGCGCTGTCGGCGAAGGACAGCCGGTCCAGCCTGGCCAGGTTGCGCAGGTTGCCCATCACGTCGAAGCCGCCGCCGCCGGCCAGGGCCGCCAGGGCCGAGGCCAGCTGCGCGGCCTCGATCGGGGTCAGGTTGGCGGCCGACGAGCCGAACAGCACCTGCGACAGCACCTCGTCCTGAGGCAGTTCCGGCTTGGAGGTCAGGGTGATTTCCGGCTTGGCGGCGGTGCCCTCAACCTTGACCACGGCGGTCAGGGCCGGGTCCTCGCGCACCGCGGTCAGGTTCAGCCGGACGCGGTCCAGCTGGGTGGCCAGGCGCACCGTGCCGGTCTCCTCGAACTCGAAGCGCTTGCCGGCGAAATCGTATTCGCCGCGCACCACCCGCGCCTCGCCGTCCAGAATCGGGCTGTTGGTCGAACCGCCGACATGGGCGTTCAGCGACAGCTCCACGTCCAGGCCCCGGCCCCGCACGAAGATCCGCCGCGGAGCGGTCAGGGTGACATCCAGCAGCATGCCACTGCCCGGCGCGACCTTGCGGACCTCGATGCCCTGATCCATCTCGTCCGGGCGATTGCGCTCGATCACATCGAGCGAGACCACGCCGGCCGGGGTCTTGGTCTGGGCCGAGACGTCGGCCCGGTCGATGGTCAGGGCGCCGACCATCTTGACCTTGCCATCGGCCCCGCGATTGACCGTGGTCTGGCCGCTGGCCGCGGCCGTGGCCAGCTCGTTGTCGATGACCCGGAAACCCTTCAGGTCGAGCTTGAAGCTGCCCAGCCCGCCGCGCATCAGGCTGATCCGACCCGAGCCCGACATCGTTCCGCCCTGCCCGTCGCCCGCGGACACCTGGCTGACGTCGATGGCGTTGTCGGCCAGGGCCACGCGCACGATGACATCGCGCAGACTGAGGCCGGTCTGACCGTCGTCGACCCTGCCGCCCTCCAGGCTGGCGCGGCCGGTCAGGCGCGGATCGGCCAGGGTGCCGGCCAGCTCGCCCTCGGCGTCGATCTTGCCCGACACGCTGCGCTCGGAGCTGCCCAGCAGGTCCCACAGCGGCTTGATCTCGCCCTGGGCCGCGAACTGGCCGCGCACCGGCCGCCGACGATCGATCGCCAGGTGGAACGGCTTGGCCGAGGCCTCGGTCGGCAGCGTCACCTCGGCCTTGGCCTGCAGGCCCTGGCTGTTGGAGCTGCTGGCGTTGATGGTCATCAGGTTGTCGCGCAGAACGCCGCGGATCTCGGCGTTCAGCGAGCGGTCGGTGCGCGAGCCGCGTTCGCGGGCCCCGATCAGGTTGGCGTCGAACTCGCCGGTCAGGGTCGGGCCCGACCCGCTGAGCGTCACATGGGCGTCGACCTTGCCGGCCATGTCGGGATTGAGCGCGGTCAGGCTGACGCCGGTCAGCTGCGCCCGGAGCGTGGCCAGGTCTCCGCCCACGTCGGCGTCGAGATCGGCCGCGCCGTCGCCGACCGACAGCCGCAGGCGGGCCCCGGTGCGCGGGCCGCCGAACCGGATCTGGGCGGCCTCCCGGGTCTTGACCTCGGTGCGCGCCATGGCTCCGGCGGCGTCGAGGGCCAGCAGGTATTCCGGACCAGACTGAGTCAGCACGCCCGAACCGTTCAAATTCCAGTGACCGGACGGGGCCTCGCCCCGCGCGCCGATCGTCAGGGGCAGACGGGCCATCGGGCCGGAGGCCTTCACCGCCGCGTGCCGGACCTTCCACGCCCCGTCGACGATGTCGTCGACGGCCAGGTCGAGCTGCGCCACCGGTCCGGCCGCGCTGTCGGTGATCTTGGCCGTGCCGGCGACTCGCCCCTGAGTGAGGAACGCGCCAGGCCCGATCGCCAACGTCAGGTCGGCCGTGGCCGGACGACCGCTGCGCAGGGAAACCGCGCCCTTGGCCTTGGCCCCGCCGGCGTCGACGTCCAGGTCGGAAAGCTCCAGCCCGCCGGTCGCGAAATTGAAGGCCGTGCGCCCCTTGGCCGGGCCGTACTTGCTGCCGGCCTCGATCGACGCCGTGCCGTCGCCGCCGTCGGGACGCTTGGCGAAGGACAGCACCACGTGGGCGTCCTTCAGCGGCAGGCGCGGCACGTCGATGGAGTCGAAGTCGGCGATCAGGTCGGCCTTGGGCGCCGACAGGGTTCCGGTCACGGCCCCCGTCCCCTTGGCCTTGCCGGCGACCTCGACCGGGCCGGCGACGAAGGGACCCGTGGCGGACCAATCAAGCTTGAAGGCCAGGGCCGTGGCCGGGCCGAGCACGCCGGAAGACCGCACCGATGCGGCCGTCCCATCCAGCTTGGCGTCGGCGATCGACAGCCGCTCGTTGGCCCAGGAGCCGCGGGCCTCGAGGCGCGGCGTCTTGCCCAGCAAGCGGTCCAGTTCCGGCAGGCCTGTGGCGAAATTGCCGCCGCGCGCGTCGGCGGTCAGCATCCAGGGCTTGCCGGCGCCCTGGCTGGCCGACCATTTCACGCTCGCCTGTCCCGCCATCCCGGCGTGGATCGGGGCCAGCGAAGCGACCTTGGCCTCACCCTTGAAGGACAGGCCGCCGAGAACGCCGCGCTCGCCTTGGGCGACGACGGCCAGATTCGGGGCCTGGACCTTCGCCGAGCGGATCAGGAAGCGGCCGTCCTTCAACCGCGTCCCCTCGAACTGGGCCGAGGGAGAGCGTCCGAGCACGGCCAGCAGACCCTGCCCGCCGCCGCCCTCGGTCGTGGCCTCGGCCTTGATGCTCAGTTCGCCGCGTTTCCAGCCGACGGTCGCCGGTCCCTTGGCGCGCGCCAAACGATAGCCCAGCCAGGAAAGATCCCGGACGTCGACGCGGCCGTCGACCAGGAAGCCGTCGCCGGTCAGATGGAAGACCCCGTCCGCGACGCCCGCCCCTAGGGTCGGCAGCGGCGTGACGCGGGAGAGATTTCCGATCTTGGCGGAGAAGGTCAGGCCGGCGGGGGCGGTGATCCGCTTGCCCAGATCGGCGGGGCCGTGAGCGGCCAGGACCAGGTTCTGGCTGTCGATCTTCAGGTCGAGATCGCTGAACGCCCCGGCCTTGCGGCCGACGATCGAAAAGCGGGCGTCGGCGCCGAACATCCGCTCCTCTCGGTCGGTCAATGTCGAAGCCGCGAGGTCGATATGGCCGGCCGCCGAACCGCCCTGCGGGGTCCAGGCGCCGCCAGCCTTCAGCGGCGTGGCGTCGCCGGACCGAGCCAGGACGGTGAACGCGCCCTGGCTGGTGGTCCCGTGGGCCTTGGCGTTCAGATCGAAGGGCCGGTCGGGCGACAGGCCCATCGCCCCGGCCAGGGCCCCGCCATTGGCCTCCTGGGCCTCGGCGTCCAGCAACAGGGTCTTGTCGCGACCAAGGTCGAAGACCAGCGTCAGGTGGTCGCCGACGTGCATGCGGCTAAGCGCCCGCAGATTGCCCTTCTGGCCGCCCAGCCTCGCGGACTCGTAATCGCCGCTCAGGTCGAAGTCGCCGGCCTGTCGGCTGAACGCGGGCCGGGTGATCAGGCGCAGGGCGACATGGTCAAGGTCCACCGACAGCGGCGCGGCGCTGGACTTGCCCTTGGGGGTCAGGGTCGGGCGGCGCAGCACGACGACCTGGCGGGCGGTGATCTTGTCGGCGTGGAAGCGGCGGTAGAACAGCTCGGCCGGCCGCCAGTCGACATAGAGGTCGGCGGCCTCCAGCCAGACGCCCTTCTCGTCGCTGATCGTCAGGCGACGAACGCCGAACGCGTTCCAGATGTCGCCCGTCAGGCCTTCGATCTTCAGGCGGCCGATGCGGCCCAGTTTCAGGCCGCTGGTGCGGGCCTCCAGGAAGGCGCGGCCCTGCGGAGTGATCGCGCCGAAGCGCACGCCGCCCAACAGCACGGCGATCAGCACCACCAGGCTCACCGAAACGATGATGATCAGGCCCGGCCAGCCGATCTTGCGCGCGACCTTGGTCGCCGCCTCGGCGACGACTTCCGGCATGTCCTCGGGCGGCGGCCCGCCAGGTGGTTCTTGGGCGTCGGTCAAAAGGCCTGCCCGATGCTGATATAGACCTGGAACGCCGGATCGCCCTCGCGCTTGCTTATCGGCACGGCGATGTCGGCCCGGATCGGTCCGAAGCCCAGGTCGTAGCGCACGCCGACCCCGACGCCCACGCCGAAATCATCGCCGCCCGGCCACTTGTCGACGCCCACCCCGCCTGCGTCGACAAAGGCCACGGCGCCCCAACGGTCGGTGAACTTGTGGCGCAGCTCGATCGAGGATTCCAGCAACGACAGGCCGCCCTGGGGCGTGGTGGTGTTGTCGATCCGCGGACCGATGGCCTGGTAGGCATAGCCGCGCACCGAACCGCCGCCGCCGGCGTAGAGCCGCTTGGAGGCCGGCACCTCGGGCATGGTTCCGCCGACGATCTGCCCGGCCTTGAACCGCCCAGCCAGCACGGTGCGCGCGCCCTGGCCGAACGGCAGGTAGGCCGACGTCTGGGCCTGAATCTTCAGGAAGGCCATGGTCAGGTCGCCGGTAATGGCGGTGGGCTCGGCCCGCACATCCAGCCGCCAGCCCTTGGTCGGGTCCAGCACGTTGTCGGATCGGTCCCAGGCCTGGGCGCCCAGCAGGGTGAGGGTGGCGAAGTTCTGCTCGACCCGGGTGGTCACGCCGTTGGTGGTGAGGGGTGAATCGACCTGCGACAGGTCCAGCGAGACGCCGTAGGTCCGATAGACGGTCGTGCGCAGCTTTCGGGTCAGGTCCGCGCCGATGTGGGCGCCGGTTTCGACATAGGCGTCGGTGTCGTCGTGGAAGATGGCGGTGTTGAGCTTCAGGGTCTGCTGGCTGCGCCGCCAATGCGGCAGGGCCAGCTCGGCTTCCAGACGACTGTCCACCCTGGCCAGCCGCGCCGACAGGGTCGTGGTGTCAGCCCGGTGAAAGCGATTGTAGTGGATCCACTTGGCGTCCGCGCCCGGCCCGTCGGTGGTCGAATAGCTGGCGGCCAGCTCCACGGTCCTGGCCTTGCGGTCGGACACGGTGACGATCACCGGCCGCAACCCGTCGGGCAGCGCCTTGTCCTTGGGGGCCAGCGAGACCGAGACGGTGTCGTAGACCCCGGTGTCCCGCAACCGGCGCTCCAGTTCGGCGATATCGTCGGGCTCGTAGATGTCTCCGGACGTCCACGGGGCCAGATGCTTGATCCAGGCGGGATTCGATCGCCCCTGGGTCACCACCTGGATCCCGTCGACATGGGTCAGGTCGCCCGCCGCGATGTGGAACACCGGACGCACCGTGTGATCGGCGTGATCGACCACCACCTCGCGCGGCTCGGCGGCGGCGTCGGCATAGCCCAGCTGCTGAACCTGGGAGACGACGCGCCCCTCGGCCGCCAGCACCTCGACGGCCCGGCCAGGCGCGCCCGGCGTCAGGCGGATGACGCTTTCGGCCCGCTTGACGACTCCCTCGTCCGGCTCGGGTCCGCTCCAGGCCAGCCTGGGGTCGGCGATCACGAAAACCGGACCGGGGGTGATCTTGAGAATCGCGCGCGGCGGCTCGGCTTCCGAGACATCGGGTTCGACGACATAGGCGTAGTAGCCCTCCGAGCGCAGCACGGCGACGGCGTCGTCGCCGGCGTCCCTGGCGCGGCGGCGGGCCTCCGAACGGCTGCGCGGCGGCGCCTTGGCTTCGGTCATGGCGCGCTGGATCGCTTCACGCAGCGCCTTGTCCTCGACGCCGGTGACGATGGCCGCGGGCTCGGCCGCATTGGCGTGGCCGGCGGCCAACAGGGCCGCCGTGGTCATGCCGAGGACAGATCTCTTACGCACCAAGCCTTCCAGTCCCCGCGCGCAGCGTCCCTGAACCCCTGTAGTCGCCCCCCCGCCGACTGTCACGCGGTGAAATTCCGGAACCGCTTCAGCGCCCGGCTCCTTCGATCATCAGAAGGGCGCCCAAATGTTGAGCAGTCCCGCGCATCGGATCATCGCGAGCCGAAAAGCACCGCTTCCGGACTTCGCGCGTTCTAGGCTGGATCGGGACGCGCCGCCTCAATCCGGCGCGCAGGGTGGACAAAGTGGACACGGGCGTGGCGGCGAAAATCCAGGACATCGACGATACTCCCAGCCTCCCGATGACCGGTGCGGCCTATCTGCCCGGCGCGCCTTACGACGAGATGATCGCCCAGGGCGGCGACGTGCGGACCCACTACGCGGCGCTGCAGAGCCGAATCTCCACGCTCGGGGCCAGCGAACTGGCGGACCGGCAGCGGATGCTCGAGCGCTCGTTCCTGCTGCAAGGCATCACCTTCACCGTCTACGGAGCCGACAGCGCCACCGAGCGGATCATCCCGACCGACCTTTTCCCCCGCATCCTGCCGGCCCAGGAATGGGCCAAGATCGAGGCCGGGCTGACCCAGCGCCTGCAGGCGCTGAACATGTTCCTGGCCGACATCTACGGCGAACAGCAGATCCTGATGGACGGGGTGGTGCCGCGCGAGCTGGTGCTGGGCGCGCCCTCGTACCGTCGCGAGATGCAGAACCTCTATGTGCCGCACAAGGCCTACGCCAATGTCTGCGGCAGCGACCTGATCCGCGGCCCGGACGGCGAGTTCGCCGTGCTGGAAGACAACCTGCGCGTGCCGTCCGGCGTGTCCTACATGCTGGCCAACCGCGACGCCTCCAAGCGCACCTTCCCCAGCGCCTATCGCGAGGCCGGGGTGCGGCCGGTCGAGCGCTATCCCGACCTGCTGCTGGCCACGCTCAAGAGCATGAGCGCCGACTGGCGCTCCAATCCGCAGGTCGTCGTGCTGACCCCCGGCGTCTACAACTCGGCCTATTACGAGCACGCCTATCTGGCGCGCCTGATGGGGGTGCCGCTGGTCGAGGGCCGCGATCTGGTGGTCCATGACAACATGATCTACATGCGCACCACGACCGGCCTGCGCCGCGTGGACGTGATCTACCGGCGGGTCGACGATGACTTCATCGATCCCCTCACCTTCCGGCGCGATTCATCGCTGGGCGCTGCGGGGCTGTTCAACGCCTATCGGGCCGGCAACGTAGTGATCTGCAACGCGCCGGGCACCGGGGTGGCCGACGACAAGGCGGTTTACGCCTTCGTGCCCGACATCGTCCGCTACTATCTCGGCGAGGATCCGATCCTGCCGAACATCGAGACCTTCCTGTGCCGCGAGCCGGCCCAGCTGAGCCACGTGCTGGACAATCTGGACAAGCTGGTGGTCAAGGCGGTGGGCGCTTCGGGCGGTTACGGCATGCTTGTGGGGCCCCACGCCTCGGCCAGGGAGCGGTCGGAGTTCGCCGACGCCCTGAAGGCCGACCCGGCCAACTACATCGCCCAGCCGACCATCCAGCTGTCGACCGCCCCTTGCCTGGTGGACGGCCGGATCGAGCCCCGCCACGTCGACCTGCGGCCCTTCATCCTGTCGGGCGAGAAAACCGTCGTCACCCCCGGCGCCCTGACCCGCGTGGCGCTGAAGCGCGGCTCGCTGGTGGTCAATTCCAGCCAGGGCGGCGGGTCGAAGGACACCTGGGTGCTGGCCGAGGAGAACGGCCACAACGGCAACGGCCATGAAAAGGGAGCCGGCCAATAATGCTCGCACTCTCCTTCAACAAGAGGTCGCTCGCATGATGCTCGCTCGGGTCGCCGACAGCCTCTACTGGCTGGGCCGCTACATTGAACGCGCCGAGCACCTGTCGCGGCTGTCGACGGTGATGCTGAACGCCACCCTCGACCAGACCGACACCGGCGCCGAGGCCGTGCGGATCGCCCTGTCCGCCGTGGGCGAGACCGAACTGGCGGCCGGCGCCTTCGAGGCGGCCAACGGCCTGGTCCTGGACCGCTCCGATCCCAACTCCGTTGTCTCGTCGCTGTCGAGGGCCCGGGAGAACGCCCGCCAGGTCCGCGACCAGATCACGACCGAGACCTGGGAGCGGCTGAACCTGCTGTACCTGAAGGTCATCGACCACAACGCCGGCCGCGAGTTCGCCGACAATTCGGTGACCTTCCTGCACGACATCATCGCCGACGTGCACCTGTTCAAGGGCGCGGCCGACACCACGATGAGCCACGGCGAGAGCTGGCGGTTCATGATGGTGGGCATGTATCTGGAGCGAGCCCAGCTGATCGCCAGCCTGCTGGAGGCCTGCTTCGCCGAGGACAGTCCCAAGGTCAACGACCACCTGGCCCTGGTCAGCCTGCTGAGGATGGGCTGCGCGCTGGAGCCCTATCTGCGGGTCTACACCGCCGAGATCGAGCCGCGGCACATCCTGGAGTTCATGGTCTTCGACGAGGACTTCCCGCGCTCGATCCGCTTCGCCACCAGCCAGATCGAGAAGCATCTCAGCGAACTGGCCCGCCACGTCGAGGCCACCGGCCGCGCGGCCCCCGAACGGCTGGCCGGCCGGCTGAAGGCCCGGTTGGAGTTCGCCGACGTCGGCGAGCTGGAGAGCCAGGGCGCGGGCGAACTTCTGACCACCGTCGCCAACGAATGCGCCCGCATCCATCAGGCGATCTACGAGACCTTCGTCGCCTATCCGCTGGAAATGCGCCTCCCCGCCTAGGGAGGACCGCTTAGGAAGACCGCCCGTGCTGCTCGAGATCCGCCACGTCACCCAGTACCATTACGAGCGGCCCGTCCGCGAAAGCCTGATGGAGCTGTGGATGCAGCCCCAGAAGGGCGCGCGCCAGCGGCTGGTCAGCTTCGAGCTGGACATCGAGCCGGCCGCCCAGGTGTTCTCCTACGCCGACAGCTTCGGCAACGCCGTCTACCATTTCGACGTGCCCCAGCCGCATGACGGCCTGACGATCATCGCCCGCTCGGCCGTCGAGACCGAGCCGGTGCACGAATGGCCTCTGCCGCTGGACATGGGCGAGTGGGAGCGGCTGAAGAGCGCGTTCGTGCGGGGCGAATGCTTCGACTATCTCCAGCCCCACGGCTTCGTCCAGATGACGTCCGCCCTGGAGACCTTCATCCTCGAGCAGGACATCGATTCCCTGCGTCGCCGCGATCCGTTCTCGGCGGCCCAGGCCCTGTGCGACACGATCTACAAGGCGTTCGAATACCAGCCGGGGGTCACCGACGCCGACAGCCCGATCGACCTGGCGCTGGAGGCCGGACGCGGGGTCTGCCAGGACTTCGCCCACATCATGCTGGCGGTCTGCCGCGCCTGGGGCATCCCGGCCCGCTACGTCTCAGGCTACCTGTTCACCGACCGCGAGGCCGGCGACCGCTCCGACCCCGACGCGACCCACGCCTGGGTCGAGGTGTTCCTGCCCAGCTATCGATGGGTGGGGTTCGACCCGACCAACAATGTCATGACCGGCGAGCGCCACGTCGCCGTGGCCGTGGGCCGCGACTACAGCGACGTCACCCCGTCGCGGGGCGTCTACAAGGGCGATTCCGAGAGCCACCTGGCGGTCGGGGTGTCCGTGCGCCGGGCCCGGGCGGCGGTGGCCGAGCCCGAGTTCCTGCGCCTGCCCCGCCCCTCGGCCCCGTTCGGCTCGGCCAACCGTCGCCGGGCCAGCGCCGACGCCATCCGCGAACAGCAGCAGCGCCAGCAGCAACAGCAGTAGACCTCCGAGGGCGACGCACCCTAGGTTAGCGCTAACACAGCGACGACCTGGGGAGGGCGCGAATGTCAGAAGGGCCGAACGGGGCGTCGCCGCGCCTCGCGATCGTGGACGGCTTGCGGGGCTACGCCCTGATGGGCCTGTTCCTGGTCCACATGCTGGAATATTTCGAGCTCTACTGGGCTCACCCGGTCACCAACCCCGTGACCACAGCGGTCTTCACCCTGTTCATGGGCAAGACCTTCTCGCTGCTGGCCCTCTGTTTCGGCTTCAGCTTCTTCGTGATGATGGACGGCGCCGCGCGTCGGGGCCAGCCGTTCGCCGGCCGGTTCGCCTGGCGCCTGACGCTGCTGGCGGGGATCGGCCTGCTGCACGGCCTGGTCTATCGCGGCGACATCATCGTGGTGCTGGCCCTGGCCGGCTTCGTCCTGATCCCGTTCGACAAGGTCCGGTCCAACCGCGTCCTGCTGACCGTGGCCGCGCTCTGCTTCCTGCAGCCCTACATCCTGCTGTGGATCGCGGCGGGCGCCGCCGGCGCGCCCTGGGCGCTGAAGTCGCCGCACTACTTCACCGACCCCGCTATGGCCACCTATCTGACCGGCGACGTCGGCCAGGTGTTCCGCGCCAATCTCTGGGACGGCCAGGTCAACAAGTGGTGGTTCTTCATCGAGACCGGCCGCTGCGTGCAGGTGCTGGGCCTGTTCCTGATCGGACTGGTGCTGGGCCGGATCGGCTTCTTCGCCGATCCTGGACGCTTCCGCCGGGGCCGCGTGGTCGCCCTGGTCGCCGTCGCCCTGGTCGCCGCCGTTTGTCACGTGCTGAAAGCCAAGACCGCGGGCCACGACAGCGGCCCGGTGTTCTGGACCAACACGCTGGTCGGCGGCTGGTTCGACCTGTCGTGCATGGCCGCGTCGGTGCTGATCTTCGTCCAGTTGTGGCGCGTCGGCGGCGAGCGGGTCTTGCGGGTCCTGGTCCCGGTCGGGCGAATGACCCTGACCCTCTATGTCGGACAGTCGTTGGTCTTCATCCCGCTGTTCTATCCGCTGGGCCTGGGCCTCTACGAACGGATGACCCCGTCCCTGGCCCTGGGGATCGGCGTGGCCGCCGTGGCGGTGCAGCTGTTGCTGGCCGCGGCCTGGTTCAAGGCCTTCCACTATGGTCCGCTGGAGTGGCTGTGGCGGTGCGGGACGCGGCTGTCGTTCGACATCCCGTTCCGGCGCAAGCCGGAGCCGAAGCCGGTCTAGAGCGGCCAGTCCTTAGAGCTGCCAGTCCTTAGAGCGAATAGACATGGCTCCTGCGGGCCGCGATCTTGATGGCGCCGGCGAACCGGGCCGCTTCGGCGCGCGAGGCGCTGATCTCGATGTGGCGGCCGTCGGCGGTCGTGGCGGACACGGCGGTCAGGGCGCCCTGCACATGGGCCCGGACGACCCGGACCTCGAAGCCGCCGTCGTCCAGCGCGAAGTCGTGCGGCCGCACGAACGCCACGGCCGGGCCGTCGCCGGCGCCGTTGGCCGCGAACGACAGCGCGCCGGAGGTGAAGCGCCCGCCGGAGACCGTCCCCTCGAAGCGGTTGGCCTCGCCCACGAAGCCGCAGACGAACGGCGTGGCGGGGTTGTCGTGCACCTCGTCCGGCGTGCCGATCTGCTCGATGCGGCCGGCGTTGAGGATCGCGACCCTGTCGGCGAGGCCAAGCGCCTCTTCCTGGTCGTGGGTGACGAAGATGGTGGTGACGCCGGTGGCGTCGTGGACGCGGCGCAGCTCCTTGCGCAGCGACTTGCGGACGGTGGCGTCCAGGGCGCCGAACGGCTCGTCCAGCAGCAGCACGCTGGGCTGCACGGCCAGGGCGCGCGACAGGGCCACGCGCTGGCGCTGGCCGCCCGACAGCTGCGAGGGGTAGCGCTTGCCCAGGCCCTCCAGCTCGACCAGATTCAGCAGCTCCTCGACGCGGCGGGCGATCTCGGCCTTGGGCGGCTTGTCCTTGCCTTTGCGGACGTCCAGGCCGAACGCGATGTTGCGGGCCACGGTCATGTGCTTGAACAGCGCGTACTGCTGGAACACGAAACCGACGCGGCGGGCGGCGGCCGAAGCGAAGGTCACGTCCTGGCCCTCGAACAGCACCTGGCCGGCGTCGGGGAACTCCAGGCCGGCGATGGTGCGCAGCAGGGTCGTCTTGCCCGAGCCCGACGGGCCCAGCAGCGCCACGAGCTCGCCGTCGGCGATCTCCAGATCGACGTGGTTCAGGGCCGGATAGCGCCCGAACTTCTTTTCGACGGAACGGATGGAGATGGTCATGGGAGTATCTTCGTTCCGGTCAATCTAGTGTCCGCCGCCGCGCTTGACGTCGGGTTGGGCGATCTCGAGCAGGCTCTTGAGCACCAGGGTCACGATCGCCAACAGGCAAAGCAAGGCGGCGACGGCGAAGGCGGCGACGAAGTCGTATTCGTTGTACAGAATCTCGACGTGCAGCGGCATGGTGTTGGTCAGGCCGCGGATGTGACCGCTGACCACCGAGACGGCGCCGAACTCGCCCATGGCCCGGGCGTTGCACAGCAGCACCCCGTAGAGCAGGCCCCAGCGCACGTTGGGCGCGGTCACCCGCCAGAAGGTGTAGAGGCCAGAGGCGCCCATCGAGACGGCGGCCTCCTCCTCCGACACGCCCTGCTCCTGCATCAGCGGGATCAGCTCGCGGGCGATGAACGGGAAGGTCACGAAGATCGTCGCCAGCACGATGCCCGGCACGGCGAAGATGATCTTGATGTCATGGTCGACCAGGCGGTCGCCGAACCAGCCCTGCAGGCCGAAGACCAGCACGTAGATCAGGCCCGCCACCACCGGCGACACCGAGAACGGCAGGTCGATCAGGGTGATCAGCAGCGGCTTGCCGGGAAACTCGTGCTTGGCGATCGCCCAGGCGGCGCACAGGCCGAACACGGCGTTGAACGGCACCGCGATGCCGGCGGTGATCAGGGTCAGCTTGATCGCCGCCCAGGCGTCCGGCGTCGAGATCGCCTCGATGGCGGGGGCCAGGCCCTTGCGCAGCGCCTCGGCGAACACCGCCGCCAGGGGCAGGATCAGCACCAGGCCCAGGAAGGCCAGGACCAGGCCGATGACCACGGCCTTGGCCCAGGCCGGATCGTCGGTCGGATGACGGAATTGCGCCTTGGTCGGGGCGGCCATCAGACGAATCTCCGCGACCAGGCCTGGATGGCGTTGATGACCAGCAACATCAGGAACGAGACGCCCAGCATGACCAGGGCGATGGCCGCGGCGTTGGCGTATTCGAACTGCTCCAGCTGGATGATGATCAGCAGCGGCGCGATCTCGGACTTGTAGGGCATGTTGCCGGCGATGAAGATCACCGAGCCGTATTCGCCGACGCCCCGGGCGAAGGCCAGGGCGAAGCCGGTCAGCCACGCCGGGCCCAGGGCCGGCAGGATGATCCGGGCGATGGTGGCGACGCGGTCCGCGCCCAGGCTGGCCGCGGCCTCTTCGACATCCGCGGAGAGGTCGCGCATCACCGGCTCCAGGGTGCGGACCACGAACGGCAGGCCGATGAAGATCAGGGCGATGGTGACGCCGATCGGGTTGTAGGCCGCCTTGATCCCGAGCGGCGTCAGGTACTGCCCGACCCAGCCGTTGGGGGCGTAGAGCGTGGCCAGGGCGATGCCGGCCACGGCGGTCGGCAGGGCGAACGGCAGGTCGACCAGGGCGTTGACCACGGCCTTGCCGGGAAACTCGTAGCGCACCAGGGCCCAGGTGGTCAGCACGCCGAACACCCCGTTGATCACCGCCGCCACGAAGGCCGCGCCGAAGGTCAGGCGATAGGCGGCCAGGGCGCGCTCGGAGAAGGCGGCGGCGACGAACTCCCCCGGCGACAGCGCCGAAGCCTTGATGGCCACCGCCGACAGCGGGATCAGCACGATCAGCGACAGGATCGTCAGGGTCACGCCCAGGGTCAGGCCAAAGCCCGGGATCGCCGAGCGCCGGCGGAACAGCGGCCGTCTTGGTCCCCTGTTCGCGGACGAAGGGCGTGGGCGCGCGGAAATCGTCTCGGCGGTCATCGGGTGATCGTCGTCCAGCATCCGCGTCGGCTCCTGGAACGGAGCCATGAAAACAAGAACGCGCCAAGCCGGGAAATCGGCGAAGGCGTGGTGAAGCTGAGGCGGCTTAAATCCCTACACGGCCGGTCGGGTCAATTGAGTTCGTCGAAGGCGGTGGACAGAAAAACTGTGGGACTGAATCAGCGGCTCACGCACTTGCCCCCTACGGGTCGCTTCGCGACCGTCTTCCCCCACAGGGGGAAGAAGAAGACGCGCGTCCTCCGCCCCCTGTGGGGGCGGACAGACCGCGAAGCGGTCAGGTGGGGGCAAGTGTCCACCGGCACGGCATCGCGATCTCACGCGGAAGCCCGCTGAGTTGATGGGGAGGGTCGCGAAGCGCCCGGGCTCCGCCCGGAGGTTTTGCAAATGATGTACCGTTTCGACGAAGACGAGCGCTTCGCGTGGAGCCGTTAATCGGGAGCGGTCCGGGCCAGGGCGACGAACCCCGGTCCCGGACCGCATGCGTAACCCCCGCATGCCTGCTGGCCCGATCCGCCTACCCTGGGCGCCGGAGCTTCGTCGCGACTAAGGCGAACCTGCTCCGAACCAACCTTAGGCGTCTTCCGAAGAAGACACGGCGAACAAGCCTTCCCGCTCGACCACCCCCGAAAGCCGCATCGGTCGCCGTACGTGCGCCCTCCCCGTGCTCTCAGGTGCAAGCATTATGCGGCAGGCCGGGAACCCAAGGATCGGAAACGCGCGTTTTCCTCTAAAGCACTGATTTCGCTTCACTCTGCTCAGGCGCGAGCGGGGATGGACGCTCCGGAGATGGACACAAGGTTCACCGCATGGTTGAACGGAAGCGTAGCTTTTGGGGGCAATCCAACATGACCGATACGACCGTGGTTCCGCGCCGATTCGAGATCGGCCGCGTCATCTCAGGCACCTTTTCCGTCATCGGCCGCAATTTCGGTCCCTTCGCCCTTCTGGCGCTGATCCTGGGCGGCTTGCCCAACCTGCTGGTCAGCCTGGCCCAGATCTCGTTCGTCAGTCAGCAGCAGACCTTCTCGCCGCAGGCGGTCGCCGGCACCCTCGTGGGCCTGGTGGTCATGATCGTCGCCGCCTTCGTGCTGCAGGCCGCGATCGTCCACGCCACGGTGGCGGACCTGAACGGCCGTCGCGTCGTCGTCGGCGAGAGCCTGAAGGTCGGCCTGCGCAACTGGCTGCCGCTGCTCGGCCTGGCGATCCTGATGGGCCTGGGCCTGATGATCGGGTTCGTCCTGCTGATCGTTCCGGGGATCATGCTGGCCGTGATGTGGTCGGTCGCCGTGCCGGCCAAGGTCGTGGAGAAGATCGGCGTGATGGACGCCCTCCAACGCAGCCGTGACCTGACCCGCGGCCGCCGCTGGGCGATTTTCGGCCTGTTCGTGATCTATGTGATCGCCGTGTGGATTCTGGAGGCGGTGATCATGGCCGCCTTCATGCCCTTCGTGCTGTCCAAAGGCCTGCCCACCCCGGAGGCGACGGCCGGTTTCGCCAGCTCGATCAACATCGTCTCGCTGGTCGCCTCCCCGCTGATCGCCACCATCAGCACCCTGATCACCACGGCCGGCGGCGCGACGCTCTATTCCGAGCTTCGCGGCACGCGCGAAGGCGTCGGTCCCGACGCCCTGGCGTCGGTGTTCGACTAGGCATGAACGACATCGCCGTTCACGCCCGGTTCGACACGGGTCGCGTCCTCAGGGGCGCTTTGGCGCTCCTGAAACGCGACCCCGTCAGACTCCTCTTGTGGTCGGCCGCCTTCTCCGGCCTGCCGGACGCGGCCACCACCTACCTCAGCGCGCACCTGTTCAAGCCCGATACGGCCTTCACCTCGCTGGAAAGCTGGCTCCTGCTCGTCGCCACCGTTCTGGTCTCCATGCTCGGCCTGGTCGCGCTCCAGGCGGTGGTCGCGCGCCACGCCGTACGAGATGACACGGGCGGGCGTGCGCCTTTCGGCGGTTTGAACGACTACCTGACCTTAGTGGCCCTCGGGCTTGTCACCACCCTGGGGACCGTCGCCGGTTTCATCCTGCTGATCATTCCAGGAGTCGTTCTTTCGCTGGCCTGGGTGGTGGTGGTCCCCGCCATGGTGACCGAACGCCTGGGCGTGATGAACTCCATTCGCCGCAGCAACGCGCTGACGGAAAACGCCAGGGGAGACATCTTTGGCTTGCTGGTCGCGATCGGTCTGGTCGGATGGCTGGCCGCCTGGCTTGTCACCCTGATCACCGACGCCCTGGACATCGCCTTCGTCAACCTGATCGCCTCTCCCGCGCTCCAGACCTTGACCGGCCTGTTCAGCGCGACCGTCGCCGTGGCGATCTACCAGGAACTGCGCGTGAACAAGGAAGGCACGTCGACGGACCGCCTGGTCAAGGTCTTCGCCTAGGACCGTCAGCCCGCCGCCGCGCCGTCCTCGCCCGACGACTTGAAGAAGCTGTTGGCCTTCTCGATCAGCCATTTGAGCGCTCGCTCCGAGGCCAGTCCGGCGAACAGGCCTAGCGAGGCCAGTGCGGGCGGCGACAGCTGGTTCACCGCCTGGGTGGCCTCGGCGGCCTGGGGCTGGATCAGGAAACTGGCGCCCGCCGAGATGACGAAGAAGACCGTGAAACCGGCCAGCGCCCCCAGCAGCGGCCTGACGCCGAACGCCATCCAGGTTCGATCCGACGCCGGCGCCCGCCTCGGCGCCGCCAGGACGCCGAGCTCGATATACAGCGAGTAGACCGCCGCCCCGATGGCCCCCATCAACCCGGTGAAGCTGGCGACGATGACGCCCGACGGCAGAAAGAAGGCGAACTCGAACAGCGGAATGGCGCGCTGCTTGTTGTAGCTGAGCGCGACGGCCTTCTGGTCGTCGATCGACCCGTCGCCGAGCGATGCGGCCTCGAGCACCGCGTCGCCGTCGCTCGCGTCATCGGCCTTCGGGTCCGGCCGGCCCGCGGCCGCGGGGGCCTGCGTCCCCAGATACTCGGCCTTGGCGGCGGCGAGCGCGGCTTCGGCGTGACCGTTCCTGTCCTGCAGGTCGTTGGTGATGAACAGGGCGCCGCGGTAGTCCTCGTAAAGCTCCTGGGCCAGCGCGACCCGCTTGGGGATCTCGGCGCCGTCGGGCCAGGAGCGCTGCTCGTTCTCGGTGACGATGTCGTCCAGGCATTTCTCGATCGGGTCGCAGGTCGGCTGGGTGTTGTGAAGGGTGATCCACACCGAATTGATGGCCGCGGTGCTCTTGTGCTTGGCGCTGTCGACCTTCTCCTGGGACGCCCTGATCTTCTCGTCGAGCGCGGTCAGTTCGGCGCTGGCCCGGGCGATCTCGGCCTCCAGGGCGTCCAGGCGATCGGCCAGCCGGCTGATCGTGAACGGCGCCAGCCGCGAGTTCGCGCCGACCGCCACGCGCGCCGCCGACTGGGTCTCGATGACGGTGTAGAAGAAGGCGAAGATCGCCGGCACGCAGACGAACCAGACAAATCCCAGCAACACCCGGTTGACGATCCGAACCCAACGAGAATCCATGCCTGCCCGCCCCTGACGGCGGCGTCCGGAAGAACACCGCCACTTCAGATTGTGGCAGAAAATACCTCCACCGCAACGTTGGCGCGTGGGTGGGTTCAGCTCTTGTCGTGCTTGTCCTTGCGGCGCTTGCCCAGCAGCAGCCGCGACTCCAGGCGACCGCGCAGGGCGGCGTAGTAGGCGGCCAGGAAGTCGCCGTCCGACTCGTCGGGCGCGGCCTGCCAGCCGATCTTCAGGCGGATGCGGGCGGCGACCAGGGCGATGGTCTTGATCTCGTAGCGGCGCAGCACGTCCTCCAGCACGTGCAGTTCCTTGACCCCGTAGGCGTCCAGCTGGGCCATGGTGAACTTGAAGCGTCCGACCGAAGGCCGCGAGGTCTCGACCAGGTCGGGCGCCAGCTTGCGGGTCGGCGCCTTGACCACCCAGGTGCCGGCCACTAGGTCGCCCACCCGCAGGCGGTCGCGGTTGAACAGCGGGAACAGCACGAAGACGCCGCACCACACCAGGCCCGCCAGATTGACCCAGGCCCCCACCTGGTCGCCGTTGGACGCCAGGAAGCTGAGCGGCAGATAGAGCTCGATCTCGCGCATGGCGTTGCGGGCGAAGATGGCGTCGGCGGTCAGGCGTCCGCCGTTGCGGGCCGCCACCCGCAGGCCCATGGCCCGCTTGCCTGGCGTCGCCGCCCCGGGGGTCAGCTCGAACAGCACGAAATAGAGGTTCCGCAGCACGAAGAACACCAGCAGCGCCGCCGTGCCGATCACCTCCCAGCCCTTGCCCTTCGAGCCGATCATGGCCAGCAGGGCCAACAGGGCGAAGGCGATCAGCACGCCCAGCATGATCGCCAGGTCGATCAGCAGGGCGGCGGCGCGTTCGCCCGCGTCGCCCAGGCGCAGCTTCAGGTCGACGCCCTCCGGCGTGACCAGCGACCGGGCCCGGTCGTCCTCGCGAGGACCCGGTTCGGCGATCGCCGCGGCGGCGGCCTTGGCCGTCTTGCGCGCGGACTTCATCAGGCGACGCTCCCCCCGCGCGACGATTGGCGGCGCGGCAGGTACAGATAGGCCGGCCAGGCGACCAGGGTGGCCAGGGCGACGCCGTAGCGGGCGAAATCGTTCTGGATCACCTGCCGCCCGACGCCCTCCAGGATGCCGGCGCAGAACAGCATCACCACGACCCCGGCCATCAGGGTCGCCGACTGCCGGCCCGCCTGGGCCATGGCGGCCGGACGGCTGAGGTCGCCGGGGAAGGCCAGGGTCCAGCCGATCCGCAGGCCCGCCGCGCCGGCCAGGATCACGGCCGAGATCTCGGTCACCCCGTGGATCGCCAGCCAGCCGCCGGCCTCGAAGCCCAACCCCCGCATGCCGAACACCGCCAGGAAGGCCCCCAGCATCGCGCCGTTATAGGCCATCAGCATGGCGGTCGGCAGGCAGAAGGCGAACCCCAGGGCGAAGGCGAAGATCGCCACGCCCGAATTGTGGGTGAACAGGAAGGCGGCGAACACCGACAGGCCGTCATGTTTGCCCTTGTCGTAGAGCGTCGCCCGCATCGCCTCGACCGAGGCCGTCGGCCCGCGCCCGTTGGCCAGGCCGTCGGGCACGAAGGCGCTGAACCAGTCGGGGTCGTGCAGGGTCAGGAAATAGGCGGCCAGCACGCCGGCCAGGGTCAGCAGGAAGCTGGCCAGGGTCTCGCGCCACAGCGCCTTGGCGGCCTCGGGCCAGGCCCGGGCGAAGAAGCCCCCCACCCGCTCGACCAGGTTCGACCGCGTGCCGTAGACCAGGAAATAGGCCCGGGTGCTCAGGCTCTCCAGATAGTCGACCAGACCCTGGTCCAGCGAGGTGGCGCGGGCCACCGACAGCGACGACAGGGCTTGGCGGTAGAGCACCGGCATGGCCAACAGCTCCTCGTCGCTCAACGCCCGGGGCGAGCCCTTGCCGACCTTGGTCAGCAGCTTCTCCAGCCGGCGCCAGTCGTCCTCGCGCTCGGCGCGGAAGCGGTAGCTCTTCAGGTGCAGCTCGGCCATCAGAGCAGGTCCCGGCGTTTGAGGTCCAGATAACTCGCCAGCAGGGCCGGTCCGACCTGGTCGGCCGGCGCCTCGACGATTTCCACGCCCATGCGGCGCAGGCGAGCCACCACCACGTCGCGCTCGCGCAGCAGCGAGGCGGCGACCACGGCGCGCGAGACGTCGTCGCCGCTCTCGGGCGCCTTGCGCTCGATCGCCTCCAGCTCCTCGTCGCGCATCATCACGAACAGCACCAGGTGCTGGCGCAGCAGCCGGCCGACGTTCTCCAGCATCAGCTCGGCGCTGGTGGAGTCGGCGATGTCGGTGAAGACCACGATCAGCGATCGCCGCGACAGCTGGCCCGACAGCTGGGTCAGGCCCAGGGTGTAGTTGGTCTCTTCGGTCGAGTAGTCGATCTTGGCGGCCAGGCGCTGCAGGGCGCCGAAGGCGTTGGGGCCGGAGGTGACGCCGCTCATCACGTTGGGCTTGGCGTCGAAGCCGAACAGCCCGACCTTGTCGCCCATCTTCAGGCCCACATAGGCCAGCAGCAGGGTGGCGTTCAGGGCGTGGTCCAGGCGCGGGCGGCCCAGCAGCGACTGGCTCATCAACCGGCCGGTGTCGATGGCCGCCACGATGTGGTGGTTGCGCTCGACATGGAACTCCTTGGCCAGCAGCGCGCCGTGGCGGGCCGACTGCTTCCAGTCGATGGCCCGGCGGTTCATGCCGGGGCGAAAGTCGGTCAGGGCGTGGAAGTCGCTGCCGCCGCCCAGGTCCAGCTGCAGCCGATGGCCCACGGACGGGTCGCGGGAGAACAGCCGCAGGGCCTCCTCCTTGACGCCGGCGATGTCGAGGGTGACCGGGATCACCTGGTCCAGCGCGTCGTCGCGCTGCTTCCACATCAGGCCCAGCGGGCCGCGCCAGCGGGCCGAGACGCGATGCACCCTGCCCTCCCCGCGCCGGACGGCGGTCAGGCTCAGCGGCAGGCCGGCCTGGCGTTCATGGACACGGGCCCGGCCGTGGGCGGGCTCGGCCGTCAGGCGGTCGTCCAGGTCGACGGCGAACTCCACGCCCCCCGGCGCCACGCCCCGCGGGAACACGGCCCGCAGCAGCGCCGGCCGGGTCGCGCCGCTGGCCATAGAGCCGGGCGCGGTCAGGGTCAGCTGCATTCGGCGCCGGCCGGGGGCCAGCAGGACGTCGACGAACAGCAGGGCCGCGACCAGGGCGATCCAGGCCGGCCCCACCAGCCACAGCCGCGCCGAGACGAGCGCCGCCGCCAGGGCCAGGGGCGCGCCCAGGACCATCAGGAAGATCGCTCTGGCTGTGGGATAGATCCGCAAGGCCGGTCCCTAGGCTTCCAGATTCATCGTGGGCAGGCTCATCGCGGAGCCTCGACCTGGTCGACCAGGCCGCGCACCACGTCGTCGACCTTGCGGCCCTCGATCTCGGCGGCCGGCGACAGGATCACCCGGTGGCGCAGGGCCGGCAGCGCCAGGGCCTTGACGTCGTCGGGGATCACGTAGTCGCGGCCTTCCAGCGCCGCGCGGGCCCGGGCGGCCACGGCCAGCATGGCCGCGCAGCGCGGCGAGGCTCCGCCCGACAGCTCGCCGGTGTCGCGGGTCGCCCGCACCACGCCGACGATGTAGCGGACGATGTCGTCGGTCAGGCGCACGGTCGCCACCGCCGCCACGGCCTGGGCGATGGTGGCGCTGTCGCCGGCCGCCTCGACGCCGAACGCTTCAGGCGAAGGCTGGCCGGTGCGGCCGCCATGGCTGGAGACGATCGCGGTCTCCTCGGCCAGGCTGGGCCAGGCCAGCACGTGCTTGAACAGGAAGCGGTCAAGCTGGGCCTCGGGCAGCGGATAGGTGCCCTGCTGCTCCAGGGGGTTCTGGGTGGCCACCACCATGAAGCGGTCGCTGAGCGGGTGGCGCTCGCCGTCCAGGGTGACGTTGCGCTCCTGCATGGCTTCCAGCAGCGCCGCCTGGGTCTTGGGCGGGGTGCGGTTGATCTCGTCGGCCAGCAGCAGCTCGCAGAAGATCGGCCCCTTGACCAGGGTGAAGGCGCTGGTCTGGAAGTTGAACAGGTTGGCGCCCAGGATGTCGCCCGGCATCAGGTCGGGGGTGAACTGGATGCGGCCGAACCGAAGGTTCACCGCCTGGGCGAAACACTGGGCCAGGAAGGTCTTGGCCGTGCCGGGCGGACCTTCCAGCAGCACGTGGCCGCCGGCGAACAGGGCCGTCAGCATCAGGTCGATGGTGTCGTTCTGGCCGACCACGGCCTTGGCCGTCTGCGCTCGGATTCGGCCGGCGAGCGCCTGCACCTCAGCGACGTTCACGGGTCATCTCCAGTCTCCACTGATGCCATTTAGCGGCGACCTTCATCAGGTCGCCCAACGAACGGACCATTCGGGTTTCTTCGTCCAGGTTTGATGCGCTGTCGGCCGCGCCGAAGCGCTCGCCCTGGCGATCCAGGAAATCGGTCAGGGCCTGGCCCTCGAGCCGCGAGCCGCCGGCGCGCGCGCCGCCGAGGGCCTTGGTCGCGGCGGCGCGCTGCAGCTCGGCGTAGCGCGGGGCCAGGGCCGGCTCGCGCTTGGCCATCCGGATCAGGCCGGCGGAATTGTCGATCAGGGCGTCCTTGCCCAGGGCCAGGGCCCGCTCGCCGCGCCGCACCGCCCGGAACCGCGCGGCGGCGTGCAGGCCCATCAGCAGGGCGGCGGCCACCAGGCACAGGGTCGCCCCGACGAACGGCGCCTCGAAGGCCAGCTTCAGCACGCTGCGCGAGCGGGCGAAGCCGTTGAGGGTGACGTCGAAGGCGATGGTCCGGCCGGCGTCCTGACGATAGGCCCGCCCGACGGCGCCGTCGTCGCGCAGCGTCCGCAGGATCCCGACGCCGGCGCGCGCCGTGCGGATGTCCTTCAGGCCCATGGTGTTGATCAGGTCCGGATCGGCCAGGATGTAGGTCTCGGTCGGCATCCGCCGGGCCAGCACGATCCGCCCTTGCGCGTCGGTCAGGACCGGGACCAGGCCCGGCCCTGACACGCTCTGCAGGTCGCGGATCGGGCCGGTGTCGACCGACATCCCTTCCGCCAGACTTCCCGGCGCGCCGACCAGCCGGCGCGGGCCGGCGCCCTTCGCGATCGCCGTCGTCGCCTTGGGGGTTCCGATCGCCTTCAGCAGGTCTGTCTGATCCCGCGGGGCGATGGGTTTCAGGTCGCTGACCCAGCCCGGATGCTTGGGATCCAGCCCGCCTCGCCATTTGGGCAGCACCACCAGGGTGCGCGAGGACAGCTGGGCGGCCTTGATGTAGGCGTCGCGTGAAACATTGGGGCCGGGCGTGAAGATGATCAGCGCCGGCTGGTCGCGGCTGAGGTCGCGCCGGCTGACCACCACCGGCTCGTCCAGGCCCCGCAGCAGGCGCACCATGCCGCCATAGCCGACGGCCGACTTCGACAGGGCGTGGGCCTGGCCGTTGTCGCCCGACTGCAGGTCCGGCGCGTAGGTCGACAGCACCACGAAGGCCGAGAAGGCGAAGACCCCGGCCAGGATCATGCCCAGCACGATCTTGGGCGAGAACAGCCGCCCGTCGCCGTCGCGCGGGATGTCCGCCGTGGTGATTGTCTGGGCGTCGCTCATCGCCAGGCCTCGGTGAAGGCGAAGCCCTCATAAGCCTTGCGGCAGGCGGCGAATTCGTCGGCCCCGACCGAGCGGCCGCCGAAGAAGCTGCGCTCCACCACACGGGCGATCTCGCTGAAGGTGCGGCGCACGCGCTCGGGCACGCCGTCCAGCTGGGCGATGTCGCGGCTGGTCAGGGCGGGCTTGATCAGGTCCGGGCGCTTGCCCTCGATGTCCTCGATGCTGCGGAACAGGATCAGGTGCACCGCCTCGGCGAAACGGCCGGCGGCGGCCAGCTTGTCGGCGTCCTCCAGCAGCGTCCGCGCCTTGGCGGCGGTGGGCCGCCAGGCCTCGTCGCCCAGGACGGGACCCTTGTTCGGCCTGAAGGACGGCCAGCGCGTGCCGATCAGCTCGCGGGCCAGGAAATACAGAATGATCACCGCGCCCAGGATCAGGCAGCCCCAGAACACGTAGGCCAGGTAGGGCGCGGCGGCTCCAAGGACCTTGCCGATCGCCAGCAGCCAGTCGGGCACATTCGGCGGCTTGGGCGCGGCGGTCGGCTCGAACTGCAGATCCTTGCCGCGCAGCAGGGCGTCATGGGCGCGCGCCAAAGCGTCCGACGCGCCGTCGAAACCCGGCGACGCCGCGTTGCGATCCACACCACTCCCCGCCGTCAAAACGCCCGCCCCTGAACTGCCCCGCCGCTACAGCTAGACGATTCAACTTTCGGTGTCGCCTTGAACCGAACGCCGACGGTCATCTCGTTTCGACCGCGCTCGCGGGAGTCGATTCGTCGCGGCCGCGCCGCGCGTCGAAGGTCCGTGGCCGCCGGCCTCGCCGCATTGGTCCCAACCCGCGTCGCCAACGCTGCCGGGCTCCGCCGAAGCGGTGATTTTAGTCAATCATTTCAAGGGAGAGGTTGGTGGGCCGGCTGGGATTCGAACCCAGGACCATTCGATTAAAAGTCGAATGCTCTACCACTGAGCTACCGGCCCGCATCGACACGGCGGGAGGCCGGTGGAAGCGGCGCGGACCATAGTCGGGGGGCGCTCGCGTCGCAAGCGCGCTTTCGCACCGAGAGGGAGATGACGAACGCGCCTTACTGGCGTTAGGCTGGCGGCATGCGCAGTCTCGTGCTTTTCGCCGTCGTCGTTCCCCTGCTGGCCGCCTGCGCGTCCAAGTCAGAGCCTCCGCCGCAGAAGATCCAGACCACCTCGGACGCCAACAAGGAGGGCATCAGCGGCGCGGCCGGCGCACCGCTGCGCGACATGAACCTGCTGCGCACCAAGATCCCGGCGGTCCTGCTGGAGGCGATGGCCGACCCCTATGCCCGTCCGCCCGGCAAGAAGATCAGCTGCGAGACGCTGATCATGATGGTCGCCCCGCTGGACCTGGCGCTGGGCGAGGACGTCGACCGTCGTCCGCCGGAAGACAACGAGGATCTGTTGGACCGCGGCAAGCGCATGGCCGGCTCGGCCGCCTTCGGCGCCATGGCCAGCGCCGCCCAGGACCTGATCCCGATGCGCGGCTGGGTCCGCAAGCTCAGCGGCGCCGAGAAGCACGACAAGCTGGTGCAGCACGCCATGGCCTCGGGCGCGATCCGCCGCGCCTATCTGAAGGGCCTGGGCGAGGCGCGCGGCTGCAACCCGCCAGCCACGCCACAGCACCTGGCCAAGCCGGCCGCGCCGATCGTCGAAAAGCGCTTCCCCTGGGAGAAAGACCAGCCGGCGGAAGAGACGCCCGCCGTCCAGTCGTCGGAAGTCGACGCGACGCCGGTGGACGCCGCCCCCGCCCAGCCGACATCGACGGCGAAGAAGAAGAAAAAGCCGATCTACAAGATCTGGTAGCCGGCGAATTCACCCTTGAGCCGCTCGATCGGGGAACGTGGCCGCACCATGGATGACCTTGTTTCCCTGGCGGTCGAGCATGTCCGACGGCGGTCCGACGGAGCGCCGATGCCGCCCGGGCTGGCCGTGACCCTGAACTTCCATCCCGACACCCCTTCGCCGGACGGAACGATGATCGAGCAGCTGGCCCGGGAAGGCGTCTATCGCTCGCAGTTCGAAACCCGCACCAGCAACGGAGGACTCACCGCTTATCCCGGCGGCGATCGGTGGCGGTGGGAGAGCCGGCTCTTCGGAGGAGCCTATGACGACGACCATGGGGCCGTCGTGGAAATGCGGCCCAAGTACGGGGCGCTCAACTATCTCGACCGCCCCCACGGCGGCTCACACCGTTTTGGATCCTGCCACCTGCGCCTGAACCCCGGCGTCCTGGGGCGCACGACCTTTTGCTATCCGGACAGCTTCATGACGCCCGAACGCTTCGGGACGGCGGACCGCATGGCGCTGATCGCCCTGGCCGTCGCGAACGAGGCGGCGTTGGATCTGCTCGACGACTATATCGAGGCCCACGTTCACGGCCGATTGAGCGTCGCCGACGATGTGGCCGCGATCGTGCTCGATCCCAGCTATCGCGGAACCACGATCGAAACGGCGGCCCGGAGCCTGCCCTGCGCCGTGGAGTGGCACGACGGCTTTCGATTGCCGCGCGAGCGCCTCGCCGATTGCGAACGATATCGAGGACCTGACGCGGCCAGGACGCTGGAGGCCCTGGAGGTCGACGGCTTTCTCACGCCCGCGGACATCGGCCAAGCCCGCCGGAACGGTCTGGACTACCAGTTGGCCAAATGGGCCTGGCACTGCGTCGCCCGCTTCGGGGCCGCGTCCTAGGGCGTCAGCCGCCCTGCTGACGCGCCGCGAAGTCCCGGCGGAACTGCTCGAACCGGCCTTCGGCGATGGCCGCCCGCATGGCCGCCGTCAGGGCCTGGAAGAAGGCGATGTTGTGCCAGGACAGCAGCACCTGGCCCAGGATCTCCTCGGCCTTGAACAGGTGGCGCAGATAGGCCCTGGAATAATCGCGGCTGGCCGGGCAGTCGCTGGTCGGGTCCAGCGGGTCCTCGTCGTCGGCGTAGCGGGCGTTCTTGATGTTGATCGCCCCGTCCCAGGTCCAGGCCTGGCCGTGACGACCCGAGCGGGTGGGCAGCACGCAGTCGAACATGTCGACGCCGCGATAGACCGCCTCGACCAGATCGATCGGCTTGCCCACGCCCATCAGGTAGCGCGGCTTGTCGGCGGGCAGCATGGCCGGCGCGTAGTCCAGCACCTCGCACATGGCTTCGTGCCCCTCCCCGACGGCCAGCCCGCCCAGGGCGTAGCCGTCGAAGCCGATCTCCCGCAGCCGCTCGGACGACTCCTGGCGCAGGTTCCGGAAGGTCGAGCCCTGCTGGATGCCGAACAAGGCCTGGGTGTCGCGCGTCCCGAAGGCGGCCTTGGAGCGCTCGCCCCAGCGGGCCGACAGCTCCATGCCCTGGCGCGCCCTCGCCTCTTCCGCCGGCCAGGCCACGCACTCGTCCAGCTGCATGACGATGTCGCTGCCCAGCAGGTCGGCCTGGATTTCCATCGACCGCTCGGGGCTGAGCACGTGCTTGGAGCCGTCGATATGGCTGGAGAAGGTGACGGCCTCCTCGGTGACCTTGCTGATCCCCGACAGGCTCATCACCTGGAAGCCGCCGCTGTCGGTCAGGATCGGCTTGTCCCAGCGCATGAACCTGTGCAGCCCGCCCAGGCGCTTCACCCGCTCGGCCGTGGGGCGCAGCATCAGGTGGTAGGTGTTGCCCAGGATGATGTCGGCGCCGGTGTCCTTGACCTGGTCGACCGTCATCGCCTTGACCGTGGCGGCGGTGCCGACCGGCATGAAGGCCGGCGTGCGGATGTCGCCGCGCGGAGTCTTCAGCACGCCCGTCCGGGCCGCGCCGTCGGTGGCCGAGATCTCGAAGGGAAAGGCGGCCATCAGCTTTGCTCGAGCCCATTCTTGTTAGTGGGGGCGCGGAACAGCAGACTGCCGTCGCCGTAGGAATAGAAGCGATAGCCGGTGGCGATCGCGTGCTCATAGGCCGCCTTCATCGTCGCCTGGCCGGCGAAGGCGCTGACCAGCATGAACAGGGTCGATTTGGGCAGGTGAAAATTGGTCATCAGCACGTCGGCGGCGCGGAAGCGGTAGCCGGGGGTGATGAAGATCGCGGTCTCGTCGGCGAACGGCCGCACGACGCCGTCTTCGCCGGTGGCGCTCTCCAGCAGGCGCAGGCTGGTGGTGCCCACGCAGACGATGCGGCCGCCTGCGGCGCGGGCGGCGTTCAGGGCGTCGGCGACCTCGGCGGGCACCTCGCCGAACTCGGCGTGCATCCTGTGCTCGGAGACCACGTCGGTCTTGACCGGCAGGAAGGTGCCCGCGCCGACGTGCAGGGTGACGAAGTGCAGGGAGACGCCCCGGGCCCTCAGCCGGTCCAGCAGGTCGGGCGTGAAATGCAGGCCGGCGGTCGGGGCAGCCACCGAGCCGTCCTCGCGGGCGTAGACGGTCTGGTAGTCGGCGCGGTCGCGGTCGTCCTCGGGCCGCTTGGCGGCGATATAGGGCGGCAGCGGCATCTCGCCGTGGGCGGCGACGGCCAGGTCCAGGTCGACGCCGGCGAAGTCGAAGGCCAGTTCGATCTCGCCGCCCTCGTGCTTGGCGATCACGGTGGCGTCCAGCATGCCGCCCTGGCAGGCGCGATCCTGGCCGTGGCCGAAGGCGATGCGGTCGCCCTCCTTCAGGCGCTTGCCGGGCCGCATGAAGGCGACCCAGCGGTCGGGCGCGACGCGGCGGTGCAGGGTGGCCTCGACCGCCACCGGCGATCCGTCGCCGCCGCCGGTCTCGCGTCCCGCCCTCAGGCCCATCAGCCGGGCCGGGATCACGCGGGTGTCGTTGAAGACCAGGGCGTCGCCCGGCCGCAGGAAGTTCGGCAGCTCGCGGACGATCCGGTCTTCCAGGCCTTGCCCCCCCGCCCCATCGGGTCGGACGACGAGCAGGCGCGCGGAATCCCGCGGCTCGGCCGGCCGCAGGGCGATCGCCTCCTCGGGCAGATGGAAATCGAAGTCGGACAGGCGCATGGGGCGGCTTCAAGGCCACGACGGGACGTCGAGGTCAAGCGTCGAGACGCCGCGTCTCCGGTCAAGCATCGATGGACAAACCGCGTCTTCCGCCACCATCCTGCCCGCTCGACGCATCACGGGGGGAACCATGACCGTCACCATTCATAGGCTGTCGGTGCTCTGCGCCTGCCTTTTCCTGACCGCCTGCAAGCCCGCCGTGGAGATCAGGAAGGCCGAGACCGCCCCGGCGCCGTCCACCGCGCCGGCCGCGACGCCGCCGGCGCCGGTGACCTTCTCGCACGATCCGGCGCTGGACAGCTTCGGCTTCTATTTGCCCGACAAGGCCATACAGTCGGGCGACCTCAAGCTGACTTCGCTGAACATCGGCCAGGCCAGCGACTTCGCCGACTGGGAGGCCGGCGGGCGGTCCGCCACCTATGCGCCGATCTTCATGTCGTTCGACGATGTCGCCAGCCCGACCGTCGAGAACGAGTTGGGCCAGATCGTCCATACGGTCTCGGTGCGGGTGATGCCGACCGCCTATCGGGTGGACGACCGGGAGCTCAGCTTCCACGGCGTCGATCCGCGCCTTGGGCAGGTGACCTTCACCGGCGCCTTCGACCTGGAGGCCCTGAAAGCCGCGAAGGCCGCCGGCCCGGGCGAACCCAAACCCGTCATGAAGGGTGACTTGCTGGTCGGCGACCGACAATTCCGCAATATCGGCTTCCTGTATTTCGGCGGCGACTAAGCCTGGCGCGAACGTCATGCGGTCGTGCTAAGGCGAGGCGATGCGTCTGGTCCTGAATCTCGGAAGTCTGTTCGTTCGCGGCACCGCGTTGATGTTCGCCCTGGTCGGCGCGACCACGGGGCTGCTTTGCCTGGGCGGCGTCTTCAACGACAAGCTCGACGCTCTGACCCACTGGGCCGTGATCTGGTTGGCTTGCGGCGTGGCGGGCCTGGTGCTCGGCGCGGCCTTCGCGCGCGACACCGAGCGCAAGGCCATCGTCGGCCTGTCGCTGGTCGCCGTCCTCGCCACGGGCGGACTGATGACCCCCGAAATCGCCGGGTCGTGGTTCCAGAAGACCAAGCCCAAGGCCACGCCGGCCCTGAAGCTCGTACAGTTCAACCTCTGGGCCGGAAATCACCACCCCGAAGCCACCTTGGCCTGGATTCTCGCCCAGAAGGCCGACGTGGTGACCATCCAGGAGGCGGGCGGCGCGGCCTGGCCGGTCGTCGCCGGTCTGCTGAAGGCCTACCCCTACCGCGTCAGCTGCGATGGCGCGCGCACTTGCGACACCTGGATCTTCAGTCGATGGCCGATGACCCAGAAGCGCGGCTTCCTCAAGGAGGGCCTGCCTCTGGCGGGGGCCACCGCGGTCGTGCAAGCCCCCGGCGGCGCCTTCCCATTGGCCGCCGTCCACTATGTCTGGCCCATCCCCGCGGGCCGGCAGCAGGCTCAGAGCCGGCTGCTGGTCTCGAGACTGGCGCCGTTTCCGCGCCAAAACCTCATCGTCGCCGGCGATTTCAACTCCACCCCGTGGTCCTTCTCCCTGCGCCGGCAGGACAAGGCCCTGGGCCTGGAGCGGCGCACCCGCGCCCTGGCCAGCTGGCCCAGCGGCGACTTCTCGCGGGTCGCCCGCGCGCCGTTCCCGATCCTGCCGATCGACCATGTCTATGCCGGCAAGGCCTGGAAGACCGTCAAGGTCGAGCGCGGTCCGAACCTGGGCTCGGACCATCGGCCGGTCGTGGTGACCCTGGCCCGCTAGAGCATTTTCGAGCGAAGTGGCGTCCGGTTCGCGTGAAGAAAGTGCGTTAAAACAAAGATCTAGAGCCACGAAAAAGGGCCCCGGTTTCCCGAGGCCCTCTGTTTCAACGTCGAGGTCGACGCCTATTCGTCGGCGGCGATCTTGGCGCTGAGGATCTTGCCCGGCGCGCGCGGCGGCTCGCCGGTCGGCAGGGCGTCGACGTTTTCCATGCCTTCGACCACCTGGCCCCAGACGGTGTACTGGTTGTCCAGGAAGGTGGCTTCGTCGAACACGATGAAGAATTGGCTGTTGGCCGAGTTCGGATCGGGGGTGCGGGCCATCGAGCAGACGCCGCGCACGTGCGGCTCCTTGGAGAACTCGGCCTTGATGTCCGGCTTGGCCGAACCGCCGCGGCCGGTGCCGGTCGGATCGCCGCCCTGGGCCATGAAGCCCGGGATCACGCGGTGGAAGACCACGCCGTCATAAAAGCCTTCGCGGACCAGTTCCTTGATCCGCTCGACGTGGCCGGGGGCCAGGTCGGGACGCATCTTGATCGTGACGGGCCCGGTCTCGAGCGTCAGCAGCAGGGTGTTTTCGAGGTCGGCCGACATGGTCATCCCTTGGGGGTTTGGAGAAGGGGGAAAGGAGTCGGAAGGCTTCTAGCCCGCTTTCCATAAGGGGGAAACCGTTCGGTTGGATCCCGAGGGCGGATCAATCGTCACAGCCCAGCTTGCAACTATCGGATGTCGACCGCCAGATCGACGTCGCAAACCGAGAAGTCGGCGCCCCGGGCCGCGCGCTTGCGGGCGATCTCGGCCTTGAACCAGGCGCTGGCCGTATCGACCACCCGCACGGTCGGGCGCTCGGCCGGCGGGATGTCGGCCAGCAGGCGCACCTTGGTCATCCGGTCCTGCGGCTTCTCCACCGGCTCGCCGGTCTTGATGGCCCGCACGACGTCGAGGCCGGTCAGAACCCGGCCGAAGGCCGTGTAGCGCTTGTCCAGCGACGGATAGGGCTGGCGCATCAGGAAGAACTGGCTGTTGGCCGAGTTGACGTCCTCGTCTCGGGCCTCGCCGACCACGCCGGGGCAGTAGGTCCCCCAGGCGGAGACCTTCTTGTCGGAGGTGACCTCGGCCCAGCTCCAGGCCTGGCTGACGACGGGCAGCGACTTGAGGAAGCCGACCTCGGTTCCGGCCGGGGCCGCGGCGGGCGCGAACGGCGTCGACGCATCGCGGCGGAAGGTGAACTCGGCCTTCAGGTTGGGCTTCTTCGTGCCGCCCTCCCCCGTGTCGTCCGGATCGCCGGTCTGGGCCATGAAACGGTCGATCACCCGGAAGAAGGTGCGGCCGTCATAGACGCCCTCGCGGGTCAGTTCCTGGTAGCGGGCGACGTGACCGGGCGCGACCTCGGGGATCAGCTCCAGGACGATCCGGCCCTTGCTGGTGTCGATGACCACCACGTCCTCGGGCGCGGGCGTTCGCCATTCCGCCGCCTTGGGTGGGGCGACCTTCGGCGCGGTCTGCGCGCCGCCGGCCAAGACGAGGCCGGAAAGAACAGCGATCGAGGCGACCAGCGGACGGATCATTATTTCACCTGTACGGGCACGGCGATGTCGCAGGGCCCGAAGGCCCCGCCCATTTCGGCCCGCTTCTTCTCGACCAGGGCCGAGAAGGCGGCCGAGCGGGTGTCCATCACCTGGATGCTCGGCCGCTGGCTGGCGGGCATGTCGGACAGTACCCGGACGGTCAGCATCTTGTCCTGCGGATCGGGCACCGGTTCGCCGGCCTTGATGGCGCGGATGGTCTCCAGGCCGGTCAGGGCGCGGGCGAACGCCGTGTAGGTCTTTTCCAGCGAGGCGTAGTGCTGGCGCATGAAGAAGAACTGGCTGTTGGCGCTGTCGGGATCGCCCGCGCGGGCCATGCCCAGCACGCCGGGGCAGAAGGCGCCCCAGGCGGCCACCCTGCCGTCGGCGGTCATCGCCGCCAAGGCGCTGTTTTGACTGTAGACCGGCAGAGAACCGACGAAGCCCATTTCCACCGTCCCCGCCTTGCCGGCCGGCGCGTAGCCGGGGCCGCGGCGGAACAGGAACTCGGCGGCCAGGTTCGGCTGGTCGGAGCCGCCGGTGCCGTCGTTCTTCGGGTCGCCCGTCTGGGCCATGAAGCCGTCGATGACCCGGAAGAAGGTCTGGCCGTCGTAGAAGTGGGCCTTGGCCAGCTGGCGCACCCGCGCCACGTGGTTCGGGGCGGCCTCGGGCGCCAGCTCGACGATGATCCGGCCCTTGTTGGTGTCGACCACCAGGATGTTCTCGGGGTCGGGCGTCCGCCAATCGGAGGCCTGCTGGGCGCTGGCGGCGGAGGCCGCGGTGAGCGCCAGGACGGCGGCGATGGACGCAAGCTTCATGGAGATCCCCGAAAGAACTGGTCTGACGGCGTAGAACGCCGCCGCGCCAACGACAAGTAGCGCCGCGTTAGAACGGACGATTCCGGCGAGTTTGGGGTGGCCGGCGCAAGACCGCCGATGCGCCGTCTCCTGATTCCGCCCGATTGACCGCCCCTGAAGCCCCGAAACAATGGGGTCGCCAACCAGCTTGGCGCGATGGGGCCCGGACCGACCGCGGCGTAGCGGAGAGTTGCCATGTTCGCCGGCGCGCCCGAAGGCCTGCAAGCCGACACCGCCAGACACAGGTCTCGCTCGCGCCAGCTGGCGGAGGGGTTGCCCGGAGGGTTCATCGGCCTGGATTCCGATTGGCGGATTTCCGACTGCAACGCGGCGGCCGAACGCCTCTTTGGCCAGGACCGGGAGGACCTGATCGGCCGCGGCTATTGCGACCTAGCCGGGCTCGGGCCCGACAGCGCGTTCGCCGAACTGGTGGAGAAGGTCGCGGCGACCGGGCGGCCCGCCGAGGCCGAGCTGCGTTTCCGAAGCGGCGATCGCGCCCGGCTGCTGGCCGTTCGGGCCTTCGCCTATGACGACGGCGTCGCCGCCACCTGGACCGACGTGACCGCGGCGCGGGCCGCGCAGCGCCGGCTGGCCCTGAGCGAGGAGCGGCATCGCGAGGTCGCGGACGGTGCGCCCACGGCCGCGTGGCTGAGCCGCGCCGACGGCAAGCTGGTGTTCATCAACCAGGCGATGGTCGACGCCCTGGGGCGTCCGCGCCGGGAGCTGCTGGGCGAAGGCTGGCTGCATTGGATCGATCCGGAGGACAGGCCTCGGCTGCTGGCCGCCCGGGACGCGGCGCGCGCGGCCCACGGCGCGGTCAGTTTCGAAGGCCGCTTTCGCCGGCCGGGCGGCGCGGTGCGGGTGATCGAGCTCTACGGGCGGCCGCGGTTCGACGCGCGAGGCAGGTTCTGCGGTCATATCGGCATCGCGGCCGACGTGACCGAGGCCCGCCGGTTCGAGCACCAGCGCACCCTGCTGATCAACGAGCTCAATCACCGGGTCAAGAACACGCTCACGACCGTGCAGTCGCTGGTTCGCCAGACGCTACGGGACCATGAGTCGGCCAGGGACGCGGAACCGGCCGTCGCCGCCCGCCTGATGGCCCTGTCCGCCGCCCACAACGTGCTCAACCGCGAACTCTGGACCGGCGCCGATCTGGCCGAGATCGCCAGCGAACTGCTGCGCCCCTACGACTTTCCCGATCGCTACACGATCATCGGCCCCAAGGCGCGGCTGTCTCCGAAGAGCGCAATCGCCGTCGCCATGGCGTTGCATGAGCTGGCCAATGTCGCGAATCGGCCGGACGCAGGGTCCGCCGATCACCGTCGTGTTCGGCTGCAGTGGCGGCTGGAGGGCGACCTGGCCGTGCTGGAATGGCGCGAACGCGGCGGGGCCGGCGACGCCGAGCAGGCCCTGGCAGGATTTGGCTCCGTGGTCCTGAGCCGGGTGATGGCCGGCGAACTGGGGCGTCCCGCCGAGCTGAGCTTCACCCCGGACGGCCTGGTCTGCCGGCTCTGGGCGCCGGTCATCGAACCGGAGGCGGCGGGCCTTCCGCCGCGCTCCAACTAGAGCAAGCCGCGCCTACTTCGTCAGCTTGCCCAGCAGTTGCTCGGCCACGCCCGGCGGCACGAACTTGTGGACGTCGCCGCCCAGGGCCGCGATCTCCTTGACCAGGCGCGAGGCGATGGCTTGGTGGCGCGGGTCGGCCATCAGGAACACCGTCTCGATCTCGCGATCGAGCTGCTGGTTCATGGCCGTCATCTGGAATTCGTATTCGAAGTCGGCCACGGCCCGCAGGCCGCGCACGATCATCTGGGCCCCGACCTCGCGGGCGAAATGCATCAGCAGGCTGTCGAACGGTAGGACCTCGATCTCGGCGATCTTGGTCAGGTGGGCCGTCTCGCGGCGCACCATCTCCACCCGTTCCTCCAGCGAGAACAGCGGCCCCTTGCCGATATTCACCGCCACCCCGATCACCAGCCTGTCGACCAGCTTGACCGCCCGACCGATGATGTCGAGGTGGCCGTTGGTGACCGGGTCGAACGTTCCCGGATAGAGACCAATCCGCATGCTTTTCCCTCACCCGGGCAATGCCCGTGGCCCCCTGCTCTTTGGGTCGCTTACGAGGTCTCGTCCGCCCCGTTTTCGTCGCCCGTGTTGTCGTCGCCCGTGCTGTCGTCGCCGCCGGCTTCGGCGAGACGCTCGACGCTGACGACGTGCTCGTCGGCGGCGGTGCGGAAGATGGTTACCCCTTGGGTATTCCGCGCTGCAACACGAATTTGCGAAACGGGCACCCGGATCATCTGGCCGGCGTCGGTGACCAGCAGGATCTGGTCGCCCTCCTCGACGGGGAACGAACCCACCAGCTTGCCGCCGCGCTTGCTGAGATCCTGGGCCGTCAGGCCCTGGCCGCCGCGGCCGGTGCGGCGATAGTCGTAGGCGCTGGTGCGCTTGCCGAAGCCCTCCGACGACACGGTCAGCAGGATTTCCTCGGCCGCGCCCAGTTCGGCGATGCGCTCGGGCGTCAGGCTGGCCTCGGCGCCCTCCTCCTCGGCCTCTTCCGGCGCGGCGGGCGCTTCCTCGCCTTCCTCGCCCATGGCCCGGGCCAGGGCCCGCTGGTGCTTGAGATAGGCGGCGCGCTCGGCCGGCGTGGCGTCGACATTGCGCAGCACGCTCATCGAGATGACGCTGTCGCCCTCGGCCAGGCGCACGCCGCGCACGCCGGTGGAGTCGCGGCTGGCGAACACCCGCACCTCGTCGGTCGAGAAGCGGATGCAGCGACCCGAGGCGGTGTTGAGCAGGATGTCCTTCTGGCTGTCGCAGACGGCCACGCCGACGATGCCGTCGCCTTCATCGAGCTTCATGGCGATCTTGCCGTTGCGGCGCACGTCCACGAAGTCGCTCAGCTTGTTGCGGCGCACGCTGCCCGAGCGGGTGGCGAACATCACGTCCAGGCCGTCCCAGGTGGCCTCGTCCTCCGGAAGCGTCAGGATCGAGGTGATGGTTTCGCCCGGCTCGATCGGCAGCAGGTTGACGAACGCCTTGCCGCGGCTGTTGGCGACGCCCTGTGGCAGACGCCAGACCTTCATCTTGTAGACCTTGCCGCCCGAGGTGAAGAACAGCAGCGGGGCGTGGGTCGAGGCCGAGAACACGCGGGTGACGGCGTCCTCGGTCTTGGTGGACATGCCCGACTTGCCCTTGCCGCCCCGGTGCTGGGTGCGATAGGCGGCCAGCGGCGTGCGCTTCACATAGCCGCCCAGGGTGACGGTGATGACCATGTCCTCGCGGACGATCAGGTCCTCGTCTTCCATGTCGGCGTCGCCGTCGACGATCGCGCAGCGGCGCGGGATGGCGAACTTCTCGCGCACCTCGACCAGTTCCTCGCGAACCACGGCCATGATGTTGGCGCGGTCCGACAGCAGGTCCAGATAGCCCTTGATGGCTTCGGCCAGGGTGGCGGCCTCGTTGCCGATCTCGTCGCGGCCCAGGCCCGTCAGGCGCGACAGGGTCAGGGCCAGGATGGCGCGGGCCTGCTCGTCGGTCAGGCGGATCAGGCCGCCGTCTTCCTGCACGGTGCGCGGGTCGGCGATCAGTTCGACCAGCGGCAGCATGTCGCCGGCCGGCCAGGACTTGGCCACCAGGCGCTCGCGGGCCTCGGTCGGATCCTTGGACGAGCGGATGATGTGGATGAATTCGTCGATATTGGCGACGGCGATGGTCAGGCCGACCAGGACGTGGCCGCGGTCGCGCGCCTTGCTCAGCTCGAACTTGGTCCGCCGGACCACGACCTCTTCGCGGAACTTGACGAAGATGTCGATCAGCTCGCGCAGGCCCATCTGCGAGGGCCGGCCGCGGTTGAGGGCCAGCATGTTGACGCCGAACGAGCTTTGCAGCGCCGTGTAACGGTAGAGCTGGTTGAGGATCACCTCGCCCGAGGCGTCGCGCTTCAGTTCGACCACGATGCGCATGCCGTCGCGGTTGGATTCGTCGCGGATGTCGGAGATGCCCTCGATCCGCTTATCGCGGACCATTTCGGCGATGTACTCGACCAGGTTGGACTTGTTCACCTGGTAGGGGATGGCGGTGATGACGATGGCTTCGCGGCCGGTGCGGATCTCTTCCACCGTGGCCAGGCCGCGCATGATCACCGAGCCGCGGCCGGTCAGCAGCGCCTGGCGCGGGCCGGCCCGGCCGATGATCTCGCCGCCGGTCGGGAAGTCGGGGCCCGGCACCAGGTCCAGCAGCTGGTCGGTGGTGACGTCGGGCTGATCGATCATCAGCAGGCAGGCGTCGATGATCTCGCCCAGATTATGCGGCGGGATGTTGGTGGCCATGCCGACGGCGATGCCGCCGGCGCCGTTGACCAGCAGATTGGGGATCCGCGACGGCAGGACGACGGGCTCCTGCTCCTTGCCGTCGTAGTTGTCCTGGAAGTCGACCGTGTCCTTGTCGAGGTCGGCCAGTAGCGACATGGCCGGCGGGGCCATGCGGCACTCAGTGTAACGCATGGCGGCGGGCATATCGCCGTCGACCGAGCCGAAGTTGCCCTGGCCGTCGATGAGCACCAGGCCCATCGAGAACGACTGGGTCATGCGCACCAGGGTGAAGTAGATCGAGGCGTCGCCGTGCGGGTGGTACTTACCCATCACGTCGCCGACCACGCGGGCCGACTTGACGTAGGGCCGCTCGGGCGTCTGGCCCTGCTCGTGCATCGAGAACAGCACGCGGCGGTGCACCGGCTTGAGGCCGTCGCGCGCGTCGGGCAGCGCGCGGCTGACGATCACGCTCATCGCATAGTCGAGATACGAACGCCGCAGCTCGTCTTCGATATTGATGGGGGTAACGTCCCCGCGGGACGCCGGCGAGGCCGGGGACCCGGGGATGGTGTTTTGATCGTCGCTCAAGGGAATTTTTCGCCGTCAGAATCGAACACGGAACCGTCAAAAACAGTTAGCATTCCCCTCGCCAAGACGCCACCTTCGCGGCCCCAGCCCTTGGCTTTCCAGGAGTTTTCCCATGCGTTTGACCGCCCTTGCCCTGTCCGCCGGCCTGCTGGTCGCCACCCAGGCCTCCGCCGCCGCGACGACCGCCACGGCCGAACTCAAGGGCGCCGACGGCAAGACGGTCGGGACGGCCACCCTGACCGAGGCGCCGCACGGCGTGCTGCTGCGCGTCGAGGTCAAGGGCCTGACCCCCGGCTGGCACGGCCTGCACTTCCACGAGAAGGGCGATTGCGGCGCGCCCGACTTCAAGTCGGCCGGCGCCCACGTCCACACCACGACCGCCGTGGTCCACGGCCTGCTGAACCCGGACGGCAACGACAACGGCGACCTGCCCAACCTGTTCGCCGCCGCCGACGGCGCGGCCACGGCCGAGCTGTTCTCGCCGCTGGTGTCGCTGAACGGCGCGGGCGGCCGCCCCGCCCTGCTCGACCCCGACGGCTCGTCGATCGTCGTCCACGCCAGCCCCGACGACTACAAGACCCAGCCGATCGGCGGGGCCGGGGCGCGCGTGGCCTGCGGGGTGGTGAAGTAGGCGAACGCACTGCGTCCTTCGAGGTCCGCTGCGCGGGCGCCTCAGGATGAGGGGCTTTTTGCTGAATTCCTCATCCTGAGGTGTGAGGCGAAGCCGAGCCTCGAAGGACGCAAAGCGCTAAGTCGCCTCGCCCTCGGCCGGCACGACCTTCTTCGCGGTCAGCGCCACCAGCGCCACCCCGGCCATGGTGGCCGCCGCGCCGATCACCAGCTGCGGCGACAGCTTGTCGCCCATGAACAGCACGCCGATCGTGCACGAGACCAAGGGCGTCAGCAGGAAATAGGGCGTCACCCGGCCCGCCTCGCGCCGCTGGACCAGCCAGAACAGCAGGGCGCTGGCCCCGATGGTCGAGACCACCCCGGCGAAGGCCACGCAGGCCCAGGCGATCGGCGCGGCGGTCTTCACGCGTTCGACGACGTTGTCCTCGAAGCCGAACGACATCACCAGCAGCACCGGCGCGGCGACGACGGCGGTCAGGGCCTGGACCTGCAGCGGCTTGGCGCCCGGCGTCTGGCGCACGAACACCGTGGCCAGGGCCCAGCAGGCGCTGGCGACCACGCCCAGCACGATGGCCGGCAGGTCGGCCGCCCCGTGCGGGTCCAGGCTCATCCACGCCACCCCGACGAAGGCCACCACCAGGCCGGCGACGGCCAGGGGCTTCATGGTCTCGCCCAGCATCTTCCAGGCGAACAGGGCCGTGAACGGGATCCACAGCTGGGTGGCCACCACCAGCGGGCTCAGCGACTTGGCCAGGCCGAAGGCGATGTAGATGATCCCGAAGTGGATCGGTCCCGACAGCAGGCAGATGGCCATCAGCCGCCTCGACCACGGGAACGGCGGCTTCAGGAACGGGACCAGGAACGCCAACGCCAGGGCGAAGCGCAGGGCCCCGACCATCATCGGCGGCAGCTCGGCGGTCGCCACCTTGGCCGCGGCGTTGTTCAGGCCCCAGGTCAGGATGATGGCCGCGATGGCTAGGCGCTCGAGGCCGGTCAGGGGCGTGTTCGACGACATGCCCCGCTTGGATCAGACCCCGCCGCTTCCTTCAACCCCGCCAGCGCCCACGACCTTGCGAATGGCGGCCGTCAGGATCGCCAGGTCGACGTCCGGCGTCGTGAAGGCCGGCGTCAGATAGACCGTCCTACCCATCGGCCGGATCCACGCCCCCTCGGCGGCGAAGGCGTCGCACAGGGCGCCGACCGCCACCGGCCGGTCGAACTCCACCACCCCGATCGCGCCCAGCACCCGGACGTCGACCACGCCCGGCGCGCCGCGCGCCGGCTCCAGCCCAGCCGTCAGCGCCGCCGACACCCGCGCCACGTCCGCCCGCCAGGCGCCGCCCTCGAACAGGTCCAGCGAGGCGTTGGCGGCCGCGCAGGCCAGGGCGTTGCCCATATAGGTCGGGCCGTGCATCAGGGCCGCCCCGGCGTCGTCGGACCAGAAGGCCTCGAACACCCGGGTCGAGGCCACCGCCGCCGACAGCGGCAGGGTCCCGCCGGTCAGGGCCTTGGACAGGGTGACGATGTCGGGCTCGACGCCCGCCGCCTGCATGGCGAACAGCTCGCCGGTGCGCCCGAAGCCCGTGAAGATCTCGTCGAAGATCAGCAGCACGCCATGCCTGTCGGCCAGGCGGCGCAGGGTGCGCAACACTTCGGGGTCGTGGAACAGCATGCCGCCCGCGCCCTGGACCAGCGGCTCGGTCAGGATGGCGGCGATCTCCCCGCTCCGCTCGGCCAGCAGGGCGTCCAGCGCCGCCTCCGACGCCGCGTCCACCGGCAGGTCGGCGATCACCTGGCTAGGCATCACGCCGGAGAACAGGCTGTGCATGCCCTCTTCAGGGTCGCAGACCGTCATCGTCGCCAGGGTGTCGCCGTGATAGCCGCCCCGAAACGACAGGAACTTGGTGCGTCCCGCCCGCCCCTGGTTGATGTGAAACTGCAGCGCCATCTTCATGGCGATCTCGACCGACACCGAGCCGGATTCGGCGAAGAAGGCGTGGTTCAGGTCGCCGGGCAGCAGGTCGGCCAGGCGCTTGGCCAGGCGGTAAACCGGTTCGTGCGCCAGCCCGCCGAACATCACGTGCGGCATGCGCTCCAGCTGGTCGCGGACGGCGGCGGCGATGTGGGGGTGGTTGTAGCCGTGGCAGGCGGTCCACCACGAGGCCAGGCCGTCGACCAGTTCGCGCCCGTCGTCCAGAATCAGCCGCGAACCACGCGTGGCCACGACCGGCAGCGGCGGCCGGGCGGTCTTCATCTGGCAGTACGGCCGCCAGACGTGGGGCGCGCCGGCGACAAGCCAGTCGGGGCTTTCGACAGTCATCGCGCGATCCTTCGTTGCCTAGCGGGGGCGCACTGCCTATGCCCTCCCGCTGCGAGGGGCAAACAGGAACCGTGATGCACAGTCTGGACACCTACGCCACCGACAAGATCGAGCGCCTTGAGGCCGCCAGCCTGCTGCGCCGTCTGAAGCCCACCCAGCGTTCCGCCGGAGCCCTCGTCGAGCGCGACGGCCGCAGGCTGCTGTCCTTCTCCTGCAACGACTATCTGGGCCTGGCCCACCATCCGGCGGTCAAGGCCGCCGCCCAGGCGGCGATCCAGACCTACGGAGCCGGCTCCGGCGCCTCCCGGCTGGTGACCGGCGACCACCCGCTGCTCTCCGAACTGGAGGCGCGGCTGGCGCGGTTGAAGGGCGCGGAAGCCTGCGTGGTGTTCGGCTCGGGCTACCTGGCCAACACCGGCGTGATCCCCACCTTCGCGGGCAAGGGCGACATCGTGCTGGTCGACGAACTGGCCCACGCCTGCATCTGGGCTGGGGCCCAGCTGTCGGGCGCGCGGATCATCCCCTTCGCCCACAACGACACCGACCACCTGGCCGAGCTGCTGGCCGAGCACCGCGCCGGCGCGCGCCACGCCGTCGTCGCCACCGACGGGGTGTTCTCGATGGACGGCGACATCGCCCCGCTGGACTGGCTGTCGGCGGTCTGCGAAGCCAACGACGCCTGGCTGCTGTCCGACGACGCCCATGGCGTGGGCGTGCTGGCCGAAGGCCGCGGCTCGGCGGCTCTGTTCCCCGAGGCCCAGATCCCGTTCCAGATGGGCACCCTGTCCAAGGCCCTCGGCTCATACGGCGGCTATATCTGCGGCTCGCGGGCCGTGGTCGACCTGATCAAGACCCGGGCCCGCACCCTGGTCTACACCACCGGCCTGCCGCCGGCCGCCGCCGCCGCCGCCCTGGCCGCGCTCGACATCATCGAGGCCGAGCCCGCCCTGACCGCCCTGCCCCTGGCCAAGGCCCAGGCCTTCACCAAGGCCGTCGGCCTGGCCAAGGCGGCCAGCCCGATCGTGCCGGTGATCATCGGCGAGGCGCAGGACGCCCTGGACGCCTCGCGCGCCCTGGAGGCCGAGGGCTTCCTGGTCGTGGCCATCCGTCCGCCCACCGTGCCGACCGGCGCGGCCCGCCTGCGCATCGCCTTCAGCGCCGAGCACCCCGACGCCGAGGTCGCCCGCCTGGCGGCCCTGGTGAAGCCCTACGTCAAGGCCGCCCCCTGATGCCCGCCCTGTTCGTCACCGGCACGGGCACGGACATCGGCAAGACCTATGTCAGCTGCGCCCTGATCCGCGCCCTGAAAGCCCGGGGCGCGGTCGTCGACGCCTTCAAGCCGGTGGTCAGCGGCTTCGATCCCAGGGACGCGGCCGGCAGCGATCCGGCCCGGCTGGCCGCCGCCCTGGGCGCGCCCGGCGACGTGTTCCGCATCGCCCCGCGCCGCTACCGGGCCCCGCTGTCGCCCAACATCGCCGCCCGGCTCGAGGGCCAGGCCCTGGTCCTGGACGACATGGTCATCGACGCCGTGGCCCGCGCCGCCGAGCTTCGCGACGGCCTGCTGCTGGTCGAAGGGGCCGGCGGGGTGATGTCGCCCCTGACCGACGGCGAGACCAATCTGGACATGATCGCCGCCCTCGGCGCGCCGGTCCTGCTGGTGGCGGGCTCGTACCTCGGCACGATCAGCCACGTCCTGACGGCCCTGGTCGCCCTGCGCGCCGCCAAGGCGGAGGTCGCGGCCGTGGTGATGAGCGAGAGCCTGGACGCCCCGGATCTGGCCCAGACCGCCCAGGCCCTGGCGCCGTTCCTGGAAGATGTTCCATTGTTTCTCGCGCCCCGGGCCGACGCCTGGAACGCCGCCGCCCTCGCCGACCACCTGCTCAACCTCTTGGGGACTTCATGACCCTGCGCATCGCCCCTCTCCGTATCGCGATGATCGGCCTGGGCGACATCGCCAGGAAGGCCTACCTGCCCGTGCTGGGTCCTCGCGCGGACCTCGATCTGGTCTTCGTCACCCGCGATGCCCAGACCCTGGCGGCGCTGGGCGCGGCCTGGCGGGTCGAGCGGCTGCACGCCCAACTGGACACGGCCCTGGCGGAAGGCCTGGACGGCGCCCTGGTCCACGCGGCCACGGCGGCGCATCCGGACATCGTCCGCCGCCTGCTGGAGGCCGGCGTGCCGACCCTGGTCGACAAGCCGCTGGCCGACAACGCCGCCGACAGCGAGGCCCTGGTCGACCTGGCCGAGACGCGCGGCGTCTCGCTGATGGTCGGTTTCAACCGCCGTTTCGCTCCGGTCTATCGCGACGCCGCCGCCCTGGGCCTGCCGCTGACGGTCATGCAGAAGAACCGCGCCGACCAGGCCGACCATCCGCGCCGGGTGGTGTTCGACGACTTCATCCACGTGGTGGACACCCTGCGGTTCCTGGCCCCCGGCGCGGGCGACGCGCGGGTGCATGGCCGGGTCGTGGACGGCCTGCTGCAGCATGTGGCCCTGTCGCTGTCGGGCGACGGCCGCGACGCCCTGGGCGTCATGAACCGGGTCAGCGGCGCGAACGAAGAGACGCTGGAAGTCTCGGGGGAGGTCTCGGGCGCCGGCGCCAAGCGGCGGATCGTCGACATGGCCCAGGTCGTCGACCAGTCGGCCCAGGACCACCTGACCCGGCGCGGCGACTGGACCCCGGTCGGCCGCCAGCGGGGGTTCGAGGGTCTGTGCGACCATTTCCTGAGCGCCGTGCGCGACGGGCGACGGCTTTCGGCGCTGGACGCGTTGGGGACGCACCGGCTGTGCGAGACGGTGGTGCGAGCGTTGGACGCCTAGGCCGTCCGTCTCCACGCCGTGGGCGACAGGCCGAACGCCCGGCGGAACGTGGCGTTGAAGTGCGAGATGTCGTTGAAGCCGATGTCGAAGGCGATGCGGGTGATCGGCTCGGCCGTATCGGTCAATCGGTCGGCGGCGGCCCGCAGACGCGCGCCGATCAGATATTGGCGCGGGCTTTCGCCGGTCACCGCCCGAAACAGCCGGATGAAGTGGAAACGGCTGACCTGGCCCATGGCGGCCAGGGTCTCCAGCCCGCAAGGCTCCGCGTAAGCGACATCCAGATGCCGGACCACCTCGCGGATGCGCCGACGCTCGACCTGGGTCGGCGCGGCCCGCCGCGTGCGACGCCCCAGTGTCAGGGCGCGGGCCGTCAGATCGATCACCTCCTCCTCGCCGAGACGCAGTCCGCCCGCCGCCCGCCGCACCGCGCCATAGAGCGGCGCGGTCTCGCGCGACGGAGCCAGGGCCGAGACGGCGAAGGCGGGATCGTCCAGCCCGTGATCGTTGGCGACCTCGGCCAGCAGGTCCGCATGCAGGGCGATCACCGCCCGGCGATTGCCGCTGGCGTCCAGGTGGCGGCAGTCGAAGCTCTCTCCGGCGTTGCCCAGCAGGATCGCGCCGGGCGTGGCGCGGGTCCGGCCGTGGCGGCCGCCGTAGTCGAAGGCGCCCGCCACGACGACGCCGATCACGGGGCCGGCGTAGCACTTCTCGATCGGGGCCGAGTCGTCGGTGGCGCAGCGCGCCTCGCCGGCGCCGTACAGCGGCGAACGGGCGGCCAAGGCGGGGCCGTGGGTCTCGACGCGGAACATGCAACGCCTCCGTCAGGGTGCGCGCCCATAGAACCCGCCTCGCCGCCTCTAGGCAACGGGTCTCGAGCAACACGCTCCGCGCAACAAACCCCAAGCCAGCCAACGGCCGGCGGGCCAAGCTCGCCGTCTCGAACGGGAGGATTCATGAACCGCGACGGCGTTCCCTACGGCCTCGGCGCGACGGCGCTGGGGATCATCGGCCTGGTCTTCGGCGACTTCGCGCTGCAGTGGCAGCCCGTGCCCAAGGACCTGCCCGGCCATCACCTCCTGGCCCTGGTCAGCGCCGTGGTCATGCTGGTCCTGGGCCTGGGCGTCCTGTGGTCGCGCACCGCCCGCCCCGCCTCGGCGGCGCTGGCCGCGGTCTATCTGGGCTGGGTGGCCTTGCATGGCCCCGAACCCGTCGCCGCGCCCGCCAGCGTCGGCTCGTGGCTGGGCCTGGCCGAGATCCTGTCGCTGTCGGCCGGGGGGCTGGCGCTGTTCACCCTGTCGACCCAGCCGCCCAATGACCGGCTGCGGCTGGCCGCGCGGCTGATCTACGGCCTCTGCCCGCTGGTCTTCGGCCTGAGCCACTTCGCCTATGCCGACTTCACGGCCAAGATGGTGCCCGGCTGGATCCCCTACCCGCTGTTCTGGGCCTATGCGACCGGCGCCGGCCACCTGGCGGCCGGGCTGGCGATCCTGTTCGGCGTGGCGCCCCGGCTGGCGGCGACCCTGCTGACGGCGATGATGGGAAGCTTCGTCGTGCTGCTGCACATCCCGCGCGTGATCGCCGCGCCGGGCAGCCAGCTGGAATGGACGATGACGGCCGTCGCCCTGTCGCTGACCGGCGCGGCCTGGGCCCTGCGCCAGTCCCTGCCGCGTTCTGAGCCCTCAGGCGCTCTGGCGTTCGACCGGGTCGGCCTCGACCGTTAGCGGGGTCACGCCGGCGCGGCGGAACAGCTTGCCCAGCGCCATGAATAGCCCCTTCTCCTCGACCCGGTGATAGGGCGAGGTCGCCGCCAGCTGGGCCGACAGCCGCGCATGGGCCTTGCCCAGGTTGTGGTAAGGCAGGCGCGGCAGCAGATGGTGCAGGGCGTGGTAGCGCAGGCCGACCGGCGCCCACAGGAACGGCAGCAGGGCCGGCGGCGGCACGTTGACCGAGTCGAGGAACTGGTCCTCGAAGCTCATCATCTCGCCGTCGTTCTCCCAATAGTGCGCCACCAGGGTGCGCAACTGGTTGACGAAGGTGGCCAGCGAGAACAGGGCGAACCAGGTCAGGACCACGCGCACGGGCACGACGCCGGCGACGGTCAAGGCCGCGACGCCCCAGCACCACAGCCAGCAGCCGATCTCTTGGGCGAGCCAGTCGGGCCGGGTCTTGTCGTTGTCCTCGCGCACGAAGTCGGGATTGATCACCAGGGCCGACAGCTTGGTCCTGACGAAACGGCGCACGGGCGGGATCACGAACGACAGCGGGATCAGGATCCCTGAACGCAGAATCACGCCCAGCGGCGCCAGCAGCGAGATCGCCGCGAACAGTCCCAGCTTGAACGGCGAATAGCGGCCCAGCGGCAGATATTCCGGATCCTTGGCGGTGCCGAAGCGATGCTTGGCGTGGTGCAGGTTGTGCACGCCCTCGTACATCATCGAGGGGGTCATCAGCGGCACGCCGATCAGCAGATTCCAGCCCAGGCGGAAACCCGGCACGTCCTTGGGCCGCAGGTGGCTGATCTCGTGGATGAAGCTCAGGCCGCGGTACAGGGCCAGCAGGCCGACCAGGCCGGCGGCGGCGATCACGTCCGGATGGCGGGCGGTGGCCGCCAGCCACAGGCCGCTCCAGGCGACCGTCGCCGTCAGGACCAGATCCAGCCAATAGATCGTGCGATCAGGCGTCGTCAGGTCGGCGGTCAGGCCATGGGCTTGGCGCACCAGGCCCGGCTCGTCTTTCTGGGATGATCCCACGGTCTTCTAAATCCCCGATTCCGACTTGAGCGCTCCGACGGCTCGCCTTCAGCGCCCCCGACGTGGCGCCGCGTCTTTCGAAATTCAATGCCAATACGGACGAAAGACGCCCTGACGGGCATAAAGCAAAACGGCCGACGTCGAAACGCCGGCCGTTGTCGCGGGATGTGAAGAGATCAGCCCTGCGGCGGATGAGCCACGTAGGCCTCGCCCTGCTTTCGGACCACGCGGATCAGCGTGCCGATCGAGTGGTCGACGTCGAGCAGGTGCAGGCCCCACGAAAGATCCACGCCCGTACGCCGGATGATCTGGCCGCCCAGCTCGTCGGTGCGCGGATCGGCCGGGACGGCGTTCACGTGCAGGGCCAGGTAGTTGAAGTCGCCGCTCTCGACGCATTCGGTGGAAACCAGGCCCGGCGTCTTCACGAAGAAGGTCTCGATCGGCCGCATGGGCCGCACCCACTCCGGTCGGATGTCGCCGCCGGAGCCGTTCAGGAAGCCCTGGGTGATGAAATAGGACTCCGGCTCGCCCTTGCCGCCGCCCAGGTTGGCCGGATTGACACAGGCCGCGCGCAGGCCGTCACGGGCCTTGCCGAAGCGGGAGTTGGCCGGCGGCGGCAGGCGGTCACGGAAGGTCGCGTAGGTGATCACGCAGCCGGTCTGGTCGGCGGCCCGGCACAGCGGAACCGACTTGAACGCGCCGCCGACGTCCTTGCCGGGCGGGACCATGACCGGCGCGCCCAGAATCAGGGCCGAGACCAGTTGTTTCTGGACGGGCTTGCCGTCGATCTCCTGGGTGATCAGCCGGGTGATCATGGCCCCGCCCTGGCTGTGGCCGATCAGGACGACGCCGCGCCCCTTGTTCTCGTGGGACAGGTACCAGTTCCAGGCCTCGACGACGTCGGAAAACCCGCCGAAGCCGGGGGGCGGCTGCGCCCCCACCGGGGCCGGGCCGCCGCTCGGGGCCCGCAGCCGCCGCAGCGTCCCCTGGCGATAGAGCGGCGCGAACTGCCGGCAGACCGATCCGAACCGGGCGAACTGCACCTTGATGTCGTCCCACTCGGCCGCGTCGGGCGAGAAGTCCGAAACCCAGCCGGGATCATTGGAGACGGTGGGATAGACGAAGAAGCAGTCGATCTTCGGATCCTTGGCGGCGACATAGCGCTCGACCGTCATCCCGCCGCTGGGCGCGATGACGGTGGCGTCGAGATCGACCTCGCAGCGGTTGTCCTTCAGGTCCGGACGGCACAGCCAGAGCGCCGGGTCGGCGTAGTCGGGATGCTGGACGTTCGGATCCGGCGCCTGGGCCAGGGCGACGCCCTGCACGACGACCAGCGCCGCCAAACCCAGCAGCCCGCGGACCATGTTGGACAGAACCTTCATCGGCGACATTCCCCTGGACGAGCGTCGTGGCGCTCTTGGAATCGAAGATCGGCGCGGGAGCGCGCGCCCTTGGATCACCCGCCGCCGTACTCCGATCGCAGCCGAATCTTGTCGATCTTGCCGGTGGCGGCCAAGGGCATGCGCGGCAGCCGGTAGACGGCGTCGGGGATCCACCACGGGGCGACGCGGCCGCGCAGCGAGGCCAGCAGGATCTCGTCGCTAACCTCGCCCAGCGTCTCGACCAGCAGGATCGGGCGCTCGCCCCACTTGGCGTCGGACCGGCCGATGACGGCGGCCAGCGAGACCTCGGGCAGCGCCCCGATCACCGCCTCGATCTCGGCGGGATTGATCCATTCGCCGCCGGACTTGATCAGGTCCTTGGCTCGGCCGGTGATCATCAGGTTGCCCTCGGCGTCGATGCGCGCCAGGTCGCCGGTGGGGAACCAGCCCTCGGCGTCGGTCGCCGGCGCGTCGTGGCCGAAATAACGCTCGATCACCGCCGCCCCGCGCACCCGCAGGTGGCCCTCGACGTCGCGCTGCTGGGCCAGCGGCGTCCCGTCGGCGTCGGTCAGCAGCAGGTCCACGCCGATGGCCGGTCGGCCCGAAAGCGCGGCGTGGGACGGCGCGCTCAACGGCGCCACCGTGCCGGAGGGCGACAGCTCGGTCATGCCCCAGCTGGTCTGCACCCGCACGCCCAGGCGCTGCTCGATGCGCTCCATCAGGGCCGGAGCCATCGGCGCGCCGCCGACGATGATGCGCTTGAGCGACGGCAGTTCGCCGGCGGTCGCTTCCAGATGCTCGACCAGACCCAGCCAGACGGTCGGCACGCCGACGCCGATCGTGACGTCCTCGGCGGCGATCAGGCGGGCTAGGCTGGCGCCGTCGGCCATGCGTCCGGGCAGGACCAGCTTGGCGCCGACGGCCGGGGCGGCGAACGGCAGTCCCCAGGCGTTGGCGTGGAACATCGGCACCACGGCCAGGATGCTGTCCGCGCCCGAGATCGCCATCACGTCGGCCTGCAGCGCCCTCAGGGTGTGCAGGAAGCTGGAACGGTGGGTGTAGGTCACCCCCTTGGGCGCCCCGGTGGTGCCGGAGGTGAAGCACAGGCCGCAGGGCGCGGTCTCTTCGAAGTCGCCCCAGACCACCTCGCCGGTCGCTTGGGCCAGCAGCGACTCCAGCAGGACGGCCGGGCGCGCGCCCAGGCCATCCGGGATCGCCCCGCCCGCGGCGTCGATGATCAACAGGTGCTCGACCGCGGGAGCGCCCTCCAGGATCTGGCGGGCGAGCGGCGCGAGGTCGGCGGACGCGATCAGGACGCGGGCCTCCGACTGCACGATCATCGACGCCAGGTGGTCGGCGGTCAGGCGGGGATTGAGCGTGTGGCAGACCGCGCCCATGCCCATGACGCCGTACCAGACCTCGACATGGGCCTGGGTGTTCCAGGCCAGGGTGGCCACGCGATCGCCGGTCCCGACGCCCAGGCCCGCCAGCATCGCCGAGGTCCGCCGGCAGCGGACCATCAGGTCCGCGTAGCCGATCCGGTCGGTCCCGCCCCCGTCCCGCGCCGTCACGACCTGCGCGTCAGGGCGCCACTTGGCCGCGTGCTCCAGGAACTTGTCGAGCGTCAACGCGAACGCCTGCATCTCACCATCGATCATCGGGCGTACTCGTTATCCGCACTGGCCGGTCTTGGGCGGAAGCGGCGGCGAGACGACGCCGACGTTCCAGTTCCACGGGGTGTCGCCCTGGGCCCGGCGACGGCACATGACGGTTTCGTTCAGTTCGTACATGCCAGGCCGCAGATGGACGCCCGGCTGGGGTCCCTCGACGAAGGCCATGTAGGCGCGCTCGCTTCCATAGGGCTTCCAGGCGGGCTCGCCGGCCGCCTTCGGGACGCCGTCGCGGGCGAACGAGGACCAATAGCGGATCATGGCCGTCGACAGCCTGGCCTCGACAGGCGTGTCCGGGTTCTTCGGCCAGGCCGGCGGGGTCATGTTCGCCGTGCCGAAGACGTAGGGAATCTCGCTGGCGTGGAAGCCGTGCAGCCCCGCCGCGTCCGCCGCCGGATAGCCGTGGTCGAACAGGTAGAGATAGCCCGGCGCGCCGGCGGCCGTCTGCTTGGCGACCAGCCGCTCAGCGGTCCAGCCGTAGAGCGCGTCGCGGGTCGTCAGCAGCACGCTCTCGGCTAGGTCGCTGGACGGGTAGAGCTTGAGGAAATCGTCGGCCAGGTCGCCATAGCGCTTGCGGATCTCGGCCTCGTAGGTCGCCGCGTCGGCGGGCGGCGGCGGGGCCAGCACGCGCAGCGAGCGGATCTCGCCGCTGTTGAAGCCGGCCAGGATCGGCACGCGGGCTTGTTCCCCGCGATCGAAGGCGTCGACCAGCTGGGCCGGCAGCACCTTGCCGTCGACGGCGCCGAAGGTCTGGAAGCCGGCCATCAGGGCCGAAGTCGTCAGGGTCTCGGCGTCCATGGCCCGCAGATCGGCCAGGCTCTTGGCGCCCAGCTTGGCGGCTGTCGCCGCGCCCATGGCCTCGGCCGGGACATGGCCGAACCTCGGCTCGCGCAGGTCGGGCGTCGAGACCATGTAGGCGCTCTGGGCGATCGCCTTCTGGAACAGGCCGCGGGCCGGCGGCGAGGCCATCAGGTACATGACGCTCAAGCCCCCCGCCGACTCCCCGGCGATGGTGACGTTCTTCGGGTCGCCCCCGAAGGCGGCGATGTTGCTTTGGACCCAGCGCAGGGCGGCGATCTGGTCGAGCAGGCCGTAGTTGCCCGAGACGTGGTCCGGCGACTCCGCGCTGAGCTCGGGATGGGCCATGTAGCCCAGGACGCCAAGGCGATAGTTGATCGAAACCACGACCAGACCCTGCCTGGCCAAGGCCGCCCCGTCGTACATCCCCTCGCTGCTGGCGCCGCCGGTCAGCGAACCGCCGTGGATCCAGACCAGCACCGGGGCCTTCCTGATCTTTTCGGGCGCCCAGATGTTCAGCGACAGGCAGTCCTCGCTCATCGCCTTCAGCGGCGAGCTATAGATGCCGCCGGGACGCGGCTTGCGCTGATAACAGGCCGGGCCGAAGTCGAGCGCGTCGCGCACGCCGCTCCAGGCCGGCGCGGCGGCGGGCGGCTTCCAGCGCAGCGCGCCGACGGGGGCGGCGGCGTAGGGCACGCCCTTGAAGACCCGCAGGCCGTCCTGGTCGACGCCGCGCAGCGCGCCGGCCGGCGCGCGGACGACGGGCTGATCCGCCCATGCCGCGACCGGCGCCGCGGTCAGCGCCGAAAGGGTCAGGGTGAGGACGAATGCTCGGGAAACCAGCGAATCCAGGGACCTTGCCCGAGCTTTCATGACGTTTCTCCCCGGATCAGCGTCGGTCGTTCGCGCCGACGTTTGCGAACCCAGCGTGACGACGATCCCGGCGCCTGTCAACGTTCACTATCGTGCGTGTGAATATTGATCTTTGATCCTGTTTGAGCGCATGCTTGGAGAAAGCCAAGCTGGAAAAACGGCGGCTGGGAGGATGACCCTTGAAGACCATGTGCGCGAAAGCGCCGCGACCCTGTTCGCGCGCCCCAATCAAGCTTGACGTCGTCCCGGTGGCTCGTCGATGACCGCCTCGCCCTCCCCCGCCGTCCAGCCAGACCAGGCCGCGCCCCCGACCGCCGTAAGCGGCCGCGCCTGGCTCGTCCTGGGCGCCCTGTGGTTCGTCTACGTCCTGAACTTCCTGGACCGGCAGCTGATGTCGATCCTGGCCAAGCCGATCCAGGACAGCCTGCACGTGACCGACGGCCAGCTGGGCCTGATCGGCGGTCTCTATTTCGCGATGTTCTACTGCTTCATCGCCATTCCGGTCGGCTGGCTGGCCGACCGCACCAACCGCGTCGCGGTGCTGTCCCTGGCCTGCGGGATCTGGAGCGCGGCGACGGCGGCCTGCGGATTTTCCGCCAACTACGCTCAGTTCGCCGTGTCGCGGATGACGGTCGGCTTCGGCGAGGCCGGCGGCGTGCCGCCTTCCTACGCCATCATCTCCGACTACTTCCCGCCGGGCAGGCGCGGCACGGCGCTGGGGATCTATAATCTCGGCCCGCCCGTCGGGGCGGCGCTGGGAATCGCCTTCGGCGCGGCGATCGCGGCGGCCTTCGACTGGCGCCATGCCTTCGTTCTGCTGGGCGCGGTGGGGGTCGTGACGGCGGGCATCCTGCCGTTCATCGTCAAGGAACCGCCGCGCGGCGGCCTGGACGGCCTGGCCGGCGCGGCGCCCGTGAAGGCCGGTTTCTGGTCGACGCTGAAGATGTTCTTCTCGCGCCCGACCCTGGTGCTGGCGGCCCTGGGCAGCGGGGCGACCCAATTCGTCACCTATGGGCTGGGCAACTTCACCACCCTGTTCCTGATGCGCGAGAAAGGCATGGCGCTGGGCGACGTGGCGCTGTGGTACGCGCTGGTGGTGGGGATCGGCATGAGCGCGGGGATCTTCGTCTCCGGCCGGGTGATCGATCGCTTCACCCAAAAGTCCAAGGTCGCTTACGCCATGGCGCCGGTCATCTCGCTGACCCTGGCCATCCCGTTCTATATCGGCTTCGTCTGGGCCCCGACCTGGCCGGTGGCCCTGGCCTTCCTGATCGGCCCGACCTTCCTGAACTACTTCTATCTGTCGTCGGCGGTGACGCTGGTGCAGCAGGAGGTGCGCCCCGAACAGCGGGTCATGTCCGGCGCGCTGCTGCTGCTGATCATGAACTTCATCGGCCTGGGCCTGGGCCCCACCTATGTCGGGGCGGCCAGCGACTTCTTCCACGCCAGCCATCCGCACAACTCCCTGCAGATGGCGCTCTACACGCTCGTGCCGTTCTACGTGCTGGCGGTGGCGCTGTTCCTGTGGCTGGCCCGGACCTTCGCCCGAACCGAACGCAAGGAGAGGGCCGAACGCGGCGCCTGACGGCTCGCGGGCTTCACGCCTTCAGAGCGATGAAGCCCGCGGCCATGAACCGGGCGATTCGCTTCTTGACCGCCGGGAAGTCGTCGGAATGGCAGGCGCCGCTCGACAGCCGGTCGATCCGGCCCGTCCGCGCCAAGGTGTTCATCAGGGCGCCGCTGACAAAGTGGTAGCCCCAGAAGATCTCCTCGTCGGCGTAGTTCGGCAGGGCCCTCTTCAGGATGCCGACCAGCTTCAGCACGACGGGGTCGAAGTGCTCGTCCATCAGCGCCGCGCCTTCGGGGGTGTTGCTGACGCGCGCGCAGAAGGCGGCGTAGTTCATCCAGTGCTCGCCGCCCTCGTAATAGAGGTCCAGGTCCGTATCGAGGAACGCGTGCAACGCGCCCTCCACGGTCGGGTTGTCGCCCGCCGCCCGCTCGTAGTGCTCCAGGGCCACCATCCGCCGCCCCGCGGTCACGCCGGCCCGGCGCGCGAACACCGCCTCGAACAGGTTCACCTTGTCCTTGAAGTAGTAGTTCAGCAGCGTCGTGTGGATGCCCACCCGCTCGGCCACGTCGCGCAGCGTCACGCCGTAGAGGCCGTTCTGCGAGAACAGATATTCGGCCGCGTCCAGAATCTGCTCGAGGCTCTGGGCGCGCTGTTCGGCCTTGGTGCGCCGACCCGCCCTGGTCTCTTCAACCGTAGCTCCAGCCAAACCGTCCTCCTGGTCCCAGCCTGCGCGTAGTCGGGGCGCGACGCGCTCCTGTCAATCGTTCCCGTGACGGCAGTCGCTCCGTCCGCGCCTCGAAACGGGATCACGGAACAATGATCGATTGACGCTGTCGCGACGAATGGGCAACACTCACTCTTGTGAGAATGAGCGTTAAGAGACTCATTCATGGGGAGGCAGCCAAATGAAAATCGGGCTTACGAGCGTATCGGGCGTTGCGCTTCTGATCGGCATGACCGGTCTCGCGTCGCCGGCATGGTCGCAGGACGCGCAGAAGCCGTCGGACAAGGTCACGCAGGTCGAGGAGATCATCGTCACCGGCTCCAACATCCGGGGCTCGGCGCTCGACGCCGCCCTCCCCGTCGAGGTCTATTCGCAGCAGTCGCTGGAGAAGCAGGGCTCGCCCACGGCCCTGGAGTTCGCCAAGAGCCTGACGATCTCGGGCCCGACGACCGGCGAGTCCTACTATTTCGGCGGCCCGGCCCTGGTCGGCTCGGTGAACTACAATCTGCGCGGTCTCGGCGCGGACAAGACCCTGGTCCTGCTGAACGGCCGGCGGATGAACCAGAACACGGCCAACGTGCCGTCGATCGCCCTGGCCCGCACCGAGATCCTCAAGGACGGCGCGGCCGTGATCTACGGCGCCGACGCCACCGGCGGCGTCGTCAACTTCATCACCCGGGACCGGTTCGTCGGCCTGGAGACCCAGGCGCAGTACAAGTACATCGACGGCTCCAAGGGCGACTATTCGGTCGGCGTCATGGCCGGGGTCGGCGAGGACCGGGTCAACCTGCTGGTTTCGGCTGAATACGAGCACCGCTCGCGCCTGGGCACCTTGGAGCGCGACTTCACCAAGCCGTCGCTGACGCCGGGAGCGGGCTACAATCCCGCGCCGTGGTCGACCCTGACAAACCTGACCGGCTGGCTGCCGCGCGGCGCCCTGCCCGCCGTTCCCAGCGCCACGGACGTCGGCGAATGGGGCGCGCCCGTCGCCGGGATCGTCTCGGACTTCTCGGCGTCCAGCTGCGCCGCCGTCGGCGGTCGCGTCGATAACGCCTACACCTGCGCCTACAACTACATCCCCTATTATCGCCTGGTGGAGAACCAGGACACCTACCGCCTCTACGCCCAGTTGAAGGCGGACGTCACCGACCACATGAAGTTCCACGCCGACGCGTCCTACGGCCGGGTGACCCTGCCGCAGGTGATGGGCTCGCCAGCCCAGCCGGTGACGCGCGGCCCGGCCCTGACGACCGGGGCCGTCAACCAGTTCTACGTGCCGATCACCAACCCCTTCGCGGCCGAGTTCGCCGCAGCCCACGGCATCGTCGGCGCCCAGGGCTTCACGCCGATCACCTACCGACTGTTCGGTCACGGCGGCAATCCCTACTATTCGGGCGGCGACGGCTTCGGCGTCGCGGACCGGATCGACAACAAGGTCTGGCGGGTGTCGGGCGGGATCACCGGCGATCTCGGCGACCTGGCGCCGTTCGCCAAGAAGGTCGGCTACGACTTCGCCCTGACCTATAACGACGCCTACAACTACAACACCCACGCCGACACGATCGGCTATCGGCTGGAAGAGGCCCTGAACGGTTTCGGCGGTCCCAACTGTCACGCCACCGATCTCGACCCCACCCGCTTCGGCACCCAGAACGCCGCCGCGGCCGGCAAGAACGGCTGCATGTGGTGGAATCCCTTCTCCAGCTCGTTCAAGGGCCAGCCGGTCCGGGGCCTGGCCAACCCCAACTACCTCCCTGGCCACGAGAACCCCGAGGACCTGAGCCTCTGGATGTTCGACCCGCGCGCCGTCGAGACCAAGAGCAACAACTTCACCGCCGACCTGGTGTTCAACGGCCAGTCGGGGCTCAAGCTGCCCGGCGGCGAGATCGGCTGGGCCCTGGGCGCCCAGTACCGCACGTTCGAGAGCCGTCAGATCGTCACCAGCGCGTTCAACAACGGCACGGTCCAGTGCGAATGGCCGCACGGCACCACCAGCGCCAACGGCGCCGGCTCACCGAACCTGGAGGCCAACCCGACGGCCACCACCGATCCCAACTTCCGAGGCTGCACCCCCGACGCGCCGGGGCCGTTCGTCCTGTTCGCTCCGACCATCCCGGCCCAGGCCGACCAGAGCCAGTATTCGTTGTTCGGCGAACTGCAGGTGCCCGTGCTGTCGAACCTAAACTTCCAGCTGGCCGCCCGCCACGAGGAGTTCTCCAACGATCTCGGCGCGACCGTCTACAAGGTGTCGGGCAAGTGGAACGTCTGGGGTCCGCTGACTATCCGCGGGTCGTACGGCACCAACTACCAGACCCCGCCCCTGGGCGTGACGCCCGGCGCGATCACCGTGGCCGCCCGCACCTACACGGTGGCGGCCAGCAACTGGCTGGCGGCCCAGTTCGTCACCGACGCCGACCTCAAGCCGGAAACCGCCAAGACCGCGAACATCGGCGCGATCTGGCAAAGCCGCGGCTTCGCCGACGATCACAACTTCCGCCTGATCGTCGACTATTTCGACATCCGCACCAAGGACCAGATCGGCCAGGTCGCCGATCCCAACCAGATCGCCAGCCTGGTGTTCAACGGGGCCGGCGGGACGATCACCACCTGCGATCCCGCCGTCCAACCGCTGCTGCGCCGCATCACCTTCAACGCCGGTTGCGCGGTGGGGATGAGCGGCGTCGGGACCTTCTCGGCGGTGTCCACCCGCTACGGCAACGGCCCGGGCCAGACCACCAACGGCTTCGACATCCAGGCCAACTACGGCCTGCCGGCGGGACCGGGCAACCTCGACGTCAATCTCACCGCCACCCGGGTGACCGAGCTGAAGACCGGCCCGACCACTCTGGACGGCGTGACGATCTCGACGGGCGACGACCGCCTGGGCACGCTGAACTTCGCGACCTTCGCGCAGGCGGCTCCCAAGTGGCGCGCCAACCTAGGCGTCAACTACAGCCTCGGCGCCCAGAACTTCCGTCTCGGGGTCAACTTCGTCTCGGCCGTCAAGGACGAGCGGGCCGGCGTTCAGTATGGCGAGGACGGCAAGAACTGGGTCACCACCGACTTCACCTACCGGCTTGAGCTGGACGGCGACCTGGCTCTGACGGCGACGGTGGCCAACATGTTCGACAAGGACCCGCCGCCCGCCCAGGAGGAGTTCGGCTACGACCCGTGGACCGGCAACCCGCTGGGCCGCACGATCGAGTTCGGCCTCAAGAAATCGTTCTAGTTCCTTCCTCCCTGGGGCGGACGGCCTGGCCGTCCGCCCCTCTTTTTTTGAACGACGCCGCCGCGAGGGAGATGAGCATGAGCACCCAGGAACCGCCGGGCGTCGGACGTCGCGACATTCTTGCCGGCGCGGGCGCGGCGCTGGCCCTTTCGCCGGGGCTCGCCAACGCCACCGACAAGTCCAAATCCAGACGTCCCGCGCCGCCGGGCTTTCTGTGGGGGACAGCGATCTCGGCCTACCAAAGCGAGGGCGGCAACACCAACAGCGACGCCTGGCTGATGGAGAACCTGCGGCCCAGCATGTTCAAGGAGCGCTCGGGCGACGCCTGCGACAGCTATCATCGCTATGCCGAGGACTTCGCGATCGCCGGCGGCCTGGGCTTCAACTGCTATCGCATGGGCGTGGAATGGGCTCGGATCGAGCCCAGCGAAGGCAGCTTCTCCGAAGCCGAACTCGACCACTACGCCCGCATGCTGGAGGCGTGCCGCGCGCGCGGCCTCAAGCCGATGGTGACGCTGAACCATTTCACGACGCCGCTGTGGTTCGCCAAGCGGGGCGGCTTCGAGGCCCCCGACGCGCCGGCCCTCTTCGCCCGCTATTGCACCAAGGTGGTCGAGCGCCTGGGCGGGCTGATGGACAAGGTCACCACCTTCAACGAGGCCAACATCCGGCTGCTGGTCGACCTGATGCCGGGGATCCAGGCCGCGATCCCGGCCGTCAAGGCCGCCGTCGCCGCGGCCGCCAAGGCCACCGACGCCCCGCGGTTCTCCCGCCTGGCCTATGCCGACCCGCTGGTGGCCACCCCGATCATGCAGGAGGCCCACCGCCGCGCCTACGACGCGATCAAGCAGGTCCGTCCCGAGCTGCCCGTGGGCGTGACCTTGACCACCCAGGACATCCAGTCGGTCGCCGACCCGGCCCTGGTCGAGATCTTTCAGCGCCGCCTCTACGGCGATTGGGTCGAGGTCGCGCGGACCCACGCCGACTTCTTCGGCGTCCAGACCTACACCCGCTTCATCGTCGACGAGAACGGCGTGAGGCCGCCGCCGGCCGGCGCCGAGCTCACCCTTTCCGGCTACGAGTTCTACCCCCAGGCCCTGGCCAACACGATCCGCTGGGCTCACGGGGCGATCGGCAAGCCGATCTATGTGACCGAGAGCGGCATCGGCACGAACGACGACGCCCGCCGGATCGCCTTCATCGACCAGGCGCTGGACGGCGTGCGGCAATGCCTGGACGAGGGCATCCCCGTTCACAGCTATCTCTACTGGTCGCTGCTGGACAACTTCGAATGGACCTCCGGCTACGGCGTGCCGTTCGGGCTGGTCGCCGTGAACCGCCAGACCTTCAAGCGGACGCTGAAGCCGAGCGCCCTGCACCTTGGCCGGATCGCCCGCGCGAACCTGATCTGAGGCCGAGCCTTCAGATGCACGGCCTTCAGATGCCCGCCCTTCAGATGATCGTCGCGCCGCCGTCGATCACCAGCGTCTGACCCGTGATGTGGCCGCCGGCGTCGGAGGCCAGCAGCAGCGCCGCCCCCATCAGGTCGGTCGGACCGCCGAGCTTCCCCAGCGGCGTCCAGCGCAGCATCTCGTCGCCGTGCGCTTCGACCGTCGCCGCCGTCATCTTCGAGGGGAAGTAGCCCGGGGCCAGCGCGTTGACGCGGATGTTGCGCGGCCCCCATTCGGCCGCCAGCGCCCGGGTCATGTTGATGACCGCGCCCTTGGCGGTGTTGTAGGCGATCGTGCCGGGTCGATCAGGATGATGACCCTGCAGGCCTTCGATCGAGGCGATGTTGATCACGGCGCCCTTGCCCTGCTCGAGGAAGGCCGCCTTGGCCACCGCCTGGGTCAGCAGGAACAGGCCGGTCACGTTCAGGTCGATGACCTTGCTCCATCCCTCCAACGGATAGTCCTCGGCCGGAGCGCCCCAGACCGTGCCGGCGTTGTTCACGAGGATGTCGATCCGGCCGAAGTGTTCGAGGACCCAGTCGGTCAGGACGGAAGCCCCGTCCGGCGCGCCGAGGTCGGCGGCGAAGCCGAACGCCGAGACGCCCTGCCCGCGGAGTTCGGCGACGGCGGCCTCGAGCTCGACCTGCTTGCGGGCGACCAGCACCACGGTCGCGCCGAATTCGCCGAGTGCGCCGGCGATCTGCAGACCCAGGCCGCGCGATCCACCGGTGACGATGGCCACCCTGCCCTCGAGATCGAACAAGCCGGCCAGCACCCCGGAGCTCCGCTCAGCAGCCTTCATCACCTGTCCCCTCGCCGTTTTGAAAGACGCCGTTCGCCGCCGCGTTCGCTAGCCTTCGGCGGCCGAGCCTCGGCAGATCGCCTCGAAGCCCGCGGCCATGAACCTGGCCATGTGTCGGCGGATCGAAATGAAATCGTCGGACGAGCACAGGCCGTGCGACAGCTCGTCGAGGCGGCCTGTGCGGGCCATGTTGTGGGTCATCGCGCCGGACACGAAGTGATAGCCCCAGAAGATCGTCGCCTCGTCGCAGTCGGGCATCGCCTTCTTGAGCAGGTCGATCAGCGCCAGGACGACCGGATTGAAGTACTTGGTCATCTTCTCGGCGCCCCAGCCGGCGGCGCTGTTGGCCTGGGCGCTGATCTTGCCGAACGCGATCCACTGTTCGGTGTCGTGGATCTGCACGTTCAGATCGGTGTCGATCCAGGCATGGAGCGCGCCCTCCACCGTGACCTTGTCGCCAACTTCCTCGGCGTAGCGCCGCATCGCCTCGAGCCGGTTGCGCGCGGAAATCGGCGCGCGCCGCGCCCACACCGCCTCGTAGAGGCTCTCCTTGCCGTTGAAGTGATAGTGGATCAGCGTCGAGCTGACGCCGACCCGCGCGGCCACGTCCTTCAACGTGACGCCGTGATAGCCGAACTCGGCGAACAGCTGCTCGGCGGCGTCGAGAATGCGCTCGATCGATTCCTCGCGGACCCGCGCCTTGTGGTTTCGGGCGACGGCGCGCTCCGGGGTCGAGGCGGTCTTCGGCTTGACTTGATCGGTGCTGGTCATCGGTCTTGGCGTAACGGCTTGGCGACGGGCGCGTCAACGGGACCCGCCTGTCCGGGCGTCGAAAGGGTCGACCGCCGGGGCGGGTGGCCCCCCGCCGCCGGAACGGCGACGGAGGGCGGGCAGGCAAGGATCGCTCTTGTCGTCATGATCCCGTTCAATACTCGTAGCCGAGCCGCACGCCGAACGTGCGCGGGCGAACGATCGCGTAGCGGCTGTAAACGAAGGCCTCGGGATGGATGTAGGTCGTCGCGCGGCTGTTGCCGAGGTTCTCGCCGTAAAGCATCGCGTTCCACTTGCCGAACCGCGTCCCGGTCTGGAGGTTGACGTAGGTGTAGCTGTCGGTGGTGTCGTACAGCGGGCTGCGGACCCCGGCCTTGCCCGGCGTGTTGGGAAAACCGTTCGGGAACGAGCCGACGTGCTGGACCTGGATGCTGGTGAAGCCGGTGGCCTGACCGCCAAGGGCGTAGGAGTACGTGCCGAAGAGCGACCCCTGCACATGCGGCGAGGCCAGGCGCGCGCCGTCCACGGCCCCGGAGATCGTCGCCTCCTGAGGGCTCAGCTCGGTGACCTTGGCGTTGTTGAGCGAGCCGTTGACGCCCAGCACCCAACCCGGGGCCGGCGCGAAGGTGACCTCGGCCTCGAGCCCCTTGCTGGCGGCGCGGCCGACATTGGTCGCGAACTGAACCGAGTCCGACTGCCGGTTCGCCTGAACCTGGATGTTCTTCCAGTCGATATAGTAGGCGGCCAGGTTGGCGGTCAGCTTGCCGTCCAGCCAGCGCCCCTTCACCCCGACCTCGTAGTTGATCAGGTTGTCCGAGCCCGCCCCGGTCGGAATGACCAGGTCGGTCGGATCGACCGTGCTGACGCTGCCGGCGCGCCCGTTGTAGACGGGGGTCCGGTAGCCCGTGGACACGGTGGCGTAGGTCGTCAGGCCGCGCGACGGCCTGTAGCTGAGGCTGGCCTTCCAGGAGGCCTTTTCGGCCGAGGGATATTTGGCGGTCGACGCCGCGCTGGGCGCCAGGGTCAGCGGCCCGGAAATGCCGAACAGCGCATAAGTGAAATAGGCCGTGTTGAAGCCCGGATAGACGTCCACCTCGCCGCCGTACTTGCCGTAGCGCAGGCCGCCGGTGGCCGACAGCTTGTCGGTCAGGTGATAGGTCAGCTCGCCGAACGCGGCCAGTTCGTAGGTGCGCGTGTCGCTGCCGAACTTGGCGAAGGTGGTTCCCGGCAGGCCGGCGATGTGGTGGGCGGCGAGGTAGACCGCGCTCGACCGGTCCTCGCCGTTGAGGTCGGTGTCGCGGTGCAGGTAGAAGCCGCCCGCCACCCAGTCGAACCGGCCGCCCGTATCGGAGGCCAGCCGCGTCTCCTGGACGAAGGTCTTCGATTGGAAGCCGTCATAGAGATAGAAGGGCACCGCCAGGTTGAAGGTGCCGGCCAGGTCGACGTTGAACAGGCTGTCGGCGATCGAATAGGTCGACGAGCTGGTCAGGCGCGCGCCGTCGAACTGGTATTCCAGGGTGCCGTTATAGATCTGGGTCTTCGACGTGTACTGGTCGGGGATCGTACTGTAGCGCTTGCGATCGCCTAGCGACGGCGTCGTCAGCGAGGAGTCCATGGGATCGCTGTCCTCGTAGGAGGCCAGCAGCCGGACGCTAAGCCGATCGTTCGGCTTCCATAGCAGGATCGCGCGCCCGCCCCAGTCGGTCAGGGCGTTGGCGTTCTTGACCCCCGTCCCCAGGTTGTCGACGAAGCCGTCCTCGTTGCGATAGAAGCCGACCACGCGCAGGCCCAGGGTGTGCTCCACCAGCGGGACATTGACCATGGCGTTGTAGCGCTGGCGTACGCCCTCGCCGTCCGGCGTGTAGCCGATGTCGGCCAGGACGGAGGCGTCGTAGGCGGTCAGGTCCGGGCTCTTGGTCAGGACGCGCAAAGCGCCCGACAGCGACCCCGAGCCGAACAGCGTGCCCTGCGGACCGCGTAGGAACTCGACGCGCTCGACGTCGTACAGGGCGGGGTCGAGGGTCACCGTGTTGCCGATCGTGCTGAGCGGCAGTTCGTCGAGATAGATGGTGGTGGTCGTCTGCAGGCCGGCGCCCCAGCCGTTGGTGGAGATGCCCCGGACGGTGAAGCGGGCGTTGTTGTCGCTGGCCCGGTTGAGCACGACGCCGGGCGTTTCCCGGGCGATCCCCTCGAAACCGACCACGCCCTTCTGGGTCAGTTCGGCCTGCGAAAAGGCGGTGATGCTGAGCGGCACGTCCTGGAGGCGTTCGCTCCGGCGGGTCGCGGTGACGACGACTTCATCGACGCTGTTGACGTTGGCGGTTTCGCGCGGCGCGGCGTTGGTCTGCGCGAAGGCCGGCGTGGTCGCGGCCATCAACGCGAGCAGCGACGCCGTATAGGCAAGACGGCTCATGATTCCCTCCCCTGTCGCCGCCGCGCCCTTGATGACGCTGTTCGACGAACGACGGAACCATCGCACCGCCTTTTCGGGGGAGTCAATACTGACTTACGAGTAAGTCAGTATTGACCAAGGCGAGCCGCCCGCGCCTTCCATGGACCCGTCCCGGCTCCCGCTTTTGATGGGCGGCGCCTGAACGGTCGCGGAGTTGTCCATTCGCGACCCGGTCCAAGGGGTTCACCACGTTGGCGCCCAACCGCGGCACCGCAGCCGGCGCAAGAAAAAAGTGACCGATTCCAAAGGGAACCGGCCACTTGTTTACAACCGAACCGTAGAGGGCGATCAGAACGGAATTTCGTCGTCCAGGTCGGCCGAGAAGCTCTCGCGCGGGCCGCTCGGCTGGCTGCGCGGGGCGCCGCCACCGCCGCCGCCGGCGTAGCCTTCGTCATAGCCGCCGCCCGGGGCGCCGGCGCCCGCGTTGTCGCCGCGACCGCCCAGCATGGTCAGTTCGCCGCGGAACTTCTGCAGCACGATCTCGGTCGAGTACTTCTCGACGCCCGAGGCGTCGGCCCATTTGCGGGTCTGGATCGCGCCCTCGATATAGACCGTCGAGCCCTTGCGCAGATAGCTTTCGGCCACCTTCACGAGGTTATCGTTAAAGATCACCACGCGGTGCCATTCGGTCTTTTCCTTGCGCTCGCCCGAGGTGCGGTCGCGCCAGCTCTCCGAGGTGGCCAGACGCAGATTGGCGACGCGGTCGCCGGAGCTGAGGGTGCGGATTTCGGGGTCGGCCCCGAGGTTGCCGACCAGAATGACCTTGTTGACGCTGCCCGCCATGGGGAAGTTTCCTGTTCACGCCCGGCGACCCATCGCGCCGGCATCTGGGCGGACGTTAACGGGTTCTTAAAACTGAAATCAAGCTTTGTTCCACAAATGTTCCTGTGGACCACCCGGGTTCTCCCCAGGTTTGCGACGCCCTACTGGGCCGGCATCGCCCCTGGAACGGCCAGGCGTCCGTCGCCCGTGCGGACCAGCGACATGAACCGGGCGCCTTCGTAGGTGTCGCCCAGATAGATGCCCTCCTTCTGCAGGAAGATGAACTTGCCCTGATAGGCGCCGGTCATTTCGCGGCTGGGGCTGCCCAGGCGGGCGAAGCGCAGGCGCATGCCTTCCAGCTCGGCGGCGCAGAACTCCAGGCTCGGCACGTTGCGCGCCACCGGGTTGAACTTCAGCGTGCCGTCCTTCTGCTCGATCACGTGCATGCAGACGCCGGTCTCGAACGGGGCCTTGGTCTGTTTTTCGCAGCCGGCCAGGCCGACGGTGGCGGCGGCGGCGATGAGCGAGAGGGCGACGACGGGAAGGCGCATGGTCTTAAAGTCTCTCTAGGCCGACGGAATGGAGCAGTTGGGCCCCAGCTCGATGATCGAATGGAAGGTGCGGTTGTCGGACGAGGATTCGACCCGGCCCGGCACCAGCCGGAGGGTCTCGTCGCCCCAGCGGCCGTAGGTCGCCCCGCCCGCCCTCTCGCACTTGCCGCCCGAGATTTGCTGGGCGCAGGCGTTGACGGTGATCTCGCCGGGCAGCTTGCGCCACTCGCCGCCGGCGTAGCGCCAGCAGACAGCCAGGGGCGTGCTCGAAACGGCCGGGGTCTGGGCGGCCGGGGTCGCGGCCGGCGCGGGCACGGTCGGCGCCTCGGCGGGGGGCGGCAACGGGGTCAGCACCAGGCCGGCCTGGTCGGCGGCGGCCAGGGCGCCGGTCTCGTCGACGCCGACGTCAAGGGCGCCGGTCGCCACGCCGTTCTTGTTGGCGCACTCGGCCAGGGTGGTCTCGCCGACGAACTGGCCGCCGACGAAGCAGCGCAGCGGCCGCGCGGGATCGAGCTTGGTGTCGTCGGCCCGGCCAGTCTCGACCACCAGTCCGCCGCGCGAGGCCGGCGGAGCCTCGGTGGGCGACTTGGCGCCGTGCATCAGGGCCAGGGCGATGCCGAGGCCCGCGATCAGGGCCAGGGCGGCGCCGCCGCCCAGCAACACGCGTCGATCTTTGAGAAGTTCCATGATCCCTGGCTACGACGCGCTGATGACGCTTTCAAGTCCAGGCGCGCAGAAGGCCCCAAGGGGCTGTCGAGGGAGCCTCAAAGGGCCCCCGCGCCCTACCCGCCGCCGGTCAGGCGATTGAGGGCCGCCTGGTAGTTGGCGATCTGGTTGGTCAGATAGGTCGGAACCTTGCCGTCGACATGGCTCGATTTGGTCGCGTCGTCTCGCTTCACGCCGTTGGCGGTGTCGGCCATCTCGCGATAGGCGGTGCGCACCGCCGACAGGGCCTTGGTCATGGCCGCCGTCGCCAGCTTGCGGCCGGCGTCGTCGGTGAGATCCAAGCCGGTGTCCAGCGAGAAGCCGTAGATCGGGCCCTTGCCGTCGGCCGAGACGGTCTGGCCGTGGTCGGTCTTGGTGTTGCGCACGATGCCGGGCTTCAGGCCCAGGGCCTCCAGCACGTCGGTGCCGCCCTTGCCGGGCAGGATCTCGACGGTCGAGGTGGTCTGGGACGGGCTGATCCGCAGCATGCGGCTGTTGCCGCTGCTGGCGAACTCCACCTTGGCGGCGAAGCCCGTCGCCTTGCGGATCTTGTCGGCCAGGGTGTCCAGCGTGTCCTCGGCCGCGATCTTGATCGTCGTCAGCGTGCCGCGGGCCCGGGTGCGGACCTGGAAGGTGTCGCCCGCCCGCGCCGAGGTCGACGAGACAATCTTGTCGGACTGGGTGAACTCCATCTTGCCGCGCGGAATGCCGAAGATGTCCAGCGCGCTGGAGCCGGAGGCGTCGACGGCGATCGAGGTCGGGGTGGCGTAGCCGTCCTTGCCGGTCAGCCGTTGCTCCCAGGTCGCCGCGCCCGTCGCGACGTCGATCTGGGCGACATAGCCGTCCTTGTCGCCGACCGTCGGCTGGCCCGCCAGGTCCTTGCCGGCCGAGCCCACCAGCCAGGCCTGGCCGTTGGAGACCGCCATGCCGGTGACCGTGTCGTCGCCCGTGCCGCCGTAATAGGCCAGGGTGTCCTGGCTCTTGTCGGTCAGGTCCAGCGACATCCGCGCCACGAAACCGTCCGAGCCGCCCGAGGCGGCCGTGGTCTGGTTGTTGACGTCGAGCGCGCCGTTGGTGGTCGAGCCGCCGACATAGAGCTGGCCGTTGTCGATCGTCAGACCGGCGAGGTTGCCGCCCTTCAGCGTGCCCAGGTCGCGGGTCGAGCCCTCGGTGAACGTGGCCGACTTGGTGTAGGTGACCGGCGCGGTGACCCAGACTTCCTTGTCGTTCAGGTAGGTGCGGTCTTCGGTCACGATGCTGCTCGTGACGTCGAAGCTGCGAAGCATCGCCTCGCTGCCTTCCTTGCTGGCCACCACCACCTGCGTGCCGTTGACGACGATGCCGGCGACGGTGTCCTCGTTCTCGCTGCCGAAATGGGTGGTGAACAGCGCCTTGGGCGTGCCGGCGATGTCGGTGGCGAAACCGGTCAGGTAGCTGTCATAGCCGCCGGCCGTGGCGCCGGTGGCCGAGCCCGGAATGTCCGATTTGGTGCGGCCGCCCACATAGACGACGCCGTCCTGACCGAAGGCCACGGCGGTGGCCTCGTCCTCCAGCATGCCGCCGCGCCGCACCGTCCAGGTCTCGTCGCCCTGGGCGTTGTAGAGGGTGACGAAGCTGTCGGTGACCGTGCCGGCGGAGTCGGAGTTGATCGGGCCGTTGGCCGCGCCGGAAAGCCCGCCGGCCACCGAACCGGCGATGGCCACCTGGCCGTCGGCCGAGATGGCCATGTTGTAGCCGGTGGCCGTGTTGGCCGCCCCCAGGGTGCGGGCATAGAGCAGCTTGCCGGCGGAATCGTATTTCAGCAGGGCGACGTCCTGGTCGCCCTTGATCGTCTGGCTGCTGGTCGTGCCGTCGACGTCGGCCAGCACATAGAGCGAGCCGTCCGGCCCGGTCATGGTCTTGTGGACGCTGCTGATCGTGCCTTCCAGCGTGTCGGAGAACACCTTGGTCCCCGGCGTGCCGGCCGTGCCGGGGCCGTACTTGGTCAGGGTGTTTTCGATCACCGCGTCGTCGGTCTCGGGCTTCTTGTCCGGGTCAGGATTGCCGGCGGCGGTCGTGATGTAGACCGCCGGCTTGGGGGCAGGCGCCGAGAAGGTCAGGGCCTCGGTCGAATCGCCGCGGATGCGCAGCGCGAAGTCGTCGCCGGTGGGCGGCAGCTTGACGGTCTGGCCGTTGACCGTGGTGGTCCGCTCCGCGCCCACCGTGCGCTCGACCGCGAACTGGGTGTCGAACCCTGCGGCGGCCAGCTTGCCGTTGAAGAAAGTCACCACGTTGGACATCGTCCGCGGCGTCGACCCCATCTCCGACAGGTCCATCGTCACGTCGGAGGAGACCCCGAACTTCTTGACCGACATCGTGAAGCTGACGGCGCCCTGGAAGGTGGGGACCTCGTCGTCGACCTGGCCGCTGTAGATCTTGTTGGTGACGTAGCCGTAGTTGTTCTTGGGCACGCCGACGCTGGACTTGTCGCTGGTCATGACCGCGCCGGTCGTCAGCCGCATGCCGTCGGTGCTGAGGTTCTGGACATAGCCGTTGACCTCGTTCAGCCCCTTGCTGAACGCGGCCTGCAGCCGCTTGATCTCGCTGTCGGTGACGCCCTTCTCGGCCGATCGGTTGGCGATCGCCGACAGGGTGTTGAGCGCCTGGTAGGCGGCGAACAGCTTCTTGTAGTCGCCGCTGATCGTCGGGGCGGCGGCCTGGGCCGCGCCTTCGTCGACGAACTTGCGGCCGTTCAGGGCGGCCTTCACCAGTTCGCTCGGCTCGGTCGCCTTGCCGGTCCAGGGCGCGCTGGGCACCGTCTTGCCGGTCGAGGACGACGAGGAAGAGGACGAGCCGGTGGTCGCAGCCGCGTTCGCGGCCTGACCCGCGGTCTTGGCCTGATAGTAACCGAGCAGCAGACTGGAATCGAAGGTGATCACAGCGGGTCCTATCGGGACGCACTACGCCCCTAGATTCCATTGTCGGCGAACAACGCTGACGTTTCGTTAAGACGTATGAATCCGGAGTGTGACGACTGAAAGCGTGAGCGGCCTCGGGTCCCTAGGCGGCGATCAGGTGGGCGTCGGTCAGCGAGCGCCGGACCTCGCCCCGCAGCTCGCGCCATTCGTCGGCCAGAATGCCCAGCAGGACGACGTCGCGCGGCTGGCCGTCCTTCAGCACGTGGCCGCGCAGATAGCCTTCGCGACGGAAACCGGAAGCGGCCTGGGCTTTCAGCGCCGCGTCGTTGTCGGCCATGACCTCGGCGAACACCTTGTGCAGGCCCAGTTCGCCGAAGGCGCGGTCCAGGCCCAGCACTTGGGCGGCGCGTCCCACGCCCCTGCCCCGCGCCTCGGCCGAACCGAGGAACCAGTTCCAGCCGGCCCGCCGGTGATGGCTGAGCAGGCCCGTCAGGGTCAGCAGGCCGGAAGGCTCGCCGGCCCGGACGATCATCCAGCCGCGCATGTCGGGATCGGAGCGAAGGGCATGGAACCAGGCGGCGTGGGCTTCGCGGCTCGGAAAAGCCGCGTCGGACATCCATCGATCGACTTCCGGTTCGCCCCGCCACTGGAACAGGACCGCCTCGTCGCCGTCCGTCAAATCGCGAAGCTCGATCATACCGGGCCGATTCCTCCACACGTCATTGCGGAAAGTCTACCCCGCCGATCGCGTCAGGCCTAGTTGCCGCCGTTGAACAGCGACAGGATGATCTGCGGCGCCTGGTTGGCGATCGACAGCGCCTGCGCGCCGAGCTGTTGCTTGACCTGCAAAGCTTGCAGGCGCGCGCTTTCCTTAGCCATGTCGGCGTCGACGAGGTTGCCCACGCCGGTTTCGAGCACGTCGTTCAGCTTCGCCACGAAGGTGTTGTGGGCCTCGATCTGCTTGGCTTGCGAGCCGATCGAGCCGACCGCCTGGTTCACCCGGGTCATCGAGGCGTCCAGGCGCGCCAGCACGGCGGAGGCCAGGGTCTGGGTGTTGATCGTGTCGCTCGCCGCCAGGGTGTTGATCGCGCCGCCCAGCGACAGGTTCTGCAGGGCCAGCGTGATCACCGTCGCGGCGTCCGCGTCGGCCAGGAACGTGATGTTGGTCGGTTCGCTGCCGTTGAGGATGTTGGCGCCGTCGAAGGTGGCGCTGTTGATCACCTGGGTCAGGTTCTTCAGCAGCCCCTGGAAGTCGGCGTTCAGGGCGGTGCGCGACGAGGTCGACAGCGAGGTGTCCTTGGCCGCGACCACCTTTTCGCGCATCTGGGTCAGCAGATCCGAGACCGATTCCCCGGCTGCCAGGGCCACGTCGGTGATCGAGGTCGCGCGATCCAGGCTCATCTTCACGGCGTTCAGGGCCGAGCGGTCGGCGCGCTGGTCCTGGGCGATCGACCAGACGGCGGCGTTGTCCTTGGCGCTGGAGATCGCGAGACCGGTGTTGATGCGGGACTGCACGCCCCCCATCTCGTCGTTGGTCTTGTTCAGATTTTGCAAGGCGATCAGCGCAGGCTGATTGGTGTTCACGCTCAGCGTCATCACGGTCTCCGAACGGCGGTTCTTGCCAATGTGGCTCGGGACGCGATTCGGCGGCCGAGCAGGTCGGCCGTGAAATTGGGGCTGAGGGAGTAAGAATATGGTTAACGCGCGTAAACCATGTTCCGCCTGCGACGCTGCGTCGCGGCGGGCATGACGCGCGGGTCGGCGGCTTTAGGTCAAGCCGTCGAAGACTTCGCCCGGATCGTAATGCTCGGCCTGCTTGAAGCGGAGCACGTCCTCACGCGGGAACTGCTGCAGAACATCGCCGGTCCGGCGGTCCACCGTCTTGTAGACGTAGGCGCCGGAGACCGGGTCCTCCTCGATCACCAGTCGCAGGTCGCCCGGCTGGGGTCCCGCGGCGGTGGCGGGCTTTTCCTTGGGGCCTGAAACGTCATGACCGCCCGCGGGCTGCCCCGGGACGGTGAAGGTGGCGACCGGAGTCGGCGCGGACGGTTCTGGTATCGACGGTGTGAGTGCGGCTTTTGTTTCCATTACTCCTGTCGTCGCCGGATTACGGCGGCGCCTCTGGTTACCCCTCCTCTACGACCAAGGTCCCAGCGGAAGGTGGGGGCGGACCCGAAGGCCCGCCCCCTTCTCGTTCCTATCGGAACAGGCTCAGGATCGAGCCGGTCGACTGGTTGGCGATCGAGAGCGCCTGGATGCCCAGCTGCTGCTTGGTTTGCAGCGACTGCAGCTTGGCGCTTTCCTTGGCCAGGTCGGCGTCGACCAGGTTGCCCACGCCGGCGTCGAGGCTGTCTTGCAGCTTGCCGACGAAGGTCAGGTGGGTGTCCAGGCCGGTCGAGCTGGTGCCCAGCGAACCGTCCGAGTTGGCCAGGAAGGCCAGCTTGGTGGTCGAGCCGTCGGCGATCGAGACGCCGTTGAACTTGGCGTTGGTGACGGCCTTGGTGATCTGGTCGCGCAGGCTGTCGAAGTCGGACTTCAGGGCGTTGAACGAAGCGGTGTTCAGCGAGGTGTCGGAAGCGGCGAGCGCCTTTTCCTTCATCTTGCCCAGCAGGTCGGTGACGGTGTCGCCGGCGGCCAGGGCCACGTCGATGGTCGACTGACCGCGTTGCAGCGAGTCCTTCACGGCGTTCAGCGAATTGGCGGTGGTCGATTGGTTCTTCGCCATCGCCCAGATCGCGCCGTTGTCCTTGGCGTTACCGACCTTCTTGCCGGTGTTGATACGCTGTTGCGTAACACCCAGCTCGCTGTTGGTGGCGTTCAGGTTTTGCAGCGCGATCATCGCGCCAGCGTTCGTGTTGATGCTATTCAGCGGCATCGCGACTTTTCCTATTCAAGGGTTCCGACGTCATTTTGACTGCCGGGAGCATTTTGCTCGAGAACCTAGGCAGCAAAGATCGGGCCAAAACTGCCGACTAGGCAGAAATGGTCAACGCCTTGAAATATCAACGTTATACCTTTGTTTACCATGTATTTGATCGGCACTATTTGCCGAGCGCGGCCCGGTCTAGGTAAAATTTGCCGGGCAATTTGAGGTCCAGGCTCGGATAACTCAACGAACCTTGGTCCCTTAAAAAGAAATGCCGGACGGCCCTTGGGCCGTCCGGCTTTGATCGCTTCTTGAAGCCTAGTCGCCGATCACTTGAACAGCGAAAGGATCGACTGAGGCGTCTGGTTGGCGATCGACAGGGCTTGAACACCCAGTTGCTGCTTGGTCTGCAGCGATTGCAGCTTGGCGCTTTCCTTGGCCAGGTCCGCATCGACCAGATTGCCGACACCCGCGTCCAGGCTGTCCTGCAGCTTACCCGTGAAGGTCAGGTGCATGTCCAGGCCGGTCGAGCTGGTGCCCAGGTTCGCCAACTTGTTCGTCGCCGTGGTCATGGCCGACGTGATCGTGGTGATCATCGTCTTGGCCGCGGCCGCCGTGGTGAACGACGAGGTAGCGGTCAGACCCAGGCCGACGAGCGACAGGGTCTTGGCGTTCACCGTGTAGGCGACACCGTCCGAGTTGCTGAGGAACTGCAGCTTGGTGGTGGTGCCGTCGACGAGGCTGACGCCGTTGAACTTGGCGTTGGTGACAGCCTTGGTGATCTGGTCACGCAGCGAGGTGAAGTCCGAAACCAGGGCGTTGAACGAAGCGGTGTTCAGCGAGGTGTCGGAAGCGGCCAGGGCCTTTTCCTTCATCTTGCCGAGCAGATCGGTGATGGTGTCGCCAGCGGCAAGGCCGACATCGATCGTCGATTGACCGCGCTGGAGGGAATCCTTCACCGCGTTCAGCGAGCTCGAAGTCGTGCTTTGCATCTTGGCCATCGACCAGATCGCGCCGTTATCCTTGGCGTTGGCGATCTTCTTGCCGGTGTTGATGCGTTGCTGGGTGCTTTGGAGCTCCGAGTTGGTGGTGTTCAGGTTTTGCAGCGCGATCATCGCGCCGACATTGGTGTTGATCGAGTTCAGCATGGTGGTTCTCGCCATTTTGGGAGGATTGCCCCGGCGTTTTGCCGGTCGGGCGTTTTGCCCACGGAACCCATCGCAAGCGCCGGGCCACTCGGCGCCAGCTTGGCGAGATTTTTAGATCGCTGATTTTACTGGATATATTCTGTCGTAACCCCAGATACGAAACCGCCCGGCGAATGCAGAATTCGCCGGGCGGCAGGTTTTTCCGGAAAGGTTTGCCGGGGGACGAAAGCGCCCTCCCCGGTCAGGGTCAGCCGACGTCGGCGCGACCCGCCAGGCCTTGCATGATCATGCGGTTGATCTCGATCAGCGGCTCGAAATTCTCCTCCTTGCGCATCACGGCGCTGGAGTGGCGGCCGACCCAAAGGCTGAGCGAGATGATGCTGGCGCGCAGTTGCACCGGCAGGGTGTTTTCCGGCAGCGAGCAATCGGTCGCCAGGGCCGACCACACGCGCCGGTTCCAGTCCAGGGCGTCGATGCGCGTGGCGATGTCGTCGGCCGGCGCTTCGGAGGCGGCCAGCAGCGCGCGCGTGACCTGGCCGAACAGACGATATTCCATCTCGCGCGGGTTTTCGGTCCGCGTCGCCGTCTGCTGATAGGCCCTAAGAGACATGCCCCAACCTCTGATCTTCGTATTCGATTAGCTTACGGCTCAGCATGAGCGCCTTGTAGTGCTCGCGGGCCATCACGTGTTTGGAGATGGCGATGCAGTCGCTCAGCACGTCGGGATTGCGCACCACGCCCATGAATTCGGTCAGGCGGGTCGCGAATTCCTCGTACTGGCGCTCGGCGGCGGCCTCATCCAGGTACATCATCATGACCGGGAAATATATCCGACGCGCCGGCGTGGTGGCTTCGTCGGGCTGCATGATGTCCTTCTCACGCAGCACCGAGGCCTTGTTCTGAAGCACCAAGACGCCGCGACGGTCGCCGTTCTGGACCACCGCGCCGTTCAGCACGAATTTCTCGCCGGGTTTCAGCGACAGCTTCAATGGCACAAGGCCGCTCCCTCTTGCATTGCTGCGTCGCCCCACCCGCCGGGAATGACGGTTCGGAGCAGAAGCTAGGCGGAGGCGGTTAACGTCCCCTTGCCAAGCCTGCGACCGTGAGCCGCAGCTTAGGATACAATTAAGCATACTGACCCAGAGGATGACTCTCTCCAATCGCCAAGGCTTCAATAGATGTCCAGCAGTCGCGACACCCAGATCTCGGCCAGCGCCCTGGCGATCGCCCAGGAATCCGTCGCCCAGGCCGTTAACCTCGGTTTCAAGACCGCGGCCGGCGACTCGGCCTCCACCGAAGCCCTGGCGCGGCTGGACCGTCTGACCAACGAAGTCCGCAACCAGGAAACCGCCCGGCTGCTGGCCCAGTCGATCCACGCCATGCAGAACCGCGATTTCGCCAAGGGCGAAAAGCTGGCGCTGGAGGCCCTGGAGCGCGACGACAAGCTGGGCGTGGCCTGGCACGTGCTGGGCATCGCCCGCGAGAAGATCGGCGACTTCGCCGGCTCGATGCGCTGCTACGAAGCCGCGCTCAAGCTGCTGCCCGACCACGGCGCCGTCGCCGGCGACCTGGGACGCCTGGCCTTCCGCATGGACATGCCGGAGATCGCCGCCAAGTTCTTCATGCACTACATGAAGGCCCGCCCCGGCGACCTGGAGGCCGTCAACAACCTGGCCTGCGCCCTGCGCGACCTCAATCGCTGCGAGGAGGCCATCGAGGTCCTGCGCCCGGCGATCAACGACAATCCCGAGCAGCCGCTGTTGTGGAACACCCTGGGCACGATCATGTGCAGCCTGGGCGACGGCAAGACGGCCCTGACCTTCTTCGACGAAACCCTGCGGCTGGCCCCGGATTTCGGCAAGGCCTACCACAATCGCGCCTACGCCAAGATCGACCTCGGCGACGTCGAGGGCGCCCTGGCCGACTGCGACCTGGCGATCGCCGCGGTCGAATCAGCCGAAGACCTGGCGACGATGCAGTTCGGGCGCGCCACCATCCTGCTCGCGCTGGGCCGCGTCGAGGAAGGCTGGAGGATCTACGAGGCCCGGTTCTCCAAGGACCTGGTCGAGGCTCCGCGCTTCACGATCGAGGCGCCGCGCTGGCGGCCGGGCATGGCCCTGGCCGGCAAGTCCCTGATGATCTGCGCCGAACAGGGCCTGGGCGACGAGGTCATGTTCGCCAACATGCTGCCCGACGTGATCGAGGCCCTGGGGTCCGACGGCAAGCTCACCCTGGCCGTCGAACGTCGGCTGGTCCCGCTGTTCAAGCGCTCGTTCCCCAAGGCCGACGTCTTCCCGCACAAGACGGTCTCGTACGAGGGCCGGGTCTATCGCGGCGCGCCGGAGATCGAGGACTGGAGCGGCGTCGACTTCTGGACGCCGATGGGCGTCCTGCTTGAGGTCTTCCGTCCCAGCGTGGCCTCGTTCCCCGACCGGCCGAACTTCCTCCAGGCCGATCCGGCCCGCGTCCAGCATTGGCGGCGAGTCCTGGAAAGCGCGCCCGCGGGCCCCAAGATCGGGTTGCTGTGGAAGAGCCTGAAACTGAACGGCGAACGCGCCCGGCAGTTTTCGCCCTTCATGCTGTGGCGGCCGGTTTTCGAGGTTCCGGGCCTCACCTTCGTCAATCTCCAGTACGGCGATTGCAGCGAGGAGATCGCCCTGGCCAAGGAGGAGTTCGGTGTCGACATCTGGCAGCCGCCGGGCATCGACCTGAAGTACGACCTCGACGACGTCGCCGCCCTGTGCTGCGCCATGGACCTGATCGTCGGCTTCTCGAACGCCACCACCAATCTGGCCGGAGCGTGCGGCGCGCCGATCTGGATGCTGACCGGCGCCTCATCCTGGACCCGCCTCGGCGCCCAGACCTATCCCTGGTACCCCCAGACCCGCTGCTTCATCACGCCGGACTACAACGACTGGAATCCGACCATGCAGAATGTCGGGGCCGCCTTGCGCGAGCGCTTCCCGACCGGTTGACCCATAAGGCTTCGCCACGAGCCCACCGTATTTCAGCGGTAGACGGACACCGGTGTTCGAGCTTCGAGATTCCGTCCTAACCTTGGGTACGCCATTGCCGCTCGCCATACTTCAAGCTCGCATGTCGTCGACGCGACTCCCCGGAAAGGTGCTGGCCGACGTGGCCGGGGCGCCGATGATCCTGCGGCAGATCGAGCGGCTCAAGCGCGCCGCCCGGCTGGAACGGATCGTCGTCGCCACCTCGGACCAGGCCAGCGACGACCCGCTGGCCGTTTGCCTGATCGCCGCCGGCGTTTCCGTGTTCCGCGGACCGCTGGACGACGTGCTGGCCCGCTATATCGGCGCGATCGAAGCCTTCGGACCGATCCGCACAGTCGTGCGCCTCACGGCCGACTGCCCCCTCGCTGATCCGGAGGTGATCGACCAGACCCTCGCCCTTCATGAGCGCTCGAACGCCGACTACACGTCCAACACGCCGGTCCGACGCAGTTTCGCCAAGGGGCTGGACGTCGAGGTCTTCGAATCCGTGGCGCTGAAGATCGCCGCCAGCGAGACCGTCGATCCGTACGATCACGAGCACGTCACGCCGTTCCTGTACCGTCATCCCAACCGCTTCAAGATCGAGGGCCTGGAACAGACCGCGGACGAAGGCGACGTGCGCTGGACGGTGGATCGGCCCGACGATCTGGACTTCGTTCGCGCCGTGTACGATGGACTCTACGCGGCCAATCCGACCTTTACCTCGGACGACGTCCGCGCCTTCGTGCGAAACCGGCCGGACCTGGCCGCCTTGGGGGGAGATCGCCGCGTATGACCACGCAAGCCTCGCACGCCCCCCTCTTGCACAAGATTGTCCTGCGCGACGTGACCGAAGGCGACCGTCAAAGGCTCTTGGACTGGCGCAACAGTCCGGAGGTCGCGGCCTTCATGTATTCCGACCACAAGATCGGCCAGGCCGAGCATGACCGCTGGTTCGACGGCATGGCCGGCGACGCCCGGCGACGCTACTGGGTGATCGAGGTCGACGGCGAGCCGGTGGGCCAGGCCAATCTGGCCGATATCGACACGCGCAACCGCCGATGCGCCTGGGCCTACTACCTGGCCAGCCCGTCCGTGCGCGGCCTGGGGGTCGGGTCCTATATCGAATTCTGGATGATCGAATACGTCTTCGGGACCTTGGGTTTCGACAAGCTGTGGTGCGAGGTGCTGCTGTCCAACGAGAGCGTCTGGAAGCTGCACGAGCGCTACGGCTTCCAGCGCGAGGCGTTGTTCCGCCACCACGTGGTCAAGGACGGCGCGCCGGCCGACGTGGTGGGGCTGGGTCTGCTGGCCCAGGATTGGCCGGCCCGCCGCGAGGAGATGGCCCAGCGCCTGACGGCCAAGGGCTACGCCCTCCCCTTCGCCTAGGGGCCTTCACCTGAAATTCACGGAACAATCGTCGCGAACGGCGGGTTGACTCCGGGACCGCGAGGGCGCGCCGCCCTCGCCCTTCTAGGTCTCAGGGAGCCCGCCATGCCCACCGACATCGACCGCGACGACCAGGACGGCGCCGAGGTCCTGGACGAGACCAACCTGACCGACGACGGCGAGGACATCGCCAATTTCGACGAGCTGGACGACGTCTACGACGTCACCCAGGTCGAGGGCGACGACGACGAGGACGATGAGGACTTCGACGACTTCGACGACGAGGACGCCGACGATCTCGACGACGACCTCGAAGGCGAACGCGACGACGAGGGTCTGGACATCGAGCGCGAGCCGCTCAGCGCGATCGCCGGCGACGACGAGGATCTCGAGAGCGCCGTCTCGGACGACGACGCAAGCGCCGCCGACTTCGAATCCACCGAACTGGCGGACGACGACATCGAATCCCTCGGCTACGCCGACGAAAGCTGAGGCCGCCATGGCGGCCCGGCCAAGATTGAAACCGGATCGTTCGACGCCTAGATTCGGAGGGTGACTGGAGAGCGACCATGTCCGACGCCAAGCCCGACTCCGACATCGACGACCAGGTCGAAAACCTCGAGGATCAGCTGGAAGAGGGGCTGGAGGATAGCTTTCCGGCCAGCGATCCTCCGTCGGTCGCCCGCCGCCACCGCAAACCGCCGTCCGAGCCGTTGAAACCCCGCGACGAAGCGTGACCACAAGCCGGCTTGATCCGGCCGACCGTTGGTCTGTAGGTTAGTCCTGATTTGAACAACTGTTCGAGGCGGTTCGCTGGAGCCGCCGTCAGGAAACCGTATGAGCTCGCGCTTCGAAGGCACCGCCGATTACGTCGCAACCGATGACCTGAAGGTGGCCGTCAACGCCGCCGTCGCATTGGAACGTCCCCTGCTGATCAAGGGCGAACCCGGCACCGGCAAGACGGTGCTGGCCTACGAGGTGGCCAAGGCGATGAACGCGCCGCTGCTGACCTGGCACATCAAGTCGACCACCAAGGCCCAGCAGGGCCTCTACGAGTATGACGCCGTGACCCGCCTGCGCGACAGCCAGCTGGGCGACGAGCGGGTCAAGGACGTCCGCAACTACATCAAGAAGGGCAAGCTGTGGGAGGCCTTCGAGGCTCCGTCCCGCCCCGTTCTGCTGATCGACGAGATCGACAAGGCCGACATCGAGTTCCCCAACGACCTGCTGCAGGAGCTCGATCGCAACGAGTTCTACGTCTACGAGACCAACGAGACGATCGCCGCCAAGGTCCGGCCGATCATCATCATCACCTCGAACAACGAGAAGGAGCTGCCGGACGCCTTCCTGCGCCGCTGTTTCTTCCACTACATCCGCTTCCCGGAGGAGGCGACGATGCAGGCCATCGTCGACGTGCACTTCCCGGGCATCAAGCAGAAGCTGGTCGCCGAGGCCCTGCGGATCTTCTACGACATGCGCAAGGTGCCGGGCCTGAAGAAGAAGCCCTCGACCTCGGAGCTGCTGGACTGGCTGAAATTGCTGCTAGTCGAGGACATCGACGAGACCACCCTGCGCGAGAAGGATCCGACCAAGCTGATCCCGCCGCTGCACGGCGCCCTGCTGAAGAACGAGCAGGACGTCCACCTGTTCGAGCGCCTGGCCTTCCTGGCCCGCCGCGAGGGTTCGGGGGCCCGCCCAGGCCAGTAGGCGGGACAGTAGCGGCCGTTACCGCGATTTCATTGGATTTCCGACCGCCGCCAGATCACGTTCGCGCCGAACGGGAGATTCCTCTGATGCGACACCTGCCGCTGCTGGCCCTGAGCCTGGCCGCCTGCTCGCTGGCCGCCTGCTCACCCAAGATCGACGTCAAGCACGACGAGCGCAAGCCGCCCGGCAAGCACGCGGCGCTACGGGCGATCAGCCGGCTGGATTGCCCCGACCGGCAGGGCGAGCTGACCCGCGTCAGCGCCGCCGCCGACGGCCAGAGCTGCCTCTATGCCGGCCAGAACGCAGAGGTGACCCTGAGCCTGGTCGCCCTGAACGGCGGCGACGCCGAGGCCGCCCTGGCGCCGATCGAGGCCGACCTGAAGACCCTGATGCCGGCCATGAAGGCGCCCCCGCCCCCGCCGCCGCCCGGGACGCGAGGCCACGACAGCGCCCGCATCCGCCTGCCCGGCGTCAAGATCGACGCCCACGACAAGGGCGCCGACATCCGGATCGGCGGCCTGACGATCAACGCCAACGACGGCTCGGCCGAGGTGAAGGTCGCCAAGAACGTCACCGAGCGGGGCGACAATTCGACGGTCAGCGTCAACTCCAGCAACGACGACGAGGGCGACACCGAGATCCACGCCACCGACGACGGCGCCCAGATCCGCCAGCGCCGCGGCGGCGACGGCGTGCGCGCCACCCTGATCCTGGCCAGCGACAAGGCGGCCAGCGGCTACCGCGTCGTCGGCTACGAAGCCCGCGGCCCCAAGGGCGGTCCGCTGGCCGTGGCCGTGGTCAAGGCCAAGGGCCGCGACGGCAGCGACCACGACATCTTCGAGGACATGAAGACGCTGGTGAGACACAACGTCGGCGGCTGATCCCTTCCCGATGGCGAGAACCCATTCCCTCTTCACACCGTCATCCCGGGCCTTGTGCCCGGGACCCCTGGTTCAGCTGACGGTGAAGCGCAATGGCGCGCTGGCGCGCCACTCTTCCGCACTTGCGACGGATAGAGGGGTCCCGGGCACAAGGCCCGGGGACGGCTGAGAGGTGGCGGGAAAAGGTCGAAGCGCAGATGCTAGCAGCCAACGCGCCCTCAGACCGGCGTCACCTCCATCACCTTGTAGGTCAGCGGCCGGCCGTCCTCGTCGGTGACGGTGACGTATTCGCCCAGGGCGAAGCGGTGCTGGCCCAGGCGGTGGACGGGCTCGTCGTCGATCTCCTCGCTTTCGTCATAGTCGAAGAACCAGCGCTCGCCGCGACGGTTCAGGCGGCCGTCGGCGGCCTCCTCGTCCGGGGCGAAGCGGCGCACCACGCACTCGTCCTTGGCCTTGGCGTAGGCGGCCGCGTCCAGCAGGCCATCCGCGGTGAGCGGCGCGGTCAGGGCGTAGCCCCGGTGATCGTCGCCCCCCGCGAACTCGGTGCCGGGATTGCGGGCCAGGCGCATGACGATGCGTGACAGGGACATTCGAACGTCCTCCTTCTTCGACGAAAACAACACTCTAGTGAGACAGGAACAGCGAGGGCCCGTCGCTGTTCAGCAGGCTTCGGGTGGTGCCCCCGAAGATAAACTCTTGCAGGCGCGGATGGCCGAAGGCGCCGGCCACCAGGAAGTCGGCCCCGACCTCCTTGGCCGCCCCCAGCAGCAGGCTCGCTGCGTCGCCGCCCGAACCCTCCACGAGCTTGGCCGTGGCCGTCACGCCGCGCGCGGCCAGGAATTCGATCAGGCGCTCCAGGGCGAAACTCCGCGACGAGGCGCCCGGCGCGCCGGCCACGACGACCTTGGCGGCCTTCTGCAGCAGCGGCAGCGCGGTGCGCATGGCCCGGCTGGCCTCCTTGCCGCCGTCCCACGCCACCATGACGGTTCCGCCGACCTTCAACCCCGGACGCGCGACGACCACGGGCCGCTGCTCGTCGGCGATCATCTGCTGGAACGCCTCGGCCAGAGGGCCCTTGCCGCGCGCGGCGGCGCTGTCGAAGACGATCACGTCCGACAGCCGTCCCTCCATGGCCAGGCCCGCCCAGACCGGCGAGTCCAGGCTGATCGCCGTGCTGCGGGCATAGCCCAGCTCGGCCACCATCTTGTCGACCGCGTGGTGGCCCTCGATGGCGGCTTCCTTCAGGCTTTCCAGGGCCGTGACCTGCACGCCGCCCATGAAGCCCTCGCCCATCCAGGGCATCAGGTCGGCCATGTCGGCCGGGGCGTGGACGCAGACCAGCTGGGCGTCGAAGCCCTCGGCCAGCACCCTGGCCGACTCCAGGAGCCCCCGGTCGCTGGCCGCGCCTGCCAACGGCGCCATGATTCTCGCCCAGCTCATGATCGACCTCTCACTCATGCCTCAATGGCCAAGCCTTCCAAACGGCGAAGGCGTTTCCACAGGTCCATATCCACAAGCAACGACCCGCCCCTCATTGATCTTTGTCAACCAATGGGCCAGTCCAGACTCGGTAAGGCCTGCACCTTCACCGTAAGGAACGATCTCGTGGCCAAAGGGCTGCATAAAACTCCGCCCCGGGCGTGGCAGCGCATGCTGTCGGGACGCAGGCTCGACCTGCTGGATCCCTCGCCGATGGACATCGAGATCGAGGACATCGCCCACGGCCTGGCCCGGGTGGCGCGCTGGAACGGCCAGACCACCGGCGAGCACGGCTTCTCGGTGGCCCAGCACAGCGTCGTGGTCGAGGAGATCGCCGCCCACATCCGCCCCGACCTCGAGCCGAAATGGCGGCTGGCCGCCTTGCTGCACGACGCCAGCGAGTACGTGATCGGCGACATGATCAGCCCGTTCAAGGCGGCCCTGGGCGTCAGCTACAAGGACTTCGAGGCCCGGCTGGAGGACGCCATCCACATCCGCTTCGGCCTGCCGCCGAAGACGCCGCCGATGATCAAGAAACTGATCAAGCAGGCCGACCGGGCCTGCGCCTTCTTCGAGGCCACCCAGCTGGCCGGGTTCGAGCACGCCGAATCCCTGGCGATCTTCGGGCCGCCGCCGCCCGGCTACGACCTGAAGATCCTGCCCCTGCCGCCGTTCGAGGCCCAGGCCCGCTATGTTCAGCGCTTTCACGTGCTGTCCCGCGCGGCCGGCTTCGAATCCGCGCCCGGCGCGGCGTTCGAGACCGAATGACCGACCCTCTGGACCATAAGGGGGCGTCCACCTCGGTCGTCATCGGCCTGTCGGCGGTGGTGGTGGCCATCCGCGACGGCGAGGCCGTGGTGCTGACCGTGCGGCCGCACGACGCCGTCACCGACGTGGCCAGCCCCCTGCCCGGCCTGCCGTTCGGCCCGTTCGACCCGGCCGGCCACCGCACCTTCGAGCTGGGCCTGCGGGCCTTCGTCACCGAGCAGACCCGCTTCCAGCTGGGCTATGTCGAGCAGCTCTACACGTTCGGCGACGAGGGCCGCGACGCGCCGCGCGCCGAGATGGGGGCCGGGGCGGCCCGTGTCGTCTCGGTCGGCTATCTGGGCCTGACCCCCACCGCCGTCGAGACCCAGGTTCCCGACACCGCCTGGGCCCCGTGGTCGGCCTTCTTCCCGTGGGAGGACTGGCGCCACGGCCGCCCCGCCCTGCTGGACCAGGCCATCGCCCCGGCCCTGCGCCGCTGGGCGGGCGAGGACGCCGGCAAATGGTCTCGCGCACGGCTGGCCTTCGCCCTGGACGGCGCGCCGTGGAACGAGGAACGGGTTCTGGAGCGCTACGAACTGCTCTACGAGGCCGGCCTGGCCCCCGAGGCCGCCCGCGACCGAGCCCGGGCCGACGGCCACGACCCGGCCGAGCCCGCCGCCCTGTCGGCCGCCCTGGGCGAGCCGATGATCTCCGATCACCGCCGCATCCTGGCCACCGGCCTGTCGCGCATCCGGGGCAAGATCAAGTACCGTCCGGTGGTGTTCGAGCTGATGCCGGCCGAGTTCACCCTGTCGGCCCTGCAACGCACGGTCGAGGCCATCGCCGGGGTGCCGCTGCACAAGCAGAACTTCCGCCGCGTGGTCGAGCGCGAGGACCTGGTCGAGGGCCTGGGCCGCCAGGACGCCGACACCGGCGGCCGCCCCGCCGAGCTGTTCCGCTTCCGTCGCGAGATCCTGACGGCGCGGCCAGCCACCGGGCTGAGCCTGCCTCTGCTGCGGGACTGAGGGCGGACGCGCGAACGACCGCGCTCGCCCGAGTCAGTTCACCAGGCAGAACGTCCTGTAATGATCGTCGGAATAGTACTGGCTGACCACGCTCTGCTTGGCGGGCGGGGTCCCGCCGACCAGGAACACCAGTCGGCGCACGCCGCCGGCCCCCGCGCGGTCGGCGCCGACGCGAGCCTCCTGATAGGCCTGGTTCTTGGCGGCGGCGGGCAGGATCTTCTCGGCGTTGCCGAACGCCTGGCGGCCGGCCACCGCGGCGCAGGCCACGTTGGACGTGACGCAGGACTTGAAGTTGCGCGCGACCTCCAGGGCGTCCTTGCCCAGCGCGCCGCAGGGCTTGATCGTGGCCCGGGCTTGCGCCGCGCCGCTGCTTAGGGCGCATAACGCCACGACCACGGCCGTCATCATCCGGATCTTCATTGAAGCCTCCCTTGGGGCTTTTCCCCCAAAGGTAGAGTTGCGACCTCAACTCGCGTTAAGTCAACGTGTCCCCACCTCGTTGTCAGTCCTCGCTCAAGGGCGCCGCCGCCCTCGCCGCCCGGCTCGCCGCGGCCATCCTTAGCCGCTTGATGATGCTGCGGCGGAGATAGGCCATCCGCGCGGGGGTGCGCCCGCTGTCGTCGTCCATCGGGTCGGTGCTGTCGGTGAGCGGCGGGCGGGCGGCGCGGAGGCGGGCTCGGGTGCGGGAACGGGGCATGACAGGTCTCCTCTTGCGGACACGGCCAGGCCGCCTCACGCGGCGGGCCGCTGAAGTTCGGGGAGGGACGCGGAGCGCCGGGCCAGGCCCGGAAGCTTTGTGAAGAAATACCGTTTCGACCAGGACCGACGCTCCGCGCGATCGTTATCCNTGAAGTTCGGGGAGGGACGCGGAGCGCCGGGCCAGGCCCGGAAGCTTTGTGAAGAAATACCGTTTCGACCAGGACCGACGCTCCGCGCGATCGTTATCCAGGAGCGATCCGGCGATCGGCCCTGTTCAGGCCTCGCCGGTCTTGGCCCCCGACGGGCGGGCCGGGCTCGCGTCGCCCGGTCCCGGAACACCTGGATCACTCCAGGCCTGTCGCGCCGCCGGCCCTCATCCAACGCCGTATCTGTGTTCAGGCCCGGCCGGCACCAGATGGATGAGGTTGGCGACCGCCGTCCCCGAAGAGACGCCGACCCCCGCCGACGAGCGCGCCCGCTCGACCGCACCCCAAGGCCGCGAAGGTCGCAGGCCTTAGCGCCCTCCCCATCGCCTCGAGATGGTCTGATTATGCCGTGGCGGGAGAGAGGGAGGATAAGTGGATTTTCGACGTTGNCGACCGCCGTCCCCGAAGAGACGCCGCCCCCCGCCGACGAGCGCGCCCGCTCGACCGCACCCCAAGGCCGCGAAGGTCGCAGGCCTTAGCGCCCTCCCCATCGCCTCGAGATGGTCTGATTATGCCGTGGCGGGAGAGAGGGAGGATAAGTGGATTTTCGACGTTGTTTTCGTTGGAGAAACACGCCGGGAGCGATGGGGATAAGTTTTTGAACCCCTCCGGGGGACATTTCCGCCTGGTGCATTGGCCTCTCGAAACCAACCGTCACATGCGACCAGCGCCCCCAGGCGCCGGCCATCGATAGTGAACGAAGCCTGGCCGGGCGGAGCGGCCGAGGTCAGGCGCAACCTCGGGGTCAGACAGCCGTTATGAACTCACGCGACCCATCCCGAGCCGTCGTCCTTTCACGTCTGTTTCGGCCTCGCGACCTCCCGGCCCCTGGCTTTCGCTCCGCGAGCCTCCGGTACCTCCGAAGGCTGACCATGCCTGCTCGAAAGCCGACTTCCGAAGATGTGGCCCTGAGCCTGACCTTGGCGGTCGTGACCTCTTCGCCCGCGCCGCTGTTGCTGCTGGACGACCAACTCGCCGTCATCGCGGCGAGCACGTCGTTCTGCGAGGTCTTCGGCGCCGATGCGGCGGAGCTGACTGGCCAACCGCTCTACGCTCTGGACGCGGGCGAATGGGACAGTCCGGCGCTGAGGTCCCTGATGACCGCGACCCTGGCCGGTGAAGGGACCCCGGGCGCCCGCGACATCGATCTCGACCGGCCCTGGCGTCCGGTTCGCCACCTCATCGTTCAGGCCAGGCGGCTGACCTATCTGGATCTCGAGCAGACGCGCATCCTCGTCGCGGTGTCGGACGTGACCGACATGCGCGCCGACGCCGTGTCGAAGGAAGACGCGCTGCATGAAAACAGCGTGCTGTTGCAAGAGGTCCGGCACCGGGTCGCCAACAGCCTGCAGATCATCGCCAGCGTCCTGCTGCAGAATGCGCGAAAGACCAGGTCGGACGAGACGCGCGGCCATCTCAAGGACGCCCACCATCGGGTGATGTCCGTCGCCGCCCTCGAACGGCTGCTGTCCACCTCCGAAGACGGCGACATCGAGGTGCAGGCCTACTTCAGGAACCTTTGCGAAAACATCGCGACTTCGATGATCGGCGACGTCGACCAGATTTCATTGACCGTCGAAGGCGGTGAAGGGGTGGTCGACGCCAGGGTCTCGGTCAGCCTGGGTCTCATCGTCACGGAGTTGGTCATCAACGCGCTGAAACACGCCTTTCCCGATGGGCGGTCCGGCAAGATCACGGTCGACTACAATTTCCATGGACCCAACTGGGTCCTTTGCGTGCGCGACGACGGCGTCGGCATCTCGCTGGCGACGCCAAGGCGAACGGGTTTGGGCACGAACATCGTCAGGGCGCTGGCCGGCCAGTTGAACGCTTCGGTCGAAGTGACGCCGGAGCATCCTGGGACCCAGGTTTCCATCAAGCATACCCAGATCGCCCTGGTGCAGGACGAGCCCGAAACGGCCGGCGAGCCGCTCGCGGCGGCCCGTCCCAAGCCCAACGCGATCCGCGGCTGACCACGAGAGGAACGACCATGACCGCGCGGCAAAACGGCAAGACAGACAAGACCCTGATGATCGTCGAGGACGAGGCGCTGGTGGCGATGATCCTGCGCGACGAGTTGCACGACGCGGGATACAAGGTCCTCGACCTGACGGACCGCCACGCCGAGGCGCTGGAAGTCGCCAAGGCTGAAAAGCCGGATCTGGCGCTGGTCAATATCAGGCTCGCGGGGCGCGACGACGGCATCGAACTCGCCGAACATCTGAAGGCGCTGGGCATTCCGGTCCTGCTGATCAGCGGGCAGGTCAGCCGGGCCAGGTCGGCCAAGACCGTGGCGATCGGTTCGCTGCCCAAGCCCTATGACGCCGCCGACATGGTGCTCGCCGTGGCCTATCTCCTGGCGCGGCTGGGGGGCGACGCCTCGTTGCCGAGGCCCGAGCGGCTCGAAGTGTTCGACGACGCCGGCTTCGGCCTCGCCCCGGCGGCCTAGGAACGCGGCGCGGGCTCTTGGTTCAAGGGCGAAGCCGCCTCCCCTTCCCGCTCCAGCCGTGCCCGCCACTTGGCCTTCAGCGTGTGGGACGTGTCGCGCGAGCCGTCGTGGCTCCAGCCGGGCGGGCCGAAGATGTAGCCCAGGGCGTGGCGGGGATGACCGGCCACGTCCTTGGCCATGCCGACGAACTCGTGGAAGACGTTGGTGAACAGGTTGAAGCTGGCCAGGTTCTTGACCGTCCCGTAGCGGCAGGGCTCCTCGTCGACCTCGGGGATGAAGGTGCCGAACAGCCGGTCCCAGATGATCAGGATGCCGGCGTAGTTGGCGTCCAGATAGCGGGCGTTGCGGGCGTGGTGCACCCGGTGGTGCGACGGGGTGTTGAACACCGCCTCGAACCACTTGGGCATGCGCTTGATCGCCTCGGTGTGGATCCAGAACTGGTAGATCAGGCTGATCCCCTTCTGGATGGCCACCATGGCCGGCGGGAAGCCCAGGAACGACAGCGGCAGCCACAGCAGCCAGGTGCCGACCACCCCGCCCGTCCAGGTCTGCCGCAGCGCCGTCGACAGGTTGTAGTGGGTGGAGGTGTGGTGATTGACGTGGCTGGCCCACCAGAACCGCCGCTCGTGGGCGATGCGGTGGAACCAATAGTAGGTCAGGTCCTCGGCGAAAAAGAGGATCACCCAGGCCCAGATCGCGGTCATCGGGATCGTGAAGATCCGGTGCTGCCACACCCAGACCGTGGCGGCGAAGATCGCCCCGCCCAGGATGGCCCCGGCGATGCTGCTGCCCAGGCCCAGGGTCAGGGACATGGCGGTGTCCTTGGCCTCGTAGCGAGCGTCGGCCTTGCCCATCCGGGCCAGGACGATCTCGAGGATGACGGCCAGGACGAAGAACGGGATGGCCATCTGCACGGGGTCGAAGGTCTTCACGCGGCGGCCTCCCCGGAGACGAAGTTGGGGGAAACCAACTGCGGCGGCGGCCAGACGCCGTCCTTCAGGGCCAGGCGCGGCGCGCCGTCGGCGGTCTTCACGACGACGAAGCCGTTGTGGGTCTTGGCCGCCAGGGCCGCGCTCCAGGCCAGGTCGCGGGCCACGTAGCCGTCGCCCTTGCGCCAGGCGACCAGGGCCCGCTCGCCCGAGCGGGCGATCAGGCCCGCGCCGTCGGCGGCGATCCACAGGGTGTCGACGGGGTCGTCGGGAAACTCCTCGGCCAGCAGGGCGCGGGCGCTCCGCGCGTCGAGCGGCGGGGTCGGACGTGGAATCCGCGCCCAGGCCGCTATGGCCACCAGCAGGCTCACGGCCACGGCCGAGCCCAGCAGTTGAATCAACAGCGCCTTGTCCAAAGCGACGCTTCCTCCCGAAATCTTGACGCCAGCGTCACGCTCCGGGCTCCCAGCGTCAAGGGCGACGTGCGGTCGCGGCGCGGCGGGCGTCGGAATCGGCTTTACCCCTCCCAAGCCTGACCATAGGTTCCAGGTAGAGTTGTCAAAGCGCGTTCCGCGCTTTTCGGGGGAAACTAACCATGATGTTCGAGGCGCTTCGCAAGTACGCCCAGTTCGAAGGCCGCGCACGACGGTCGGAATACTGGCTGTTCGTCTTGCTTCAGGTCCTGCTGATGTTTGGCTTCATGGTCCTTTTCGCCCTGGTCGGCGGGCTGGCGAGCGTGAGCGGCGCGAGCGCCGAAAGCGCCGCGAACAACCCTGCAATGAACGCCGCGGTCGGCCTGATCTGCCTGCTTTTCATCGTCGTCGGGCTGGGCCTGTTCATTCCCAGCCTCGCGGTGAGCGTCCGGCGTCTTCACGACAGCGACAAGTCGGGATGGTGGCTGCTGCTGAGCTTCATCCCGTTCGGCGGTTTCGTGGTCTTTATCTTCACCCTGCTCGACGGTACGCCCGGCCCGAATCGCTACGGGGCCGATCCCAAGGGGCGCGAGGGTTATGGAAACGGGCCCGCGGTGGTGCACCACCACCACTACGCGCCGGGCGTGGAACCCGCTCCGCCCGCCGTCTAGAATCCACGGCGATCGACGGAAAAAAGAATGGCGCGCCGTGATCGGCGCGCCGTTTGCGTCTCGACCTTCGTCCGCGGCGCGAGGTCAGCCTTAGGTGTTTACGCCGCGCGATTTCCTGCCCAGGGTCTAGCGCCCTCCAGGAAGCGGGCGACTTTTCAGGGAGTTTCGGATGTCGTTGATGTTCCAGCCGCTGAAGAAGTACGCGGACTTCTCCGGCCGCGCCCGCCGCTCGGAGTTCTGGCTGTTCGGCCTGTTCATCTTCCTCGTGGAGATCGTCTATTTCGTCCTTATGGGCGTGACCGGCAATCTCGAACCGACCGGCTACACCCAAATGAACGGCGTGGGCGTCGCGCTGGCCGGCCTGTTCTCGCTGTTCTGCCTGGGCATGCTGATTCCCGGCCTCGCCGTGACCTTCCGGCGCCTGCACGACACCAACCGCTCGGCCTGGTGGCTGCTGATCGGCCTGCTTCCCGTGATCGGCAGCCTGGTGCTGCTGGTCTTCTACCTGTTGCCCGGCACGACCGGCCCCAATCGGTTCGGGGCCGATCCGAAGGGCGCGGGCGAGGCCGCCGCCAGCGTCTTCAGCTAGCGCCGCCGAAAACCAAGACGCGCGCCCCCTCCACGAGGCGCGCGTCTCTCGTTCTGGTTCCCGAGCCTAGAACTTCCGGGCGTAGCCCACCGACACCACGTTGGCGTCGGCCGCGTCGTTGTCGCGGTATTGCTGACGCGTGTAGTCCAGGCGCACACCGTTCTTGTCGTCGACCTTGTACTGGGCGCCGACGCCGTAGTTGACGCTGTCGGCGTCGAACTTGTTCTCGACCCCGGCCAGGGTCTGCTTGAACTGGCTGTTGCCGTAGCCGACCCGGCCGATCAGGTCGATGTTCGGGGTCACCGGCAGGAAGCCCACGCCATACACCGCGGCCTGGTGGGTCTGCTCGATGTTGGACCGGACGCCGGCCTGGTCGATATTGTCGTCCTTGACGCCGCCGGACAGTTCGCCCTCGACGCCGAAGTGCGGGGTCAGCCTGGCGCCCAGGCGGCCCTGCACCGCGCCGGTGTCGGCGCCCTCGGCGCGGGAGCCGGCATAGCCGAGGGTCCCGTAGACCCCCGTGTCCTGGGCGTGCGACAGGGCGGGAACGGCGGCGACCGAAAGGGCGGCCAGAGCGGCCGCCGACATGAGAGTTTTCATTGTTGTACTCCTTGGTACTGGCGAGGCTGGGGGAGCGCCTCGGCCTGACCTGTAGCCTTGCCATGGGGCCGCCTTTGGACCGTGGCGGGCTCGTTTGAGGCCATTGCGTGTCGCGCTCGACACGTCCGTGGCGATTGTGGCGGCGCGGATTTGTTCCCCCTCCTCCGGCCGAAACCGGCGGGGTGTGGCTTCCCTGCCGCGCGGGGAAAGGTGACGCCCGCGTCAGGCGTGCTATTGATCGCGCAACACCGAAAGACACGCCCCCCACCTTTGGGAGGGCGCGCCAGCGTCACCGGGACCGCCGCCTTGCCTAAAGCCGTCATCGTCGCCACGGGGCTCTACACCCCGCCGTTCAGCGTTTCGAACACCGAGCTGGTCGAAGCCTTCAACGCCTATGTCGAGCGCTTCAACGCCGCCAACGCCGAGGCGATCGCCGCCGGCGAGGTCGTCGCGCTGGCCCCCTCCTCGCCCGAATTCATCGAGAAGGCCTCGGGCATCAAGGCCCGCTACGTGATGAACAAGTCGGGGATCATCGACCCCGAGGTCATGCGCCCGATCCTGCCCGAGCGGCCCAACGAAGAGATCTCGATCCTGGCCGAGATGGCCGTCGAGGCCGCCAAACAGGCGATCGCTCGCTGGGGCAAGCCCGTCAGCGAGATCGGCGCGGTGATCTGCGCGGCCTCGAACATGCAGCGAGCCTATCCGGCCATGGCCATCGAGGTGCAGCAGGCGCTGGGCATCGATGGCTTCGCCTTCGACATGAACGTCGCCTGCTCGTCGGCCACCTTCGGCATCAAGACGGCGGCCGACTTCATCGCCACCGGCAGCGCCAAGGCCGTGCTGATGGTCAATCCCGAGATCTGCTCGGGCCACCTGAACTTCACCGACCGCGACAGCCACTTCATCTTCGGCGACGTGGCCACGGCCGTGATCCTGGAGGAGGAAAGCCAGGCGAGCGGCGGCTGGGAGATCCTGGGCACGCGGCTGAAGACGCAGTTCTCCAACAACATCCGCAACAATTTCGGCTTCCTCAACCGCACCGCCCCCGAGGGGATCGGCGCCAAGGACAAGCTGTTCGTGCAGGAAGGCCGCAAGGTGTTCCGCGAGGTGGTGCCGATGGTCAGCGAGATGATCGTCGAGCACGCCGGCGACATCGGCGTGGACCCGACGGGCCTCAAGCGCCTGTGGCTTCACCAGGCCAACATCAACATGAACGAGATGATCGGTCGCAAGGTGCTGGGCCGCGATCCCGAGCCTGGCGAGAACGTGATCATCCTGGACACCTACGCCAACACCAGCTCGGCCGGCTCGATCATCGCCTTCCACACCGCCAACGACGACTTCGTGGCGGGCGAGACGGGCCTGATCTGCAGCTTCGGCGCGGGCTATTCGGCGGGCACGGTGTTCGTCAGGAAACGGTGAGGGTCGGGTCTCGCCGATCCCGGTCTCAGCGCGCTAGGGCTTTGAGCGATAGATGATCTGGCCGCCGCGGAGGGTGTAGGCGACCTGGGCGAAGGCCCCCACGTCCGCTGCGGGATCGGCGGATAGAACGGTTAAGTCGCCGTCCAGCCCGGTGGCGATCCGGCCTTTGCTCGGAAAGCCGAATCTCCCCGCCGGCGCGGTGGTCAGGGAGGCCAGGATCTGGCCCCATGACAGGCCCGCCGCGGCCATCAGACGATATTCGTCCGTCGTGTCGGCGGCGTCGGTATAGCCGATGTCCGTCCCAAACAGGATCTGGCCACCGGCGTCCGAATAGGTCTTCAGCTGCGTCTGCGCCACGCGCATGAAACGGTCTATCTCGGCTGGCGAGGCGTCGCCCTTTTTCAGCTCCACCTGCCACAGCGTCAGGGTGGGGATCAGGGCCATATGGCGGGCCTTCAGGCGGGCCGCCGTGTCAGCCGGCCAGGCGCCGCCGTCGGGCGTGGTGTGGGCTAGTACGTCGGCGCCGGAGGCTATGGCGACGTTGATGCCCTCCAGGTTGGAGGGATGGGCGAAGGCCGGCTTGCCGACGCGGTGCGCCTCGTCCACCACGGCCTTGGCCGCGTCAAGCGGCATGGGAAGCACGCCGACGGTCCCGCCGACGGCGGAGCCGGCGAAGATCTTGACCCCATCGGCTCCGGCCGCCAGTTGGCGCCGGGCCCGCGCCGCCGCCTGCTCGGGCGAGCCGACCTCGAACGACGGCGCGCCGGCCAGGATCTCCTTGGCGTAGCCGGGCATGCCGTTGTTCGGATAAAACGGGGCGTCGGTCGTGAGAATGTTGGGCCCACGGATCTCGCCCGCGGCCACTCGCCGACGTAGCGCCATCGCATCTCCCGGCAGCGAGGCGATGTCGAAGATCGTGGTGAAGCCCCAGCGGGTGAACATCGTCTCCAGTTGTCGGGAGGCGATGGCCGGATCGACGCCCTTGGAGGCGCTGAAGGCCGGCCCCATCAAATGGACGTGGCTGTTCCAGAAACCCGCCGTCACCACCAGGCCGCGGCCGTCAATGACCTGGGCGTCGTGCCCGGGACGAACCTTGGCGGCGCTGCCCACGGCGGTGATGCGGCCGTCACGAACGATCACCGAACCATCCGCGATCGGCGGCGCGCCGGGCGAGGCGTAGATCCTGGCGTGCACGATGGCGAGGTCGGCCGCGCTCGCCGTCGTCGAGGCAAGCGTCATGAGCGCGGCGATCAAAGTCAGTCGGACCATGTCTCTATCTCTTCAATAAAGTTCGCCCAGATTCTCGATCGGCGCGGACGGCGGAGCCGTCATTTTCGCGTCGGAATTCAGACCGTAGCGGCAGACGGGGGCGATCGGAATCCCGGCGCCGCCTGCCGCTTCAAGGCCGCGCTATGCGTCGGCTTGCCGGCGGGTCGGCCCGCCCTGCTGATCGTCACGCTGACGGCGCCTTCGGATGCGCCGCCTTCCAGTCCATGGCCCGGCGGATGCGATTGCCCACGGCCGGGTGGTCGTAGAACAGCACCTCCTCGATCCGGCCGGGCGTCGCGGCCCGATACTCGATGGTCTTGACCAGGGCCTTGGACAGGCCGTCCGGCTCGTTGAAATGCTCCAGGCTGTAGCGGTCGGCGTCGCTTTCGGCGATGCGGATCAGGCTGTTGGTCAGGGGCGTGCCCAGCAGCGACAGCACCGCCAGGATCACGCTGAGCACCGGCAGGCCGGCCGGATCGGCCAGGCCCTTGACCGTGTCGGCGCCCATCAGGGCGGCGACCGGCGCGAACAGGCGGTCGACCAGGAAGAAGGCGATGACCGCCAGGACGCTCATCACGCCGGCGATCCACAGCGAATGATAGTGGGCGTAGTGACCCATCTCGTGGCCGACGACGCCGCGCACCTCGGCCAGGTCGGCGCCCTGCTTGAACATGGTGTCGCTCATCGCCACCCGCGCCGAGCCGAACAGGCCCGAGACGTTGGCGGTGTAGGCGTTGGACTGCTTGGAGCCGTTGTAGACGAAGATCTTGTCGGCCGGGATGCCGTTGGCCTTGGCCATGGCGACCACCTGGTCGCGCACTGGTCCGGCCGGCGCGGGCGTGTAGTGGTTGAAGATCGGCTCGATATAGATCGGCGACAGCACCATCATGATGGTGATGAACACCGCCGTCAGCCCGCCGCTCCACAGCCACCAGGTGCGCGGCGTCTTGCGGATCAGGGCGTACAGCGCCGCCAGGAACAGGCCGAACGCCACCGCGCTGATCACGGTGCCGATCGCCGCCTCGCCCAACCAGCCGACGAAAGCCTGGCTGGTCAGGCCGTACTGCTTCTGCCGCCACCAGCCGGAATAGGCCGCCCAGGGCAGGCTCAGGAGGCTGTCGACCAGCAGATAGACGACGCCGACCACCAGGCTGACCACCACCGGCCGGGGTTTGCGCCGCTCCAGCCGGCGACGCAGCCCGACCAGCACGCCGCTGCGCACGATCAGGAACGAGACCAGGACCGAGACCAGGAAACCCCACAGCAGCAGCCAGTGGCCGCCCTGGGTGTAGGCCGTGGCCTTGGCGTGGGCCTCGGGCGGCAGTTGCGCCAGATAGGCTGCGGTGGCGGCGGCCGGATCGAACAGAACCACTAGAATCCCCCTGGCGAACTTCACGGCCTCGCAGGAAGCCAGAGCGGGAGCCCGCCGTCAGGTTAAATCGCGGTCAGGTTGGACTTGGCGGGCCCTCGGCGACGCTTGCCTCTGGCGGCGGCGCGCGGGGCGTATAGAAATGCGCCGATGATTTTGTCTTCCGAGGCTCGCATGCGATTCCCCGCTCGTCGTGAACTCCTGATCGCCCTTGGCTTCGGCGCGGCGGCGGCCGTCCTGGCCGCCTGCGGCGGCAAGGCCGGCGACGGCGCCGAGAGCGGCCTCAAGCGGGTGGAGGCGACCAAGACCCTGCGCATCGGGCTGGAGGGCACCTACCCGCCGTTCAACTTCCAGGACAAGGACGGCCAGCTGGCCGGCTTCGAGGTCGACTTCGCCAAGGCGCTGGCCGCCCAGATGGGGGTCAAGGCCGAGTTCCACCCCTCCCCGTTCGCCGGCCTGCTGGGCGCGCTGGAATCCAGGCGCATCGACGTGGTCATCAACCAGATCACCATCACGCCGGAACGGGCGGCCAAGTACGATTTCTCGCGGCCCTACACCATTTCGGGCATCCAGATCATCGTCAGGAAGGGACAGACCGGCATCGCGGCTCCGGCCGACCTGGCGGGCAAGAAGGTCGGGGTGGGCCTGGGCACCAACTACGAGACATGGCTGCGCAAGAACGCCCCCACCGCCGTCGTGCGCACCTATGACGACGACCCGACCAAGTACCAGGACCTGAAGGCCGGCCGCATCGACGCCGTGCTCAACGACCGGCTGGTGGCCGCCGATTTCGTCAAGACCACGCCCGACTTCGTCGCCTCGGGCCCGCCGTTCGCCAGCCAGGGCATGGGCGTGGCCATGCTGCGCGACCCGGCCATGAAGGTGACGATCGACCAGGCCATCGAGGCCCTGCGCGCCAACGGCCAGCTGGCGGCGATCTCGATCAAGTGGTTCGGGCAGGACGTGACGAAGTGACCATGAGATTTCCGAGTGGAGGCAGGGCATGAGCCCCGCCCTCGACCTCGTCGCCCAATCCGCCCCGCTGCTGCTGAAAGGCGCCGGCTACACCGTGCTGCTCAGCCTGATCGGCATGGGCGTGGGACTGGTGATCGGCTTCGGCCTGGCCCTGATGCGGCTGTCGCGCACGCGGCTGCTGCGTTGGCCGGCGGCGGTCTATGTCTCGGCGATCCGCGGCACGCCGCTGCTGGTGCAGTTGTTCCTGATCTATTACGGCCTGCCGCAGCTGGGCATCCAGCTGCCGCCGTTGCTGGCGGCCGGGATCGGCTTTTCGATCAATATCGGGGCCTATGCCGGCGAGATCCTGCGCAGCGCCATCGCCGCCGTCGACAAGGGCCAGTGGGAGGCCGCCAGCGTGCTGGGCATGAGCCGCGGCCAGGCCCTGCGCCGGGTGATCCTGCCCCAGGCCGCCCGCACCGCCGTCGCGCCCCTTTCCAACAGCTTCATCAGCCTGGTCAAGGACACCTCCCTGGCCGCGACGATCCAGGTGCCCGAGCTGTTCCGCCAGGCCCAGCTGATCACCGCCCGCACCTACGAGATCTTCGCGATGTATCTGGCGGCCGCCGCCCTCTACTGGATCCTCTCCAGCGTCCTGGCCCTGGGCCAGACCCGGCTGGAACGCCAGGCGGAGGGCCGCCGATGAGCGCGATCGACGCCAAGGGCCTGATCAAGCGCTTCGGCGACACCGCCGTGGTGAACGGCGTGGACCTGACCGTCGCGCCCGGCGAGGTGGTCGCGGTCATCGGCCCCAGCGGCTCGGGCAAGAGCACCCTGCTGCGCTGTCTGGCGGGGCTGGAGCTGATCGACGGCGGGACCCTGACCGTGGCCGGCGTCACGGCCGGCGCCAAGCCGCCCCTGGCCCGCGCCCTGAAGGGCCGGGTCGGCTTCGTGTTCCAGAGCTTCAACCTCTTCCCGCACCGCACCGCCCTGCAGAACGTCGCCGAGGGCCTGATCGTGGTGCGCGGCGAAAAGCCGCCCCTGGCCTACGACAAGGCTCGGGCCATGCTGACCAAGGTGGGCCTGGCCCATCGGGTCGACGCCTATCCGCGCGAACTGTCCGGCGGCCAGCAGCAGCGCTGCGCCATCGCCCGCGCCCTGGCCATGGATCCGGAGGTCATTCTGTTCGACGAACCGACCTCGGCGCTGGACCCGGAACTGGTCGGCGAGGTGCTGACGGTGATCCGCGACCTGGCCGCCGAGAAGCGCACGATGGTCATCGTGACCCACCAAATGGAGTTCGCGCGCGATGTGGCCGATCGGACGCTGTTCATGGATGACGGCGTTATAATTGAACAAGGCCCTTCCGCCGCCGTGCTGGGATCGCCTAAGGAAGATCGCACGCGGCGATTCCTCAGCAAGGTGAGCGGCCTTAGGTCATAATTTGGCCTCCGGCGCCCCTCACCTCCTCGCCGCCGACGCCGTGTGCATTGAGGCGAGGTCCCAGTGAAACCCTATATCGATCTGCAAGGCGCATCGGGCGCCGTCTACCGTTACAAGCTGGCCGAGGATCGCGATCCTCGGACGACGATCGCTGGCAATTTCGTGTTCGTCGACGCGCACGGAACCATCATCTACGCGGGCGAGGCCAACAATCTGCACGGAGCCGGCGCCCGCTTCTCCGAGGCCGCTCTGAAGCACAAGGCCGAACACCTCTACACCCGCCTGAACGTCTCGGGCGCCTCGCGCTCGGACGAGCTGCAGGACATCGTGGCGGCCGTGCGGCCGGTCATGAACAAGGGCGACTAGGCCCTTTCGGTTTCCCGGCCGACAGAAGCGTCGCCCCGGGATCCGCTCGACCTCTTACGGTCGAGCTTCCTCCCGAAAATCCAGCACGAAAAGAGAACGGTCCCGGCGTCCACAACTGACGCAGGCTTCGCTATGGTGGCGTCAGCATGCGCCCCGAGATTCTCTTTCCGCTGTTCACGCCGGTCTCCACGCTGAAGGGCGTGGGGCCGCGTGTCGCGCCGTTGGTCGAGCGCCTGGCGGGGCCGATCGTCCGCGACGTGCTGTTCACGCCGCCGACCAGCCTGATCCGCCGCACGGCCACCACCTCGGACCGCGCGGTCGACGGCCAGGTCCAGACCTTCCTGGTGACCATCGACGCCCACCTGCCGCCGCAGCGCGCGGGCCAGCCCTGGCGGATCCGCGCCTGGGACGAGCACGGCTTCGTCACCCTGACCTGGTTCAAGGGCCATGGCCCGCACCTGGAGCGCCAGCACCCCGTCGGCGCCAAGCGGGCGGTCAGCGGCAAGGTCGAGCGCTACGGCAGCGAGATCCAGATCGCCCATCCCGACTACCTGCTCGACGCCGACAAGGCCGGCGAGATCCCGCCGGTCGAGCCCGTCTATCCCGCCACGGCCGGCCTGCCCTCGCGCACCTTCCGCAAGTTCGCCCAGGAGGCCCTCGAGCGCGCCGCTGGCCTGCCGGAGTGGCAGGACCCGGCCTGGCTGGCCAAGAGCGGCTTTCCGGCCTGGCGCGAGGCCCTGGCGCTGCTGCACAATCCGCAGGCCGAGATCGACCTGTCGCCGATGTCTCTGGCCCGCCGGCGCCTGGGCTATGACGAACTGCTGGCCCACCAGCTGGCCCTGGCTCAGCGCAAGGCCGGCAAGCGCGCCCACCCGGCCCCCCGCATCGTCGCCGGCCCGCTGTCGGACGCGGTCGAGAAGGCCCTGCCCTTCAAGCTGACCGGCGCCCAGATCCGCGCCCTGTCCGAAGTGCGCGGCGACATGGCCAGCGGCGAACGGATGGGCCGGCTGCTGCAGGGCGACGTCGGCTCGGGCAAGACCGTGGTGGCCATGCTGGCCATGGCCGACGCGGCCTCCAGCGGCCTGCAGTCGGCCCTGATGGCCCCGACCGAGATCCTGGCCCGCCAGCACTACGAGACCCTGGCCCCGCCGCTGGAGGCGCACGGGTTGGCGGTGATCCTGCTGACCGGCCGCGACAAGGGCTCGGCCCGGGCGTCGAAACTGGCCAAGCTGGCCGACGGCTCGGCCGCCGTGGCGGTGGGCACCCACGCCCTGTTCCAGGACGACGTCGCGTTCCAGGCCCTGGGCCTGACGATCATCGACGAGCAGCACCGCTTCGGGGTCAACGAGCGCAAGCGCCTGCAGGAAAAGGGAGACGGCGCGCATCTGGTCGCCATGTCGGCCACGCCGATCCCGCGCACCCTGGAGCTGACGGTGTTCGGCGACCTGGACGTCTCGCGGATCGACGAGAAGCCGCCAGGCCGCACGCCGGTCGCCACCCGCGCCGCGCCGACTCCGCGCATCCCCGAGATCATCGCCCGGCTGAAGGCCGCCGCCCAGGCCGGGGCCCAGGCCTTCTGGATCTGCCCGCTGGTCTCGGAGTCCGAGAAGATCGACCTGCGCGACGCCGAGCAGCGCGCCGCCAGCTTGCGCCAGGCCATCGGCCCCAGCGTCGGCCTGGTCCACGGCCAGATGCCGGCCGCGGAGAAGGACGCGGTCATGCAGGCGTTCGTCGACGGCGAGGTCTCGGTCCTGGTCGCCACCACCGTGGTCGAGGTCGGGGTCAACGTGCCCAACGCCAGCATCATGGTCATCGAGCACGCCGACCGCTTCGGCCTGGCGCAACTTCACCAGCTTCGCGGGAGAGTGGGTCGCGGCGCCCGCGAGAGCTCGTGCGTGCTGCTCTACGACCCGCCGCTGTCGGAGACCGCCCAGCAGCGGCTGGACATCCTGCGCCGCAGCGACGACGGCTTCGAGATCGCCGAGAAGGACCTGGAGTTGCGCGGCGGCGGCGACCCGCTGGGCCTCAAGCAGAGCGGCTTCCCGGCCTACAGGCTGGCCGATCCGGTCGCCCACCGCGACCTGATCGCCGTGGCCGCCGACGACGCCCGGCTGATCCTGGCCCGCGACCCGGACCTGACCTCGCCGCGCGGCCAGGCGGTGCGGACGCTGCAAGAGCTGTTCGACTGGAAAGCGGCATCCCCCTTGAATGACGCTGGGTGAGGCGAAGGAGGCTGGCGACCATGGATGTCTCCACCGCTCTTTCCGCCCTGGCCCCTCGCCTGTCGCCCGGCGCGACGACCACGATCGGCGCCCGGCGGCTGTCGGGCGGGGCCAGTCAGGAGACCTGGGCGTTCGATCTCGATGACGGGACGCCGCTGATCCTGCGTCGCCGCCCGCCCGGCGGATCGATGAGCGCCGCCGCCCTGCCGCTTTCCACCGAAGCCGCCCTGCTCGCCGCGGTCTCCCCCCAAGGCGCGCCCGTGCCCGAGGTCGTCCATGTCTGCGAACCCGCCGACGGCCTGGGCGAGGCCTATGTCATGCGGCGGCTGGCGGGCGAGACCCTGGGCAAGCGCATCGTCCGCGACGAGGCCTTCGCCGGCGTCCGTCCCGGTTTGGCGCGGCGCTGCGGCCAGGTGCTGGCGGCGATCCACGCCACGCCGCTGGACGGCCTGCCGCCGCTGGAGACCTCCGACGCCGCCAGCGAGCTGGCTCGCTACGAGGCGGTCTACCGCCAGTCGGACGCGAAGCGGCCGGTGTTCGAGGCCGCCTTCCGCTGGCTGGCCGGTCGCGCCCCGCCGCTGGAGCGGCCGGTGCTGGTGCACGGCGACTTTCGCAACGGCAACCTGATGATCTCGCCAGAGGCGGGTCTGGTCGGGGTGCTGGACTGGGAGCTGGCCCACCTGGGCGACCCGGCCGAGGACCTGGGCTGGATCTGCGTCAATTCCTGGCGCTTCGGGCAATGGCGCAAGCCCGTCGGCGGGTTCGGCGACTACCAGGACCTGCTGGACGGCCACGCGGCGGCCGGCGGCGCGCCGGTGTCGCTGGATCGGCTGCTGTTCTGGCAGGCCCTGGGCTCGCTGAAATGGGGCGTCATGTGCCTGATGATGTACTTGAGCTTCGCCTCGGGCGCGGACCGTTCGATCGAGCGGGCGATGATCGGCCGGCGGGCCAGCGAGACCGAGATCGACCTGGCGCTGCTGATGGAGCGGGCCGCATGATCACCCATCCGACCGCCGGAGAGTTGCGTGAGGCCCTGGCTGCCGTCGAGACCGGGCCCGAAGCGACTTTGGCCGGCGACGCTCGCGCCGCCTTCATCGCCCGCGTCGCCGACAACGCCCGCGCGACGCTGGAGCGTGAGGCGGCCCTGGGACCGTCGGCGGAGGCGGCGGCCGTGACGCGGCTGAGCGCCCTGCTGGGCCTAGAGGGCGATTTCAAGACGCTGAACGCCGAGCTTTGCGCGCGGCTAGGCGATGGGCGGTTGGCGCCGTTGGATCCGGTGGTGTTGGCGCATCTGCGGGCCTGCGTGATCGACCAGATCGCCATCGACCAGCCGGGATATTCTGGCTTGGCGGCGCTGGAAGCGCCTCGCTAGATCGCGTTCACCGTCATCCCGCCTTCTGCGGAGGCGTTCCCGGAATGGGGGTCTGATCGGTCCGCTTTTTCAACGCCGCCACCCGCGCCAGGGCGTCCGCCTCGATGTCGGCCCAGAACAGGTTGAAGCCGTCGACCTTGCGGCGGTCGGTCCACGAGCCGCTGTCGCGCAGCGACGGGGACCTGGGGCGGCCGGTGTGCAGCAGGCCGTCCTCGCACTGGGCCCAGACCTGGCGCTTGAGCAGGGCCGGCCGCGAGTCCCACTCCAACCCCGTGGCGTTTACAGCCCCCAGGTTCGCCCTGGCCGGGGCGCGGGTCTCGTCGCGGGCCCCCAGCAGCGGGTTGACGCAGAGCGGCGTGCGACCATCCAGGGTCACCAGTTCGTCGCCGCCGTTCCAGACCAGCGACCGGTTGTTCAGCTCCTGGACGCGCTGGAAGTCGCCGTCCGTCAGCGAGGCCCAGGCGACCACGCAGCCGGCTTCGTCGCGGCGGGCGCAGGCCGGCACGACCGCGCCTGGGCCGAACGCGTCGGCCGGAACCACGGTCTCGATCAGATAGACCCCCGCCAGACGGCTCCTCAGCGCCGCGTTCGGCGCGATTTCCTCTTTCAGCAGGCGATCGGCGAGGATGCCGCCCTGCTCCACCCCGACCAGCACGATCGGCCGCCCGCCGTTGTCGTGCGTCAGATAGTGGCGAAACGCGTCGCGGACGTCGTCATAGGCGAAGCGTCGGGCGTCCCGGGCGTCGTCGCGCAGCGTCAGGAAGGTGTAGAGGCTGGCCTGGCGATAATGCGGCGCGAAGATGCGCCCGACCCGCGCGAACGGCGCGGCGTAGTTGGGCAGCATCACCCGGGCCAGGTCGCGCGCCGCCTTGGGCTGGTCGTAGGGCGCGTTCCAATCGCGTCCGCCGTCATAGCTGGTGGGATGGACGAAGAAGACGTCGGCCGATCCCCGGCCGGCCGCGCCGTGCGGCGGCAGCAACGCCCAGGCCCCGGGGTTGGCGTAGTTCGGCGCCGGCGGCGGATCGTAGGTCTGGAACGGGATCTTGGGGTCCAGCGTGGTGCGCAGGATGTCGTAGCGCCAGTAGAAGGCCGCCGCCAGGACCAGCGCCAGGAACAGCACCGCCCCCGCGAAGATCCAGCGCTTGAAACCCTTGAAACGGTCGGCCATGGGCCTTGGTTACACGAAGCTGGCGCGCGGCGCGAGACGCAGCGGAAAGCCTTATGCCCCTTCCTGCCCGATGATCGCCACCGAGCAGACGTTGCTGGCCGGCGCGCCGCCCAGATTGTGGGTCATGCCGAACACCGGGTCCTTCAACTGGCGCTCGCCCGCGCGGCCCTGGAGCTGCAGATACATCTCGTAGAGCATGCGCAGACCCGAGGCGCCGATCGGGTGGCCGAAGCATTTCAGCCCGCCGTCGATCTGGCACGGCAGGCCGCCGTCGGCGTCGTAGAAGCCGTCCAGCACGTCGCGCCAGCCCTGCCCCTCGGGCGAGATGAACAGATCCTCCATGGTCACCAGCTCGGTGATCGAGAAGCAGTCGTGCACCTCCATCATCGAGATCTGCTCGCGCGGCCGCTCGATGCCGGCCTCGCGATAGGCCTTGCCGGCGGCGATGCGGGCGGTGTGGAAGTAGCTGCCGTCCCAACCGTTGTACTGGCTCTCATAGCCGTTGGAGACCGACAGCTGCAGGGCCTTGACCAGGGTCAGGTTCCGCTTGCCCATCGCCCGGGCGATCTCCGGCGTGGTGACGATGGCGGCGGCCGCGCCGTCCGACACGCCGCAGCAGTCGAACAGGCCCAGCGGCTCGGCGATCATCGGGGCGTTCAGCACCTGCTCCTCGGTGACGGCCTTGCGCAGGTGGGCCTTGGGGTTCTTGGCGCCGTTGGCGTGGCTCTTGACCGAGACATGGGCGATGGCCCGCTTGAGGTCCTCGCGCGAGACGCCGTGCTTGGCGCGGTAGGCGGACGCCAGCTGGGCGAAGTTGCCGGGGGCCGAGCCGTTGGGGATGATCTGCGGCGCCAGCGTGCCGGGATTGCCCACCGGCAGGCCGCCGTAGCCGGTGTCCTTCAGCTTCTCGACGCCCACGGCGATGGCGATGTCGGCGGCCCCCGCCGCCACGGCGTAGACCGCGCCCCGGAAGGCTTCCGAGCCCGAGGCGCAGAAGTTCTCCACCCGGGTGACGGCGATGTTGGGCAGGCGCAGGGCGATCGACAGCGGCGTGCCGCCCTTGCCCGTGCCCAGTTCGTCGACATGGGTCGAGAACCAGGCCGCGTCCAGCTGGCTGGGCTCGATGCCGGCGTCGGCCATGGCCTCGATATAGGCCTCGACCATCAGGTCGTCGGGGCCGGCGTCCCAACGCTCGCCGAACTTGCTGCAGCCCATCCCCAGGATGGCGACCTTGTCGCGGATGCCCTTGGCCATGGTCGCTCTCTCCTATTCCGCCGCCAGGGCGCTGTCGCCCGCCATCGCCGCCCGGTCCGGCGCGGCCTTCCAGAAGTAGCGGGCGAAGCCGCGCTTCTCGTCGACGTCCTTGATCCGGAACACCATCCTGACCGCCAGGCCGCTGTCGACCTCGCCGGGCTCGACATCGGTGATGTCCATCATGATCCGCCCGCCGCCCTCGAAGACGATCATGCCGTAGTGGTTGGGCGGGCTCATCGAGAAGGTCAGGTAGTCGGCCGAGTAGCTGAGGACCGACGCCTTGCGCTCGGCGAAGCGGTACGGCTCCTGGGTGTCGACGCCGGGATTGTTCGGCGCCACCGAGATGCGGGTGCGCGGGAACTGGACCACGCCGGTCTCGCGGCAGCGGCCGCCGACCAGGCCCAGGATCATGTCCTGGTTCCGGTAGAGCGTGGTCAGGGCCGTCTTGTTGTCCTTCTCGGCCCGCATGCCCTTGTCCCATTCGACCAGGCCATTGAAGGTGAGGAACTTCAGATAGTTGTCCTCGCCTTTTCGATCGGCCAGGGAGCCGGTGACGCCGCGCGCCGGGCGGGCGTTTCCGGCCTCGTTCCCGACCCGGAACACCAGCGCCTCGGCCCCCTGGCCGAACTGGGCGACCAGGACGACCTCGCCGGGCTTGGCCTGCTCCAGCGCATGGGCCAGCAGCAGCGGGCCGTGGGCGCAGCCGGCTTCGCCCAGGGTCAGGGCCAGGTTGTCGCGCACCGCCTCGGGCGCGATCCCGACCGCCTTGGCCAGGCTGGCGGCCATGCCGGGGAACGTCGACGGAAAGCAGAAATGCGTGACATCCGAAGCGTTTAGGCCGGAATCCTCCAAAGCCTTCCGGATGGCCGGGGGGACCAGCTTGACGATGCCCTCGTCGCGGATCCAGCGCTCCTCCCAGCCGTAGTCGAAGTCGCTGTCGGCCCCGCGAAAGTGGTCGACGAAGTCGTCGGTGACGCTGCCCCGGCCCAGGAACTCGGCGGCCCCGCCCTCGGCCGTGACCACGAAGGCCGCCGCGCCGTCGCCGTTGTCGAGCTCCTGGCTGGACGCCGCGCGGGCCCGCCGGTGCTCACCGGCCGCCACCAAAGCCCGCTTGCTCGCCCCGCCCTTCACCGCCGCCAGGGCCTGGCCCAGGGCGGTCAGGCCGCAGCGCTGCGAGCCGGTGACGTCGGCCGAGGCGACGGCCTTTTCCAGCGTCAGGGCGGCGGCGACGATCCCGGCGTTCTGGCGATCGACGAACGGCGCCGTGGTCGAGGCGAAATAGACGGCGTCGACGGCCGAGCGGTCGTCGTCCGGGCCCAGGGCGTCGCGGGCCGCCTCGACCGCCATGGTCAGGGCGTCCTCGTCCCAGTTGGCCATCGACCGCTCGCCCTTGGCCTTGGCGCGCAGGTTCGGCGCGACCCAGGCGTTGGCCTCGGTCACCGCCTTGCGGCTGAGGCGAAGGCGCGGCGCATAGGCGCCCCAGGCGGCGATGCCGACCATGTTCCACTCCCGATCTGCGCCTGTCCCGGCGAGTTATCGGCGATCAGCTTACGCCGGCGGAAAGGGTCGGCAAGTGTGACGTGGCGTCAGGGATCTGAGATTCGCGGACGCCCGAACGCCCCCTCCGTCGCGTCGCCGATGGCGCGCCGACCTTCTCCTCACCCGCATCGCGGGGAAGGTGGCGCGATGCGAATACGCATCGTGACGGAGGGGGCGTTCGGCGGAGCTACCGATACGGATCATCCGTGTTCAGGAACCCCGCCACATAGTCCTCCACGCCGTCCTCCAGCGAGGTCATCGGCGCGTTGTAGCCGGCGGCGCGCAGGCGGCTCATGTCGGCCTCGGTGAAGTACTGGTACTTGCCGCGCAGCACTTCGGGCATGTCGAAATAGTCGATGTCGGGCTCGCGGCCCACGGCGCGGAAGGTGGCCTCGGCCAGGGCCTTGAACGAGCGGGCCTTGCCCGAACCCAGGTTGTAGACGCCGTTGACGTGCGGGCTCTTGGCCAGCCAGGCGACCACGTCGGCCACGTCGCGCACATAGACGAAGTCGCGCAGTTGGCCGCCGTCCTCGTAGTCGGGGTGATGCGACTTGAACAGCCGCACGCCCTCGCCCGCCGCCACCTTGGGCCAGATCTGGCAGACCACCGACTTCATGCCGGCCTTGTGGTCCTCGTTGGGGCCGTAGACGTTGAAGAACTTCAGTCCCACCCACTGGGTCGGGGCGTGGCCGCGGGCGGCTTCGCGCACGGCGTAGATGTCGAACAAGGCCTTGGACCAGCCGTAGGCGTTCAGCGGCCGCAGGGCCTTGAGGCTGTCGAGATCGTCCTTGCCGTCGAAGCCCTGCTGGCCGTCGCCATAGGTGGCCGCCGACGAGGCGTAGATCAGCCGGCGCTTGTGCAGGGCGCACCAGCGCCACAGGTCGCGCGACAGCACGAAGTTGGACTCCACGATCAGATCGGCGTCCGGTTCGGTGGTCGAGGAGACCGCGCCCATGTGGATGACAAGCTCGACCTCCTCGCCGCGTTCGGCCAGCCACTCGAACAGGTCCTCGGGCGGCACGAAGTCGGCGATCGGCGACTTGGCCAGGTTGCGCCACTTGTTCTCGGCCGCCTCGCCCAGCCAATCGCAGACCACCACGTCGAGGCTGTCGTCCTCGCACAGCTTGGCCACGATGTTGGAGCCGATAAAACCGGCGCCGCCGGTGACGAGGATGACGCGTCTGGACATGTCAGGCGTTATGGCACAGGGGGCGGTGGGGGCAAGGTATTGGGTTGGGCGTCGGAGTGAACGTGCGGATCGATCAGGACGGCCCCATCATCGTCTGGCTGCGCCACGACCTGCGCCTGGCCGACAATCCCGCCCTCGTGGCGGCGGCGGCGACCGGCCGGCCGGTGATCCCGCTCTACATCCTGGACCAGACGCCCGGCGCGCGCCCGATGGGCGGCGCGACCGCGTGGTGGCTGGACAAGTCGCTGGCCGCCCTGGACGGGTCCCTGCGGACGATCGGCTCGCGGTTGATCCTGCGGCGCGGACCGGCCCGCGCGGTGATGGAGGACGTCGTCGCCCATACGGGAGCGGCGGCCGTGGTCTGGAACCGGCTGTACGACGCCGCGTCGATCGATCGGGACAGCGAAATCAAGGCTTGGCTGAAGGACGACGGGATCGCCTGCGAGAGCTTCAACGCCGGCCTGCTGAACGAGCCCTGGACGGTGAAGAACGGTTCGGGCCAGCCCTACAAGGTTTTCACGCCTTACTGGCGGGCCGCTCGCGAGCAGCTGCATCACGTCCACCTCGAGCCGGCGCCCGAGCGCCTGACCGCGCCGGAGTCCTGGCCGCGCGCCGAGTCGCTGGAGGACTGGGGCCTGCATCCGACCAAGCCCGACTGGTCCGAGGGCTTCGACCTGTGGACGCCCGGCGAGGCCGGCGCCCGCGCGCGGTTGGACCATTTCCTGTCGGGACCAGTCCAGGCCCATGACCGCCAGCGCGACCTGCCCGGGGTCGAGGCGACATCGCGCCTGTCGCCGCATCTTCATTTCGGCGAGATCGGCCCGCGCCAGGTGTGGGTCGCGGCCCGCACCGCCGCCGAGGCCGGCGACGCGCCCAAGGGTCAGGTCGATAAGTTCCTGTCCGAGATCGGCTGGCGGGAGTTCAACCATTCGATCCTGTTCCACGACCCCGACCTGCCGAAGGCGAATTTCCGGCCGGAGTTCGACCGCTTTCCCTGGATTCGCGACGACGCCGCCTTCCAGACCTGGAGCCGCGGCGAGACCGGCTATCCGATCGTCGACGCCGGGATGCGCGAGCTGTGGGCGACCGGGTTCATGCACAACCGTGTCCGGATGATCGTGGCCTCGTTCCTGGTCAAGCACCTGCTGATCGACTGGCGCGAGGGCGAGGCCTGGTTCTGGGACACCCTGGTCGACGCGGATCTCGCCAACAACGCCGGCAACTGGCAGTGGGTCGCGGGCTGCGGGGCCGACGCCGCGCCCTATTTCAGGATCTTCAACCCGATCGCCCAAGGCCAGAAGTTCGACCCCGCCGGCGCCTATGTCCGCCGCTGGGTTCCGGAGTTGGCCGACCTGCCCGACGCCCTGATCCATGAGCCCTGGAAAGCTTCACCGCAACCAAGCGCGGCCGCCAAGCGTATCTATGCGGAACCGATCGTGGGGCATTCGGCGGCGCGCGAACGCGCGCTTGAGGCCTATCGCAGCCTTAGGGGAGACTAGGTCTCTCGCACGGCTGGGTGGTCCCCCCCATTTACAGGTCGGTTCCGAGAGTTCTTACTTTCGTTCTCGCGTTAGGGATGGACCGTCGATGACCGATATCCTGCCTTCGACCTGGCTGGCCACGGCCCGCGATCCGGAACTGCGTCGCGCTCCGGCCGCCTTCCGCACCGCCCTCCGCCTCGCCGTGGAGAATTGGACGGCGGGAAACCTGACCTTCGTCCTGCCCTCGGGCAAGGCGCTGCGGATCGTCGGCAAGGCGCCGGGTCCGGAGGCCGTGATCCGCGTCCACGACTATCGATTCATCCGCCGGGCCCTGGCGTCCGGCGGCATTGGCTTCGCCGAGGGCTACATGGCCGGCGAGTGGGACACGCCCGACCTGTCGGCGGTGCTGGAGGCCTTCTCGCTGAACTTCGACCGGCTGACCGCCCTGGTGCGCGGCAACCCGCTCATGCACACGATCAACAAGCTCTATCACCTGTTCCATCGCAACGACCGGCAGGGGTCGCGCAAGAACATCCACGCCCACTACGACCTGGGCAACAGCTTCTATGCGCGCTGGCTCGACCCCAGCATGACCTATTCCTCGGCCCTGTACGAAGCGCCCAGCCAGCCGCTGGACCAGGCCCAGCGCGCCAAGTACGCGGCCCTGGCCCAGTCGATCGCCCTCAAGCCAGGCCAGCACGTGCTGGAGATCGGCTGCGGCTGGGGCGGCTTCGCCGAGTTCGCGGCCAAGGAGGTCGGCGCCAAGGTGACCGGCATCACCATCTCCCAGGCCCAGCACGACTTCGCCAGGCAGCGCCTGTTCGACCAGGGCCTGGCCGAGAAGGCCGACATCCGGCTGGTCGACTATCGCGACGTGCAGGGCCAGTTCGACAGCGTCGCCTCGATCGAGATGTTCGAGGCGGTGGGCGAGGAATACTGGCCGACCTATTTCGGCAAGATCCGCCAGGTGCTGTCGCCCGGCGGCCGGGCCGGCCTGCAGATCATCACCATCCGCGACGAGCTGTTCGCCCGCTATCGCACCCACACCGACTTCATCCAGCGCTACGTCTTCCCGGGCGGCATGCTGCCCAGCGAGGCCCGCCTGCGCCAGGAGACCGACGCCGCCGGCCTTGCCTGGACCGACGTCACGCGCTTTGGCCAGAACTACGCCGACACCCTGGCCGAATGGGCCGCCCGGTTCGAGGCCGCCTGGGACGACATCAAGGGCCAGGGCTTCGACGAGCGGTTCCGGCGGCTGTGGCGGTTCTATCTCAGCTATTGCGAGGCCGGCTTCCGGACCGAACGCACCAATGTGATCCAGCTGGGGCTTTCCCGGGTTTAGCGGAGCCGTCCCCTAGAGCCTGTAAGGCTCTAGCTCAAACACGTAGAGCGTGACAGGCGCCGAAACCGGCATCCACTTTCGGCTGTCACGCCCTAGCAAACGGAAGCGCGCGTCCCGACCTCTGGTGTGCGCAAGCTGTGCGAACGCGTAACCGAGGTCGGCCCGATGAACCTCTACACCCTGGTCCTGGATTTCCACGGCGGCACCTACATCACCCAGTTCGAGGCGCAGGCGCCGACCGACGCGGTCGCCGCCTGGTGCCGCGAGCTGGAGGAGGAACAGCTGCTGGGAGAGGCGTCCTTCCCCGTGGCCGAGGGCATCATGGTCGACGCCATCGAAAACCACCTGGTCGAGGTGGAAGGCCTGCACGGCGCCTGGTGCGCGGCGGCCACCGTCAACGGCAACCTGGCCCTGCTGAACGTGATCATCACCCAGCGGATCGACTGAAGCCCGCCTTCGCAAACCCTGAAACCGCGGGCGACGCCTTCAGGAAAACTGGCCTTGCTTGTGAGCCGCGCATCACGATCTACCATCCCGACCTCCCGCGCGGCCGGAATGAGCAGATGACCGTAAAGACCAGTGTCCTGGATGCTATCGGCGACACGCCGCTGATCCGCCTCAACCGCGCCAGCGACGCCACCGGCTGCGAGATTCTCGGCAAGGCCGAGTTCATGAACCCCGGCCAGTCGGTCAAGGACCGCGCGGCCCTGGGCATCATCCGCGACGCCGAGGCGCGAGGTTTGCTGCGGCCCGGCGGCCGGATCGTCGAGGGCACGGCCGGCAATACCGGCATCGGCCTGGCCATGGTCGCCTCGGCCCTCGGCTACAAGACCACCATCGTCATCCCGCGCACCCAGAGCCAGGAGAAGAAGGACGCCATCCGCCTGCTCGGCGCCGAGCTGGTCGAGGTGGACGCCGTCCCCTATTCCAACCCCGACAACTATGTCCGTTATTCGGGCCGCCTGGCCGAGGAACTGGCCAGGACCGAGCCCAACGGCGCGATCTGGGCCAACCAGTTCGACAACGTCGCCAACCGCCAGGCCCATTTCGAGACCACCGGGCCGGAGATCTTCGAGCAGACCGACGGCGGGGTCGACGGCTTCATCTGCGCGATCGGCTCGGGCGGCACCCTGGCCGGCGTCGCCGCCGCCCTGCGGGCCCGCAAACCGTCGGTGAAGATCGGCCTGGCCGACCCGCACGGCGCGGCGCTGTACAGCTGGTACGCCGACGGCGAGCTGAAGTCGGAGGGGACCTCGATAAGCGAGGGCATCGGCCAGGGCCGGATCACCGCCAACCTCGAAGGCCTGGCCGTCGACCTTCCGTTCCGGATCAGCGACGAGGAGATGCTGGAGCAGGTCTTCGACCTGGTGCGGCACGAGGGCCTGTGCCTGGGCGGCTCGACCGGCGTCAACGTGGCCGGCGCCGTGCGCATGGCCAAGGCCATGGGCCCCGGCCACACCATCGTGACCATCCTCTGCGACCACGGCTCGCGCTACCAGAGCAAGCTGTTCAACCCCGCCTTCCTGGCCGAGAAGGGTCTGCCGACCCCGCCCTGGATGTAAGGCCAAGCTCGGCATGAGGGCGTCGCGCCGTCACTGACCGAAAAGTTGCAGAATTCAACCGCCCGGTGCAGGATCGACTCGAAGTCGCACCGGGAGGGCCTGATGGCTTGGAAGGGTATTGTCGGCAAGAGCTTCACGCCCGAGGCTTTCGAAACCTATTGCGCGAGTTTGAAGTGGTCGACCTGGCGGCCCAACTTCATCGTGCTCCACAATACCGGCGTGCCGTCCCTGGACCAGCGCCCGCAGGGCCTGACCCAGCAACACATCGCCAATCTCGAGGCCTACTACCGCGACAGTCAGAAATGGAGCGCGGGCCCGCACCTGTTCGTCGATGACAAGCAGATCTGGGTGTTCACGCCCCTGACCGTGTCGGGCGTCCATTCGCCCAGCTGGAACAGCGTGGCCCTGGGCGTCGAGATGCTGGGCGACTTCGACAAGGACGCGTTCGACACCGGCCGCGGGGCCAAGGTGCGCGACAATGTCGTGGCCGCCATGGCGACCCTCTCGGCCGTGCTGGGCCTGGACCCCAACACCATGCGCCTGCATCGCGAGGACCCGAAGACGACGCACGCCTGTCCGGGCAAGAACGTCAAGAAGCTCGAGGTCATCCAGCGCGTTCAGGACAAGATCGAGCAGGAGGCTCAGGAGCACAGCCTCACCGAGGCTCACCCCTAAGGGTTTTTCAAACCGTAGGATGGCTTGCCCCACAACGCCGATCGCGTGATCTTGCCCGCCTTCTAGAAGGGGCGAGTCAGACCCCGAAAGGCTTTTGTCATGACCCCTGCCGATCCGCTCGTCTCGACCGCCTGGCTGGCCGATCACCTCGACGCGCCGGACGTCCGCATCGTCGACGGCTCGTGGCACATGCCCGCCGCCAAGCGCGACCCGCGGGCCGAATACGACCTGGCCCACATTCCCGGCGCGGTGTTTTTCGACATCGACGAGATCGCCGACGAGACCTCGGACCTGCCGCACATGCTGCCCAGTCCGATCAAGTTCGCCTCGCGGGTCAAGAAGCTGGGCCTGGGCGACGGCTCGCGGATCGTCGTCTACGACACCAGCGGCATCCTGCCGGCCGCTCGGGTCTGGTGGGAGTTCCGGGCCATGGGCCACGAGGACGTGGTGGTGCTGGACGGCGGCCTGCCCAAGTGGATCGCCGAGGGCCGGCCGGTCGAGGACCTGCCCGTCGCCCCGCAGGAGCGCCACTTCACCCCGCGCTTCCAGGCCGACATCGTCCGCTCGATCGACCAGATGAAGCGCAACCTGGAGACCGGGCGCGAGCAGGTGATCGACGCCCGTTCCGCCGGCCGCTTCACCGGCCAGGATCCCGAGCCCCGCGCCGGCCTGCGCGGCGGCCACATCCCCGGTTCGCGCAACGTGCCGCTGTCGGCCCTGCTGGCCCCCGACGGAACCCTGCTGTCGGCCGACAAGCTGACCGCGGTGTTCGCGGCGGCCGGGGTCGACATCGACAAGCCGATCACCACCACCTGCGGCTCGGGCATCACGGCGGCCGTGGTCTCCCTGGCCCTGGCCCGCCTCGGCAAGCCCCGGGCGGCGGTCTATGACGGCTCCTGGACCGAATGGGGCGGCCGCGAGGACGTGCCGGTGGCCACGGGCCAGGCGGCGCCGGTCTAGGCCGCACCGAGTTTCACGCTCGGATGCTTGGTCCTCGTCCTTCGACAGGCTCAGGACGAGGACCATTGATAGGTCGAGGCGTTGGAAAAACCTCATCCCGAGCCTGTCGAAGGACGAGGTTTTCGCCCGGCACGCTGAATGCCGATTGGTGCTAGACCGACTCCCAGAGCCCCAGCTCGCGGCCCGCCAGGCCCTCGGCGGCGACCGGCAAGCCGCGCAGCCAGGCGGCCCGGGCGAAGGCCCGGTTGCTGGTCGAGACCGAGGCGATGACGATCCGCCGCCGCCGGGCCTCTTGCTCCAACCGCGCCAGGACGGGCGGCAGCAGGCCGGGCAGCACGGCGTTCATCATGCAATAGACGTCGGCGGCCGGCCACGCGGCCGTCAGCAGGTCGCCCGCCGCGAAGGTCAGCCGGGCCAGGCCCAGGGCCCGGGCCGCGCGCGCGGCTTCCGCCGCCCGCTCGGGGACCAGCTCCAGCCCATGGGCGGTCAGGTCGTGGCGCAGGACGCCGTAGAGGCCGAACCGCCCGTAGCCGCTGCCCAGGTCCAGCAGCCGCAGGCCGGGGCGAGCCTCGACCTCAGGGCCCAACGCGCGATAGAAGGCCCGCACCACCTCATAGGCCAGGTCGCCCTGGCTGAAGCGCTGCACGCCGTGGCGGTCCAGCAGGCCCAGGGTGTCGAGCCTCCCTTCGACCGTCGCGATCCGCAGGTCCAGAACCGCGTCCAGCGCGGCATCGTCGATCGGCGCGTCCGTCCGGTCCAGCGCCAGGACTAGCCGCCGCGCGGCCTCCCGGTCCACGCCCGGCCCGCTCTCGATCGTGTTCATAACGGTTCCCGCCCCGGCCGACGATATGAACGCTATGCTATCATAAAATCTCCACACACTCATGAGTTGACAAACCCGGACCTTTCCCCGAACGTCCCGGTCAGGAGGAGGGATCGCGATCTTCCTCCGCCGCCAACGGCGTGATCGGCCGTGGCGAGACATCGTCAGTGCTCGTCTATCGCTTCAATCCGTCCGCCGAACGAAGTCTGGGGTGGGATCCGGGTCACGACGCCCCGCGTCGGGAGACGACGCCTGCCGCCCGCATTCGGCGCGCCCCAAACATCCTGGAGTTCCCCCATGACGCCGAGACCGCTCTACGCCTCCGCCATCACCGACGCCATCGCCGGCGGCGACCTGGACCAGCTGCGCAAGCTGCAGTCCCTGGCCGAGGCCCACCTCGAAGAATACGGCGACATCGGCGCCCTGCTGGCCCAACTCAAGGTCGAGATCGCCAAGCTGAAGCGCTGACCGCCCGCGATCGACCCGACCACAACAGCCCCCGGACCCGGGAGGCACGGAGGAAACACCATGAGCATCAAACCCTACGGCGTCGCCGTGACCGACGCGATCGCCTCGGGCGAACTGTCCCGCCTGAAGGAAGCCGAGGCCGCCGCCGAGGCCCACCTGAAGGAGTACGGCGACATCCCCACCCTGCTGGCCCTGCTGAAGGTGGAGATCGCCAAGCTCGAAAAAGGCCGCGCCAAGTCCTGAGCCGCTTGCCGACCCGTCTCATCGCCAATGGAAGGTCATGACCATGGCCATCGTCATTCTCTACGGACAAGCCATCACCGACGGCATCGCCAAGCTCGAAGGCCGCTGACGCCATTGCTCCTCCTCCGGGACGCGGGGCCGTGACGGCCGCGCGTCCCGTCTTTGTTTCCGAACCGACCGCTCGAAGGACCGACGCGATGACGGACACACTTTCCGTGGCTCCTGGCTCCGCGGCTCCTGGCGCGCCGCCGCCCGCCGGCAAGCCCGTCCGCTACCGGGTGGAGCGCGACTACACCGAGCTGGTGCCGGTCCACGTGGTCTGGGAAGTCACCCTGGCCTGCAATCTCAAATGCCAGCACTGCGGCTCGCGGGCCGGCCGCCCCCGGTCGGACGAGCTGACCACCGTCGAGGCGCTGGAGCTGATCGACCACCTGGCGGAATTGGGCACGCGCGAGCTGACCCTGATCGGCGGCGAGGCCTATCTGCGCCGCGACTGGATCGAGCTGATCCGCCGCAGCCGCGACCACGGCATCCGCACCGGCATCCAGACCGGGGCCCGCAACCTGACCGACAAGCGCCTGGACGAGGCCGCCGAGGCGGGCCTGCAGGGCGTGGGCGTGTCCATCGACGGCCTGCCCGACCTGCACGACCGGGTGCGCGGCGTCCCCGGCTCCTACGACCAGGCGATCGACGCGCTCAAGCGCGCCAAGGCCCGGGGCATGGCCGTGTCGGTCAACACCCAGATCGGGGCCGAGACCGCCCAGCATCTGCCCGAGCTGATGGACCGCATCATCGAGGCGGGCGCCACCCACTGGCAGATCCAGCTGACGGTGGCCATGGGCAACGCCGTCGACAATCCCGAACTGCTGATGCAGCCCTACCAGCTGCTGGAGGTCATGCCCCTGCTGGCCCGGCTGTACCGCGAGGGCGAGGCGCGGGGCCTGTTGATGGTGGTGGGCAACAACATCGGCTATTTCGGCCCCTACGAGCACATCTGGCGCGGGTTCGGCGACGACACCGACCACTGGAACGGCTGCTCGGCCGGCCAGACCGGCATCGGCATCGAGGCCGACGGCACGATCAAGGGCTGCCCGTCCCTGGCCACCTCGCTCTATTCTGCCGGCAACGTCCGCGACATGAGCGTGGCCGACATCTGGCGGCACAGCGAGAAGATGAGCTTCGGGCGGGTGCGCGACGTCGAGGAGCTGTGGGGCTATTGCCGCACCTGCTACTACGCCGACGTCTGCCGGGCCGGCTGCACCTGGACCTCGGAATCGCTGCTGGGCAAGCGCGGCAACAATCCCTACTGCCATTATCGCGCCCTGGACCTGGCCAAGCACGGCCTGCGCGAGCGGGTGGTCAAGATCAAGGACGCGCCGCCCGAAAGCTTCGCGGTCGGCGAGTTCGCGCTGATCACCGAGGCCATCCCCGGAGCCGAGGTCACGCCCCTGCCCGAACGCGATCCGGCCGCCGTGCACGTGGCGGTCCGCGAACGCTCGGCGGCTGGCGGCGCCCTGCCGCCCAGCCTCAAGCCCTGCCGGGCCTGCGCCGGCTACATCTGGCCCCACGAGACCACCTGCCCGCACTGCGACGCCGACGTCGCGCAGGCCGAGGCCGCGCACGGCGTCGACAGCGAACGCCGCCGCGCCCTGATCGCCGAGGCCACCCGCGTCTTCGCCAAGCTGAGCGTCGGGGCCTGATTGGGGACACGCACCCATCCCACGGCTCATGCCTGGCTTGCATCGGCCGTGGGATGGGTGCGTGTCCCCAGTCCCACCACAGGCTCTCTCCTGCCCCGGACGGATTTCCTGCCTTGAACCGGCTCGCCCCCACGCCGTACACGACAAGGGCTTAGCCGTCGTCGAGTCCGCCATGCCCCTGGATGAAGAAACCCGCCTGATCCGCAAGGGCGCCCCGCCCAAGGGCGGCACGGTGCTGGCCCGCACGGTCAATCCGCCGGTCCAGCGCGGCTCGACGGTGCTGATGCCCAACGCCGCCTCGCTGTACGACGACGACCAGCTGACCTACGGCATCACCGGCCTGTCCTCGCCGGCCAACCTGCAGCTGGCCCTGGCCGAGCTGGAGGGCTCGCCCGACGTGACGCTGTACCCATCCGGCCTGGCGGCGATCACCGGCGTCATGCTGGCCCTGCTGAAGGCCGGCGACGAGATCCTGGTGGTCGACAGCGCCTACAAGCCCACCCGCCGGTTCTGCGACCGGGTGCTGACGCGGTTCGGCGTCAAGACCACCTACTACGACCCCGCCCTGTCGCCGCAGGCGCTGATGGCCCTGTGCACCCCGGCCACGCGGATGATCCTGCTGGAGGCCCCCGGCTCGCTGACCTTCGAGATGCAGGACATCCCGGCCATCGCCGCCGCCGCCAACGCCCGCGGCGTCCTGACCCTGATCGACAACACCTGGGCGGCCGGCTTCTACTTCAAGCCCCTGGCCCACGGGGTGACCATCAGCGTCCAGGCCCTGACCAAATATGTCGGCGGCCACTCCGACGTGTTCATGGGCAGCGCCGCCACCGCCGACAACGTGATCGGCAACCAGCTGGGCGACGCGATGTGGGACATCGGCTGGTCGGTGTCGCCCGACGACGCCTACACGGTGCTGCGCGGCCTGCGCACCCTGGCCACCCGCCTGCCCGCCCACCAGGACGCCGGCCTGAAGATCGCCCGCTGGCTGCAAGGCCGTCCCGAGGTGGCCCGGGTTCTGCACCCGGCCCTGGAGAGCGATCCGGGCCACGCCCTGTGGAAGCGCGACTTCACCGGCGCCTGCGGCCTGTTCGGCGTGGTGCTCAAGCCCGCCTCGCAGAAGGCCGTCCACGCCTTCCTCGACGCACTGGAGCTGTTCGGCCTCGGCTTCTCGTGGGGCGGCTACGAGAGCCTGGCCATCCACTGCGATCCGCAGCTGAAGAACCGCTCGGTTCCGGCGGCCCTGGAAGGCCCGCTGCTGCGCCTGCATGTGGGGTTGGAAAGCACGTCCGACCTGATCGCCGACCTGGAGCGCGGCTTCGCGGCGCTCGCCACGGCGTAAATCGATCCGCCCTAAATGATCTGGGACGGCGGGGCCGCGAGGGTCTAGACAACCGCCTCGTTCGAAAGGCCCGCTCCATGACCGTCCACATCGCCCTGCTGCGCGGCGTCAACGCCGCCGGAAACCGCCAGGTGACGGCCGACGAGCTGACCGCCCTGCTGACCGAGCTCGGCCATGCCGAGGTCCGCCCCGGCCCCAAGGTCGGCGACCTGGTGTTCACCAGCGGCGAGCAGACCGGCGCCGAGCTGCAGACCCAGATCGAGACCGCGCTGATGGACCGCTTTTCGCTGCGCACCGACGTCTATGTCCGCACCGCGGAGGCCTGGCGCGCCATGGTCGCCGCCAATCCGTTCCCCGAATTCGCGGCCCAGGACCCCGGCTGGCTGATGGTCCTGTTCCTGAAGGACGCGCCGGACAAGAAGGCCATGGGCGCCCTGCGCGCGGCGATCCGCGGCCGCGAGCAGGCGCGGGCCGAAAGCCGCCAGCTCTACGCGACCTATCCCGACGGGATCGGCGGCTCGAAACTGACCAACGGCCTGGTCGAGAAGACCCTGGGTGCGCGGATCACCGGCCGGAACTGGACCACCGTCCTGGCGCTGGAGGCGATGCTGGACGCCGGCTAGGCCTCCTCGGTCAGGGGCGCCTCCCTGGCCAACAGCGGAAAGAGATCGGTCCCCGCCGGCACGGTCTTGCCCGGCGCGCCGTTGAACGACCAGCCTTTGTAGGTGTCGAATTGGGCGTTGGCCACGGCCGCGCCGGACATGTCGATCATCAGGCTCTGCGACATGGAATATTGCAGCGGCGAACCGGCTTGGACGCCGTCGGTCGAGAATGTGACCATGAACGTGTCGAGCGGCGTGATGACGTCCTCGGCCAAGCCGTACAGCGGCACGGCGGCGAAGGGTTGGGGCCAGCCCTCGCCTTCGATCGCGGCCAAGCCGACGTAGAAGAGCAACTTCGTCGTGTTGCGAATGGCCACCGCCCCGGCGAAGCCGTCGCCCGCCACCCTCAACTGCATGCCGTTTTCCACCGTGACGACGTCTCCCAGAGTCACCGCGACCGTCGTGTCGGTGTGCACCGCCGCGCCGCCGCCGATATTCTGATCGGTGATGAAGGCCGCGTATGGCCAGGACAGGGGAATCGCGTTGACGCTCAGGTAGTTGGGGATCGCCATCACGACCAGCGGCACGCCTTCAGCGTTGGTCGCCTGGAACGCCCGCTGCAGGTAGAGGGTGTAGCCCAACGCCTTGAGGTCGCTGAGCGAGGCGTCGCTAAGCGTGATATTGATCGTCTTCACCTCGGCCATGGCGTTCCCCCCGGTTTGGCGGCCTCGAGGCCGCGAGCGAACTGTGCCCGCATCGCGCGCCAAGGCGCAACCAAAAGGGGAAGCTCGCGCGACACGATCATGGCGGGCGTGCGCATTACATATCGTTTACAATCATAATCGCTGATTGACGCCAACGTTTACGTCGGTAATCGTTGCGGGGAACAAGAGGGTTTTCCCATGCGGATCAGCACCGCCGAAAGCGAGATCATGAAAGCGTTGTGGGCCAAGAGCCCCATGACCGCCGAGGAGATCGCCGCCGCCCTGGCCGACGACCAGAACTGGGCCGAGGGCACGGTCAAGGCGCTGCTGAACCGCCTGCTGAAGAAGAACGCCATCGCCGCCGACAAGGACGGCCGGCGCTTCCTCTATCGGCCGATGGTCGCCCAGGGCGACTATGTCCACGCCGAGAGCCAGGGCCTGCTGGACCGCCTGTTCGACGGCCGCCTGGCCCCGCTGGTCAGCCACTTCTCGCAGCGCGAGCGCCTGAGCGACGAAGACGTCGCCGAACTGCGCCGGATCTTGAAGGCGCACGACGATGGCCAATGACCTGCTGACCCTGCTGATCCGCGCCAACCTGGCGATCGGGGCGGCGGTGATCCTGGCGCTGATCCTGCGCCGTCCGGCGCGGCGGCTGTTCGGGGCCCGCGCGGCCTACGCCCTGTGGCTGATCGCGCCGCTGGCGATGGCGGCGTCCCTGCTGCCGGCTCGCACCGTCGTCGTCCAAGCCCCCGCCCCTCCGGCCTCAATCGTCTCGACCGCGGCGGCGCCGATCGGCGCCCCGCCCGCGCCGACGGCGATCCCGTCCCCGCCGCCCGCGCCACCGCCCGCGCCGATCCTTGATCTCGACGGTCCGCTGGTCGCGATCTGGGGCCTGGTCGCCTTGCTGGCCCTGGTCGTCCAGGCCGAGCGCCAGCGGCGGTTCGTCAAGTCGCTGGGCCGCCTGAGGGCCGACGACGGTCTGTTCCACGCCGAGCGCAACGGCGTCGGCCCGGCGGTGATCGGCGCCCTGGCCCCCAAGGTCGTGCTGCCCGCCGATTTCGCCGTGCGCTTCACGCGCGAGGAGCAGGCCCTGATCCTGGCCCACGAGCGCAATCACCTCGCCGTCGGCGACGCCCAGATCAACGCCCTGACCACGGCCCTGCAGTGCCTGTTCTGGTTCAACCCCCTGGTCCACCTGGGCGCCCACCGGTTGCGGGTCGACCAGGAGATCGCCTGCGACGCCGCCGTCCTGACCCGCTTTCCCGTCGCCGGCCGCCAGTATGGCGAGGCGATGCTGAAGACCCAACTGGCGCCCCACGCGCCGCCGCTCGGCTGCCACTGGCCGGCCTCGGCCAACACCCAACTCAAGGAGAGGTTCGTCATGCTCAAGCAGCACCGCCAGGGCCGCGCCCGTCGTCTGATCGGCGGCGGCGCCGTCGCCGCCCTGTCGCTGGGCGTCGCTTTCGCCGTCTGGGCCGCCCAGCCCGCGCGCGAGACCCACGCCTCGGCCAAGGTCTCCCGCCACGACGCGGCCACCTATCGCGAAAGCCCGCTGTACAAGGCCGTCCTGGACGGCGACGCGGCCAAGGCGCGCGACCTGATCGCGGCCGGCGCCGACGTCGACTTTAAGGCCTCGGGCGACGGCACGCCGCTGATCGAGGCGACGCGGCAGGGCCGGGCCGACCTGGTCGACCTGCTTCTGACCCACGGCGCCGACCCCAACCTCGCCTCGCGCGGCGACGGCGCGCCCCTGATCGCAGCCGCCGACGCTGGTCGCGCCGACCTCGCCAAGGCCCTGGTCGAACGCGGCGCCTCGGTCGACGTCTTCGTGCCCGGCGACGGCACGCCGCTGATCAGCGCCATCCGCTCCGGCGACCTGGCCACGGTCCGCTATCTGGTGGACAAGGGCGCGAACGTGAACCAGCCCGCGCCGGGCGACGGCTCGCCGCTGATCGAGGCGGTCCATTCGGGCCGGGCCGAGGTGATCGATCTGCTGCTGGCCAAGGGCGCCGACGCCGGCCTGGCCGTGCGCGGCGACGGCGACCCTCTGATCGCCGCGGCGGGCGCGGGACGGCTGGACCTGGTCAGGACCCTGGTCGAGCACGGCGCCTCGGTGGAGTCCTTCGTGCCCGGCGACGAGACCCCGCTGATCAACGCCGCCCAGTCCGGCGACCTGGAGACGGTCCGCTACCTGGTCGAGAAGGGCGCCGATGTGAATCGCGCCGTCCCGGCCAACAACGGCCAGACCCGCTCACCGATGGGCGAAGCGGTCAGAAAAGGCCACGACGCGGTCGTCGACTACCTCAAGTCCAAGGGCGCGCGCGCTTAAGCGCCGCGCCCAAATCCTCTTCAAAATCAGATCGGAAACACGATGGCTTTCATCGACGCCCGAACCTTGCCCGACGCCAGCCGGATCGAAGCCGACCTGGTGATCATCGGCGGCGGGCTGGCCGGCATCACGCTCGCCAGGGAACTGGCCGGCGGCCCCCTGAAGGTCGCCATCCTGGAGAGCGGCGGCCGTGAGATCGACGAAGAGATCCAGGGCCTCTACGCCGGCACGGCCGTGGTCAAGGCGCCGGACAATCCCGACAAGCCGTTCGACGACTATCCGGTCCAGTCGCGGGCCCGTGTGCTGGGCGGCTCGGGCATGATCTGGGGCGGCAAGTGCGTGCCGCTCGACCCGGCCGACTTCACCGCCCGCGCCTGGGCTCCGCACAGCGGCTGGCCGGTCACCCGCCCGCAGTTGCAGCCGTTCTACGACCGGGCCTGCGATCTGTTGGAAATCCCGCGCTTCGACGCCGACAACAAGATCCTGAAAGACCCGGCCCGACCGCCGCTGGCCCTGGACCCGCAAGACGGCTTCTTCTCGGCCCCGCGCGTCTTCACCCGCTATTCCGGCGGCGCCGACAAGGCCGCCTTCGACCGCTTCCGCACCGACTTCGCCGACGCGCCCAACATCACCGTCTATCTGCACGTCAACGTCACCCAAGTCCGGCTGGGCAAGGACGGCGACAAGGTCGAGGCGCTGGACGTGGCGTGCCTTAACGGCAAGCGCCACACGGCGGTGGGCAGGACCTACGTCCTGGCGGTCGGCGGGATCGAGAACGTGCGGCTGCTGCTGGCCTCGAATGGGGTGCGGCCCGAGGGGATCGGCAACCGCCACGACCTGGTCGGGCGGTTCTTCCAGGGCCATGTGACCTATTCGCTGGACGGCGACGCCGAGACCGAGGGCACGGCGGTCCATGTCTCGCGTCAGCCGTCGATGAGCCTCTATCTGAACCCCGGCCGCACCGGCGCCCACTGCGTGGTGGCGGCCGGCCTGCCGGCCCAGGCGCGGATGGGGACCGGCAATTTCACCGCCACCCTCTACGCGGTCACCGCGACCGGGGCCGGCACGCCGACCGAGGCCGAGACCAGGGCCGTGCGCCAGGTGGCCGCCCGAGTCGACGGAAACAGGCAAGTTGGCGACGGGGGAGACGGCCAGCTTCTCGGCTTCTTCGCCATGTCCGAGCACTTCCCCAATCCCGACAGCCGCGTGACGCTGGATCCGTCGGCCAAGGACCCCCTGGGCATGCCGCGCATCCATCTGGAATGGCGCTACGCCAAGGCCGACTGGGACAGCCTGGAGCGTTCGGCCGCCGGCTTCGGCGACGCCCTGGGCGCGTCGGGCCAGGGCCGCGTCTGCTGGCCGGTCCAGCGCGGCAAGCTGCTCGAGATCTCCAGCGCCTCGCGCCATCACATGGGCACGACGCGGATGAGCGCCGACCCGACGACGGGCGTCGTCGATCCGAACCTGAAGGTGCACGAGACCGCCAATCTCTATGTCGCCGGCAGCTCGGTGTTCCCGACCTCGGGCATCGCCAACCCGACCCTGACGATCCTGGCCCTGGTCATGCGCCTGGCCGATCACCTGAAGCGCGACATGGGAGTCCGCTCATGAGCACCGTCCTCGCCCGCCGCGATCTGCTGGCCGCGCTGCTGGCCGCCACCGCCCTGCCCGGCCTGGCCCACGCCGCCACGCCGCTGCTTCCCGACCTCGACCGCGCCGCCGCCGCGCGGATCGGCAAGGCCTGGCTGGCCGGACGCCCCGACATCGGCTCGGCCGCCCTCGCCCGGCGCCTGTTACCCCACGGCCGCGGCCCGGACGCCCTGCCCGCCCTGCGCCGCCAGGTGTCCGAGGACTTCCGGCGGGGGGCGGTGTTCGTGCATCGCGGCTGGCGGTTGTCGGAGACGGAGGGCGCGCTGTTCGGGCTGCTGGCGCTGGAGGGGTGAATACACTTTCCACCCCTTCTCAGTCGTCATCCCGGGCCTTGTGCCCGGGACCCCTCTGTCCGCCGCGAGTGCGGGGGTGTGGCGCGCCAGCGCGCCAAAGCACTTCACTTGCAAGCTGGACCAGGGGTTCCGGGCACAAGGCCCGGAATGACGGCTGAAATGACGTGCGAACTAGTCGGGCGCCATCGCCTTCGGCAACCTCAGCAGCATCCAAGCCAGCCCGACCCCGACCACGCCGATCACCGAGGTTCCGTAGGCCGCCCCCGCCAGGAATCCGCTCCAGTCCAGCTCCAGCTTGGCGAAGTAGCGGGCCAACAGCAGGGAGACGCTGCCGACATAGCCGCAGGAATCGGCCACGTAGATCAGGAACCCGGCCGTCCCCACCTGCCCCGTCGCGGCGATCAGCCGGTCGAACAGCATGCCGTTGAACGGGGTGTAGGCCATGTAGATCCCCGCCCCGATCGCGATCATCCAGGCCACCGGCCCCAGCAGCCCCACCTGCCGCCCCAGGGTCGCCACGCCCACCACGGCGAAGCCCAGGGCCACGAAGGCGAAGTTGAAGCCGACCGCCCGGCGGTTGTCGCGCACCAGGCTCAGCACGCCCAGACCCACCAGCACGATCGCCGCCACCGGGATCTCCGACAGCGAGAAGATCCCGGCGGCGTTCTTGAAGCCCAGCTCGGCCCAGATCTCGGCGGCGAAGTTGTCGCGGAAGTCGCGCAGGGCGCTCAGCACCACATAGACCGCCACCAGCAGGACCAGGGCCGGGGCGTGGGCGGCGAACATGGCGGCGCGGGCCTTGGCGTCCATCGGGGCGCGGCGCACGCGGGCGGCCTCGTCGGCCGGGGACGGCGGCGGCAGCTGGGTCAGGGCCGCGACGGCCAGCAGCAGCAGCGGGGTGAACATCAGGCCGGTCAGGGCCGGCATCCAGCGCTCGTCGACGCCCTGCAGCAGCAGGCTCTTGCCCACCGACTTCACCACGCCCGAGGCCAGGATGAAGCTGGCGCACAGCATGGCGCCCAGCACCTCCGACACCCGCCGCCCCTCGACGAAGCCGAACACCAGGCCCCAGATCATGCCCAGGCACAGGCCGTTGACGAACAGGGCCAGCGGACCGACGACGGCCGGACCCAGGCTCAGGCCCAGCAGCGACAGCTCCGCCCCGCCGATCAGCGCCAGGATCGCCAGCCAGCGCCGCTCGGGCCGCATCTCGGAGATCACCTTGATGCCGATGATCTTCGACACCGCGTAGCCGGCGACCTGGGCGATCACCAGGGCGACCTTGAAGTCGATGGCCAGCGGCCAGCCGGCGATCGCGTCGTAGTGCGCGGCCGTGAACGGCTTGCGATAGGCGAACATCGAGAAATAGGCCGCGAAGGCCGCCAGCCCGCCGTACAGCGCGAAGGCCCAGGGCGGGGCCTTGGCCAGGGCGCGGGCGATCGGGCCATGACCCTGAACTCTGGCGACGCTCATCGAGTCGGTTTTCCGTTCGGCATGCCCCATGGGCGGGCCGTTCGGGGTAGTTCGTCAAGACCACTCCAAGGCTGTCATCCCGGACAAGCGCGCGGCGCGTCGATCCGGGAGCGACGTGCTGGGGTTAGGCGCTTCGAACCGCCAACGCCGCCTCGTCCGCCACGGCCGCCCAAGCCTGGGCCGCCACCTCGCCGACGACGATCACCACCGGGCCGCCCTGGCTGTTCAGCCGGTCGCCCAGGGTCTCCAGCGTGCCGTGATAGATCCGGGCGTTCGCGCCGCCCTGTTCGACCGCCACGGCCGGGGTGTCGGGGGCGCGACCGGCGGCGATCATCCGCTCGCACAGGGCCTGGGCCACCTCGCCGCCCATATAGACCGCCAGGGTCGCCTCGGGATCGCCGGCCGCGCTCCAGTCGCCGCTCAGCGTGCCCGCCTCCAGCCGCGCCGTGGTGAACACCACCCGCCGCGCCTCGCCGCGATGGGTCAGGGGAAAGCCGAACTGGGCGGCGGCGGCGCAGGCGGCGGTGACGCCGGGAACCACCTCGACCGAGACGCCGTGCTCGCGCAGGAAGGCCGACTCCTCGCCCACCCGGCCGAACACCGAAGGATCGCCGCCCTTCAGCCGCACGACCCGCAAGCCCTTGCGCGCCAGGCGCAGCATCAGACGGTTGATCTCGTCCTGGTGCATGCTGGGCTTGCCCGCCCGCTTGCCGGTCTGGATGCGCACGCAGCCGGCCGGGGCCAGGGCGATCGCCTCCTCGCTGATCAGGGCGTCGTAGAGCAGCGCCTGGGCGCTCTCGACGGCGCGCACCGCCCGCAGGGTCATCAGGTCGACCGGGCCGGGACCGGCGCCGACGAGCAGGACTTGAGCGCTTTGCTTGGGGGCGTCAGGCATGAGCAGGCTCCTTGCTGGAGACGGAGGCGGCCGCGGCGATCATCCGGGCGATTTCGGGACGGCAGGACCCGCAGTTGGTCCCGGCCCCGGTGGCGGCGCCGACCGCGTCGGGACTGACGGCCCCGGCGGCGATGGCGGCCTGCACGGCCTTGGCGCCGACCTTCAGGCAGGCGCAGACCAGCGGCCCCTTGTCGACCGGCGGGCCGGGCGGGCGGCCGAACAGCAGGGCCGAGCGGGCCTCCTGGCTCAGGACCGGTTCGGCGAACAGCTCGGCCAGCCAGTCGCGCGCCGGCAGGCGGCCGGTCAGGGTCACGTACAGCACGGCCACCAGCCGGCCATCGGCGAGCCAGGCGTCGCGACGCGCGCCGGTGGCCGCGTCCTCATAGGTCACGAGTTCGCCAACCGGCTCCTTTGGCAGGCCCTTGGACAGGGCCTTGCGCAAGGTGGCGCGCTCGACCTCGTCGCCCCGGCCGGCGAACTCGTGTTGCTGGCAAGCGTCTTGGGGAATACGCCGCCAGACGAGGTCCAGCCCCGTGGGGGGCGCGAGGCTGGACCGCGTGAGAAAGAAGCCCTTCCAGGTCTCGCGATAGGCGCGGATCCGGGCGGGTGTGTGCTTGAATTCCGGCTGGCCGGAGGTGGGATCGAGGTTCGGCGCGATCAGCGGGTTGGACCGGCCCGACGGCGCGAAGGCGTCGGTCCAGTGCATCGGCATGAACACGCTTCCCGGCCGCTGGCGGTCGGTGACCTTGGCCAGGGCCACGGCCTCGCCGCGCGCGGTGATCACCCGGGTCAGACCGCCGTCCTTGACGCCCAGGGCCTCGGCGTCGACGGGGTGGACCTCGACGAACGGCTCGGGCGCGTGGCGGCAGAGGTCGGGGGCCAGGCCCGTGCGGGTCATGGTGTGCCACTGGTCGCGGATGCGGCCGGTGTTCAGCGACATCGGATAGGCCGCGTCGACGGCGTCGGCCGGGCCCTTGGGCCGGGTCGGGACCATGCGGGCGCGGCCGTCGGGAGTCTGGAAGCGGCCGTTTCCGAACAGCCGCGGCGTCCCCCGTCCGTCCGCCGCCACCGGCCACTGGACTGGCAGGAGCCCGGCGTAAGCCTCGGGCGTCAAAGCCGAAAGGCCCGACAAGTTCAGGAGGCGGTCGGTGTTCTCGTAGGCCGTCAGACGGGCCCATTCGCGGAACACGCTGGCCTGCGAGGCCCAGCCGAAGCCGTCGAAGCCCATGGCCTTGGCGACGTCGGCGACGATCCGCCAGTCCGCGCGGGTCTGGCCGGGCGCCGGAAACAGGGCCCGCTGGCGCGAGATCCGGCGCTCGGAATTGGTGACCGTGCCGTCCTTCTCGCCCCAGGCCAGGGCCGGCAGCTTGACGTCGGCGAAGGCCGTGGTGTCGGTCTCGACGCAGTCGGACACCACCACGAACGGGCAGCGCTCCAGGGCCTCGCGCACCCGGCCGGCGTCGGGCAGGCTGACGGCCGGGTTGGTGGCCATCACCCACACCGCCTTGATCTTGCCGGCGTGGATGGCCTCGAACATGTCGACGGCCTTCAAGCCCGGCGCGCGGGCGGTGTCGGGCGCGCCCCAGAAGCGGGCCACGCGGTCGCGCTCGTGCGGGGCGAAGTCCATGTGGCCGGCCAGGGTGTTGGCCATGCCGCCGGTCTCGCGTCCGCCCATGGCGTTGGGCTGGCCGGTGATCGAGAACGGACAAGCGCCCGGCTTGCCGATCCGTCCGGTGGCCAGGTGGGCGTTGAGGATCGACAGACCCTTGGCGGTGCCCTGGGCCGACTGGTTGGCGCCCATCGAGAACAGGCTGACGGTGCGCTCGTGGGCGGCGAACAGGTCGTAGAAGGTCAGCAGGTCCTCGACAGGCACGCCGCAGTCGGCGGCCACGGTGGCGGGCGACTGGTCGAGCTCGGCCAGGGCGGCCTCGACATCCGCGAAGCCGTTCACGTGGGCGGCGATGTAGTCGCGGTCGATCGCCTCGACGCGGATCAGGTGGGCCAGCAGGCCGTTCCACAGCCGCACGTCGCTCTGCGGGGCGATGGCCAGGTGCAGGTCGGCGCCCTCGGCCGTGTCGGTGCGGCGCGGGTCGATGACCACGTGCTTCTGGCCCCGCGCCCTGGCCGCCTCCATGCGGCGGAACAGCACCGGATGGGTCCAGGCGGCGTTGTGGCCGCTGAACACCACCAGGTCCGCCAGGTCCAGGTCCTCGTAGCAGCCCGGCACCAGGTCGGCGCCGAACGCCTGCTTGTGGGCCGCCACGGCCGAGGCCATGCAGAGGCGGCTGTTGGTGTCGATGTTGCCCGAGCCGATGAAGCCCTTCATCAGCTTGTTGGCGACGTAGTAGTCCTCGGTCAGCAGCTGGCCCGAGACATAGAAGGCCACGCTGTCGGGGCCGTGCTTGGCGATGGTGTCCTTGAAGCGCTTGGCGACCAGGGCGGTGGCGTCGCTCCAGGACGCGGGCTTGCCGCCGATGGTCGGCTCCAAGAGCCGGCCTTGCAGTCCCACCGTCGCCCCCAGCGCCGTGCCCTTGGAGCACAAGCGGCCCAGGTTGGCGGGGTGGGCCGTGTCGCCGGCCACCGACAGGGCGCGCCGCCCCTCCGACGAAATCTGGCCGACCGCGCCCGACACGCCGCAACCCACCCCGCAATAGGGGCAGGTCGTCTTGACGAGCGGGGCGGTCGAGCCGTCAGCCATGGACGTCAAGGCCCACTGGCAGGCTCAGCAGCAGGCGGCCGTCGCGGACCTCCAGCGGCACGACCGGCGTGCAGCCCTTGCCCTTGTCGGCACCCATCGGCTCGCCGGAGGCCAGGTCGATCGACCAGTTGTGCAACGGACAGGCCACCGCGCGGCCGTGGACGATGCCCTGGCTGAGCGGCCCGCCCTTGTGCGGACAGGCGTCCATCAGGGCGAACACCTCGCCGTCGCCGGTGCGGAAGATGGCGATGTCGCCGCGCGGGCTGGGCACCCGGCGCGCGCCGCGGCGGGGGATGTCGGTCACGGCGCCGACATCGACCCAGACAGGGACCTTCCAATCCTTGGAGAGAGTGGGCGCGTTCATGCGGGGACGAACTCCATCCGGCGGCTCATGGGCGTGAATTCCTCGGTGTGGCGGCCGGCCACCCGCTCGGCCCACGGGTCGATGCGGGCGAAGCGCTGCGAGAACACGAAGCGGTCGTAGAGGGCTTTGCGCTGGACCGGATCGGTGACCTTCGCCTGGATGGTTTCCAGGCCCACCCGCGCCATCCACTTGTAGACCCGCTCCAGGTACCAGCCTTCCTCGCGGTACAGCTGCATGGCCGCGGCGATCACCCAGACGGCCTCGTCCTCGGAGGCGACGTGGGTCAGCACCTTCGTGCCCTGGATGTGCAGGCCGGCGGCGCCGCCGATGTGGATCTCGTAGCCGCTGTCGACGCAGACCACGCCGAAGTCCTTGCAGGTGGCCTCGGCGCAGTTGCGCGGGCAGCCCGACACCGCCAGCTTGACCTTGGCCGGCGCCCACGAGCCCCAGAGGAACTTCTCCAGGCGGATGCCCAGGCCCGTGGAGTCCTGGGTGCCGAACCGGCACCAGTCGCTGCCGACGCAGGTCTTCACCGTGCGCAGGCCCTTGGCGTAGGCGTGGCCGCTGACCATGCCGGCCGCGTTCAGGTCGGCCCAGACGGCCGGCAGGTCGTCCTTCTTGACGCCCAGCAGGTCGATGCGCTGGCCGCCGGTGACCTTGACCGCCGGGATCGCGAACTTGTCGGCCACGTCGGCGATGGCCCGCAGTTCGTCGGGGGTGGTCATGCCGCCCCACATGCGCGGGACGACGCTGTAGGTGCCATCCTTCTGGATGTTGGCGTGGACCCGTTCGTTGATGTAGCGCGACTGCTTGTCGTCGCGATATTCGGACGGCCAGGCGCACAGCAGGTAGTAGTTCAGGGCCGGGCGGCACGACGAGCAGCCGTCGGGCGTGGTCCATTCCATGGCCTGCATGACGGCGGGCATCGACTTCAGGTCGTACTCGAGGATGGCCGTGCGGACGTCCGAATGCGGGCGATGCGTGCATTTGCACATCGGCTTGGGGCCGGTCTGCTCCTTGAAGCCGTCGCCCAGGGTCAGCTTCAGCACCTGCTCGACCAGCGGCGTGCACGAGCCGCACGAGGCCGAGGCCTTGGTCACCGCCTTGACGTCGTCCAGGGTCGTCAGGCCCTGGGTGGTGATGGCCGAGACGATCGAACCCTTGCAGACGCCGTTGCAGCCGCAGATTTCCTGCGTGTCGGGCATGGCCGCAACGGCGGCGTTAGGGTCCAGGCCGGCCAGCCCTTCCGTGATGGCCTGGCCGAAGATCAGGGTCTCGCGAATGTCGGTGACGCAGGTCCCGGCCCGCATCAGGTCGAAGTACCAGTTGCCGTCGGCCGCGTCGCCGAACAGCACCGCGCCGGCCACCTTGCCGTCCTCGATGACCACGCGCTTGTAGACCCCGCGTCCGGCGTCGCGGAACACGATGTCCTCGCAGCCTTCGCCGCCCGAGAACTTGCCGGCCGAGAACACGTCGACGCCCGAGACCTTCAGGCGGGTCGACAGGACCGAGCCCTCGTAGGCGCCCTCCCCGTCGGTCATGGATTCGGCCAGCGAGCGGCACATGTCCCAGATGGGCGCGACCAGGCCGTAGCAATTGCCCCGGTGTTCAGCGCATTCGCCGACCGCGAACACCGCCGGATCGGAGGTGCGCATGGCGTCGTCGACGATCACGCCGCGATTGACCGCCAGGCCGGCGTTCCGGGCCAGGGCGGCATTGGGCTTGATGCCCACGGCCATGACCAGCAGGTCGCACGGCAGAACGCGGCCGTCCTTCAGTTTCAGGCCGGTGACCCGGCCGTTCTCGCCGACGATCTCCTCGGAATGGGCGCCCATCACCGTCTCGACGCCACGTTCGGCCAGGGCCTCGCGCAGCAGGAAGCCGGCGCTCTCGTCCAGCTGCCGCTCCATCAGCACGTCCATCAGGTGGACGACCGTGGCGGCCATGCCGCGCCGGGCCAGGCCGTAGGCGGCCTCCAGGCCCAGCAGGCCGCCGCCGATCACCACGGCGCGGGCCCCGGGCTTGCCCGAGGCGGCGACCATGGCCTCGACGTCGTCCAGGTCGCGGAAGGTGACCACGCCCTTCAGGTCGATGCCCGGCAGCGGCAGACGGAACGGATCCGAGCCCGTGGCCAGGATCAGCTTGTCGTAGGCGACCTCCAGCCCGCCCTCGGCCACCACCTTGCGGCCTTCCAGGTCGACCGCCGTGACGGCCCGCCCGGCGTGCAGGGTGACGGCGTTGTCGGCGTACCAGGCCTCGTCGTTGATCACGATGTCGGCGAAGGACTTCTCCCCCGCCAGCACCGGCGACAGCATGATGCGGTTGTAGTTCACCCGCGGCTCGGTCCCGAAGATCGCGATCTCGTAGCGGTCCGGATCGCGCTTGAGGACTTCCTCGACCGCCCGGCAGCCGGCCATGCCGTTGCCGATGACGACCAGCTTTTCCTTGATCATGGTTTTGCTCACTGGAGGAACAGGGTCAGACGCGGCCATTCAGACGCGGATCGGACGGGCGTCGGCGCCGTGCAGGGTCGGCCAGACCGCCCGCCAGCGGGCCTTCAGCCCGTGCAAGGCCACCAGGGCCAGCACCGCCAGGGCCGCGAAGCCGAGGAAGCCGATCTGGTAGGAGCCGGTCAGCTTCTTGGCCATGCCCAGGCTGGAGGCCAGGTAGAAGCCCCCGACGCCGCCGGTCATGCCGATCAGGCCGGTCATGACGCCGATCTCCTTGCGGAACCGCTGGGGGGCCAGCTGGAACACCGCGCCGTTGCCGGCGCCGAGGGCCAGCATCGAGAACATCAGCACCGCCAGGGCGATCCAGGCCGAGGGGAGCTGGAAGCTGGCGGTCGCCAGGCCGGCGGCGGCCAGGACGAAGACGAAGCTCAGGGTTCGCACCCCGCCGAAGCGGTCGGCCAGGGCCCCGCCCACCGGGCGGATGAACGATCCGGCGAACACGCAGGCCGCGGTGAAGAAGCCGGCGATCACCGGGCTCAGGCCGTATTCGGCGTTGAAATAGATGGTCAGGGAGGAGGCCAGGCCGACGAAGCCGCCGAAGGTGACCGCGTAGAGCAGCATCAGCCACCAGGCGTCCGGGACCTTCAGCACGTCCATATATTCGACCAGCGTCTTGGGCGCGGGCTGTTCAGGGGCGTCCTTGGCCAACAGCATGTAGACGACGAAGGCGATCGCCAGTGGGATGGCGGCCAGGCCGATCACGTTCTGCCAGCCGAAGGTCTTGGCCAGGATCGGGGCGAACAGGGCGGCCAGGGCGGTGCCGGAGTTGCCGGCCCCGGCGATGCCCAGGGCCAGGCCCTGATGCTCTTGCGGATACCAGCGCGAGGCCAGCGGCAGGGCGACGGCGAACGAGGCGCCGGCCACGCCCAGCACCAGGCCCAGGGCCAGCACCTGATGATAGTTGTGAATGCCCAGCGCCCAGGCCAGGACCAGGCCGGTCAGCACGATCAACTGGCTGATCATGCCGGTCTTCTTGGGACCGATGCGGTCGACCAGCACGCCGTTGACCAGCCGCAGCAAAGCGCCGGCCAGGACGGGGATGGCGACCATCAGGCCCTTCTGGGCGGGGTCGAGGTGGAAATCCTTGGCGATGGCCACGCCCAGCGGGCCCAGGATCACCCAGACCATGAAGCTGAGATCGAAGTACAGAAACGCGGCGAACAGGGTCGGCGTATGGCCGGCCTTCAGGAAATCACGCGAGATCATGATGCGCCTCGGTTGCGGTGTCTGCGAGAGCGAGGCGCGAGCGCCCCGAGCGGGTGACCGCATCCGAGCGGTCGTCTCTGGCAGCCACGAACGCCGTTGTCCGGAGGCCTGACGCTAGTGAAGGAGCGGAACGCGGAGCGAGTCACGCCTCATGCTGCGTTGCGGCGTAATCAGGGTCGCTTCGTGCAGTTGCTCAGCAGATAGGCAGCGGCGCTGCTCGATGCGTGAGCAGAACACGGGGGCGCCGATGGAGTCTGCCCCCAACGCCCGTCATCCTCGGACTTGTTCCGAGGACCCCTGCTTCAACCGCGAAGAAGGATGATCCGTGGGGCGGTGAGGTCGCGGCTTTGCTGGCCGCCGACAGCTCAGCTGAACGAAGGGTCCTCGGAACAAGTCCGAGGATGACGGGGGAAGGAAGGAGCGCGCGGAGGTCTTAGGGCCAGCCCTAGCGAACCCGTCTCACCGCGAAGGACGCCGCATAGGCCCGCGCGTTCGCCGGATCGAACGGCGCGCCGTCGAACAGGGCCGAGGCCAGGGGCGCCGCGTCGGCGAACACCTGGGCCAACTCCAGCACCGGCCCCAGCGACAGCGCCGCCTCGCGGAACAGGTCCGGACGATAGACGCGGTCGGCGACCGCCTCCAGATCGACCTCCGACCCCACCTGCCCCCAGCGCACCATCTGCGACAGGAACCACAGCGCGTGCTCGCGGCGCGGCAGGCCGGCGGCGTCGCGGTGGAAGACGATCTCGGACTTCAGGGCCCGGGCCACGACCTCGGCCTCGACGCCCACATGCTCCGGCCGCGACAGCAGGGCGACCAGCTCGGCGTGGTTGCCCGGTTCGTCGGCCCAGGCCGCGGCGCGGATCAGGGCGCGCAGGGCCGCCCGCAGCTCGTCGCCATGACGGTCGGCCCAGGCGGCGGTGACGCCGAACACCTTGCACGGACCGCCGGGCCAGAACTGGGAGGCCTTGATCAGCATCTCGCCCAGGCCCTCGTCGACGGCGACGGCGTTCCAGGGCGCGCCGACGCAGAAGCCGTCGATCTCGCCCGAGCGCAGGTGCTCGACCATGCGCGGCGGCGGGGTGACCACCAGCCGCACGTCGCGGTCGGGATCGATCCCCGCCTGGCCCAGCCAGTAGCGCAGGAAATAGTTGTGCATCGAATGAGGGAAGACGACGGCGAAGGTCAGAGGCGGCGCGCCCTGCCCTCGCCGGCGCTCGATGACGCCAGCCAGGGCCCGGGCCGTGATCAGCGGCGCGTCCATGGCCGCGGGATCGGCCTCGCGCATCATCGCCGCCAGCTTGGATGACACGGTGATCGCGCTGCCGTTCTGGTTCAGCGCCAACGGCGCCAGCATGGAGTCAGCCGCCAGGGCCATCGGCGCCAGCATATGGGCGCCGTCCAGCGCGCCCACCGTGACCTTGTCGCGAATCGTCGCCCACGACGCCTCGCGGCTCAGGGCGACCTCCAGCCCCTCCTCGGCGAAGAAGCCGCGCGCCTTGGCCACCACCAGCGGCGCGCAGTCGGTCAGCGGGATGAACCCCAGGGTCAGATCGGCCAGCCCGCTCACGAGGCGTCGCCTTTCAACACCCCGGCGAAGGCCAGCAGGTCGGCGGCGACCTGGCCGATCGGCTTGCCGCGATCCATGGCCAGCTTGCGCAGCAGGCGATAGGCCCCGTCCTCGTCCAACCCCCGCTCCTTCATCAGCAGCCCCTTGGCCCGTTCGACGGTCTTGCGCGATTCCAGATCGGCCTTGGCCTTGGCCAGGTCGCCCCGCAGCTGCTGGGTCAGGGCGAAGCGGCTCATGGCCACATCAAGGATTGACCGCACCCGCGCCGGCGCCAGGCCGTCGACGACATAGGCCGCGACCCCCGCCCGCACCGCCTGCTCGGCCAGGCCCGGTTCGGAGCGGTCCACGAACATCACCACGGCGCGCGGATTGTGCTGCCCGGCCTCGCGCAGGCTCTCCAGCGTGTCGCGGTCGGGGCTGTCGGCGGCGATCACAACCACGTCCGGCGCGAAGTCCGCGGCCTCGCGCTCGTCGAACGTCGCCGCGCGCCGCACCTCCAGCGGCTGCACGCCGGCGAGCCCCTCGGCCACGAGGGCGGCGCGCGCGGGATCCGGATCGATGACGAGGACGCGCATGCCCTCCGCCGTAAGTCCGTCTGGCTGCGGGGGGGAGCGGTGAAGGTCCATCGCGGGCGGAGTTACTCGATCAGCCTGGTATTTGCACACACTAGCCCGAAATAGCGGCGCCGAAAGGCCGCCCAAAAGCCTTCTGGTGTCAGCGCGCTTCCCGCAGTCGGATCCAGGCCGCCGGCTTCTTGCCCGTGCGGGCCGTCACGTCGTCGCGCACGGCCCGGTAGCGCGGGTCCAGCAACGTGGCGAGGCCATAGGTCCCCACCGCGTTCGACACGTCCCAGGGATGGGGCGCGTACTCCTTCTGGCCCGCGGCGGCGCGGTCGCGGTCGAACTGGATCTTGGAGTTGGCGAACTCAATGTGGGTCTTCTCGCCCTTGGCGTAGGGAACCAGCCAGTCGAGCGCGGCGGCCAGGCTGACGCCGTTGGCGGCCCGCCAGTCGAGCCAGTTCTCGCCGTGGGCCTGGGCGGCCAGGGCCGCCATCATCAGCGGATCCAGGTCGTAGGTCACATAGTGCAGCGCGTCGCGCTCGTGGAAGTCGAACACCGAGCCGTCCGGCCGGATGTTCGTGGCCACCTGGGCCCGATAGGCGGCTCTCGCCCGCGCGATCAGTCCGGCGTCTCCGGTCTGGAAGGCCGCCATGGTCGCCAGCTTGACGCGATGGCTCTGCCAGTTGGTGTCGAAGTTGCGCGGCTTGGCGTCCATCGCGTCCAGATAGCCGGCGGCCATGCCGCGCCACAGCTTGTCGACCTTGGCGCGGGTCGCCGCCGGCAAGTCGGTCTCGGTCAGGTCATAGGCCATCAGCAGGGTGTCGAAGCCGGTCTCGTCGATCGGGTTGAACGACGGCTCGTAGATGTCGGCCCAGGCCTCCAGATAGCGGCCGGCCTGGTCGAGATAGGCGCGGTCGCCGGTCAGCCGCCAGGCCAGGGCCAGGTTCAGCACGATCGGCTGATCCTCCTTGGCCTTCAGGCTGATCTCGCGGATGCCCTTGCCGGGCAGGGTGCCTTCGGTGTGCAGCTTGGGGATCGCGCCCGGCGGGCGCCCTAGGGCGGCCTTGGCCTTGGTGACGACCTCCTGGGCCGCCGGCGCCAGAGCCGCGCCCCCCTTTCCCAGGCCTTGGGCGTAGTCCGGGCCCAGCAGGGCGTAGTCGGCGGCCCAAGAGGTCGTCGCCAAGGCGGGCGAGGCCAGAAGGGCCACGGCGCAGGCCGCGCCGGTCAGCAGGGTCTTCATGTCACGCGTCTCTTCCGTACTGGAAAGAAAAAGGGGCCGGGCGATGAGCCCGGCCCCAGTCGGAAGGATCAGAACTTGGCGCGCATCGTCACCTGATAGGTGCGCCCGTCGTAGTCGATCCGGCGCGGCAGCATCGGATCGTTCTCGTACTCGGAGCGCGTCGCGTCGGTCAGGTTGAAGGCGTCGACCGAGATGCTGAGATCCTTGGTGACGTTGTACGAGGCCGAGGCGTCCAGCTGGCTGCGCGCCTTGACGGTGCGAGCGTCGCCGACGAACGAGTTGCCGGCGGCCAGGTCGTATTTGTCACGCCAGTTGTAGACCAGGCGCACGCCGAATTTGTCGGATTCGTAGTAGCCGATGACGTTGAGATTGTTCTCCGACACGCTGGGCAGGGTGATCGCCTTGCCGGCCTGATCCTTGCCGTCGATGGTGGTGTAGGAATAGTTGAACGCCCCGCCGAAGTCCTTCCAGAAGCCCGGCAGGAAGTCGAAGTTCTGCTGGATGTTGAACTCGACGCCCGTGACCTTCATGTCGTTCTGGTTGGTCTTGCCGCTGATGTTGACCTGAGCGTTCTTCAGCGTGCCGCCGGCGCCGGCGAACTGGTTGGAGCTCATGCACTTGGGCGTGCCGCCCGAGTTGTCGATGGTCAGCGTGCCCAGATTGACGTCGAGGCCGGGGATCTGGCCGCTCGCCGGGCACAGAACCGCCGGATCGGTGATCGGGCCGATATAGCCGCTGATGTTCTTGCGGTAGACGGCCAGCGAGATCAGGCCGCCGGGGCGGTTGTACCATTCCAGCGACATGTCGAACGAGTCCGACGTGTAGGGCTTCAGGTCGGTCGCGCCGATCGTCACCGTATAGACCGGGTCGACCGGCGGGGTCAGGTTGGTCGGCTCCTGGACGAAGCTGGTCGGCACGGTGTCGCGCGGCTGCGGGCGGACATAGGTCGAATAGGCCGCGAAGCGCAGGATCAGGTCTTCCCGCAGATCCGCCGCCAGCACGATCGACGGCAGCCAGTAGTCGTAGTGGCGGCTGTAGTCCCTCGTGTTCAGCGAGTGGTTGACCGGTCCCGGAGCCACCGACAGGGCCGCCGAGCAGTTCTGGCAGTTCAGCGCGGTGATGTCGTTCTGGGTGTACTCATACCGCACGCCCGCCGAGCCGCGAACCGGCACGCTGCCCACGTCGGCCTTGAACTTCGCCATCAGATAGGCGGAGTAGATGTGGTTCTCGTTGGTGAAGTTGTTGTTCCAGTAGTTGCCGTCCCAGTAGTTGTTCACCAGGCCGTAGGGCGTCAGGAACACGCCGGTGGCGGGATCGAAGGCGAACTGGGCCGGCAGGCCGGTCGGGTTGCCGGCCGTGCGAGGATTGGTGTTGACCGGGGTGATCGCCGCCAGGATGCGATCGACGTCCAGGCCCATCCAGTTGGACGTGGGACCGCCCGCCTGACCACCGAAGAAGTCCTGGGCGTAGGACAGCTGGGACGCCATGTCCGGCGTGATGTTCAGGGTCTGGGCGCCCAGCGAGGTGTTGCGCGAACCGCTCGAGGCGAAGGTCAGGTGCTCGGCCCGGCCGCCGAACTGCAGGCTGGTCAGGAAGGGGCTGTCGGCGAAGCTCCGCTCGGCGTCGATCTGGAACGAGTCCAGGTCGTTGTTGGCCTTGCCGTTGGTGCCGGTGACGCCGAACTTGTTGCCGGCGACGCCCGCCGCCGCGCCCGGCATCTGGGCGCCGGCCTGGGTGGCCTGGTTGGCGGCGGACGGAATGCCGAAGCCGCCGGCCAGCAGGTGGGTGGCCAGGGGCGTGTTCAGCACCGCCGTGTAGTCGGCCAGGTCCGTGCCGTGCAGGTCGATCGAGGTGGTGATGCCGTTCAGGCCGCCCGCGCCGAGGTTGCGGTACGGGTTCTCGATGATGTCCAATTCGATCTGGTTGGCCAGGGCCTTGGCGCGCGAGACGGTCAGGTTGGTGGTGACGCGCCAGTCGTCATTCCTGAACTCCAGGGTCGGATTGATGGCCCAGGTCGAGTTCTCGGCCGGCTCGGAACGAATCGAGTCGTAGGTGTTGATGTTCTCGGCCGAGAACTTGTTGATGTAGGCGCGCGGACCGTTCGGGGTCTGGACGATGTAGGGCGTGCCGATGTCGGTGATGTGGGCCACCGCCGAGGTCGCCGTCAGGCCGGTGTTGGTGCCTTGGCCGGCGCCCGCGTCGATATAGAGCAGGTTGTTGGTGCCCTCATCCAGTTTGCGGTCGGTCAGGAACGCGTTGGCGCCCAGCTTCCAGTTCTCATTGATCCGCCATTCGAAACCGGTCGCGGCGGACCAGGTGGTGCCGCGGTTGAACTTGACCAGCTGGCGCGTCTGGCTGGGGAAATAGACCCCGCCCGGATTGGCGGCGATCAGGGCGTCGTAGACCGGATTCTGGCCCGCGGCCTTCTGGTTGCCGACCTGGATCGCGCCGAGCTTGTTGCCCCAGGAATTGACCGTGATCGAGTCGCGACGGAACTTCTCGTCCTTCCAGGCCACGACGCCGAACACCGCGAAATCGTCGCTCAGGTGGGCGTTGTAGCCCATCGAGGCCAGCGGGCTGCCGAGGTCGCCCAGGTCGTTATACTCGTACGAGATCTTGGCGAAGCCGCCGTCCCTGCGCTGCAGGGCGGGCGCGATGCGCAGGTCGATGTTGCCCGACAGACCACCGGCCAGGTCCGACGCCATCGGCGACTTGATCACGTTGATCGACGTGAAGATGTCGGAGTTGAACGCGCCCAGCGGGGTCGAGCCGTTGAGGATCGGGTCGGCGAAGGCGCCGCCGTTCAGGGTGGTGCGCGCGAAGGTGCCGGGCAAGCCGCGCAGGCTGATGGTGGCGTTACGGCTGTCGGCCTCGCGGTTGATCTGGATGCCGGGAACGCGCTGGATCGCCTCGCCGACGTTGAGGTCGGGGAAGCGGCCCAGGCCGTCCGACGAGATGCCGTCCGAGATCTGCAGGGTGTCGCGCTTGGTGGCGATGGCGTTGGCGTAGGCGGCGCGGAAACCGGTTACCACCACGGTGTCGACGACGCTTTCGTCAGCCTTGGCTTGTTCCGGCGCGGGCGCGGCCTGCTGGGCCTGCGCGGCCGAACCGATCGCGACCGCCGCGCACGAGGCCAGCAGCGCGGTGCGCAGGACGAGAGTGTTGCGAACGAGATTCATAGGTCCTCCCCCGGCGCGTCTGATTGGGCGCCCTTACGAGCCGACTTATCCGACCAATCGAGAAATGTGTCAATGATTGGTAATGCCACTTTTTGAAGTGGCGGATCTTTCTGGTCAGGCCAAAACCCAGGGAGGCAAGACCAGACGGGTCACGGGCTTGTTGTAATTGAGATTCTCGGCCTGGCTGGCGAACAGGCCGAGACGAAAGCCGATGTCCACGGAAGGCATCCTAGCCGGACCGTCGATCCGAATCGCGCGACAGATCGCCACGATTCAGGCGCGAGATCGGCGGGTTTCGCCAAAGGCGCGCGGGCTTGGTAAGGCCGCCCGCGGCCCCTAGGCCGCCGGCGTCCAGCCGCCGCCGAGGGCCTGGATCAGGGCCACGGCCGTGGCCTGGCGCGCCACGGCGGCGCCCAGCAGGGCCCGTCGCGCCGACAGGGCCGAGGCCTGGGCCGAGACCACGTCCGTGTAGGCCACCTGCCCGGCCTTGTACTGGTTGAGGATCATCTGCTCGGTCTGGTCGGCGGCGTCCGAGCTGGTCTTCAGCAGGGCGTGCCGGCGCTCCAGCACCTGGGCGGCGGTCAATTGGTTTTCCACATCCTCGAAGGCGGCCAAGGCGGTCTGACGATAGTCGGCGACGGAGGCGTCATGCGAAGCCCTCGCCTGCTCCACCCGCGCCTTGCGCGCCCCGGCGTCGAACAGGGTCTGGGCGGCGCTCAAGCCCAACGACCAGGTGTTGGCCGAGGCCGAGAACAGATTGCCCAGGCTGGAGGCGCTGGTGTTGCCCGCGGCGGTCAGGCCAATGGTCGGGAAGAAGGCCGCCCGCGCCACGCCGATGTCGGCGTTGGCGGCGGCGACCCGGCGCTCGGCGGCGGCGATGTCGGGGCGGCGCTCCAGCAGGGCCGATGGCACGCCGGCCGGGATCTCGGGCACGCGGGCGCTCCAGGCCGGATCGGCGGCCAGGCGGAAGCCGCTGGCCGGCTCGCCCACCAGGGTGGCGATGGCGTTCTCGTAGGCGGCGCGGGTCTGGCGCAGGCTTTCGAACTCGGCCTGGGCGCCCGCCAATTGGGTGGTGGCCTGCAGCACATCGGACCTGGGCGCGATGGCGGCGGCGTAGCGGTTCTGGGTGATCCGCAGGCTGCGCTGGTAGCCCTCGACCGTCTTGCCGACCAGGGCCAGTTCGACGTCGGTCTGGCGCAGGCCCAGATAGTTCACGGCCAGCTCGCCCTGCATCGACAGCCGGGCCCCGGCCAGGTCGGCCGCGCTGGCCTGCTCGCCGGCCTTGGCGCCGGTGACGCCGTTTCGGATGCGGCCCCAAAGGTCCGGCTCCCAGCTGGCGCCGATGCTGGCCTGATAGCGCGCGGCGTTGCCCGAACCGCTGGACGCGTTGAGCGAGGCCGAACCGCCCAGCTTGGTCGCCGAGCCCGACAGGTCGACAATCGGGAACAGGGCCGCGCGTTGCTCGCGCGTCAGGGCCCGGGCCTGGCGGTAGTTGGCTTCGGCGGCGGCGATGGTCTGGTTGGAGACGTTGACCCGGGCGACCAGGGCGTCCAGTTGCGGATCGCCCAGCAGGGTCCACCAGTCGCCGCGGTCGATCAGGTCGCCGGGCGCGGCGATCTTCCAGCCGTCCAGGGCCTTGTAGCTGGCCGGAAGGGCCGCGGCCGAGACCTGGGGCTTCTCGTAGGCAGGACCGACCGTGCAGGCCGACAGCAGGATCAGCGAAGCGCCGGCGAGAATGAAGGACTTGAAGGGCATCAGACGGGCTCCGGCGCGGAGGGCATGTGGGCCAGGTAGCGCTCGTCGCGCGCCTTGCCCCGCAGACGGTCGAGATAGACGTAGACGACCGGGGTGGTGATCAGGGTCAGCAACTGGCTGGCGATCAGGCCGCCGATGATGGTGATCCCCAGCGGGCGGCGCAGCTCGGCCCCCTCGCCGAACCCGATGGCCAGGGGCAAGGCGCCCAGGGCGGCGGCCATGGTGGTCATCAGGATCGGGCGGAAGCGCAGCAGGCTGGCCTCGCGCACCGCCTCGATCGCGCTCAGCCCGCGCGAGCGCTGGGCCTCCAGGGCGAAGTCGATGATCAGAATGGCGTTCTTCTTGACGATGCCCAGCAGCAGGAACACCCCGATCAGGGCGATCACCGAGAACTCCATCCTGAAGATCAGCAGGGCCAGCATCGCTCCCACCCCGGCGGCGGGCAGGGTCGACAGCACGGTCAGCGGGTGGACGTAGCTTTCGTAGAGGATGCCCAGCACGATGTAGATCGCCACGATGGCGGCGGCGACCAGGAACGGCTGCTGCTTGTTCTGCTCGTTGGCGCTGCGGGCGCTGCCCTGGAAGCTGCCGCGGACATTGGTCGGCAGGGCGATGTCGGCCTCGGCCTGCTTGATGGCGGCCTGGGCGTCGCTGAGCGAAACCCCGTCGGCCAGATTGAAGGACACGGTGGTGGCCAGCTCGCCGTTCTGGTGGTTGATCGAGGTCGGGGTGGCGGCCTGGGCGACGCTGGAGATCGCCGAGAGCGGCGTCATCGGCGTCACCGCCGTGTTTAGGGCCGAGCCGGTGGAAGGGTCGCGCAGGCTCGGATTGACCGCCGCGCCGCTCGTTGACGTCGCCCCCGTCGCGCCGCTGGCGCGGGTCGGCACATAGAGGTCGTTCAGCGCCTCGGGGCCCTTCGAGAACCGGCGGTCCCATTCCAGGATCACGGCGTACTGGTTGATGTCCTCGTAGATGGTCGCGACCTGGCGCTGGCCGAAGGCGTTGTAGAGCGCGTTGTCGACGGCGCGCGGGGTGACGCCCATCCGCGAGGCGCTGTCGCGGTCGATCGTCACGAAGGTCTCGACGCCGTTCTCGGACTGGTCGCTGTCGACGTCGGTCATCACGTCGGACCGGGCCTTCATCGCCTCGGCCAGCTTGGGGGCCCAGGCCTTCAGCGCGTCGCTGGAGTCGCTGGTCAGGGTGTACTGGTAGGTCGAATTGCTCTGCCGCCCGCCCATCCGCACGTCCTGGACGGGATTGAGGAACACGCTGATGCCGGTGACCTTCTGCAGCTGCGGCCGCAGGCGGTTGATCACGACCGAGCCCTTTTCCTTGCGCTCGCCGATCGGCTTGAGATTGACGAACAGGAAGCCGCCGCCGGCCCGGGCGCCGCCGGTGAATCCGACCACGGTGTCGACCCCCGGATCCTTGCGGATGATGTCGACCACCTGCTTCAGCTTGGCCTGCATGACGTGGAACGACACGCTCTGGTCGGCGCGCAGCCCGGCCTGGATCTGGCCGCTGTCCTGCTGCGGGAAGAAGCCTTTGGGCATGGCGACATAGAGCCAGGCGGTCAGGCCGATCACCACCACCAGGATCAGCAGCACCAGCGGCTTGGCGGCCAGGGCCCAGTCCAGGCTGTATTCGTAGGTCTGGTGCACGCGGTCGAAGCCGGCCTCGAAGAAGCGCGCGATCCGCCCCTCCTTCTTGCCCGGCTTCGGCGGACGCAGCAGGTAGGCGCACATCATCGGGGTGGTGGTCAGCGAGATGACCAGCGAGATCAGCACCGCCGCCGACAGGGTGACGGCGAACTCGCGGAACAGCCGCCCCACCTGGCCGCCCATGAACAGCAGCGGGATGAACACCGCGACCAGCGAGATGCTGATCGACAGCACCGTGAACCCCACCTCGCGCGCGCCCAGCAGGGCGGCCTTGAAGCGGTCCATGCCCTTTTCGATATGGCGCTGGGTATTCTCCAGCACGACGATGGCGTCGTCGACCACGAAGCCGGTCGCCACGGTGATGGCCATCAGGCTCAGATTGTTCAGCGAGAAGCCCAGCAGATACATCACCCCGAACGTGCCCAGCAGCGAGACGATGGTCGCCGCCGCCGGGATGAAGGTGGCCCGGGCGCTGCGCAGGAAGGCGCTGACCACCAGCACCACCAGCACCACCGAGATCAGCAGGGTGATCTCGATCTCCTTCAGCGAGGCGCGGATCGAGTTGGTGCTGTCGCTGGCCACCGCCACGTTGATGTCGCCCGGCAGCTGGGCGCGCAGCTCCGGCAGGGTGGCGCGAACGCTGTCGACGGTCTGGATGATGTTGGCCCCCGGCTGGCGGGTGACCAGGATGATGATCGCCGGCTTGCCGTTGAACAGGCCCAGGGTCCGGGTGTCGGCGACGCTGTCGGTGACGTCGGCCACGTCCATCAGCCGCACCGGCGCGTCGCCGCGCCAGGCCACGACCAGGCCGGCATAGTCGGCCGCCTTGCGCCCGCCGGGGCTGGTGTAGACCTGGAACCGCCGCCCGCCCCCCTCGACCTGCCCCTTGGGCCGGTTGGCGTTGGCCGACTGCACCGCGGCGCGCACGTCCTCCAGGGCGATGCCGTACCTGTTGAGCAGGAACGGATTGACCGAGACCCGCACGGCCGGCAGCGAGCCGCCGCCGATCTCGACGTCGCCCACGCCCGTCACCTGCGACAGGCGCTGAGCCACGATGTTGGACACCGCGTCGTAGATCTGGCCCGGGGTCTTGGTGTCGCTGGTCAGGGCCAGGATGATCACCGGGGCGTCGGACGGGTTCTGCTTGCGGTAGCTGGGGTTGCTGCGCAGCGTGGCCGGCAGGTCCGACCGCGCGGCGTTGATGGCGGCCTGCACCTCGCGCGCCGCGCCGTCGATGTTGCGGTTCAGGTCGAATTGCAGGGTCACCCGGGCCGAGCCGGTGTTGCTCTGCGAGGTCATCTCGGTGACGCCGGGGATCACGCCCAGCCGCCGCTCCAGCGGGGTGGCGACGCTGGAGGCCATGGTCTCGGGGCTGGCGCCCGACAGGTTGGCCGAGACCGAGATGGTCGGATAGTCCACCTGCGGCAGCGGCGAGACCGGCAGCACGAGGAAGGCGGCGATCCCGGCCAGGGCCAGGCCCAGAGTCAGCAGGACCGTGGCGACCGGCCGCTTTATGAAGGGCGCCGACAGGTTCACGACGGCGCTCCCGGGATCGGGTCTGGATCGGCGCGATCCGGCGCGACGTGGTCGTCGTGTTCGCGATGGACGCCCTTGTCGGCCGGGGCGAACCGGTCGAAGGCCAGGTAGATCACCGGGGTGGTGAACATGGTCAGCAGCTGGCTGACCAGCAGGCCGCCGAAGATGGCGATGCCCAGCGGCCGGCGCAGCTCGCCGCCCTCGCCGAAGCTCAGCATCAGCGGCACGGCCGCGAACAGCGCCGCCAGGGTGGTCATCAGGATCGGGCGGAAGCGTAGGACGGCGGCCTGGAAGATGGCGTCGCGCGGGCTCTTGCCCTCGTTGCGCTGCGCGTCGATCGCGAAGTCGATCATCATGATCGCGTTCTTCTTGACGATGCCGATCAGCAGGATGATGCCGATGACGCCGATCACGCCCAGGTCGTTGCCGGTGATCCACAGGGCCAGCAGCGCGCCGACACCCGCCGACGGCAGGGTCGACAGGATGGTCAGCGGGTGGATGTAGCTCTCGTAGAGCACGCCCAGCACGATGTAGACGCAGACCACCGCCGCCAGGATCAGCCACAGCTGGTTGCTGAGCGAGTTCTCATACGCTCCCGCCGCGCCCAGGAAGGTGTGGGTGACGGCCACCGGCATGTCGATGTCCTTCATGGCCGCGCGGATGTCGTCGACCGCCTTGCCCAGCGAGACGCCGGGCGCGGTGTCGAAGCCGATCGTGGTGGCCGGGAACTGCGAGACGTGGGTCACCTGCAGCGGAGCGGTCTGTTCCTTGATCGTCGAGATCGCCGACAGCGGCGTGGGCGAGCCGCCGCCGGTCTTCAGGTTCAGCAGGCCCAGGGATTCCGGCGCGGTCAGCAGGCCCGGCTTGGCCTCCAGGATCACCCGGTACTGGTTGGTCTCGGTGAAGATGGTCGAGACGATCCGCTGGCCGAAGGCGCTGTAGAGGGCGTCGTCGATGTCGGAAGCCGTGATCGAAAGCCGCGCGGCGGTGTCGCGGTCGATGTCGACATAGGCCGCCGCCCCAGTGGCGCCGGCGTCGCTATAGACGTTGCGCACCGACTTCACGCTGGCCAGGCGCTCGGCCAGCTTGCCGGCCCATTCCTTGACCGTGGCGGTGTCGGCCCCCTCCAGCGACAGGCGATAGAGCGTCGGGCCGGTCTCGGCGTCGATGGTCAGGTCCTGGGTGGGCTGGAGGTACAGGTGCACGCCCGGCACGGCGGCGACGCGGTCGCGCAGCCGCTGCATGATCTTCTCCTGCGAGCCCTTCCGGTCGGCCCTCAGGTTGACCAGCATCTGCCCCGTGTGGAGCATCGCGTTGTTGGCGCCGTCGACGCCGATGAACGAGCTGAGGCTCTCCACCGCCGGGTCGTCCAGGATCGCCCGGGCGGCCTCCTGCTGCAGCCCGGCCATGCGGTCGTACGACACCGACTGCTCGACCTCGGTGCGGGCCTGCAGCTGGCCGGTGTCCTGGGTCGGGAACAGGCCCTTGGGAATGATCAGATAGAGCAAGGCGGTCAGGGCGAAGGTGGCCACCGCGACGATCAGGGTCGCCTTCTGATGCTCCAGCACCCAGGCCAGGCCCTTCTCGTAGCGGCGCTCGACCCGCTCGAACGCCGCCTGGGACTTGCGGGCGACGCGGCCCTGGTGCTCCTCGCCGGCCGGCTTCAGCCAGCGGGCCGACAGCATCGGCGTCAGGGTCAGTGACACCACCGCCGAGATCAGGATGGTGATCGCCAGGGTGATGGCGAACTCGCGGAACAGCCGCCCCACCACGTCGCCCATGAACAGCAGCGGGATCAGCACGGCGATCAGCGACACCGTCAGCGAAATGATCGTGAAGCCGATCTCGCGCGCGCCCCGCAGGGCCGCGGTCATCGGTTTGACGCCCCTCTCCAGGTGCCGGCTGATGTTCTCGATCATGACGATGGCGTCGTCGACCACGAAGCCGGTCGCGATGGTCAGGGCCATCAGGCTCAGATTGTTGAGGCTGAAGCCCATCAGGTGCATCACCCCGCACGCGCCGATCAGCGAGATCGGCACGGCCAGGCCGGCGATCAGGGTGGCGCGCAGGCTGTGCAGGAAGAAGAAGATCACCACCACGACCATCACCACCGCCAGCAGCAGCTCCATCTCCACGTGGTGGACCGAGGAGCGGATGCCGGTGGTGCGGTCGGCCAGCACCTTGACCTCGAGCGTGGCGGGCAGGCCCGCCTCCAGCTCCGGCAGCCTGGCCTTGATGGCGTCGACGGTCTTGATGACGTTCGCGCCCGGCTGACGCTGGACGTTGACGATGATCGCCGGGGTCTCGTTGGCCCACGCTCCAAGACGCGTGTTCTCGGCGCTCTGGACGACCCGGGCGATGTCACGCAGGCGGATCGGGGCCTCGTTCTTGTAGGCGACGATCAGGTTCGAATAGTCGTCGACGGTCAGCAGCTGGTCGTTGGCGTTGATCGTGTAGGCGCGGGTCGGGCCGTCGAAGCTGCCCTTGGCGCTGTTGGCGTTTGCGTTGCTGATCGCGGTCTGAACATTGGCCAGGGTGATGCCGTAGCTGGCCAGGGCCTGGGTGTCGGCCTGGATGCGGATGGCCGGACGCTGGCCGCCGCTGAGGGTGACCAGGCCCACGCCCGACACCTGGCTGATCTTCTGGGCCAGGCGGGTGTTGACCAGGTTCTGCACCTCGGTCAGCGGCAGGGTGTCGGAGGTCACCGCCAGGGTCAGGACCGGAGCGTCGGCCGGATTGACCTTGGCGTAGACCGGCGGGGCCGGAAGATCGGCCGGCAGCAGGCTGTTGGCGCCGTTGATGGCGGCCTGCACCTCCTGCTCGGAGACGTCCAGGCTTTCACCCAGGTTGAACTGCAGGGTGATGATCGACGCCCCGGCCGTACTGACCGAGCTCATCCGCGCCAGACCCGCCATCTCGCCCAGCTGGCGCTCCAGCGGCGCGGTCACCGTCTGGCTCATCACCTCGGGGCTGGCGCCGGGATAGAGGGTCTGGATCTGGATCGTGGGATAGTCGACCTGCGGCAGGGCCGACAGCGGCAGCAGCCGGAAACCGACCAGGCCGGCCAGGACGATGGCCGCCATGAACAGCGCCGTGGCGACCGGCCGCTGGATGAAGGGCTTGGAGGGATTCATGGCGCGGGCCTATTCGGCTTGTTGCCGGCGGCGACGCTCGCCGCCCTGCCCCTGCCCGCCTTGCCCCTCGCCCGCCTTGCCGGCGCGCTGACCCTTGCCCTTGCCCTGACCCATGCGGCCGGCGGCCTGGCCCGGCAGCTGGACCTTGCCGCCTTCGCGCAGGCGGTCGCCGCCTTCGGTGATGACCTTTTCGCCGACCTTCAGTCCACTGACGATCGACACCTGCGACGTGGTTGAGGGACCGGCCGTGACCTTGCGCTTGTGCACCGTCTGGCCCTGACCCAGCACCCAGACGAAGGCGCCGTCGCTGCTCTGGCGCAGGGCCGTGGCCGGCACGACCACCGCGTCCTTGATGGTGTCCAGCTCCAGGCGGACATTGACGAACTGGCTGGGGAACAGGGTTCCGCCGGCGTTGGCGAACCGGGCCTTGGCCTTGACGGTGCCCGTGCCGACATCGACCACATTGTCCAGGGTCGAGAAGGTTCCCTTGTCGAGGGTGGTGGTCCGCGTCCGGTCCAGGGCGATGACCGGCAGGGCGGCGCCGCTGTTGGCCCGGGCGCCGATGCGCGGCACGTCGTCCTGGGGCACGGTGAACTCGACATCGATCGGCGAGATCGTGGTGATCACCGCCACCCCGGCCGCGTCGCCCGCCCCGACATAGTTGCCGGCGTCCACCACCCGCAGGCCGACGCGGCCGCTGACCGGGGCGATGATCCGGGCATAGCCGACGTTCAGCCGCGCCGTGCCGACGGCGGCCCGGTCGGCCATCACCGAGCCCTGCAGCTGCTTGACGGTCGCGGCCTGGGTGTCGACCTCCTGGCGGGCGATGGAATCCTGGGCCAGCAGGGTCTGGTAGCGCGACAGGGTGACCTGGGCGCTGGCCAACTGGGCTTCGTCGCGGGTCAGAGCGCCCTGCGCCTGCAGCAGATCCATCTGGAACTGACGCGGATCGATCTGCACCAGCGGCTGGCCGGCGCGGACCATCTGACCCTCCCTGAACATCACCTGGGTGATCACGCCCGAAACCTGCGGCCTGACGGTGACGGTCGCGGCCGGAGTCACCGTACCCAGGGCCTCGATGACCACCGGCAGGTCGGTCTGGGCGGCGGTGGCCACGGCCACGGTGCTGGCTGGACCGCCGCGCCGTCCGCCGCCAAATCCGCCGCCTGGACCGCCGCCCTCGCCTTTCGGCGCGTGCATCAGGCTCCAGGCTAACCACACCACGCCGGCCAGAACCGCCAAGGCGATCGCGCCGCCGATGATCTGCGCCTTGCGGCTGACGGGTCGGGTCGGTCGGTGGGGTTCGGTCATCGAGATCTCAGGCGCGCGGGGCAAGGAGAGGACGAACGCCGCCGTGTCCGCAGCATCAAACGCCACGGTGGCGAAACGGATGCTCGTACAGCGGCGCTAAGTCGCTCGCCGCCTTAGTTGCCCGGCCACGTTGCCTGCGCATTTCAAGGTCGAAATCTGCCGCGCCGCATCTTCGCCGCCAGTCGGGGGACCGCCGTCGCGACTTTCGGCGGTCAGGCCGTGGTCAGCCGCCAGGCGAAGCGCGTGGCGATGCTCACCGCGCCGTCCTTGCCGCCCGCCGGCCCGTCCAGCGTATCGCTTTCGAGGAACTGCAGGCCGGCTTCCTTCTCGGAACGCCAGACCACCCGGGTCCGGTGGACCCGCTTGGCGATGGAATCCACCAGGAAAGCGCCTTCCGCCGGCAGATCCATGTCGCCGAGCGCGATGCGGGCCCCGCCTTCGGCGATGTCGATCAGCGAGCACTTCCAGGCCTTTCGGCCATCGACCAGATAGGCTTTGCGCTTGGTCGGCGTACGGGGGTGGGCCCGCAGGTCCACGCCACCTGATCTGTTTTCGGCATCCGATCGCATGCGGCGACCCTAGACAAGCAGGGTTAACGGATGGCGCCGCTTATTGTCACGGCGGTGAGCTGTCGGCGGCCTATAGCGACGACGCCGTCGCCGCGTCCAATCGCCGCCGAATAAAGCCCGCCGCCAGCTCGATCGATTGCCGGGCCTTGGGCGTGTTCATCCGCTCCCAGAAATGGGTCTCGTCGGCCCAATGGCGCAGGGTCAGGTCGCCGCCCACGTCGCGGATCTTGTCGGCCAGGCGCATGGAGTCGTCGTACAGGATGTCGGTCCGGCTGGCGTGGACCAGCAGCGGCGGAAAGCCGTGGAAGCCGCCGAACAGCGGCGAGGCGATCGGCTCGATCGCCGAGCGGCCCTGCAGATAGAAGTGCGCGAACATCGCCAGCGACTCCATCGTGTGCGGCGAGGTCTTGGCGATCGAGGCGGCCATGACCGACCAGCTCTGCAGCGACAGGTCCAGCCAGGGCGACAGCAGCACGATGCCGGCCGGCATCGGCTCGCCCTGGTCGCGCACCACCTGGAAGGCGGCCATCATGATCGCCGCGCCGGCCGACTCGGCCAGGGCCACGACCGGTTCGTCGGGTCGGTGACGCCGCTGCCAGCGCCAGGCCGCGACGACGTCGTCGACAGCCGCGGGACAGGGATGCTCGGGCGCGAGGCGATAGGACGGCGCATAGACGCTGGCCTCCGCCGCCGCGGCGAACCGGCCCACCAGTTGGCCGATTCGCGGACTGCGCTCGGCGACGAACGAACCGCCATGGACGTAAAAGACCGTGCCCCGCGGCGATTTGTCCCGAGGCGCGAACCAGTCGGCGCGGGTGGGCGGCGCGGGCGCGACGAAGTCGGGCGCCTCGCTCCAGGTCGCGTCAACCTCCAGCGACGGCAGCACGCCGTCGTAGCGGTCGTGCCAGGCCCGGGCGCGCCGCAGGAAGCCGGCGAACGCCGCTTCGCCCTGGGCGTGACAGGCCAGGCCCTTGCGCAGCTGGCCCATGATCACCCGCTGGGCGATGGCGTAGCTGGCCTTCTGGCGGAAATCGGAAAACGGCCTGCGCGGCGTTTCCGGCGCGGCCTTCAATTCGACCAGCCCTTGACGCGAGCCAGCCGTCGTAATCGATACCATTGTACGCGAACGCTCCCCGGGTCACGCTTTTATGACGAACAAGAAACAGCAAGACGCTCTGTTCGACAACCTCAAGTCGCTGACCCGGGTCTATCCCAGCCTTGAAGCCCGCCTGACCAAGGCGGCCGAGGCCGGCCATCCCTATGTCCTGCGCGCCCTCGAAATCTTCGGTCGCGCCAAGGGCCGCTCGCAGGAGCAGGCGCTGGCGAACTATCGCGAGGAGCATGGCCTGACCGAGGCCGAGGCCAAGCTGGCCTATTTCCTGGTCGAGGGCGGCACCCTGGCCAACTACGCCCTGACCAGCAACCTGTCGCGCAATACGGTGCGGTCGTACCTCAAATCGATCTTCAGCAAGACGGGGGCGACCCGTCAGGCCGAACTGATCCTGATCCTCGGCGAAGACCGGTCGAGGACGCGCTAACGCCCTCGACCGTCCCTCCTCCGGAAGCGCCCCCCCAGAAGCGCCTCCCGAAAGCGCCGCCTAGAACCGCCAGACGCCGCCGGCGCGGATGGCCTGGGCTTGATGCCGCTCCCCGTAGGTTCCTTCGTAGGTGACCCCGAACCGGGCGCGATCGCCCGACACCAGGTCGGCGCCGAGCTGGACGGCCAGGGCGTTGGCGTCGTACTTGGCGCCGCTGACCACGAAGCGGGTCGTCCCGCCGGCGAAGGCGTTGGCGGTTTCACCCGCCAGGTCGCCGGTCGCCATGCGCCAGGCGACGGCGCCGCGCGGCCGCAGGACCACGGTGGAGCCGAGGCCGAGCTCGCCCTTCACCTTGACCCCGAGGTCGACGACGCCGAGCTCACGCGTGACGCCGTCCACCTTCAGGGCCGCGAAGCCGCCGGTTTCGCTGAAGTCGTCGCTCTTCACCTGAAGATAGCTGGCCGCCAAGAAGGGCTCGACCGAGGCCGCGCCCAGCGCCAGCGGGGCCGACACCTGGCCGAACACCTGGCCGACCGTGGCGTCGTACTTGCCCTTCAGCCGATCCTGGGCGCCCGGGAACAGCACCACCCGCTCGGCGTCGACCGACGACCAGGCGTAGGCCCCGCCCAGATTGGCGCGCAGGGGTCCGAAGGTGGTGGCGGCGTAGGCCGCGACCTGGCCGCCGGAGGCCTCGGCGCGGCTGCTGCGCGCCGACACCCTGGCCTGGCCTTCGCCATAGGCGGCGGCCACGCCCAGGCGGGTCTCGCCCAGCACCTTGTCGCCGCCGACCACCAGGCCCGCGCCGTTGACCTTCAGGCCCGCCGCGCCCGCGCCGGGGTCGATCTCGCTCCAGCCCGCCAGGACGTCGCCCCAGCCGCCGGCGATCTCGGCGGACGCCGAGCTGCGGGCCTGGACCGCCTCGCGCAGACGTCCCGCCTCGCCCGCCAGGACGGACGTGACGTCGGCGTAGATCTGACCGTCCAGGGCGTCATAGGCCTGGGCCGAACCCGCCGCGTTCTGGGTGACCAGGGCGTCGTAGACCGGCGCTCCCAGACCCAGGGCTTCGGCCGCGCCGGCCACGCGGGCCTGGTTCGGGCTGGTGGCGAAGCTGGCGAAGCGGATGTCGTTGCGCAGCAGGTTCAGCCGCACCGCGTTGGTCGTGTAGGTCAGGCTGGGCGTCAGGAAGGCCATGTCGCTGGTGACGTTGGAGAACCGACCCGTGATTCCGCCCGCCGAGGTCAGGATGCCGTACTGGCTGAGGCGCGCGTATTGCGAGGCCGGACCGCCGGCCAGCACGGCGACGCTGGCGCCGGCCTGGATGGTGGTGGCGCCGCCGACGACGATCAGGTCGTGCTCGCCGGTCGGCAAAACCTCGACCTGATAGGTCGAGCCGCTGGCGAAGGTGAAGTCGCCGGCCACGTTCAGGGTGCCGGGCGAGTTGCCGGGAGTGACCTGGCCGCCGGTCTGCACGACCACGTCGCCGCCGATCGTCCCGGAGCCGCCCAGGGCGCCCGCCGAGCCGACCGTGACGTCGGACGTCACCGAGCCGTTGATCTTCAGCTTGCCGGCGCTGACCGTGGTGTCGCCGGTATAGGTGTTGGCGCCGGTCAGTTCGATGACGCCGCCGCCGGTGATCGTGAACGAGCCCGAGCCGGTGATCGCGCCGGCGAAGGTGGTGCTGCCCGACTGGTTGACGGTCAGGGCCCCGCCGTCGATGTCGACCTCGCCCGTCGCGCCGCCGCTGAGGTTGGTGATGGTCTGGGTCAGGCCGCTGAGGTCGAGCACGCCGTTGTCGACCTGGACCTCGGCGGTCTGCGGCAGGTGCAGGATTCGCACCGACCCGCCCTGGACCGTGGTCGTGCCGGTGAAGCCGTACTGGCCCGACAGGGTCAGGCGAGCCGCCCCCTGCTTGACTAGGTCGCCCGCGCCGGTGATGTCGCCGCCGTAGTCGTACTCGTTCGAGCGGTTGAAGATCGCCGTGCCGGCGATTGCCAGGTCGCCGGTCAGGTCGCCGATCGTCCCGCCGTCGCCAACCTGCAGGGTCGCGCCCGAGGCCACCGTGACGTCGCTGCTCAGCGAACCGGTCAGCAACAGCTTGCCGCCCGAGACCGTGGTCGGGCCCGCATAGATGGCCGCGCCGCTCAGGGTCAGGGTCGCGGCGCCCGACTTGGTCAGGCCGCCGGCGCCGGTCAGGTCGCCCGAATAGCTGGAGCCGTTGATCTGGACGATCGTCAGGGTCCCGGCCCCGATGTCGAGGTCGGCGTCGCCCGACAGCCCGCCGGTGGTCTTGGCGCCCGAAGCCAGGGCGAAGGCGTCGCCCTTCAGGTTGAGCCGCGAGTCGGCGGACAGGTTGGCGATCGTCACCAGGCCGCCGTCGTTGGTCAGCAGGCCCGTGCGCGAATAGGCGCCCGACAGGGTCAGGTTCCCGCCGCCCGCCCAGATCACGTCGCCGCCGGCGCCCGACAGGGCGTTGGTCAGCGTGTAGTCGCCGGCATGGCCGATGAAGAATTGCCCGCCGTCGACCTTGATGGCGCCGGCGAAGCCGCCGACCGAGCCCGGCCCGGAGACCTTCACCGTGCCCAACCCGGCGTCGTCGGTGACGTAGGCCGCGCCAATGACCACGTCGCCGCCGGTCTGCTCAAGGGCGCCGCCGATGTCGGTCGCCACGTACAGCTCGCCGCCGTTCACCCGCGTCACGCCCGTATAGGTCCAGGCGCCGGAGGCCAGGATCGCGCCCGAGTTCAGCACGACGTCGCCCGTCCCGCTGATCGATTGCACGCCACTGTCGGCATAGAGGTTGGTGTCGAAGCTCTGGGAGATCAGCGTCCCGTCATTGTGGATCGAAAGACCCGTGCCCGGCGTCGTCGTCTGGAGCCAGGCGTTGGCGTCCTGGCGGTCGTCGATGCGCAGGGTCGCGCCCGAGGCGATCGCGATGTTGTCGGTCTGCAACAGGCCGGTCAGGGTCCAGTCGCCCGCCTCGACCGTGGCGGTTTCGAAGCCGAGAACGCCGCCGAACGTCTGGTCGGCGCTCTGCTGGCTGGAGGTTCCCTTCAGCACCAGGCTGTCCACGCCGGCCCCGCCGTCGACGGCGCCGGTGAAGCTGGCGCCGGTCAGGATGGTCAGGGTGTCGGCCCCATCACCGAACTTCACGGCCAAGGCTCCGGTCCCGCCGCCGATATGGCCGGCCGTGGTCAGGCTCGCGCCGTAACCCGTCGCCGGCGAGCCTCCCAGCCCGCTGGGCACGGGGATGGCGCGGAATTCGACGGCCGGGCCGCTGGTCGAGGTGATCGAGGCGTCCGCCCCGACCGTGACCTCGGCCCGGTTGAGGGCCGAAACCCGGACCCCGCTCTGACCGCCCACGGTTTCGCCGGTGACGGTGAGGTCGACGTCGTGGCTGGCGAACAGGTCGATGGCGACGCCGCCCGTGTCGCCGGCGACCGCCCGATCCGAGGTCACGACGACGTCGCCGCGATCGGCCAGAGCCTGGATCGCCCGCGCGCTGGCGCCGGCGATCTGGGCGTCCTGGCTGGTGATCGTCACCTGGTCGGCGCGGCCGTAGACGGCGACCGTGCTGGCGCTGCTGGCGCGCGCCTTGCCGCTGTTGATCTCGACCTGGCCGCCCGTGGACACGCCGAACACGGCCGAGGCGTATTGGCCCACCACGGCGGAATCGACGCTGTTGACGGTCACGTGACCGCCATTCGTCGAGCTGGCGCCCACGCCGTCGGCCGTGAAGCCGCCCCTCAGCCCGGTGTTGGCGGTGCTGGTGACGCCGGCGTCGACGACGATATCGCCGGTCGTGCTCTGAACGAAGACGCCCACGTCGCCCGCGGCGCCGGCCGAAACCTCGCCCGTGGTGACGTGCACCGCGCCCTCGCGGCCGTAGACCACGACGCCGGTGCCGTCGGCCGTGACCTTGTCGGCCGAGATGTTCACCGCGCCCTGGCCGTAGACGTACAGACCCGCGCCGCTGCCGACCGTGATCTCGCCGCTGTCGATGTCGATCGGGCCGGCGTGATCCACCCAGATCCCGTTCGAACCCGCGCCGGTGGCGCTGACCTTGTCGCTGACGATGCTCAGGGCGCCCGCGCCGCCGGCGGGGACATGGGGCGTGCCGTAGACGATGACCCCGTCGGAATCGACCATGATCCCGTGGGCGTTGGCGCCGGTGGTGGTCACTTCGCCACTGTCGATGGCGATGTCGCCGTTGGACCACGCGTAGACGCCGCCGGCGCCGTCGCCCGTCGTGAGGACCGAGCCGCTGGTGACCGAGGCGCTCGCCCCGCGGGCATAGAGCCCGGTCGAGCCCTGGCCCGCCGTCACCACCGAATCGCTGTCCACCGACACCGCGCCGGTCTGGCTGATCGCGTAGGCGCCGAAGGCCGAACGGCCCGAGGTCTTGGCCTCGCCGCTGGTCACGCTGACATCGCCGCTGGTCGACACCCCGCCGACGGCGTCGGCCGTGAAGCCATGGGCCAGGTCCCCGCTGGTCTGGGTCGAACCCGCCGTGATCGTGATGTCGCCGCTGATGCTCTGGGCGAACACGCCCACGTCGCCCTCAACGCCGGTCGAGACCGCGCCCGTGGCCACCTTCACCGCGCCCTCGCGGCCATAGACCACGACGCCGGTGCCGGTCGCCGTGACCTTGTCGGCCGAGACGTCCACCGCGTCCTGGCCGTAGACGTACAGGCCCACGCCGTTGCCGACCGTGATCTCGCCGCTGTCGATCGTGATCGGACCGGCGTGATCCACCCAGATCCCGGTCGAGCCCGCGCCGGTGGCGCTGACCTTGTCGCTGACGATGCTCAGCGCGCCCGCGCCGCCGGCGGGAACGTGCGGCGTCGCGTAGACGATGGCCCCGTCGGAATCGACCATGATCCCGTGGGCGTTGGCGCCGGTGGTGGTCACCTCGCCACTGTCGATGGCGATGTCGCCGTTGGTCCAGGCATAGATGCCGCGGGCGTTGTTTCCGGTCGTGCTGGCCGAACCGCTGGTGATGCTGATGTTCGCGGTCTTGTTGAACGTCAGGGCCATGATGGCGTCAGCCGCGTTGGCGCCGCTGGGCGCGCCCGTGGTCGAGGCCGTGTCGCTCTTGATCGTCACCCCGCCGCCGCCGTTGGCGTAGATCGCCCGGCCGCCGGCCCCGGCCGCCGTGGCGGTCCCGCTGTCGATGCTGATCGCGCCGTTGGCCGCCGAGGCGTAGATCGCCCAGGACTGGGCGCCCTGGGCGCTGGCCGTGTCGCTGGTGATGTCGATGCCGCCCAGGAAGCTCTGGGCGCTGATGGCGTTGGCGAACACCTGGACGCCGCCCACGGTGATCACGTCGCCGGTCGCCGCCGCCTCGCCGCTGACGATCTTGATCGCCCCGTCGCCCTTGGCCAGGATCGCCGAGCCGCCGGCCCCCGTGGCCGTGGCGTGCTGCGAGGCGACGTCCATCAGGCCGGCCGCCTCGACACGGATGGCGTCGGTATAGTGGGTCGCGGTGTCATAGGTGACCGCGCCGTGGGTGGTCGTGGTGTCGGCCACGACCTTGGCCGTGTCGCGCGCCCGGACATAGATTCCGTACGCGCCGTCGCTGGCCGTGGTGACCGTTCCGCTCTCGACGGTCGCGTCGCCGGCCAGGGCCGTGGCGGTCACCCCCAGATAGCCCACGCCGCTGGTCGACAGCTCGTCGACCTTGACGCTGACGTCGCCGCCGTAGCTGCGCGCGCCGATCGCCTGGCCGAAGACCGTCTCGCCGAAATAGCCGGTGGCCGGCCCCCCGGTCGCGACGATCTTGCCGACGGTCACCGACACGTCGCCGAACGCATAGGCGCCGATGACCCCGTTGGGTCGCGTGACCGTGGCCTCGCCGACCACGACGGTCGCCTTGCCGCCGCTGGTCGGCGCGCCGGCGGGACCGCTCAGCGAACGGGCCGACACGACGCCGCCGCCCAGGCCGGAGGAGGCGACCTTGTCGATCTCGACCAAGACGTCGCCGGTCTGCGAGCCCGCCGCGACGGCCGAAGTATAGGTTCCGGCCGTCGACAGCTCGCCGGCCTTGACCTTGATCGCGCCGCTGACCGACTGGGCGATGATCGCGTCGTTGGTGTCGCCGCCGGTGAAGCCGGTTCCGGCTGTGGCCGCCTTGGTCACGGCGATGTCGATCGCGCCGCTGGTGGTGTTGACCACCAGACCCGGGGCGTTGTCGCCGCTGGTGGCGATGTCGACCGCCACGATCCCGATATCGCCGGCCCCGCCGGCGACGCCCACCGCGATCGCGCCGGTGTTGGAGACCGAGGCGGGCAGGTTCAGAATCAGATCGTCGATCGTCGTGTAGCTGACGCCGGTGGTGACGGGGGCCGAACAGGTGACCACCCCGCTGGCGGGCGCGCCGCATTCTTCGGCGGCCAGGGCGGCGGCCGGCTGGACCAGCAACGAGCATCCCAGAGCCGTTCCCGTCAGCCACAAGGCTCGCGGATTGCGTCGAGCCTTACCGCGTTTGATTTCGATTCCCGACATGTTTCACCCCACTCAGCCACTGGACATTCGCCGTTCCCCGAACGACAGCGTCGGAGCTAGCGGGGCCTGGACCAAGGCGACAACCCCCGTTTGAGGGGGGTGATCGGAGCAAAAGATTCTCATCCACAACGGAGGCGGCGCATGAAACGCGCACGAAAGGACGCCTACTCGCGCGATCATGTGGCGGCTCGGCGCCGACGGCGGACATTGGGCGCGGACCGGAAAACGGGACCTGTCACCGCCGAGCGCACGAGGCGCGGCCTGGGCCCAGATCGCGTCCGGCGCGCGCTTCGGCTGCGTAACGATCGGTCGCCGATCGCCCAAAACCGAGGCGCCCGGCATCGACCTGCTGCGCGGGCAGTATTACATATTGCATCCTTCGTAATATTCACCGTCGGATGCATCCCATGGACACGCCCTCCTCGACACTCGCCCGCCTGAGCATCAGCCTGCCGGCCGAGCTGATGGCGCAGCTGGACGCCATGGTCGCCGAGCGCGGCCTGCCCAGCCGCTCGCAGATGATCGCCGAACTGATCCGCCACGAACTGGCCGAGCACAGCGCCGAGCGTCCCGACGCCGTCCTGGCCGGCACCATCACCCTGATCTATCGGGCCGAAAGCGGCCGGGTGCGCCATGCCCTGGCCCAGACGCAGCTCAGCTTCGTCAAGGAGGTGATCTCGGCCCAGAACGTCTTCCTGGAGGACGATCAGGCCATGGAGGTCCTGCTGGTCCAGGGTCCGTTCGAGCGCCTTCAACAGCTCTGCGACGACCTGCGCAAGGTGCGCGGCGTGCAGCAGATCAAGCTGGTGACCACCACCGCCCTGCTGCCGCCGCTGCATTTCCACGGCGAAGAAGGAGAAGTCGTCTGATGAGCGGCACCGCCGATCCCTACGCCGCCCAGGCCCACGCGCGCGCCCAGGCCGGGACCCGGGCCGAGGCCATGCCCACCGTGCCGGCCACCGACGCCGTCGACCTGCCGCTGGGCGTCGCCGCCGCCGACGTGGTCTGGGACGAGACGATCGCGCCGGGCGGCTATGCCGGCCGCCAGATCGCGCGCGGGACCCGCCTGCGCCTGACCGACCTGGCCGGCGACGCCAGCTCGTCGCTGCTGCTGTTCAACGCCGAGCGCCCGGTCGAGCGCCTGAACATCGCCGACACCCTGAAGGTGCAGTGGAACGGTTATCTGGGCCAAGGGCGCCTGCTGCTGTCGGACATGGGCCGGGTGCTGGCCAGCCTGGTGGAGGACACGGCCGGGACCCACGACGCCTTCTGCGGCGCCTCCAACCAGGCCAGCAACGCCCGCAAGTACGGCGACGGCTTCAACCACGGCGCCCACCCCAACGCCCGCGACCGCTTCTCGCTGGGCGTGGCCAAGTTCGGCCTGGGCCGCAAGGACATCCATCCGTGCCTGAACCTGTTCAAGGATGTGCGGATCGCCCAGGGCGGCGAGACGGTGATCGATGTCGGCCCCTACCCGCCGGGTCGGCTCGTCACCCTGCGCGCCGAGATGGACCTCTTCGTGGTGCTGGCCAACTGCCCGCACGTGCTGGACCCGCGCCCCGCATACGCGGTCACGCCGCTGCGGGCCACCGCCTGGCGTGGACCGGTCACGCCGGAAGCCGACCCGATCCGCAACGCGACGCCGGAGGGCCTGCGCGCCTTCCTCAACGTCGAAGACTACCACCGTCGCTGAGGGCCGCATGACCCACACCCCGCCCCCGTTGTCCGGAACCGTGGTCCACGACGAGATCGTGCCCGCGCGCGCGCCCTGGCTGCACGAGGTCAAGGCCGGCCAGACCCTGCGGATCGTCGATCTGGAGGGCAACCAGGCCGTCGACTTCCTGGCCTACAGCGCCGCCGACGACGCCGAGCGCTACAGCGCCCAGGACACCATCGCCGCTCAGGGCAACGTCTTCCTGCGCGAGGGCTCGGTGCTGCTGTCCAACGAGGGCGCGCCGATGATGACGGTCACCGCCACGGCCGTGGCCTATCACGACACCATCGGCGGGGCCTGCTCCTGCGAGAGCAACACCCTGCGCTACGGCCACCACACCAAGGCCCAGCACGCCTGCGTCGAGAACTTCCTGACCGCCAACGCCCGCCACGGGCGAGGCAAGCGCGACATGGTCAGCAACGTCAACTGGTTCATGAACGTGCCGGTCGAGGCCGACGGGGCCCTGGGCATCGTCGACGGCATCTCGGCCCCCGGCCTCTATGTCGACCTGCGGGCCGAAATGGACGTGGTGGTGGTGGTCTCCAACTGCCCGCAGATCAACAACCCCTGCAACGGCTTCAATCCGACGCCCGTGCGCATGATCGTTTCGGAATAGGCCCGCGCCCATGCTCGACAAGGTTCCTTTCGACAAGGTCCTGATCGCCAACCGCGGCGCCATCGCCTGCCGGATCATCCGCACCCTGAAGGCCATGGGCGTGAAGTCCGTGGCGGTGTTCAGCGACGCCGACGCCGGCTCGCTGCACGTCAGCCTGGCCGACGAGGCGGTGAGGATCGGACCGGCTCCGGCCGCCGAAAGCTATCTGCGCGCCGACCTGATCCTGGCGGCGGCCAAGGCGACGGGCGCCCAGGCCGTTCATCCGGGATACGGCTTCCTCAGCGAAAACGCAGACTTCGCGGAATCTTGTGAAGCGGCGGGGATCGCCTTCGTCGGTCCGACCGCCGACAACATCCGCGCCTTCGGCCTCAAGCACACGGCCCGCGACCTGGCCCAGGCCCACGGCGTGCCCCTGGCGCCCGGCACCGATCTGCTGGTCGATCCGGCGGCGGCCCTGGAAGCGGCCGAACGCATCGGTTTCCCGGTCATCCTGAAGGCCACGGCCGGCGGCGGCGGCATCGGCATGCGGGTCTGCGAGACGGCCGAGGCGGTCAGCGAGGCCTTCGCGGCGGTGCGGCGCCTGGCCACCGGCAATTTCAGCGACGGCGGGGTGTTCCTCGAGCGCTATGTCCGCAAGGCCCGCCACGTCGAGGTCCAGGTGTTCGGCGACGGGGCCGGCAAGGTGGTGGCCCTGGGCGAGCGCGACTGCTCGCTGCAGCGGCGCAATCAAAAGGTCGTCGAAGAAACCCCCGCCCCCGGCCTGCCCGCCGCCACCCGCGCGGCCCTGCTGGACGCCGCCGTCCGCCTGGCCAGCGCCGCCAACTACCGCTCGGCCGGCACGGTGGAGTTCCTCTACGACGCCGAGCGCGACGACTTCTTCTTCCTGGAGGTCAACACCCGGCTGCAGGTCGAGCACGGCGTCACCGAACAGGTGACCGGCGTCGACCTGGTCGAATGGATGGTGCGGGGCGCGGCCGGCGACTTCGCCTTCCTCGACCTACCGCCGCCCGAGCCGAAGGGCGCGTCGATCCAGGCGCGGCTCTATGCCGAGGACCCGGCCCAGGACTACCGCCCCAGCTCCGGCGTTCTGACCCAGGTGTCGTTTCCCCAGGGCGTCCGCGCCGACGGCTGGGTGGTGGACGGGACCGAGGTCAGCGCCTTCTACGACCCGCTGCTGGCCAAGCTGATCGTCACGGCGGCCGATCGCCCGGCGGCCGTGGCGGCCTTGCAGGCGGCCCTGGACGAGACCCGGCTGGCGGGGCTGGAGACCAATCTGGACTGGCTGCGCACCGTCGTCCGCTCGGAGGCCTTCGTCAGCGGCGAGGTCTCGACGCGCGCCCTGGAGGGCGTGACCTGGACGCCCGACACCGTCCAGGTGCTCAGCGGCGGTCCGGCCACCACCGTCCAGGACTGGCCCGGGCGCCAGGGCTACTGGGACGTCGGCGTGCCGCCGTCCGGCCCGATGGACGCCTTGGCCTTCCGACTGGGCAACCGCCTGCTGGGCAATGGCGAGGACGCTGCGGGGCTGGAGATCACCGCCCTGGGTCCGACCCTGAAGTTCAACCGTTCCGCCGTGGTCTGCCTGACCGGCGCGGCGTTCGACGCCAAGCTCGACGGGGTGGCGGTCGAGGCCTACGCCCCGGTCACCGTCGCCGCCGGCCAGACCCTGAAGATCGGCCGCGTGATCGGCGCGGGCCTGCGCGGTTGTCTGCTGTTCCAGGGCGGGCTGGACGTGCCGGTCTATCTGGGCAGCCGCTCGACGTTCACCCTGGGCGGCTTCGGCGGCCATGCCGGGCGCAATCTCACAGCTGGCGACGTGCTGCGCTTGGGCGACGCCGCCTCCGCGACGACCGCCGCGCCGCTCGCCGGGGACCTGCGCCCCGCCACGACCAAGGCCTGGACCGTCCGCGTCCTGCCCGGCCCGCACGGCGCGCCGGACTTCTTCACCCCGGCCGACGTGGCGATGATCGGCGGCACGGACTGGAAGGTCCACTACAACTCCAACCGCACCGGCGTTCGCCTGGTCGGCCCCAAGCCCGAGTGGGCCCGTCGCGACGGGGGCGAGGCCGGGCTGCATCCGTCCAACATCCACGACAACGCCTACGCCATCGGGGCCGTCGACTTCACCGGCGACATGCCGATCATCCTGGGTCCGGACGGCCCGTCGCTGGGCGGCTTCGTCTGTCCGTTCGTGATCGTCCAGGCCGACCTGTGGAAGGCCGGGCAGCTGGCGCCGGGGGATACGGTGCGGTTCGACGTGGTGGACGACGCGGCGGCGGCGGAGGCGTTGGCGGAGCAGGAAATCCTGCTCGAAACGCTCCGCGAGCCTCCCCCCGTGGGGGAGGTGTCGGCGAAGCCGACGGAGGGGGGAGAACCTGTTCTTCAGGAACTCCCCGAACAGGGTCATCGCCCCCACGTCACCTATCGCCGCCAAGGCGACCAGCACCTGCTCGTCGAGTACGGCCCCATCGTCCTCGACCTCGAACTCCGCCTGCGCATCCACGCCCTGCTGCTGGATCTGCGGACCCTGGCCTTGCCCGGCGTCATCGACCTGACGCCCGGCATCCGTTCGCTGCAGGTGCACTATGACAGCCGCCGCCTGACCCAGGCCGAGTTGCTGGCCGCCCTGACGGCGGCCGAGGAACGCCTGGGCGGTCTCGACGATTTCGAGATCCCGTCGCGCGTGGTCCACCTGCCGCTGAGCTGGAAAGACCCGGCGATCTATCAAACGATCGACAAGTACATGCAGGCCGTGCGCGACGACGCGCCGTGGTGTCCGGACAACATCGAGTTCATCCGCCGGGTCAACGGCTTGGCGAGCATTGATGATGTTCAGAAGATCGTCTTCGACGCCCGCTACCTGGTGATGGGCCTGGGCGACGTCTATCTGGGGGCGCCGGTCGCGACCCCGGTCGATCCGCGCCACCGGCTGGTGACCACCAAGTACAATCCCGCCCGCACCTGGACCCCGCCCAACGTCGTGGGCATCGGCGGGGCCTATATGTGCATCTACGGCATGGAGGGCCCCGGTGGTTACCAGCTGTTCGGGCGGACCATCCAGGTGTGGAACACCTGGCGCCAGACCGACGCCTTCGTGGACGGCAAGCCGTGGCTGCTGCGGTTCTTCGACCAGATCCGCTTCTTCCCGGTCAGCGCCGAGGAACTGGTCGAATGGCGGCGCGACTTCCCGTTGGGCCGCCGCCAGATCCGCATCGAGGAAGAGACCTTCCGCCTGTCGGACTATCGCCGGATGCTGGCCGAGAACGCCGACAGCATCGCGGCCTTCCAGGCCACGCGCCAGGCCGCCTTCGACGCCGAGCGCGCCGAATGGGAGGCCAAGGGCGAGTTCGCGCGCGTCGAGGCCCTGTCCGGCGTGGCCGATGACGGCGGCGAGGCGGCGGCCGTCACCGTTCCCGACGGCAGCGACCTGGTCGAGGCCCCGCTGGGCGGCAATGTCTGGAAGGTGCTGGTCGAGCCCGGCCAAAGGGTCGAGGCCGGGACGGTGATCGCCGTGATCGAGGCCATGAAGGCCGAGTGCGACGTCAACAGCCCGACGGCCGGCGTGGTGACCGCCGTCTACGCCCAGCCGGCCCAGGCCATCGCCGCCGGCGCGCCGATCGTGGCCATCGCGCCCGATCTGGAGGCCGCGGCGTGAGCGGCTTCCAGCGCCTGTCGGTCACCGTCATCGCCGACGCCGTCAACGGCGGCGCCGGCGCCGGCGCCGTCGAGGTCGCCCAGGCGGCGCTCGACGCGGTCGCCGCCTATGACGAGATCCAGCCCCAGGCCTGGATCCTGCGCCTGTCCGCCGAGGCGGTCCTGGCCCAGGCCCGCGCCGTCGACGCGAGGATCGCGGCCGGCGAGATCCTGCCCCTGGCCGGCGTGCCGTTCGCGGTGAAGGACAATATCGACGTCGCCGGCTGGCCCACCAGCGCCGCCTGCCCGGCCTTCGCCTACACGCCCGAGCGCTCGGCGACCGTGGTCGAGCGGCTGGTCGCGGCCGGGGCGGTGCTGATCGGCAAGACCAATCTCGACCAGTTCGCCACCGGCCTGGTCGGGGTTCGCAGCCCCTACGGCGCGCCGCTGTGCGTGTTCGATCAGGCCTATGTCAGCGGCGGCTCCAGCTCCGGCTCGGCCGTGGCGGTGGCGGCGGGACTGGTGGCGTTCGCCCTGGGCACCGACACCGCCGGCTCGGGCCGGGTGCCGGCCGCGTTCAACCATCTGGTCGGGCTCAAGCCGTCCAAGGGCCGCTGGAGCACGCGCGGCCTGGTTCCGGCCTGCCGCTCGCTGGACTGCATCAGCGTGTTCGCCGCCGACCTGGCCGGGGCGGCGCTGGTGGACGAGGTGCTGACGGCCTTCGATCCCGAGGACGACTATTCGCGGCGCGCGCCATCCTCGCCGCCCGCCGCGCCGGAAGGCCCCTTCCGCTTCGGCGTCCCGCGCCCAGACCAGCGCCTGTTCATGGGCGACGAGCAATCGGCCGCCCTCTACGCCGCCGCCCTCGACCGCATGACCGCCGCCGGCGGCACGCCCGTCGAGATCGACATCGCCCCGCTGCTGGACTGCGCCAAGCTGCTGTACAGCGGCCCCTGGGTGGCCGAGCGCACGGCCGCCGTAGAAGATCTGCTGCGCGACGGTCCCGGCGCGATCCACCCGACCGTGCGCGCCATCGTCCAGGGCGGGGTGGCGGTCACCGGCGTCGAGACCTTCAAGGGCCTCTACGCCCTGGAGGCCTATCGCCGGGCGGCCGAGGGGATCTGGGACGACGTGGACGTGATGCTGCTGCCCACGGCCCCGACCATCTATCGCCTGAAGGAAGTGCTGGCCGAACCGATCGCGCTGAACGCCAATCTCGGCCTCTACACCAACTTCGTGAACCTGCTCGACATGAGCGCCCTCGCCGTCCCCGCCGGCTTCCGTGAGAACGGGACCGGCTTCGGCGTCACCCTGATCGGACCGGCCTTCGCCGACCGCGCGCTGCTGGCCCTGGCCGAGCGCTATCTGGAGACCTTCCCCATGGCCGACACGCCCCCGCTGGACCTGACGCCGCGCAGGCCCGGCGTGAAGCTGGCCGTGGTCGGCGCCCACCTGGCCGGGATGCCGCTGCACTGGCAGCTGACCTCGCGCGACGCGCGGCTGGTGTCGGCGACCAGGACCGCTCCCGCCTACAAGCTCTACGCGATGGCGCGGACCACGCCGCCCAAGCCGGCGCTGATCCACGTGGGCGCCAATGAAGACGGGGGCGGCGCGTCGATCCTGGTGGAGGTCTACGAACTGGACTTCGAGGCCTTCGGCAGCTTCACGGCCGAGGTCCCCGCCCCGCTGGCCATCGGCACGGTGACCCTGGAGGACGGAACCTCCGTGAAGGGCTTCGTGGCCGAACCGCGCGCCCTGGACGGGGCGACGGACATCACCGCCCTGGGCGGCTGGCGGGCCTATATCGCGTCGCTGGCGGGCTAGCCGGCGCGGCCGCGACGCGCGTTTCAAGCATTTTTCCCCGGAATCGCTGAAAACTGCTATGCTTGCTGACGCGCTGACGTCAGCGCTCTTGCACCAGCAGACAATCGTTTCGACGCCCCGGCCACGCGACCATCGCCTGGCCGGGTCTCGTCGCGCGCCCTGCCCGGACCCGGAAGCACGATGACCAAGCACGCCGAAATCACCTGGATCGCTCAGAACGGACGCCACACCACCTACGAGCGGATCACCCATGTCGGCGGCCCCTCGCCAGAGCCCTGGGCCCTGACGATCAGGCAGGCGGTCAAACTGGCCGACGCGGGCCAGCGGCGGTTCTTCGTGATGCGCGACGGCGTCGAGGTGAAGGTCGAGGCCCTGACCAGCCGCACGGGCGCCCGCTATCTGAAGACGGCCAACGACCGCAACGAACCCCATGAGCTGTTGAAGCTTCCGGCCAACCCGGAGTTCGAGGCCCAGATGGCCGCCGCCAGCGCGCAGGTGGCCTAGAGCTATCCCTCAGGGATATGCTCTCGTTCAAACATCTGGAGCGTGGCGGGCGCCGAAACCGGCATCCACTTTCGGCTGCCACGCTCTAGCCGCCCAGGCCCGCCAGCGCCTCGGGCCCCACCGCGCCCGGCTTGTCCAGCGGAAAGTCGTAGACCGCCGTCGAGCCGTAGCGGTGCGGGGCCTGCGGGTCGCGGCGGCGCTTGTCGAAGGCCAGGACGCGGGTCCCCAGCTTGAAGGCCTCCTTGATGTCGTGGGTGACCATCATGATGGTCAGGCCGTGCTCGCGCCAAAGGCCGGTGATCAGCGCGTGCATGTCGAGGCGCACGCCGGGGTCCAGGGCCCCGAACGGCTCGTCCAGGAGCAGGATGCGCGGTTTCTTGATCAGGGCCTGGGCGATGGCCAGGCGCTGCTGCATGCCGCCCGACAGCTGGGCCGGATAGACGTCGCCGCTGTCGCCCAGGCCGACGGCGGCCAGCATGGCGTCGGCCTGCTCCAGGGCCGCGCGACGCCTGGCGCCCGACAGCCGGCCGCGGAACATCGAACCCGCGCAGTCCAGGCCGAACACCACGTTGTCGCGGGCGCTGAGGTGCGGGAACACCGAATATTTCTGGAACACCACGCCCCGGTCGGGGCCCGGCTCGGCGCGCAGCTTGCGGCCGTCCAGGTCGATCGCGCCCTTGGTCGGGGCCTCCTGACCCAGGGCCAGGCGCAGGAAGGTGCTCTTGCCCGCCCCGGACGGTCCGACGATCGAGACGAAGCTGCCCTGCTTGATCGACAGATCGACATTTTCGAGCACGACCTTGTCGCCGTACTCGACCCAGACATTACGGAAGGTCAACAGGTCCATCAGCGCCCCCGCACCGGGTGAGCCCAAGGGTAGAAGCGGCGGCTGGCCAGCTTCAGCGCCACGTCCATGGCCACGGCCAGGATCGAGATCCAGACGACGTAGGGCAGGATGATGTCCATCGACAGATAGCGGCGGACCAGGAAGATCCGGTAGCCCAGGCCGACATCGGCGGCGATGGCCTCGGCCGAGATCAGATAGACCCAGGCGGGACACAGCGACAGCCGCAGGCTGTCGATCAGCCGCGGCATGGCCTGCGGCAGCGCCACGCGCAGGGCCAACTGCCAGGTGCTGGCGCCCAGGGTCTGGGCCTTGACCAGCTGCTCCTCGGGAATGGCGCCGACCTGGGCGGCCAGGTCGCGGACCATGACCGGGGTGATGCCGATGACGATCAGGGCGATCTTGGCCGTCTCGCCCAGGCCGAAGACGATGAACAGGATGGGCAACACCGCGATCGGCGGCACCACGGCGATCGCCGCCACCAGGGGTCCGAACTTGGCCCTCAGCAGGGGCAGCAGGCCCAGGCTCAGGCCCAACACCAGGGCGAGCGCGGTCGAGATCCCCAGAGCGGTCCCGATTCGCCTGAGGCTGGCCGCGGTGTCGACCACCAGCGGCGCGTCGCCGGTCAGCGGATCGACCCTGGACATCATTTGCACCGCCTCGACCATGGCGGTCGGGGTCGGCAGCAGCTTGTCGCGCGGGTTCTCGGCGTGGCGGGCCTGGGACGCCATCAGATAGACCAGCGCCGCCGCCAGCAGCGGCAGCAGGCCGAGCAGGACGCTTAGGCCGCCTCGGGGTCTGACGTTCAACAAGCGGCGCATGAAGCGGGTCTGGGTCCTTTGTCTACGAGGAAGCCGCCCTGCCCCGGCCACCGAAAACCTCGTCCTTCGACATGCTCAGGATGAGGTTTTCGACTGCCGCGGCCTTGGAAGCGGTCCTCATCCCGAGCTTGTCGAAGGACGAGGACCACGCACGGCTTTTTGGAAGTCGATACGCTCTACAGCTTGCCGTCCACCGCCTGCTGCACATAGGTCGGATCGAAGCGCAGCTTCACATTGGCCGGATCGCCCAGCGTCTTGCCATTGGGGAAGCTGATGCCGATGTCGTCCACCGACTTCGCGCCCTGGCCGAACAGCCCCATGCTGAAGCTGAACTTGCGGACGCGGTCGTTGGCGGTGACCAGGTCCGGGCTGACCGTCGCGGCCAGGGCGGCCTTGGGATCGGCATAGAGGTAGGTGGTCTTCAGCTGGCTCTCGAAGCCGGCCAGGTCCGAGCCCGACAGCTTGGCCATCGCCTCGCGGGCCGCCTTGCCTTCCGGGGTCTGGGCGACGGTCAGGGCCATGGTCTCGTACCAGATTCCGGTCAGGGCCTTGCCCAGATTGGGGTTGGCCTTCAGCGCGTCGGTGCTGACCATCAGACCGTCGAGGATCTCGCCGGGGATCTTGGAGCTGTCGAACACCTCGGTCGCGCCGGGCATCTTCTTCACTTCCGACAGCTGCGGGTTCCAGGTCACCAGGGCCTTGGTGTCGGCGGCGCTGTAGGCGGCGACGATGTCGGCGTCGGAGGTGTTGACCGTCTTGACGTCGGCCATCTTCAGCCCGGCCGTCTCGAGCGCGCGGGCCAGCAGGTAGTGCGAGACCGACAGCTCGACCAGATTGACCGGCCGGTCCTTGATCTGCGCCAGTGTCGCGCCGTTCTTCAGGATCACCCCGTCATTGCCGTTGGAATAGTCGCCGATCATCAGGACGGTCGTGTCCTTGCCGGCGGCGGCCGGGACGGTCAGGGCGTCCATGTTGGTGGCGGTCACGCCGTCCAGCTTGCCGGCCGAAAACTGGTTCAGCGACTCCACATAGTCGTTGATCTGCACCAGCTCGATCTCGACGCCGTACTTGTCGGCCCACTTCTTCACGATCCCGGACTGCTGGGCGTAGGCCCAGGGCATCCACCCGGCATAGATCGTCCAGCCGATCTTGTAGCTGGTCTTGGCGGGGGCCGCCGCCGGAGCGGTTTCCGTCTTCTCGGCGGGCTTGGGTCCGCACGAGGCCAGGGCCAGGCAAGTCGCGGCCATGGCCGCGATGAAACGCTTGCGGGTGAACAAGACAGTCATGAGCGGGCTCCCTCCAAATTCGCTGAAGGCAGCGTTCGACATATTACGAGTTGTCGCAATCGTAATACCGCCGACAGGCCGCTGGCGCGCTCGCCTCCACGCCGATCTGCCAAAAAAGCAGGCCCCTCGGCCCTCAGGCGCCGCATCCCGCGCCGTTCACGCCCGCCCTCACGCGCGCGCCAAGGCCAGGTTTGCCTCCGCCCCCTTCATCACCCAGCGTGAAGTCTTCGCAGGGAGGGTTGCGATCATGCTGTCCAAACTGGCGACCGGCCTGCTGCGCTTGATCCGCGACGGCTTCGCGGCGCGGGGCGGCCGATACTGGCTGACCTGAAACCGACGCCGGAGCAGGATCAACCCAGCAGCGGCTTGCCCCCTTCACCGCTGCCCGACGCCGGGCGAGTCCGGGGATCGCCACTTGTCGAAAACCGCTGGCGGCCGCGCGGCGAGCGCCGCGCGGAGGTCCTCCATGGGCCGCTGGCTCTCGGAAACGCCACCGAGCAACGGGCGATTGATATCGATGATCAGGATGAGCGAGAGCGTCAGGAGCGCCAGGAGCAGCCCGGCCTCGCGGCGGCTCTGCATGCCTCTCAGCACGTAGCCCAGCACCGCGGCCGTCGCCACGAGGAATATGATCAGGACACCGAACACCTCGGTCGGCACGCGCGTCACGCGCGCCATCTTGCGCGAGGCGTCGAGGTCGATGACGGTGTTGACCGAGCTGAGGAAGACGCTGGAGAAGTCCAAGGTCTTCACGCTGTCGAAGGCGGCGCTGGTCGCCGCCCAGAGGTCGGTGATCAGCGCGTCGTTGACCCGGAGGGAGGCCTGTTGCGCCGGGCTGCCGGACGCCGCCTTGGCCAGCACCAGACGGTTGTCCGTGTACTGAACCAGAATATGCGTGATGCGCGCCCGGTGCGGCTCGGGCAGCAACTGGGCGCGCAGGTAGGTGGTGCCGATGGCGTTGGCTTCCTCGAGCACCAGGAAACGCCTGGCGTCGAAGCGATCCACCGCCATGGAGAACGTAAAGCCCAACAGAAGCGCCAGCAGCCCGAGGACCGCCGAGACGATGTATCCCTCCTGCCCGCTCTCGGCGTCCGCGTCCGCGCCCCGCTTGCCACGTCGGTAGTCGTGAAGCATCGCTCCGGCGACCGCCGCTGCGCACAGCGCGGCGAAGAGGCAGACCGCGATAACAAACAGGTTCGCGCTGCTCAACCACGCTTCCAAGATTTGCCAGTCCATCGGCGGTCCCTTCTCTCGCGGCTCTCGCTAGATCCGCCGCGACGTCAGGGTGCGCGCGCCCTAGCTTCGCGCTTTGAGCGAGATCAAGCGTTCTCGCCGGCGCCGGGGGCGGACTCCCGTGGACCGGGCCGCCGCATCATCCTCGACAGCCAGGCCCAGCTGGCCGCCGAGACGCCCGTGGCGACGCAGAGCGCCGCAAACCCCGCCGGCGGCCTCGCCATGCGAAACAGGGCCGCCAGACCCGGCGCCAACAACACCAGCAGCAAGATGGCGCCCGCCGTCCCCGCGATGGTCCAGAAAACCCAGCGCCGCGCATCCAGCAGGCGTCCGTCACGCCCCGCGGCGTCGGTGACGGCCAGGGTCAGGTTGCCGATCACCAGCGCCACGAACGCTCCGGCCCGCGCCTGGGCAGCGGACATGAACGTCAGGCCCCAGAGGTAGAGCGCCAGCACGGCGGCCAGAATGGTCAGCCCCTGCAAGACGCCGAGCGCGATCTGCCGCGGCCCGAACAGGCTTGCCCGAGGCGAGCGCGGCGGCCGCCGCATGCTCTGGCGATCACTGGGCTCGCCTTCGAAGACCAGCGAGCAGACCGGGTCGATGATCAGTTCGAGAAACACCACCTGCACTGGAAACAGCATCGGCGGCGCGCCGAGCAGCACCGGCGCCAGGGCCAGGCCGGCGATCGGCACGTGGATGGCGGTGACATAGGTCAGGGCGCGCCGCAGATTGTCGTAGATCCGTCGGCCCAGCCGCACGCCGCCGACGATCGACGCCAGGCTGTCGTCCAGCAGGATGAGGTCGGCGGCTTCGCGGGCCACGTCCGTCCCGCGTCGCCCCATGGCGATGCCGATATGGGCCGCCTCCAAGGCCGGCGCGTCGTTGACCCCGTCGCCGGTCATGGCGACGATCTCGCCATTGGCCTTCAGGGCCTCCACCAGCGCCAGCTTCTGTTCGGGCCGTACGCGCGCGAAGACGCAGACGTCCGTCAGGCGCGCGCGCAGCGCCGCCTGATCGAGCCGAGCGATGTCATCCCCGGTCAGAACGCCCGCCCGCACGTCGAGGCCGGCCTGGCGCGCGATGTTCAGGGCCGTGGCCGGATAGTCGCCGGTGATCATCATCACCTTGACGCCGGCGGCCCGCGCCTCGCGCACGGCGGCGGCCGCGTCGGCGCGCAACGGATCGGCGAACCCGACGAGGCCGCGGAAGACGAACCTGACGACCTCGGGCTCGTCCGGCGCGGCGCCCTCCCCGACCGCCTCGGCGACGGCCAGCACGCGCAGGCCATCGATCGCCAGGACGTCGAGCGCCGCGCGGATGGACGCCGTCTCCTCGGCCGCGAGACGGCACAGGGCGAAGATCGCCTCCGGCGCCCCCTTTGCGGCCATCAGCAGACTCCGATCGCCCCGGCGCCAAGCCTGAACGACGGCCAGGCGTCCCGTTCGCAAAGGCCAGACCCGTTCGAGGCGCGCGTCGGCGGGCGGACAGGCCAAGGCGATGAGCGCCCGGTCCATCGGATCGATCGGGCGCGGAGCGCTGGCCAGGGCCGCGGTCGCCAGCAGAGGGTGCGGGCCGGAGGCGTCCGGCGGCGTGGGCGGGCCTTGCGCGCCCTCCGCCCAGAGCCTGGCGACCGTCATGCGGTTTTCGGTCAGGGTCCCGGTCTTGTCGACACACAGCACGGTGGCGCCGCCGAGGGTCTGGATCACCGCCCCGTGGCGAACCAGCACGTTGTGGCGGCCAAGCCGCCATGCGCCCAGGGCCAGGAAGATCGACAGCACCATCGGAAACTCTTCCGGGATCATCGCGATCGCGACCGTGATGCCCGCCAGGGCGGCCTCGAGCCAATCGCCCCGCATCAGCCCGTAGGTGACGACGACCAGCAGGCAGAACAGCCCGGCGGCCAGGCCGAGCCACCCGACGAGCCTCGCGATGCTTTTCTTGAGCGGGTCCTCGGGGGGGGCCAGCGTCGCCAGGGCCGCGCCGATCTTGCCGATGGCGGTTCGCGGTCCCGTCGCGGTCACCTCGGCCACCCCCTGGCCCGAGACGATCAGCGTGCCCCCGAAGATCGCGTCGGACAGGCCCGCCGATCCCGGCGCGCGCTGAACCGGGACCGACTCGCCCGTCAAGGCCGCTTCGTCGATGGTCAGCAGTTCGCCGTCGATCAACTGGCCGTCGGCGGGCACGCGCTGCCCCTCGCCTACCAGGACGATGTCGCCCGGAACGAGCGAACGCGACGGCGCCAGCCGCTCGACCCCGTCCCGCACCAGCCGCACCATGGGCTCGGCCAAGTCGCGCAGCGCCTTGAGCGCCCGTTCGCTGCGCGCTTCCTGGAACACGACCTGGACGATGGTGGCGACCGCCGCCAGGGTCAGCAGCAGGCCTTCGGCCAGATCGCCGACCGCCAGATAGAGGGCCGAGGCGGCCAACAGCAGTCCAAACATCGGCTCGCGGATCGTCGCCAGCACGATCTGCGCCACCGAGCGCGTACGCGGCGGATCGAGCTGATTGGGACCAACCAGCGCGAGACGACGCGCCGCCTCGCCCTCGTCCAGACCCTGGGTGCGTTCGGTCACCTGCGCCTCCGTCTCGCCAGACTGCACAAGGCGACTTGGCTAGGCGTCGCGAGGCCGCCGGGTCACGGCATAGGTGACGAGGCCGGCGGCGACGGCGATCAGGGCCACGCCGGCCGCGGAACCGGCCAGCGCCTGGCCGGGATGGCGCCGGATTTGTCGCTCCGCGGCCATCTCGAGACGATCGAGCTTGGCCTGGACGTCACCGACCAGTTCGATGGCCGCGTGGCCCAGGGCCACCGCGCTCACCGAGACCGCGTCGCTGGCGTCCTGGCCCAGGTGGTCGACCATAATCTTGAAGTGATCGGTGACGTTTTCGAAAGCGTCGCGGCCGTCGCGGGCGAGCGTCTTGATCTTGCGAGCTGACATTGTCCTGCCTTGGAGTTTGGGGGTGGGTGACGCCCCAGAACACGCCCTCTCGCGGCGACTTGGGTTGACCTGGGTCAAGTTCGGTCGGGCGTCTCGCCTTCAGACGGTCGAAGGCCCCCGGTGTCGGATCGGACACCGCCAGCCCGTTTCAAGGCGCGGCGCGGCGGCGTGCCATGAGCGCCAGCGGAAGCGCCGACAGATTGAGGCAGACGGCCAGGGCCGCGGCGAACGCGCCCCAGACCGGCGCGCCGTGCAAGGCCAAAAGCGCCAGAGCCAGGGGCCCGGCGAGGGACAGGAGGACCATGCCGCGCGCCTTCCAGCCCTCGATGGTGGCCGGCGCGCCGACGCCCAGGAGCGCGAGGCCTTGGCCGCTCGCCGCCACGAGCGCCAGCGCCGTCTGGCTGGGAAAGGCCGGAACCCGGGTCAGGATCAGCGTGGCGCCGAATCCGCCCGTGATCACGCACCAAGCGATGACGGACCAGACCGCGTGCGTGCGATGAGCGCTCCACAGCCCCAGGGCCGCGCCAAACACCAGGCATCCCAGCAGATAGCCGCCGGCCGCGTCGCCCATCACGGGCGCGGCCAGCGCCAAGGCCGGAAAGATCCAGCGCAGCCCCTCCCCGGCGTCGCTACGGGCGGTGGGACGGGGATTGGCGCGGATCATCGCCGCCGCCGGATGTATCGCATCGCCGGCCCCTCGCCGCAGATCGCCCGCAGCACCGCCAGAGTGGCCATGACCGCCAGCACGGCCACGCCCGTCAGGTTCAGGCCGTGAATAATCGATTGCAGAATGCTCATGCCGCGCCCCTTCCGAACCACCGCCCAGTCTGCCGCGTTCGCGACAGAAGGACTTGACCTGGCTCAACTGGAGGCCTTGCTTCGGACGTCAGACAATCCTTGAGCGTCACGGCGCGCGATTTGACGACGCTCAAGGCGGAATCCACGGGCAGGCGCAGCCTCGAAGCGGTTTCATCCAAGGGAGGAAACGATGTCCAGCCCCGACACGCCGGGACACGACCAGGACCCCGCCGAGCGGATAGCGGCGATCTTGGTCGACCACCACCTGATGAGTCTGGCCACGCTTCGGGCGGACGGCTGGCCGCAGGTCACCATCGTCAACTATCTGGCCGACGGGCTGGCGCTGTATTTCCTGGTGGCTCGCGACAGTCAGAAGCTCGCCAATATCGTGCGGGACCCGCGCGTCTCGATCGCCATCGGCGGAGAGGCCGACGGCGTGGCCCGCGGCCTGTCGATGGCCGCCGTCGTGGACGAGGTCCCGGCCGGAAAACACATCGAGGCCCTGAATCGGCGCATCCAGATGCACGCCAAGACCGAGCCGTTCACGCCTCACCCCGCCAGTGTCGACGTGGCCGTGCTGCGCGCCACGCCGCGCGTCATTTCGGTGATCGACTACCACGACACGTCGGCGCGCAGCCGCCTCTACACCGTCAGCCAGGAATGGCGGCTGAATCCCGCGGCCGCCGTCCCCCACGATCCGACGACCACGCGCTGATCGGCGTCAAACCGCGGGGCTTGCGTCGCCGCGCGGCGTCAGGCTGCGCACATAGGCGTCCAGGTCGCGCATTTCGGACGGGCTCAGAGCCTTGGCGGGCATGGCGTAGTGGCCGACCTGGGAAATGGCTTCCAGTTCCCAATCCAGCCTCTGGTCCGCGTAGCGGCGCGCCACCTGGGTGAACGGCGGCGCCTGCGGGTCGCGGCTCGGGCCTGGTCCGCTGATCGCATGGCAAGCCGCGCACCGGGCCTGGGCCAGCGTCCGCCCCCGGCCGACGTCCCCGAGCCGTTCCAGGGGCGAGACCTTGACGGGCGGGGCCAACAGGCCGCAGCCGGCCAGGGCGGCCGCGCCCAGGCCGATCAACAGGGCCCGGGCGGGCGTCATCGCGGCGCGGCCGCGGTCGAGAGGCTGGGAATCGCGCTCATGGGGATCTCCTGGGCCGAGGACGGCATGATCGCCCGAACCAGCCTGCGCGTCGTGTGCGGATCGGCGTTGAGCATGATCAAATCCGGCCTCCCGATCGCGCGCGCCTTCAGGTCAGCGCCGCGGATCCAGGCTGAGCAGATAGGCGCGAAGCGCCGCGACCTCGTCATCGCCGAGGTCGGCCATGGGCATGCGCGGGTGCGATCGCGGCGAACCTTCCTCGGGCGGGCGGCTCGGCCGCAGCATTCCTTCCTCCAGCACGAGGTCGAGACGGCCCTTCGGATAGCGCCGCCAGAGATCGCGAAACGGCGGCGCGTCGGCCAGCCGACTGGCGCCGTCGGCCACCGCGTGGCAGCCGCCGCAATTGCGCTGCGCGACGCCGCGTCCGCCGGTCATGTCCGGCGACGAGGTCGCGGCCAGGGAGGCCCCGGCGAACGCCAGCCCGCCGGCCGCCAAGACCCCCGCGAGGATGGGGCGACGACGCGCGCGGATCATCGGCTCGGCTCCGTCAACGGCTTGGCCAGACTGGGTTCGTGATGAGACGGCCCCAGCCAGCCCGGCGACTGGCAGGCGGCGACGCCGCCGACCACCAGCATCAGGAAAGTCAGAATCGCCCACAGCCAACGCCGCGCCAGGCCCCGCAGGCGCCGACCCATCCTGGGCCCGCGCCGGCGCCGCCTGGGCGACGCCGGCGCGTCGGCCGATCGGGTGGACGCCTGGGCGTCGTCGGCGGGGTTTTGATCATTGCCCATGGCGATTCCTCCAGAACTGAGCCGATCACGTGGAACGGAACCCGCGGGCCGGCCCGGCCCTGCAGGCCGGCGGCGACGCGCACTTGGGATCGAGCGGGCCGTAGACAGCCCTGCTGACGGGGATAGCGTCGCCCGCCGCCGGCCGCAGTTGGGATTAATACGTAGTCGGCGTCCGCGCGGCGGCGGCGATCATGCGCTCCACCGCCTCGCCCAGGGTTTGCTCGACCAGCGGCTTTTCGATCACCAGGGCGTAGCCCGCCGCCCGCGCGCGCGCCTCGACCTCACGGCTGGGGAAGCCGGTGATCAACAGGGCCGGTCCGTTCCAGCCGGCGGCGCGCAACGCCGTCAGCAGCGCCACGCCGTCGATCTGCGGCATCTTGAAATCGGCGACCAGGGCGACCGCGTCCATCTGCGCCTGCAGATCGGCGATCAAGGCGGCGCCGACGGCGTAGGCGCGAACGTCGAAGCCTCGGCCCCGCAGCAGCAGTTGCAGGGCGCGGCGCACGCCGGGGTCGTCCTCCACCAGGAGCAGGCGGGGACGCGCGGGCGTGTCGGGAGATGCGGCCAAGATCATGTCAGCACGGGGGACCATCGCTCGGGAAAGGCGGCCAAGCCTCTCCCATGACATCGGACCCGCAATGGCGTCGCTACGTAAATTCCCTAGGTCGGCCCTTCGGCCAGACCCGCCGAAAACGCGATCCGCAGGGCTTCGGACAGACTGCGCACCTTCAGCTTGCTCATCAGGTTGGCGCGATGAACCTCGACGGTCCGGGGCGAGATGCCCAGGTCGTAGGCGATGGTCTTGTTTGGCAGTCCCTGGGCCAGGCCCTTGAGCACATCCTGCTCGCGGCCGGTCAGGGCCGCCACGGCCACGGCCGCGTCCGCCGCCCGAGCCGCGCGGCCCTCGGCGTCGTCCAGGCGTTCGAACGCCGCCTCGATGGCCGCGAGCAGGACGGCCTTCTCGAAGGGCTTTTCGATGAAGTCCACGGCGCCGGCCTTCATCGCCCGCACCGCCAAGGTCACGTCGCCATGGCCGGTCAGCACGACGACCGGCATGGCCACGCCGCGTTCGACCATGGCCGCCTGGACTTCCAGGCCGTCCATCTCCGGCATGCGGACGTCCATCAGCACGCAACCCGGGTCCAGGTGGCGAACCTCGCGCAGGAAGGCCACGCCCGAGACGTGGGTGGTGACCGTAAAGCCGGACGTCTTGAGCATGAAGCCGGCAGAGCGGCGGATGGCTTCCTCGTCGTCCACGATATGGATAACGCGTTTTTCAGACATCGACCGCCTCCGGTTCGGCGCGCACCAGGGTGAAATGAAATTGCGAACCGCCGTCCTGGCCCGGTTCGAACCAGATTCGCCCGCCGTTGGCCTCGACGATCGTGCGGCAGATCGACAGCCCCAGGCCCATGCCGTCGGCCTTGGTGGTGACGAAGGCGGTGAACAGCTGCTCGGCGACCTTTGGCGAGACCCCCGTACCGCTGTCGGACACGGTCACCCGGATCAGGCCGCCCGGCTCGGCCCGGCTATGGAACGCCACCTGCCGCCGCGGGCAATCGACCGTCGCCTCCACGGCGTTGCGGGCCAGATTGATCAGCACCTGCTGGATCTGGACCTTGTCGACCAGCACCAGGCGGGCGTGCGGATCCAGGTCGAAGCTGGCCTTCACGCCGTCCTCGCGCGCGCCCATCAGACCCAGGGCGACGGCCTCGTCGACCAGGGCGGGTAAGTCCTCGACGGTCTTTTCCACCTCGCCGCGGGCGACGAAGTCACGCAGCCGCCGCACGATATGGCCCGCGCGCATGGCCTGGCCGGCCGCGTCGTCGAGCGCCTCGCGGATCATCGGCAGGTCGTCGGGCGAGGGTTGGGCCAACAGGTCGCGAACGGCCTCGACATAGTTGGCGACCGCGGTGATCGGCTGGTTGAGCTCGTGCGCCAGGGTCGAGGCCATGGTGCCCATGGCGCTGACCCGCGCCACGTGGATCAGCTCCGACTGCAGCTCTTCAAGCTGGGTCTCGGTGCGGTGGCGCTCGGTCAGGTCGCGGATGAAGCCGGTGAACACCCTCTGCCCCTCGCCGTGCCCCTCCCCCTTCGCCTCGCCGACCGACAGCTCCATCGGGAAGGTCGTGCCGTCGCGCCTGAGTCCCACGACCACGCGGCCGATGCCGATGATCCGTCGCTCTCCGGTGGTCAGATAGCGCCGCAGATAGGCGTCGTGTTGGGATTGGTCCGGCTCGGGCATCAGCCGGCTGACGTTCGCGCCGACGATCTCGGCTTCGGCGTAGCCGAACAGCCGTTCCGCCGCGGCGCTGAACGAGAGGATGGCTCCGCGCTCGTCGATGACGATCATGGCGTCGGGCACGGTCGACAGGATGGACGCCAGGTGGCTGGTGCTGGCGCGCAACGCCCGTTCGCTGGCCCTCTGGTCGGTGACGTCGCGGACCACCTTGCCAAAGCCCTGAAGCGCGCCGGCCTCGTCATACAGCGGCGTGATCGAGACGTGGGCCAGAAACTCCGAACCATCCTTGCGCAGGCGCCAATCCTCCTCCTCGAGCTTGCCCTGGGCCTGGGCCCGCTCCAGGTCGTCATCGGGCTTGCCGGCGGCTCGCGCGTCCGCGGGATAGAAGACGGCCGTGTGCTGGCCCAGGATCTCGGATTCGCTCCAGCCCTTGAGGCGCTCGGCCCCGGCGTTCCAGATCAGCACGTGGCCCCGCGGGTCCAGCATGTAGATGGCGTATTCGGCCGCCCCGTGGATCAGCAGGTTCAGTTCGCGCGCGATCCGGCCCGCGGCCGCGGCCCGCTCTTCGGCCTGCCGCTCGCTGGCGACGAATCGGCGTCGCAGTCGCTCCATCTCGCCGCCGACCAGGATCAGGGCGATCGAGACCAGGATGAACACCAGGGGCTCGGTCGAGTCGACCCCGCCGTGTCCGCTGAACCACAGGCCGGCGGCCAGGCCCAGGCTGGCGGCGACCAGGGCCGGACCCAGACCGCCGAATGCGGCGGCCGTCACCACCGGCGCGGTGAACAGCAGATAGGGCGAGCGATGCTCCAGCCAGGGCCCCAGGGCGAGGCGCGCCATGGCCGCCACCGCCACGGCGGCGACCGCCCCGCCGTAGCGCATCGCCATGTTGAAGGCTCGCGCGTCTTCCGGTCGATCGCGCACCATCATCAGAGTCTCTCGCCGTCCCCGGTCGTGATGATGCGCGCCAACCGCGGACTTAGGCAAGGCGCGGATGCGTCTTCGGCGCCGGGTCACCTGGACTTGGCGGGACGGTCTTCGGTCGACGCGGCGCGGCGGCGGCGGCGGCGGCCGTTGAGCTGAAGCAGCGCCATGCCCGGCGCCATCGGCGCCCAAAGGGTCAGCAGCCGCAAGAGAATCGTCGCGGCGAAGGCCTGCTCCAACGGCGCGCCCAGCATGTGCAGGGTCGCGGTGCAGGTGGCTTCGAACGTGCCCAGGCCCAGCGGAATGGGCCCCAGGGTCGCGACGATCGAGGCCATGATCAGGGCGATGAAGGCGGTGGAGAAGGCCACGCCGCCGCCGAGCGCCAGCAGGCAGGCCTGCAGAGTGGTCGCGTCGAGCAGGAACACCAGGCCGTTGCACAACGCGACGCGCGCCAGCAGTTTGCGGTCCGCCAGCAGATCGCTTGGCGCCTGGGCCAGGGTCTCCAGCAGGATCCGGATCGGGCCCAGGCGCTCCAGGAAGGCCGGCAGCGGCCGGCCCCCGCGACGCCTCAGCCACAGCGCCAGGGCGGGCATGGCCAGGGCGACCAGAAGAAAGACGGTCACCAGGCCCGCCATCAGCGGCGTGGCGTGATCGTGCGACCAGAGCAACAGCAGCATGACCACGGCGAACACCGCATAGGCGGCGTAGTAGCCGATCAGGGACACGATCAGCGCCGCCACGGCGGTCCCGCGCTCGACGCCCAGACGCGAAAGCTGGTCGATCAGCACGAGATTGCCGCCCAGGCCGGCGGTGGGCATGGCCTGGTCGGCGAACAGCTTGGTCAGGGCGATCGGCACGAGCCGGCGCAGTTTCCGCGGCGCGCCGGCCCGGGCCAGAACCAGGCTCCAGCCGCTCGCGACGCTGACATAGGTCAGGACCTGGAGCACCAGGGCCGCCGCCAGCCACAGGGGCTGGGCGCGAGCCAACAGTCGGCCAAAGGCCGCCAGCTCGCCGAAATGGAGGATCGCCCAGACCAGGGCCGCGGCGGTCAGCCCGCCCAGCAGCCAGCGCCGCCACGCGCCGAAAACAGGGGCGCGCCCGGGCGCCCGCCGTTCAGCTCGGGCGGCCATGGCTGGAGCACTTTCGAATCCAGGCGGACATGACCTTTTTCCGCGCCTCACCGATGGGGAGCCTTGCCTAGTCGTCTCCCGTCTTCCGCGAACTTCGCAAACCTACGTAGGTTCCCCAATTGGGCCCACGCCCGTCAGCGACGATCCTTGAACCTTCGCGGGCATCACGCGCGGCCCAAGATCGAGGACACGTCATGACGCAGCGCAGCGACGACAAGCTCGAACTAGGGTTCTCGACGTCTGGAGACGACACCGACCATCTGGACTTCATGGTGCGGGTCTGGCTGTGGATGGCGGGCGGGATGCTGGTCTCGGCCGCCGGCGCCTGGGCTTGCGCCAACCTGCCGGCGCTGGCGCAGGTGCTGGTCACGGGCCGTGGCCTGACCCCCGCCGGCTGGGCGGTGACGCTCGCGCCCCTTCCTCTGTTGCTGATGCTGAGCGGCGCCGCCCGGCAGCTGGCGCCCGCCGCGGCGGCGCTGGTCTTTCTCACCTACGCCCTGCTGGTGGGCCTCTCGCTCGGAGATCTGGTGGCGGCCTATTCGGATCACGATCTGGCGCTCGCCTTCGTGTCCGTGGCGGCCGGATTCGCCGGCCTGGCCCTGCTGAGCGCCACGACGSGAGCCGATCTGAGCGGCCTGGGCGCCTTTGGCCTGATGAGCCTGATGGCGCTGATCGTGGCCATGCTGGCCAATCTGCTGTTCGGCCCCTCGACAGTGGACCTGGCGATCTGCGCCATCGGCGTGCTGGTGTTCGCCGGCCTGACCGCGCTCGACGTCCAGCACATCGGCCGCCTGTACGCGCAACGCTGGAGCGGCGACGCGCGCGCGCCCGTGGTCGGGGCGCTGACGCTCTATCTGGACCTGCTGAACCCCTTCCTGTTCGCCCTGCGCCTGACCGGACGGCGCCGATGAGCGCCAGGCCTCCCGAATTCTGGCGTCAGGGCGCCGGCGCGTTGATCAAGGCCCTGGCGAGCGATCGCCAGGGCCTTTCGGCATCGCAGGCCCGCTCGCGCCTGGCGCGCGACGGACCCAACACCATCGCCCCGGCCGCCCGCCGTCACGCCTGGGCCGATCTCTTGCGCCGCCTGACCAATCCGTTGGTCGCCATACTGCTGGTGGCCGCGGCCATCGCCGGCGCCACCGGCGATCTTCCCAGCTTCGTGATCATCGTCTTCGTCATCCTGGCCTCGACGGGCCTGGACATGGTTCAGGAGCATCGCGCCCAGGCCGTCGCCGCCGCCCTGCGCCAGACGATCGCCCTGCGCGCGGCGGTGTGGCGGGACGGCAAGGTGGCGCAACTGCCGGTCGCGCAGCTGGTGGCCGGCGATGTCGTCGAGCTGGCCGCCGGCGATCTGGTCCCGGCCGACGGCGTGGTCCTGGAGGCCAACGGCGTGCAGGTCAATCAGGCCCTGCTGACCGGCGAGCCCTATCCCGTGGAGAAGGCGAGCGAGCCGGCCGCCACCGAAACCGTCCTGGCCGACGCGCGCAATGCGCTGTTCGAGGGCGCCTCCGTCGTCGCCGGCGCGGCCCGCATGCTGGTCGTCGCCACCGGCGCGCGCACCCGGATCGGGGCGATCGCCGGAGCCTTGTCGGCCGCGCAGCCCCCCACCGCCTTCGAGCGGGGCGTCCATCAGCTGGGCGTGCTGATCGTCCGGCTGACCCTGTTCCTGGTGCTGTTCGTCCTCCTGGCTCATCTGGCCCTCGGGCGGCCGGCCCTGCAGTCGTTCCTGTTCGCCATGGCCCTGGCGGTCGGCCTGACGCCCGAACTCCTGCCGATGATCATGACCGTGGCCCTGTCGCGCGGCGCCCAGCGCATGGCCGCGGCCAAGGTGGTGGTCAAGCGGCTGTCGGCGATCCACGACCTTGGCCAGATGGACATCCTGTGCACCGACAAGACCGGGACCCTGACGGAGGCCCGCATCGCCCTGGTCGGCCATCCGGGCCTCGACGGCGAGGACGACGACCAGGTGGCCGAGTGGGCGGCGGTCAACGCCAGGTTCGAGACCGGCCTGAAGAGCCCGCTGGACGAAGCCCTGATCCTGCACATGACCGGCCGCAGCCTGGAGGGCTGGCGCAAGCTCGACGAGCGGCCGTTCGACTTCGAGCGGCGCCGGGTGTCGGTCCTGGTCGAGCGGCTGTCGGACGGCGAACGCCTGGAGATCGTCAAGGGCGCGCCCGAGACCCTGCTGGCCCTCTGCGGCGAAGCGCAGGACCGTTCGGGCGCGCGCGTCCCGCTCGATCCGGCGCTTCGCCGGCGCCTGGCCGACCTGCAAGCCGATCGCGCCGCCAAGGGCCTGCGTCTCTTGGGCGTGGCGTTCAAGGCCGCGCCGGGCCAGGAAACGATCGGCGACCACGGCGATCAAGGCCTGGTGTTCCTCGGCTTCTGCGTCTTCGTCGACCCGCCCAAGGTCAGCGCGACCGCGGCCATCGGCCGACTGGAAGCGGCCGGCGTGCGGGTCAAGGTGATCTCGGGCGACGCCGCCGCCGTGGTGCAACATCTGGTGGCCGCCCTGGACCTGCCGGTCGAAGGCCTGCTGACCGGCGAGATGATCGACAGGCTCGACGACCAGGCCCTGGCTGTCCAGGTCGAACACGTCGACCTGTTCGCGCGCGTCACGCCCGACCAGAAGACGCGGATCGTCCGCGCCTTGCGCGCCAGGGGCCACACGGTCGGATTCATCGGCGACGGCATCAACGACGCCCCGGCGATCAGGGCCGCCGATGTCGGCCTGTCGGTCGAGGGCGCCACCGACGTCGCGCGCGAGGCCGCCGACATGATCCTGCTGGCCCCGGACCTGGGCGTGCTGGCCGACGGAGTGGCCGAAGGCCGGCGCACCTACGCCAACATCATGAAATACGTCCGCATGGGCACCAGCTCCAACTTCGGCAACATGCTGACCATGGCCCTGGCCTCCCTGGTCCTGCCGTTCCTGCCGCTGACCGCCGTCCAGGTGCTGCTCAACAACCTGATCTACGACCTGTCGCAGATCGGCATTCCGTTCGACGGCGCCGACGCCCCGGATCTCGCGCGGCCCAGGGCCTGGGACATGCGCGGCCTGCTGCGGTTCACCGCCCTGATGGGCCCGCTGTCGTCGGTGTTCGACATCGCCACGTTCGCGCTGCTGCTGAAGGTGTTTCACACGGACGTCGCCCAGTTTCGCGCCGCCTGGTTCATCGAATCCATGGCCACCCAGGTCTTGGTGATCTTCATCGTCCGCTCGGCCGGACCGGCGCTGGCCAGCCGGCCGCATCCGGCCCTGATCGTCAGCGCGCTCTGCGGCCTTTCGCTGGCCCTGGCCCTGCCCTTCCTGCCCTGGGCCCATGTGCTGGGCTTCGCTCCGCCCAGCGCCGCGACGCTTGCGGCGATCTTCGGCTTGGTTGCCGCCTATCTGATCGCCGCCGAGGCCTTGAAGAGCCGGGCCCTGGGCCTGGCGCGCCGCAGCCCGACGCCGATCTGACGCCCAGAGAGGGCCGCTTCGACTAGAGGCGCGCGCGGCGCAGACGCAGGGCGTTGCCGATCACGCTGACCGAGGACAGCGCCATGGCCAGGGCCGCGACGGCCGGCGACAGCGTCAGGCCGAAGGCCGGATAGAGCGCCCCCGCGGCGATCGGCACGCCGGCGACATTGTACGCGAAGGCGAAGACCAGGTTCTGGCGGATGTTGCGCATCACCGCGCGCGACAGCCGGCGGGCCCTGACGATGCCCTGCAGGTCGCCTTGCAGCAGCGTCACGCCCGCGCTCTCGATGGCCACGTCGGCGCCCGCGCCCATGGCGATCCCGACCTCGGCGGCGGCCAGGGCCGGGGCGTCGTTGACGCCGTCCCCGGCCATGGCCACGGAACGGCCCTCGGCGCGCAAGTCTTCGACCATCTTGGCCTTGTCCTGGGGCAGGACGTCGGCCAGCACCTCGTCGATGCCCAGCCGGCCGGCCACCGCCAGGGCGGTGCTGCGATTGTCGCCGGTGAGCATGACCACCCGCACGCCCTGAGCCTTCAAGGCGCGGATGGCCTCGACCGTGGTGGCCTTGATGGGGTCGGCGATCGCCAGGACGCCGGCCAGACGGCCCTCGACGGCCGCGAAGATCGTGGTCGCGCCGTCCTGGCGCAGGGCTTGGGACTTGGCCTCCAGCGCTGAGACGTCGATCCCCTGGTCGGCCATCAGGCGGGCCCCGCCGAGCACCACGCGCTGCCCCTCGACCACGCCGATGACGCCCAGGCCGATGGGGGAGTCGAACTGCGTCGCCGGCGACAGCACAAGGCCGCGATCCTTGGCGGCCCGCACGATCGCGTCGGCCAGGGGATGCTCGCTGCTCCGCTCCAGGCTGGCGGCCAGGCGCAACAGCCGCGTCGCATCGCCTCCGGGAACGACCTCGATCGCCGTCACCGCCGGGCGGCCTTCGGTCAGGGTGCCGGTCTTGTCGATGACCAGGGTGTCGATCTTCTCCAGGCGCTCGAGCGCCTCGGCGTTCTTGATCAGGACGCCCAGCTGGGCGCCGCGGCCGACCCCGACCATGATCGACATCGGCGTCGCCAGGCCCAGGGCGCAGGGGCAGGCGATGATCATCACCGACACCGCCGCCATCAGGGCGAAGCTCACCCGCGGCGCGGGACCGACCATCGCCCAGACCGCCGCCGCCAGGATCGCGGCCGCTATGACCGCCGGCACGAACCAGGCCGACACCTGGTCAGCCAGGCGTTGGACCGGGGCGCGGCTGCGCTGGGCCTGCGCGATCATCTGGACGATGCGGGCCAGCAGGGTCTCGGCGCCGACCTGCTGGGCGCGCATCACGAACGCGCCGGTCCGGTTGATCGAACCCGCGATGACCCTGTCGCCCGCCGACCTGGTGACGGGCATCGACTCGCCGGTGACCAGGGACTCGTCGATCGACACCCGGCCCTCGACGATCTCGCCGTCGACCGGGACCTTTTCGCCCGGGCGCACGCGCAGCCGATCGCCGACGCTGACCAGGTCCAGGGTCACGGTCTCGTCGGAGCCGTCGGCCTTGACCCGTCGCGCGGTCTTGGGCGCCAGGTCGAGCAGCGCCCTGATCGCGCCGGACGTGCGCTCGCGGGCCCTCAGCTCCAGCACCTGGCCCAGCAAGGCCAGGACGGTGATCACCGCCGCCGCCTCGAAATAGACCGGCGCCGTCCCCATCGCGTCGCGGGCGCTGGTCGGCAGCGCGCCCGGCGCGAACAGGCCGACCAGGCTGTAGGCGTAGGCCGCGCCCACGCCCATCGCGATCAGGGTGAACATGTTGAAGCGGCCGGTCGCCACGGAGGTCCAGCCGCGGGCCCAGAACGGCCAGCCGGCCCACAGCACCACCGGGGTCGACAGCGCGAACTGGATCCACGCGGAGACCGAGGGCTGAACCCACCGGTGATGGCCCAGGACATGGGCGCCCATCTCCAGGATGAACACCGGCAGGGTCAAAGCCAGCCCCAGCCAGAACCGCACCGTCATGTCGCGCAGTTCGGGACTTGGCCCGTCGTCGACGTCGACCGTCACCGGTTCCAGCGCCATGCCGCAGATCGGACAGAGACCCGGGCCAGCCTGCCGGATCTGCGAATGCATCGGACAGGTGAACAGCTTGGTCCCCGGCGGAAAGGCCGGCGGAGGCAAGGCGGTGGAGGCGCTTGGCCGATGGGCGCTCATCTGTGTCCTATCCTGGCTTGGCGCTCAATCCGTACGCCTGACGTCGAAAGGGCCAGCCGCGTGGCGCGGCCGGCCCCTGCTGATAAACGGTTCGACGGCGCGAAGGCTTCAGCTGCCGAGCACCAGCGGCAGCCGGGCGGCGTCGAGCATGCCCCGCGTGACGCCGCCGAACAGATCCTCGCGCGCCCGCCCGTGGCTGTAGGCGCCCATCAGGCAGTAGCTGGCGCCCTGGTTGGCGCAGGCTTCGAGGATCACCTTGTCGGCGCGCGTGTCGCGCGCCGGGACGCGCTCGATGGCGGCGTGGACACCGTGGCGCGACAGATAGGCCGCCGCCGCTTCCGCCGGCACGCCCTTGCCGCCGTCGTCGACGGTGAACAGCGTCACCGAACCGGCCAGCCGCAGCAGGGGAACGGCCGCCCGCAAGGTGGCCATCACAGGTTCGGAGCCGTCCCAGGCCACCAGGGCGTGGCCGCCGGCGTCGAAGCCGCGCGCGTCATCGGGCACGGCCACCACCGGGCATCGCGCCGACAGGACCGTGGCGGTGACGATGCCGCGCGGGTCGAGGTCCAGGAAGGTGTCGCGCTTGCAGTTGACCACCACCAGGTCGGCCAGGCCCGCCTCGTGCACGACGCAGTCGGCCATGTAGCCCATGCTGTCGATCCAGTCCCACGGCGCGTCTTCGTTGGCCAGGCGCAGCTGCAGGGCCGCGCGGTTGGCCGCCTCGATCTTGCGCTCCTCGACCAGGATCAGACCGGCGGCCCCGCCGTCGTAATCGCCGGCGAAGGCCGGGATCGGCGTGACGTCGACGCATTTGAGATGGCCGCCGAGCGATCGGACGAGGTCGAGCGCGGCCTGCAGCCGGGCTTCCTGACCGGGATCCTCGTGCACGAACAACAGCACGGTCTTCATGGTCGCCTCCATGGGCTTGAAGTGTGGGTAAGCGTATCTGCCTCGGCGGCGCGGGGTCCGGTATTGGGGAATCTACGCAGGCGCGCCGAGACGGCCGGCCCCGGGGGTCGCCGATCGAGGACGGAAATGACGCCGATCAAGGCGCGCCGCGTCGGTCGGCCCCTTGATCGAGGCTCCTCCCGCCTGGAGCCCGCCATGAAATACGCCGTTATTCTCGCCCATCCCAAGCCGACCAGCTTCTGCGCCGCGGTCGCCAGGACCTGCGTCGCCGCCCTCGAGCAGGGCGGCGCCCAAGCTGTCCTGCGCGACCTCTACGCGCTCGATTTCGATCCGCGCCTGAAGGCCGAGGAGCTGCCGGTCGGCCGGGGCTGGGCTCCGGCCCCCGACGTCGTCGCCGAGCGGGCCCTGTTGTCGGACGTCGACGGCTTCGTGTTCGTCTATCCCTTCTGGTTCAACGCGCCGCCCGCGATCCTCAAGGGCTATGTCGACCGGGTGCTCAGCATGGGCTTCGGCTATCAGCCCGGCCCTCACGGCGCCGACCCCCTGCTGGTCGGCAAGACCCTGATGAGCATCTCCACCTCGGGCGCCCCCGAACACTGGGTCGATGCGACAGGCGCCCTGACCGCCTTGATGAGCGTCTTCGACCTGCACCTGGCGGCGGTCACCGGTCTACGGGTGGCGGGTCACGAGCACCTGGGCGGCGTCACCGGGCCCATGGCCGAGGAAGCCGCCCAGGACGTGCTCGATCGCGTGGCCAGGGTGATCGGAGCGACCCTGGTCCCGCCCTCGCAAGCTACGTAATCTTCCCAATGGGCGGCGCGGGCGCATCCCAATATCCCTGGTCTCAACCGAGGAGACAGGCGATGACCCCGCAGGCGAACTTTTCCGATCGCGGCCGCATCGTGCCGCTGACCGCAAATCTGGCCGATCCCTTCCAGCGTCTGGGCGGGGTGCTGCGATTTGCCGTCGGCGAGGAGATCTACGCCCAGGAAGAAGAAGCCGACCTGATCTATCGGGTGGTCAGCGGCGCGGTTCGCGCCACCCGCCTGCTCAGCGACGGCCGCCGCCAGATCAGCGACTTCTACTTTCCGGGCGATCTGTTCGGCCTGGAGATCGGGCTGGTCCATCGGGCGGCCGCCGAGGCGCTCGGCGACGTCGAGGTCCTGGTCGTCAAGCGCCGCGCCCTCAAGCTGTTGGGGGAGGACGGCGTCCAACTTGAGCGCATGATCTGGCAGGCGACCGGCGAGCATCTGGAACGCGCGCACGACCACATGCTGCTCCTGGGCCGCAAGAGCGCCTGCGAGAAGGTCGCCTGCTTCCTGTCCGATATTTCCGACCGTTGCGCGGCCCCGTGGGCGGTCCTGCCGATGAGCCGCCAGGACATCGCCGACTATCTGGGCCTGACCATCGAAACCGTTTCGCGGATGGTCACCCAGCTTCAACAGGAGGGCCTGGTGGAGTTCGACGGCTGCCGCCGCTTCCGCATCGCCCACCGCGCGCGCCTCTCCGAGCGCGTCGCGGCCTAGAACGCGGCGGCCGGACGCAGGCGCCGGCTTCGGAGCTCTTCACGCGATAACGATTTGAATTATAGCCTGTTTATCTGCTTTTGATGGTTCCATCAGAAGCGATAAACAGGCTCTAGGCCTTGGCTTGCCGCAGATCCCGGATGATCTTGGTCAGCGCCTCGGCCGTGGCGTCGACGCGATCATGCGCCTCGTCCAGCGCCAATCGCTGATGAAGCCCCTTGGCCATCTTCTCGCGCAGCACGCCCAGGGCGCGGGGCGGCGCGATCAGGATCAGGGCGTCGAAGCTTTCGGCGGTCATCAACGCGTTCAGCCGGTCGCAGAGCTTGCCCAGAAAGGCGGCTTCGGCCTTGTCCGCGCCCGACTCCCCATGGCGCCCATGGGTTCCGCGAACCGCGGAGTCGTGTCCGCTCTTGGAATGAAGATCTTCGAGCCAGTCGGTGTGTTCGATGAGATGTCCACCGCGCCGGGCCTCTTCGAAGACGCGGGCCTGCACGCCGTCGGCGGTGACCACCAGGGTTCGTTCGTCTTGCCGCATGACCGTTCTCCTGAAAAGCGCCAAGATGCCGCCCGCCGCGCGGGTCGACGCTGATCGAAATCAAGTTCGGCGTTCGAGGCCCGATCAGGCGGCCTCGGCGCCCGCCCCCTCGTCGACGGTCAGGACCGCCGCGCCGGTGAAGGCGCCGGCGCGCAGGTCCGACAGGGCCTGGCCGGCCTGGCGCAGCGGGTAAGCCTTGACGTGGGGCCGCACGCCGGCGGCGGCCGCGCGGGGCAGATAGTCCCGGGCGTCGGCGCGCGTGAGGTTGGCCACCGAGACCAGGCGTCGCTCGCCCCAGAGATCGGCATAGGCCATGGCCGGCAGGTCGCTCATGTGGATGCCGCCGCAGACGACGGTTCCGCCCTTGCGCACGGCCCGCAGCGCCACGGGAACCAGCGCGCCGACGGCCGCGAAGATGATCGCCGCGTCGAGCGGCTCGGGCGGGGCCTGCAGCGAGCCGCCGGCCCAGACACAGCCCAGGCCGCGGGCCAGGTCCTGGGCGGCGATGTCGCCGTCGCGAGTGAAGGCGTAGACGTACTGCCCCTCGCTGATGGCCAGCTGCGCCAGCAGGTGCGCCGCCGCCCCGAAGCCGAACAGGCCCAGGCGTTCGACCGGCCGCGCCTCCATCGCCATCCGCCAGGCCCGGAAGCCGATCAGCCCGGCGCACAGCAAGGGCGCGGCCTCGACGTCGCCATAGGCCTCCGGGATGGCCACGCAGCAGTCGGCGTCGGCCACGGTCAGTTGGGCGTAGCCGCCGTCGCGCGTCCATCCGGTGAAGAGCGGGCGATCACAGAGATTCTCGGCGTCCTCGCGGCAATAGGGGCAGCGGCCGCAGGTTCGCCCCAGCCAGGTCACGCCGACCCGCGCGCCGAGCGCGAACCCTTCGACCCCTTCGCCCAGCGCCTCGACGACGCCGACGATCTCGTGGCCCGGGATGATCTCGCCCTCGACGGGCAGGTCGCCGTCCAGCAGGCGAAGGTCGGTCCGGCAGACGCCGCAGGCCTTGACCCGGATCAGAAGCTCCCCCCGCCCGGGCCGGGGCGCCGGCCGCAGGGCCGCCGCCAGGTGTCCGTCCTTGAGCACCATGGCCAGCATGCTCAGGGCTCCTTCCTCGGCGCGGCGACGGCGACCGGCGCCAGACTCTTGAGGTAGGCCAGGATCGCGGCGTTGTCCTCGGGGCCGAACGTCCATTCGGGCATGGGGCCGTGGCCGACCGAGAGTCCCTCGGCCAGGGCTTCGCCGAGCTGGTCGGTGTCGTAGCGTTCGTGCAGTTGGCGAAACCGCGGCGCCTGAGGATTGGGGCTGTCCCCCGTCCGTCCGACCGCGTGACAGCCGGCGCAGTCGCGCTGGACGGTGGCCTGGCCGCGGACCGCGGCGTCGCCCGTTCTGGCCGTCGCCGGCGCGGCCTGGGCGAGCGCGGCGCATTGGACCGCCAGGGCCAGTCCCGCGCCGATCCGAATGACGATATTCCGATAGGCCATGGCCAAGACTCCCGCGCGGCGACCGCGGTCAAGGGCGCTCCCCACGACCCGTTCGGCGACTGTTGCGGCCATTGTGCGCCGCGCCCTCCGCTCTCGCCCTTGATCGGCGTCAACCGCCGTCCGGTTGGTCCGGCGCAAGTCCTCCGACCGTCGACGCCCCCTTTACGGAGCCTGTCATGACCCCCGTCGCCCACGGCGGTCGGACGCCTCGGAAACCGCGGCGGCTGATTGATCGCGCTCAAAGCGGCCGCGCGATGAAGGCGCCCAATGGGCCGCCCCCGACAAGCCAGGAGTCCCGCCATGCATAAGACCATGAAAGCCGCCGTCGTCCGCGCGTTCGGCCAGCCGCTGGTGATCGAGGAGGTCGCCGTGCCCACGCCCGGCCCCGGTCAGATCCTGGTCAAGATCGCCGCCAGCGGCGTCTGCCACACCGACCTGCACGCCGCCCAGGGCGACTGGCCGGTCAAGCCCAAGCCGCCCTTCATCCCCGGCCACGAGGGCGTGGGCCATGTCGCCGCGGTCGGCGCCGGCGTCACCCATGTGCGCGAAGGCGACCGGGTCGGCGTGCCGTGGCTCTATTCGGCCTGCGGCCACTGCGCCCACTGCCTGGGCGGCTGGGAGACCCTTTGCGGCGAACAGCAGAACACCGGCTATTCGGTGAACGGCGGCTTCGCCGAGTACGTGATCGCCGATCCGAACTATGTCGGCCACCTGCCGGACAATATCGGCTTCATCGAGATCGCGCCCATCCTGTGCGCCGGCGTCACCGTCTATAAGGGCCTGAAGGTCACCGACACCAAGCCAGGCGACTGGGTGGCGATCTCCGGGATCGGCGGCCTGGGTCACATGGCGGTGCAGTACGCCAAGGCGATGGGGCTGAACGTCGTGGCGGTGGACATCGACGACAAGAAGCTCAAGCTCGCCGAAAGCCTGGGCGCGGCCCTGACGGTGAACGCGCGCGACGTCGATCCGGCCGCCTTCATCCAGAAGGAGATCGGCGGGGCTCATGGCGTCCTGGTCACCGCGGTCTCGACCAAGGCCTTTCAGCAGGCCATGGGCATGGCCCGCCGCGGAGGCACGATTTCCCTGAACGGCCTGCCGCCGGGCGATTTTCCGCTATCGATCTTCGACACCGTGCTCAACGGCCTCACGGTGCGCGGCTCGATCGTCGGCACGCGCCTGGACCTGCAGGAGGCGCTCGACTTCGCCGCCGCCGGTAAGGTCCGCGCGACCGTCGGCACGGAGCGGCTGGAGAACATCAACGATGTTTTCGACCGCATGCGTCGCGGCGAGATCGAGGGCCGGCTCGTGCTGGATCTCGCCGCCTCCTGATCCAAGCGAACCCCTCGGCCGCGAGGCCAGGGTCCCGTCGGCGGATCTGGCGCGCCATGGCTCCGAGGGCGGGCTAAGAGCTCGCCTGCTCGGCGCCCCCGACATCGTCGCGCCGGTTAGTTGACCCTCGCCGCGCCAGGCACATCCGCCGAGCGCTCCGCCCGATAGCGTCGCGGCGACATGCCCTCGGCTTTGGCGAAGAAACGCGAGAAGTAGGCGGGATCCTCGAAGCCCAGATGGTAGCCGACCTCGGCCACGGTCATGTTCGAATAGAGCAGCGCCCGCTTCGCCTCGAGGATCGCGCGATCCTGCATCAGCCGCAGCGGGGAAACGGCCGCGATCTTCCGGCAAGCCGCCCTCAACCGCCCGACCGTCACCCCCAGCCGATCCGCATGGTCCTTGATGGTCAAGGGCTCGCGGTAGTGGGCCTCGACCAGTTCGCGAAAGCGCGCCACCAGCCGGGCCTGGGCTCCGTGGATCGCGCGGCCGGTCGCCTTGGCGTGGATCGACAGGCGCAGGGCCTCGACCATGACGGCCAGCAGGTGCGCCTCGACCGCGGCCCCGCTGCCGGGCGCGGCCCAGACCAGTTCGCGCGACAGGTTTCCCAGCGCCGGCCCAACGCTCGACGTCGCGGACAGGGGCAGATGGCACGGGGCCTTGAACAGGTTCGAAAAATCCGGCTCCCGCGCGACGAGATCGCGCAGATAGCTGTCGGCCAGGGTCAGGACCGTCCCCGTCGTCTCGGCCTCCCAGGCAAAACCATGAACGACGCGCGAGGGCACGAGCAACAGGCAGGGCGCGGCGAAGACGGCCGCCTGGTCCTCCGCATGCATCACGCCGCCGCCGGAAGTGATGTGGAAGACGTGATTGAGGTCGGCATGGGCGTGCGCCCGGATATTCCAATCATTCGGCCGCGAGCGATCGTCCAAGTCCTCTAAGTGCAAGAACTTGCCCTCGACAGTTCGGAGCGGTTCTCCAAACAGGAAAAAGCTCGGAATTTCGGCCTTCTGCGTCATCTGAAAGTCTTTCGATCCAGGCGCCCGCCAAAATCGCCAAGCGATAAAAAGTCCAACTTTATGGACGCTCTGTCCATCCCATTCGGACGCCGCGGCCCTAGGGTTCACGCAAGTCGCGACAAGCGACGCCCAACCGCCGGAGGAGACGTCGTTGCGCACCCAGGTCGCCATCATTGGCGCCGGCCCCGCCGGCCTGTTCCTCGGACACCTGCTGAAGCGCGCCGGCGTTGACGCCGTGATCCTCGAACGCCGCGATCGCGCCTATGTCGAAGGCCGCGTGCGCGCGGGCGTGCTGGAGCAGGTCACCGTCGACCTCATGGAGCGGCTGGGCCTTGGCCAGCGCATGCGCCGCGAAGGCCTGGTCCACGGCGGCACCAACCTGGCTAGCGACGGCGACGTCTTCCGCATCGACATGGCCGAATTGACGGGCGGCTCGACCGTCATGGTCTATGGCCAGCAGGAGGTGATGAAGGACCTGTTCGACGCCGCCGAGGCGCGCGGCGTCCAGATCGTCTTCGACGCCGAGGACGTCCATCCTCGGGACATCGAGAGCGACCGCCCGAGCGTCACCTGGCGCGAGAACGGCGTCGACAAGCGTCTGGACTGCGACTTCATCGCCGGCTGCGACGGCTATCACGGCGTCAGCCGCGCCGCGATCCCAAGTGACGTGCTCAGGACCTTCGAGCGGGTCTATCCGTTCGGCTGGCTGGGCATACTGGCCGAGGTGCCGCCCTGCGACCACGAGCTGATCTATTCCAACCACGAGCGCGGGTTCGCCCTGGCCTCGATGCGCTCGCCCACCCGCAGCCGCTACTACATTCAGTGCGGCCTTGACGAGAAGATCGAGGACTGGAGCGATGAGCGGTTCTGGGACGAGCTCTGCCTGCGCCTGGGCCCAGAAGCCGGCGCCAAGGTCATCCGCGGCCCGTCCTTCGAGAAATCCATCGCGCCCCTGCGCAGCTTCGTCACCGAGCCGATGCGCCACGGCCGCCTGTTCCTGGCCGGTGACGCGGCCCACATCGTGCCGCCTACCGGGGCCAAGGGCATGAACCTGGCGGTCTCCGACGTCGTCATGCTGTCCGAGGCGTTGGTCGAGCACTTCCAGGACGGTTCGGACGCCGGCGTCGACCACTATTCGGCCCGCGCCTTGGCCCGGGTCTGGAAGGCCGAGCGCTTTTCCTGGTGGTTCACCAGCCTGACCCACAGGTTCCCCGACCGCGACGGCTTCGACCGCAAGATGCAGGTGGCCGAGCTGGCCTACATCAAGGGATCGCGCGCCGCCCAGATCACCCTCGCCGAAAACTATGTCGGTCTGCCGCTCGTCTAGGCGGATCAGGAGCAAGCGATGAAGAGCAAGATCTACGACAGCGCCGCCGCCGCGCTCGAGGGCGTCGTCTTCGACGGCATGACCCTGATGTCGGGCGGCTTTGGCCTGTCGGGCAATCCCGAGAGCCTGATCCCGGCGATCAAGGAGACAGGCGTCAAGGACCTGACCGTGATCAGCAACAACTGCGGGGCCGACGGCTTTGGCCTGTGGCAGTTGCTGAACAACGGACAGATAAGGAAGATGATCTCCAGCTATGTCGGTGAGAACAAGCTGTTCGAGCAGCTCTATCTGTCGGGCGAGCTGGCGTTGGAGCTGAACCCGCAGGGCACCCTGGCCGAACGCATCCGGGCCGGCGGCGCGGGCATCCCGGCCTTCTACACCAAGACCGGCGTCGGCACGGTGGTGGCGGAAGGCAAGCCGGTCGAGACGTTCGAAGGCGAAGACTATGTCCGCGAGACCTGGCTCCGCGCCGACCTCGCCATCGTCAAGGCCTGGAAGGCCGATCCCGAGGGCAACCTGATGTTCCGGATGACGGCCCGCAACTTCAACCCGGTGATGGCCACGGCCGGCAAGGTCACGATCGTCGAGGTCGAGGAGATCGTCGAGGCCGGCGAATTGGACGCCAACGCCATCCACACGCCGGGCATCTATGTCGACCGCATCATCAAGTCGACGATCAACGAGAAGCGGATCGAGAAGCTGACCACCCGTCCTCGGGAAGCCCAGATGGGAGAGACCGCCTAATGGCCTGGACCCGCGACGAGATGGCGGCCCGCGCCGCCCGCGAACTCAAGGACGGCTTCTATGTCAACCTGGGGATCGGCATCCCGACCCTGGTGGCCAACCACATTCCGGACGGAGTCCACGTCACCCTGCAGAGCGAGAACGGCATGCTGGGCATGGGTCCCTTCCCGTACGAGGGTGAGGCCGATCCCGACCTGATCAACGCCGGCAAGCAGACGATCACCAAGCTGCCGACCTCCAGCTTCTTCGACAGCGCCCAGAGCTTCGCGATGATCCGCGGCGGCCACATCGACCTGACGGTGCTGGGCGCCATGGAGGTGGCCCAGAACGGCGACATCGCCAACTGGACCATCCCCGGCAAGATGGTGAAGGGCATGGGCGGGGCCATGGACCTCGTCGCCGGCGTCAAGCGCGTGATCGTGGTCATGGACCACGCCAACAAGGCCGGCGACAGCAAGGTTCTCAAACGCTGCGCCCTGCCCCTGACCGGCGCGGCCTGCGTCGACATGGTGATCACCGACCTCTGCGTCTTCGACCTGGATCGGAAGGGCGGCGGCCTGACCCTGATCGAGATGGCCCCCGGCGTCACACTGGATGAGATCAAGGCCAAGACCGAAGCCGACTTCGACGCCGGAGCCTTCGCGTGACCGCCGCCTATCTCTGCGACGGCGTCCGCACGCCGTTCGGCCGCTATGGCGGCGCCTTGGCCAGGGTTCGCGCCGACGACCTGGCCGCTATCCCCATCAAGGCCCTGGTGGCCCGTCATCCCGGCCTCGACTGGAGCGCCGTCGACGAGGTCGTACTGGGCTGCGCCAATCAGGCGGGCGAGGACAATCGCAATGTCGCGCGCATGGCGGCCCTGCTGGCCGGCCTCCCCGACAGCGTCCCGGGCGTCACCGTCAACCGCCTGTGCGCCTCGGGCCTGGAAGCCGTGGGCTACGCCGCCCGTGCTGTCGCCGCCGGCCATGCCGATCTGGTGATCGCCGGCGGCGTCGAGAGCATGAGCCGCGCCCCGTTCGTCATGGGCAAGGCCGACAGCGCCTTCTCGCGCGCCGCCAAGATCGAAGACACCACCATCGGCTGGCGCTTCGTCAATCCGGCCATGCAGAAGGCCTATGGCGTCGACTCGATGCCCGAGACCGCCGAGAACGTCGCCGCCGACTTCGGGATCAGCCGCGCCGACCAGGACGCCTTCGCGCTGCGCAGCCAGCAGCGCGCCGCGACCGCGATCCAAGCTGGCTTCTTCGACGGCGAGATCACTCCGGTCGAAATCCCCGGCAAGGTCGGCCCGGTGATCGTCGACCGCGACGAGCATCCCCGCGAGACCACCCTGGAAGCGCTTTCCAAACTCAAACCCGTCGTCCGCGAGGGCGGCACGGTGACGGCCGGCAACGCCTCGGGGGTCAATGACGGCTCGGCGGCGCTGCTGATCGCCTCGGAGGCCGCCGTCCGGAAGCACGGCCTAACGCCGCGCGCCCGCATCCTCGGCTACGCCACGGCCGGGGTCGCGCCACGCGTGATGGGCATCGGCCCGGTCCCGGCCACCCAGCGCCTGATGACCCGCGCGGGCCTATCGATCGGCGACTTCGACGTGGTCGAGCTGAACGAAGCCTTCGCCGCCCAGGGCCTGGCCGTCCTGCGCCAACTGGGACTGCCCGACGACGGCGCCCACGTGAACCCCAATGGCGGGGCCATCGCCCTGGGCCATCCCCTGGGCGCGTCCGGCGCCCGCCTGGTGCTCACCGCTCTGCGGCAACTGGAAGCCACCGGCGGCCAGCGGGCCCTGGCCACACTCTGCATCGGCGTCGGCCAGGGCGCGGCCCTGGCCTTCGAACGCGTCTAGGAGCAACCGTTCATGACCGACCTCATCGGCTTTTCCCGCGAGGACGCCGGCCAGCCGCCGTCCCTGGCGCCGGCCTACGGCTCGACCGTGTCGCGCTCGCCGCGCCAGCCGCTGGTGCGCATCCCCCAGACCCTGACCGAGCTGACCGGCCCCGCCGGCTGCTGGGACAATCTGATGGGCCCGGCCCTGGCCGACCTGACCACCCAGCACAAGGCCATGCCTCAAGGCCAGCGGATCATCGTCGCCGGCCGCGTGCTCGACGAGCAGGGCCGCCCCGTTCCCAACACCGTGATGGAGATCTGGCAGGCCAACGCCGCGGGCCGCTACATCCATGGGAAGGATCAGTGGGACGCCCCGCACGATCCTAACTTCACCGGCGCCGGCCGGGTGATCACCGACGCCGAAGGCCGCTACCAGTTCGTCACGGTGCGGCCCGGCGCCTATCCGTGGGGCAACCACAAGAACGCCTGGCGTCCTGCCCACATCCACCTGTCGCTGCTGGGGCCGGCCTTCGCCACGCGCCTGGTCACCCAGATGTACTTCCCCGACGATCCGCTGATCGAGATCGACCCGATCGCCAACGCCGTGCCCCTGCCCTATCGCCAGCGGATGGTCTCGCGGTTCGACATCGAGACCACCCAGCCCAACTGGGCGCTGGGCTATCTGTTCGACGTGGTGCTGCGCGGCCGCGACGCCACGCCGTTCGAGGACGATCATCATGACTGACCAGATCAACCCCGCCCCGCGCCAGGACAACCAGGATCCAGCCCTGTTCGGCCAGACCCCGTCCCAGACCGTCGGCCCGTTCTTCCACTACGGCCTGCCCTGGAAGGGCGGCGCCGACCTGGTCGGCCAGTCGGACATGGGCGCGCGGCCTGAGCTGTACCCCGAGGACCACTACGTTCTGAACCTGGCGCCGCCCAAGGGCGCGGTCGGCGGCGAAACGATCACGCTCGAGGGCGTGGTCTACGACGCCGACGGCAAGCCCGTGTCCGACGCGATGATCGAGATCTGGCAGGCCAACGCCGCGGGCCGCTACGCCAGCCCCGACGACGACCGGAGCGAGATTCCGCTGGACGAAGACTTCATCGGCTTTGGCCGCGCCTCGACCAGCGACGAAGGGCTCTACCGCTTCAGGACCGTTTTGCCGGGCGTCGTGCCCGGTCCCGGAAACAGCCTGCAAGCGCCGCACATCGCCGTGGGCGTGTTCGGGCGCGGCCTGATCAAGCGCCTGGTCACGCGGGTCTATTTCGAGGACCAGGCGACCAATCAGACCGATCCGATCCTGGCCCTGGCGCCGGCCGAGCGTCGAGACACCCTGATCGCCCGGAAGGTCGGCGACGCGTGGCGCTTCGACATCGTCTTGCAAGGCGAGCGCGAAACCGTCTTCTTCGATATCTGACGGTAAAGCCTCCGGAGCTCGCCCTTGTCCTCACTTCTCCACGACCGTCCCGCCTCCACTCCGGCCATGCTGGCGGTGTTCGGCGACGCGGCCCTGCTGCGCGCGGCCCTGCTGTTCGAGGCGGTTCTGGCCGAGGCCCAGGTGACCGAGGGGCTGATCCCTTTGGAGGTTGGCGAAGCCATCGTCGCCGCCTGCGTCGAGCTTCCCGACGTCGAGGACCTGGCCGAGGCCGCCGCCCACGCGGGGACGCTGGCCATTCCCCTGGTGCAGATCCTCCGCCAGCGGGTGGCCGCCCGGCACGGCGACGCCGTCGCCGCCCTAGTCCACAAGGGCGCCACCAGCCAGGACTTGGCCGACACCGCCCTGGTGCTGCAAGCCAAGGCCGGCGCCGCCCTGATCCGCGACGAGGCCGCGCGCCTGGCCCAGGTCCTGGCGGCCCTGGCCGAGACGCACGCCGCCACGCCGATGCTGGGCCGAACCTTGCTGCAGGCCGCCCTGCCGATCACTTTCGGCCTGAAGGTCGCGGGCTGGCTGCAGGGCGTCGACGAAGCCTTGATGCGTTTCGACATCGAGGCCGCCACCGCCCTACGCCTGCAGTTCGGTGGAGCGACAGGGTCTCTGGCCGGACTGGACGGCAAGGCCCTGGCCATCGCCGAACGCCTGGCCGCGCGGCTGGACCTGGCCCTCCCCGCCAAGCCCTGGCACGCCCAGCGCGGCGCGATCGCCGGCCTGGCCAGCGCCTTGGCCATCCTGATCGGGGCGGTTGGCAAGATCGCCACGGACATCGCCCTCCTGGCCCAGACAGAAGTCGCCGAGGCGTTCGAACCGAAGGTCGCCGGACGCGGCGGCTCCTCGACCATGGGCCACAAGCGAAACCCCACCGGCTGTCAGGTCGCCTTGTCCGCCGCCCTGCGCGCGCCGCACCTGGCCGCCACCCTGTTGTCCGCCCTGCCCCAGGAGCATGAGCGCGGCCTGGGCGGCTGGCAGATCGAAGGCCCGGTGCTGGCCGATCTCTTCCAACTGGCCCACGGCGCCCTGGCGGTCATGGCCCCGGTGATCGAGGGCCTGGAGATCGATGTCGAACGCATGGCCGCCAACCTGGCCGCCGCCGGGCTCGGGAACGACACCGGCGAATCCGAGGCGCTGGTCGCCCGCGCGCTCGACGCTTACCGAAAGGATCGCTGATGCCCTTCGCCCTTTCCAACGGCGCCCGCATCTACTGGCGGCTGGACGGCGCGGCCGACAAGCCCGCGGTGGTGTTGCTGCCCTCGATCGGCACGGACCTTTCCCTCTACGATCCCGTCGTCCCCTTGCTGACGCCCGACCTCCGCGTCTTACGGATCGACACCCGCGGCCACGGGGCTTCGGACGCCCCGGCCGGCGACTACAGCCTCGACCTCCTGGCCGACGACGTGCTGGCGGTGATGGACGCGGCGGGGATCGCCAAGGCCACGATCTGCGGCACCTCGCTGGGCGGCATGGTCGCCATGGCCCTGGCCTCCAAGGCGCCCGAACGCATCGAGACCTTGGTCCTGGCCTGCACCTCTCCGGCCCTGGACCCGGGGGTCTGGGACCAGCGCCTGGCCTTGATCCGCGCCGAGGGGCTCGGTGCGATCGTCGACATGGTGCTGGGCCGCTTCTTCTCCGACGATTTCCGCGCTCAACACCCCGAGGTCGTCGAGACGGTGCGCGCCGGCATGGTCGCACAGAACCCCGACGGCTATTGCGGCTGCGGCGCGGCGATCCGCGACATGGCCCTGCTGGAACGCCTGTCGGACATCACCGCGCCGACCCTGGTGCTCACCGGCGCCAAGGACATCGCCTCGCCCTTCGAGGGGCACGCCGAGCGGATCGTCGCCGCCGTTCCCGGCGCCCGCCACGTCGAAATCGACGGCGCGCATCTGCCCAGCCTGGAAGCTCCGACGGCCTTCGCCGGCGCGCTGCGCGCCTTCGTCCGCGAGGCGCTGGGCGGAACCGCGATCGGCGACGCCCAGGACGTCCTGTTCGAGGCGGGCCTCACGACCCGCCGCCGGGTGCTGGGCGACGCCTGGGTCGACAAGTCCCTGGCCAGGCGCACCGCCTTCACCGCCGATTACCAGGCGATGATCACGCGCTACGCCTGGAACGAGATCTGGGGCCGGCCGGGCCTGGACCATCGCACTCGCCGCCTGCTGGTCGTGGCCATCTGCGCGAGCTTGGCGCGCTGGGAGGAGTTCCGCCTGCACGTGCGAGCGGGCCTCGAGCGGGGCGGCTTCACCCTCGACGAGCTGAAGGAAGTCCTGATGCAGACGGCGATCTACGCCGGCGTGCCCGCCGCCAACACCGCCTTCACCGAGGCCGCCGAGATCATCGCGGAGCTGGGCGGAGCCGATTGATCCGCGCGCCTCGCCTGGGCGCGGCGCTTTTCGCGCGGCAGGCGCCATGTCCAACCTGGCGGTCTCCCTGGCGCCTCGGTTAGGCCGACAACACCCTCGCCGCCGCGCTAGTGTTTTTGGTCGGACGCGAACTCATAGATGCCTCCGGCGATGATCATGCAGAGACCGTAGTCGAGCATGAGATTGCCCTGCGTCCCCGCCAGGATGGCTTTCGATTTAAGGTCCGTGTCGATGGCGATGAAAAAGTCCAGGATGCCGCCGCCATTGAACGCCAGGTTGCCGATCGTTTCGGGGATCAGGGACTTGTAGGTGGTGTCCCAGGCGGCGTGGTTGACGATGACGTTGGCGACGACCGGCACGTTCCAGACGATGTTGATGCAGGTCTCGACCAGGGCGAAGCTCTTGCCGACCCACGGATTGCTGGAAGCGGCGGCCGGAATGGCGGCTATGCCCTTGAGGATGCTGATCGCGGTCAGGGCGTTGTTCATCTCGGCGTACCAGTTGTCGGTTCTGGCGTTGATCAGCGTGGCGATGTTGGGCGAGACGTAGGCGATGTTGCCCAGACAAGCGATCGTCGCGTAGGTCTTGGCGAGCGGGTTCTTTATCTCGGCGACATCGAGCACGCGCTGGACGTTGCTGGTCACGATGAGGACTAACGCGCCGTACAGAGAGACGACGCCGGTCACGAAACCGAAGGTCTTGAGCTTGGCCTCGTCCAGCACCGGCGCCGGCGTGGCGGTCGCCAGCGGCGTCCTCGGCGCGGCCGCGACGGGACGGGGCGAAGTCACGAACAGCGCCTGGATGTCAGCGAAGGACTTGGCCCCGATCAGGTCTTTGGTGAAGGCGTCGTTCTTGGGGAACGGCGCCCTGTGGGCGACGGCCTTGTAGATGATGGTGACCGGGATGGCCGCGATCAGGCAGATCAGGTCCAGGAACGACAGGTCCTCGTCGGTCAGCTCATTGTAGAGCCAGGACAGCACCGGGATATCCAGCTTGGCGGTCAGGATCTCGATCGCGCCTTCCATCAGCTGGGCCAGGATGTCCAGCACGGTGACCAGCACGTTCTGCGCCGACTGCAAGACCGTGTCGGCGAGGATCGTCACCAAGCGTTTGATGATCTCGGTGAGGCCGAGGCCGCCGAACTGGTCGATGATGTCGGTCTTGATGGCGGTGGCCGCCGCGGCCAGGGTCTGCCCCTCGGCCTCGAACAGATCGACCAGGTCCTGCAGGATCGCCGTGGCCGGACTGTCGGACGAGAGGTTGCTCGAACTGGACGCGCAACCGTTCTGGAAGTGGTGGACGCCCAGATTGGCGGGCGCGCTGTTCTGCCCCGCGACCGGGGGGTTCGACGCCAGGGTGGCGGCGGCGGTCTGGTTGAAGTCGGGAATGTCGGCCCAGCCGTTGATCGCGGTCTGAAGCTGCTGGAACAGCGGCGCCAGGTCGGCCTTGACGGTCTCGATGCCGGCGATCGCCGACTGGCTGAGACGCAGGATCAGGGTCTTCAGCACCTTGTGGGTGACCAGGATGTCCGGCCACTCGAACAGGAACTGCAGGAACAGGATGATGTCGTCGACGATCACCTTGATGGCGTTGTAGACCCAGGTCGCCGCCGCCACGACCGCTTCCACGGCGTCGAGCACGCCGTGATAGACCGCCTCGCCGATCGTGGCGACGAACAGCCAGACATCGTTGGCGGTGTCCTCGACCAGTTGGATCGCCGCCTCGACGCCCGTCGCCAGCCAGTTGAACAGGTCACCGATGTCGACGGCGATCCCGTCGGCGATCCCCGCGGCGGACAGGGCGACGGTGCGCGGCGGCGGCGGGGCGAACAGGGCCGGCCGGGCCTTGCCGGGCGGCGGGGCGGCGGCGACCCTGTCATAGGCCTTGGCCAGACACTGGTTGGAATAGGCCACCCGGTCCAGGTCGTCCTTGGATGTTCCCGCCGGAACGAAGTCGCGCCGATTGCCTTTGCGATCGACGATCTGAGCCGACCGCAAGCTCTCGGTGGTGGTGTACCGGGCGTTGCGCGCCCAGGCCGCGTCCATGGTGTTGACGGGGATCTCCGGCTGGGAGGCGACCGAGACCTGGAACCGCGTGCCGGTCAGGCTGGTGGCCGTCTCCACGATCGTCACCGTTCCCAGGGCGTCGGTGAGCACCTCGATCGGCGAGGGACCGATGATGTAATAGAGGTGATTGATAGAGACCGAGGTGACGTTGGTCGCGGTGAGCTTCACGCTGACGTTCGGGGCCGCCCGGCCGTCGGCGTCGGCGACCCGGATGTGGGTGGTGTAGGAGTGGATTGGCAGTGACGGCTGGGTCGTCGCGCTCGGCGGCAGGGTGATGCGGCGCTGAGTCCACAGCGCGGTGGTCGGCGACTTGATCAGCTTGACCAACCCGGTCCCGGTATGGGCGAAGAAGGTGTTGGCGCTGTAGCCGCGATCGATGAACGGCGAGATCGCATCGACCCCGGCCAGGATCGGCAGCGGCCTGTTCCAGGCGGCGGGCTGCCCCTGCCGTCCCGCCGGGCAGGTCAGGTAGAAAACCTGATCGTCGCCGTTCAATCCCCAGACCGTCACCGCGCCGTCGACGGCGTAGGCGTAAAGCGCGCGCACGGCGGCCAGCAACGGATGGGAGGCCACCAGCACCCCGGTCGCTCCGTCCTTCTGGTTGCCGCTGGCGAACCAGTAGAGACCGCCGTTCGCCGCCGCGTAGAGGTCGGAGGTGTTGTCGGCGTCGCGCACCGCGGCGATCGCGTCGGCGAGCAGTCCCCCCGGCAAGTTCAGCCGCGACGGTGGCGCCGGCAGGGCCGGATTGAAGACGTTGTAGAGCGGCGTGTAGACCAGCTGGGCCGACGCGCCGGCCGCGCCCTTCGTGTAGAGCCCGTCGACTTCGTAGGCGTGCGCCGCGCGGCCGAGACAGGAAGCATAGCCCGAGGCCTGGACGTCGATCGCCAGGTCGTGCGGCCGCCAGGTGGGCGAGGCTCCGGGGGCGGCGTCGATATAGTAGCGCGCCAGCACGCCGACCGGTTGGGTTGGATTGCGGAGGGTGTCGACGACGACATACTCCTTGTCGGTCGCCTCGCTCAGAAAGACGTTGGCGATCAGCAACGGGCTCGGCGGCGTGATCGGCAGGCCGTCGCCGCCGATCGCGTTGAACGGCGCCGCCGTCCAGGCCGGCTTGGCGGTCCAGCCCAAATCGGAATCCGAATTGCCCAGGCTCAGATAGAGATGGTCGCGGATCCCGTCGTTGACGATCATCGCCAGATGGATCTGGGCGCCCGATCCGCCCGGCGCCGCCACGACCTGGGCCGCGCCGAACGACTTGACCGTCGCCTTGCCGCCGAAGTCGCTCTGGATCCGGACCGCGCCCAGATCGACCTGCCGCCAGCCATGGGTCTGGCCGGGGGCCTCGATCGTCAGGTTGAACACCCCGCCCGTGCCGATCGAAAACAGCAGCGACGCCCCGGCGTCGGTCTGCAGCGCGATGAACTTCTCCTGAGGCAGCAGAAAGTCGGCCTGGATGTAGTTCTCCATCAGCTCCGAAGAGGTCGTGATCGTATAGCCGCTCATGATTTGCCCCTTCCGCAGGCCTGGCCCCTGTTTAGTTTGGGTTGACGTAGGTCAATTGCGCCGTGAGGTCCTGGCTCGCCGAGAAGGACAGGTTCTTGAACGTGAAGGCGTCGTTTCCAGGGAAAACCCAGGCCCGGTAACCGTTGATGGTATTGGTCAATTCATCGACGTAGCGGGTGAAAGCGGTGTCGATATAGGCTGAGAGGTCGGTGGAGACGCTGGTCAGTCCATTCTTGACCTTGTCCTCAAAGCCGAACTTTCCAAGGATGCCTTGCGGATCGAAATCCCACCGCGCCGATTGATTGGCAACGCTGTTTGTTTGCGTGACCTGCAGGGCGCCGTTCTGCTCGACGCCCAGCGTATACAGCACGGTCAGCGTCTTGTCGTAGTAGCTCTTCCCAGACAGATCTGTGTAGTTGACGAATACTTCGCGATGCTTGAATTCCATGTAAACGACGGCCCGCACCTGGACCCGGATCTGGTTGCCTTTGACGGCGACGTGTCCGGTCAGGGTGAAGTTGTAGTCGCCCCAGATCTCCACGGCGTGGCTCGCGGATTCGGAATTGTCGTGGGAATTATTCACGAAGCTGAGCGACAGCACGTCGGTGAAGCCGTCGCCGTCGGGCGGACCGATCGGCGAGACCGGCCTGAACGATTGCGGCGAGGTGGAGCGGCCGCTGGAGTAGTGGATCTTGAAGTCCTCGCCCGAGTGGGTCATGTGCACGTTCGTTGCGATGCACAGATTGCCCACCTCCGCGTTGATCAGCTTGGCCAGGTAGGTGAAGAAGACGTCGCGACGGACCGCCTGCACGCCGGAAAATTGGCTCACCTCGTTCAACTCGACCCAGTTCCAAGGGAAGGGCACGGGGACCGGCACGGTGGTCGATTGCGTGCCGATATAGACCAGGGTCGCCGCGTCCGCCTGGGCGGCCGTTGGATTTTTGATCGGCTGGCCGTTCTGCTTCAGCGGCGAGGCTTCGCGCGACACCGCGCCGAGTTCCAGCGTGGTGGGCCGCGGGGCCGTCACCGTGAAGCTGTAGCTGAGCACCGGGTCCCCGTTCTGGCGCAGCTGGGTGAAATAGGCGTTCAGGAAGACCGACGAGATCAGGTTCCAGACCGGCCAGCCCGGCGGAATGTTTTGGATCGTCGGCGACGCCTCCAGGATGGCGGTGTCCAGGTCGAGAAACAGCTTTTGGATGGTGAAGGCGTTCGGCGCCTGGTGCTGCAGCTGGATGATGCGTTGCTGGACGGCCGGCGGCACGGGGGAATTGGGATTGATCGTGGTGATGTTGAGAAACACGTTGGCCGAGAAGTACCAAGGCGCCCCCGACCCGCTGGGTTGCGACTGGTTGATCCACTTGGTGTGCGGTCCGTACTCGAAGCCAACGATCTGGAACTCGGCGCAGAGCAGGTTGAACAACACCGGGGCGCTGGTTCCATCGCCCAGGGTCGCGATCGGCGGAAGACTGGCCAACGGCACGTCCGGCAGGCCCAGCCGCGCCTTGACGGCGCCGGCGAAGCTGGCCGCCGCCAGGTTGATCAGGTCCTGATTGGTCGAAGGATTCGCGCCGTCGGGAACCGCGAAGGGGTCCGATCCCTTGGCGTTGGCGACCAGCGTTTCATAGGCGATGGGGACGAGATTGTCGCTGTCGTCAAAGACGTAGCAGACAATGACCTCCGGCGCGGAGAGCCCCGCCAGCAGCTGCTTGAGCGTTGCGTTGACGCTGGCCTGCGTCACGGCGACCACGAGGTCGAAACCATAGTGCGGATCCGACAAGTTCGATTGCGAAACGCTCATCGATCATATCCCTGCTTGGCCACAAGCCCTCGGCGCGCGCCCGTCGGCGGCCAGCCGCCCCGCTCCACGCAAAGCCGGACATAACATCCTATAAGTTGTTATTGTTTTCGAATCGTTTTTTACGAGTATTGGCCGAGTTTGCTGACGCTTGCCGGCGGGCGGCCCCGCCGGCCTTGAGCAAGGCGGCTTCACGGTCGACGAGCTGAAGGAGCGTCGATGCAGACGGCGCTCCATGCCGGCGGGCCGGCGGCCAACACCGCCTTCACCGAAGCCTCGGAAATCCTGGCCGAACAGGGCGAGGCGCGCTGACGTCGACGCCTCGCCCGCTGCCGTCCTAGTTCACGCCCTTGTGCTCGACGTGCCAGCCCGGCTTGGCGCAGAGCCCGCAGTCCGCCCCCACGAACATCGCCCGCCCGGCCTGGTCGCCCTTCAGCCGCCAGTTCAGCCAGGCCACGGCGACTTCGCCGAATGCCCCGCCGCGCGGCTGGCCGTAGACGCCGCCGTGACCCACGCCGTCCTGGTAGGCGCGAACGGCGGGGATGTGCGTGATGCGGGCGAAGTCGTCATTGGCGTTGGCGAAAGCGATGTCGGTGGCGTCGCCGCTGACATAGATCGCCGAACCATGCAGGGCCTTCAGGCTCTCCTTGGTCACATTGGCGCCGGGCAGGCCGCCCGTGCCCGTGCCGAGCACGCCGCTGTTCCACACCCCGGTGGTGGACACGCGCGGATCCGCGGACGCCTCGATCGCCTGCAGGCCGCCGCAGGACATGCCCATCACCGCGATCTTCTTGACGTCGAGAAGCCCCCGGTAGCGGCTGGCCGGCCGGGCGTTCTCGGCGACCGCCCAGTCGATGGCGTCGATCAGTTGCGAGGCGGTGGTCTTGGGCGGTCCGGTAAGGTCCGGCGCCGGTCGCGGCGCGTTGGCCGGAGGCGGCGGCTTCGGGCCGACGATCGGCCCGATGGCCACCACCAGATAGCCGTGGCCGGCGATCTCGGTCAGGAACTTGGCGAAGGCGTCGCCCTCGTTGGCGCAGGCGCCGTTGGCCCAGGCGACGATCGGCAGCGAACCCTTGGCCACGGCGCCCAGGTCGACCGGCCGATAGACGGTGTGGGTCGGAAGGCCCGGATCACTCTCCATCACGGCCTTGTACGGCGGCGGCGGGGCCTCGGCCGCCAGGGCGGGACCGGTCAGGAACAGGCCCAGCGTCGCGGCCAACGTCGAAATCTTCATCGGGACTCTCTCGGCAGGGTGAAGCTCAAAGGCGCGGACAGCGCGCCAATCTCGGGGAAGCGGGTCGGGCGGATCTCGCCGTTCAGATCGAAGCTGGCGGTGCGGGCCAGCAGCTCCTCCAGGGCGATGCGCAGTTGCAGCCGGGCAAGGGACGCGCCCGGGCAGTTATGGGCGCCGCGACCGAAGGCCAGATGCTCGCCGATATTGGGACGGTTCAGCACGAACCGGTCGGCGTTCTCGAACTTGCGCTCGTCGCGGTTGGCGGACGCGTAGACTAGGGCGATAGGCTCGCCCGACGGGATCGCCCGCCCCCCGATCACGACGTCCTCCACGGCCGTGCGCGCGAAGCCCCGATAGGGCGTGTACAGCCGCAGGAACTCCTCGACCGCCGCCGGGATCAGGCTGGGATCGGCGCGGAGCTGGGCCTGCAAGGCCTGGTCGCGCGACAGATGCACCGCGATGCTGCCGATCATCACCGTCGGCGCGATGATGCCGACCACCAGAACCTGGCGGATCGTGCCGATGATCATCGCCTCGGGCAGCGGCTCGCCCAGGTATCGCGCGGCCAGCAGCGCGCTGGCGGCGTCGACAGCCGGGTCCAGCGGCTGGGACCGACGGTCCTCGACCACCGCCTTGGCCATGTCATAGAGCTTGAGGCTGGCCGCCTTGACCACGTCGTCGATATTGGCCTGGACGGCGATGTTGTAGTCGCGGCCCACGTCGCTGAGCACCTTGGCCTGATCGTCGGCGATGTTCATCCAGTGGGCGAAGACCCGGATCGGCAGGTGGCTGGAGAAGTCCGCGCAAATGTCGCCCGCGCCTCGCGCCAGCAAAGGCTCCAGAAGGTCGATGGCGATGCGCCGCGTCGGCGCCTCCATCGCGGCCATCCGCTGGGCGTTGAACAACGGGTTGAGCGCGGCGCGATAGGGCGTGTGCTCGGGCGGATCCAGGTGCAGCGGCGGCCGGCGGCCGGTGAACGCCACCTTGGGCACCACGTTCTGCACCGAAGTGATGAAACGCGCGGCGTCCCCCGCCGCCTCGCGCACGTCGTCATAGGTCATCAGCGCCCAGAAGCCGCCCCAAGCCCGGCTGTGGGCGACCGGGCACCGGGCGCGCAGGTCGGCGTAGACGGCGTACGGACTGTCGAACGTCTCCGGTTCCAACGGATCGAAATCCTGGTCTGCGGGCTTGGACATGGACGCTCCTACTCGGGCTTGATGGGCGCGCCCCGACAGGCGCCGCCTCTGACGCAGGGCCGGGCGAACGGCGGCGGCGTGAAGGGCACGAAGCGGCCCTGGGCCTCGCCCGCATCCCGGGCGCGGCGATTGAGGGCGGCCGGCGCGGCGTCCCAGCGGCCCGTGTCGATGCGGGCTTCCAGCGTGCGGATCGCCGCCAGCCGCTCGCCCGCGCCGAACCGGCAATGCCCGGCGCCGCCGACGAAGGCCTGGGCGAGGTTGGCGCCGCGCCGGCGGGATTTCACGGCCGAGGCGTAGGCCGCGTTGGTGCTGACCACGGTCATGCCGTCACCGACATTGTGGACCGTCAGCAACGGACGCTTGATGTCTCCGCTGATCGTGTAGCTGGCGGACATGTAGGCGACGGCGACGGGCTCGGCGGCGATGCGCGGCGCCTTGGCCAAGGTCGCCAGGTCGGCGTCGAGATCCAGGCCCGCCTTGGCGTACAGCGCCTGGACCGCCGGACGGCGGCCGCCGGCGCGAAGCTGGGCGGCGTAGTCGACGCCCGTATTCCACGAGAACACCCCGCCGGCTCGGCGCTCCTGGTCGGCGCGCGGCAGGAAGACGCCCATGACGAAGGCCTTGGCCTGTTGTTCCAACTGCTCGTCGTAGGCGTCGACCTGGGGCTCGGGCGAGGCCGGATCCGTCCAGCCGGGCAACTGCGCCAGGGCGGACGCCAGGGCGATCCGGGCCCGACCTCGCGGCGTCCGCATCGCCTCGCCCAGGATCGCCTGAGCGGCGGCGCCGTTGGCGCGATCATCGCCGGTGGCGACCAACCGCAGGTCCGCGTCCGGCGCCAGCAGGGTCTTGAACGCGAAGGCGCCGTCCAGGGCCGTGTTCATCATGCCGAGCACGCCCGATATGGAGCCGCACAGGGCCAACGCGCCGTCGAGCCGTTCGGGATGACGCTCGGCCAGGGCGACGCTGGTCAGGCCGCCCATGGAGTCGCCCCAGGCGATGACGCGTTTGGGTTTGCCGTAGCGTGCGACGAACGCGTCCAGCGCCGTCCACTGATCGACCTGCGCCTGCTCCAGCGCCCAGCCGGCCTGGGAGTAGGACGAGGCCGCCAGGCCGTAGCCCTGGGCCAGATAGAGCTCGCGTTCACCGCTGGGCGCGCTCTCGGCCGGTCGCAGGGTCTGCGAATAGCCGTGGCCGTAGAGCAGCACCGTGCCGTTCCAGTTCGCCGGGGCCTCGACCACCCAATCTCCGCCGCCAGGCAGCGGCCCACGCGTCTCGCCAGACGCCCTCGGGGTCTGCGCCGCGGCGGGCATCGCGACCAGCGCCGCGGTCATCATCGGCAGAAGGGAGGCGCGCGCGATCACGATGCCTTCCCTTCCCCCGGCGCGGCGCACCGGAAGCTTTCGGCCTTGTTCGGATCGCCGCCGATATGGACGGCCTGGCTAGGCCAGACACAGAGCGGACGCTGACGCGTGACCTGGCCGTCCTCCACCTGGCTGGCGACGATGCGCTCGGGCGCCCTGCCCTGCTCGACCCAGGCCACCATGGCGCTCAAGACATCGTGGTCGCCATCTCCGATCGGTTCGGGCGTGGCCGAACCGCCGAACCGGTCAGGTCCCGTCCCGCCGCGGCAGTGATACAGGCCGGGCACCATCATCAGCCGAGCGAACGCTCGCGTCTCTCGGCCCCCGCCCGTCCTGGCTTCAAGGCCGGCATAGTACTCCAGGCTCTGCTGGGCGATGACCGACGGGTCGAGCCAGCCCTGATAGATCAGCAGCTTGCCGCCCCGGGCCCTGAAGGCCGAGAGGTCCGTCTTGTTGGTCCAGAGCTTCCCCAGTCTTCGCTGCGCCAGGGCCAGGTCGCCGGCGACCGTGAAGGTCCCGGCGTCCCAGCTCGGATCGCGGTGCGCGCCGTCGGCGAACATCGCCCGGAGCAACGGCGACGGCGGTCCCGGCCGCGTCCGCACGCCTGGAAAGACGCCGCTGTCGATGGGCTTTCCGGCCTCGTCGCGCAGCGGGGCGTACGTGATCCGCACCGTGGCCAGCTTGGCCGGCGTCAGGCAGGCTCCGACCGTTCCAGTCGAACAGGCCAACACGGCGGGGTCGAACCGGCAGGTCGGGGGATTGGCGACCAGGCCGTCAGCCAGGCCGTCGTCCCGGTCGCAGGCGGCCACGGCCGCCTTGGCCACCAGGCTCCAGTCGGCGTCGTTCAAGGCCCCCGCCGGGTCGCGCTGGTCGCGCAGCCCAAGCCACATCATCCTCGCCGACAGCGGCGGCATGTTCGGTCCCGGCGCCCCGACCACCACCCCGTCATAGTCGCCGGGATAGTCCTGGACCTCTTTCAGCCCCTGACGCCCGCCGCCGGAGCAGCCGAGGAAATAGGCATGGGCCGCGGGACGGCCGTAATAGGCCTCGACCAAGGCGCGGGCGGCCTGGTTGGTCAAATGCTGAGCGCGGTGGGTGTAATCGTCGACCGCCGCGCGATCCAGCATCCAGTGGGCGTCGGCCGCCTTGTGCCCGCTGTCGGTGGTGACGGCCGCGAAGCCGGCGTCCACCCCACGTCCGAGGTCGGCGTAGTTGTAGATCCCCGCATCGCCGCCGACGCCGGCGCCCAGCAGCCGACCGCTCCAAGCCTGGGTGGCGGGCAGCCAGAACTCGAAGCCGACCCGCCCCTGGATCACGCCCTCGACGCGGCAGAAGGGCTTGGAGGCGACGCCGTTGTAGGCGGCCTGGGTCGGCGACGACCAGACCGGGCTCGGGGTCACCGCCGTCGCGGCGACCACCCGTACGCCTCGCCCGGTAAAGCCACGCAACGCCGCGCAGGCGTCGGCGCCCAGCGCGACGGGACGCGCGGATGGCGGGACGGCGGGCGCGTCCGCGCACCCGACGATCAGCAGGGCCAGCCCCGCCGCCGCCGCGCCGCGCGGATCGCGCCTCACCATGACTTGCTCACATTGAGGCCGACCAGGCGTCCGATGGGACTGGCCGACTGAGAGTCGTAGCCGCCGCTCACATTGACGAACGGCGGATCCTCGTCGAACAGGTTCTGAGCCTCCAGGGCCACCGTGACGCCCTTCAGCCAGCCGCCCGCCGATTGGGCCTCGTAGGCTAGGCGCAGATCGACGGTCCGGTAGGCGTCGACCGTCTGCACCGGGGTGACGGTGTTGTTATCGTAGCCGCTGACGGTGTTGAGAGCGGCAAGGGCGTTCCAGCCGCCCCGTCGCCAGGTCAGCCCCAGGCGCGCGCGCAGGCTCTGGGGGTAGTTGATCTTGTCGACCACGTCGATCGGCGCGACGCCCGGCGCGGGCGAGAACGTGAACTTGGAGAAGTACTCGCCCATGGCGCTGAGTTCGAACGCGCCGAGGCCGGTCTCCCAGGCGTAGTCGACCGCGAAGTCGAAGCCTTCGATCTGACTGGCGCCCAGGTTCTGGCGGCGACCGTCCTGGATGTAGGTGACCGCGCCGACGTTGATCGTGGTGTTGGTGACGTACTTGGCCTGCAGCGCCGCGATCTGGGCGGGGGTCGGATTGAAGATCACATAGGGCGCGTAATAGGGCAGCGTCAGAAGGCCCGACGTGCCGCGCAGGGCCACGATCTGGTTGCGGTAGTCGATCGAGAAGTAGGTGAGGTTGGCGTGCAGACCCGGCGCCGCGGGCGGCGTCCAGTCCACGCCCGTCGACCAGGTCGTCGCCTTCTCGGGCTTGAGGTCGACATTTCCGCCGGCGATGCCGATCCCGTAGCAGCTGCCGGTGGCGCAAGGCAGGGTGTCGCCATAGAGGCCCGCCCCGCCCCCGATCGGGCTGTTCTCCGCCAGGCTGGGCGCCCGGAACGACTTGCCGTAGCTGCCCTTGACGGTGAGTCCGTCGACCAGCTTCCAGTCCAGGCCGAGCTTGGGGTTCGAGGTCGATCCGAAGTCGCTGTAGTCCTCGTAGCGGCCGGCCAGCGACACGTTCAGCTTCTGGACCAGCGGCAACGCGTTTCCATCGCCGACAAGCGGCACGAAGAGCTCGCCATAGACCGCCCGGATGTCGCGGTCGGCGTGGCTGTAGGCCGAGACCGGCGCGCGGGTCGTTCCGGTGAACAGGTTGGTCACCAGGAGCTCGTTGCGGGCCTCGGCCCCGACGGCCAGACGGACGGTCCCGCCGGGAAGGGCGAACAGCGGGCCGTCGGCTTGGGCGGTGACCGCCTCCAGCCCGGTTCGGGCCTGGATGACGAAGGAGCCCGTCTTCAACAAGGCGATCACGTCGGGATTGGTCGGCCCGCCGAACACGTTGAGCGCCTTGGTCGGATCGTTGCTGGCCAAGGCCGCCGTCCCACCGGCCGTGTAATAGTTGGTGCGCTGCTTGTTGACGTCGTCGGACCGGCCGTAGGTGGCCGTCACCTTGGCTCTCCAGTTGGCCGGCAGGCGGGCGTCGAAGCCGAGGTTCATCGCGTAGGATGACGAGACGCTGGGCACATGGTTGTAGCCGAAGACGTCGGCGAACGAGTAGTTGACCGTCTCCGAGGTCCCGGCCGGCGCGCCCGGGGGACGGACGTAGAAGGCGTTGGTGTTGGGCACGCTGAGCGACGCGGTGACCACGTTGCGGTTCATCACCTCGCGCCGCGAATAGTAGCCGAGCGCGAAGAGGTCGATGCTCGGCGTGGCTTCCTGGCGGGCGCTGAGCAGCAGGTTGTTCTTAGACTGCTTGGGAATGATGTAGTTGAGCCGCAGGTTGTCGCAGGCGTTGCTCGTGTTCGGCGTCAGGCGGCTCGCGTTGGCCGGCGTCACGCCGCCGACCGGAATGGCGTAGCTGACCCCGCCGATGACGATGTTGCCCGGGCTGCACTGGGTGCTGCGATAGTCGCGACCGCCCCGGGATCGCAGATCGGACGTATAGAAATCGCGATCCTGACCTTCGAGGGCGGAGTTGTGGGTGTGCTCCAGGGCCAGGACCACCGACCCGGTGTCCCACCGATGGCCGAGGATCTGGCTGATCTGTTGGGTGCTGTAGCCGTCGGCGAAACCGGCCCGGACGGTGGTCTCGGCTCCCTGGAAACGGGCGCGTGGGATCAGGTTGACCACCCCGGCCACGGCGTCGGAGCCATAGATGGCCGAAGCGCCGTCCGGCACGACCTCGACTCGCTCCAGCGCGATGAACGGCAGCACCGACGGATCGATGAACTGGCCCTGGGTGCCGGCGGCGGGGAAGCGATTGCCGTCCAGCAGCAGCAAGGTGGCGTTGACGCCCACGCCGCGCAGATTGACGCCCGCGCCGCGCGTGGCGTTGGCCGCGCCGTTCTGGGCCGAGGTGGCGACGGCGGACGGACCCAATCCGATGATCTGCGGCACCTTGCGCAGCAGGTCCGAGACGCTGGTCGCGCCGCTGTCCACGATCTGCTCGCGATCGAGCCCGATGGGGGTGGCGCCGACGGCCGCCACACCGCGGATGCGCGTGCCGGTGACGACCACCTCGGCGACGGCGCCTTCGGAAGCGGTCTGCGCCTGGGCGGCCGACGCGGCGGCTCCGATGGCGATCGCCAGCGCCAGACTTGAGACGCAGATGTGGCGTGACGGGACTCGGGTACTCTTCATGGCGCCCTCCCTCGCGGCGCGTACGGCAAGTCGCCGTCGGGCCGTCTTGGTTTATCGCGACCCCCAAATGGTTCGCATAACAATAGTATGTTATACGAACTATATGAGTTCAAGCGAAAGTGGGCGCCTTCGCGCGGCGCTGATCAGTCTGGCTCCCAACTCAATCGACGCGGAAGACCTTGAGCCGCACCCGATCGGGCAGGCGTTCGCCCAGGCTGAGGAAGACGCTTTCAGTCAGCCAGCCGTGCGGCCCTGGCCCGACCTCGAACACCGGCGTGGCGCGAAAATAGCAGAGCGCCGGATCGACCACTTCGCCGGCGGTCAGGCGCCGCACGACGTCGGACGAGGCCCGGCGCACGCCCGTGTTGATGACGCCCGCCGTCTGGCCGTCGGCGAAGCGAATTGTGTAGCGGGCCTGCAGGAGGGTCACGCCGTCTGGCCGGATCGTCTGCAAGTCCGCCCCGCCGGGCAGGATGACCCCGCCGAGGCCCGGGCCGTTCACGCGGCCGCCCGTGATCGGGATCACGCGGCTGGAGACGCCGCGCGCACCGCGCCGGACACGGCCCAGCCGCCCGACGCCGCCGTCAACGCCACGCTCATCTGACGTCGGGTGAGTCTGCTGGAATCGCCCATGGTCGCTCCGATCCTCGCCGTCTGGATGGCGCGATCAGATCAAATAGTCGTGGGCGCAACAAACAGTCTAGAAAACAAACATTTGTCGTCGCTCGCCGGACTATCGGACCCGCGCCGCCACGGGCCCTTCGATGAAAGCCGTGACGGCGGCCTCCAGCGTGTCGCCGTCGGCGCTCATGTTGCTCATCGGCAGGCGCAGCACCGGAACGCCCGCTCGCTCCAGGGCCTCAAGCACGAAGGGGTCGGCGTCGTCGATGGCGACCGCCCCGTGCACGCCGTGAAGCTGGGCTTCCTTGACGTGCCATGCGCCGGCCCAGGTGGGCATCCGCAGCTCGTCGCCCATGGTCACGAAGCGCGCGGCCAGGGCGCGCAGGGAGTCTCGGTCGCCCTCGAAGGCGCGGATATAGCCGTCGGCGGCCAAGCCCAGATACATCGACCAGACGAAGACCGCGCCGTGGCTGTCCTCCCAGCGCTGGTAGAAGCCCATGTCGCTCCACAGGCCGCGCCCGACCCACATCAGCCGCACCCGCTCGTCCGGACAGGCCCCCTCGCCCGCCTCGGCGCGCGCGGCGATCTCCTCGTAGAGCCGCTTGGCCGCGTCGCGCCCCCAGATCGTGCCGCGATGCCATTGCGGCACCATGGTCGCGGGCATGGTGTCGACGATCCCGGCCGGCGCGGGCCGGGTGGCGGCGATCAGGTCGCGCGCGCGGCGATAATAGTCTTCCTGTTCATTGACGAGGGTCATCACCTCGACGAAGCGCGCCGGATCGAACTTGCGGCCGGTGACGGCCTCCAGACGCGGGATGCTGGCCTCCAGCTGGGCGGTAAGCAGGTCCAGCCGTTCGGCTTCCAGCGTCTCGTCCCAGCGCTCGGGCAGGTCGGACCACCAGGCGACAGGCAAGTCCCAGCGGCTGTCGACCGACCGCTCATAGACGAAGAGCTCGGCGCCGGTTTCATGCGCCCAAGCCTCGAACAGCTTGGCCCCGGCGTCGGAGCCCTTCGTTAGGGCCAGGATATCCGGCTTGGGCAGCCCGCCCCAGGGCGCGTCGTCGAGGTGGGCGTCCAGGGCCGCGGCCAGTCCCTGGGCGCTGTAGCTCTCGACGTCCGCGGGGTAGTCCGCCCCTTTCAGCAGCGCCGCGTAGTCCCCTCCGCGCTGTTTTGCGGCGACGATCGAGGCCCACCACTGGTTCACCACATAGGGGATGTCCATGGCCCGGAGGATTTCCTGGGGCGCGTCGGCGTTGACGACCGCGAAGGGTCCCTCCGCGGCGCGACGCCGGACATCGGCGAACCAGTCGCGCTGCCAGACCCCGAAGTCGGCGGTCGAGACCAGCGCCTTGCGGCTGCGGCGACCCGCGCCGTCGGCCGAGGCCGGTCGCGCGGACTTCTCAGGCGCCTTGGCCTCCGGTCGCGACCGGGCGGGCGGAGCCTGTCGGGGCGCGAACGGATCGGCGAAGAATGCGTCCAGCGCCTCGGCGAGCCTCACCGGGTCGGGCTCGAGATCCAGCTTCAAGCAGAGCAGCGGCTTTTCGACCGCCGCCAGGGCCTCACGGGTCCGCGCGACATCCCAGGGCGAAGACTCGTCTCCCGGCAGGCGAACATGAACCACCGCCTCGACATCCATCGCCTTGGCCCGGGCGGTCAGGGCCTGGGCGCGAGCGACACTGGATCCGCCCACGGCGCCGGGCAGCGGCGTTTCCCAACGCCGAAGCAGGGCCTCAAAAGGGTCCAGGCTCTCGTCCAGCATCATGTCCGCCCAGGGGTCGCCCCAGTCGTGGTCCTCGCCGACAATCACGCAGCCGGCGGCCTCGATCATCGCATAGATGACAGAGGTCTCGTGCGGCGCGCCGGTGACCAGCACCCGTCGGCCCGTCCGCGGCCCGGCGCTGGCCTGGGCCGCCAAGATCAGGCCGCCGCTCTCGGTCGCGGAGACCTGGCCCACGGCGCGAATGAGATCCAGGGCTTGGACGCCGCTCATCAGCGGCGTCGGCGCGGCCCGCAGGTTTAGGACCTGCTTGAGGCGCCGCCGCCGCGCGTTGGCCTTGGCGACCTCCTCGGCCAGATCGGCCGGGGTGATCGGCCTCCCGGCCAGGCCTTCGAGCCAGGCCTTGAACCCCGCCAGCCGCGCACGATTGTAGCGCCGAATGGACTCATCGACGCCGGTCAGGACGTCGACATGGGCCGTCGAAAGCCCGCCGCCACGCCCGGTCCGCGAGAGCTCGCGCAGCACCGAGAACAGCTGGACGTCCTCGACACGGTCATGGGCGATGGCGGCGCCGGCGAACGCCGGATCCCTTCCCAGCATCTGGACCAGCAGCGAACGCGACCGGGGCGGCTGGCCCTCGAACGCCTCCGCCGGCGCGCCGGCGCGATCCGCGGCCAGGCGATACGGTGTGAAGCCCGCCGCGGCGATCAGCTCGCGCGGGACGTCGACGCCGATCTGGGCCAGCGTCCGACCGCCGTCCCCGGACATCAGATCGCGCCCGCTTCGGTCAGGCCGCGGACCTTTTCGTCCGAATAGCCCAGGAGGTCGCGATAGATCGACAGGTTGTGCTCGCCGATCGCCACGGGCAGCACCGCGTCGAACCCCGTGCGCCCCTGCGAGAACTGGATCGGCACGCCGGCGGTCATCAGACCGTCCTTATCCGGATAGGCCGGGTGGACGATCGGCGTCGTTTCACCTCGGGCGACCACGCGCGGATCCTTCAGGCCTTCGGCGGGATGGCGCACGGGCGCCGCCGGAACGCCCTGCTCCTCCAGCCGGCGGACGACCTCGGCGGTCGGCAGCCGGCTGGACCAGGCTTCGATCAGGGCTTCCAGATTAACGGCGTTGGCGACTCGGCGGTCTCGGGTGGCGTAGCGCGGATCTTCGCCTAAGGCCTCGTCGCCCATGGCCCTGAACAGACCGCGCGCGAGGCCCTCGTGCACCGCGACGATCGAGACATAGCCGTCCAGGCAGCGGAACACGCCGAACGGAGACAGGCGCTGGACCGTGAGACCGGTCCGGGCCTCCATGCCGGCCAGGGCCATGGCTTGCCAGTTTTCGATGGCCACGAACGACGTCAGGGCGCCCAGCATCGAGACGTCGACCTGCTGTCCCTCGCCGGTCCGCTGTCGGTGGTTCAGGGCGGCGAGAATGCCGATCACGCCGAACATGGGCGCCAACATGTCGGCCATCGGGATGCCGATGCGGACGGGTGGATCGCCGGCGCCGCCGCTGGTGTACATCGCACCGCTGAGGGCCTGGATCAGCACGTCCATGGCCTTGCTGCCTTCGGCCACGCCCGCGCCGAAGCCGCTCAACGAACAATAGATGATCGCCGGATTGGCGGCCTTGGCGGCCGCATAGCCGACGCCCAGGCGGTCGGCCGTGCCGCTGGTGAAGTTCTCGACGACGATGTCCGCGTTGCGAACCAGATCCGCGAAGACATCGCGGGCCTGGGGGTGCTTGAGGTTCAGGCTGACCCCGTGCTTGCCGCGCGCCCGGGTCAGGTGGGAGATCGACAGGTCGTCGGCGTGGCGCTTTTCGACGCTGACCCCGTCGCGCCCCACATAGGGACTATTGTCGCGCGCCAGGTCGCCGCCGCGCGGATCCTCGACCTTGATCACCGTCGCGCCCAGGCCGGCCAGCAGAAGGGTCGCATAGGGCCCAGCCAGCGCGCGCGTCAGATCGATGACGGTCAGACCCTCCAAGGGGCGGGCGCGGGCATCGGCGGCGGCGTCGGTCACGAAAATCACCTACTACAGGGAATAAGATATTGGCGCTGAAAGGTTTTTCGCGGCATCGACCACGGCGACGCGCGTTCCCCAACCGCGACATTCAGCGAGCCGGGGCGGCCCGTGTCAATGAATAGTTTGCAAAATAAACTATATGGTGACTAACAACTGGCTCCCTTCCCGCGGGGACCGGGCGGCGCCGGCGACCGCCTCCACGGGCCAAGGCCGCCGTCTCGACGCCGTGTGAGCGGCGCCGCCGAACCAGGCCTCCGCGCGGACGGCGCCTCTCCGATAACACCGGTCTCAAACTTCGCCTTACCCCCTTGCAACCATTTCGTTCGTAAAACATACTGTTTTTATTCGAACGGTTTTATCGACGATCTAAATCGAAGAACCGGACATGAACCGAGATAAGAACGGCCGACGGCGCCCAGCCGGACGGCTCACGGGAGGGCCGCCATGAAGACCACCATTTCACGCCAAGCTTGCGTCTCGCATCTGGCCATCATCGCCGCCGTCTGGTCCACAGGCACGGCGGTTCAGGCCCAGACCGCGCCCGCGGCCGAACCCGATACGGCGGTGTCCGAGATCGTCGTGACCGGCACCAGCATTCGCGGCGTCGCCAGCGCCGGGTCGCCGACCATCGGCATCGGCATCGAGGAACTGAAGGCCAGCGGCGCCAGCACCGCCAGCGACGCCGTTCGCCTGCTGCCGCAGGTGGTGAACCTCGGCGCGGACGAAAGCCGCAACAGCTTCAGCGGCGGAGCCCAGGACGCCGCCGCGAATTCCACGGCCGTGCGCGCCGCCAACCTCCGGGGCATCGGTCCGGAAGCCACCCTGCTGCTGCTGAACGGTCGCCGCCTGGCCCCCAACGGCGTGATCAAGGCCCTGAGCGACCTCGACCAGATCCCCACTTCGTCGATCGCCCGCATCGAGGTGGTGACCGACGGCGCCTCGGCGATCTACGGCTCGGACGCCGTGGCCGGCGTCGTCAACCTGATCACCCGCAAGGATTTCGACGGCGCCGAGACCACCCTCCGCTACGACTTCGCCGACGACGTCTCCCAGAAGCAGTTCAGCCAGACCTTCGGCAAGACCTGGGACAAGGGCGGCTTCTTCTTCTCATACGAACACAACGAGCGCGGCCACCTTTCGGGGGCCGACCGCGACTTCGCCAGCCAGAACCGCACCGCCCGCGGCGGCAGCGACGCGCGACCGTTCACCGCCGCGCCCGGCAACATCGTGATCGGCGGCGTCCGCTACGCCCTGCCCCCCGGCAACGGCGTCGGCGTCCCCTCGAGCGCGTTGGTCGCCAACACCGCCAACCGCTACGACGAGGCCGCGGCCGCGGACCTGCTGCCCAAGCAGAACCGCGACACCGTGCTGTTCAACATCCACCAGCACCTCGATGAGAACCTGGAGCTCTGGTACGAAGGCTTCTACACCCGGCGCAAATACGACCTCGCCGCGCCCCCGGCCCTGTTCAGCCTGGCCGTCCGCAACACCAATCCCTGGTATGTCTCGCCCGCCGGCCAGACGTCGGAGACCGTCGAGTACCGCCTGAACGACGACCTCGACCCGAACTCGACCGGCTTCGAGAACGCCCAACAGAACGCGATCGGCTTCAACTTCGATCTGCCCAAGCAGTGGCGCATCGCCGCCTATGTCGACCACAGCGTCAGCCGCGGCTTCCAGGATCGGAAGAACGTGCTCAACAACGGCGCCCTGACCGCGGCCTTGGCCAGCAGCAACCCGGCGACCGCCTTCAATCCGTTCGGCGACGGCACGTTCAACCGGACCAACAACGCCGCCCTGTTGGACATCATCGACGCCAACCGCGCCACCTGGGGCACGAACATCGCCAAGGACTTTTCGATCAAGGCCGACGGTCCGCTGTTCGAACTGCCCGCCGGCTCGGTCCGCGTGGCGATCGGCGCCGAGTACCACGACAACGGCTTCAAGCAGACCCTGGAAGCCAACAACGTCCTGGCCAGCGGCGCGGCGACCTACAAGATCGTCAACAACAGCCGCAACATCCACACGATCTTCGGCGAGCTGTTCGTGCCCCTGGTGAGCCCGGCGAACGCCATCCCCGGGGTGAACCGGCTGGAGCTGTCGCTCGCGGGTCGCCGCGAGGACTATTCCGACTTCGGCGAGACCACCAATCCAAAGGTGGGGTTGATCTACGCGCCGGTGTCGGACCTCAGCCTGCGCGCCACCTACGGCACCTCGTTCCGCGCGCCGTCGCTGGTCGACAGCGCCGACCAGATCAAGAACATCTTCATCCAGAACCTGACGGACCCGACCTCGCCGAGCGGCGTGCGGCGCGGCATCTTCACCAACGGCGGCAACGGTCAGCTCGGCCCGGAGACGGCCAAGACCTGGTCCGCGGGCCTGGACTGGAAACCCAAGGCGCTTGAAGGACTGAGCGTGTCGGCGACCTGGTACAAGATCCTCTACGACAATCGCATCGACGTGGCGCCGACCACCGCCCTGACCAGCGGCTCGGTCTACGCCGCCTACATCGTCCGCCGCCCCGCTGCGTCGGACGCGACGGCCACGGCGGCCTTCAACGCCCTGGTCGCCCAGGCCCTGGCCAGTCCGGACCTGCAGAACCCGGTCGAGCCGGTGAGCAATATCGACGTCCTGCTCGACGGCCGCCGGCAGAACCTCGGCCAGTTGGATCAACGCGGCCTGGACGTCTCGATCCGCTACGATTTCAGCACGCCGATCGGCGATTGGGCGGTCGGGACCGAGGTGGCCAAGATCCTGAAGCTCGAGCGCAAGACCGCCGCGGCCTCGCCCTGGATCGACGTGCTCGACACCTTCGGCAACCCGGTCGACCTGCGGGTGCGCGGCACGCTGAGCTGGCGTCAGAACGGCTGGTCGGCGAACCTCTTCGCCAACTACACCGACAGCTATCTCAACACGGCCGTCACCCCGAACGTGAAGGCCAAGAGCCAGACGACCTACGACGTCACGACGTCCTACGCGTTCGGCGACGAGGCCGGCTGGGGCAAGGGCGTCCGCGTCTCGGCCAACGTCATCAACCTGTTCGACAAGGATCCGCCGATCGTCCTCAATGGCACGTCCTCGTGGGACAGCCAGAACGCCTCGGCGATGGGCCGGTTCGTATCCCTGGAAATCACCAAGGCCTGGTAGGCCGCCCCGTTTCTTCCCCGGTAACTACGGCGGATCGGGGCCAGCCCTGGTCCGCCGTTTCTTTTCGAGTAAGCCGCGCATGAAATCCACCGTCGTCGCCCTCGCCGCCCTGCTTTCCGCCTCGGCGCTTGCCGGCCCCGTCCTGGCCCAAGCCCCCGCCGCCTTCGGCGCCTACAAGCCCAGGGACGACTACGCCCAGCAGGTGGTCACCGCGTTCTACCTGCCCCTGCGCGACGGCACGAAGATCGCCGTGTCGCTGCACCGGCCCGCGGTGGACGGCAAGCCGGTCGACACGCCGCTGCCGGTGATCTGGCACCATACCCTGGACATCGAGAAGGCCGGCGTCCGCGTCGCCGACGCGACCGCCGCCACCGACCGCCACACCCTGTCGGACTTGACCCGCGCCGGTTACGTCGTGGCCGTCGTGGCGCGACGCGGCAACGGCGCCTCGTTCGGGACCCGTCGCGGCTACGAAGACTTCACCGAGGGCTTCGACGCCTACGAGATCACCGAATGGCTGGCGGCTCAGCCTTGGTCGAACGGCCAGATCGGCATGTACGGCTGCTCCAACACAGGCGAGGCGGTGATGCACGCCCTGATCGCCCGGCCGCCGCACCTGAAGGCCGCCTTCGCTGGCTGTTTCGCCTGGGACCGTTATGACGGCCACACGCGCGGCGGCATCATCTCCCAATACGGCACCGGCCCGGTCCGCACGCTCGAGGACGACCTGAAGGCCACGCCCGTGCAAGGCGACGAGGATCGCGTCCAGCTGCGCCAGGCCGCCGAGGAACACCAGAAGTCGACCAACCTGCTCGAACTGATGAAGTCCATGCCCTATCGCGACAGCTGGTCGCCCCTGGTCATGGCCAAGTTCTGGGGCGAGGTCAGCATCGGGGCCTACCTGGACCAGGTGAAGGCCTCGAAGGTCCCGCTCTACATCCAGGGCGGCTGGTACGACGATTTCCGCACCGAAGGCCTGATCGCCCAGGCCAACCTGCCGGACCAGGCGCGGATCGTGATCGGCCCCTGGCGCCACTGCCTCAACGACGGCTTCGATCTGCGCGCCGAGCAGCTGCGGTTCTTCGACCATTATCTGAAGGGTAAGACCACCGGCGTCGAGACCGACGCGCCGATCCACTACTTCACCGTCGGCGCGCCGCGGGGGCAGGAATGGCGCTCGGCCCGAGCGTGGCCGCGCCCCGACGCCGCCAACAGGCTCTTCCTGAGCGCCGAGGCCCTCGCGCCCAAGGCTCCGGCCAAGAGTCGGGCCAGCAGCGTGACGGTGGACTACGCCCCCGTCTGCCCGCCCGATGCGGTGAAGCCCAACTGGGGCCCGTTCGCCCAGCCCTGCCATCCGGCCAAGGCCAGTTTCGTCTACAACGGATCGCGCCTGGCCGCCGATACGGAGATGACCGGCACGCCGCTGGTGGATCTGTGGATCTCGTCGACGGCGCCTGAGCAGCCGATCTTCGCCTATCTGGAGGACGTCGCGCCGGACGGGACGGTGACGGTCGTCAGCGAGGGCCGCCAACGCGCCTCGCTGCGGAAGGTCGTTCCGGCGACCTGGGAGACCATCGGAATCCCCTGGCGGCGCAGTCGCATCGAGGACCATCAGCCGCTGAAGACGGATGAACCGGTGAAGGTCTCGTTCGACATGCTGGCGGTGTCCTATGTCTTCAAGGCCGGTCACAGGATCCGCGTCGCGGTCTCGGGCGCCGATCCGCGGGAGCGGGCCCGCACCGAGGTCTCGCCCGCCGCCGCCCTCACCCTGCATACTGGTGGCGACACCCCGTCCAGCGTCGTCCTGCCGTTCGGAACCGCCCGATGAGCGCGCCTTTCAAGCTCTACATGACCGGCGACCTGGTGCTGGACGAGCCCGAGGCCGATTTCTTCTTCGACCCGGTCCGGGCGATGCTGGCCGAGGCCGACCTGCTGATCGGCCATGTCGAGGTGCCGCACACCACGCGCGGGGAGGAATCGGTCGGCGACATCCCCGCCCCCGCCAGCGATCCGGAGAACCTGCGCGCGGTCGGCCGGGCCGGCTTCCACATGGTCAGCCTGGCGGGCAACCACGTCCACGATCGCGGCGCCGAGGGCATCGAGGACACGATCGCCAACCTGGCCGACCAGGGGGTGGCCACGGCGGGCGCGGGCCTCGACCTGGCTCGGGCCCGCCGTCCCGGCCTCATGACCCGGCGCGGCGTCCGCGTGGGCCTGCTGAGCTACAACTGCGTCGGCCCCAAGGAAGGCTGGGCCGGACCCAAGCGGGCCGGCTGCGCCTATCTGAAGATCATCACCCACTACGAACTGGAGAACGCCAACCCCGGCGGGCCGCCCAAGGTCTACACCTTCGCCGACCCCGACACGGTCGAGGCCATGCAGGCCGACGTCGCGGCGATCCGCGCCCAGGTCGATCTGCTGGTCGTGGCCTTCCACAAGGGCGTGGTCCACACACCCGCCCACATCGCCATGTACGAGAAGGCTGTGTCGCGGGCGGCGATCGAAGCGGGGGCCGACATCGTGATCGGCCACCATTCGCACATCCTGCGCGGCGTCGAGGTCTGGCGCGGCAAGCCGATCTTTCACGGGCTGGGCAATTTCGTGACCGTGACGCGCGCCCTGACGGCCGAGGGCAACGAAAGCCCGGAACGGCGGGCCTGGGCGGAAAAGCGCAAGGTGCTGTTCGGCTTCGAGCCCGACCCCGACTATCCGCTCTATCCGTTCCACCCGCAGGCCAAGAACGGCATGGTCGCGGCCTGCCATCTCGATACGAACGGCGTGTTGAGCCCCGGCTTCCGACCGATCTGGACGGCGCCCACGGGCCAGCCCCAGCCGCTGGGTCCGGACGAGCGTGGCCAGGCGGTCGCCGACTATGTCGCCGACATCAGCCGCCAGGCGGGCCTGAAGACCGAATTCGCTTGGGACGGGGAGCGCGTGGTGTTCGCCGCCGCCGACAGCCATTGACCCGGGCGGCTCCAGCGGACAAGGAGGTCACCTCCTCTCGCCGAACCGCACGCAAGATCATGACCTCGACCATGGCCCCAGAAGTTCCCGATCCCCTGGACGAGCCCAAGGGGGAGATCGATCTGGGCATCCTCAACGATATTATCGGGTTCCGCATCCGGCGCATCCAGAACCACCTGTCGCGATCGTTCAGCGTCCTGCTCGGCGATGACGACCTGCGCCCCGGCGTGTTCTCGACCCTGGCCTTGATCGCCGCCAATCCGGGTCTTTCGCAAAAGACCCTGTCGCGCGAAGTCGGCTTCGACAAGGCGAGCATCGTCGCGATCCTCGACAACATGGAAGCCCGGGGCTGGACCCGCCGTCAGCGCTCGACCGCCGACCGGCGCCGCCATCATCTGTTCGTCACGCCCGAAGGTCAGAAGGCGCTGGATCGGATGGCGGCGCTGGCCCGCAGCAACGAGGCCGAGGCGCACGCGACCCTGTCGGCCGAGGAGCAGAAGACGCTGGGCGCCCTGCTCGACAAGCTCTACCGCGCGGTCGCCTCGATGCCTCCGAACCGGGACTAGTCCGAGCGGGCCTTGAGGGCGCGGCTGGCCAGGACCAGGAACACCGCGGCCAGCACGAAGCCGAACGACACCGTCACCAGGGCTGTCTGCAGGCCCGCGGCCGACGCCGTCGCGCAGGCGGCTCCGATGTCGGCGGCCGCGCCCTTGGCCGCGTGACCGCCCGGACACGTCGCCGCGAACCGACCCAGGGTCGCCGGGAACCGCTGGCTCGAGATCATGTCGCTGATCCCGCCGGCCAGCACCGGCCCCACCATGGCGCCCACGACCGTGGCGCCGAACATGAACACCGCCGCCCCCGTGGCGCGCATGGTGCCGGGCACGATGTTCTGCACGGCCGCGTACATCGGGCCGTTCTTGAGGTTGTAGGCCACCGACGAGGCCAGCAGGAACGGCATGCCGATCGCCCAGTTCGGTTGGGTGAAGGCCAGGACGTAGAAGACGCAGGTCAGCACCGCGCCGACCGCCGGGACCAGGACATAGGAGCGTCCGCGATCGTCGGCGAAGCGGTCGGCGGCGAAACCGCCGAGGAAGGCGCCGATCAGGCCCACCATGCCGCTGAGCCCCAGCACGCCCCCCGCCTGGGCCAGGGTGAGGCCGTGGCTGCGGATCATGAACGAGACCGTGAACACCGTCGTTGCGTTGTAGGCCAGGCCGATGAAGGCCCCGCCGACAAAGACCCAGACGAAGGCGCGATTTCCCGCCAGCCACTTGAAATCGCTGAAGAACGAACCCTTCTGGCGCTCGGTCCTAACCGCCGCCTGTCCCTTGGTGCGGGGTTCCTTGAGGGTCAGCCAGACCAGCACGGCCAGCAGCAGGCCAGGCAGGCCCACGGCCAGGAACGCCACGCGCCAACCGTACTGCTGGGCCACCAGGCCGCCGATGACCGGGGCCAGGATGGTGGCCAGGGAGGGGGCTGTGCTGACCACCGACATCACCACGCCGCGCTGGCGCATGCTGAAGTTGTCGGCCAGCAGCGAGTGGCTGATCGGGATGCAGCCGCCCTCGCCCATGCCGACGCCCACGCGCGACAGCAGCAGTTGCGCATAGCCTTGGCTCAGGCCGCAGAAGGCCGTCATGGCCGACCAGAAGGCCACGACGAACGCCAGCAGGCTGGCGCGGTTGATCCGTTCGGCGAGACGCGCGATCGGAATGCCCGCGACGGAATAGAAGATCGCGAAGGCCGGCCCGCTCAGCAGGCCCAACTGCGCGTCGCTGAGGCTCAGCTCGCGCTTGATCGGTTCCTGCAACACCCCCAGGATGATGCGGTCTAGATAGTTGCAGACGGTGACCAGCAGCAGCAGGGCGAGGATGTAGATCTGGTAGGGACGCCAGCGCGTCGCGGGAGACTGCGCGCGCGGCTGCGCATCAGCCTCGATCCGGGCCTCAGACATTCCGTTTCCTCCGGGCGTGCAGCCGATCCTTCGCGCCCTGGGAAGGCGTCTATATTTGTTTGTATACCGGATCGTTTATTTAGCAAACCATTTGGAGCCGAATAAATTCGACCGCCCGGCGCCCGCTAGACATACAGGCGCTTGAGCAGGTCGATCAGGGTTTCCAGCTCGGCGGCGGTGAAACGGTCGGCGAAGGCCTGCTCGTGCGCCTTCACCATGGCCTTGACCTCGACCAGCAGCTTCTGTCCCGCCGGCGTGAGATAGAGTTCGTGGCGACGACGATCGACCGCCGAACGTTGGCGGACCACCAGGTTGCGCGCTTCCAGCTTGTCGATCACCGCCATGGTGGTGGCGCGGTCCATGCGCAGGGCGCCGCCGATGGCGATCTGCGAAGCGCCCGGGTTGGATCCGATCAGCCACAGGGTCGCCGACTGCTTCTGGGTCAGGTCGGCCTTGGCCAGAACCGCGATGATGTTCCGGTGCATGGTCCCCTGGGCTTGGCGGACATGAAAGCCCAACACCTGGTCCAGCGTGTCGAAGTCCAGGCCTGGCTCCGCGGCGTCGTCCGCGGTCGGCAGTTCTGCGGAAGCTTTCATGGGCGGCAGGTCCGTGTGGGCTGGCGGGATTCCAAAGGTTGGAACCCTGACGATCTTCATCGCCTAGCATAGAGCTTGCCGGCATGAAATCGACTCCGCGTCGCGATTGACAACAGTTTGTGATGTAAACAGTATGGTTCCAAACTTGCGCTGGCGATCAACGCCGCCTGGAGGGAACCGTGACGGCCAAGCCCCGCCCCACCCGGCGAGAACCGATGCGATGAGCGCTCGCCTCTACGCGGTGGCCGATATCGGCCCCGATCGAGACGACCCGCGCGAGTGCTTCGCCCTGGTTCGCGACGAGATCCGCAAGGCCGACATCGCCTTCTGCCAGTTGGAGGTGAACTTGACCGATCGCGGCGCCCGCCTGCCCCAAGTGCGCCACACCCACCGCGCCACGACCGCCACGGCGTCCGCCCTGAAGGACGCCGGCTTCACCGTGGTGTCGTTCAGCGGCAACCACTGCATGGACTGGGGCCGCGACGGCTTCTTCGACACCATCGACAGTCTCCAGGCCGCGGGTCTGGCGGTGGTCGGGGTCGGCGCCGACATCACCCAGGCGCGCGCCCCGGTGATCCAGACGGCGAACGGCGTCCGCGTCGCCTTCCTGGCCTATTGCTCCATCCTGCCGGCCAACTACTGGGCGGAAGCGGATCGGCCCGGCTGCGCCCCCATGCGGGCCTGGACGATCTACGAGCAGATCGAGCCGGACCAGCCGGGCACGCCCTGCCGGGTCCACACCCACGCCAACCGCGCCGATCTCGCGGCCATGGTCGCCGACGTCAAGGCCGCGCGCGCGGTCGCCGACGTCGTGGTGATGTCGATCCACTGGGGCATCCACTTCGTCCCCGCGGTGCTGGCCGACTATCAAGCCGAAGTCGCCCACGCGGCCATCGACGCCGGGGTCGACCTGATCCTCGGCCACCACGCCCATATCCTCAAAGGGGTCGAGGTCTATCGCGGCAAGCCGATCTTCTACTCGATGGGCAATTTCGCCATCGACCTGCGGATGACGCCCGAGCACGCCCAGGGCAAGGGCTTTCGCGAGATTCAGTCGCTCAGCCCCGGCTGGGTTCCCGACTTCGACAGCCTCTACAACTTCCCGCCGGACTCGCGGATGACCCTGGTGGTCACGGCGCGGGCGACGACCGGGGGCCTGACCGATATCGGCTTCCTGCCCGCCTTCATCAACCGCGACGCCCAGCCCGAAATTCTCAAGGCCGACGACGCGCGGTTCGGGCAGGTGGTCGACTACCTGCGCTGGGCGACGCAAGCCGCCGGCCTCAACGCCCGCTTCCACGCCCGGGGCGACGCCGTCCTGCTCGAGCTTTCGGAGACGTCGGCATGAAGTGGCTGAACCGCGTGCCGCTTGGGGTGGTCGTCGCCCTCTACGTGCTGGCCTACATCCCATACATGGTCATCACCAAGCAGCTGGCCAGCACGCCCGCCCCGGTGCTGGGACGCCCGCTGAGCGGTCTGGAGATCCTGCCCGCCTCCCTGATCGTCAGCGGCCTGTTGACCTTCCTGTTCATCGGCCTGTCGGGCTGGTGGCGCGCGGCCCACCGGCTTCGGTTCGGGGGCGCCTCCCTGCCCTTCCCAACGCGCTGGACCTTCCTGTCCGGCATCTGCACGGCGCTGGTGCTGTTCACCGTGCCGATGTCCCTGACCTTCGAGGGCGTCAGCATCCCATTCATTCAACTGCTGATGCGCGGCGACGTGCTGTTGTTGGCGCCGCTGGTCGATCTGGCCTTCCGACGCAAGGTGGGCTGGTACAGCTGGGTCGCGCTGGCGCTGGTGGCCGTCGGCCTGTTCCTGACCATCCGCCAGCGCGGCGGCCTGCATCTCCCGCCGCTCGCGATCGCCACCATCATCCTCTACACGATCGGCTATTTCGGCCGCCTGGCCGTGATGACCCACGTGTCGAAGTCCGGCGATCCCGACAGCGTGCGGCGATACTTCGTCGAGGAAAAGATCGTCGCCGTTCCCCTGTCGGTGTTGCTGCTGGCCCTGACGCCGCTGCTGGGCGTGGGGGCGCAAGGCTCGCAACTGGCCTGGGGCTTCATCGAGGTGTGGGGCACGCCGCAGATCGCGCCGATCCTGGTGCTGGCCGTGCTGCTGTTCGTGGTCTCGATCTTCTCCGCCGTCATCCTGCTGGATCCGCGCGAGAACACCTTCTGCGTACCTCTGGAACGCTCGGCCAGCATCCTGGCCGGCATCGCCGCGTCCTTCATCCTGGCCCTGGTCTGGGGCCTTCCCATGCCGACGGGAACGGAGCTGGTGGGCGCCCTCCTGATGATCGCCGCCGTCGTCTTGCTGTCGGTGGCGCCGTCCTGGGGCGCGCGCCGCCAGGCCGTGCTGGCCGCGGTCGAAGATCCCTCGTGACCGCCCAGGGGCTCACCGCGCGCCTGGCGGCCCATGTCGCCGGCGCGCGCTTCCAGCAACTCTCGGCCCGCGCGGTCGAGATGACCCGCCTGTCGCTGCTGGACGCCCTGGGCGTCACCCTGGCCGCCAGCGGTCTGGGTGAAGGCGTTCCGGCGTTCGCCGAGGTGGCGCGCGACACCGGCGGCCGCCCAGAGGCCAGCGTGATCGGCTTTGGTTTCCGGACCTCGCGCCTCGGCGCGGCCCTGGCCAACGGCGCGGGCGCCCATGCCCTGGACTTCGAGGACGCCTATGACGGCGCGCCGATCCATCCCAACGCCGCTTGCGTTCCGGTGGCGCTGGCGCTCGCCGAACAACTCGATGCTTCGGGCCAGGACCTCCTGACCGCCCTGGCGGTCGGCTGCGACCTGGTCTGCCGCCTGGGCCTGGCGCTGAAGGTCAATCCCGACGAAGCGGGCTGGTACCCGCCGCCGATCCTGGGCGCGTTCGGCGCGGCCGCGACCGCCGCCCGGCTGCTGCGCCTGAGCACCGAACAGACCCAAGCCGCGCTCGCCCTGACCCTGAACCAGGCCACCGCCACGGCCCAGTTCAAGACCGATCCGACCTCAACGCTCCGCGGCGTCCGCGACGCCTTCCCGGCCCATGCGGGCCTGGTCTCGGCCCTGCTGGCCCAGCGTGGCGTCAGGGGCTTCGACGGCGTCTTCGAGGGGCCGGCGGGGTTGTTCGCCCTGTTCGCCAAGGGACAGTACGACGAGGATGTGCTGACCGCCGGCCTGGGAGCCTACTTCCACGGCGAGCGCCTGAGCTTCAAGCCCTGGCCCAGCTGCCGCGGAACCCACGCCTTCGTCGAGGCGGCGCTGTCGCTGCGCCAGGCTCATGGGCTGGAGCCGGACCGGATCGCCCAGATCATCATGACCGGCGGCGGCGTGCAGCGGATGCTGGCCGAGCCGCCGGCGCAGAAGCAGACGCCGCGCACGGCGATTGACGCGAAGTTCAGCCTGCCCTTCACCACCGCCCTGGCCCTGGCGCACGGCGCGGTGACGCTGGACAGCTACGCGCCCGACCGTCTGGCCGACCCGGTCGTTCTGGCCCTCGCCGCGCGCAGCCGCTTCGTCGTCGATCCGAAGGCCACGATGCGCGACGCCGCCTCGGGCGCCCTGACCCTGGTGCTGACCTCGGGCGAGACCCTAACGCACGGCGTGCTCCATCCGAAGGGGGCGCCCGAGAACCCGATCGATGAATCTGGGATCACCGCCAAGTTCCGCGACTGCGCGCGCCGGGCGCGCTGCCCGCCGTCGGACGCCGACATCGACCTGTTGGCCGCCACGCTGCTCGCCCTGGACCGGGTGGCCGCGCCCGCCGCGATCCTGGCGCGATCGACCGGCGTGGTCGTGGCTTGAGGGGGTCAACGCTCTTGCGTAACCCGGCCTACAAACTGTTTAATCTCATACAATCAGTTTCGCGGAGGAATCTATGTCCAGCCAACGCGCGCCGGCGCCGCCCTCTTCCGCCCGGACCTGGCCGTCCAACGCCTGGTACGTCGCCGCGACAGCCGAGGAGCTGACGACCAAACCGCTGGGCCGCATGATCTGCGGGGAGCCGATGGTGTTCTTTCGCGGCCCCGCCGGCCAAGTCGCCGCCGTCGAGGACTTCTGCCCGCACCGCGGCGCTCCGCTGTCCCTGGGGGTCGTGCGCGATGGCCAGTTGGTCTGCGGTTATCACGGCCTGACGATCGGTTGCGACGGCCGGGCGGCCGGCATGCCAGGTCAGCGCACGGAGGCCCTCCCGGCGGCGAGGGCTTTCCCGGTGATCGAGCGCAACGGCTTCCTCTGGGTCTGGCCTGGAGACGCCGGGCAGGCCGATCCGGCGAAGCTGCCACCGATGCCCTGGGCCGACAATCCGGGCTGGGCGTACGGCGGCGGCCTCTATCACATCCACTGCGACTACCGGCTGATGGTCGACAATCTGATGGACCTCACTCACGAGACCTATGTCCACGCCACCAGCATCGGCCAGCGCGAGATCGACGAGTCGCCGGTCCGCACCACGCTGGAGGGCGATCAGGTCGTCACCAGCCGTCACATGCCGGGCGTGAACGCCCCGCCCTTCTGGCGGATGGCCCTGAGCGGCGCCGGTCTGGACGAGACCGCCTTGGTCGATCGCTGGCAGATCTGCCGGTTCTCCCTGCCCAGCCAAGTGATGATCGAGGTCGGCGTCGCCCTCGCCGGCCATGGTGGTTACGACGCGCCTCGCGAGGTCAAGGCGTCGAGCATCGTCGTCGACTTCATCACGCCCGAGACCCCGACCTCGCACTGGTACTTCTGGGGCATGGCGCGCGCCTTCGCGGTGGACGACGCCGCGCTGACGGACACCATCCGTGAGGGCCAGGGCAAGATCTTCAGCGAGGACCTGGCCGTGCTCGAGCGGCAGCAGGCCAACCTTTCGCGGCTGCCGGAACGCCGTCTTCTGACCTTGAACATCGACGCCGGCGGGGTGCATGCGCGCCGCCTGATCGACCGGATGATGGCCTCGGAAGCGGTCTAGGCCGGCGACCGCTCAAGCAGAAGGTCCCGGAGCAGGTTCTTCTGGACCTTTCCCGTCCCGGTTCTGGGAAGGGCGTCCATCAGCGTGGTCAGCTTGGGCAGCTTGTAGCGCGCAAGGCGAGGCTGCAGGTGCGCCAAGACCTCGTCGTGCGTGAGCGTCAGCCCCGGCCGGGCCACGACGACCAGGCAACCGATCTCGCCCCAGCGCGCGTCCGGCAGGCCCACGACGGCGCATTCGGCGATCGCGGGGTGGCCGGCGAGCGCCGCCTCGATCTCGGCCGGATAGACGTTCTCACCGCCCGAGATGAACATGTCCTTCTTGCGGTCAACCAGCCAGTGGAAGCCATCGGCGTCGGCGCGGACCATATCGCCCGTGTGGAACCAACCGTCGTCGTCGAAGGCCTCGGCCGTTTCCTCGGGCCGTCGCCAATAGGCGGAAAACAGGTTCTCCCCCTTGAGCAGCAGCTCGCCCGCCATGTCAGGCGGGCAGTCGCGCCCCTCGGCGTCGACGATCCGACCGAGGACCCCGGGCATGGCGACGCCCGCCGACCCGGCGCGCGCGTCGATCCCGGGGATATCGATCGGCATGCCAAACACGGTCCCGGCCTCGCTCATGCCGAAGCCGTCGACGATCGGGACGCCGTCGGCCAGCCAGGCGCGGATGTCGGCGGCCGGGTGCGGAGCGCCGCCCGTGAACACGGCCGTCAGGCGGCGCAGCCGATCGGGCGCGAACGCGGGATGACCGCGCAGGGCGTGGGCCATCTGCGGCACGCAGAAATAGTGGGTCACGCCCAGCTCCGGATCGCCGAGCCGGGCCAGGGTCCGCGCCGGTTCGAAACCGTCGGAGACCAGGATCGCGCCGCCGTGCAGCAGCGGCGGCCGGACGCAGGTCACCAGGCCGATGACATGGAACATCGGCGCGTCGTTCAAGAACACGCTCTGGTGCGTCACCTGGCCCAGTCGACCGAAGTTCAGCGCCGTCTGGTCGAGGTTGCGCTCGCTCAGCAGCACGCCTTTGGGCCGCCCGGAGGTGCCCGAGGTGTAGAGGATCAGCGACGGCCGGTCGCGATCGAACGGGCCGACATCCAAGGGCGCGGCGGCCTCGATCTCGCCGGCCAGCCCGTCCAGCGACAGTCCGTCCAGGCCGACACGCGCAAGTTCGTGATCGCCGACCACCAGCCGGGGCTCGGCGTCCTCGACCAGGGCCAGGATCTCGGCCGCGCTCAGACGCCAGTTCAGCGGCGTGTAGATGGCTCCGACACGCGCGCAGGCCAGGTGCAGGATCGCCAGCACCACGCGATTGCGGGCCAGGCTGACCACGCGGTCGCCCAGGCCCACGCCGCGATCGACCAGCACCCGCGCGCAGCGGGCGAGCGCCGCGTCGAGCTCGGCGTAGGTCCAGCGCCGCCCGCTGGCTAGGTCGACGGCCGCGAGCCTTCGAGGGCCGAGGCGGGCCTGCAGGCCAACGTGATCGATCGCGCCGCCCATTGGAGCGCCTCCTCTTTCAGCTCCCCCCTCGCCCGCGTCAGCCTTGCTTGGCCAGATCGTAGGCGCCCAGGCCGGGCTTGTAGGTCTTGTCGTCGATGAACTGTTTGATGCCCTCCTTGCGGCCATCGTCATCGTACGAGTTTGCGGCCTCCTGGGCCCGGACCAGATAGTCCTCTGCGTTGTCGTAGGTCATCTCCCGGACCCGGCGGATCGCGTCCTTGGCGGCCTTCAGCGCCACCGGGTTCTTCTTCAGCAGGACCTTGGCCAGCTCGACCACGCGCGACTTCAGCTGGTCCAACGGCACGCTCTCGTTCACCAGGCGCCAGGCGGCGGCCTTCTTGCCGTCGATCAGCTCGCCGGTCATCGCGTGATACATGGCGTCGCGCATCGGCATCAGGTCGGACACCACCTTGGTGGCGCCGCCGCCTGGCAGGATGCCCCAATTGATCTCCGACAGGGCGAACTGCGCCTCGTCGGCGGCGATCGCCAGATCGCACGAATAGAGCGGTCCGTAGCCGCCGCCGAAGCACCAGCCGTTGACCATGGCGATCGTCGGCTTCTGGTACCAGCGCAGACGCCGCCACCAGCCGTAGGATTCGCGTTGCGCCTTACGCACCGCGCCCAGCCCCTTGGCTTCGGTCTCGCGGAAGTATTCCTTCAGGTCCATGCCCGCCGACCAGGCCTGGCCTTCCCCGGTCAGCACCAGGACGCCGACATCGTCGCGGAATTCGAGCTCGTCGAGGATTTCACCCATGCGCTGGTTGAGCCGGGGGCTCATGCAGTTGCGCTTCTCGGGGCGATTGAACTTCACCCAGGCGATGCGGTCCTCGACCGTGAAGGTGGCGGTGTCGTTGATCTCGGTCATGACCGATCCTTGAGTAATCTGGGGAGGAAGACGTTGAAGGACGTCAAATGGGATAGTGACCGGGCTGGGTCTCGATGGTGATCCAGCGCAGCTCGGTGAAGGCGTCGATGCCCGCCCTGCCGCCGAAGCGGCCGTAGCCGGAGGCCTTGACGCCGCCGAACGGCATCTGGGCCTCGTCATGCACGGTCGGGCCGTTGACGTGGCAGATGCCCGACTTGATCTGGCGCGCCACCCGCAGGCCCCGCGCGGTGTCGCGGGTGAAGACGGCCGCCGACAGGCCGTACTCGGTGTCGTTGGCCAGCTCGACGGCGTGGGCTTCGTCACGCGCCCGGATCACGGCGACCACGGGGCCGAAGCTCTCGTCGCGGAACAGCTTCATTTCGGGCGTGACCTTGTCGACGACGGTCGCCGGCATCAGCACGCCGTTCGAGGCGCCGCCGTTGACCTGCACGGCGCCGGCCGCGAGCGCGTCGGCGACCAGTCCCTCGACGTGAGCGACCGTCTTCAGGTCGACGACCGCGCCCAGCGGCGTCTTGCCCTCGCGCGGATCGCCGACGGCCATGCCGCCGACCTTGGCCTTGAACTTCTCGACGAAAGCGTCGGCCACGGCGTCGACCACGATGATCCGCTCGGTCGACATGCAGATCTGGCCCTGGTTCATGAAGGCGCCGAAGGCGGCGGCCTTGACGGCCTCGTCCAGGTCGGCGTCGTCCAGCACGATCAGCGGGGCCTTGCCGCCCAGTTCCAGCAGGACGGGCTTGAGGTGCTCGGCGCAGCGCTTGGCGACGATCTTGCCCACCGCCGTCGAGCCGGTGAAGTTCACGCGGCGCACCGCGGGGTGGTCGATCAGGGCGCCGACGATGGCCGGCGCGTCGGCCGGGGCGTTGGTCACCACATTGACGACGCCTTCGGGCAGACCCGCCTCGGAGAAGGCCTCGATGATCAGCTCATGGGTGCGCGGACAGGTCTCGGACGCCTTCAGCACGACGGTGTTGCCGCAGGCCAGCGGCGTGGCGATGGCGCGGACGCCCAGGATGATCGGCGCGTTCCACGGCGCGATGCCCAGCACCACGCCGGCCGGTTCGCGCACGGCCATGGCGATGCAGCCGGGCTTGTCCGACGGGATTACCTCGCCGGTGATCTGGGTGGTCAGGGCGGCCGCCTCGCGGACGATGCCGACCGCCAGCATCAGATTGAAACGCGCCCAGCCTTCGGTGGCCCCGATCTCGCCCATCATCGCCTGGACGAAGGCGTCCGCCCGGGCGTTCAGGGCGTCGGCGGCCTTATTCAGGAAGGCGCGGCGCGCATTGGGCCCCAGCGCGCTCCAGCCCGCGAAGGCGGCCTGGGCCGCATCGACCGCCGCCCCCGCCTGGGCGACGGTCATCGCCGCGGCGGTTGTGGCGACCGCCCCCGTCATCGGGTCGAGACGCTCGAAGCTGACCGGCTTGTCCAGGGTGTCGGTGGTGCTCATGATCAGTCCTTTCGCGGCGCTGCGGGAGCCTTGGCCCCGCTCATCATGGTGGCGGCGACCGAGACGGGCGCAAAGCCGGTCCCCGTCCGGTTCCGCAGCTTGGTCAGCAGGCGGCGCAGTTCGGCCCGTTCATCGGCCGAAAGCGCCGCGAAGGCCGAGTGGTCGTGTTCCTGGGTCGTCCGCTCGATCGCGCCGCGCAGCGCGCGGCCGGCGGCGGTCAGGTGCAGGGCGTTGGTGCGGCGGTCGCGGCCGGGTCGACGCTGGATCGCGCCGAGCAGCTCAAGCTCGTCGATCGCCTTCATCGTGCTGGCGCGATTGACGCCGAGGGCGCGGCCCAAGGTGATCTGGTCGCACCCCTCGTGCAGCCCGATATAGACCACGGCCGTGGCCCGGCCGGGGGTGACGCCCAGCGGCGACAGGCGTTCGCAAAGCGCGGCCATCGCGCCCATGTCGGCATGGTGCAGGAGGAAGCCGAGCCGCTCGCCAAGCACGCCAAAGGACGTGATCTCCTCCATGTCGCGCACCGCCTCCCCATCTTGTTGTGTTGTTGGGGAAATTAGTATGTCTATGAAACAGTATAGTCAATTACAATTTGCGCCGCGCCTTTTTCTCCGTGACGGCGACCCGGTGTGGTGACGGCCGCAAAGGCAGGACGGGCGGGCGAATAGCGGGCCGGGACCGAAACCCCGGCCTCATCCGACCGTCTCTCCAACAACTCTCGATCCTCGGCCTAACGGGCCTCGACCGGCCGGCTTGGCAGGGCGAGGACCGCCAGCGCGGCCAGCAGTGAACCGGCCGCCATGCAGCAGGCGACCACGAAGAGGCCGAATCCTTGCGCGAACATCAGGCCGGCCACGACCGGCCCCAGCGCCGCCCCGCCACGTCCGACGCCGATCGCAAAGCCGGTGCCTCCGGCTCGGACAGGGGTCGGGAAAGCCTGGGCGAGAAGGGCGTAGAACCCGACGACGCCGGCGTTGGTGCAGAAGCCGGCGACCGCCGCGACCAGCCGCAGTTCGAAGAGGTCGGCATGCGGGCGACCGAAGACCGAAACCATGACCACCGACGCCAGCATGGCGGTGATCACCAGCGGCCTCAGGGGGAAGCGCAGGGTCAGGACGCTAAGCAGCACCGCGCCGGTCAGCCCGCCCACATTGGCCCAGACCAGAACACCGCCGGCCGTCGACGGTGCGTAGCCCATGTCGACCACGAGCTTGGGGATCCATTTCAGGATGAAATAGAACGTCATGATGTGGGCGAAGTAGCCCGCGGTCAGCAGCAGGGTCGTTCGCAGGAGACCTGGCTTGAAGAGCTCGCTCATCGCCGCGCGCGGTTGATCGACCACGCTGGGCAAGCGTGGCGCGACCGGATGGCCCATGCGCACCAGCAGCCGGTTGATCCGCGCCAGCGCGTCCTTGGGAGGCTTGGCGACAAGGAAGCCGATCGACTCGGGCAGCAGCAGCGCGGTCAACGGCAGGCACAGCGCCGAGCACGCCGCGCCGAAAATGAAGACGTCCCGCCACCCCCCGCTCGCCAGCAAGACCGAGGCCACGGAGCCGCCCAGCACGGCGCCCAGCGGATAGCCGGCCGCCATCAGGGCGACGGCGAGGTAGCGGTTCCTGCGATTGGTGAACTCGGCGACCATGGCGTTGGTGCAGGCGAGCATGCCGCCAATGCCCAGGCCGGTGACCAGCCGCACCAACGACAACGAGGGCACATCCCAGACGAAGGGCGCGGCCGCCATCCCCAAGGACATCGTGGCCAGGCAGCCGAGCGTGACGCCCCGCCTGCCGACGCGATCGGCCAGCCCGCCCAGCAACACCGAGCCGATCGCCATCCCGATCAGCTCCATGGACAGCACCAGGCCCAAGGCGGCCCGGTCGACGCCCCAATCCTTGGCGATGCCGGGGGAGGCAAAGCTGATGGACAGGACGTCGAAGCCATCGAGCGCGTTGAGAAGGACGCAGAGGACCACGACCGTCCACTGCAATCGTCCCATCGGCCGTTCGTCCAGCAGGCGCCGAGGATCATGGTCGAGCGGCAAGGCGATGCCCGGGCGCTCTTGGCCGTCGAACAGACTCTCTGAGATCCTCGGCACGTTCTGTCTCCCCGCTTTTTATGGCGCGTAGGATTATCGATCACGGCGTCAGGACCAAGCAGTGATTGTCAGTGAGACATACTATTTTCGCCATGCCGCCCTCCCCTCCGGTCCGGACGACCCCGCGGACGCCTCGCCCCGGCTCTTCAATCACAGGGCGGCGATACGCCTGAGAGCGGCCAACATGCGCTCCGTCTCGAAATCTCCGAGAGCGTTGAGGACCTTCCGGCCGTGCCGGGCGTGCGCGACCTTGGCCTTCCGCAGCAGCGCTTCACCTTCCGGCGTCAAGGACAGGGCGTAGGCCCGGCGGTCGCCCGGAACAGGCCCTCGCCGCACCAGATTCCGGGCCTGCAACTGGTCGATGATGGTCACCAGATTGGGCCGCTGGATGCGCAGCGCCTCGCCGATCGCGCTCTGTTGCGTCCCCGGCGTGGCCTCGATGACCAGAAGCACCGACAGGTCGGCGACGCGCAGGTCGAAGGGCTTCAAGGCCGCCAGCAGGTCCTTGAACACCGCCACCTGGGCCAGGCGCAGCAGAAACCCGACCGTGGTTTCCAGGCCGCCCAGCGCGACCCCCTCGCCGATCGCTTCCCCACGTTCACCAGCGTCGATCATTCCTGGCTCTTTCCCGCTGCCCCATCCTCGTATCACGCCGCGCGGATTCGCGCCGCGCCCCGCCAGTGGCGCTCGCGCAACAACGTTCGCCGAAAGCCCCATTCAACCACATGGCCGATTGAAGAGTACATACAATCATGCTTTGTGATAGTTAGTACGTATAACAAAGTACGCATGACGGCGGACGCTCGGGGGTTCGTCGAAGAAAAACAAACGACGTACGTGGAGGAAACAGATGCCCAGGAATGGGAATATCTCCGGGCGCTTGCGCGCCGGAGGCTTGCTGATCTGCGCCGCCGCCGGCGCGCAGGCGTTCGCATCGCCCGCGCTCGCCGCCGGTCAGGCCCAGGCGCCCGCCGTCCAGATCGAGGAAGTGGTCGTCACGGCCCGCCGTCGCGAGGAACGGCTGCAGGACACGCCCGTCGCGGTCACCGCCCTCGCGGGCGAGGCGCTGGAGAGCAGAGGCGTCGAAAGCGTCGACCAGATCGCCAAGTTCGCTCCCAGCATCCGCTTCGACGGCGCGGCGGCGCTGAGCGGCGGCAACTACAACGCCACCGTCTTCATCCGCGGCGTCGGTCAGAACGACTTCGCCATCTTCAGCGACCCCGGCGTGGGCGTCTATGTCGACGGCGTCTACTACGCCCGCTCGATCGGCGGCACGCTGGACGCCTTTGACGTCAGCCGCATCGAAGTGCTGCGCGGGCCGCAAGGCACGCTGTTCGGCAAGAACACCATCGGCGGCGCTGTGCTGATCACCACCGAGCAGCCCAAGAACGCCTTCGGAGGCGAGATCGGGGGCGTGACCGGCAGTTACGACCGGCTGGACGTCAAGGGGCATGTCGACATTCCGCTCGGCCAGAAGGTCTCCGCCCGATTGTCGGCGGCGCGACTGACCCGCGACGGGTACGGCGAGCGCCTGACCACCGGCGACGACCTGGGCGACCGCAACGCCACGGCGATGCGCGCGCAGTTGCTCTGGGAGCCGTCCGACACGGTGACGGTCAACCTGTCGGCCGACTACACCCGGGCGCGGGAGCATTCGGCGCCGCAGAAGCTGCTGGTCATCGGCGCCGTCCCCGGCTTCGCGATCGGGCCGTTCATGGGCAACTTCAACACCTATGTCGCGCCCGGCCTCGGGATCACCGCGCCCAACGGGGCCAAGTCGCTGAACCCCTCGTTCCTGACGGACAGCCCGTTCACGACCTACGGCACGGGTCCTAACGTCAACGACCTGGACCTGTGGGGCGGCTCGGCGACCGTCAGCTGGGACCTCGGCGAGGTCACTTTCAAGAGCATCACCGCCGTGCGCGGCCTGACGGCGACCTTCGCCCGCGACGGCGACAACACGCCCTTCACGTTCCGCGAGACCTTCAACCACGACGTCCAGGCCCAATACAGCCAGGAATTCCAGTTGGGCGGCGAGTCGTTCGGCGACCGCCTGACCTGGGTGACGGGGGCCTATGTCTTCCGCGAGCGCGGCACCGATTCCGGCTACGCCAAGCTGGCGCTCGGCCTGGCGCCTGGCGTCTCGCCGCCGCCCTACAGCCCTTCGGCGGCCGTCTACACCAAGGTGACCAGCACGACCTACGCCCTGTTCGCCCAGGGCAGCCTGGCCCTTACCGACCAGCTCAGCGCCACGGTCGGAGCCCGCTACAATCGCGACGAAAAGGACTACGTGCTCGACCACCGCCGCATCCGCGACGGCGGCGTCATCGCCCAGGTCAGCCCGAGCGGATCGTGGAATTCGTTCACGCCCAAGGTGGGCCTCGAATTCAAGGCCACGCCCGACGTCCTGCTCTACGCCTCGGTCGGCAAGGGCTTCAAGAGCGGCGGCTTCAACGCCCGCCCGCTCAACGACGCCAGCGAGGTCACCGAGTACCAGCCCGAGACCCTGCTCACCTACGAAGCCGGCGCCAAGACGGCCTGGCTTAACCGCCGCCTGATCCTCAACGTCGCCGGCTATTTCAGCGACTACCAGGACATCCAGGTCACGGTGAACCAGACCCCGCGCAACTTCGTGGCCAACGCCGCGGCGGGCGAGGTCAAGGGGCTCGAGGTCGAACTCCAGGCCCGGCCGACCGCCAGCTGGAGCTTCAACTTCGGCGGCGGTTACATGGACGCCAAGTACACCGAGGTCGGTTCGGGCCTCGCCGCCGGACAGGTGCTGCCGATCACCCTGGCCACGCACTTCATCAAGGCGCCGAAGTGGACCTTGAACAGCGGCATCGAATACGGCCATGACCTGTCGAGCGGCGGTCGCCTGACCGCCCGGGTCGACTGGACGCACTACAGCACCGTCTACAACGACGTGGCCAACGATCCCGACCTGACCCAGCCGGCCTACGACCTGTTCGGCGCGCGGCTGGCCTACGCCTCGCCCGATCAACTCTGGCAGGCGGCGTTGTTCGGCCTGAACCTTTCGGACGAGCGCTACATGGTGTCGGGCAACGCCTCCAGCGGCTTCGGATTGAAAGAGGCCAGCTTCGGCCGTCCGCGCGAATGGGGGCTCAGCTTGAGCCGGAAGTTCTAGGAACGGACCTCGGCCTGACGAGCGTTGGTGCGCCCGATCAGCCCTCCCCGGGCTGGCGGGCGCACATTTCCGATTCCAGCGCTGGCTCATGCCGCCGCCGCCAGGTTTGCCCGGTGCTCGCCGCGGCCGAGCACTTCGACCTGAATGGCGGCGCCTAGCCGGCCGCGTCGATCTGGCGCCGCGGGCGGTTGTCCGGTCTACCTGGCCATCGGCCCCACCCCGTCGCCGCCGACCTCGATCCAGAGGCGCGAAAAGTCAGCTAGCCGTGCGCCTTTTGATGCGCGGTCGCCAGGAGCGCGGCGGCCTGGGCCTTGCGTCCGTGATCGGCCACCTCGCGCCCCGGACGCGCCGGCGCGTTGACGGCGCGCTGTAGGGCGGTCTCGGCCCCGGCGTAGTCGCCCTGGCGCATCAGAAAGTCGCCGTAGAAGAAGTTGGGATCCACGCCGTTCGGATTGGCGGCCAGGGCCTTGGTCAGGTAGGCGCGCGCCTTGCCTGCGTCGCCGAATCCGATCGGGAAACCCGGAACCTGGGCGTAGAGCGAACCCAGGCTGGTATAGACCGAGCCGTCGCCCAGGGCGGCGGGATTGATCTTCTCGGCCCGCTCCAACATGCCCCGCGCGCTCTTGGCCAGCGACAGTCCGCCCATGCCGCCCGTGGCGCCGGCCTGGGTGGCCGTGGAGATCGCTTCCCAGACCAGGGGTTCGGCGCGGTTGGGATACTGCTTGGCCAGGGCGTCGGCTTCGGCCGCCAGCTTGGCCGCCTGGGCCGCTTGGGCTGACTTGTCGCGAACCTCATAGTTCACGTGGGCCCAATTGCGGGCCAGCCCGTCGACGCGGGCGTCAAACGTCGGATCAGCGGCCAGGGCGGACGTGGCGCCCAGGGCGACGGCCGCGACCACGGCCAGCATGGAAAATTTCATGATCAAGACTCCAGAAATCAGCGAGTGAACAGCCGCGCCGCCTTGCGGTCGTTGGCCGAAAGAGCGCCGTCGACGAGGCGCGGGAAGATGGCGTTGATCCGGACGAACAGGCTTTCGGGAAAGCCGAAATAGACGTCCCGCTTGCGGCCCCGGACAGCCTCGACGATCCGCTGGGCGATCAGCTCGGGCGGGTCCATGTTCATCTGGGTCAGCTTGGCGAACTCCAGGACCGCCGGCGAGTTGAGCGCCGTCTTGACCGCCCGCGGCGCCACATAGGTCACGTCGATCCCCGTGCCCGACAGCTCGCGCCGCAGCGCCTGGCTGAAACCGCGAAGCCCGGCCTTGGCGCTGGAATAGGTGACGAAGTGGGCGAAGTTGATCGAGCCGAAGATCGAACCGACATTGACGATCTGGCCGCCGCCGGCCGCCTTCATCCTGGGCAGGACGGCCTGGGTCAGCCGCACCGGCGCGATCAGGTTGACCAGATAGCTGGCCATCAGGTGCTCGGGCGCCTGGCGCTCGAAGGGCCCGAAGTGCTGGATGCCCGCCAGGTTGATGACGATGTCCCAATGACGCCGGGCGACAGCGGCCGCGGCGGCTTCGATCCCCTCGGGGGTCGAGATGTCGTGATTGAGGAAGGCCGCGCCGTTGGCGGGTTGGGCGCGATCCAGCACGACCACCCTGCCCCCCTCCTCCATCAGCTGCGTCGAGATCAGCGAGCCCAGGCCGCCGGCGCCGCCGGTCAGCAGAATGTTCTTGTCCTTAAACATAGGCCACCCGATCGTGCGGGATCGAGCGGAAGACGTCGGCGAAGCGGTCGAAGATCGCCTTGGCCACCTCGATGATCGCGGCCTGGTCGTCGGGGTCGGTCACCTCGTCCATCAGCTTCTGGAAGAAGACCAGATGCTCCATGTCCAGCGAGCCGTGCGAGGTCAGGTAGCTGAAGCACTCCGGCCCCAGGTTCAGGTTCTTGGCCACCGCCTCGGCGCCCTGGGTGGCCAGGCGCACGCTGGTCCCCTCCAGCACGAAGACCATGCCGAAGAACCCCATCGGATTGACCTTGGCGATGTAGTCGTAGGCGAAGGCGACCATGCGCTGGGTGGTCTCGCGCGGCTCGCCCAGGCGCACCGCCTCGGGATCGCCGCCGCAATGGCGGATGTCGTTGAGGATCCAGTGCTCGTGGCCGGTCTCCTCGGCGATGTACTCGTCCAGCGCGTGGCGGAACCGGTCGTGGGCGTCGTCGAGGCGGGCTTTCGCCGCCTGCATCAGCGGCACCGTGTGCTTGACGTGATGATAGGCCTCCGTGAGGTAGGCGACGTAGGTTTCGCGGGAGATGCGGCCGGCCAGGCCGTCCTGGATCTGCGGCACGCCGGCCAGGGTCTGCTGACCCTCGACGGTTTCGGCGACCAATCTCTGGAAGAACATCAAGTCGGGCTCCTATTGCGAGGCTTCGATGAAGTCGCGGTGACGCGACAGAAGGACCGTCCGACGCGGGCGGCCGTTGTTGGTGAGTTCGCCGGCGGCCAGGTCGAACGGCGGGCGGATCCGCCAGCGCTTGACCTGGGCGTAGTCGGGCAAGGCCTGGTTGGCGCGGGCCACAGCCTGGGCGATCGCCGCCTCGTCCATGTCGGGCAGCAGCGGCACGATCAGCGCGCCGAGCGCGGCCTGGGCCTCGCCGAACACCACCGCCTGGCGGATTTCGGGCTGGGCCAGCAGCTCGCTCTCGACCCATTCGGGCGCGACGTTGCGGCCGAAGGCGGTGATGATGGTGTTGCCGCGGCGGCCTTCGATACGCAGGAAGCCGTCGGCGTCGAACCCGCCCAGGTCGCCGGTCTGGACCACGCCCGTGTTCGGTTCGCCGCCGGCGTAGCCGAGGAACGGATGGGGTCCGACGACGATCTCGCCGTCCGGGGCGATCTCGACGGTCAGGTGCGACAGGGGCCGCCCCACGGCGCCGGCCTTGCGGGCGGCCGGGGTGTTGAGCGCCACGACCGAGGCGCATTCGCTCAGGCCGTAGCCTTCGTAGACCGGCAGGCCCAGGGCGTCGGCCTGGCTCAGCAGCTGCGACGAGACCTTGGCCCCGCCCACCGCCACCAGGTTCAGGGCGGGAAAGCGCGCGCCGGTGAAGGTCATCACCATCAGCAGAGCCCGCAGCAGTTCGGGCACGACGATAAGGCTGGTCGCCTCTTCGGCCGCGATCGCCGCGGCCAGGGCCGCCAGATCGGGCCTGAAGGGATTGTCCAGGCCCAGCGTCGCCGCCGGCAGCACGTGGTAACGCCCGCCGGCGATCAAGGTGGTGTAGAGGCCCGCCACGTTCTCGAGCAGGATCGACAGGGGCAGCAGCGGCAGGTGCCGGCCGGCATAGTCGGCGCCGATCGCCTCCACCAGGGACCCGGCCACGGCCTCCATCTGGGCCTGCGACAGGCAGACGCCCTTGGGCTGGCCCGTCGAGCCCGAGGTGTAGGTGATCTTGGCCGTGCCCGCGGGCAGCGGAACCGGAGGGGTCAGGCAAGGCGTCACGGCGAGCGGCGCGCCCGCCACGACGATCTGGCCCTCGCCCTCCGCCGCCTCGATCAGCAGGGTCGCGCCGGCGTCGGCCAGGGCATGGTCGCGCTGGATGGGGGTGAAGAAGCCGGGCAGCGGCAGGCTGGGCCAGCCCAGGCGGATCAGGGCCAGGTCCAGGATCACCCAGGCCGGCCCGTTGGGCAGGCGCACGGCCACCGGCGAACCCGGACGGACCAGCGGCGCGAAGGCGAACAGCGCCCTCGCCGTCCGGCTCACCGCCTCGCCCAGCTGGGCGTAGGTCCAGGTCGCCGACGGGGTGCTCAGCGCGACCGCCTCGGGCGTCGCGGCGGCGTGGGCGTCGATCGCCCGCAGGACCCGGCTCATTGGCCGACCTCCGGGCAGGCCGGGTGAAGACGGGGGCGGATGTTCTCGACCTGGACGGGCTCGGCCACCAGCATCTGGCTCAGGGGCTGCAAGGCCGGGCCGATCGCGCCGGCCAGCACTTCCGGATCGCGCTCGTAATAGGCGCCCCACTCGGTGGCCGCTTCACCCAGGCGGGACGGCTCGGCGCGGGTCAGGACCTGGGTCTCGAAGCCGACCCGGCCGAAGCTCCGGCGCAGTTGGCGCGTGGCCGTGGCCACGGCGTGGGTGCAGCCGTTCTGGTCGAGATGACGGGCCAGGGCCAGGAACAGGAACATCGAGGCGCCCGCGCTGCCGGAGCCCAGATTGCCGATCTCCGCCACGCCGCCGCGCCCCACCGGCTCGCCCAGCTTGCGGGCGATCGCCGCCTCGACCGGCTCGTCGAGATATTGCTCGAGGAACAGCGGTTCAGCGGCCGCGAACCGGAAGCCGACGGCCGCGTGGATGCGGCCCTCGCCGTCCTGCACGCTCATCAGCGTGGGATAATGATTGCGGATCACGCCGTTGAACGCCGAGGCGTAGGCGGCCTCGAGATAGGCCTCGACCCTCAGGCGCTCCGGACGCATCAGGTGATGAATCGAGATCACCTTGGGCGCCAGGCCGGTGAAGCGCCGCATGCGCGCCTCGTCGAATCGCAGGCTGCCGCGCATGGCGCCGTCGTCCAGCATCATCACTTCCAGCAAGGCCGATCTCCAGGTCCTGGCGAGCGTCGGGACGCCCTTCGATCAGCCAAGACGACGTGATCTCGAAACCTCCTCAAAGGGATTGCGATTGCGCCCGGAGGCGGCATCGGAAAGACTGCGCGGGTCGCCGGATTCCCGGCGTCGAGCGGCCATGGGCCCGGAGCGTGGATCGAGTCCTTGGACGACAGCGACGTCCATCCCCTGCTCGCCTGCTATCTCGAACGGCGGGAGGAGCTGGTGCGCTATTTCCGCGTGCGGCTGCGATCCGAGGAAGCCGCCCAGGACCTGGTGCAGGACATCTACCTGAAGATCACCCCGCCGCCGGCCGCGCCGATCGATAATCCCGCCGCCTATCTCTACCGGCTTGGCACGAACCTGATGCTGGACCGGATCAAGACCCAGCGTCGCGCGGGCCAGCGCGACGCGCAGTGGCGAGACGCCGGCGCCGGCGCCGCGGACTGGGACACGGCCGACGAGCCCCGCGCCGACGACGCCCTGGCCGCCCGCCAGCGCCTGGCCCAGATCGTGGCGGTCGTGAACGACCTGCCGCCCGCCGTCCAGGAAGCGTTCCGCCTGCACAAGCTGGAAGGGCTCAACCACGCGGAGACGGCGGCGGCCATGGGCGTGTCGCGCTCCAGCGTCGAGAAGTACATCATGACCAGCCTCAAGCGCATCCTCGCCAAGGTGGGTCGATGAGGTTCGGAAACATTCTCCAGAAAGTTTGGAGGCGCCTTGGCGTTTGTGGCGTCATTGGGGCGAGCAACGAGGCCTGGGCCTCAGGGAACGGTGAGCACCGATGAGCGGCGCGGACAGCATCAAGGCGATTGACGCCCTGCGCGACGAGGCCGTCGCGTGGCTGGTCCGCGTGCAGTCGGACCAGGCCACGGCCGACGACTGGGCCGCCCTGACCGTCTGGCTGGAAGCCTCCGACGACCATCTGATCGCCTTCGAAGCGGTCGAAAGCCTCGCCGCCGAACTGACGGACCGCGCATCCGAGATCGCCCCGAACCTGACGCCGGCGTCGTCGCGGGTCGTGCCGCTGCCGCGCCGCCGCGCCGTCCTTCCCGTCTGGTCCGCCGCCGCGGCCGCCGCCGTGATCGCGATCGTCGTCGGCCCGATGGCCTGGCGCGGCTACCAGGGCGCCCCGACCGTCTACCAGACCCGGCCCGGAGAGACCCGCGAGGTCGCGCTGGCCGACGGCACGCACATCCGAATGGACGCGGCCTCGACCCTGACGGTCCAGCTGGGCTGGCGCGCGCGGCGCGTCCAGATGGCCGACGCCCAGGCGACCTTCGACGTCGCCAAGGACCCGGGACGCCCCTTCCTGATCTCGGTCGGCGACCAGCAGGTCCGCGTCGTCGGCACCGAGTTCAACATCCGCCACTACGACAAGACCGTGCGGGTGACCGTGCGTCGCGGGATCGTCGAGGTGCGCCAGCCCGCCCTGGGCTCGACCCCGGTGGCCCGCCTCGTGGCCGGCCAGAGCCTGAGCCATGTCGAAGGCGCGTCCAGATCGGTCCAGACCGCCGCCGATCCCGGCCCCGCCTTCGCCTGGACCCAGGGCCGGATGGTCTGCGACGACGAGACCCTGGGCGACATGGTCGCCTATCTGAACCGCCGCTATCCCGTGCCGATCAAGATTTCGCCCGCCCTGGCCGGCAAACGCTTCTCCGGCGTGCTGGAGCTGGGCGACCAGGATCTGGTGGTCAAACGGCTGGCTGGTTATTTCTCGCTGTCGGTGCATCGCACCGACGAACAAATCGAACTACGGTAGCGCCGTCCTGAAGGCTGGAGGGCGTTTCGTTGCGAGCTGACGCATGGCGGCGCTGGGCGCTGGCTTCCAGCTTCGCGTGCGTGGCCGGATGGGGCGGTTGCGCCTCGGCCGCCCAGCCCCGCCTGAGCTTCGACATTCCCAGCAAGCCCCTGAAGACGGCGCTGGTCGATCTGGCCGTCCAGGCCGGCGTCTCGATCAGCACCCAGGCCGCCGCCGGCTGCGCCCCGGCCAGCCGGCCCGTTCGAGGGCGCTTCACCCTCCAGGACGGCCTGACCCGGATGCTGGCGGGCACGGGCTGCGGCTTTCGGATGATCGACGCCGGCGCCGTCGAGATCGTCAGGCTGCCCGCCGCCAAGCCCGTCGCCCGAAAGGCCGCCCCGACGGAGCCCGGTCCGTCCGCCGCGCTCGACGAACTGGTGGTGGTTGCCACCCGCCGCCCGACCCCGGCCGATCGCCTGGCCTACGCCGTCAGCGCGGTCGAAGGCTCGGCGATCACGGGACAAGGCCTGCGCGACGCCAACGACCTGGCGTTCACGGTTCCCGCCATGACGGTGACCAACCTCGGCCCTGGCCGCGACAAGATCATGCTGCGCGGCTTGTCGGACGGACCGCTGACCGGCCGGACCCAGTCGATGGTCGGCCTCTATCTCGACGACACGCGCCTGACCTACAACGCCCCGGACCCGGACCTGCTGTTGATCGACATCGCCCAGGTCGAAGTGCTGCGCGGGCCGCAGGGCGCGCTCTACGGCTCCGGTTCGCTCGGCGGGGTTCTGCACCTGGTCACCGAACCGCCGGCTCCGGATCGCTTCGAGGCCTGGATCGCGGGCAGTGTCGGCGCGACGCAAGGCGGCGACGGCTCGAACGGCCTGTCGGGCATGGTCAACCTGCCGATCTTCAAGGGCCGGGGCGCTGTCCGCGCCGTGCTCTATCGCGACCAGCAAGGCGGCTATATCGACGACGCCGGCCTGAACCTGACGAACGTCAACCGCTCCCTCCGCTCGGGCGTCCGCCTGAACGTGAAGGTCGACCTGGGCGGCGGCTGGACCCTGACCGGCGGCGGGGCCGCCCAGTTCATCAATTCCGACGACACCCAGTACGCCCTGACGACCGAACCGCCCTACACCCGCCGCAACCAGGTGCGCGAGCCGCACGACAACGACTTCGCCGAGGCGCACCTGAACCTGAAGGGCGAGATCGACGGGATCCAGGCGCGGTGGACGATCTCGGCGGTCGATCACGACATCACGAGCCGCTACGACGCCAGCGCCGCGCCGCCCATCGGCCTGGCGCCGGGGCCCGCCGCCTATGACGACGACGACCGCACTCACAGCGTGGTGACCGAAGGCTCCCTGGCCTCGCCGGAAGACGCCCGGGTGCAATGGCTGGTCGGCGCCTTTCTGGCCCGCACCCACCAGGACATCGAGCTGGCGTTGACGCGTCTGGCCGACGCGCCCGCTCAAGCCCTGGCGGAGACGCGGCGCGACACGCTCGACGAGGCGGCGATCTACGGCGAGGCGACCTTGCCGATCGGCCGATCCCTCAGCGCCACGCTGGGCGGCCGGCTGTTCAAGTCCAAGACGCGGGTGACCAGCCTGGCCACGACCCTGGCCGGCCCGACCGCGCCGTTTTCCGGCGCGCTGGAAAGCTCGGGCTTCGCGCCGAAGCTGGTGCTGGCCTACACGCTGTCGCCCAGCGCCCTGATCTATGTCCAGGCGGCCGAAGGCTACCGGGCCGGGGGTTTCAACACCACCGGACCGCCCGGTCAGGTGTTCTCGCCCGACGACCAGGTCGAACCGCGGCGCCGTTATGACGGCGACGAGCTGTGGAGCCTGGAGGCCGGCGGCAAGGTCTCCCTGCTCGACGGCCGCCTGCGTTTGCGGGCCGGGGCCTTCCAGGCCAGCTGGAAGGACATCCAGAGCGACCAGCTTCTGCCCTCGGGCCTGCCCTTCACCGCCAACATCGGCGACGGGCGCAACCTGGGCCTGGAGTTCGAAGGCAGCTACCGCGTGGCCGGACTGCAGCTGGGCGCCAACCTGTTGTTCAATTCGCCCGAACTGGAGAAGGCCAATCCCGCCTTCCCGGTCCGCAAGGACGTCAGCCTGGCCGGCGTGCCCCATCGCGCCGGCGGCGTGACGATCCATTACGACCGGCCGCTGGGCTCGGACCTGACCCTGGAGCTGGACGGCCGCTACGCCTATGTCGGCCACTCCCGCCTCACCTTCGACGCCGCGACCGCGCCCCTGATGGGCGACTACGCGACGGGCCGCCTGGCTGTCGGTCTGGCCGCACCGCGCTGGCGAACGACCCTCGCCCTGGACAATCCGACCAACGCGCGCGGCGACACCTTCGCCTACGGCAATCCGTTCTCGCTAAGATCGACCGACCAGGTGACTCCGCTCCGTCCTCGCACCCTCTCCCTCAGCGTCCGCGTCGCCTATTAGGCGGCGGGTTCGCGCATCCAGGAAGACCATCGCCATGCCTAGGTCCTATCGCCACGCCGAAGCCCACCTGGTCTCGCGGATCGGCTGGCTGCGCGCCGCCGTCCTGGGCGCCAACGACGGTCTGGTCTCGACCGCCAGCCTGATCGTGGGGGTCGCCGTCGCCTCGACCAGGCCCAGCGAGGTGCTGGTCGCCGGGGTGGCCGCCCTGGTGGCCGGCGCCATGTCGATGGCGGCCGGCGAGTATGTGTCGGTCAGCTCGCAGTCCGACACCGAAAAGGCCGACATCGCGCGCGAGACCGAGGAGTTGAAGAGCGACGGCGAGGCCGAGCACGCCGAACTGGCCCAGATCTATGTCCAGCGCGGTCTCGAGCCCGAGACCGCCAAGATCGTGGCCCAGCAGCTGATGGCCAAGGACGCGCTGGACGCCCATGCCCGCGACGAGCTGGGCATCTCCCTGGCGACGACAGCGCGGCCGGTGCAGGCCGCCCTGGCCTCGGCGGCCAGCTTCACGGTCGGGGCGGCCGCGCCGCTGATCGTCGCCGCCCTGGCGCCGGCCCAGGCGATCGTGCCCAGCGTCGTGGTGGTGGCGCTAGCTTGCCTGGCGCTCTTGGGCGTGGCCGGGGCGAGAGCCGGCGGGGCGCCGCCCTGGCGCGCGGCGGCGAGGGTCACCTTCTGGGGCGCGCTGGCCATGATCGTGACGGCCGGCATCGGCCGTCTGGTCGGCACGGCGATCTAGCGCCAGGACGGCGTCGAGGATCGCGCGCGCACGCAGATGATCGATCAGCTCGCCCAACGTCTCGCAACGAGCAAGGTCATAGTCGGGCAAGACGACGTCGCACTGGTCCTCCAGGACGGCGACCAGGGTCAGGAGGTCGTTGGTGGAGATCTCGAGGGCGTCGAGCGGATATGACCGACCTAGGTGACCTGCCTCAAACCCGATGGATCGAGCCGTAAGATTGAGCAGAACCTTTTCAGAGACAGGGTCGTGGGCTGGGGTCATGGTGACGTCCTCCTGCCCCAACGACGACGGGCTGAACCGACCACCTCAAAGGTTATTGCGGAGGCGCACATGTCCTGGATCGCGTCACATCAGCCCCGCCCGCCGATTGGATGGCGACCGCTTATTTGAAGGCGGAAGGACCACCAGAAAGACGATCGTCGCGGTCAGGACGACAGGCGCCATCGGACCATTCAGCGCCAAATCCACGATCGAGCGGCTTGTCGAGAAAGCCGCCAACCGTCGCCCCCCAATGGACGCGTCAGGATAAGGGCGATCCAGACGACGTCATGGAGCGTTTCATGCCACCAGGATCCGCGACGGCCGGCGGCATGGCGTCGCGCCGGACCGGAAGCTGAGCGAAGATTTCGGCGCCCGTGGCGGCGAAGTGCGCCTGACCGAACCGGTCCAGCACCCGCGACCGGGCGACCTCGCCCATTCTCGCCAGCTTGTAGGGCGCGCGCAGAAACCACTTCAAGGCCTTGGCCAGCTCCTCGTGATCACGGGGCGGCACGACCCGTCCCGTCAGGCCGTCCACCACGCTGTAGGGCATCTCGCCCACGGCGGTCACCAGGGTCGGCAATCCGGCCTGCATCGCCTCGTGCACCGCGATGCACAGGCCTTCGCGCCGCGACGGCTGAAGATACAGGTGCAGCCCGGCCAGGAACTCGCGCGGCGTGTCGCAGAACCCGGTGAGGAAGACGTTGTCCAGACCGGCCCGGTCGATCATGGCCTGCAGCCGTTCCCGTTGCGCGCCCTCCCCGGCGATCCGGACCTCGAACGGCGTGGGAGACCTAAAGCCGGTGTCGCGCAGATGCGCCAGGGCCTTGATGAGCACGTCATAGCCCTTGGCGGAATGCAGGCGCCCGAGGGCGCCCAGCCGCAGCGTCTCGCCGGGCCGCCAGGGCCTGGCCTGGGGCGCGGCCGGATCAGCGGCGAACAGAGGCCAGGTGGCCAGACGGTCGGCCTTCACCTTCAGGCGCGAGGCCGTCAGGGCCGTGACGCTGTGGGAGTCGCCGATCCAGAGGCCCGACAACCGCCGCGTCGCGCGCAGCAGCAGACGGTTGGCCGGCTTCAGGAACGCGTTGTGCTGCCAGCTGACCACCGGCACGCCGCGGCGCAGGCCGACGATCTGGCCCAGCAGCGTGGCGCGGGTCAGCGAGGTCCACAGCAGGTCGGGCTGTTCCTCGGCGACGAGCCGGTCCAGCCAAGCCAGGGCGTCGAGATGATCCTTCTCGCCGCCGGGCCGGACACGAACGCCCAGGCCTTCCCGGATCATCGGCGGCAACGCCCGGCCGTCGCGCCGGGTCAGGGCCAGGATTTCGACCCTCGCGCCCTGGGCCGCGAGCACCTTGGCCACGGCCGGGACCGGCAGGGCCGCCCCGCCGCCCTCGAGGGAGTTGATCACGTAGAAGATCCGCATCAGAACGTCCCCGTTCGGGTTAGGGCCGCGTCGTCGAGGCCGACCGCCTCCGGGGCGGGCCAGGCCTGTCCGGCGAACCGCGCCACGGCCCGGGCCGCGCGCTCGGCCGAGGGCTCGTCGGTCAGGTCGAAGCTCTGGTTGAACAGGGCCTCCTGCACCGGCCGCCAGACGGTCTCGTGCTCCCGGCGGGACCGCTCCATGGCGGAGCCCAGATCGGCGAGGTCCTCGATCACCGGCCCCGCGCGCCAATGGCCGAAGTTGGGATCGCCGGCCCAGGCGATGCGGTGACTGTTGAGGAAGACGCAGGGCCGGGGCTTGAGCATGAACTCGTAGACCTGGCTGCTGACGTCGCCGAGATAGAGATCGGCGCGCTGGGTGTAGGCCATGGTCGTCGAGGCCCGGCTGCCAAGGTCGATGTGGATGTTGGGCGCGCGCAGATAGCGCTCTTCGATCCGCCCGGCGCGGTCGAGCCGCAGCTTGTCGATCGTCGCCACGAAAGGCCGCTCGAACAGCATCACGTGCGGCGCGAAGATCAGGTGGTGATCGTCGTGCTCGACGAACCAGTCCAGCACCCGGCGACCGTCCTGGTACCAGGACGACAGGTGCGGCGAGACATGCGGATTGTAGAGCACCACCGGCCGGCCGTCGTCGAGCAGCGGATGGGTCGTTCGCCGCGCCGGCAAGAGATCGAACTTCGGATAGCCGACGATCGAGATCCTCGCGGGATCGACGCCGGTCTCGTGAACCAGCCGGTCGCGGATCTTGCGCCCGGAAACCAGGACATGGTCGAAGCCCGCGCTGGCCTTGTCGAACCCGATGGCCCGATCGCCGGCGCCGTGGCGCGTGTGGATGATCTTGAGGTCCCGCAGGCCATGGCGGGTCTTGAGGATCAGCGAGGTCTTTTCGGCGACCACCAGGACGTCGAGCGACCGGAAGAAGTCGAGGTTGTCGCCGTAGATCAGCAGTTTTGTCGCCGGCAGCACGGCCTCGGTCGTGGCGGCCAGCAGTCTGGACGCGCGCCGGGTCAGGTCCAGTTCGACCAGGCTGACGCCATGACCGACCAGGCCGCCGCCCAACCGGATCACCTCGGCGGTCAGCCGCCGGTTGGTGGTGGCGACCACGATCTCCAGATCGCGACCGCCTCGGGCCAGGGCCAGCGCGATCGGCAGGCTGTGGGCCACCTGATGGATCTGATCGTGATTGAAGAGAAATCCGATGCGCATGGCCCAACGACGCCATGCCCCTCGAAGTCCCTCAAAAAACATTCAACGCGCAAGACGGCCCGCGCTCGGACCGTCGGCGGCCCGGGAAGCTCATCAAGCCAAAAGCCGCATCGGTCGATAGCGCCTTTGGCTTAGACCCAACGCCGGCGCCGCCATAGGTTTCCCTCAGTGAACGGTCACGCGGCCAGGACGCCGCGACGCCTCGCGGGCGACAAGGACCGACGACGAGCGAGGAATTTATGACCAGAGTGACCCCGTCCGAGATGGCCAAGCAGATCGGCGGAGGACTCCTGTCGTTCCCCGTCACCCATTTCGACGCTCAGCACCAGTTCACCGAAGCCCCCTATCGCGAGCATTGCGCCTGGATGCTGCGGCACGAGCTGGCCGGCCTGTTCGCGGCGGGCGGCACCGGCGAGTTCTTCTCCCTGACGCCGCCCGAAGTGGCCAAGGTGGTCAAGGCCGCCGTCGAGGAGACGGCCGGCAAGATCCCCGTCGTGGCCGGCTGCGGCTATGGCACCGCCATCGCGGTCGACCTGGCCAAGGCGGCCCATGAAGCCGGCGCCGACGGCCTGCTGTTGCTTCCGCCCTACCTGATGAACTCCACCCAGGAAGGCCTGGCCGCCCACGTCGAGGCGGTGTGCAAGGCCACGCCGCTGGGCGTGATCGTCTATAACCGCGACAACGCCATCCTGACCGAGGACACCCTCGAGAAGCTCTGCGACCGCAACCCCAACCTCGTCGGCTTCAAGGACGGGGTCGGCGACATCGAGCTGATGATGCGGGTCTATGCCCGCATGGGTGATCGCCTGACCTATATCGGCGGCCTGCCGACGGCCGAGACCTTCGCCTTGCCCTATCTGCAGATGGGCGTGACCACCTATTCCTCGGCGATCTTCAACTTCATGCCGGAGTGGGCGCTGCACTTCTACAAGTCGGTCCGCGCCCAGGACCACGCCGCCGTCATGGCCGGCCTGAGCGACTTCGTCCTGCCCTATATCAACCTGCGCAACCGCGGACGCGGCTATGCGGTGTCGATCGTCAAGGCCGGCATGAGCGTCATAGGCCGCGACGCCGGCCCAGTGCGCACGCCGTTGACCGACCTGACCGACGCCGAGCGCGCCGAATTGAAAGTCCTGATCGACCGCGCCCAAGGCGGCGTCCCGCGGCTCGCGGCGCGGGGCTAGGCCCCGGTCGGCGGTCGCGGTCCGATGAGCGATGCGGCGGTCAAGCGGGCCAAGCCCCTGGGAACGGCTACCGCCCCCGCCGGCGATCGCCTAGTTTCGCCGATCCATGGGATCACGAGCGGGCGGTTTCCGATGTTCGAACTCAGTCAGCTGCGCTGCTTCGTGGCCACCGCCGAGGAGCTGCATTTCGGCCGCGCCGCCCAGCGGTTGAACATGACCCAGCCGCCGCTCAGCCGGCAGGTCCAGTTGCTGGAGCGGATCCTGGGCGTCACCCTGCTGGACCGCACCAGCCGCTCGGTGCGGCTGACGCCGGCGGGGCGCGCCTTTCTGCTGGAGGCTCGCCGCATCCTGCGGCTGGCCGAGAGCGCGGCCCTGGCCACGCGCCGCATCGCGGTGGGCGACGCCGGCGAGGTCGCCATCGGCTTCACCGCCGCCTCGGGCTACAACTTCTTGCCGCGCCTGGTGATCCTGTCCCGCGCCAGATTGCCCAACGCCGACCTGACCCTGCGCGAGATGGTCACCCGCGAACAGGTCGAGGCCCTGCTGACCGGCCGCATCGACGTCGGCCTGGTCCGCCCGCCGATGGAGCGCGCCGAGTTCGCCACGGCCCGGGTGCTGACCGAGCCCCTGGTCGCCGCCCTGCCCACCGGCGACGCCCGCCTGGCCAAGGCGTTCCTGACCCTGGCCGACTTCGACGACGCTCCGCTGATCATGTATTCGGCCGAGGGCGCGGGCTATTTCCACAACATGTTGACGACCCTGTTCGACGCCAACGGCGTGTCGCCCAACTACGTCCAGCACGTCACCCAGATCCATTCGATGCTGGCCCTCGTCCATGCCGGCCTCGGCGCGGCCCTGGTGCCCGAGGCGGCGATGAGCCTGCATTTCGACGACGTGCAGTTCCGGCCGGTCGCCACCACGCCCGACCGACCGGTCGAGCTCTACATGGCTTGGCGCAAGGACAATGACAGCCCGATCCTGCAGTCGTTCATCGACCTGTGCATGGCCGAGGCCTCGCCGGCGGAGACCGTCGCCGACTAGCCGCCCTCTCCTCGGGAGCGGGCCAAGAAACTTGGGGAGAGACCGCTCATGACCACTCATCGCCGCGCTGTCCTGGCCGGGGCCGCCGCGGCGAGCCTGGCCGGGCTCGCCTCCCCTGTCGGCGCGGCCACGGGCCCGATCGCCGCCACCCGCCACGGCAAGGTGCGCGGCGCGGAGGTCGAGGGTGTCAAGGTCTTCAAGGGCGTGCGCTACGGCGCCGACACCGCGCCGCGTCGCTTCATGCCCGCCCTGCCGCCCCGGCCCTGGAGCGGCGTCGCCGACGCCCTCGCCTACGGCCCGGCCTGTCCCCAGACCAAGATCCAGGAGGCCACCAGCGAGGACTGCCTGTTCCTCAACGTCTGGACCCCGGCGCTCGATGAAAGGAAGCGGCCGGTGATGGTCTATGTGCACGGCGGCGCCCACGCCAACGGCTCGGGCTCGGAACCGCTGTATGACGGCGTCAACCTGGCCCGGCGCGGCGACGTCGTGGTGGTCACCGTCAATCACCGACTCAACGTGTTCGGCTACTGCTACCTGGCCGACCTTGGCGGGCCGGACCTGGCCGACAGCGGCAATGTCGGCAACATCGACCTGGTCATGGCCCTGGCCTGGGTGCGCGACAACATCGCCGCGTTCGGCGGCGATCCGGCCAACATCACCGCGTTCGGCCAATCGGGCGGCGGCGGCAAGATCGTCACCCTGATGGCCATGCCCTCGGCGCGCGGCCTGATGCACAAGGTCGCCACCATGAGCGGCCAGCACGTCACCGCCATGGGCCCGATCCACGCGACGATCCGCGCCAAGGCCTTCATGGAGAAGCTGGGCCTGCGCCCCGACCAGATCGACACGCTGCGCAAGCTGCCCGCCGAACAGCTGGTCGCCGCCCTGAAGATGCCCGACCCGCTGGAACGCAAGGGTTCGATCATCTTCTGGTCGGTGATGGACGGCGGCGTCCTGCCGCGCCATCCATTCTACCCCGACGCGCCCCGCGAGAGCGCCCATATCCCGATGATCATCGGCAACACCCACGACGAGACCCGCGCCTTCCTCGGCGGCGATCCCCGCAACTTCTCGATCACCTGGGAGGAACTGCCCGAACGCCTGGCGCCGGAGCTGGTGCTGGACGTCGAGCCGCGCCGCGTCATCGCCCGCTATCGCGAGCTCTATCCGAACTACACCCCGTCCGAGGTGTTCTTCGCCGCCACCACGGCCGGGCGCTCGTGGCCGGGCCATCTGATCCAGGCCGAGCAGCGGGCCAGGATCGGGGCGCCGGCCTGGATGTACCAGCTGGACTTCGGCTCGCCGATCGACGGCGGCAAGCTGCGGGCCTACCACAGCTTCGACATCGCCCTGGTGTTCGACAATCTGAACAAGCCGGGCTCGAAGACCGGCACGGGCCCCGCCGCCCGCGAGGTGGCCAACCAGATGAGCGAGGCCTTCCTGGCCTTCGCCCGGACCGGCGATCCCAACTGCGCGGCGATCCCGGCCTGGGACAAGTACACCCTGCCCCGGCGTTCGACCCTGGTGATCAACGAGACCTCGGCGATGGTCGACGATCCGCGCAAGGAAGAGCGTGAGCTGTTCTCGGTGGCGCCGTTCCTGAAGGAAGGAACCTAGGACGAGGCCCTCCCCCCGGTGGGGGAGGCGATCGCGCGGCGATCGGTGGGGGGAGATTTAGGATCGCCGATCCTGGACCCGTCCATCGGCCGATCACTCCCCCCTCCGTCGGCTTCGCCGACACCTCCCCCACGGGGGGAGGACCTTGGAGGCACGGCTTCGCCGCCTCACGCGGATCACCGCTGAGCTGGTGGGAGGGTGCGAAGCGCCCGGGCCTCGCCCGGATGATTTGCAGTTTTGATTACCGTTTCGACGAAGTTCAGACGCTTCGCGCGGCCGTTATCCGGAAGCCTTCGGGTCGCGGATTTTTAACCCGCTCCGATGGAGGCCCCCGACGGGCAGGACGTTGGCGCGTCCTGGACTGTGCAGGCGATTTCAGCCCACACCTGCCGCGTCCGTCGATCCCCCGCCGCCTGGGCTTTGTCTCGACCAAGGAGAACCTGCCCAGGACCGTCGCGAAGGCGTCCACCGAAGGACCACCGACGAGCGCTTCCCGCTCGACCACCCCCGAAAGCCGCATCGGTCGCCGTACGTGCGCCCTCCCCATGCCTTCAGGTGGGATTAGGATACGGGCGGTTTGGAGGGTGGGGACCAAATCGGGTCGAGAAAATTCAGGGCGTTGAAATCTCGAGGGTTTGTTCGCTATGCGCAGAGCGTAAGCGCTCGTGACCCACTCTGTCCGGGAGAGGGTTACGCGATGCGATCCCACGGGAAGCTCAGAGTCGGCGCGTTGACGTGCCGCTTCATCGTCAACGTCAGGCGCGCGCCCGTCCCAGGCGCCAGTCGCACGGTGAAGGCCGATGCGTTCACCGCCACCGGCGCCCCGCCGTCGATCGAGACGCTCAGCAGCTGGTGCTCGCCATAGCCGCCGCCCTGCACGGTCACTGTGCGCGCCTTGACCTGGTTGGTGTTGACCAGGCTCACCGTCGTCCCGTCGTCGCTCAGGGCCTCGACCAGGGCCGCGACGTCCTCGGGCACGCCCGCCCTTCGGCGCTCGGGATCGAAGTAGCGCAGCCTGGCATAGAGCAAGGCTCCGCCCTGGGCCGGCGAGGTCGGCGACCACGGCGGTCGAGCGATGTGGATGCCGCCCTGCATCAGATGGATCAGCGCCGTGGCGCTGGCCGGATTGATGTCCAGCGCCGCGTCGGCCAGGCGGGTCTTGGGCGTCGAGCGGTCTTCGCGCTGGGCCTGGGCGCGGGCCCGGACCCGTTCGATGTCGGCGCGCAGGGCCTTGGCGGGGAAGCCGGGATCCTTGCCGTCCAGATAGGTCAGCCAGGGATGGTCGGCGGCCCGCGCGCGGTCCGAGGCTTTCATCGACAGGTACCAGATCTCCAGGCCGTTGGTCCGGTACTCGCCCGGCGCATAGCCGTACCAGCCCTTGTCGCCGTACATGCGCGGGGTCTGGACCTTGCCGTCGATGGTCTTCTTCTGGGCGTTGATGACGTCGGCCTGCCTGCGCCAGACTTCCAGGTACTTGTCGTCGCCGGTCAGCAGATAGGCGTTCATGAAGCCGACGATGGCGCGCGGCACGCGGTTGCGGTCCTCGCGCTTGCCGGTCTGGGGCACGACCGGGCTGAAGCCCCAGCCATAGACCCCGCCCCACCACTTGCCGTCGGTCGCGCCGCCGATCTTGCCGTCCAGGCCGATATTGCTGGGCAGCACCCCGCCATTGGCCCTGGCCCGCTCGGCCCAGGCGTCGACATAATCCAGCAGCCAGTCGCGGTACTTCGGCTCGTGGTCCAGCATGTAGGCGTTGAGCACCAGGCTGGTGACCTGCAGGTTCAACGGTCCGTCGCCGATCACGTCGGTATATTCGTCGTAGTGGTGCAGCGTTTCCTCGTAGGTCCGCTCGCCGTGCTCCATGAAGAAGTCGTCGACCTTGAACGGGTCGCCGGCCCAGTCCAGCGGCGTGGCCTTGCGCAGCATCGGGCCGCGGCTGCCGGTGATCATGCTGCGGATGATCTTGTGCCCGGGGTCGTAGTTCGGCGCCCCCGGGTCCTCGTTCATGTAGAAGCCGGAGAACCGCTTGACCCGGTCGCGGTAACGGGCGTCGCGCGGGTCCGACAGCCCCAGCAGATTGAACACCGACAGTCCCTCGGACAGGTGCTGCCAGTCGGTCATGACCGGAAATTCCTTGTAGTACATGCCTTCTCGGGCGAACGGCACGTCCTTGGTCCTGGCCAGGGTGTACTGGCGGACATTGCCTTCGTAGGCCTTCTTCGACAGCTCCAGCAGCCGCTCGCCGCCGCCCAGGGCGTGCAGGTGCGGCCAGTCGTTGACGTTCTCGATCGCGTCGTCGGGACCGTCGTTGGCGCCCCAGCGCTCGACCGCCAGCAGAAAGCCGCGATCGTCGAAATAGCGGGCGAAGAAGGCTTCGCAGGCCTCGGCGTTGGCCTTCAACAGCTCGCGCTCCAGCAGCGCCCACTCGGGCGGCGCCATCGGGGTCTTGATCTCGAGCGTGGGCGCGGGGGCCGACAGCGCTGGTGAGGCGACGCTGGCCAGCAGCAGGGCCGAGGCGGTGCGGAGGAAACGGCGGCGGGTCGTCATCAATCGCTCCCTCAGGCCGTCGGCTTCAACACGAGGCGCTGGATCTTGCCGACGATCAGGAAGTAGGCGGCGATGGTGATGAGGCAGTGAACGCCCACGAAGATCAGCGCCCCGTCGAACGAGCCTGTACCCTTGACGATGTAGCCGATGACGATCGGGGTCACGATGCCGGCGATGTTGCCGAAGGTGTTGAAGATCCCGCCCGTCACCCCGGCCATCTCCTTGGGCGAGGTGTCGGCCACCACGGCCCAGCCCAACGAGGCCACGCCCTTGCCGAAGAAGGCGACCGCCATGATCAGGATGACCAGCCATTCCTGTTCGACATAGTTGCAGCCGATGATCAGCGAGGCCAACAGCATGCCGATCAGCAGCGGCGTCTTTCGGGCGACGTCCAGCGAGCCGGTCTTCTTGAGCAGGCGGTCGGAGATGATCCCGCCCAGCAGCCCGCCGACGAAGCCGCAGAGCGCCGGGGCCGCGGCGGTGAAGCCGGCCTGCAGGATCGACAGCCCGCGCTCCTTGACCAGGTAGATCGGGAACCAGGTGACAAAGAAATAGGTCAGCACGTTGATGCAGTATTGGCCCAGATAGACGCCCAGCAGCATGCGGCTGGTCAGCACCTGGCGGACGTTGCGCCAGGTGAATCCCGCGCCGCTGTCGTCGCTCTTGTCCTCCATGCGCACCAAGCCGCCGCCGGCCTCGATATAGTCGAACTCGGCGTCGTTGATCGCCGGATGTTCGGTGGGCGCGTGGACGAACCTGACGAACACGAAGGCCGCCGCGACGCCGACGCCGCCCATCACGAAGAACACCGAACGCCAGCCGAACTGGTGCACCAGCCAGCCCATCAGCGGCGCGAAGGCCACCAGGGCGAAGTACTGGGCGGCGTTGAAGATCGCCGACGCGGTTCCTCGCTCCGAACCCGGAAACCAGGCCGCCACGATGCGCGAGTTCGCGGGAAACGACGGAGCTTCCGCGAGGCCGACCATGAACCGCATGGCGAACAGCGTGACCGCCGCCGCCAGGCCGGTGAACAGGCCGCCAAAACCCTGCAGGGCGGTGAAGAACGACCAGACCAGCAGGGCGATGGTGTAGATCTTCTTCGACCCGAAGCGGTCGAGCAGGGCGCCGCCCGGGATCTGGCCCAGCACATAGGCCCAGGCGAAGGCCGACAGGATGTAGCCCATGGCCACGGGATCCAGTCCCAGTTCCTTGGACGCCGACTGACCGGCGATCGAGAAGGTGGCCCGGTCGGCGTAGTTGATCGTGGTGATGATGAACAGCAGCAGGATGATCAGCCAGCGGACGCGGGTCCTTCTGTCTGCGCCGTCGGCGGTCTGCGCGGTCATCGCGTCCCCTTCCCTGTCGTCTTTGTTTTGATCGCGGGTCCGATCCGATCAAATCCCGCGTCGCCCCGATGGAGGGACCTTGAGACGGAAGCTAGAGACCGTAGGCGGGTCGGTCTAAGTCAAATCGCCTATCGACCGATCCACCGGCAACATCGATGAGGCCCCAACGGCGGCGCCTCGAAGCGGCCAAACCGTTGACAGAGTCGCGATTTCGGCCGGAAACAGCGCCAGCCGGAACAGAACCGGCGTTCATCGGTGCAGATCCTGCATCGGTCCATGCCCGATTAGGATTGGCCCCCGCGCCGAAGCCGCTCCTATCCTTTTCCCACAGCAAGAGGCCGGTTCGTCCGGCTTCCCACAAGAAAACGACCCGCGAACCGCGGGCATGGGAGGGAATATGGCGCTTCGAGTTTCACAGGGCCTGCGGACCATCCTGCACGGTGGCGCATCGGGCCTGGCGCTGGCCATGGCCGTGGCGACCGCCGCCGGCGCCCAAGAAGCCCAACCCGCCCAGCCTCCCGCCGAGCAGGCCTCCGAGGTCGAGGCGGTCGTCGTCACCGGCTTCCGGGCCAGCCTGGCCAGCGCCATCAACGTCAAGCGCAACGCCTCGGGCGTGGTCGACGCCATCAAGGCCGAGGACATCGCCCAGTTCCCCGACCTGAACCTGGCGGAGTCGCTGCAGCGCATCCCGGGCGTGTCCATCTCGCGGATCAACGGCGAAGGCCGGCAGATCTCGGTGCGCGGCCTGGGCTCGGAATACACCCGCGTCCGCATCAACGGCATGGAAGCCATCACCACCACCGGCGGCACGGCCAACAGCGGCGGCACAAACCGCGGTCGCGGCTTCGACTTCAACATCTTCGCCTCGGACCTGTTCAACAGCATCGCCGTGCGCAAGACGGCTTCGGCGGATGTCGAGGAAGGCTCGCTGGGCGCGACCGTAGACCTGGACACCGCCAGCCCGTTCGACAACCCCAAGCCGCAACTCGTGCTCTCGGCCCAGGCCAGCTACAACGACCTGGCCAAGGACGTCGGGCCCCGACTGTCGGCCCTGGCCAGCCGCACCTGGCGTGACGGCACGTTCGGCGCGCTGATCTCCGTCGCCTACGAGAACCGCCATCTGCTCGAGGAAGGCGCCAACATCACCCGCTGGACCTACGGCGGCAGCAACGGCGGCTTCAACGCGGCCTCGACCCTGCCCGGCTACACCCTGGCCCAGATCAACGACAGCAACCCCGCCACCGCCCTCTACCATCCGCGCATCCCGGCCTATGTCAGCTACGACATCGATTCCGAGCGGTTCGGAGCCAGCGGTTCGCTGCAATGGAAGCCGACCGACCGGACCAACGTCTCGTTCGACGCGCTCTATTCGTACCTGGCCGGCACGCGTAAGGAGGCGCAGCTGCAGGCGCTGGGCCTGTCGCGCGGCGGCTCCGGCAAGCCGCAGACCATCATCCGGGACGGCGTCGTCGATGCGAACCACAACCTGGTCTACGCCAAGCTCGACAATGTCGATCTGCGCACCCAGTCGGCCTATGACGAGCTGAACACCGAGTTCAAGCAGTTCACCCTGGCGGCCGATCACCGGTTCACCGACAAGTTCAAGGTCGGCGGCCTGCTCGGCTACGCGGACTCGACCTTCACCCAGCCGGTGTCGACGATCATCACCTTCGACCGGGCCAACAGCCAGGGCTACTCGTACGACTTCCGGGGCGACCGCCTGCCGACCATCCTGCTGGGCTTCGACGCCACCGATCCAGCCAATTGGAGCGCCATCAACGGCACGTCGGAAGTGCGCCTGCGGCCGCAGTTCGTCGAGAACCAGTTCACCACCGGCAAGATCTTCGGCGAGTACGACTTCAACGACAACCTGACCCTCAAGGCCGGCGTCGATTTCCGTAAGTTCGAGTACGACAGCTACGGCCAGTACCGGACCAGCGAGACCGTCTCCCAGACCCTGACGCCGGCCCAGCTGGCCGCCGCCTCCAAGGTCTATTCGGGCTTCGGCAAGCACATGGGCCTGCCGGCCGGCAACGCCACCGCCTGGCTGGTGCCCGACATCGACGCCTACGCCCGGACCTACGGCATCTACAGCAACACCGGCATCTACGCCCTGACCAACACCAACAACAGCTCGGCGCGCGGCCAGTACGGCACGGTCGAGGAGAAGGACGCCGGCGCCTACCTCCAGGCCGAGTTCCGCTTCGACGCCTTCGGCCTGCCCTTCCGCGGCGACGCCGGCGTCCGCCAGGTCAACACCCAGCAGGAGTCGGGCGGCTACGCCGTCGTCAACAACGTGGTGCAGCTGGTCAATGTGCGGCGCGACTACGACATGACCCTGCCGTCCTTCAACCTGGCGGCCGACGTCACCGACACCGTCGTGGCCCGGATCAGCGCCGCCAAGACCATCTCGCGCCCGGGCATCGGCTCCCTTTCGCCGGGCGGCGACGTCGGCGTCCAGGGCGCCAACCGGACCTTCTCGTCCGGCAACCCGGATCTGGATCCGACCCAGTCCAAGAACCTCGACCTCTCCCTGGAATGGTATCCCTCGCAGGGCGCCATGCTGGCCGCCGGCGTGTTCTTCAAGCGGATCGACACCTTCGTCGCCACCCTGCGCACCCAGGCGCCCTACAACACCCTGGGCCTGCCGGACTCGCTGATCGCCGGCACCAGCGCCACCCCGACCGACATCTTCGACGTCACTCAGCCCGTCAACTCGAACGGCGGCGACCTGAAGGGCTTCGAGGTCAACTGGCAGCAGCCGCTGACCTTCCTGCCCGGCGCCTGGAGCCACCTCGGCTACATCCTCAACTACACCTTCGTGGACTCGAGCATCGAGTACCTGACCTCCACCACGCCCGGCGCGCCGACGGTCAACGCCACCCTCGTGGGCCTGTCCAAGCACGCCGCCAACGCCACGCTCTACTACGAGACCGACACCTGGAGCATCCGCGGCTCGGCCGCCTATCGTGACGGCTACCTGACCCAGGTGCCGGGCAACGACGGCAACGCCTATCACGGCACCAACTCGACCCTGAACATCGACGCCCAGGCCAGCTTCAACATCCGCCCGAACCTCAAGCTGAGCATCGAGGGCGTCAACCTGACCGACGAGTTCAACGATCAGTTCGTCGGCGACAGCAACCGCCTGAACGTCCACACCCACAGCGGCCGGACCTATTTCCTGGGTCTTCGCTACAGCTACTAGGGCGCGGTTCTTCCCCCCGACCCAACGCCCTGGTTGCGGCGCCGGCTTGTCCAGCCGGCGCCGCGCTCGTGCAAGGCTCCCCGCCGCCAGCCTTGAGCGTCGAGGTCGCGGGTCCAGCCAGAAGCCTTTCGCTCGGCGGACCTTCCAACAAGCGGGCTCTCCCGAGGGCGAGAAGAGGCGAGAGCGACCCGATCGCCTCCATCGGCCTGCGGGATCGTACAATCGACGGGATTGGCGCGCCCTGCTGGATTCGAACCAGCGACCGCTCGCTTAGAAGGCGAGTGCTCTATCCAGCTGAGCTAAGGGCGCGGACCCCCGAGGGGGACCTTGGAGAACCGTGGAAACTTGAGGCGTAAAGCCTAGTGCGTCCAGGGCTGGCGGCGGCCGGCGGCGAAGTTGTCGGCGTAGGCCTTGATGATCCGCTTGGGCGTCTTGGGCTCGAACAGCTGGAACGAGATCTCGTGACGCTGGGCGTAGGCCACGGCCTCGTCGCGGGTCTCGAAGTTCAGGCGCACCTGGCCGTTCATGTCGCTCGACTGAGTCCAACCCATCAGCGGATCCGAACGTCTGGCCGAGGCCGGTTCGAACTCCAGCACCCAATCCTTGGTCTTGGCCTTGCCCGACTGCATGGCGGTCTTGGCGGGGCGGTAGATGCGCGCGAGCATGAAAGCCTCTCCAGGTCGAACGGCGCCCCTTCGAAAAGGGGCTTAGGTGGTCGGAGCGGCAGGATTTGAACCTGCGACCCTCTGGTCCCAAACCAGATGCGCTACCAGGCTGCGCTACGCTCCGAAACACCGAGCGGGTGCTCTACAGGGCTTCGTCGCCGGGAGCAAACGGAACGGGCACGCTTCAGCCTTTGGGGAAGATTTTGTTGAGCACCCGATCGCCCGGCAGGATGCCCAGCTGCGCGGCGCGGCCGCCGGGGATCTCCAGAACGCCGCGAATGATCCCGCCCGAGGGGATCGGCGTCTCGTCGTGCGGCACGGCGTTGCGGGCGATCGACAGCACCCGGCCGTCGGGCGCGATGTAGATGATGTCCAGCGGGATCAGGGTGTTCTTCATCCAGAACGCCGCGCGCTGGGGCGGGTTGTACGGGAACAGCATGCCGCGGTCGGGCGCCAGCGACTTGCGGAACATCAGGCCCCGCTCCTGCTCGGCCTTGGTCACGGCCAGCTCCACGGTGAACCTGACCCGCCCGCGACTGGTCAGGATCTCGACGGTGTCGAGCTTGGCCGAAGGCTTGGCGGCGCCATGGGCGGCCACGGGGGCCGGCTTGGGCTTGGCCTGCCAGGCCTGGGCCGGAGCCGCGATCAGGGCGCTGGAGAACAGGGCCAGGACGACCAGCGCCAGGGCCCGTCGTCCGATCGTCGTCATCAAGGTCACGCGCGCCTCATCATCCTCGCCGCGTCCCGCGACGCGGCGATCCTACGACGCCCCGCGCGGATGTCGAAGGGCGTCGATGACGAAAGCCAGTCCTGGAGAATACGCCCTTGCGCGCCTAGTCCTCGCCGGCGGTGATCTCGGCGACCACCAGGCCCTTGGGGCCCTCGGCGAAGCGCACCATCACGTCGTCGCCCGGCTGCAGGTCTTCCAGACCGCCGCGACGCAGGGTCTCGATATGCACGAAGATGTCGCCCGGCTGGCCGTCGCGGACGACGAAGCCGTAGCCCTTGGTGCGGTTGAACCATTTGACCTTGGCGCGCTCGGCCGGGCCCACGGGCTCCAGCGCCTGGCGGCCGCTGTCGATGCCGGACCGGAAGCCGTGATCGCGGCGCAGACCCATGCCGCCGTCGCCGAACGACCGCTTGGGCCGCTCCATCGGCGCGCTGGCGGCGCTTTCGTCCAGGTCCACGACCTCGGACACCTGCCAGCCCTTGGGGCGCTTGACCACGTCGCAGACGATGATCGCGCCCTCCAGCGCCGTCTCCCGACCACAGTTGCGCAGGGACGTGACGTGCAGCAGCACGTCCTTCAGGCCGGTCTGGCCTGGATCGTCGGGGACGATGAAACCGTACCCCTTCCCCGTATCGAACCACTTCACGCGACCGCTGATACGCACGAATTCCTCGTGCGATCCCGAGTCCTCGAAATCGAAACCAGACATTCCGCCCCTCTGGCTCGCCCAGACAGCCCAGGGGGCGAGCACCACAGAATAACACTGTTCTCGCGAGAGGAGAGCCGTCAATAACCAATTGAAGCGGAACGGCGATCAGAAACCTCGCGCGACATTTCGTCGCAGCGGCTAAACCGACATAAACCTGAAATGGCCGTGGGGGTGGTAGTCCCTAGGGGAGTCGAACCCCTCTCTCCAGAATGAAAATCTGGCGTCCTAACCGATAGACGAAGGGACCACGGCGCCTGCATTAGGCGGGTATTCGCATGTAAAGTCTAAGTAGGCTTCGCGGTGGTAGTCCCTAGGGGAGTCGAACCCCTCTCTCCAGAATGAAAATCTGGCGTCCTAACCGATAGACGAAGGGACCACGTGGCCGCGAAGAGCAGGCGATATACAAAGCTTCCCCCCACGGCGCAAGCGACCGAGAGCAGTTTTTTCAAGTCATTCGCATGCGGGGGTCGGCGACGTCCTCGATCTCCAGCTGGACCCCTTCCCGGCCCATATAATCGTCCGGTTTCAGACGGCCCACGACGTGCAGGGCGCCGCCGCCGGCCAGCAGGCGCTCCCCCAGGGGGGTCTCGGCCGAGCGCCAGGAGATCGCCTTGATTCGGTCGCCCGACGGTCCGACCAGGTCGACCCGCACATGGCCGCCCTTCATCGCCATCATCCGCTCGGGCCGAACGCCGGCCAGGGCGAACATCGGCTCGGGGTTGCCCGGACCGAACGGGGCCAGCTGCTGGAACTCGGTCCAGAGGGCGCGATTGGCGGCCCGAGGCTGGACCAGGGCGTCGATCTCGACCCCCTCGACGCCCACGGCCTCCATCTCGCCGGCCAGGCGCTCTTCCAGGAAGGCGCGGAGTTCCGGGATCGAATCCGGGCGGATCGACAGGCCCGCCGCCATGGCGTGGCCGCCGCCGGCCATCAGCAGGCCCGCCTCGAAGGCCGCCTGGATCGCCGCGCCCAGATTGACTCCCGGCTGCGAACGGCCCGAGCCCTTGCCGACATTGGCCGCGCGATCGATGCCGATCACCACCACGGGCTTGCGATAGCGCTCGCGCAGGCGGCCGGCGACGATGCCGATCACCCCGGGGTGCCACCCCTCCCCGGCCACCACGATCACCGGGGCGTCGGGATTGAAATTGCTGCCCCGCTCCAGCACGGCGGCGGCTTCCTCGACCACGGCGGCCTCGACCGCCTTGCGCTCGGTGTTGAGGCCGTCCAGCTCCTCGGCCAGCCTGCGGGCCTCTTCCGGATCGTCCGTGGACAACAGGCGCGCGCCGAGGTCCGAGCGGCCGATCCGTCCGCCGGCGTTGATGCGCGGCCCCAGGATGAAGCCGGCGTGGAACACCGAGGCGGGTCCCGAGCCCTTGCCGACCTCGAACAGCGCCTTCAGGCCCGGATTGCCCCAGCTGGACATGGTGCGCAGGCCCAGGGTGGTCAGGGCGCGGTTGAAGCCGACCAACTGAGTGACGTCGCAGACTTCGCCCATGGCCACCAGGTCCAGCCATTGGCGCAGATCCGGCTGCGGCCGCTCGTCGGTGAACAGGCCGCGCTTGCGGGCCTCGCGGTTGAGGGCGGCCAGCAGCACGAAGGTCACCCCGGCGGCGGCCAGCACCCCCTGCCCGCTCTGGCAGCCCGGCCGGTTGGGATTGACCACGGCGGCGGCGGCCGGCGGGTCCTCGCGCATCAAGTGGTGGTCGATCACCACCACCTCGAGGCCGATGGTGGCGGCGCTGGCGATGGCGTCATAGGCCGCCGCCCCGCAGTCGAGCGTGACGACCAGCTCGGCGCCGGTGTCGCGGATGGTCTTGAAGGCCGCCGGACTGGGGCCGTAGCCCTCGGTCAGGCGGTCGGGAATGTAGATCGGCAGCTCGACGCCCATGTAGCGGAACCATCGCACCAGCTGGGCGGCGCTGGTGGCGCCGTCGACGTCGTAGTCGGCGAACACCATGGTCGAGCGGCCGCTTTGCAGCGCGTCGATCAGGATCTCGGCGGCCCGGTCCATGTCGGTGAAGCTGGAGGGATCGGGGAACAGCGCCTTCAGGGTGGGCCGCAGATAGTGCTCGGCCGCGTCGACGCCGACGCCGCGCGAGGCCAGGGCCCGGGCCAGGGGCTCGGACAGGCCGTGGACCTGCTGGTGGCTGCGGACGATCGCCGCGTCGGCGGGCCGCTCGCGCCAGGCCCGGCCGCTGATCGAGCGGGAAACGTCGAGGAAGTGGCCCGTATCGAGCGAAGCGTGTCCGTCGGCCATGGCTCAGCCCCCCCGCGCGGGAAGACGGCCGGAAATGCTGAGCTTGGCTGTCGTGGTCATCTCCCGAGCCTACGCGCTTAGGCGGATTCGCTCCATGCGGCGCGAGGTCGGAAGATAGGGCGTTGGTGCGTCAGAAACGGACGCGGCTGATCCGAAACCTCGTCCTTCGACAAGCTCGGGATGAGGTTTCTACTGAACAGCCCTTCCACTAGCCCTCATCCTGAGCTTGTCGAAGGACGAGGGCGGTCCCGCCGGCGATGGCCCTCAGGTCGCCGACATCTCCGCCACCAGCGCCACCTCGTTGGCCGAACCCAGCACCACGGGCACCCGCTGGTGCAGCTTGGTCGGCCGCAGGTCGAGGATCGGGGTCTTGCCGTCGGTCGACTGGCCGCCCGCCCGCTCGACGATCAGCGACATCGGGTTGGCTTCGTACAGCAGGCGCAGCTTGCCCGGCTTGTCGGGCTCGCGGGCGTCCCACGGGTACATGAAGATCCCGCCGCGCATCAGGATGCGGTGGACGTCGGCCACCATCGAGGCGACCCAGCGCATGTTGAAGTTCTTGGCCCGCGGGCCCGACTTGCCCTGCAGGCAGCCGTCGATGTAGCGCCGCACCGGCTCGGCCCAGTGACGCTGGTTGGACATGTTGATCGCGAACTCGGCGGTGTCGGCCGGGACGGCGATGGTCGGGTGGGTCAGCCGCCAGGCGCCGTCGGCGTCGAGCGTGAAGCCGACCACGCCCTTGGACAGGGTCAGCACCAGCATGGTCTGCGGGCCGTAGACGGCGTAGCCGGCGGCGACCTGCTGGCGGCCCGGCAGCAGGAAGTCGGCTTCGGTGGGGGCCACGCCGGCCGGCGCGGGCAGGATCGAGAAGATCGTGCCGACCGACACGTTGACGTCGATGTTGCTGGACCCGTCCAGCGGATCGAAGGTCACCAGGAAGCCGCCGACGGCCCCGGTGGTCTCGATCACCTCCAGCTCCTCGGACGCCAGGCCGGCCACCAGCGGGCAATCGTTCAGCGCGTCGCGCAGGATGTCGTTGGTGATGATGTCGAGCTTCTTCTGCTCTTCGTCCTGGACATTGACCTGGCCGGCCGCGCCCAGGCTGCCGGAGATCGCGCCCGAGGCCACGACCTTGCTGATCTGGGCGCAGGCCCCGGCGATCACCTCGACGACGGCCTTCACCTCGTCGCCAGCCGGCTCCTGGGCGAGCCATCCGGCGAGATCGGTCAGCGTGGTCATACGGGGCCTCGTAGGGAAGATGAGATTCGCGCGGGCGACCTTAGCCGAGGCCTAGGCCTTCCGCTTCATGCGGACTTCGCGCACCGTGCCGGTCGATGAATTCATGACCAGCGTGTGGGTGTGGACGAAGCCGTCCTTGAAGGTCACGCCGTCCAGCAGGTTGCCCCAGGTGACGCCGGTGGCCGCGAAGATCGCGTCGGCGCGGACGATCTCGTGCAGGTCGTACTTCTTGTCGAGCTCGGTGATGCCCCACTTGGCGGCCCGGGCGCGTTCGTCGCCGTTGCGGAACAGCAGGCGCCCCTGGAACTGGCCGCCGACGCATTTCAGCGCCGCGCAGGCCAGCACGCCCTCGGGCGCCCCGCCGGAGCCGACGTAGAGGTCGATGCCTGTCGAGGGATCGGTGGTGGCGATCACCCCGGCCACGTCGCCGTCGGTGATCAGATTGACCCGCGCGCCCACCGAGCGGACGCTGGCGATGATCTCGGCGTGGCGCGGACGGTCCAGCACGCAGACTGTGATCTGCTCGGGCGCGACGCCCTTGGCGGCGGCCACGGCCTTGATGTTGTCGGCGGGCGACTTGTCCAGGTCGATCACCCCGGCCGGCAGGCCCGGACCGCAGGCGATCTTGTCCATGTAGGTGTCGGGGGCGTTCAGCAGGCTGCCCTTGGGCGCCCAGGCCATGACGGCCAACGCGTTGGGCATGGCCTTGGCCGTCAGAGTGGTGCCTTCCAGCGGGTCCAGGGCGATGTCGATCTTCGGGCCTTTGCCGGTGCCGACCTTCTCGCCGATATAGAGCATGGGCGCCTCGTCGCGCTCGCCCTCGCCGATCACGATCTCGCCGTCGATCGCCAGTTCATTCAGCGCGTTGCGCATGGCGTCGACCGCGGCCTGGTCGGCCGCCATCTCGTCGCCCCGGCCGACCATCGACCATGAAGCGATGGCGGCGGCTTCGGTCACGCGAACCGCGTCCAGGACCAGCGCGCGGTCCAGGGTCTTCGAACTCATCAACGTCTCCCAGCCTATGCGAGGCTTTCCGTGCCGACCGCTTGGCGCGGTTCTCAGATGCGCGCGACGCGCAAAAGGCGGGGACGCTCTAGCACGGCGTGCAGTTTTTCGATGCGACTAATCGCGTCGAGGAGATTGGATTCGGGAGTCGCGTGCGTGACGAGCACGATCGGCACGCCGCCCGCGCCCTCGACGGGCTTCTGCAGGAAACTATCGATCGAGACCGTGCATTCGGCCAGGGTCTCGGAGATGGCGGCGATGGCCCCCGGCTCGTCGCGGACCATGATCCGCAGATAGGCCTTGCCCACCGAACGGGCCGGATCGACGGCCACGAACGGCTTCAGCTGGCCGGCCGGGGCCTGGAACACCGGACGCTTGGCGCCGGTCATCACGTCGGCGATGTCGGCGGCCACGGCGGCGGCGGTCGGGCCCGCGCCCGCGCCCGGGCCCTGGATGAAGATCCGGCCGATCCGCTTGCCCTCGATGAACAGCGCGTTGAGCGCCCCGCCCGCCTGGGCCAGCGGATGCTCCAGCGGCACCAGCGACGGATGCACTTTCACCGACACGCCGTCGTCGCTCTTGGCCGCGCCCGCCACCAGCTTGATGCGATAGCCCAGGTCCTTGGCCAGCTTGATGTCCAGCAGCTCGACGTCGCTAATGCCTTCGATCTCGGCGGCGCCGAAGTCGGGCGCGCAGCCGAAGGCCAGGGCGGCCAGGATGCTGATCTTGTGGCCGGCGTCGAAGCCGCCGACGTCCATGGTCGGGTCGGCCTCGGCGTAGCCTAACCCTTGCGCCTCGCGCAGCACGTCGGCGAAATCGCGGCCGGTCTTCTCCATCTCGCTGAGGATGAAGTTGCAGGTGCCGTTGAGGATGCCGGCCACGCCGATCACCTCGTCACCGACCATGGCCTCGCGCAGCATCTTCACGGCCGGCGTGCCGCCCATGACCGCCGCTTCGAACAGCAGCGGCGCGTCGTTGGCCTCGGCCAGGGCGGCCAGTTCGGCGCCGTGCTCGGCGATCAGGGCCTTGTTGGCGGTGACCACCGGCTTGCCCAGCTTCAGGGCCGCCTCGACGGCGGCCTTGGCCGGACCGTCGCTGCCGCCGACCAGCTCGACGAACAGGTCCACGTCCGGCGACGAAGCCAGGGCCACTGGATCGTCGAACCAGGTCAGGCCCGAGATGTCGACCGTGCGCGGTCGCGACTTGGAGCGGGCCGAGACCGCCGTCACCACGGCCCGGTCGCCGGCCGGGGCGAAGTCCGGCTGCTCGGCCAGGAACTGCAGCAGCCCTCCGCCGACGGTGCCGAGGCCGGCGACGCCGACGCGCCAGGTTTTCTGGGTCATGCTTGCATTTCCTAGTTCGTACGAAACTTCTAGCGCCGAGGGTCCGCCCTCGTCCTTCGACAAGCTCAGGATGAGGGCTACTTGCGATGTGTCAGTGGAAATCCTCATCCTGAGCTTGTCGAAGGACGAGGATTTCGGTCCCGCCGCTAGACCTGCTCCATCTTGTTGTGCGCCTTGGCCAGGATGGTGTCGGCGTTGGCGATGAACTTCTTGACGTTGCGGGCGGCCTGCTTGATCCGCTGCTCGTTCTCGACGAGGCCGATGCGCACATAGCCCTCGCCGTATTCGCCGAAGCCGATGCCGGGGGCCACCGCGACGCCGGCCTCCTCGATCAGCAGACGCGAGAACAGCATCGAGCCGGCCGCTTCGAACTGCGGGGGGATCTTGGCCCAGGCGAACATCGAGGCCGGCGGGTTGGGAATCTCCCAGCCGGCGCGCTTCATCGACGACACCAGGGTGTCGCGACGGCCCTTGTAGATGGCGCGGATCTCGTCGACGCAGTCCTGCGGGCCGTTCAAGGCGGCGGCCGCGGCCACCTGCACCGGGGTGTAGGCGCCGTAGTCCAGGTAGGACTTCACCCGGGCCAGGGCCGCGCAGATCCGGGCGTTGCCGACCACCATGCCCACGCGCCAGCCGGCCATGGCGTAGGTCTTCGACAGCGAATTGACCTCCACGGCGATGTCCTTGGCCCCGTCGACCTGCAGGATCGAGGGCGGCGGGTTGTTGTCGAAATAGATCTCGCCATAGGCCACGTCGCTGATCACCAGCAGCTCGTGCTTTTTCGCCAGGGCGACGGCGTCCTTGTAGAAGTCCAGGTCCACCCACTGCGCCGTCGGGTTGGACGGATAGGACAGGATCAGCACGCTGGCCGGCGGCACCGAGTGCTTGGCCGCGCGGCTGATGTTGGACAGGTACTGCTCGGGGGTCAGGGCCGGCACGTGGCGGATGACGCCGCCGGCCATGATGAAGCCGAAGGCGTGGATCGGATAGGCCGGGTTCGGACAGATGACCACGTCGCCCGGGGCGGTCAGGGCCTGGGCCAGGTTGGCGAAGCCTTCCTTGGAGCCCAGGGTGGCGATCACCTCGGTGTCAGGGTTCAGCTTCACGCCGAACCGGCGGCCGTAATAGCCGGCCATGGCCTTGCGCAGACCGGCGATGCCCTTGGACGCCGAATAGCGACCGGCCTTGGGGTCGCGCGCGGTTTCGATCAGCTTGTCGACGATATGCTTGGGCGTGGGCATGTCGGGATTACCCATCCCGAAGTCGATGATGTCGACGCCCTCGGCGCGCAGGCGCGCCTTGATCTTGTTCACTTCTTCGAAGACGTAAGGCGGCAGGCGACGGATGCGGTGGAAATCGGAGGTCATGAAATGCTCATTGCGCCGCAGCGGCGCGCCGGGAGCGGATGTCGGGCATGGATAGACCCCAAGCGGGGCATAGCCAAGCCAGTTACGGGAATTTTATGCCTCCGTCGCCCTATTGGGGCTTGGACGGAGGCGCGATAGCTCGGTCGCGCGCCGCCTTTGCGAAGGCTTCGGTCGCGGCGCGGTCGGCGTCGGTGGGAATGTCGCTCGGCGGGGCCTCGCCCAGCTTGCGGGCCTTGGACGCGTAGCCTTCGGTGTCGGACAGGGTCCAGGTGCTGGGCGCGGTCTCGCGCTTCAGCTTGTCGGCGGCCACTTTTTCAGCGCCGACAGCCTTCTTGAACTCGACGGGCGTGCGCACGTCGGTCGGAATCGGCGGGATGTCGATGAAGCGCGGCGCGCTGGCGTGCTTGGAATCCTGGGCCGCGGCGTTGGCCGCGGCGGCCACCGGCGAGCTGGGATCGGCCGGCGGCGGCGAGAACGGCGACATCGAAGACATCGACGAGGCGCACGCGGTCAGTCCCGCCAGCAGGCCCATCAGAGCCGCGCCGCGAAAGAGTACGCCAAGACGTACGATTTTACCGGTTTCGTCGTTCATCTTGTCTCAGGTCTTATGCGATGATCGCGGCGAGCGAAAGGCCATCCGCACCGCTCAGGCGAGATGGCCCAAGACAAGACGGTGGAAGGAAGTCCATGGCCACGACCGAAACCTCCCCCAAACCGCGCAAAAGGCCCGCCGCCAAGGCGGATGCGGCGCCAGGCGCCGCCAAGACCAAGACCAAGGCCGCCCCGAAGGTTTCGCCGAAAGTCGACCTCGCGCCGGACTCTCGGGTCAAGGCCGCCGAATCGGCCACGCGCCCGGCCGATCGCGATCCACCGCCAGTCGCGACCGCCCTGCCCGATTTCGAAGTCTTCCTGTCGCCCGACCAGCGCCAGATGCTGGAGACGCTGTCGGCCAACCTGGCCCGCGCCGCCGTCACCGCCCAGGGCGCGATCGCCGAGGCCGCCCTGCGCCAGGCCGACCGCCCCGCGGCCCTCAGCCCCGACCCCTTCCACGTCGGCCCCGCCTTCAACGAAGTGATGACCAGCCTGGCCGCCCAGCCCGACCGGCTGCTGCGCGCTCAAGCCGACCTGTTCAGCCGCTACATGGACCTGTGGCAGTCCGCCGCCCGCAAGATGACCGGCGAGCCGACCCAGCCCGTGGTCGCCCCCGCCCAGGGCGACAAGCGGTTCAGCGACCCCGACTGGGCGTCCAACCCGATGTTCGACATGATGAAGCAGAGCTACCTGCTGTCGTCGAACTGGCTGAACGACCTGGTCTCGCAGGCCGACGGCGTCGATCCGAACGTCAAGCGCCGGGTCGAGTTCTTCACCAAGATGCTGACCGACGCCTTCTCGCCGTCGAACTTCCTGATCTCCAACCCCGCCGCCCTGCGCGAGGTGATGCAGAGCAAGGGCGAGAGCCTGGTGCGCGGCATGGAGAACTTCGCCGCCGACCTGGAGCGCGGCGGCGGACAACTGGCCATCAGCCAGACGGACCTGGCCAAGTTCAAGGTCGGCGAGAACGTCGCCACCGCGCCGGGCAAGGTCGTCTATCAGAACGACATCCTGCAGCTGCTGCAGTTCGCCCCGACCACCGAGACGGTGTACGAGATCCCGCTGCTGATCTTCCCGCCGTGGATCAACAAGTTCTACATCCTGGACCTGCGGCCCGAGAATTCGATGATCCGCTGGCTGACCGACCAGGGCTTCACGGTGTTCGTCGCCTCGTGGGTCAATCCCGACAGCCGCCAGGCCGACAAGACCTTCGAGGACTACATGTTCGAGGGGATCTACGACGCCAGCCAGCAGGTCATGACCCAGACCGGCGTCAACAAGGTCAACACCGTCGGCTACTGCATCGGGGGCACGCTGCTGTCCTGCGCCCTGGCCCACATGGCCGCCAAGGGCGACAAGCGGATCAATTCGGCCACCTTCTTCGCCGCCCAGCAGGACTTTTCCGAGGCCGGCGACCTGCTGCTGTTCACCGACGAGGCCTGGATCAAGACCATCGAGGAGCAGATCGACCGCCAGGGCGGCTACCTGCCCAGCCAGTCGATGGCCGACACCTTCAACAGCCTGCGCGGCAACGACCTGATCTGGTCGTTCTTCATCAACAACTACCTGATGGGCAAGGAGCCGCGGCCGTTCGACCTGCTGTTCTGGAACGCCGACCAGACGCGCATGCCCAAAGCCCTGCACCTCTACTACCTGCGCAATTTCTACAAGGACAACGCCCTGACCCAGGGCCATCTGACCCTGGGCGGCGAGAAGCTGGACCTGTCTAAGGTCAAGATCCCGATCTATGTGCAGTCATCCAAGGACGACCACATCGCGCCGTTTCGCAGCGTCTATCGCGGCGCCCGGGCGTTCGGCGGGCCGGTGACCTTCACCATGGCCGGCTCGGGCCACATCGCCGGGGTGATCAATCATCCCGACGCCAACAAGTACCAGCACTGGACCAACGAGCATCTGCCCGGTTCGGTCGAGGGCTGGCGGGCCGGCGCGGTCGAGCATCCCGGCTCCTGGTGGCCGCACTGGGCGGCGTGGCTGAAGGCCAAGTCCGGTAAGCAGGTCCCGGCCCGCGACCCGGCCAAGGGCGCCCTCAAGCCGATCGAGGACGCCCCCGGCAGCTTCGTGCGGGTGCGGTCGAACCCGACGGCCTAGATCGTATCGACATCCAGCGTCCGGGACGAAAACCTCGTCCTTCGACAAGCTCAGGATGAGGTTCCTCCACAGCCCAGGCCTCTAAATGGTCCTCATCCCGAGCCTGTCGAAGGACGAGGACCACGCACCTGAGCTTGAAGGTTGTACGCCCTAGCCCAAACCGTCGTCGTCCCCCGAACAAATCGCAAGACGACGGCGGTTGGCGAAGCGTGTTTTCAAATCACGCCGACCTCGTAGGCCAGCTCGACCGGCATCGCCTCCGTGCTTTCGACCAGCCCGCCCGCCCGCTCGAGGTGTTCGACGAAGCGCGGGTCGCGCCGGAAGGCCTGGGCGTGCTCGGCCGTGTCGAAGGCCGAGACCAGCACCACCGCGTCGCGCTCCGGCGAGACCAACATCCGGCTGCCGACCACGCCGGGAACCGTGCCCCGGATCCGCTCCAGATGCGCCATTTGCAGGGCCATGAACTCTTCGAAGCGGCCGGGCTTGATGCGGATGACGTTGACGGCGAGGACCGGTCGCGGGGTCGGAGCCTCCGCGAGCACGGCGGCGACGGTGGCGCGGTCGGGAACGGTGAGCGTGGTCATGGTGGCTCCTGGAAGGGCGTTTGCCGTGGAAGGAGCTCTTCGTGTAAAACCTCAACCAAAGTTGAGGTCAAGCGCGAATGTCGAACCCGGATTTCGCCGTTCCCAGCGGCACGTTGAGCGTCGGCGAGGTGGCCAGGCGCAGCGGCGTGGCGGTCTCGACCCTGCACTTCTACGAGACCAAGGGCCTGATCCGCAGCCTGCGGACCGAGGGCAATCAGCGGCGCTATCCGCGCGGCGTGCTGCGGCGGGTGGCGGTGATCAAGGTCGCCCAGCGCACCGGCATCCCGCTGGCCTCGATTCAGGCGGCGTTGGCGGCCCTGCCCCAGGGGCGCGCGCCGACCGCCGAGGACTGGGCGGCGCTGTCGCGGGCCTGGCAAGCGGAACTCGACGAGCGCATCCGCCGCCTCAACCAGCTGCGCGACCAGCTGGACGACTGCATCGGCTGCGGCTGCCTGTCGCTGAAGACCTGCCCGCTCAGAAACCCGCGCGACGCCCTGGCCGCCCAGGGCGCGGGGCCGCGGCTTCTGGAGCCGGACGCCGACTAGACCCCTGCGCCAAATCCTTGAACCGGCTCCACGCGATCGACCCACGTTCGCCCAAAACTCGCCCGGATTCTGGTGGAGCTTTCCGGCATGGGCCTTCATCGCCGGACCGCGCTAGGGATGCTGGTCGCGACGCCGATCTTCGGCGCGGGCGAGGTCTTCGCGCGGCCGGTCCCCGCGCCGAGCGGCCAACGCCTGGCGGAAGCCGCGCGCAGCCAGGTCGGCGTCACCAAGAGCTATGATCCCAGCTATCGCGCGATCCCCTACCCCAACGGCGACGTCCTGCGCTCAACCGGCGTCTGCGCCGACGTGCTGATCCGCGCCGCCCGCGACGCCTGGCGCGCGGACTTGCAGCAGTTGATCCACGAGGACATGACCCGCGACTTCGACGCGTATCCCTCCAAGGGCGCCTGGGGCCTGAAGGGGCCGGACTCCAACATCGACCATCGCCGGGTGTTGAACGTGGAGACCTACCTGACCCGCCAGCGCGCCCAGTTGGCGGTCGCGCCGCCCAAGGCCGCCGGCGACCGCTTCGACGAACCGCGGCCCGGCGACATCCTCACCTGGCGGGTCTGGGGCGGCCGCCCCCACATCGGCGTGGTCAGCGAAGGTCCCGAAGGGGTGCGCGTGGTCCACAACATCGGCTGGGGCGCCAAGGAGGAGCCGTTGTGGATGTTCAAGCTCCACACGGCGGTCGGGCATTATCGCTGGCGGGCGTGAGGCGACCGAGACGCGAAGCCTAGAGCCCCGCGCCTTCCTTCAGGCCCAGCATCAGGTTCAGGTTCTGGACGGCCGCGCCGGAGGCGCCCTTGCCCAGGTTGTCGAGCAGGGCCACCAGGCGGACCTGGCCGCTGGTTTCCGAGCCGAACACGAACAGCTTCAGGCGGTTGGTGCCGTTCAGGCCCTCGGGGTCGAGGGTGGTCAGGCTCTTGGCCTCGTGCAGCGACGCCACCTCGACGAAGGCCTCGCGGGCATAGTGCTCGGCCAGGGCCTCGTGGATCTCGCTCACCGAGACGCTGCCGTTCAGCATGCCCAGGTGCAGGGGCAGCTCGACCAGCATGCCCTGGGCGTAACGTCCGACGGCCGGGGTGAAGATCGGCCGGGTCAGCAGGCCGCCGTGCGACTGGATCTCGGGCAGGTGCTTGTGGTTCAGCCCGGTGGCGTAGATCCGGTACGGCACCGTGGTGTAGGTCGGCGAGGTCTCGTCCTCGAACTCGGCGATCATCGCCTTGCCGCCGCCGCTGTAGCCGGACACGGCGTTGAACGAGATCGGCAGGTCGGCGGCGATGATGTCGGCGCTGACCAGCGGGCGGACCAGGGCGATGGCGCCGGTCGCGTAGCAGCCGGGGTTCGACACCCGCGTCGACTTGGCGATCTTGCCCCGTTGTTCGCCGTCCAGCTCCGGGAAGCCGTAGGTCCAGCCGGGCGCGGTGCGGTGGGCGGTCGAGGCGTCGATCACCTTGACCTTCGGGTCCTCGATCAGCGCCACGGCCTCCTTGGCCGCGTCGTCGGGCAGGCACAGGATCACGGCGTCGGCGCTGTTCAGCATCGCCTTGCGGGCTTCCGGGTCCTTGCGCTTGTCCGGATCGATCGAGACCAGCTGCAGGTCCTTGCGGCCGACCAGGCGCTCGCGGATCTGCAGCCCGGTGGTGCCCGCTTCGCCGTCGATGAAGACCTTGGGGGCCATGCGCCCTCCCGTAACCCGAACCTTGAGGAGCGGACGATCTAGCCTACTCCGCTGGCGAGCGAAACGGGTCTTTGGGCCGCGCCCGGGCGGATTGTCGTGTCGCCGCGCGCTAGGCCGCGGCTTCGGAGCCCGCGACCATCGCGGCGATCGCCCGCGACAGCATCCGGGTCCCCTCGCCGCGGGCGTCCAAGTGGTCGCTGTCGACGAAGAACGAGTCCTCGTAGGCCTCGTCGTCATAGGCGTTCAACACCTTGATCGGCACGGTCCAGGGGAACAGGTCCACCACCTCGATCAGTTCGCGGAAGAGGACGCTGGACCGCGTGTTGAGGGCGTTTCGATAGGCCGAGCTCACCGGCGGGATGACGATGGTCACCGCGTGGCCCAGCCGATTGGCCAGGGCCAGGATCTTCAGCAGGTAGTAGTCCGCCCCGGACTCGTAATTGTGCTTGATGTGCGACAGCAGACGGGTCTTGAACTCCGAGGCCGGGACCGCGCCCTTGTAGTTCGGCATGAAGCCGGCATGACCATCCAGCTTGGCGGCCTCTTCGATCAGGGTGGCGGCCATGCCCTCCTGCAGCTGCTGGGTCAGGGCCTGCGCCAGCTTTGTCAGGTGCTCGGACTGGTACTCGACCTCCAGGTCGAACAGGGCGCTGAACAACGGGCCGATCTCGCCCTCGTTGGGGCTCCGCTCCAGCATGCTGCCGGGCGAGAACACCGAGTAGAAGAGCACCAGGTTCTTCAGGTTCGGGCAGGCCGTGATCGTCCGCTGATACAGCGAATAGCAGTGCTTCAGGTCCAGCGACCGGTAGCAGAGATTGAACGAATTCGGGACGTAGGCCGGGTCGAAGGCGTAGTCGCCGTGCGAGGAGCCCAGGACGATGGTCTCCAGCGTCTCGCTGGCCTGCTCGAACATGACGCGCTTGGCGCCCAGCTGCAGGATCGAATCCTTGACGGCCTGACTGACTTCCATGACGCCCTCGACATCCGCTGCGAGATGGAAGCGCGTCAGCAAGCGTGACTGCGGCCATCGATAGGGGCGGCAAGGTACCGGCAGATTCGGGGTTTCAGGCAAAAAAAGAGGCCGCGGAAACCGCGGCCTCTTTCTTGAGTGCTGAAACGCTTAGCGCTTCGAGAACTGGAAGGAGCGGCGAGCCTTGGCCTTGCCGTACTTCTTACGCTCGACGACGCGGCTGTCGCGGGTCAGGAAGCCGTGCGGCTTCAGCGCGGCGCGCAGGCCGGGCTCGTAGTAGGTCAGGGCCTTGGACAGGCCGTGACGCACGGCGCCGGCTTGGCCCGACAGGCCCGAGCCTTCCACGGTGACGACGACGTCGAACTGGCCCAGGCGGTCGGTGACCTCCAGGGGCTGGGCGATCATCATGCGCAGCACGGGGCGGGCGAAATAGACCTCTTGGTCACGACCGTTGATCGTGATCGAGCCCTTGCCCGGCTTGATCCAGACGCGAGCGATCGCGTTCTTGCGCTTGCCGGTCGCGTAGGCGCGGCCCTGGGCGTCGATCTTCTGGACGGCCGGAGCGGCCGCTTCGGGGTTGCTGGACAGGCTGGCCAGCGCGTCAAAGCCTTGAGCTTCGGACATGACTTAGGCGCTCCGGGTGTTCTTGGCGTTGCGCGAAGCGAAGTCGATCGCTTCCGGGCTCTGCGCTTGGTGCGGGTGCTCACCGTTGTTGTAGATGAGCAGGTGGGTCAGTTGCTTGCGCGCCAGGGGGCTTTCCTTGGGCAGCATGCGCTCGACGGCCTTTTCGAGGACGCGTTCCGGGAAGCGGCCTTCCAGCAGCTTGCGCGGGGTGGTCGACTTGACGCCGCCCGGGTGACCGGTGTGGCGGTAGTAAACCTTGTCGTCCATCTTCTTGCCGGTGAACTTCACCTTGTCGGCGTTGATCACGACGACGAAGTCGCCGCAATCGACGTTCGGGGTGTAGTCGGGACGATGCTTGCCGCGAAGACGCATGGCGATGAACGTCGCCAGACGACCGACAACGGCGTCCTGGGCGTCGACCACGATCCACTTCTTCTCGACCTCGGCGGGCTTCAGGGAAGCCGTGGTCTTTTGCATGGGATTGATCCGTATTCCTTGTGCGTCGGGGGCCAAGGAAAGCGGCTCCGTCTGCGTGAGGGGCGGCAGGTACAGGAGCGTTCGCGGCCTGTCAACAATGCGCGCGCAAGAAACTCCGCAAACCCTTACAGGACAAGGGTTTTCGTGGTCGGGTATTATGATACCGCATCACGTGCCTCAGCCGTCCCCTTTAGGCTGTCATCCCGGGCGTAGCGCAGCGAAGACCCGGGACCGACGCCTGAGCTCAGCGCTCCAGGTCGGTCCCGGATCTTCGCGCTACGCGCTCGTCCGGATGACAATTCTTGGGAAGCCTCGTCCGCCCTACTTCGCCGCTTCGTCGAACCCGTAGGCGTGGCGCATGACCTGGTAGAGGAAGCTCTCCTCCACCACCCCATGCACCAGATAGGCGCCCGGACCGTCGGCGAACACGCCCACGTCCTCGCCCGAGTGGGCAGAGCTGCCCAGGAAGGCCGTGGCGTTCTGGTGGTAGTCGATGTCGTCGGTGTCTTCCTTGGCCGGATCGCCGCGCAGGCTGGAGCCTTCCGGGCCGCCGGGGCCGGTGGCGAAGCTCAGCACCGTGTAGGGCTTGCCGTCGCCGGCCAGGACCGGCTCGCCCTCGTTGCCCGCCAGGCCCAGGATCGGGGCGTTGCGGTTGGCGTAGCCCGAGATCACCAGGCCGTGGCTGTGGTCGGCGGTGACGATCACCAGGGTGTCGTCCAGGTTCACCTTGTCCAGCACGGCCTGGACCGCCTTGGCGAACTCGACCGTCTCGCTCAGGGTCCGCTTGGCGTTGTTCAGGTGGCTGCCCATGTCGATCTTGCCGCCCTCGACCAGCAGGAAATAGCCCTTGGGATTCTTCGACAGCAGGTCGACGGCCTTGGTCGCCATGGCCGCCAGGGTCGGCACGCCCTGCCCCAGCATCGGCCGCTCGACCTCGTAGGGCAGGTGCTCGTTGGCGAACAGGCCCAGCACCGGGCCGGTCCTGGCCGGATCCAGCGCCGCCAGTTCGGCGTCGGTGGTCACATAGGCCGACCCCGCGGCCTTCAGCCACTCGGCGGTCAGGTCGCGGCCGTCGGCGCGCTTGCCGTCCTTGACCACGGGCAGGAAGCGCGAGCGCCCTCCCCCCAGGGCCACGTCCAGGCGAAGGCCCGCCGGGGCCTCGACCAGCTGACGGGCGATGTCCTTGCAGCCGGCGGCCAGGGCCTCGGTCGGCATGTCGCCGTCGCCTTCCCAGTCGCGATAGGCGGTGTGGGCGTAGGTCCCGGCCGGGGTGGCGTGGGTGATGCGGGTGGTGGTCACCGCGCCCGCCGACAGGCCATGGGCCTTGGCCAGCTCGGCGATGGTCTCGACCCGCTGGCCGGCCTCGGTCGCGCACTTCTCGGGAAGCGCGGCGCCGGTCAGGCCGATGATCTTGTTGCGGGTCTTCACGCCGGTGGTGATGGCGGTGATGCCGGCGGCGCTGTCGGTCACCTGGGTGTCGTGGCTGTAGGTCTTGGACAGCGCCGTCCAAGGCAGCTTCTCGAACGACAGCGCATTGCTCTCGCCGTCGACGTCCCGCTGCTGGCCTTCGTAGATGCGGCTGGCGACCACGGTCGAGATGCCCATGCCGTCGCCGAGGAACAGGATGACGTTCTTGGCCTTGCCGGTCCGGGGACTGACCGCCAGGGCCTTGGCCAGGGCCGCCTGGCCGGCCTGGTAGTAGGCGTCGCCGGGCGCGGCGTTGGTCACCGGGGCGACCGGTTTGAGGGCGGGTTTCGGCGCGGCCAGGGCCGAGGCGGCGGACAGGGCGACGAGGGCGGCGGCGAGGAACACGGGGGCGCGGGTCACGGGTAGGCTCCAGCAAGGACGTCGAACGTCCTGTGCTGGCGTTTCGTGACAGTTCTTAGAGCGTCGCCGCGAAAGCCCCGCGTCCTTCGAGGCTCGGCTTCGCCTCGCACCTCAGGATGAGGACCGTGAGTCGCCTCTGAATTCCTCATCCCGAGGCGCCCGCGAAGCGGGCCTCGAAGGACGCGGGGCCTTAAGGCCGCCGCACCCGCCAGGCGAAACCGGTGGCGGTGGCCAGCAGGATCGCCGCTCCGGCCTGGTGCAGCACGCCCAGGGCCAGGGGCACGGCGGTCATCAAGGTCCAGATCCCCAGGCCGGCCTGCAGGCAGACCACCCCGACCAGCACGAAGGCGGTCAGTTTGGCCTCGTCCGGCAGGCGGCGCGAACGGGTCGCGGCCAGGCCGATGATGAGGGCGGCGACGAACAGGGCGTAGGCCATCAGCCGGTGATGCAGCTGCACCGCGCCCTGGCTGTGGGCGATCGTGCCCCAGAAGCCGTGGCCGGCGTATTCGGCCGGGATCAGGGCGCCGTTCATCAGCGGCCAGTCGTTGTAGACCAGACCCGCGTCGTTGCCGGCCACCAGGGCGCCCAGCAGACTCTGGAAGAACACCGCGCCCAGGAAGGCCAGGGCCCAGCCGCGCCAGTCGGTGCGCTCCTCGATGCGCGGCGAGCCGGACCAGGCGTCCAGCGCCGTCCAGATCAGGAAGACGAACAGGATCAGGGCCAGGCCCAGGTGGATCATCAGCCGCTCGGGCGCCACCGAGACCCGCTCGGACAGGCCGCTGGACACCATCCACCAGCCGACCAGCCCCTGCAGGCCGCCCAGGCCCAGCAGCACCGCGCAGCGCCAGATCAGGCGGCGCGGGATCATCCGGCGGACCAGGAAGAACACGAACGGGATGGCGAACGCCGCCCCGACCAGTCGGCCCAGCAGCCGGTGCGCCCACTCCCACCAGAAGATGCCCTTATAGGCCTCCAGCGTCATGCCGGCGTTGATCAGCCGGTACTGCGGGATCTTCTTGTAGAGCTCGAAATTGGCCCGCCAGGCCTCGTCCGACATCGGCGGCAGCGCGCCCATGATCGGCTTCCACTGGGTGATCGACAGCCCCGAGTCGGTCAGGCGCGTCGCGCCCCCGACCACCACCATGGCGAACACCAGGACGGCCACGACGAACAGCCAGATGGCCACGGGCCTTGAACGATCGGAACGTAAGAAGGACGTCATGACAGCCGGAAAGAACGTCAGTTGAGGGCCGAAATACGGCGAAGCCCTGCCGTACCCCTGACGCGCGCCGTCGTCCATGGCCTCATGACGCTTAAGGCGCGGCGTGCGATGATGCGCGGCGTTTGGGGGCGGAGACCATCATGAGCGGGGTTGGCGTGTTCGTGGCCGTGGTGATCGGCATCCTGGCCGGCTGGGTGGCCGACCTGGTGCTGGCCCGCCGGCATGCGCTGTTCACCAAGCTCTTGATCGGCGTCGTCGGTTCGTTCATCGGAACCTTCATCGCCCAACGGCTGGACTTCCAGTTCGACGGCTTCCTCGGCAGCCTGCTGGTCTCCAGCGTGGGTGCGATCTTCTTCCTGGCCGTTCTCGGCATTGTTTCGAGTGTCTTCCGGAGACCCGCTTGAGCGCTCCTCTTATCCCCGCCCGCCTGCGCAAGTTCATCGGCGGGATCGGCATTCTTGTGTACCTGGCCGCCTGGATCTGGGCCTTCACGAGCCTCTACGACTACCTGCCCAACAATCGCGCGGTGCACCTGATCTATTTCGTGGTCGCCGGCATGGGCTGGGGCCTGCCGCTGATGCCGCTGATGTCGTGGATGGGCAAGGCGGACAAGAAGATCGGGCAGTAGCTCACCGACTTGCCCCCACCTGGCGGCTTCGCCGCCTGTCCGGCCCGTAGGGGGCGGAGGACGCCCCGCAACGCCCCTCTTCCCCCTGTGGGGGAAGACGATCGCGAAGCGATCCGTAGGGGGCAGGTGTTCGCCGCACCGCGAATGTCCAAAACGAAAAAGGCCGCCCCGGAGGGCGGCCTTTCCATTCTTCCGGTCTCATTCCCCACGGGGAGGAATGGTCGGAGCGACAGGATTCGAACCTGCGACCCCTTGACCCCCAGTCAAGTGCGCTACCAGGCTGCGCCACGCTCCGATCCGGAAGGAGCGCCCTTATAGGTGCGAGCCTTGCCGGGAGCAATGGGATTTCTCGGTCAATTCCCAGGGATTTGAAGCGGGCTTCAGAGGCCCCGCAAAAGCCCGTCCAGGCGGGCTTTGACGGCCTGCAGGTCGTCCAGCGCCAGGACCAGCCGGCCCCGCGCCTCCTCGGCCAGCTCGCCGCGCGGAGACGAATCGATCGGCCCGGCGGCGGTCAGGCCGTCCAGCGAGGCCGAGCCGTTGTCGCCCAGCCCCGCGGCGATCACATGGGTCAGGCCCTGCTCGCGGTGCAGCTTCTGCACGCCCTTGATCGTGTAGCCCTCGGCGTGCAGCAGGGCGCGCACGCCGCTCAGCACGGCGATGTCCTGCGGACGGTAGAACCGCCGGCCGCCGGCCCGTTTCATCGGGCGAATGAACGAGAACTTGGTTTCCCAGAAGCGCAGGACGTGCTGCGGCACGCCCAACTCTTCGGCGGCTTCGGAAATCGTGCGGAAGGCGTTGGGCCCCTTCGCCACCGCGTGATTTCCCCTTAGCCGCCCAAGGCGCGGTCGATTCGCGCCTTCATGACTTGCGAGGCCCGGAAACCGATCACCCGGCGGGGCTCGATCTCGGCGGGCTCTCCTGTCTTGGGATTGCGCCCCATGCGGGCCCGCTTGTCGCGCACCTGGAAGACGCCGAAGCCGGAAAGCTTGACCGTTTCGCCCTGCTCAAGCGCCTCGGCGACCAGATCCAGGGTGCGTTCGACCAGACCCGCGCAATCCTGGCGAGTTAGACCAACTTCCTCATGGACCGCCTCGCAGAGATCGGCCCGGGTCAATGTCGCGCCTTTCATGACGCCCCCTTACGCTTGATCGACAAACCCCAGAGCGTCCGCGTCCGACAGGGCGGAGCCCCACGTTTCCGCTACGCGCTCACATCAACTCAAGCCTGCATGCCGCGATTATCGCATGGAGTCAAAGGCTGAGCGCCAAGACTTGAGACGATAGCGCAAGCTGACGGCCGAAAATGGGCAAGCTTGGCCTTAAAGTCGCAGAACGCAGGCGCCCCAAGTCAGTCCGCCGCCCATCGCCTCGAGCAGCAGCAGCTGGCCCGGCTTGATGCGGCCGTCGGCGATTCCCTGGGCGAAGGCCAGGGGGATCGAGGCGGCCGAGGTGTTGGCGTGCAGGGCGACCGTCGAGATCACCTTGTCCTCGTCGATGCCCACCCGATGAGCGACGCCGGCCAGGATCCGCTGGTTGGCCTGGTGCGGGATGAACCAGTCGACCTCGGGAATCGTCACGTGCGCGGCCTCGGCCGCGGCGTGTATCGCCTCGGAGATGTTGATCACCGCGTGCTTGAACACCTGGTTGCCCAGCATGCGCAGCTTGCCCACCGTGCCCGTGGTCGACGGACCGCCGTCGACATAGAGCAACTCCTGCTTGGTCCCGTCGGCGCGCAGGGCGAAGCCCAGCAAGCCCTGGTCGGCCGTGGTCCCCTGCCCTTCGCGGGGCTCCAGCACCACCGCCCCGGCCCCGTCTCCGAACAGCACGCAGGTGCCGCGGTCGGTCCAGTCCATCAGCCGGGTCATGGCCTCGGCCCCGATCACCACGGCGCACTTGGCGTGGCCGCGCGCCACGAAGCCGTCGGCGACGCTGAGCGCGTAGACGAAGCCCGAGCAGACGGCCTGGACGTCGAAGGCGATGCCGACCGGCGCGCCCAGCTTGCGCTGGACGATGGTGGCGGTGGCCGGGAAGGTCATGTCCGGGGTGGTGGTGGCGACGATGATCAGGTCGACGTCGGCCGCGGTCTTGCCGGCCCGCTCCAGCGCCTGCTGGGCGGCGCGGAAGGCCAGGTCGGAGACCGGCTGGTCGTCGGCCACCATGTGGCGCTGGCGGATGCCCGTCCGCTCGACGATCCAGGCGTCGCTGGTGTCGACGGTCTCGGCCAACTGATCGTTGGTGACGATGTTGTCCGGCAGATAGGCTCCGACGCCGGTGACGGCGCTACGAATTACGCTCACTCGGAAGCTCCCTGGCCCTCGGCGCCCGACACGCCTCCGGCCGTTTCTTCTACACCGGACCTAAGGCCGGTTTCCGTCAGGCGTTTCAAGTTGCGGTCGATCTCGGCCGAGAAGTCGCTGCGGACCAGGTCCACCGCCACGCGGATGGCCGAGGCGTAGCCGATGGCGTCCGCCCCGCCGTGGCTCTTGACCACGATGCCGTTGAGGCCCAGCAGCGGGCCGCCGTTGACCCGGCCGGGATCCAGGCGCCGGCGCATCTTCTTCAGCGCGCCCGAGGCGATCACCGCCCCCATCATGGCCAGCGGGCCGGAGGTCAGGGTCGACTTGATCTCGGCCGCGAAGAACCGGGCCAGGCCCTCGGCGGTCTTCAGGGCCACGTTGCCGGTGAAGCCGTCGGTGACGACCACGTCGACGGTGCCCTTGGCGATGTCCGTGCCCTCGACGAAGCCGCGATAGTCGAAGTCCAGCTTGGTCTCCTTGAGGATGGCGTGCGCCTCGCGCACGTCCTCATGGCCCTTCTGGTCCTCGGACCCGACATTGAGCAGGCCCACGGTCGGGCGCACCGAGCCGTGCACCGCGTGGTGGAAGGCCGCGCCCATGATCGCGAACTCGATCAGTTGCTTGGCGTCGCTCTCGATATTGGCGCCGACGTCGAGCACGGCCGAGACGCCCTGCATCGTCGGCCAGCTGGCCACGATCGCCGGCCGCTCAAGATTGGCGCCCATGCGCAGGATCAGCTTGGAGATCGCCATCAGGGCGCCGGTGTTGCCGGCCGAAACGCAGGCGGCGGCCTCGCCGGCCCGGATCGCCTCGACCGCGTTCCAGAGGCTGGTGCCCTTGCCCCGGCGCATGGCCTGGGCGGGCTTTTCCTCCATCGAGATGGCCTTGTCGGTGTGACGCACCTCGCTGACCGCCCGGGCGGCCGGGAACTTGGCCAGTTGGGCGTTCAGCTGGGCTTCGTCGCCATGCAGCAGGAAGCGGACGTCGGGAAGGCTCTTGGCGGCGAGCGCCACGGCCGGAACGATCACGGACGGGCCGTGATCCCCGCCCATGGCGTCGATCGAAATGACTACGGGGTGAGGCACGAGGCGCTATCGGCTCCTGAAGCGGCGCACCGCCCCTTCAAAGGTCAGGGCAAGGCGGCGGGACGATACAGCCGCGGGAATATCACGCAAGCGGAAGGAATCGGCCATTTCAGGCCCCCTCGCCCCCGGTGTCGGGGTCTCCCTTCAGCTTTTTCAGGGCCGCGAAGGGCGAAAGGTCCACCGGCTCGGCCGGCGGCTGGAACACCGCGCCCGGCTTGCGGGGAAACGGATCCAGCTCCAGGGCCAGGTGCTCGATCACATAGGCCGAGACATCGATGGTCTCGCCTTCGAGCACGTCGGGGGGATCGTCGCCCTCCGGATCCAGGCCCAGTTCGCCGCCGGCGTCCTCGTCCGGGGGGGCGTATTCGCTGTCGGCCGGCAGGACGTGGACGCTGAACCGCGATTCGACCGGCTCCTCGAACTCGTCGGCCGAGACGCTGCACACCTGGGTCACCCGGGCGCGGATCAGGCCCGAGACCTCGGCGCCGTCCATCCAGGGCCGCAGGAAGACCTCGGCGGTCAGCGATTCCAGCGAAACCAGGCCCAGGGTCTTGGCGATCTCGCGGCGCGCGGCTTCGTCCGGCTCGAATCGCAGATCCACGCCGCCGCGGCTCACCCGGCCCAGGGAGACCGCGCTGGGCCAGGGATCGATCACGCCTTCGGCCATTGGGCCTCTCCTTGCAGCAAGGTCTCGAGCGGCTGGGCCGCCAATCGGTCGCGCGCGGCGACCACATAGTCGGTCAGGCCCGCCACGTCGCCCTCGCCGCGCTCCTCGAAGGCGGTGCGGGCCAGGGCGGCGCTCAGCACCGATCGGTCGGGCAAGGCGGTCGCCGCCTCGTCGAACGCCTTGAGGCGGCCATAGGCGGCCCCGACCAGCTTCTTCATCTTCTTGCCGACGGCGGTGTCGGACACGCCGATCTCGCGGAAGGCGTCGTCCAGGCCGCGCGTATAGGCGTTGAAGGTCTCCTGCGAGACCTCGGCCGCCGAGTCGCCCTGGCCCTTCAACCGCTCCAGCAGCAGCGCCACGTGCAGGGTGAACAGCTCGAACCGGCCCTCCATCGAATCGTGCACGCCCATCTGGGCGTAAAACGCCGGAGAACGGGCCTGAGCCACCGCCGACGCATAGAGTTTGCCCCCCGCCGCCTTGGCGGGCCTGGGTTTGAGCAGCCGGTCCAGAAACATCACTTCGCCTCGATTTCGCCGCGACACGGAACTAGTTAGCCGTTCAATCCACGCGGACCATTGAACTAAGCCCGCGCGGGCGATAGGTCAAAGTCAGCCTGCCTAGGTTCCGGAGCCTCAATGTTTCGTCCTGCCGTTCTCGCCGCCGCCGTCATCGGCCTCGCCGTCGTCGCCGGGGGCTGCACGCCGCTGACGAGCTATTCGGGCTTCCAGGCCATCGAGGCCAAGCCTGTCGACATGAAGGTCGGCGAGGACACCAAGTCGACGGTGACGGAAAAGCTGGGCTCGCCCTCGGCCACGTCCACCTTCGACCAGAACGCCTGGTACTACATCTCGCAGACCACCGACCGCGTGGCCTTCTACAGGCCGCGGGTGATCAAGCGCGACGTGGTGGCGATCAAGTTCAATCCGACCGACGAAAAGGTCGCCTCGGTCGACACCTACACGCTGAAGGACGGCAAGGTCATCGCCTACAACGGCCATGAGACCCCGACCCGCGGCCGCGAGATGACGATCCTCGAACAGCTGCTGGGCAATGTCGGCCGCGGCGGCATGCTGCCGCAAGACGACGAGTCCCCCGGCAACCGCCCGCAGGACCGTCGCTAGACGCCTTCTCCGAGGGAAGGTTTCGCCGCACAACTCGTTAAGCATAAGCGGCTGAAATTCCGCGACAATTTGCCGTCGCGTCAACGGTTTCTAAACGACGAGCTCGATACAATCCCAGGAAGCAAGGCTGCGGCGACGTACCGTGACGCCGCGACTTTCCGGGAGGATGACCCTTGAGCGCGCCCGATCTGCGTCCGTTGACGGTGCTCATCATCGATGACAACGCGCCGATGCGCGAGATCATCGGCGCGGTCCTGAAATCGCTGGGCATCCGCAAGATTCTCGAGGCCAACGACGGCGTCGAAGCGCTGAAGATCGTCACCGAGCGCGAAATCGACATCATCTTCACCGACCTGAAGATGCAGCCGGTCGACGGCCTGGCCTTCGTCCGCTGGGTGCGCACCTCGCCGGCCAGCAACAATCCCTATGTCCCCATCATCATGGTCACCGGCCACGCCACCCGCGCCAGCCTCGACGAAGCCGTCCAGGCCGGGGTCACCGAATTCCTGGCCAAGCCCCTCACCGCGCGGGGCGTGCTGCATCGGGTCAACGAGGTGATCAACAACCCGCGTGAATTCGTCCGGGTCGGGGCCTATTTCGGCCCCTGCCGCCGCCGCAAGATCGACCATGACTACCTGGGCGATGAACGGCGCGGCGTCGCCGAGACGGCCGCCCCCCAGGTCTTCACCGACGCCAGCGGCCACGCCGCCCCCGAGCCGATCCTCAATCCCGAAGACATCTACTGATCATCGGCCGGTGAGCGGCCAGACCAGCGCGATCAGGCTGGGGGCCACGACCAGGATCAGCACCGTGAGCGGCGCCCCCAGCCTGGCGTAGTCGCCGAACCGATACCCTCCCGGTCCCAGCACCAGCGTGTTGCACTGGTGGCCGACCGGCGTGAGGAAGTCGCAGCCCGCCCCGACCGCCACCGCCATCAGGAACGGGTCCGGACTGAGACCCAGATGCTTGGCCAGGCCCAGGCCGATCGGGGCGACGATCAGCACCGTGGCGGCGTTGTTCAGGAACGGCGTGGCCGCCATGGCCACGGCCATCATCGCCGTCAGGGTCAGCAGCGGCGGCAGGCCGTGGAACGCGCCCGACAGCCAGCCGGCGATCAGGTCGGTGCCGCCGCTGGCCTGGACCGTGTCGCTGACCGGGATCAGGGCCGCCACCAGCACCAGCACGGGGGCGTCCAGCGCCGCATAGGCCTCGCGCATCCGCAGGGCGCCGGTGGCCACCACAAGGACAGCGGCCGCGAAGAAGCCCCCGGCCACCGGCAGCACGCCGAAGGCGACCAGCAGCATGGCCACGGCCAGGATCGCGGTCGGCAGCAGGGCGTGACGCATGCCGCCCAGCCGCACCTCGCGCTCGGCCAACGGCAGGCAGCCCAAGGCCTGCAAAGCCGTCGGGAGCTTCTGTTCGGCGCCTTGCAGCACAAGGACGTCGCCAGCCTTCATCCGCACCGTGGCCAGCCGTCCGGCCATCCGGTAGCCGGCGCGACTGACGCCCAGCAGATTGACGCCATAGGTGTGATTCAGCGCCAGGCTCTTGGCCGTCTGGCCGATCAGGTCGGACTCCGCGCCGATCACCGCCTCGACCACCCGCACCTCGTCGGTCGGCTCCTCCATCACGACGGGGCGGTCGGCGTCGCTCAGCTTCAGCCTGGCCTTGACGATCAGTTCGTTCAGTTCTTGCTGCTGTCCTTCGAGCAGCAGCACATCGCCCGGCAACAGCTTGCGGTTGGGATGCGGCGAGGCGATCCGCCGGCGGTCGCGCAGCAGGGCCACGACGGCCACCGCCTCCCCCGCCGCCTTCCGCAGATCGGCGATCCGCGACTGCTCGAAGGTCCAGCCGTCGGGGATCTCCACCTCGGTGACATAGGCGTTGGCGGCCAGGGCCGCGTCGATGTCGATGGCCGCGGTGCGGCCTTTGGGCAGCAGGCGGTAGGCGAAGGCCAGGTACAGGATCGCCAGCACCGCCAGGGTCCCGCCCACGGGCATGAAGTCGAACATGGCGAAGGGCTCGCCCAGGGCCTCGTGCCGCACTTCCGAAACGATGATGTTGGGCGAGGTGCCGACCAGCACGGCCAGGCCGCCGACCAGGGAGCCGAACGACATCGGCATCAGCAGCCGCCCGGGCGACACGCCGGTGTTGCGGGCGATGCGCAGGGCCGAAGGCATCATCAGCGCAAGGGCCCCGACGTTCTTGGTGGCCATCGACAGCAGGGTCGTGACCGTGGACAGCACGGGCACTTGGGTGCGCTCGTCCTTCAGGTGCGGCAGCAGCGGCGCCATCAGGGTGTCGACCAGGCCCGACCGCGATATCGCGGCGCTCAGCACCAGGGCGCTTGCGATGATCACCACGATGTCGTTGGAAAAGCCGTCGAAGGCCGACTTGATCGGGATGAGCCCGAACAACAGCCCGACGGCCAGGGCGCCCAGGGCGACCAAGTCGTAGCGCCATCGACCCCAGATGAAGCAAAGCACCGTCGCGCCGATCAGGCCGAAGGACAGTCCCTGCTGCAACGTCATGCTTTATCACCCCGCCGGCCACAAGCTTGGCCCCGGGGGGAGAACGGCGGCGGCGACGTTCCGTTCACCGCCCTGCCCCACCACAGCGACAACCCGCCGCATGAACGCAGCACAACGCCCGACACCGGGAACGTTCAGGTGGCCAAGCGCCTTATGGCCTCCATCGGACGCGTCGGGCGCCCGACAGGACATCGTCGGAGACTAAACACCATGAAGCGCACTCTTTTCGCCCTGGCCGCCCTAGCCACCGTCGCGGCCGCTCCCCTGGCCGCCCAGGCCGCCCCGTGGCAGCCGATCAACCAGCGTCAGGCCAATCTGGAGCACCGCATCGACGTGGGCGTCCGCAACGGCTCCCTGACCCGCTCGGAAGCCCTGCGCCTGCGCGGCGAATTCCGCTCGCTCAGCCGTCTGGAGGCCACCTATCGCCGGTCGCACGGCCTGTCGATGCGCGAGCGCGCCGACCTGGACGCCCGCTTCGACCGCCTGAGCCGCCAGATCCAGATGGAACGTCGCGACCGCGATGATCGCCACGACCGTTACGACCACAACGATCGTCACGACGGTCGCCGCAGCTAGGCCGCTCGATCCGAGCGCCCAAATGAAAACGCCCCGGAGGGAGACCTCCGGGGCGTCGTCATGTCAGGTCTTCGGTGTCGATCAGACGCCGTGGGCCAGGACCGCCAGCAGCAGCAGGGCCACGATGTTGGTGATCTTGATCATCGGGTTCACGGCGGGACCCGAGGTGTCCTTGTAGGGGTCGCCGACGGTGTCGCCGGTGACGGCGGCCTTGTGGGTGTCGCCGCCCTTCTTGTGCAGGACGCCGTCCTTGTCGGTGAAGCCTTCCTCGATCACCTTCTTGGCGTTGTCCCAGGCGCCGCCGCCGCTGGTCATCGAGATAGCGACGAACAGGCCGGTGACGATCACGCCCATCAGCATGGCGCCCAGCGACGCGAAGGCGTCGACCTTGCCGGCGATGGCCTTGATCACGAAGAACAGCACCACCGGCGAAACCACCGGCAGCAGGCTGGGCACGATCATCTCGCGGATCGCCGCCTTGGTCAGGATGTCCACGGCCTTGCCGTATTCCGGCTTGGTCTCGTAGGTCATGATGCCCGGGTTCTCGCGGAACTGACGGCGCACCTCGGCCACGACCGACTCGGCCGCCCGGCCCACGGCCGTCATCGACATGCCGCCGAACAGGAAGGGCAGCAGCCCCCCGAACAGCAGGCCGACCACGACATAGGGGTTGGACAGATCGAAGGTCACCGGACCCATGCCGTCGAAGAAGCTGCCCGCCTCGGCGTGCGCCGAGAAGAACTTCAGGTCCTCGGTGTAGGCGGCGAACAGCACCAGGGCGCCCAGGCCGGCCGAACCGATGGCGTAGCCCTTGGTCACGGCCTTGGTGGTGTTGCCCACGGCGTCCAGGGCGTCGGTGGTGACGCGGACTTCCGGCGGCAGGCCGGCCATTTCCGCGATGCCGCCGGCGTTGTCGGTGACCGGGCCGAAGGCGTCCAGGGCGACGATGAAGCCGGCCAGGGACAGCATGGTGGTGGTGGCGATGGCGATGCCGAACAGGCCCGCCAGGTTATAGGTCACCAGGATGCCGACGATGATGGTCAGGGCCGGCAGGGCCGTGGATTCCAGCGACATGGCCAGGCCCTGGATCACGTTGGTGCCGTGACCGGAGACCGAGGCCTGGGCCACCGACTTCACCGGACGGAAGTTGGTGCCGGTGTAGTATTCGGTGATCACCACGATGGCGGCGGTGACCGCCAGGCCGACCAGGCCGCAGTGGAACAGGTCGGCCGCGCCGAAGGTCTTGGCGCCGACCGTGACGGCCTCGGGCACCAGTTGGAAGATCACCCAGCCCACCGCCGGAATGGACAGCGCGCCGGTGACGATCAGGCCCTGGTAGAGGGCGCCCATGATGTTCTGCTTCTTGCCCAGGCGCACGGCGAACGAGCCGATGATCGAGGTCACGATGCAGACGGCGCAGATGGCCAGCGGCAGCAGCATCATCGACGACACCGCTTCGGTGCCGCGGAAGAAGATCGCCGCCAGCACCATGGTGGCGACCGTGGTCACCGCATAGGTCTCGAACAGGTCGGCGGCCATGCCGGCGCAGTCGCCGACGTTGTCGCCGACGTTGTCGGCGATGGTCGCGGCGTTGCGCGGGTCATCTTCCGGAATGCCGGCCTCGACCTTGCCCACCAGATCGCCGCCCACGTCGGCGCCCTTGGTGAAGATACCGCCGCCCAGACGGGCGAAGATCGAGATCAGGCTGGCGCCGAAGCCCAGCGAGACCAGCGAATCGACCACCACGCGGTCGGTGCCCGCATGGCCCGTCTTCAGCAGCACGGCGAAGTAACCGGCCACGCCGATCAGGGCGAAGCCCGCCACCAGCATGCCGGTGACGGCGCCTGAGGTGAAGGCCATCGACAGGCCCTTGGCCAGGCTCTCGGACGAGGCCTGAGCGGTGCGGACGTTGGCGCGCACCGAGATCAACATGCCCGCGAAGCCGGCCGCGCCCGACAGGATCGCGCCCAGGGCGAAGCCGACCGGCTGTTCCCACGACTTGAAGAAGAAGCTCAGCAAGGCGATGACCACCACGCCGACGATGGCGATCGTCGTGTACTGGCGGTTCAGATAGGCCTGGGCCCCTTCCTGGATCGCCGCGGCGATCTCCTGCATCTTCGCATTGCCGGGCGAAGCCCGCATCAGAGACGCCGTCTGCACGGCGCCGTACAGCACCGCCAGCAGTCCGGCCCCTATGGCCACGTAAAGCCAAGAACTCATCGGTAAGTCGCCCTCATTCGCGTTTCAATCACGAGAGGGTCGCCGCTTCGACAGGACTACGATCGAAGAGACCGCCCCCGGCCGCACGACGGGCGGGCCTATGGCCTCATGCCCCCTCGATGCTCCCTGATGGCGTCGTTAAGACGCCAAGGGCGTGACAGTGCCAAATGACCGGCGAGTGTCAACCGATTGCGGGAACGGCGTTCAGTTAGGTCCGCGGGCTCGCGGGGCCCGCCAGGCGTCCCGCGAGCGCTAAGGGACGATATTGGTGTCGCCGGCCGGCGCGGCGCTGGGCGCGGCCCGGGCTTGCGCGACGGGCTTGGCCGGCGGCGGAACGAAGTTGCGCGGCGTCTGCTTGACGACCGTGATCAGCGCCACCTTGCCCGGTCCGATCAGGCCGTTGGTCTGGCGCAGGACCGAGGCCTTCAGCCGGGCCTCGTCGAGGGCGACATAGCTGTCGGGGCGCATGAACGGCTTGGCGTGGGCCTCGCGGACGATGGCGTCGCGCAGCATCGGCTCCTTGCCCTCGAAGACCGCGGTCGGCAGGCCGGGCTTCAGGGTGATGGCCATCTGCACGAAGACGTAGTTGATCAGCCTGCCGCCGGCGATGACCGGCAGGGCCATCGGCTGCAGCTTGATCACCGGATCGGCCGCCTCCTCGTCCTCGCCCTCCTTGCCGCCCTTCTTCTCCTTTTTAGCCGACCGCGCGAAGGCCGGCGTCGCCAGCAGGGCCAGCGAGACGGTCAGGAAGGCGCGACGGGCGATGGGCGAAGGACGGGTCATGCCTGTTGGCTTAACCGGGAAGGCTTGAGGTTTCGCTACCGACGTGGCGCGGAGCGCCATGCCCTCGCCTTCAAGGCCGCGAACGTCGATAGGCGTCCACCTCGGCCTTTGAGATGTCTGACGGGTAGCACATCGGCGCATAGCCACCGCCTCGGCTCCAGGCGCTGCGTCCACCACAGGAACTGCCATTGCGCGCCGAGTTATACGGACAAGGGCAATTTCCAGGATAGTTCGCGATCGATTGCTGAATTATCGCTTGGCGGATTTGAGCGTCTGTCTGAGACGCCGCGCCAGCTCCCGTCGCGATTATCGACGCGAGAGCCATCACTCCAAGAAAATTCCTAAACATCGCAACCTCCCCCAAGGAAAGGTCACGCTTTCACCGAATTCTCGCGCCCACTAATTGCAATGCTGAAATGAGGGACATCTGAGATTCTCTAACAAATATTTGGAACGCCGGCCCAAGTTCGCGCAACTTTACATAGCATCTAAACAATCAGTGATTGTTGCGAAGTGAAGCTATGCCCTCAGCAAGCTCGAGAATTCGCGCAGCCTTGAGCGCAATGCACTACCCGTGCAGCCAGCCCAGCCGTTCCGGGGTGATGTCCTTGCCCTTGAACAGGGCGCAGATCCCCTCGCCCTCCACGAACTCGCCGATGTCGCGCACGGGGACGCCGGCGGCCATGGCGGCGGCCTGGAAGGCGGCCACGTCGGTGGGATCGACGGCGCAGACGATCTCGTAGTCATCGCCGCCCGAGGCCAGCGACATCCGCGCCTCGCCGGCTTCGGGCTGGGCGCCCAGCCAATGGCGGGCGCCGGGCGACAGCGGCAGGCGGTCCAGGTCGACCTTGACCCGCAGGCCGCTGGCCTTGGCCACGTGAGCCGCGTCGGCCAGCAGGCCGTCGGAGACGTCGGCGGCGGCGCGGGCGTAGGCGCGCAGGGCGTCGCGGATGGCCAGGCGCGGCGGCGGCAGGCGGTAGCGCCGCACCAGGCCGCCGTCGGGATCCTCGACCTCGCCCCAGTGGGCCAGCAGGCCCAACCAGCCGTCGCCGATCGTGCCGCTGACCATCAGGCGGTCGCCGATGCGGGCGCCCTTGCGCAGCACCGCGTCGCCGCTGGGCACCCAGCCCAGGAAGGTGGCCGAGACCACCATCGGGCCCGAGGTGGCGACCGTGTCGCCGCCCAGCAGGCTGACGTCATACAACTCGCCGTCCTCGGCCAGGCCGCGCGCGAAGATCTCGCGGTCGGTCAGGGTGGTGCCCGAGGGCCAGCCCACCGCCAGGAAATAGCCGTAAGGAACCGCGCCCTTGGCCGCCAGGTCCGACAGGTTGGTGCGCAGCAGCCGCTTGGCCACCACGTCCAGGTCCTCGCCGGCCAGGAAGTGCACGCCGGCCACCATGGCGTCCTTGGTGATCACCAGGTCATAGCCGGGGCGCGAGGGCAGCACGGCCGCGTCGTCCAGCAGGCTGAGCGCGGCGGCGTCGCCGCGGGTCAGCGGCCGCAGCAGCCGCTCGATCAGGCCGAACTCGTCGACGGGCGGCGCGGCGGCGGGCGTCGCGGCCTCGTCGAACCACGCTTCGTCGACCGCCGGCGCTTGCGCCGTCGGTTCGTCGAACCAATCGTCGTCAGCTTCTGGCGTCACGCGCGATGGCGTCCAGGGCGCCGTTGATGAAACCGGATTCCGGTCCCTCGAAGAAAGACTTGGCGATCTCGACATACTCGTCGATCACGACCTCCTTGGGCACGTCGGGCCGGTGCATCAGCTCATAGGCTCCCGAGCGCAGCACCGCGCGGGCCGTGGCGTCCAGACGCTCCAGCTTCCAGCCCGAGGCCAGACGCCGGACGATGGCCTGGTCGATGCCGGCCTGATGGGCGACGACGCCCTTGGCCAGATCGGCGAAGAAGATCTCGTCGGCCTGGGCCAGGCGGTCGCCGTCCGGGCCGTCGACGTCACGGTCGAAGCGGTGCTCGGAGAACTCGCGGACCACCGCGTCGACGCCGACGCCGGAGACTTCCATCTGATACAGGGCCTGGACGGCGGCCAGGCGGGCCACCGAGCGCGGCTGGATGCGATCGCCCCGGCTCATCGCGCTTGTCCCAGCAATTGACGCTTCAAGGCCACGATCTCCAGACACTCCCGCGCGGCCTTGCCGCCCCGGTCGCCCTCGGACGCCCGGGCCCGGCTCCAGGCCTGGTCCTCGTCCTCGACGGTCAGCACGCCGTAGCCGATGGCCAGGCGCTTGCCGAACGACAGGTCGTTGAGCCCGCGCGCGGTCTCGTTGGCCATGATCTCGGAATGATAGGTCTCGCCGCGGATGATGACGCCCAGCGCCACGAACCCGTCATAGCGCACGCCAACGGGCCGGTGACCGGCCTCCTCGGCCAGGGCGACGGCGGTCGGGATCTGCATCGACTCGGACACGGTGATCACGTCGTACTCGGCGCCCAGGGCGTCGATCGCCTGCGCCGCGCCTTGCAGCAAAGCGTCGGAAAGCCCCGAATAGCGCCGGGCTTCCACGATCAGCAGGCGAATCTTGTCTTCCACCATAGTCCTTTGAATTCTCCTCGACGGGACCGGTCACTTCGCACCAAACGGCGCCGTCGCCAAATCGAATCGTCGTCCTGGCGGCGTCGCCGCCGAAACCAAATCGTAGAATGGCGGCGTCGCCGCCGCCCAATCGAATCGTAGAATGCGCCTATAGCTCGTCTTCGGCGACGTCGCTCAGACCTTCCTGCCCCAGAAACTTTGCGAAATCGCTAGTTTCCCGGAAATCGCGATAGACCGAGGCGTAGCGGACATAGGCGACGTCATCGAGCGACTTCAGCGCCTTCATCACCATCTCGCCCACCGCCGAGGACGGCAGCTCGGTCTCGCCCTGGCTTTCCAGCTGGCGGACGATGCCGTTGACCATCCGCTCGACCCGCTCGGGATCGACCGGGCGCTTGCGCGTGGCGATCGAGATCGAGCGCACCAGCTTCTCGCGGTCGAACGGCGAACGCCGCCCCGAACGCTTGAGGATGGTCAGCTCGCGCAGCTGGACCCGCTCGAAGGTGGTGAAGCGGCCGCCGCACTCCGGACAGAGCCGACGCCGACGGATGGCCGCGCCGTCTTCCGACGGGCGGCTGTCCTTAACCTGACTTTCCATGTGGCCGCAGAACGGGCAGCGCATGATCTAGGCCCTCCCGACCACGATAGGATCTATTAGTTGTAGATCGGGAACCGAGCCGTCAAGGCCAGGACTTCCTCGCGCACCTTGGCCTCGACCGCGGCGTTGCCGTCGGGACCGTTGGCCGCGAGACCGTTGACCACTTCGCCGATCAGCTGGCCGACGCGCGTGAACTCGGCCGTGCCGAAGCCGCGGGTGGTGCCGGCCGGGGTGCCCAGGCGGATGCCCGAGGTGACGGTGAACGGCGCGGTGTCGAACGGCACGCCGTTCTTGTTGCAGGTCATGTGGGCGCGCTCGAGGCTATGCTCGGCGTCGCGGCCGGTCACGCCCTTGGGCCGCAGGTCGACCAGCATCAGGTGGCTGTCGGTGCCGCCCGAGACGATGTTGACGCCTTGGGTCTGCAGCGCTTCGGACAGGGCCTTGGCGTTGTCGATGACCTGTTGGGCATAGGCCTTGAAGGCCGGCTGCAGCGCCTCGCCGAAGGCCACGGCCTTGGCGGCGATCACGTGCTCCAGCGGACCGCCCTGCAGGCCGGGGAACACCGCCGAATTGACCTTCTTGATGATCGCCTCGTCATTGGTCAGCACCATGCCGCCGCGCGGGCCGCGCAGGGTCTTGTGGGTGGTGGTGGTGACCACGTGGGCGTGCGGGATGGGGCTGGGGAACACGCCGCCGGCCACCAGGCCCGCGAAGTGGGCCATGTCGACCATCAGATAGGCGCCGACCGCGTCGGCGATCTGGCGGAAGCGGGCGAAGTCGATCTGGCGGCTGTAGGCGCTGCCCCCGGCGATGATCAGCTTGGGCTTGTTGGCCTTGGCGACCTCTTCGACGGCGTCGTAGTCGATCAGCTGGTCCTGCTGGCGCACGGTGTAGGACACCGGCTTGAACCACTTGCCCGACTGGTTGGCGGGCGAGCCGTGGGTCAAGTGGCCGCCGGCCGCCAGGTCCATGCCCAGGAAGGTGTCGCCCGGCTGCAGCAGCGCCATGAACACCGACTGGTTGGCCTGGGAGCCCGAGTGCGGCTGGACGTTGGCGAAGCCGGCGCCGAACAGGGCCTTGGCCCGTTCGATGGCGATCGTCTCGATCTCGTCCACATATTCGCAGCCGCCGTAGTAGCGCTTGCCCGGATAGCCCTCGGCGTACTTGTTGGTCAGGATCGAGCCCTGGGCCTCAAGCACCGCGCGCGAGACGATGTTCTCCGACGCGATCAGCTCGATCTGGTTCTGCTGACGGTTCAGCTCCAGCCCGATGCGATCGAAGATGTCACGGTCGGCCGCGGCCAGATCGGCCCCGAAGAACGCGCTCTTGTCGGCGGTGATGTTGGTGGCCGGTGCGGTCATGGACGCTCTCCTGGGGCTGGGAGACTGGAAGGATGTCGTTTCGGTCGGACTCGGGCGGAGTTCGGTCGCGCTCTCTTTACCCCCCTTCGCGCCGCGATCAATCCGGGAACCTCGTCCCAAGCCGAAGCGTTGCGAGAGGGACCGGCGCCAGTACGGCTGCACCGGGTGTTTTGGCGACTTCCAAGCAGTTCGAAAGACAGGGCGGGACGAGTATGGCGACGGCGTACGGCGAGGCGGAGACCAACGACGACGACATCGATATCCTGGGCCTCAGCGCTGGAATCGTCGCGGCCTACGTCGCCCAGAACACGGTGGCGCGCACGGCGATCCCCGAGCTCATCCGGTCGGTCCACGGCGCGCTCTCGGCCCTGGGAACCTCGCAGGCCGAACAGCCCGTCGAACGCGGCAAGCCGGCCGTGCCGGTCTCGCGCTCGGTGCAGCGCGACTACATCGTCTGCCTGGAAGACGGCAAGAAACTGAAGATGCTCAAGCGCTACCTGCGCACCCACTACGACATGAGCCCCGAGGAATACCGTCGCAAGTGGTCCCTGCCCGGCGACTACCCGATGGTGGCCCCGGCCTATGCCGAGCGCCGCTCCGACTTCGCCAAGTCGATCGGTCTGGGCAAGGGCAGGATGCGGGGGCGGTAAGGCGTTTTCGAAGAAGCGGGCGTCCTCTTAGGCGGCGTGGCCGCCCATGCGGGCCACGTTGCAGTGCGCCCACAGGGTTTCCATCGCCCCGACCAGCTTGCGCATCATGTCGTCGGTGTGGAACGGCGTGGGCGTGAAGCGCAGGCGCTCGGTGCCGCGCGGCACGGTCGGATAGTTGATCGGCTGAACATAGACGCCGTGGTCGGCCAGCAGCATGTCGCTGATCAGCTTGCAGTGGACGGGATCGCCGACCAGCACCGGCACGATGTGGCTGTCGTTCTCCATCACCGGCAGGCCGGCGGCCTTGAACATCGCCTTCAGGGTCTTGGCGCGCTCCTGGTGGATCTCGCGAACCTCCGGGTGCTGCTTGAGATATTTCACGCTGGCCAGCGCCCCGGCGGTCAGGGCCGGCGGCAGCGAGGTGGTGAAGATGAAGCCCGAGGCGACCAGGCGGATGGCGTCCACCACCACGGTGTCGCCGGTGATGTAGCCGCCCATCACCCCGAACGCCTTGCCCAGGGTGCCCTCGATGATGTCGATCTGGTCCATCAGGCCGTCGCGCTCGGCGACGCCGCCGCCGCGCGGACCGTACATGCCCACGGCATGGACCTCGTCCAGATAGGTCATCGCGCCGTACTTCTTGGCCAGGGCCACCGTTCCGGCCATGTCGGCGATGTCGCCGTCCATCGAATAGACGCTCTCGAAGGCGATCAGCTTGGGCGCGTCGGCCGGCGCGGCGATCAGCAGTTCCTCAAGGTGCGCCAGGTCGTTGTGGCGGAAGATGTGACGCTCGCAGCCGCCGTTGCGGATGCCGGCGATCATCGAGGCGTGGTTCTGGGCGTCGGAGAAGATGATCAGGCCCGGGAGGATCTTCTGCAGCGCCGAAAGGCTGGCCTCGTTGGAGACGTAGCCCGAGGTGAACAGCAGGGCCGCTTCCTTGCCGTGCAGGTCGGCCAGTTCGGCCTCCAGCTCGACATGGTGGTGGTTGGTGCCCGAGATGTTGCGCGTGCCGCCCGAGCCCGAGCCGTGGTTGTCGATCGCCGCGTGCATGGCGTCCAGCACCACGGGATTCTGGCCCTGGCCGAGATAGTCGTTCGAGCACCAGACCACGATCTCGCTCTCGCCGCCGTCCGGACGGGTCCAGGTGGCGCGCGGGAAGGCGCCGCGATGGCGCTTCACATCGGCGAACACCCGATAGCGGCCTTCGTCGCGGATCTGATCGACGGCGCTGCGGAACGCGGCTTTGTAATCCATGGTGTCTTCACTCGACGAACCCTGACGAGTCCGATCGGTCCCTTCTCAAGGCTTGGCTTTTCGCACCAGCGACGCGCCGTGTCCACATAGGGACATTTACCTAGGAAACCCCATACCTCGGAAACCCCATACCTCGGAAACCCCATACCTCGGAAACCTAAGGCGCGAACGGACGCGTCGCCTTCGTGAACGAACAGCGCCCTCAAAGATCACTCTCGCGAAGGCTGAGTCAACCGAGCTCCGCGATCTTTCCGCGTAACAGCTGCAGCACCGCCGAGAAGTCCTTGCCGCCGAATCCGTTACCGTCGAACAGGGCGTAAAGCGCCTCGGCCTGCGCCCCCAACGGGGTCGAGGCCCCGGCCTTGGCCGCCGCCTCCTGGGCCAGCTTCAGATCCTTGAGCATCATCGCCGTGGCGAAGCCGCCCTCGTAGCCGCGGTCGGCCGGGGTCGAGGGCCCCACGCCCGGGACCGGGCAATAGGTCGAGACCGACCAGCACTGGCCCGACGACTTGCTGGCGATCTCGAAGAACCGGTCGGCGGCCAGGCCCAGCTTCTCGGCCAGGGCGAACGCCTCGCAGGTTCCCAGCATCGAGATCCCCAGCAGCATGTTGTTGCAGATCTTGGCCGCCTGCCCCGCTCCGTGGTCGCCGGCGTGGATCGTCACGCGCGACATCGGGGCCAGCGCCGCCTCGACCTCGGCGAAGTCGGCCGCGTCGCAGCCGACCATGAAGGCCAGGGTCCCGGCCTCGGCGGCCATGATCCCGCCCGACACCGGCGCGTCGGCGAAGCGGAAGCCCGCCGCCCTCGCCTGCCCGGCCACGGCCCGGGCGCTTTCGACGTCGATGGTCGAGCAGTCGATCAGCAAGGCGGTCTTGGGCGCGTGGGCCAGCACCTGCTCGCCATAGACCGCGCGCACGTGCGGCCCGGCCGGCAGCATGGTGATCACCACCTGCGCGTCCTTGACCGCCTCGGCCACCGAGCCCGCCGCGTGGCAGCCGGCCGCCACGGCCTTCTCCAGCGCCGCCGCCGACAGGTCGAAGGCGCTGACGTGATGCTGGGCCTTGGCCTGGTTGGCGGCCATGCCGCCGCCCATGTTGCCCAGGCCGATGAAGGCGATGCGGGTCATGCTTCTACTCCGTGCAAATGCGAACCGCGCCTCATGGGCGCGGCTCTTATCGTGGCCTCAAACTCACTGCGTCCTTCGAGGCTTCGCTCCGCTGCGCACCTCGGGATGAGGAATTCAGCAACAGCCTACCTCTTCCCGAGGCGCCCGCGCAGCGGGCCTCGAAGGACGCAAAGCGCCCTACCGCGCCCCGGCCGGCTTGCGGAACTTGTAGATGAACTGGTCGGTCTTGCCGCGGATCGACGGGTCGAAGACGCTGAGCTTGCGGCTGTCGGCCGGGTCGCGCAGCACGCGGCTCTCGCCCTCGAAGATGAAGCCGGCGGCGGTCACCTCCTGCTTGACCGTCTCGGCGTCGATGCGGTGCAGGGTCTCGGTGTCACGCAGGCCCGAGCCCGGCTCGGCCGCGTGGTCGAGCACCAGATAGACGCCGCCCGGCTTCAGGGCCCTGAAGATCTGGCGGTTGACCACCGACAGGTCGGCCGGACCCATGAACTTGTCGTGCATGTCGTGGTAGTTCTGGGCGGTGAACACCAGGTCCAGCTTCTCGGGCGCGCTGAAGTTGGGCAGGGTGTTGAGGATCACCGACACGTTCTTGTAGGCGGGATCGGCGGCGATGGCCTTCACCGCCGGCTCGCGCTTGGCCAGCTTGGTCAGTTCGTCGGGCACATAGGCGTAGACGTGGCCGCGCGGTCCGACGGATTTGGACAGGATGCGCGTGAAATAGCCGCCGCCGGGGATCAGGTCGGCGACCTTGGCGCCCGGCTTGACGCCGGCGAACGACAGGGTCTGGCCCGGCAGGCGCAGGTCGTCACGGACCATGTCGGCGGCGGGGCGGTTGGGATCGGACAGGGCCGCGGCGATGTTGGCCGGCACCGCGACGGGCGCGTCGGCCGGAGGCGGCGGCGGCGCCATCGGGCCCATAGGGGTCGTCGCGCAGCCCGCCAGGGCGAGCACTGCGACGAGGCTGAGTAGCGGCTTACGCATGGGTATTCCTTCCGACGGCGTCTTCTTGTTACCCGCAAGCTAGCGCAGCAATCACGCTACGTCAGCGGCGACCACTCCTGATCAGCCGGCAGAGGCGCGAAAATCTCGTCCAGCATCGCGTCGGTAACGTCCTCAAGCTTGGCTGGATCCCAATTCGGCGCGTTGTCCTTGTCGATGATCACGGCGCGCACGCCCTCGAGGAAGTCGTGGCGGCGGACCACCCGCGAGCCGATCCGGTACTCCATGGCCATGTTGTCGGCGAAGTCGGTCATCGCCGCCCCGGCCTCCAGCTGGCGGAAGGCGACCTTCAGGGTCTGGGGCGATTTGGTCTTCATCGTCGCCAGCTGGGCCTTGCCCCAGTCGCTGCTGTCGGCCTCCAGGAACTCGAAGATCTGCTCGACGCTCTCGCCGACGAACAGGCGGTTGAGGTCCTGCTCGATGCTGACCAGCGGCGCCTTGCCGGCGTCGGCGCGGTACGTCTTGAGGGTGTCCTCGATGCGGCGCGGATCGGCGATGATCGCCTTCTTCAGGCCCTCGACGGCGCCGAACTCGACGAAGTGGGTGGCGATCCCCAGGCGCAGGCAGTCCGCGCCCTTGATCCGCGCCCCGGTCAGGGCCAGCCACAGCCCCGCCTTGCCCGGCAGGCGCGGCAGGTACCAGCCGCCGCCGACGTCGGGGAACAGACCGATGCCGGTCTCGGGCATGGCGAAGGTCGTGCGCTCGGTGGCGATCCGGAAGTGGGCCGGCATCGAGATCCCGACGCCGCCGCCCATCACCACCCCGTCCATCACCGCCACCACCGGGGTGTCGTAGGTGAACAGCAGGTGGTTCAACTGGTATTCGGTGTGGAAGAAGGCCCGCGCCGCCTTGGCGTCGCCCGCCCCGCTGTGGGCCAGCATGCGGATGTCGCCGCCGGCGCAGAAGCCGCGCTCGCCGCTGTGGTCGATGATGACCAGGTAGATCTCGGGATCGTCCCGCCAGTCCAGCAACGCGGCGATCATGATCTCGCACATGGTCTGCGTCAGGGCGTGCAGCGCCTGGGGCCGGTTCAGGGTCAGCCGGCCGACGTTTTTCTGAACGCGGACAAGGACTTCGGGTTGGTCGGTCATACGGCGTCCTTGACGAGTTCAGCGGCGTGTTCGGGGTCTTCGACCGGTTCGCAGTCGAAGCGGTCCAACTGGCCGGCGTGCAGCCGATAAAGGGCGTCCTGCGGCACGTCCAGCTCCAGGACTTCGGCGGGCGACAGGCCGGCATAGGCGCCGCGCAGCAGCCGGCCGGCGATGCCGTGGCTGACCACGATCAGCCGGCGCTCCGGTTCGGCGGCCTGTTCGGACAGCCAGTCGGACACCCGCGCCATCACCTGGTCGTAGGTCTCGCCGCCCGGCGCGGCGAAGAACCAGGTCCGATCGGTGAACAGCTCGGGATGTTCGCGCGCCACCTCGGCTCGCAGCCGCCCCTCCCATTCACCGACCGTCAGCTCCATCAGCCGGTCGTCGAATTCCACCGGCAGGCCCAGCTTCGCGCCGATGATCCCCGCCGTGTCCCGCGCCCGCCGCAGCGGGCTGGCGACGATGCGCCAGGGCTGGACTTGGTCGCGAGCGATCAGGTCATGCAGCAGGTCGGCCATGGCGCCGGCCTGGGCCCGCCCCAGCGGCGTCAGATCCGACTCCATCCGCCCCTGCAGGCGATGTTCGCGATTGAACGCGGTTTGGCCGTGGCGGCAGAGATAGATCACGTGGCGCGGTTCCAAGCTCCGAAGGCGCCTGACATATTCCGGAACGCGCCCGATGTCGCCTGCGCCCTTGCGTCAAGCTAAAGCGCCCGGTCAGACATCTCCAAGGCCGCCTGCATCCCCTCCAGGAGACTGGCCGCCGTGATGGGCTTGGCGACGTGAACATCCGCGCCGGCGGCGAACGCCTCGTCCTTGTGCTCGGTCATGGCGTTGGCGCTGAGCATCACGATGGGGATCGGGGCCGCGCCGCGCGCGGCCTCCAGGGCGCGGATGGCGCGGATCGCGGTCAGGCCATCCATGCCGGGCATCTGCATGTCCATCAGCACCAGGTCGAAGTCCTCCACCTGATAGGCCGCGACCGCCTGGGCGCCGTCGTCGACCATGACGAGATGGGCGCCCTGGCTGGCGAGGATGAGCTGGACCACGCGCTGGTTGGTGGGGTGATCCTCGGCGAGCAGGACCCGCAGGGGTCGGTCATCCACGCGGCAGGGGACCGGCGGCGGCTGAGGCGCCCGCGCGTCATAGGCCGCCAGGGTCTCCGCTCGCGGCAGGGGCAGCGAGACGACGAAGCGGCTGCCGACTCCGGGCTCGGAGGCGGCGGCGATGTCGCCGCCCATCATCTGCGCCAGCGAACGGCAGATCGACAGACCCAGGCCCGTCCCGCCGAAGCGGCGGCTGATGGTTTCGTCCGCCTGGCTGAAGCGGTTGAACAGGCGCGCGGCGTGCTCGGCGTCGAAGCCGATTCCCGTATCTTCGACCGCCAGGGTCAGATGCGTCTCGTCCAGGCCCACGCGAAGCGTGACCCCGCCCTTCTCCGTGAACTTCACGGCGTTGGAGATCAGGTTGCCGACGATCTGGCCGATGCGCGTGGCGTCCCCGAGGAAACGGCCCCGCGCGTCGGCGTCGCGCACGACGTCGAAGGCCAGCCCCTTGTCCTGGGCCCGATAGCGCATGACCTCGATGCAGGGGCGAAGCGCCTCGTCCAGGTCGAACGTCCGGGTCTCGAGATGCAGCTGGCCGGCCTCGATCTTGGACACGTCCAGGAAATCCGACACCAGCCGCTCCAGCGTGACGCCGGAGTCGCGGACCAGCGAGATCATTTCGGCCTGTTCGGCGCTCAAGGCCGTGCGCGACAGGGCGTCGATGATGCCGATGACCCCGTTGAGGGGCGTGCGGATCTCGTGGCTCATATTGGCCAGGAATTCGGACTTGGCGCGGCTGGCCGCTTCCGCCAGCGCCTTGGCCTCGATCAGTTCGCGTTCGGCCGCGACCCGGTCGGTCACGTCCCGGGCCACGCCGTAGATGCGGTCGCCGGATCGTTGGGCCCGCCATTCGAGCGTCCGATAGCCGCCGTCCTTGTGGCGATAGCGGTTGATGAACCCCAGGACCGGATCGCCGATCTTGCGCCCCTTCACTTCGTCGACGCTGACCAAGGTGCCGGGCAGATCCTCGGGATGAACCAGCCTCAGCAGCGGCTGGCCCTCCATCTCCTCCGGACGGTGTCCCAGATGGGTGAACCAGGACGGGCTGGCCTTGAGCACCTGCCCGTCGAGGTCGCGGATGACCAGCAGGTCCTGAGAGACCTGGAAGAAGGTGCTGACGTCGACGATCGGCTCTTCGTCGGCAAGCGTGATCCCGGCGCCGCCCTGATCGACGCTCCCTTGATCGACAAACGGCGCGCGGATCATGAGACACGTCCTAAAAGCACCAACTACGGCGATCCAAGTCTGGGGGGATTAAGGTTAAGCCCCGATTGCCGTCACGCGGAAAATTTACTGCCGGAACATCTCGCGCGCGATGATCACCCGCATGATCTCGTTGGTGCCCTCCAGGATCTGATGCACCCGCAGGTCGCGGACGATGCGCTCCAGCGGGTAGTCCTGGAGGTAGCCGTAGCCGCCGTGCAGCTGCAGGGCGTCGTTGGCCACCTGGAAGCCGGCGTCGGTCGCGAAGCGCTTGGCCATCGCGCACAGCTTGGTGGCCTGCGGGTCCTTGTTGTCCAGCGCATGGGCGGCGCGGCGCACCATCAGGCGGGCGGCCTCCAGCTCGGTGGCCATGTCGGCCAGCTTGAACTGCAGGGCCTGGAAGTCCTTCAGCGGCTTGCCGAACTGCTTGCGGCTCTCGAGATAGGCCTTGGCGGTGTCCAGCGCGAACGCCGCCCCGCCCAGCGAGCACGAGGCGATGTTCAGCCGCCCGCCGTCCAGGCCCATCATGGCGAAGCGGAAGCCCTCGCCTTCCTGGCCGATCCGGTTGGCGACCGGCACGCGGCAGTCGTCGAAGTTCACCGCCGCCGTCGGCTGCGAATTCCAGCCCATCTTGCGCTCGTTGGCCCCGAAGCTGAGGCCCGGCGTCCCCTTCTCGACCACGAAGGCCGAGACGCCCTTGGCGCCGTCGGCGCCGGTGCGGGCCATCACCACATAGACGTCCGAGACTCCGCCGCCCGAGATGAAGGCCTTGCCGCCGTTCAGCACGTAGTGGTCGCCGTCCAGCCGCGCGGTCGTGCGCAGGGCCGCGGCGTCCGAGCCCGAGCCCGGCTCGGTCAGGCAGTAGCTGGCGATCAGCTCCATGGTGGTCAGGCGCGGCAGGTAGCGCCGGCGCAGGTCGTCCGAGCCGAACCGGTCGATCATCCACGAGGCCATGTTGTGGATGGTCAGATAGGCCGCGGTCGGCACGTCGCCGTAGCTGAGGGCTTCGAAGATGATCGAGGCGTCCAGGCGCGACAGCCCGCTGCCGCCGACGTCGTCCTGGACGTAGATGCCGGCGAAACCCAGGGACGCAGCCTCGCGCAGCACATCAACCGGGAAGTGCTTCTTTTCGTCCCACTCGGCGGAATGCGGGGCAAGGCGTTCCGCCGCGAAGCCGGAGGCCATGTCCTGAATAGCGCGTTGATCGTCGTTGAGCGCGAAATCCATGCGCGATATCCTCCCAAGCGGGGCAGAGTGAACCCCTCGCCTTCTTGGCCGCTGACGTGCCGCGCGCCGACGACTGTGTCAATCATATCCCACTCGCCGACTTTGAATGCCGCAGTGCGAGAAAAGCGGGAGCCAAATGTCGCAGCGCCCTTGAACCGCCGCGTCCTCCGTATAAATCGCGGTTATCGGAGGCGTCGTCTGTCTGTCATGCGTAAGTTCACTGCCGTTTTCGCCGCCCTCGCGGCGCTGTTCAGCGTGTCGTCGGTCCAAGCGGCCGACCTTGGCGTGTGGACCGGTCCCAAGGACAACGTCCGGGTCGCGATCAAGGACTGCGGGCGCAGCACCTGCGGCACCGTGGTCTATGCCAGCCCCAAGGCCGAAGCCGACGCGCGCAAGAGCGGCCTGACCACCCTGGTCGGCCAGCAGCTGCTGCGCGATTTCGAGCCCACCAAGAACGGCGCCATGCGCGGCAAGGTCTTCGTTCCGACCCTGAAGGTCACCCTGGTCGGCACCGCCGAGTTCATCGACGCCCGCACCATGAAGGCCAAGGGCTGCGTCCTGGGCGGCCTGGTCTGCAAGGCGCAGGTCTGGCGCCGCATCGACGGCGTCCAGCAGGCCCGCGTCGACAACGCCTCCTACGCGCCCTGATCCTGCTCTAGTCCAGCCCCTTCAGGAACGCGGTGAGGCCGGCGAAGTAGTTCGCCTGGTCGTCGTACATCGACATGTGGCTGCCGTTAGCCATGTAGAGGTACCGGCCCTTGGGCAGTTCCTTGGACATCTTCTCCATATAGGCCGGGTCCATGGTGTCGTACCGGGCGCCGATCACCAGGGTCGGAACGGTGATGCGCTTGAGGTCGGCGAAGCGGTCCCAGTCGGCCAGCAGGCCGCTGGCGCCCAGTTCGCTGGGCCCCTGCATCAGGGTGTAGAGCTCGCCGTTCATCTGCGAGAACGCATGGGTCACCGGCTCGGGCCACTGATCGGCCGGCCGACGCAGGATATGCTTCTCGTAGTGCATCGGGATCAGCGCGCCCATGTAGTCCGGGTCCGACGTCTTGCCCGCCGCCTCCAGCGCCTTGACCTTGGCCAGCTGCGCCGGGTCCATTTCGGGCATCAGGACCTTGTTGGCGTAGTCGTTATAGGCCGGGATCGAGGCCATCATGTTCGAGATCACGACGCACTTCAGGTTGGCCTGATATTTCAGGGCGTATTCGATCGCCAGCACGCCGCCCCAGCTGTGGCCCAGCACGCAGAAGTCGCCGGCGTTCAGGTCCAGCGCCTTGCGCACCTGCTCCACCTCGTCGACGAAGCGCTCGATGGTCCACAGCTTGGTGTCGGTCGGCTTGTCCGAGCGGCCGGAGCCCAGTTGGTCATAGTAGATGTACTCGATGCCCTGGGCCGGAAAGTAGCTGTCGAAGGGCTCGAAATAGTCGTGGGTGGCGCCCGGGCCGCCGTGCAGCAGCAGCACCTTCAGCTTGGGGTTCGAGCCGACCCGCTTGGTCCAGACGCGGAACTTGCCCGACGGCGTGTCGATGTCGATCATCTTGACGCCGCCCGACCAGGCGTCGGGCGCCTTGGCGTCGTAATAGCTGGGCGGCGGCGCCTGCCGCGCCTCGGCGCCGGTCGCGAACAGGGAGGTCAGCAAAGCCACGATCGCCATCACAAGCCGTTTCATCGCACCGCCCCGCTCAAATCCTGTCAGCCGAGGACGAGCATTGGCCAGACCGTGGCGTCCGGCAAGCGCCCTTAAGCAACCAATCGCCTTGCCTCGCGCGGCCTCCCGCGCGAAACCGTTGGTCATGACCACGCCTCCGCTCGCCCCCTACCCCGCCACGCGCCTGCGCCGCCTGCGCCAGGCCGACTGGACCCGCCGCCTGGTGCGCGAAACCACGCTGGAGCCGTCCGACCTGATCTGGTCGATGGTGGTGCACGAGGGCGAAGGGACGATCCCGGTCGCCTCGATGCCGGGCGTCGAGCGCCTCAGCGTCAAGGACGCCGCCAAGGCCGCCGTGCGGGCCCGCGACCTGGGCATTCCCGCCATCGCCATCTTCCCGCACATCGACGGGTCGCGGAAGGACGCCGCCGGGTCGATCGCCTCGGACCCCGACGGCGTGATCCCCCGGGCCGTCAAGGCCATGAAGGACGCCGCCCCCGAGGTCGGGATCATGTGCGACGTGGCCCTGGACCCGTTCACCGACCACGGCCACGACGGCGTGGTCGAGGGCGGCAAGATCCTCAACGACCCGACCATCGAGCGCCTGATCGAACAGGGCCTGATGCAGGCGCAGGCCGGCGCCGACATCCTGGCCCCGTCCGACATGATGGACGGCCGGGTCGGACGCCTGCGCGCCGCCCTGGAGGGCGCGAACTTCCAGGACACCATGATCATGTCCTACGCGGCCAAATACGCCTCGGCCTTCTACGGCCCGTACCGCGACGCGATCGGCTCGGCGAAACTGTCGGCCGGCCAAGGGGACAAGAAGACCTACCAGATGGACCCGGCCAACACCGAGGAGGCCATCCGCGAGGTCGCGCTCGACATCGCCGAGGGCGCCGACATGATCATGGTCAAGCCGGGCATGCCCTATCTGGACATCCTGCGCCGCCTGGTCGACGAGTTCCGCATGCCCACCTACGCCTTCCAGGTGTCGGGCGAGTACGCGATGATCATGGCCGCGGCCCAGAACGGCTGGATCGACAAGGACCGCGCCATCCTGGAAAGCCTGACCGCCTTCAAGCGGGCCGGCGCGGCCGGGATCATCAGCTATTTCGCGCCGTGGGCGGCGGAGCGGCTGGCCTAAGGCATGGCGCTGCGCTGGAAGGCCTCGATCGATCACTTCGCGAGCTTCCGCTTCGCCGATCCGGCCGCCGGGCCCCGGGCCCATGTGCGATCGGTGCGGGATTTCGCCGAGCGTATCCACCAGGGCCTCGCCTTCCCCAGCGCCCAGATCGCGGACCCGTTCGGCGACGAGGACATGTCGATGTTCTCGATCGCGTTCGACGCCTCGCTGTTCGGCGGCTACGAGGTGAACGTCGGCGTTTTCCCTGGCGGCCCAAACCCGGACCGCCTCTGGGCCCTTCAGGTGCAGGTCCCGGACGCCGGCATGCGGGAAGCCGCTTGGCGGCCGAAGCTCGAGATGATGAAGGTCGTCGAGCGCGGGCTCCACACACGCCTGCTTGAACTCGGCGCGATGGACTTGCGTTGGCGGCTGCAGGAACGTCGCGACGATCCGGGCCAGGCCACGCCATGAGCCGCGCCATCGACATCGTCACCGCCGTGATCCGCGACGAGGCCGGCCGCATGCTGGTGGTGCGCAAGCGCGGCACCGCGATCTTCATGAAGCCGGGCGGCAAGCGCGAGCCCGGCGAGGACGACCTGACCGCCCTGGCCCGCGAGCTGGACGAGGAGATCGGCTGCCGATTGGTCGGCGCGACCCTGCTGGGCGCCTTCGAGGCCCCAGCCGCCAACGAGCCTGGTTTCACCGTCCGTTCGGCGACCTATCTGGCGAGCGTCGAAGGCCAGATCGCCGCCCGCGCCGAGATCGAGGAACTGGCCTGGATCGACCCGGCCGCGCCGGGCGACATCGTGCTGGCTCCGCTGATGCGGGTGGTGCTGGCGCGGCTGGCGGGCGCTTAGGCTGGTATTCAACGCGGTGCGTGATCCTCGTCCTTCGACAAGCTCAGGATGAGGACCATTGTGCAGGCCTCGGCAGTAGAAAACCTCATCCTGAGCTCGTCCTTCGACGAGGTTTTCGCTTCCGAAGCCGATATCGCTACGCCCCGTCCACCTTGTCCGGATCGCCCGCGGCGTCCTCGTCGGCCTCGTCCCGCGCGATCGACTCCGATTTCGGCGGCGGCGGCGGATCGGCGGTGAAGAAGGCGCCCAGCAGCATCAGCATGCCCGCCACCGGCGCCAGCGACCGCTTGGAGCGGCGCAGGGCCAGGATGGCCCAGACGCAGAGCAGGATCACCCCTGCCCCGAAGGCGATCAGGACAAGCGTGGCCTTGAGAGCTTCCATCTGGCGGATATGGCGACGCCCTGGCTCATCACAACCATCCGCTCGCGCGAAACCGGGAACGGGCTTAGGGTGTTCCCAGTGTTCGGCCCGAGGCCGCGTACGACGGTCCGGGTCGAGCCTCAACGATAGCGGAGGTGACGCATGGACGCCGATTTCAACGACACCGGAAAACCCGAACTGCTCGCCCATGAGCAGACCTATCACGGATTCAGCATCCTCCTGCGATGGTGCATGCTGGGCCTGGCCACCACCATCTCGACCCTGACCCTGTGGTTCGCCAGCCCCGCCGGCTTCTGGGGCGGCCTGATCATCGGGATCGTGGTGTTCGCGATCGGCTACGCCATCCTGGTGCGCCGCGAGGAGAAGCAGCCGCTGAGCCTTTGGGTCGAGGGGCGGTAGCAGGGCGCGCCTCTCTTCACCCTCTCCCGGAGGGGAGAGGGAGGGACCCGCGCCGCAGGCGTGGGAGGGTGAGGGGTGACACCGTATCCGGTTTCACGCGTCGCTTTCCTTGGCGCCCTGCCGGCGCGCCGTCGAACTCAGAACCCCGTCACCCTCCCACCGCTGCGCGGCGGGCCCCGCCCTCTCCCTCTGGGAGAGGGTTTCGAGTACTTACGCTCGGCCGATAGCGGATGAAATTCAGCGATTTCAACGCCCTGAACTTTCTCGACCCGATTTGGTCCTCACCCTCCAAACCGCCCGTATCCTTGTCTCACCTCGACGCGGGAAAGGGCGCATGGCCAGCGACCGATGCGGCGGCGGGGGGCGATCGAGCGGGAAGCTCTGTCGGCGGCGCGG
>NZ_LMFD01000010.1:1016350-1261764 GCF_001427165.1 Caulobacter sp. Root487D2Y
CCCGTCGGAGGCTTCAAGGCGGCGAGGCCCTAACAGGGCTCAGCGTCGCGGGCTTCCGGATAACGATGGCGCGGAGCGTCTGGCTTCGTCGAAACGGTATTTGTTCAAAGTTCTCCGGACGGTGTCCGGCGCTCCGCGACCCTTTCCATCCCTCAGCGAGAGATCGCGTGAGACCGAAAACCCGCGTGTCCAAGTCCCTCCCCCCGTGGGGGAGGTGTCGGCGCAGCCGACGGAGGGGGGAGTGATCGGCAGATGACCGCAATCCGGATCGGCGATCCCAAACCTCCCCCCACCGATCGCTGCGCGATCGCCTCCCCCATAGGGGGAGGGCCTTGGCCCCTACTTCTCCAGCCGCGCCACCAGGCTGGACGTGTCCCACCGATTCCCGCCCATCGCCTGGACCTCGCCGTAGAAGCCGTCGATCAGCGCCGTGCCTTCCAGCTTGGCGCCGTTGACGGCCGCCTCGGCCAGGGCGATGCCCAGGTCCTTGCGCATCCAGTCCACCGCGAAGCCGAAGTCGAACTGGCCCTCGGACATGGTCTTCCAGCGGTTCTCCATCTGCCAGGACTGGGCGCTGCCCTTGGAGATGGCGGCCAGCACGTCGTCGGTCGGCAGGCCGGCCCGCTTGGCGAAGTGCAGCGCCTCGGCCACGCCCTGGACCACGCCGGCGATGGCGATCTGGTTGCACATCTTGGTCAGCTGCCCCGCGCCCGACGGGCCCATCAGGCGGATGGCCTTGGCGTAGGCCAGCAGCACGGGCTCGACCCGGGCATAGGCGGCCGCGTCGCCGCCGGCCATGATCGTCAGCTGGCCGTTCACGGCCCCCGCCTGACCGCCCGACACCGGGGCGTCGACGAACCAGCGGCCGACGGCCCGCGCGGCGGCGTCCATCTCGCGGGCCACGGTGGCCGAGGTGGTGGTGTGGTCGACGATGACGCCGCCCTCCGCCATGGCCGGCAGCACCTGCGCCACGACGTCGCGCACGTCGTCGTCATTGCCGACGCACAGGCAGACCAGCTCGGCCCCCGCCACCGCCTCGGCGATCGTCGCCTTGGACGCGCCGCCGTGCTTTTCGACCCAGCGCGCGGCCTTTTCCGGCGTGCGGTTAAAGACGGTCACCGCGTGGCCGGCGGCCTTCAGGTGGCCCGCCATCGGGAAGCCCATCACGCCCAGGCCGATAAACGCCGTCTTCATGCCGCGAACTCCCAAAAAGCGACCGGTGTGGAAGACGCCCGACATCGCCCTTCGCGGCCCCGATCGCAACGGCATTTTAACGTCCAGCCGTCACGTTCGCTCGAACAGGGTTAAGCAGGCTTAAGCGAAATGGCCGTCAGCGGCGAACAGCCGATCGTCATCAAGAAGGTCAAGAAGGTCATCGGCGGGGGTCACCACGGCGGCGCCTGGAAGGTGGCCTATGCCGACTTCGTGACCGCCATGATGGCCTTCTTCCTGCTGATGTGGCTGCTGAACACGACCACCCCGGAGCAGAAGCTGGGCATCGCCGACTATTTCGCGCCGGCCTCGATCTCGTCCAGCACCAGCGGCTCGGGCGGCATCCTGGGCGGCACCTCGCTGGGCGACGACGGCGCCAAGGCCGACGGCAAGATGTCGGTCATCCAGCAGATGGCCCCCGAAGCCCCGACCGAGACCAACAAGGACGGCCAGAGCACCGCTTCGGCCAGCCTCGACTCGGCCAGCGAACAGGCCTTGCGCGACGCCCTGGCCAAGAAGGAGCAGGACAGCTTCGCCTCGGCCGCCCAGTCGCTGCGCCAGTCGCTGCAGGACATGCCCGAGCTGGCGGAACTGTCCAAGCAGATCATGATCGACCAGACCCCCGAGGGTCTGCGCATCCAGCTGATCGACCAGGACGGCCGCTCGATGTTCAAGGAGAACTCGCGCGAACCGAACGATCGGGCCCGCATCCTGCTGCGCGCCGTCGCCAGGGTGATCAACCAGCTGCCCAACCGCATCACCATTTCGGGCCACACCAGCGCCAGCTCGGCCGGCAAGCGCGCCGACAGCGACTGGGCCCTGTCGGCCGAGCGCGCCGACGCTTCGCGCCAGGTGCTGCGCGGGGCCGGCGTCGACGAGGACCGCATCTACCAGGTCTCGGGCAAGGCCAATTCCGAGCCGCTGTACGCGGACGATCCCACTCTGGCGGGCAACCGACGCATCTCGATCGTGCTCCTGCGCGAAAAGCCGGTGCTTCCCGATGGTCTCTGAGGTCGTCCGCGACGCGATGACGCTCAAGCGCGCTGCACAGCTTGCGCAACCGTCGCGGATGCCGCCTAATCCCTTATCGGCCCGGCACCACGGGCGAGGTCACTAACCAGAGGGATCGGGCGCTTTCCGTGACGCAGCACTTTCCGACGCGACAGCTGCGCTTCTTCCTCACGGCGCCCACGCCTTGCCCCTATCTGCCCGGACGCGAGGAGCGGAAGGTCTTCGCCCACCTGCCGCTGTCCGACGGCCCCACCGTCAATGACAGCCTGACCCAGGTCGGCTTCCGTCGCTCCCAGAACATCGCCTATCGGCCCGCCTGCGAGACCTGCCGCGCCTGCCAGTCGGCCCGCGCCCCGGTCGCCGACTACGTGTTCTCGCGGTCGGAACGCAAGGTCCTGACCCGCAACACCGATCTGGAACGCCACCTGGTCGAGGCCGAGGCCACGCTGGAGCAGTTCGAGCTGCTGCGCCGCTACCTGCTGACCCGTCACGCCGACGGCGGCATGGCCGAGATGACCTGGCCCGACTATGTGGCCATGGTCGAGGACACGGCGGTCCGCACCCACCTGATCGAATACCGCCTGCGCTCGCAGGACCGCGGTCCAGGCGACCTGATCGCCTGCGTGCTGGTCGACGTGCTCGCCGACGGCCTGTCGCTGGTCTACAGCTTCTACGACCCCAGCCTGACCAAGCGCAGCCTGGGCTCGTTCATTATCCTGGACCACATCCTGCAGGCCCAGCTCAACGGCCTGCCCTATGTCTATCTGGGCTACTGGGTGCCGGGCAGCGAGAAGATGGCCTACAAGGCCCGCTTCTCGCCGCTGGAGATCCTCAAGCCCGGAGGCTGGGCCCTGATGTCGGCCCGCGAGCGCGGCGCGCGTCCGCCCAAGCCGGTCGGCTGCGGCTCCAACGCCGGCGTCGAACTCAGCGACGCCGAGCCCGCCGAGCTCGGGGGTTTCCCGAGCCCGGGCAAGCCCTGAACCTAGCGCGCGAAGCTGACCCCGCCGTCCACGGTGACGGCCGATCCCATCACATAGTCCCCGGCCCGCGAGGCCAGGTAGATGGCCGCCCCGGCCATGTCCTCGGTCGTGCCGATCCGGCCGGCCGGAATGGCCTTGGACACCGCGTCGGCGTGGTCGCGGGCCACCTTGTTCATGTCCGAGGCGAAGGCGCCGGGCGCGATGCAGCTGACGGCGATGTTGTCGGCCGCCAGGCGCAGGGCCATGCGCTTGGTCATGTGCAGCAGGCCGGCCTTGGACGCGCCGTAGGGATAGGTCTCGTCGTGGGTCACCGACTGGCCGTCGATCGAGGCGATGTTGATCACCTTGGCCACGTGGTCCTTGCCCGCCGCCCGCAGGTGGCCGATCAGGGCCTGGGTCAGGAAGAACGGCGTCTTCATGTTCAGGTCCACGACCTTGTCCCAGCCGCTCTCGGGGAAGTTGTCGAATTCCGCGCCCCAGGCGGCGCCGGCGTTGTTGACCAGGATGTCCAGCTTGTCCTCGCGCTCGGCGATCCGCGCCACCAGGCCGTTGATGCCTTCCAGGGTCGAGACGTCGGCCGGCAGCGAGACGCATTCGCCGATCGCCGACAGCTCCTCGGCGGTCGCGTCGCAGGCAGCGGCCTTGCGGGCCGAGACGTACACTCGGCGAGCGCCGTAGGTCAGGAAGCCTTCGGCGATCATCTTGCCGATGCCGCGCGAGCCGCCGGTGACCAGGGCCACGCGGCCCTTCAGGGAAAACAGGTTCTGCATCATGGACTGGTCTTTCAGAAGCTGCGGCCGGCGCTGAGCGCGCCCAGCCGCTGGGTGATTTCAAAGAATTGCGCGACGGTCTCGTCGATGATCTGGGCGGCCGGCTTGACCTCGTCGATCAGGCCCACGGTTTGGCCCGCCAGGGCCGGCGCGGCTTCCATGTCGCCGCCGAAATAGACGCCCAGTATGCCCTTCAGGGCGTCGGGCGGCATGAGGCCCGCGTCGTAAATCTCACGGGTTCGCTCGGACTTCAGGGCGCGGATGCAGGGGCTGGCCTTCTTGTTCAGCACCCAGGTGCCGGTTTCCTTGGAGCCCGTGATCGCGGCCTTGTAGTTGGCGTGCACCGGGCTTTCGGCGGCGCTGACGAAACGGGTGCCCATCTGCACGCCCTCGGCGCCCAGGGCGAAGGCGGCGGCCATGCCGCGGCCGTCGCAGATGCCGCCGGCGGCGATCAACGGCACGTCGACCCGGGCGCGGATGGCCTGCAGCAGCACCAGGGTCGAAACCTCCTCGGGATTCTTGAAGCCCCCGCCCTCGGCCCCCTCGACCACCAGGCCGTCGACGCCCGCCTCGACGCATTTGACCGCCGCGTCGAGCGTCGGCACGGCGTGGTAGACCACGATCCCGGCGTCCTGCAGCGGACCGACGAACTTGGCCGGGCTGCCGGCCGAGGTGGTGACGAACTTGACCCCGCTCTCGCAGACGAAGCGCAGCATGGCGTCGTCCTTCAGGAACAGGATCGGCAGGTTGACCCCGAACGGCAGGCCGCTGTCGGCCATCTTGCGGATCTCGGCCTTGCAGTTTTCCGTCTCGCCCGAGGAGGTCTCGATCACCCCCAGCCCGCCGGCCCGCGAGACGGCGCTGGCCAGCGGATAGCGGGCGATCCAGCCCATCGGGGCCTGGACGATCGGATACTTGGCGCCCGTGTGGGCCAGGACTCGGTTGCCGCTCATTTTTCGCCTGCTTGGGGGATCAGCAGCACCCGGCCGACGGCCTGACGGCTCTCGATATAGGCGTGGGCGGCGGCGGCTTCCGACAGCGGAAAGGTCCGGTCGAGCAGCACCTGAAGCTCGCCGCGCGCGGCCTCGTCGATCAGGGTCTGGATCATGTCGTGCACGCGGTCGGTCATGATCTCCGCGCCCAGGAACACGCCGGTCAGGCTGCGGTTGCCGCCCATCAGCGACGAGACGTCCACCTTGGTCGGCTCGCGCCCGGCCTGGCCGACCAGCGAGATGCGGCCCCGATAGCCCAGGGCCAGGATGCTGGCCTGCAGGGTGGAGCCGCCGACCGGATCGACCACCAGGTCCACGCCCTTGCCGCCGGTCAGCTTCATCACCTGTTCGACCACGTCGTCGCGGCGGTAGTTGATCCCGTGGTCCAGGCCGAGGGGCTTGAGGCGCTCCAGCCGCTCGTCGCTGGAGGCGGTGGCCAGCACCGTCGCCCCGGCCCGCTTGGCCAGCTGGATCGCCGCGACGCCCACGGCCCCGGCTCCGGCCTGGACCAGAACGGTCTCGCCGGACTTCAGATGACCGGCCCCGAACAGGCACTCGTGCGCGGTGCCGAAGGGCACCGGAATCGCGGCGGCCTTGCGCACGTCGAAGCCGTCGGGGATCGGCCAGGCGTTGCGGGCCGGCACGCTGCGCAGCTCGGCGTGAGAGCCGAAGGCGTTCACCGTCACCACCTTCTGACCGACCTTCAGGTGGGTGACCTCGGCCCCGACCTCGATGATCTCGCCGGCCGCCTGGTAGCCGACGATGTGCGGGCTGCCCGCCATCACGCCGCCGCCGCGGTTGAGGGTGTCGCCGCCCTCGATGCTGACCGCCTCGACGCGGATCACCACGCCGCTGGGATAGCAGGGCGGATCGGCGACGTCCTCGTACTTCAGCACGTCCGGCGAACCGGTTTCGTAATAGACGGCGGCCTTCATGACACGCTCCCTAAGCTTTGTTTTTATTGGCCCTTCGCGGGGCGGTTACTGCGCAGGATCGACCAGGGCCTGGTAGACCAGGGTGGCGGCGTCGTCGTTGATCTTGGCCAGGGCCGGGTCGATCTCCTTGGCCAGGATGTGGATCATCCCCAGCATGAAGAGGTCGTTCTTGGGGTCGACCCAGAACCAGGTCCCGGCGGCCCCACCCCAGCTGTAGGTCCCCTCGCCTTGCAGGGTGCCGTCCCGGGCCGGGTCGGTGACCACCGCGAAGTCCAGGCCGAAGCCCACGCCCTTCGCCGGCGAGAACGACGCGTCGGGCGCCGTCATCACGATGTCGGTCAGGTGGTTGGACGCCATCAGCCTTACCGTGCCCGGCGACAGGATGCGCGCCCCGTCCAGCTGCCCGCCGTTCAGCAGCATCTGGGCGAAGCGGGCGTAGTCGGCCGTGGTCGAGACCAGGCCGCCGCCGCCCGAGGCGATCGCCGGCGGCTTGGTGACGTCCAGCACCATGAAGTTGTCGGCCGGCTTCAGGGCGCGGGTCTTCGGATCGGGAATATAGAGCGCGGCCAGGCGATCGCTCTTGGCCGGCGGAACCCAGAAGGAGGTCTCGGTCATCTTCAGCGGGTCGAAGATCCGGCTCTTCATGAAATCGGCCAGGCTCATGCCCGACAGCCGCTCGACGATCAGCCCCTGGATGTCGACCGAGACGCTGTAGCGCCACTCGGTTCCCGGCTGGCTGGCCAGGGGCAGCTTGACCAGCGTGTTCAGAAACTCGGCCTGGGTCTTGGAGCTCAGCAAACCGCTGTCGCGATAGGCCTTCTCGACCGGTTGATCCGTGCGCAGACCATAGGCGAAGCCGCCTGTGTGGCTCATGATCTCGCGCATGGTCGGCGCGCGCGTCGCCGGTTCGGTGATGAAGGTCCCGTCCGGGTTCTGGCCCTTGTAAACCTGCAGATGGGCGAACTCGGGCACGAACTTGGTGACCGGATCATCCAGACGCCACTTGCCTTCCTCGAACAGGATCATCATCGCCACGCCGGTCACCGGCTTGGTCTGGGAATAGATCCGGAAGATCGTGTCCTTGGTCATCGGCGCGCCGCCGATGGCCTTCTTGCCGAAGGTCTCGTAGCTGACGATCTTGCCGTGACGAGCGACCAGGGTGACCGCGCCCGGCAGGTGCCCCTGGTCGACCAGGCCCTGCATGTAGGCGTCCAGACGCTTGAGGCGTTCGGGCGAGAAGCCCGCGGCGTCGGGCGCGGCCACGGCCAGGGTCGGAGCGGCCGGCCTGGGCGCGCTCCAGGCCGGACCGACCGCCAGAGCCACGACGGCCGTCGCCGCCGCCATCGTCCGCAAAATCCACATCCGCCGCCCTCCCGAACAGTTGTTTGAGAGCACCTTAGCTTGGTTTGGCGGCGCGGCAATGGATCAGGTGGGGATCAGGTTGGGGATCAGGTCGGCCGCCGCCCTTGCCCGCGCCCCGTCCTTGTGGGTAAGGAGAACCCCCGCTCGGCGCAGCGGTGTTGGCCGGATTAGCTCAGCGGTAGAGCAGCGGTTTTGTAAACCGAAGGTCGGGGGTTCAATCCCCTCATCCGGCACCATCCCTTCCCTTATCCAGCAAGGGGTTCTAGGCCTCGCCGACACCGCCCGCGCACCGGCGAGAAATGGGAACGAACGGCGAAAATCAGTGAAGTCCGGGAGGTGATTCCCGGGAATGGTCCCGGATAATGTTCCAGCCATGTGCACGTCTCAGTCCCAAGACCCCCACGACCTCGCCATTCGCGACTGCTTCACCGCCGGTCACGGCATCACGGTCTGGTGCGCAACCGCTGCCCGGGTCGTGATCTTGATCTCACCCGGCTCGGCAAGTGGGCCGACCGCAAGCTCCTGGGCCTGATGCGCGAGGGCGTGATCGTCTGCGTTCGGAGCAGCCAGCCGGCGACCTTCGTCTCGGTCTCGGGTCATCTCGTTGCTGTCCCGATCCTTCGATGGCGGCTTGGGGACGACGCCATGCCGGACCAGCGGGCCCAGAACGCGAAAAGGCCCGCCCCGCCGGAGCGAGACCGGCCGGTTCGCCAACGGTTGACTCGCTGCTCAGTCGTCGAACCTAAGCACAACGAAGCGGCGCCAGGCTCGACAATCCTCTGTTTGCGATACGACAGACAAGCCCACATCGCGAGCCACGTCGAGAACGTCCTGCTCGGAGAAAGCGTATCCGGACGAAACTTGTTCTGCGTCGTGCTCCGCGCGGGCGTCGTACACCGTGCCGGCTTCACCGTCACCGCGAGCAAAGAAATCGCAGTGAACCGTTCCGCCCGGTTTGAGCAGGAAGCGCGCCAGGCGCAGGAGGCCCTTCGCACTCTCGTAGTTCTGGTGGATAAAGAACTCGCGACCCACGACCGTGTCGTAGAGGCCGGCATGGCCCGCCAGCAGATCATGGTCGTTGATATGGACGAAGCGGCAGTTCGGATGGGCGCCACCCCGGGCCATGGCCAGGGCTACTCGGGAGACGTCAATTCCGAGATAGCGATCGACGACGAACCCCAAGTGCTTGCCGAGCAGGCCCGGACCGCATCCAAGTTCGACGACGTGTCGACCAACGATGCGGTCGGCCGAGGCCCAGATCCGAAGCTGCACTGCGAAGGTGTACGACGGATGGCTTGCCAAAACGGCGTCAAAGACTTGACGCTCGTCCAGGCCATCCAGGGCGCCGACGTGCTCTAGACAATCGGCCTCGACGACGAATGGATTCACATCCTCGGTGAGAAGATAGGCTCCCCACTCTCGGTCCCATCGCGACGCCACTTCTTGCGGAATGGTCACCAGATCAAGCATAGGTCGAGCCTACAACTACGCGGCGATGGCTCCAAACGTTTTCCACGTCTCCGCGCAGCTCTGGAAGACGACATTCCCCGGAATGCCCCGGAGCTACCGGAGTCGATACGCCGCAAACCAAGGCCAAGTAGGATGTTGAGCGATCAAGCTCAGCGGCTTTGTAAACCGAAGGTCGGGGGTTCAATCTCCCTCATCCGACACCACCTCCCAGTCCAGAACCCTTGGCGAAGGGTCACCGCCCAGCCCGTCAGGGCTGAGCGACCGGCTTGACGCTTCCTGGGTTTCAGGCGCCCAGCAGCGCCTCGTAGCGGGCGACGTTCTCGGCCAGCCACTGACGCAGCCGCTCCAGCTCGCTGATGTGAACGTGGGTCTCGTCCTGCACGCCGCCGTCATCGGTGCGCGAACCCACCTGCAGCTTGCCGCTGCGCAGGGCTTCCAGGCGTTCGTCGAGGGCCTCCTGCTCGGCCTTGTGTCGCTCGACGACGCGATTGATTTCGGCCTTGTCCATACTCGGTCTCCACTGCGGCCGCCGACAACGCCGGAACGGCTCCACGCTTGAGGACCAAGTGTACGGCGACGCCGGACGCGCGTCGATCAAAGGCCTCGCCAAGGCCAAAAAAAAGCCCGGCGCGAGGGCCGGGCAGTCATTAGGGAGGAAACGCCCAGGAAGGGCAGGAGCGCCAAGGGCGGCTCCACGGGTTGATAACTAGTGCGTCGGGATGGCCAATCAAGGGCAAGGCCGCCGCGCCTTACGGTGAAGCTGCTCTGAAGCCCTGTTTGTACACAATGCATGCAACCCGGTCGGCCGTGCCCAAACCTCGGGCGCGACGGTTTCCCGCGAAGGGCGAAAAAGCCGGCTCCCGCCGCTCTCCGCCGGCGGTGAGTCGCATCCGCGGAGCCTCGCCCCCGTCCGCCTGCCCGAGCGGAAGGCCCGACATGGACAGCCGAACCCGGGCCGGTTAAGCCTTCCGGCGCACGAACGGCCGAGGCGGAAGACCGATGAACGCGCCCCTGACCAGCGTCTTCGCCGAACGGGTGGCCGGCGCCCACCGCTTCGGGCTTGAACGGGTCCGCCGCGCTGTGCGCTTCGCCATCGCCCATCGCGACCGCAAGCTTCCGCGCCTCGCCCAGATCCGCAATCTCGACTATCCGGCCGCCAGCGGAAAGCGCGCCGCCCGGCTCTACGTGCCGATGCGGGCCCCCGTCGTCGGCCCCGCCATCCTGTTCTTCCATGGCGGCGGCTTCGTGATCTCCGACATCGAGACCCACGACGCCCTCTGCCAGCGCCTGGCCGACGCCGCCGGCGTCCGCGTCGTGTCGGCCGCCTATGGCCTGGCCCCCGAGCACCCCTTCCCTTCGCAGATCGACGACGCTCGGGCGGCGTTCGCCTGGCTGCTCGACCAGACCGCCGAGCTCGGGATCGATCCGGATCGCCTGGCCGTGGCCGGCGACAGCGCCGGCGCCTATCTGGCGGCCACGGTGGCCAACGAGGCCAACGTCCGGCGGGCCGGCGCGGTGAAGGCCCAAGGCTTGTTCTATCCGCTGGTCCACCTGGACGACGAGATCTGGGCTCAGACCCTGCTGCGCGACGCCCGGCTGATCGGCCGGCTGGCCGTCGCCTACATCAACGTCCAGTTGGCCAACGCCCACGCGCCGTCGCTGCTGGACGCCGTCGGCCCCGCCACGCCGCCGACCTTCCTGGTTAGCGGCGCCCTGCTCGACCCCGTCCATCCCGACGCGGTGACCTATGCCCGTGCGCTCGAGGCGGCGGGCGTGCCGGTCGAGCTGAAGGCCTATCCCGGCCAGGCCCACGGCTTCGTCAACTTCACCCACGTCCTGCCCGCGGCGGTCGAAGCCGTCGCGACGCTTGGCGCCCGGCTGGGGAAGGCGCTACGAGACGGCGCATGACCGTTCTCTACATCGACGCCGACGCCTGCCCCGTGAAGGACGAGGTCTACAAGGTCGCCGCCCGCTATGGCTTGAAGACCTTCGTGGTCTCCAACAGCTGGATCCGCGTGCCCCTGACCCCGGCCATCGAACAGATCGTGGTCGACGCCGGTCCCGACGTGGCCGACGACTGGATCGCCGAACGGGCCGGCCCCGGCGACGTGGTGATCACCAACGACATCCCGCTGGCCGACCGCGTGCTGAAGGCGGGCGGTCAGGCCCTGGGCACGACGGGCCGGCTGTTCACCGTCGACGCCATCGGCTCGGCCCTGGCGTCTAGGATGATCGGCGAGCACCTGCGCTCGATGGGCGAGGTCACCAGCGGCCCCAAGGCCTTCGGCCCCGCCGACCGCTCCAAGTTCCTGCAGGCGCTGGACACCGCCGTGGTCAAGGCCCGGCGCGTGGTCCGATGATCGAGATCACGTCCTGGCTGCGCATCGAGGACGACGAGATCGTCGAGAAGGCCACCCGCGCCTCGGGTCCCGGCGGCCAGCACGTCAACAAGACCAGCACTGCGATCGAACTGCGCTTCGACGTGCGCAACTCCCCCACCCTGCCGGAGGATGTGAAGACGCGGCTGGAAGCCCTGGCCGGCAGCCGTCTGACCCTGGACGGCGTGATCGTCCTGTTCGCCCAGGGCAGCCGGTCCCAGGAGATGAACCGCCAGGAGGCCCGCGATCGGCTGGTCGAGCTGATCCGACGCGCGACCGAAAAGCCCAAGCCCCGGCGGCTGACCAAGCCGACCTATTCCAGCAAGCTCAAGCGGCTGGAGACCAAGGGCAAGCGCGCGGGCGTCAAGGCGCTGCGGGGACGTCCAAAGGGCGACGACTGAGCCCAAGCTTCACAAGGCGTTGAGTTGGTGCGCGACGGAACAACTTTTAAGTAAGTATATAGAACTGGACAATTTTTACGGATAGCGACCACATTCCGCCAAGCGCTGGCGGCGGGGCGGCCCATGAGCCTGGTGGTTCGAGAAATGGCGGAATCCGAGGTCGATCTGGTCATCGACTATTTCCATGCGTCGACCCCGGAACATCTGGAATTGATCGGCGTGGATCCGGCGCGCCTGCCTAGGCGCGAGGACTGGCGCGCCTATTACGCGTTCGTCTTCCAACAGCCGCTGGAGCGTCGCGAAACCCTGCTGCTGACCTGGTTGGATGACGACCGCCCGGTCGGCTTCTCAAGCGCCGACAAGATCTCGTTCGGTCAGCACGCGCACATGCATCTGCACGTCACCACGTCCGACGACCGCCGACGCGGCCTGGGAGTCGAGGCGGTGCGGCGCAGCGTCGGGCTCTATTTCGAACAACTACGGCTGAAGCGGCTGTTCTGCGAACCCCACGCCTTCAACGCCGCGCCGAACCGCACGCTGAGATCGGCCGGGTTTAGATATCTGAAGACCCACGTCACGGTGCCCGGCCCCCTGAACTTCCGCCAGCCGGTCACCCGATGGGTGATCACGCGACCCCAAAAGCTGGACTCCTAGCCCGTCGCCAGGGTCGGTTCGACGGGACCGAAGGACAGCACCTCGTGCTTCCACTCCGGTTCGGTGATCAGGCCGCCGAGGATCTTCTTGAGATAGGTCGCGAGGTTGGTCTGCTCCTCCTCGGTGAGCTCGGCGCAGACTTCCTGGTTGATCGGATGGATGTCCTCGCGGATCCGTCCCAGGATCTCCTGGCCTTCAGGGGTCAGACGAACCACCACCTTGCGGCGGTCCGAAGCCTGGGCGCCGCGTTCGACGAGGCCGTCGCGGATCAAACCGTCGATCGAACGGGTCAGGGTCGTGCGGTCGGCGGCCGACAATCGCGCCAGACGCGTCATCGAGCATTCGCCGAACCGCGCCAAGGACGCCAGCGCCACCCACTTGGCGAAGCTGAGCCCGTGTTGCGCGATGCAGTCGGCCGCCAGGGCGCGCCGGTGCTGCTCGGTCTGATACATCAGATAGCTGACATAGGTCGGCAACGGCAAACCGCGGCCCTCCCCTTGCTTCGGCTCTGACATGGTTCCCCCCACGCCAAAAATGACGCGCCTTCATCCCACACGCGCGAGCCGCGCACAATCACGGCCCCGCTTGCACGAGCGCGAATGCGCGCGGTTGCATGTATTTGAAACGCCACGCCGTCGCCCCTGCGGCTCAAGCGACAGCGAACACCGGTCGATCGAGGCTAACGCCACGCTAACCATACGGTTCCAGACGAAACGGCCCCCGCGAACAGGTTCGCGGGGGCCGTGTATTTTTCGCCCATCAAGGGCCGAAAGCGGGTCAGGCGGCGCGGCTGGCGATCGCGTCCGGGGCCGCGGCGTTGCGAGCGCGGGCCCGGGCCAACCAGTCATCGGGATAGGTCTCGCGCACGACGATCGACTTGAATTGCCCCACGGGGATGCGGGTGTTCTCGCCGGGATTGAGATCGCGCGACACCGAGTGGCCGGCGAACTCTTCAATGATGGTGATCACCTGGCTGCTGCCGGCGGTGTTTTCGATCAAGACCATGTTCATGGGGTCGTCCTGGAGCTTGGGTTCAGGCGATGAGGCCGATCAGGCGGTGCGGTGTTCGATCCGGGCGGCCGGCCGGCGGACCCAGGCCTTGACCTCGGACGGCGTGGCCAGCCTGCGGAAGGCGCCGCGGGCGTGCTCGTCGCAGTAGGAGCCGCGGGCGGTCTTTTCGCGGCCACAGAAGCCGAAATCGTGGCATTCGGGATTGCCGATCGGCCAGCGGCAGGAATGGGTCTCGAGGCCGAGGATGTTCGCGGTCGGCGCCATCTCGGCGATCTCGATCAAGCGAAGCGCGGGGCGGATCGGAGCGGCGTCGCGAATAATGCGGGCGCGGGGCTGGGCTCGAACGGCGGTGCGTTGACGGGTGGGGATGTCGCGAACGGTGATGCCCAGGCGATGGACCTTGCCGATCACCGCGCTACGGCTGACGCCGCCCAACTGGCGCGCCACCTGACTGGCGCTCATTCCCTCAAGCCACAGTTTCCGAAGCGTGGCGGTGCGCTCTTCGTTCCAGTCCATGGTGTTGTTTTTCCTACCCGGTCGCCGGAGCAGCCCCTCCGACGGCTTTCTGGTTACGTTTATGGTTAATTCTGGTCAATTTTTTATGTGCATACCCACGGTTTGTAATCGGTCGTTTTGCTTTTACATTCTGTGAGATAGCGCGCGTTGTCGCAGGGTCCTCGCCGAAAGATGGCGAGACCTTGACCGCATAACGTCGGTATATATTGGATGCGAGGCCCACAGTTGGGCCAGAAAATGAATGCGGCGCCGCGCCGCACAGCTTGCGGCATAATGTCAGTCGGGGACTAGTAAATGCGTCAACATCACCTCGCCGCGGCGGCGGCCGTCTGCATCCTCTTGGCCGGTTGCTCCAAGCCCGGAGCCGGAACCGCTGAAGGCGGGTCGGCGGGTTCGACGACCTCGGCGCCCGCGTCGGCGGCGCCCACCGACGCCGAGAAGCAGGCCCTGCTCGCCGCCCTCCCCGCTCCCTACAACACCGGCGACCTGATGAACGGCCAGAGCAAGTTCGCGCTCTGCCGGTCCTGCCACACCATCGCCGAGGGCGGCCCCAACCTGACCGGCCCCAACCTCTATGGCGTGTTCGGCCGGAAGGCGGGCGGCAAGTCCGACTATAAGTACTCGCCCGTCGTCGCCGCCGCCGGCTTCGACTGGGACGCCGAACACCTGGACAAGTGGCTGGACAATCCGCGCGGCTTCATGCCGGGCACCAAGATGACCTTCGCGGGCCTGCATGACCCCAAGGACCGCATCGATCTGATCGCCTATCTGAAGGTCGAGACCGGTTACAAGCCGCCCAAAGGCTGATGGAATCCAAGGCATGGAAGACGCGCATGCGCTGCTGGCCAAGGTCTACGACGCCTACAACCGGCGGGATTTCGACGCCTTTTCCGCCATGCTGACGCCCGACGTCGACTGGCCCGACCTGGTCGAGGGCGGTCGGCTGACCGGCCTGGACGCCCTGCGCGCCTACTGGAACCGCAACAATCGGTCGATCACGGTCGACGCCGCGCCGGTGTCCTTCGCCGACCTGCCTGACGGCCGGATCGCCGTCGACGTCAACCAGATCGTCCGCAACCTCGCCGGCCAGATCTGGTCCGACAGCTGCGTGCGCCAGATCTTCACCCTGCGCGACGGCAAGGTCTCGCGAATGGACGTCGAACCTCTCGATAGGGGGCGCCGAGCATGAGCGCGGCAACCGACCTGATCGTCCGCTATTACGACGCGATCGAACGCCGCGACCTCGAGGCGGTCCTGGCGACGACCCATCCAAGCGTGCGTTTCCGCGACTTCCTCGACGGCGGCGAGGTCGAGGGCCTGGACGCCGCCCGTGACTTCTATCGACGCATGTTCGAGCTCGCGCCCGATCTCGACCCGATCAAGATCGAGACCCTGCCCGGCGGAAAGGTGCGGGTCGAATTCCAGTCCTCGATCCACTCGTCCTCGGGCCATCTGTGGTCGGACACCCGCCAGGCGGCGATCTACACCCTGGCCGACGGGCTGATCCAGGGCGTCGAGTTGCTCGGCCCGACCTCTTGAGGGACCTTCGCGTCCGTCAGATCAATAGGTCGGCGCAGGCGTCCAGGATGGCGTCGGCGTCCAGGCGGTACTTGGCGTAGAGGTCCGGCAGATCGCCCGACTGGCCGAAGGTCTCCAGCCCCAGGGCGCGCAGCCGCATGCCGCGCACCGAGCCCAGCCACGACAGGGTCGAGGGCGCGCCGTCGATCACCGTCACCAGCCCAGCGTCGCGCGACAACGAGGCCAGCAGCGTCTCGATGGTCGAGGCGCGGGGCCCGCCGTTTGTCCAGCGCGCACGACCGGCGGCGGTCCAGTCGCGGTGCAGGACGTCGGCCGAGGTCACGGCCAGCAGGCCCGCGCCCGGCTCGTCCTCCAGCACCGCCTCGAAGGCCGCCAGGGCCTCGGGAGCCAGCGCCCCGGCATAGGCGATGGCCAGGCGCGCCCCGGGGGCCGGGGGCCGCAGCCAGTAGGCGCCGTCGACCACGCCCTTGCGCCAGGCGTCGTCGCCGCGCTCGGGCTGGGCGATCACCCGGGTGGAGAGCCGCAGATAGGTCGAGGCTCCCTGCTTGACCTGGATCTGCTCGAAGGCGTGGGCCATCAGCACCGCCGTCTCGTCGGCGAAGGCCGGCTCGTAGCTGTCCAGGCCCGGCTGGCTCATGCCGATCAGCGGCGAGCCGATCGACTGGTGCGCGCCGCCCTCGGGGGCCAGGGTCAGGCCCGATGGCGTGGCGACCAGCAGGAAGCGGGCGTCCTGGTAGCAGGCGTAATTCAGCGCATCGAGGCCCCGGGCGATGAAGGGATCGTACAGGGTGCCGACCGGGAATAGCCGCTCGCCGAACAGCGGCGCGGTCAGGCCCAGGGCCGCCAGGGCGATGAACAGGTTGTTCTCCGCGATGCCCAGCTCGACGTGCTGGCCGGTCTCGGCCTTGGACCAGACCTGGGCCGAGGGAATGCGCCGGCGCTTGAAGACGTCCTCGTGCGCGCGCCGCTGGAAGACGCCGCGCCGATTGACGAAGCCGCCGAGATTGGTCGAGACCGTGACGTCCGGCGAGGTGGTCACCACCCGACCGGCGAACTCGTCGTCTCGGCGGGCGATCTCGAACATCACCTTGCCGAACGCCGCCTGGGTCGACTGCTCCCCGCCTCCCGCCACCGGGGCCAGAAGTTCGTCGGCCGTCGGAAGGACGATCGCCGGCGCCACGTGCTGGCGCTCCACCTGTGCGGCGAACGGAGCGCGGGCGACCAGGCCCTTCAGCGCCGTGTGCTCGGCGGCCGACAGGCCCGACAGCGCGTCCCATTCCTCGCCCTCGACCACGCCCAGCCGGGTGCGAAGTTCGGCGATCTGGGTCTCGGTCATCAGGCCGGCGTGGTTGTCCTTGTGCCCCTGGAACGGCAGGCGCAAGCCCTTGACGGTGTAGGCGATGAAGAAGCGCGGCGCATCGTCCTGGCTGGCCCGCTCGAAGGCCTCCAGGATCGTCTCCATGCAGTGGCCGCCCAGCTCGGTCATCAGCTCGCCGAGATCGACGTCCTTGTAGGCCGCGATCAGATTCAGGGCATGGGCGTCCCCCGCCAGGTCCGTGCTCAGCCGCTCGCGCCAGGCCGCGCCGCCCTGGTAGCTCAGAGCCGCGTAGAGGTCGTTGGGCGCGGTCTCGATCCAGGCCTTCAGCGCCTCGCCGCCGGGCTTGGCGAAAGCTTCGCGCTGGCGCTTGGACCATTTCAGCGTCTCGACTGTCCAGCCGGCGGCCTCGAAGATCTCGCCGTAGCGGGTGAACATCCGGTCCTGGGTGGTCGCGTCCAGGCTCTGGCGATTGTAGTCGACGATCCACCAGGTGTTGCGGATGTCGTGCTTGCAGGCCTCGATCAGGGCCTCGTAGATGTTGCCCTCGTCCAGCTCGGCGTCGCCCAGCAGCGAGATCATCCGCCCCATCCGCTCGGGCTTCACCGCCCCGCGCGCCGCCAGATAGTCCTGGGTCAGAGAAGCGAAGGCGGTCATGGCCACGCCCAGGCCGACCGATCCGGTCGAGAAATCGACGTCGTCGACATCCTTGGTGCGTGAGGGATAGGACTGCGCCCCACCCAGGGCGCGGAAGGCCTTCAGCTTCTCCAGGCTCTGGCGGCCGAACAGATGCTGAATGGCGTGGAACACCGGGCTGGCGTGCGGCTTGACCGCCACGCGATCCTGCGGCCGCAGCGCCTTCATGTAGAGCGCGGTCATCAGGGTGGTCATCGAGGCGCACGAGGCCTGATGCCCCCCGACCTTCAGCCCGTCGCGGCTCTCACGCAGGTGGTTGGCGTTGTGGATCGTCCACGAGGCCAGCCAGAGAATGCGTTCCTCGATGCGACGCAGGAGCGCAAGCTCCTGCCGCTTCGCCGCCAGAATGGCTTCAGCCATGCTTCCTCACCCGGTTCAGACGGGTGAGGCATGCCCTTCCCCGCTCTTCTCGCGGGCTTCATAGTCCTCGATCTGCCGCGAAGTCCACTCCGGAGACTTCGTGAAACGGGCCAGCAGGTTGTAGAACACCGGCACGATGAACAGGGTCAGCAGGGTGGAGAAGATCGCGCCGGTGCAGATCACCGCCCCGATCGTCTGGCGGCTGCCCGCCCCCGCCCCGGTCCACAGCATCAGCGGCAAGGCGCCCATGGCGGTGGCGATCGAGGTCATGATGATCGGCCGCAGGCGCAGGGCGGCGGCCTCGATCACCGCCTCCTTCACCTTCAACCCCTCGTCGCGCAGCTGATTGGCGAACTCGACGATCAGAATGCCGTTCTTGGCGGCGATGCCGACCAGGATGATCAAGCCGATCTGGCTGTAGGTGTTGATGGTCGAGCCGGTCATCAGCAAGCCGAACAACCCGCCCAGCACCGCCAGGGGCACGGTCAGCATGATGACGGCCGGGTGGATCCAGCTTTCGAACTGGGCGGCCAGCACCAGAAAGACCAGCAGCAGGGCCAGGCCGAAGGCGATGCCGACGGCGCCCGAGGCTTCCAGGAAGTCCTTGGCCTGGCCGCCCCACTTGACGCTGACGCCGGGCGTGGGATGGGCGGCGGCCTGACCCTGGAGGAACGTCACCGCGTCGCCCACGGTGTAGCCGGGCGACAGCTGAGCCGTCAGGGTGACCGACCGCAGACGATCGACCCGGGGCCGATCCGCGGCGTCGCCCCGCAGTTCGGTGGTGACCACGGTGGCCAGCGGCACCAAGGTTCCGGACTGGGTGCGCACCTGAAGTTGGTCCAGGTCGGCGAGGCTGCGGCGTTGCGCGAGGTTGGACTGCAGGATGACGTCGTATTCCTGGCCATTCTTGATGTAGGTGGTCGCCCGACGCGAGCCGAACATGGTCTCCAGGGCCCGGCCGATCGACTGCGTCGAGATGCCCAGGCTGGCGGCCTTGTCACGATCGATCTTCACCGCGAGGCGCGGCGAGGTCGGCTCATAGTCGATGCGCGGCCGCGACAGACCCGGATTGGCCTGGGACGCGGCCAATATCGGTTTCAGCCAATTGGCCAGTTCGACATAGTCATTGCCGGTGGCGATCAGGTCGACATTGGTGCCGCCTCCGCCCCCGCCGCCGCGCTGAAAGGCGCCCCGCACGCTGGCCACCGCGCGTACGCCCGTGATCTTACTCAGACTCTTGTTGAGCTCCGCGGCCACCTGATCGGCGGTCTTGTCGCGTTCACCCCAATCCTTGAGCACCAGCACGCCGTTGCCGGTGCTGAACTGGCTTTGGCCAAAGCGCGGCACGCCGATGATGGTCCGCGCGGCGACGCCCTCCGCGCGATACTTTTCCAGCTCCTTCTCGACGGCGTTGGCGGCCTTGACGGTGTAGTCGAAGCCCGCGCCCTCGGGGCCGTTGATTGAGATGTCGACGCGGCCGCGGTCTTCGGCCGGCACCAATTCCTGCGGCATGACGACGAACAGGCCGCCCGCCACCAGGGCCAGGAACAGCACCGTCAGGCCGGCTCCAACGCTGGCCGACCGGGCGGCCAGCAGGCGCTCCAGCGAATGGCGATAACTCTCCTTCAGCCTGTCCATCGCGTGGTCGACCTTGCGATTGAACCAATTGCCGCCCGAGGCCGGCTTGAGCAGCTTGGAGGCCAGCATCGGCGACAGGCTCAACGCCAGCAGGGCCGAGAACGCGACGGCGGCGGCGATGGCCGCGGCCAACTCGACGAACAGCCGGCCGATATAGCCGGGCAGGAACATCAGCGGCGCGAACACCGAGATCAGCACGATCGTGGTGGCGACGACCGCGAAGAACACCTGGCGGGTGCCACGCAGGGCGGCGACATTGGCCGGCTCGCCCTCGTCGACCCGACGCTGGATGTTCTCGACCACCACGATCGCGTCATCGACCACCAGGCCGACGGCCAGCACCAGGGCCAGCAGGGTGAGGAGGTTTAGCGAGAAGCCCAGCGGCGCCAGGATGATGAAGGTCGAGAGAATGCAGATCGGCGCGACGATCGAGGGGATCAGGGCCGACCGCCAACTGCCAAGGAACACCAGGTTCACGAAGGCCACCAGGGCGATCGATATGCCCATGGTGACCCATACCTCGTGGATCGCTTCGGCGGTGAAGATCGAGTTGTCGACGGCCTTGATCAGCTGCGTGCCGGGCGGCAGCGTCTTGTTGATCTCCTTCAACTCGCTGTCGACGACCTTGGAGATGGCGACGTCATTGGCCTGCGATTGGCGCGTCAGGAAGATGCCGACCTGATTGACGCCGTTGCCGCGGTAGAGCCTGCGGCGCTCGTTGGAGCCCTCCTCGACGCGCGCCACGTCGCCAAGGCGGAGCACGAAGCCATTGGCGTCGGCCGCCCGTATCGGCAGTTTCACGAAGTCCTCGGCGCGCGAATAGCTGCGCGCCACGCGAATGGTGAAATCCTTGGCGTCGCTTTCCAACGCCCCGGCCGGCAGTTCGACGTTCTGACTATTCAGCGCGGCCTCGACGTCGTCCACCGTCACGCCGCGCGCGGCCATGGCGTCTGGGTTGAGCCAGATCCGCATGGCGTAGAGCTGGCCGCTGAGGCCCGCCTGGGCGACGCCGGGCACGGTCGATAGACGCTCAACCAGATAGCGGTCGGCGTAGTCGGCCAACTCCAGCGGCGACAAGCTCGTGGAGCTGAGATTGAGGAAGACGATCGGCGAACTGTCGGCCTGGGCCTTGGCGATTTGCGGCGGATCGGCCTGGTCGGGCAGGTTCGAGGTCACGCGACTGACCGCGTCGCGCACGTCGTTGGCCGCCGCGTCCAGGTCGCGGTCGAGCGTGAAGGTGATGGTGATCTGCGAGCGGCCGTCGCGCGAGGAGCTGTTGACGCGGTCGATGCCCTGGATCCCGGCGACCTGGCGTTCGATGACCTGGGTGATCCGCTCCTCGATGACCTCGGCCGAAGCGCCCCGATAGCTGGTCGAGATCGACACCACGGGCGGATCGACATTGGGCAGTTCACGGATCGCCAGGCTGCTGAAGGCGGCGAGGCCGATGACGCAGAGAATGATCGCGAAGACGGCCGCGAAGACCGGACGGCGGACGGAAAGGTCGGAAAGCATCAGCCGCCCTTCTTCCGGGCGCCGGCCTTCTGCCCGCCCTTGCCGTCGCCGCCGCCGACGGTCGCGCCGTCCTGAACCCGGTTGAGGCCATCGGCCACGATCCTGTCGCCGGCCTTCAGGCCCGAGACAATCTCGACATAGCCGTCCGACGACAGACCGGTCTGCACCGTGGTGCGACGGGCGATCTGCCCCTTGGGGCCCTTGACGATCAGGAAGACCGAGGCTTGCGTGCCCTCGAACTGGATGGCGGCCTCGGGCACGGCCACGGCCTGGCGCTGACCCTGATCGATGCCGACCTTGATCAGCATGCCGGGCTTGAGGCGCCCATCGGAATTGGAGAACTCGGCCCGCGCCTTCAGCGCGCGGGTGGCCGGATCGATGCGGGTGTCGATCTGGGCGATGCGGCCGGTGAACACTTCGCCCGGCCGGGCGTCCGGCTCGGCGGTGATGGTCAGGCCTTCACGCAGGATCGGCAGATAACGGTCAGGCACCGAGAAATCGACGCGGATCAAGGAAACGTCGTCCAGGCTGACGATCGGGGTTCCAGGGCTGATCAGGGCGCCCGGCGCGATGTCGGAAATGCCCACCCGGCCCGAGAACGGCGCGCGGATCACCTTGTCCAGCTTCTGGGCGCCGGCCGAGGCCAGGGCCGCGCGGGCGGTGTCGCGGGCGGCCAGGTACTGATCGGCCGAGGCGCGCGGCGCGATGCCCTTTTCGGCCAGGGTCTTCCATCGCTGGTATTCCCGATCGGCCTGGGCCAGCTGGGCCTGGGCCTGGGCGATGCCGGCGTCCTCCTGGTCGCCCTTCAACTCGACCAGAACCTGTCCCTTGGACACGGCCTGGCCGTCGCTGAAGTGGACGGCGGTGATCAGCTCGGCCGTGTTCGAGGTGATGGTCACCGACTGGCGGCCCTTGGCCACGCCCAGCACCTCGACCCGGTCGGTGAAGGTGCGCGGCTGGACGACGATCTGCGACACCGCCGTGGCGCGGCCGCCGCCGCCCGGACCGCCCTGCCCTGGCGCCTTACCGCCGAAAGCCAGCTTCACCCCGCCGACGACCAGCATCAGCAGCACAGCGACAACCGCCGCGACGAGAAAGAAGTGTCTGCGGATCACGAAAAGCTCCGGGGGCCGAGAAGAGTCGGCATAGCTAGCAGAAGGCGGCTCATTAGCCGCCAGCCCTAGCCTGCGTCCAGTGACACACGGATGACCAAATATTACGGTCCTGAAATATCAGAACCGCCGCCACACCGCCACGACGGGGCCGTGGTCGACGGGGGTCTCCCGACCGGAAAGCGTCCGCCGCCATCCCGCCTGCAGGCTCCACGCGCCCAGGTCGCGGGTGACCGAGATCTCGCGCTTGCGCCAGCGTGACTGGACCGGCTGTGAGTCCGCCTGCCCGGTATAGGCCTGGACCATCAGAAGCCAGCGGGGCGTGGGCCTCAGGCCCGCCGTGACGTCGATCCGGGTCTCGTCCGCCAGGCCGCTGCGCTTGAGGCGCGCGACCTGCAGCTCGGCGAAGCCCTGCGCCCCGCGCCACTGTCTCGAGGTTCCCGCCAGGAGGCGCGCCTCCAAATCGGTGTCGCCCTGGCCCGGCGCCGCGTAGCCGGCGTTGCGTCCCACCCCATCCTTGGTGGTGCCCAGATAAAGACTGACCGCTGATCGATCCGTATGCAGCAGCGCATAGCGCAGGCCCAGCTCGATCGGGCCGCGGCCCTCGTAGTCGACGAAATTATCGTGGCCCCGGGTCAGCGCCGCCTTGGTCTGCAAGGTCAGCCGGTCGGTCAGCCCGTACTCGGTGTAGATCGACAGGGTCTCGTCGCGACGCGGATCGATCGGAACCTCGACGCCGTCGGGATCCAGCCCCCTGTCGGCTTTCTGCCCCTCGTACTTCAGAATGGCCAGCCCCTCGCCGTCCCTCATCGGCCAGGCGCCGGCCCAGGCCGGCGGGCAGAGCAACGGGCAAAAGAAAGCCGCCGCGACCCCGATGATCGCGGCGGCGTTTCGTTTTCGCGGTTTGGGCGTCAATCAGCGTAACCGGGGGATTCCCGGTCGAGTTTGCGCAGGCAACCGGGCCAGGCCAGGCCGGCGATCATGCCCATGCCCATGCCGGTCTGACTGCGGACCTCGGCCTGTGCGTTTTCCGGCGCTTCCAGCACGTTCTCGCGACCGGCGCTGAGCGCCATCACCTGCTGGGCGCACGCGCGTTCCAGGAAGAACATGCCCAGCCAGCACTCGGCCGCCGTCATCCCCACCGACAGGGTGCCGTGGTTGCGCAGCATCATCAGCTTCTTCTCGCCGAGGTCGGCAACCAAGCGTTCCCGTTCGTCCAGGTTGAGCGCAATACCTTCATAGTCGTGATAGGCGAGTTGTGGCAAGACAATTAGCGACTGTTGCGACAGCGGCAGCAGACCTTCCTTGTTCGCCGACACCCCCACGCCCTGGTCGGTGTGCAGGTGCATGACGAAATGGGCGTCCTCGCGCGCCGCGTGGATCGCCGAGTGGATCGTGAAGCCCGCCGGATTGATGAAATACGGGGTCTTGTCGATGACGTTGCCGTCCAGGTCGACCTTGACCAGCATGGAGGCGGTCATCTCGCCGAAGAACATGCCGTAGGGATTGATCAGGAAGTGATGTTCGGGCCCGGGGATGCGGGCCGAGACATGGGTGAAGATCATGTCGTCCCAGTCGTGAACGGCGACCAGACGATAGAGCGCGGCCAGATCGACGCGGGCCTTCCACTCGGCTTCGCTGACCTTGTCCTTGAGCGACGTGGCGATGGGCGATGCACCGTCGGCCATGAGCGGATCCTCCTAGGTTATCATTGTTAGCTTAAGGGTCGCGCCGCGCGCCTCCGGCGTCAAGCGGCGATGGCTCCGTCCCCGGGCCTGTGTTAGCCCGTGAGCCTCCATCGCGTTCGAGACTTTCCATGATCCCCTGGCAGCACCTGGACACCGCCAAGGTCCCCGGCGACGGCGGCGAGCTGAAGCTGATGCGGCGCGGGACCGAATATTCGATCATGGCCGGCCCGATCGAGCTGATGAACAGCCGGCTCAGCGGCTCGGAAGAGGCCATGGCCACCCTGGCGTTCGAACGCGTCGGTCAACGTCCCAAGGCGCGGGTGCTGATCGGCGGCCTGGGCATGGGCTTCACCCTGCGCGCCGCCCTCGCCGCTTTCGGCTCGGACGCCCGGATCGTCGTCGCCGAACTGGTGCCGGCCGTGGTCGCCTGGGCTCGCGGACCGCTGGGCGAGCTGCACGGCGCCAGCCTCGACGATCCGCGCGTGACGCTGCACCAGGGCGATGTCGGCGAAACGATCCGCGCCGAGGCGGCCGTCTACGACGCCATCCTGCTGGACGTCGACAACGGCCCCGGCGGCCTCAGCCGCAAGGAGAACGATGGCCTCTACAGCCGAAACGGCCTGGCCGAGGCGCGCCAGGCGCTGCGTCCGGGCGGCGTGCTGGAAGTCTGGTCCTCGACCCGCGACAGCGACTTCACCCGTCGCCTGAAACAGGCCGGCTTCGCGGTCGAGGAGATCGGCGTGCGGGCCCACAAGGGTCGTGGCGCGCGCCACGTGATCTGGATGGCGACGAAGGCCTAGTCCCCCCGGTCGCCCTTCATCAGCCGCGCCTTGTCGCGCTGCCAGTCGCGGGCGGCTTCGGTCTCGCGCTTGTCGTGGTTCTTCTTGCCCTTGGCCAGGCCGATCTCGAGCTTGGCCAGGCCCTTCTCGTTCCAATAGAGCTTCAGCGGGATCAGCGTCCGGCCGTCGCGTTGCACGGCGCCGATCAGCTTGTCGATCTGCTTGCGGTGCAGCAGCAGCGTCCGGTGCCGGCGCGGCTCGTGGTTGAAGCGGTTGGCGTGGCCGTAGGGCGGGATGTCGGCGTTGATCAGCTTGATCTGGCGGCCTTCCACCGAGGCGTAGGACTCGGCGATGTTCGCCCGCCCCACGCGCAACGACTTCACCTCGGTGCCGGTCAGCATCAGCCCGGCCTCGAACGTCTCCTCGATGAAGTAGTCGTACCGCGCGCGGCGGTTCTCGGCGATCGGCTTGGTCATCAGACCAGACCCGCCTCGCGCATGGCGTCCAGGATCTCGGGCTTCGCCGCCTCGCTGCACGGGGCGATCGGCAGGCGCACGTCGGGCTCGCAAAGGCCCAGGTGGGCCATGGCGAACTTGGTCGGCGACGGCGAGGCGTCGAGGAACAGCGCCTTGTGCAGACGCACCAGGCGGTCCTGCCAGTAGAGCGCTGTCTCCCACGCGCCCTGCAGGCAGGCGTTCATGAAGGTGGCGCAGGCGTCGGGGGCGACGTTCGAGGTCACCGAGATCACGCCGTGGCCGCCGTGGGCGATATAGCCCAGGGCCGTGGGATCGTCGCCCGACAGCATCACCCAGTCGGGACCGCACATGATCCGCTGGAAGCTGGCGCGCGTCAGGTCGCCGGTGGCGTCCTTGATGCCGACGATGTTGGGCAGTTGGGCCAGTCGCGCCAGGGTCTCGTTGCTGACGTCCGAACCCGTGCGGCCCGGCACGTTGTAGACCAGCACCGGCAGCTGCACGGCGTCGTTGATCGCCTTGTAGTGCTGGTAGATGCCTTCCTGGCTGGGCCGGACGTAGTAGGGCGAGACCACCAGGGCCGCGTCGGCGCCGACGGCCTTGGCGTGGGCGACCAGCTCGATCGCCTCGGCGGTCGAGTTGGAGCCGGCCCCGGCGATCACGGGCACGCGGCCGCGGGCGGTCTGCACGCACAGCTCGACGACGCGCTTGTGCTCCTCGTGGCTCAGGGTGGCGGTCTCGCCGGTGGTGCCGACCGGCACCAGGCCGTGCACGCCGCCGGCGATCTGGCGCTCGACCAGGGCCACGAAAGCTTTCTCGTCCACCGCGCCGTCGCGGAATGGCGTGATCAGCGCCGGAATGACGCCCTTGAACGGAGAATGAGCCATGACTTGCAATTTGCCGTGAGAAACGCGCCGCGACGGTTGCGGCCGGGGAATGGGGGCGGACAATATGTCTCTCCCCCCATGTCCCGCAACCGCCCGTAACGCTTTGCGACGATTTGGGGGTTTCGGCGGAGGTCAAATCGCCGCGAAGCGGTCTATACCGAGTGAACAGGAGCCTGATCGAGGTCCGATCGCCGCAAATCGGCCCCTCCGGCGTCCGAAAACGGCGAACTACCGCCCACCAGGGCCAGAGAATCGAAGGAGACGGCGTTTTGGCCTCAGGGTTGGGTAAGGTCTTGCTGGGCGGAGCCGCCCCCCTGGTGCTGTGCGGCGTGGCGCTCTTCGGCGTCGCGCTGGCCCAGGACGATGTCGATCTGCCCCGCGCGCCCCAGCCCTACACCGGCCCGGCCACGCCCCAGGGCCTGATCACCACCCCGCCGACCGCGACCTACGCCACGCCCGCCGAAGCCGACGCCGCCAACCTGCGCATAGCGGTCACCAGCCGCGACCCCGCAACCATCCGCATGGCGATGTCCAGCATCCAGGACCCGCTGTCCCGAAAGATCGCCCTGTGGGCGCTGGTCGACGCCGGGGCCGAGAGCATGGGCTTCTTCGAGCTCGATCAGGCGCGTCGCGACCTGTCGGGCTGGCCCCGCGCCCAGCGCCGCGACACCGCGGCCGAAAAGGCCCTGATCGTCTCCGGCCTCGACGCCCAGCGGATGATCGCCTGGTTCGGCGGCCGCGATCCGCAGACCGCCGAGGGCGCCATGAACCTGGCCGCCGCCTACCAGGCCGCCGGCCGCGACGCGGACGCCGCCAACCTGATTCGCCGCTTCTGGCGCGACGAGGTGTTCGAGGCGGACGCCCAACGCGGCATGCTGGCCCGCTACGGCACGCTGCTGACGAGCGACGACCACGTCCGCCGCGCCGACATCCTGCTGTACGGACCGCAGGGCCCCGCCGCCCGCGACATGGTCACCTTGCTGCCCGACGACCAGCAGGCGGCGGCCCAGGCGCGCATCGCCTTCCGCTCGAACGCCAGCAACGCCAACGACCTCTACGCCGCGCTGCCCCCGGCGCAGCAAGCCCAGCCGGGCGTGGTGTTCGAGCGTGCGTCCTATCTGCGCCGCAAGGGCCTCGACACCCTGGCCCTTCCGCTGGTCCGGCAGTTTCCCGCCCCGCCCCCCACCGACGACGCCGCGTCCGCCATCTGGCGCGAGCGCAAGCAGCTGGTGGTGTCGGCTCTGAGGGCCGGCGACAGCGCCGGCGCCTACGCAGCGGCCAACGCCCATCTGAAGAGCGGCTCCGACGCGGCCGAGAGCGAGTTCTACGCCGGCTGGATCGCGCTGACCCGGCTCAAGAACGCCGACGCCGCCGCCGACCACTTCGCCCGCATCGCCGAGATCGGCGCCTCGCCGATCACCCGCGGTCGGGCCCTCTACTGGCAAGGGCGGGCCGCCGAGGCCCAGGGCGACCGCATCGCCGCCCAGGCCTTCTATGCCGAGGGCGCGCGCTACATCACCACCTTCTACGGCCAGCTGGCCGCCGAGAAGGCCGGGATCAAGGAGATCCGCCTCGGCAAGGACCCGACGATCACCCAGGCCGACCGCGCTCGCTTCGAGGGCCGCGAACTGGTCCGGGCGGTGCGGACCCTGATGGCCGCCGGGGCCCGGGACCAGGTCCGGGTCTTCGTGCTCTACATCGACGATCAGCTGCCGACCGCCGAGGAAGAAGCCCTGCTGGTCGATCTGGCCAGAGGTTACGGCGACCCAGACCTGGCCATGCGCGCGGTCCGCACCGCCGCCCAGCGCGGCCTTATCCTGCCCGAGCGCGGCTATCCGCTGCTGGACCACCTGTTCACCCCGGGGCCGGGCGCGGCCGAGACGGCGTTCGTCTATTCGATCTCGCGCCAGGAAAGCAACTTCGACCCCAACGCCCGCTCCGCCCCCGGCGCGCGCGGCATGATGCAGTTGATGCCGGCCACCGCCGCGATCGTCGCTCGGCAGCTGGGCGAGAGCCACAGCGTCGATCGCCTGTCGGACCCGTTCTACAACATGCGCCTGGGCTCGACCTATCTGGGCAACATGGTCAGCAACTTCAGCGGCTCGTACATCCTGGCCTCCGCCGCCTACAACGCCGGCCCCGGCCGTCCGGCCCAGTGGGTCACCCTGTGCGGCGACCCGCGCGGCGCGACCACCGATCCGCTCGACTTCATCGAATGCATCCCGTTCTCCGAAACCCGCAACTACGTGATGCGGACCATCGAGACGACCATGGTCTACCGCGCCCGCCTCAACGGCGGCGTGGCCCCGCTGACCCTGTCGAGCGACCTGAAGCGCGGGGGATACAACTATGCGGGACCGACCAGCGCGCCCATCGGCGGGACCACGGCGACCTCGACCACCGCCATCCCGCAAGGCGGCTACGTGCCGGGGACGCGGTAAGGCGACGCCATCGGGAACCCTCTCCTAGCGGGAGAGGGTTGTCAGACGTCGCGCCGCCACGACCAATCCCGTTGACGTCTCGATCAGCGCTCCGTCCAGCTTGAACACGGACGCCAGCACCTCGGGCGACAGGGCGTCGATCGGCGCCCCCTCCGCCGCCACGCGGCCGTGGTCCAGCACCAGCACCCGGTCGCAGGATCGGGCCGCCAGGCCCAGGTCGTGCAGGGTGACGACCACCGCCGCCCCGGCCGCCGCTTCGGCGCGCAGCAGGTCCAACGTCAGCAGTTGGGCGTCCGGATCCAGGCCAGCCACGGGCTCGTCGGCGACCAGAAGCGGCGCGCGCGTCGCCAGCAGCCGCGCCAGCAGGACCCGCGCCCGCTCTCCCCCCGACATGTCCAGCACGCCCCGGTCGGCCAGGTCGGCGACGCCGACCCGTTCCAGCCGTTCGCGGGCCACGGTCAAGGCCTCGCCCGGCGGCAGGTCCGGCGCGCCGAGGGCGGCGACGTCCAAGGCCGGCAGGTTCCAGGCCAGGCGACGCTCCTGCGGCAGGTAGCCGACCAGACGAGCGCGCTCGACGGGATTCAGGTCGCCGACCGGGCGGCCGCCCAGCCGCGCTTGGCCCATCTCCAGCGACATCAGACCCAGGCCCGTCCGCAGCAGGCTGGTCTTGCCGGCGCCGTTGGGACCGACCACGCCCAGCACCTGGCCCGGGACGACGCCCAAGGACGCGCCGTCGAGCACCAGGACCTTGCCGCGCCGGGCCTTGGCGCCCTCGATCGTCCAGACCGCCGTCACGACCGCCAACTCCGCGCCGCCCGCCAGGCCAGCAAGGCGAAGACCGGCGCGCCGAACAGGGCCGTGACCACGCCCAGCTTCAACTCCTGCTCGGTCGGCATCACCCGGGCGGCCAGGTCGGCGGCGACCAGCAGCACCGCCCCGGCCAGGGCCGAAGGCCGAAGCAACCTGGCCGGATCGTCGCGCGCGGCGGCCCGCACCAGGTGCGGCGCGGCCAGGCCGACGAAGCCGATCACCCCCGCCGCCGCGACCGAGGCCCCGGCCAGCAGGGCCGAACCGGCCACCGCCGCCACCCGCAAGCGCGCCATCGGCAGGCCCGACATCTGGGCGGCCTCCTCGCCCAGGGTCAGCATCCGCAGGCCCCGGGCCGCGTAGAGGCAAAGCCCAGCGCCGATCGCCATTGGGGCCACGGCGCGCAGGATGTCGGTGAAGTCGCGGTTCTCGACCGAGCCCATCAGCCAGGCCAGCACCTCGGCGACGGCGACCGGCGACGGCGACAGGTTGAAGACCAGGGCCGTCAAGGCGCCGGCGAACGCCGACAAGGCCACCCCGAACAGGATCAGCACCTCGGGCTCGCGGAACCGAGCCGCCAGGCCGACGACCACCGCCCCCGCCAGCAGCGCGCCGGCCAGGGCGGCCGCCTCGATGGCACCCGGCAAGGCCGCCAGTCCGCCGGCGATGGCCAGGGCGGCGCCCAGTCCCGCCGTGGCCGAGACGCCCAGTACGCCGGGCTCGGCCAGGGGATTGCGCAGCAGTCCCTGCATCGTCGCCCCGGCCAGGCCCAGGCCGGCGCCGACCAGGGCGGCCATCAGCACGCGCGGCAGGCGGATGGTCCACAGCACCTCGCCCGGCGCCGAGGCCGGATCGGTCAGGGCCTGATGATACTGCGCGGCGCTCAGCGGGCTCTCGCCCAGGCTGACGGCGACGATCGCGGTCGCGATCAGGGCCAGCAACAGCAGAAATTCCAGGCGACGCGGGCTCATCGCGCCGCCTCCGCCAAGGCCCGCGCCCCGTCGGCGGCGAACCAGGCCGAGCAGCCCAGCATGGCGCCGGGCAGCGAGGCGATCACCCGTCCCCGCGTCGTCTTGCGCAGCGCCGCGTGCCGCCCGGGACCCCAGCGGTCGGCCCCGGCCCGGGTCAGGTCGAAGAAGCCCAGCACCACCGTCTTGGGCGGGTTCAGCACCAGTTGCTCCAGCGGCGCGGGCGAGAAATAGGGTTGGGTCGAGGCGTTGGCGAAGCCCGCCGCCCGCAGCATGGCGTCGATCATCGTGTTGGGACCGGCCGTGTAGCCGCCCGGCGTCAGATAGAAGGCGCTTCGCCCCCTGCCCGCCCCAGCCGCCCGCGCCAGGTCGGAGTCCATGCGCGCCAGCAGCGCCTCGCCCTCGGCCGGGCGGTTCAGGGCCTGGGCGACCTGGCGGACATTGGCCCGCACGCCGTCGAAGTCGGTGGCGTCGCCGAGACTGACCGTGTGAACGCCGCGCCGAGCGATGGCGGCCGTCAACCGGGCGTCGCCGCCCCACTGGCGCACCACCACATCGGGGCGCGCGCCCAGCACGGCCTCGATCGTCGCCCGCCGTTGCGGCAGGCCGGCCGCCTTGGCGCGGAGAAAGGAATCCGGCGCGTCGGCCCGCGGCGAGACGCCGACCACCGCCTCGCGCGGAGCCAGGGCCAGGACGTACTGGTCGGCGCAGGAGTCCAGCGACATCACGCGCTTCGCGCTGGTTTGGGCGCTCGTTTGGGCGACGGTTTGAGCGGCGGCGGGCCCCGCGACGGCCGCCAGGCCGACGGCGAGGCCGGCGAGCAAGGCGGCGCGCATGGAGGTCAGTCCGTGACCAGGCCGTGCAGCAGCCCTTCGAGCGTGACCTTCATCAGTTCCTCGCGCGGCGCCCAATTGCGATCCGGCATGGTGATCAGCAAGGCCACCAGGCCGTGACAAGCGGCCCACAACACCTGGGCCGCGCTGTCGCCCGATCCGGTGCGCAGGCGGCCGGCGGCGGCGATCTCGTGGATTGGCCCGCTGAACTCGGCGAAGCAGCGGTCGCCCAACTCGGCGGTCGCGGCCTGCTTTTCCTTGGAGATCACGTCCCGCGAGCCGCAGAACACCAGTTGATAGGTGTTGGGATTGTCGAGGGCGAAGCGCATGTAGGCCTCGAGCATCAGCTTGACCCGCGCCACCGCGTCGATCGGCCGATGGGCGATGTCGACATTGACCGCCAACAGCTGGCCGATCGCGTCGTCGCTGATCTCCAACAGGATCTGGTCCTTGTCGCGGAAGTGCATGTAGAGCGCCGTCGACGACACCCCCACGGCGTCGGCGATCTTGCGAATCGTCGCCCCCGCATAACCTTCGGCGATGAAGATTTTCTCGGCGGCGGCCAGGATTTCACCCCGACGCAGATGCCCGTCTCCCTTCGGCTTACGGGCCGATTTGTGCGGCTTCTTCAACGCGACCGTCACGATATGGCGTTCCCCTACCTAGTCCCCAGATCCGACACTAAACGGGAATCACCCAAACGTCGCAACTCCCAAGGATTTACGTGAAACGCGTGTTTTTTCATTTGACGCGCCATAGTTGAGGATTCGTTATCTACTCGCTGGATCCGATCATGCGCGGCGGGGGCGATGGCGCGAGAGGAAAGAGACCAGCGGCGGCGCGCGTTCGGGACCGAGGCGGCCGACGGAAGCTGGATCGAGGCGCTCGCCGACGGTCCGGATGCGACGGCGACGCCGCTGCGGGACGGGGCCCATCGCCGTTTGTCGCGCGGCCAGGTCGTCGGGCTGTCGACCTTTGTCCTGGCCCTGCTCGTGCTCACGGCCTTGCGACCTCAGCCCATGCTGGAGGGATTCCATCTGCTGTTCTTCGTCGGCTTCATGGGCCATTCGACGATCAAGCTGGTCGCCGCCTTCACGCCTCGCGCCACGACGGTCGCGCCGCCGCTCCCCGACGAGGCCCTGCCCGCCTACACGATCATCGCGCCCCTCTATCGCGAGGCCGGGGTGGCGGCGGAGCTGGTCGCCAACCTGGCGCGACTGGACTATCCGCGCGATCGCCTGCAGGTGCTGATCGTCCTGGAAGCCCGGGACCACGAGACCCAGACCGCGTTCGGAGCGCTGGACCTGCCGGCCGGCTTCCAGGTGCTGATCGCCCCGCCCGGCTCGCCCCAGACGAAGCCGCGGGCCTGCAACATCGCCCTGCAGCGGGCGCACGGCGAGCTGGTGGTGATCTATGACGCCGAGGACGCGCCGCATCCCGGCCAATTGCGCGAAGCCGCCGCGCGTTTCGCCCAGGCCGACGCCAGCCTGGCCTGCCTGCAGGCGCCGTTGCGGATCGAGCCCGATCCCCGCTTCCTGCCCGACCAGTTCGCCCTCGAATACGCCGTGCTGTTCGAGGTCTTCCTGCCGGCCCTGGCCCGCTGGCGCCTGCCCTTCCCGCTCGGCGGCACCAGCAATCACTTCCGGGCCAGCGCCTTGCGCGCCGTCGGCGGATGGGATCCCTACAATGTCACCGAGGACGCGGACATCGGCTTCCGCCTGGCCGCGCAGGGACGCCAGCTCGACGTTCTGGCCCAACCGACCTTCGAGACCTCGCCCGCCACGTTGAAGGTCTGGACGCCGCAACGGGCGCGCTGGATCAAGGGCCACCTTCAGACCCTGGCCGTCCATGCCCGCGGTCCGGCCGCCCGCACCCCGCGCGGGGCCGCCTCGCTGGTCCTCACCCTGGCCCTGCCGGTGATGTCGTCCCATGTCCACGGCCCGTTGTTCGCCTGGCTGCTGCTGCAGGGGGTCGGCGCCGGCCTCGACCTCTGCCCGGCGGTTCCGGCCATGGACTGGATGCTGATGTTCTTCGGCTGGACCTGCATCGCGATCGCCGGCGCCCAGGCCCAGCGGCGGGCCGGACATCGACAAAGGCCGCTGCCCTTGCTGGGCGCGATCGCCTATTGGCCGCTCCAGAGCCTGGCGGCGGCCGAGGCCCTTCGGCAGTTCGTCGTCTCGCCGTTCCATTGGGACAAGACCCCGCATACGCCGCGCGCCGCCAACCCTCTGCTGTCTCGTCTGCTGGCGCGGACTGGACGGGCCTTGCCCTGAGCGCGTATTGGCGGGGGCATGACTCCGACCATCGCCGCCGCCCCGCTCGTCATGCGCACCACCGGCTGGGCCGACTACGCCCTGCTCGACAGCGGCCATGGCAAGAAGCTGGAGCGCTACGGCCGCTACACCGTCGTGCGTCCGGAGCCGCAGTGCTTCTGGGCCCCGCGCCTGGACCCGAAGGTGTGGGACGCCGCCGACGCCGTCTTCGATCCCACCGACGAGGACGAAGCCGGCCGCTGGCGCTTCAAGGGCAAGCCGCTGGAGAAGTTCCCGCTGGCCTGGGGCGAAGCCAAGTTCCACGGCCAGTTCACGCCGTTCCGCCACCTGGCCTTCTTCCCCGAGCAGGCCGCCAACTGGGCCTGGCAAGACCAGCGCGTCCGCGCCATCAAGGATCGCCAGCCCAAGGTGCTGAACCTGTTCGGCTACACCGGCGTGGCCAGCCTGGTCTGCGCCGCCGCCGGCGCGGCGGTCACCCACGTCGACGCCTCCAAGAAGTCGGTCGGCTACGCCCGCGAGAACGCCGCCTTCGCCGGCCTGGCCGACAAGCCGATCCGCTGGATCGTCGAGGACGCCCGCCGCTTCGTGGCCCGCGAGGTGCGCCGCGGCTCGCGGTATGACGGCATCATCCTGGACCCGCCGAAGTTCGGCCGCGGGGCCGACGGCGAGGTCTGGCGCCTGTTCGAGGACCTGGCCGAGCTGACACATAACTGCGCCCAGATCCTTGCCCCCGACGCCTCGTTCCTGCTGATGAACGCCTATGCCGCCCGGGTTTCGGGCGCGGCGATGTCGGGCCTGCTGGCCCAGGAGCTGGAGGGGCGCGGCGGGATCATCGACTGGGGCGAGCTGTCGCTGGTCGAGGAAAAGGGCGACCGCCAGATCGGCCTGTCGTTCTTCGCCCGCTGGGCGTCTGAAGGTTGATGACGATGAACGCCCCCCACTCAAAGACCGTCACCTCCCTCTCGAACAGCACCGTCAAGGCCGTCCGCGCCCTGCATATGCGCAAGGAGCGCGAGGAGAGCGGCCTGTTCCTGGCCGAGGGGCTGAAGATCGTCATCGAGGCGATCGACTGCGGCCACGCCCCCAAGATCCTGATGTACGGCCGCGACGCCGCCGACCATCCGATGCTGCAGAAGGCCTCGCAGGCCTGCCTGAAGGCCGGCGGCGAGGTCATCGAGGTCAATCGCGAGATCCTCGAGAAGGTCTCGCGCCGCGACAATCCCCAGGCCGTGGTCGGGGTGTTCAAGCAGGTCTACACGCCGCTCAGCGCCATCGTGCCCGAGAGCGCGCCTTGCTGGGTGGCCATGCAGGCCGTGCGCGACCCGGGCAATCTGGGCACCGTGATCCGCACGGCCGACGCCGCCGGCTGCGGCGGCGTCATCCTGGTCGGCGACTGCGTGGATCCCTATTCGGTCGAAGGCGTGCGGGCGACCATGGGCTCGATCTTCGCGGTCAAGATCGCCAAGGCCTCGGTGGCCGAGTTCCTGGCCTGGCGCGAAACCTGGCCCGGCAGCGTGATCGGCACGCTGCTGACCGCCACGGTCGACCACAAGAGCGCCGACTATGTGAAGCCGTCGCTGATCCTGATGGGCAACGAGCAGCAGGGCCTGCCGCCCGAACTGGCCGCCGCCTGCGACGTCAACGTCAAGATCCCCATGCGCGGTCGGGCCGACAGCCTGAACCTGTCGGTGGCCACGGGGATCATGATCTACACGGTGACGGGGTAGGATTTCGACAGGTCCTCCCCCTGTGGGGGAGGTGTCGGCGAAGCCGACGGAGGGGGGAGTGATCAGGAGGCGATCGCCCCCCGGATCGACGATCCTAAAACTCCCCCCATCGATCGCTGCGCGATCGCCTCCCCCACAGGGGGAGGGTCTATTCAGCAGACGCCGGCTACCTGATCCGCGTCCACTTCTCGGTCTTGCACAGGGGCGCCACGATGCAGCCCTTGAGCTTCAGCTCGTTGGCCGAGAGCATGGTGATCGTCCCCGAATAGGTGCCGCCGTCGGCGGCGTTGTAGACCTTGCCGCCGGTCCACTTGGTCGGGCCGCCGGTGAAGTCGTACAGCATCTGCATGTTCTTCAGCGGCCGGTTGCGCAAGGACGCGTCCTTGTTCTTCTCGTCCTTGACCGCCGGATCGCTCCTGATGTGATCCGAGCTGACCAGCTTGCCGCACAGGCTGTTGCCGCAACGGCTGATCTCGACCTGGCCGCCGTTGGTCTGGGTCTGCCAAAGGCCCGTGACCTCCTGGGCGAAGGCCGGGGCGGAAACGGCCAAGGCGGCGGCGGAAGCGGCCAGCGCGGCGGCGAGGATAGGCAGTCTCATGGGGTCTTCTCCCTAATTGTTGGTCTTTCTAACCCGCGTTCGGCTGAACCGCCCCTGAATTGATGGCCGAGTTCGAACAAGGCTCGCCGATCGTCTAGACGGCCCGCCGTTTCAGACCCGGACTGGAACAGGTGGTGTAGCCGGTCGCGGTCAGCCGGCCGGCTGTCATGCCCAGCTTGTCCGGCAGTTCGCGGATGTGCGACGCCCGGGTCGCTTCGACGGCCGCCAAGGCCACGCTGCCGCAAGCGAAGGCGTCCTGGGCGGCGTCGTGGTGCTTGAACTCGACGCCCAGGAAGTCGCAGACCGCGTTCAGCTTGGCCGACGGCAATTGCGGCCAGGTGTTCTTGGCCACCTGCACCGTGCAGATGTAGTCGAAGCGAGGGAACGGCAGGCCGTAGAGCTCGCAGGTGCGACGCATCACGCTGATGTCGAACGCGGCGTTGTGGGCGATCACCGTCGCCCGCTCCATCCGTTCCTGAAGGCGCGACAGCACGGCCGGAAACTCGTCGGCGTCCTCCACGTCGGCGGGCCGGATGCCGTGGACCGCGATGTTCCAGCCCGAAAAACGCATGTCGATCGGCCGGATGTAGTGGTGCTCCACGTCCGTGATCCGACCGTCCTCGATCCAGGCCAGGCCGATGGCGCAGGGACTGGAGCGTTGCTCGTTGGCCGTTTCGAAGTCGATGGCGACGACGGGCATGCTAGCCGCCCACCATGGCCAGCCACTCGTCCTCGGTCATCACCTGGACGCCCAGGTCGGTGGCGGTCTTCAGCTTCGAGCCCGCCCCGGGGCCGGCCACCACCAGGTCGGTCTTCTTGGACACCGACGAGGCGACCTTGGCCCCCAGGCCCTCGGCCTGGGCCTTGGCCTCGTCGCGGGTCATCTTCTCCAGCGAGCCGGTGAAGACGATGGTCTTGCCGGCCACGGCCGTGTCGGTCTTGGGCTTGGCGACGGCCTGGATGTCCAGCTCGGCGACCAGGTTGGCCACCTTCTCGCGGTTATGCGCCTCGGCGAAGAAACGGGCGATCGACTGGGCCGCCACGGGACCGATCCCGTCGATGGCCGCCAGCTGCAGATAGTCGTCGCCCGGCGCCCCCTGCCCGGCCTGCTCCAGGGCCTGGGCGAAGCTGTTCCAGTCGCCGTAGCGCTCGGCCAGGGCCGCCCGGGCCGGCTTGTTCAGCTTGGGCACGGCGTGGCCGATCTTGACCTCCAGGCTGTCGGCCTCGGGCCAGGGATCGGCCTTCAGCCCGCCCTTGCCCGCCTCGACCAACTCGTCGCGGGCCTTGGGACCGACGCCGGCCGCGCCCGACAGCTCCAGATAGACCGCGCCCGGCAGCTGCCCCGCCGCCCGTTCGGCGGCGGCCTGCAAATCCTCGAAGCGGTCGAAATTGCGGGCCAGCACGGTCGAGGTGGTCTCGCCGATGTCGCGCATGCCCAGGCCGTAGATCACCCGGTCCAGGCCGATGGTCCGCCGCGCCTCGATGCCCTTGACCAGGTTGGCGACCGAGGTCTCGCCGTAGCCGTCGCGCTCGCGCAGCTCGGCCAGCTTTTCCTCGTCCCGGGCCAGCTTGAAGATGTCGGCCGGCTCCTTGATCCAGCCGGCCTCGAAGAACGCCGCCAGCTGCTTCTCGCCCAGGCCCTCGATGTCGAAGGCCCGGCGCGAGACGAAGTGGCGAAGGTGCTCGATGCGCTGGAACGGACAGGCGAACTCGCCGGTGCAGCGACGCACCACCGACTCGGTTCCCGAGGCGTTGACCTCGCGGGCCAGCGGCGTCTTCAGCGGGCAAGGGCATTCGTGGGGGAATTCATAGGGCTCGGGCGCGGGATCCGGCCGCTCCTCGAGCGCCACCTCGACGATCTGCGGGATCACATCGCCGGCCCGCTGGATGACGACGGTGTCGCCGATCCGCACATCCAGCCGGGCGATCTCGTCGGCGTTGTGCAGGGTGGCGTTGGTCACCGAGACCCCGCCGACGGTCACGGGCTTGAGCCGCGCCACCGGGGTGATCGCGCCGGTGCGGCCCACCTGCAGGTCAATGGCCTCCAGGATGGTGCGGGCCTGCTGGGCCGGGAACTTGCGGGCGATCGCCCAGCGCGGCGAGCGCGAGACGAAGCCCAGGCGGCGCTGCTGTTCCAGGTCGTCGACCTTGTAGACCACGCCGTCGATGTCGAACGGCAGCTTGGGGCGCAGGACCTCGAACTCGGCATAGGCGTCCAGCAGGCCCTGGGCGTCCCGGACGCGCTTGGCCGGCGGGGCCGTGGTCACGAAGCCCCAGGCGTGCAGCTTTTCCAGCGCCTCCCACTGGCCGGCCGCGAACGGTCCGCTGGTCAGGCCCCAGGCATAGGCGAAGAACCGCAGCGGGCGCTGGGCGCTGATCTTCGGATCGATCTGGCGCAGCGAGCCGGCGGCGAAGTTGCGAGGATTGGCGTAGGTGCGCTGGCCGGCCTCGAGCGCGGCGGCGTTGAAGGCGGCGAAGGCCTCCAGCTCGACATAAACCTCGCCGCGGATCTCGATCACGTCGGGCCAGCCCCCCTCTTCAAGATTAGGCCCTTTCAGCTTATGGGGGATGTCGGCGATGGTCCGCAGGTTGGCGGTGACGTCCTCGCCCACTCGGCCGTCGCCCCGCGTCGCGCCCTGGACCAGCACGCCCTTCTCGTAGCGCAGCGAAGCCGACAGGCCGTCGATCTTCGGCTCGGCGGTGTAGAACACCGGCTCGCTTCCGAGCCGCAGGAAGCGGCGGATGCGGGCGTCGAAATCCGTCGCCTCGTCGTTGGAGAAGGCGTTGTCGAGGCTGAGCATCGGCACGCCGTGCTCGACCGGCGAGAACTGCTCGGCCCGCGCGGCGCCGACCCGCATGGACGGGGAATTGTCGCGCACCAGGTGCGGGAAGCGTTCCTCGATGTCGAGGTTGCGGCGCTTGAGGGCGTCGTACTCGGCGTCGCTGATCGTCGGGGCGTCCTGCTGGTGATAGCGCAGGTCGTGTGTGGCCAACTGGTCGGCCAGACGCTCCAGTTCCTCGACGGCCTGGGCTTCGGTGAGGTCGGCGACGGCGATCTGGGACACGGGCGAATCCGGAGGCGTTGTGAAGGGGGCAGACTAGCCAAGGGCGGGGGATCGGGGGAGCCTTTTCAAGCCCTCCCCCCGTGGGGGAGGCGATCGCGCAGCGATCGGTGCGGGGAGTTTCAGGATCGCCGACATGGATCCGGCCATCTTCCGATCACTCCCCCCTCCGTCGGCTTCGCCGACACCTCCCCCACGGGGGGAGGACCTTGGAGGCACGGCTTCGCCGCCTCACGCGGGAGCCCGCTGAGCTGGTGGGAGGGTGCGAAGCGCCCGGGCCTCGCCCGGATGATTTGCAGTTTGATTACCGTTTCGACGAAGACGAGCGCTCCGCGCGGCCGTTATCCGGAAGCCTTCGGATCGCGGATTTTTAACCCGCTCCGATGGAGGCCCCCGACGGGCAGGACGTTGGCGCGTCCTGGACTGTGCAGGCGATTTCAGCCCGCACCTGCCGCGCCCGTCGATCCCTCGCCGCCTGGGCTTTGTCTCGACCAAGGAGAACCTGCCCAAGACCGTCGCGAAGGTCGTCACTAAAGACCACCGACGAGCGCTTCCCGCTCGACCACCCCCGAAAGCCGCATCGGTCGCCGTACGTGCGCCCTCCCCATGCTCTCAGGTGCAAGCATTATGCGGGTGGTCTGGAAGGGGGAGGACCAAATCGGGTCGAGAAAGTTTAGGGCGTTGAAATCGCGGGGGTTTGCTGGCTATTCGCCGAGCGCAGACGCCCCGCCGGGGACATGCTCTCACGGCAAGGCCTACCAAATCGCCCCCAGAGCTTGGGGTGAGTGCGTGTCCCCATCGTCATCCACGGCATCGAACCTCGATCCTGAACAGCAACTAGGCTCAGCGGACGACTTTGGGGACACGCACTCACCCCGGGGCGCCCCCGCGAACCCGGCAGACCTCCTGCCGTGAGAGCATGTCCCCGGCTGGAGAACTGGCCCGCCCCTTGCTCCCACAAGCCAAAGGAGCCCGCTCGCATGTCCCAAACCGCCACGATGTCCCAGAACGGTCAGGGTCTGTCCCGTGGCGGCGCCCTGGACCTCCTTCGGTTCGTCGCGGCCTTGTTCATCGTGCTCTATCACGTCGCCGAGCGGGCTCCGGTGTCGCTGTTCGCGATCCACCCGGCCTTCGGGCGCGGCTACCTGGCCACCGACTTCTTCCTGATGCTGTCGGGCTACGTGCTGGCCAAGTCCTATGGACCCCGCGTCCTCCAGCAAGGCGTGACCACCGGCGAGTTCCTCAAGCGCCGCCTGCTGCGCATCTGGCCCGCCCACCTGGTGATGCTGGCCCTGTTCGTGGGCTTCGTGCTGGCCACCGGCGCCGTCGGCCTGGCCCCGCAGAACCCGCAATGGTTCCAGTGGGACCAGCTCCTGCCGCAGGTCTTCCTGATGCAGGCCTGGTTCGTGCCTGGCCCGTCGGGCTGGAACATGCCGACCTGGACCCTGTCGGCCCTGATCGTCTGCTACGCCGGCTTCCCGGCCGCCTGGCGCGCCGCGGCCAGGATCGCCTCGCCCTGGACCACCCTGGCGATCGGCGTGGCGATCTTCCTGGCCGTCGACTACGCGGCCAAGGCGGTCACGGGCATCCCCGCCCACCAGCTGCCCCTGCGCTTCGGCCTGGTGCGAGGAATCCCGCTGTTCGTCCTGGGCATGCTGATCGCCCGCCTGCCGATGACCATCCCGTCGCGCTGGGCCGACGGCCTGGCGATCTCGGCGAGCGTCTCGGTCGTGGCCCTGCAGATCGTCGGCCGTTTCGACCACGCCAGCCTGGCCCTGCTGGGCCTGCTGATCTACGCCGCCGGCGCCTCGGGCGCGAAGGGCTGGCGCTGGGCGAGCCTCGCGGGCCGCCTGTCGTTCTCGCTGTTCCTGACCAACCAACTGGTCGCCGTGGTCTGGTTCGGCCTGCTGCGCGCCGTCGAGAGCAAGCTGGGCGTCGACGGCCCGATGCTATGGGTCGCCTGGGCGCTCGCCCTGCCCGCCTGCGTCGTCGCCGCCTGGCTGTTCGAGCGCTTCATCGACGCGCCGCTGCAGGTGTGGATCAAGGACTGGTCGAGGCGGGAGCCGACGATTAAGGCCGCCGGGCCGGCTTTGGCGTAATTTCCGCCACCTCCCTGTTGTCATCCCGGAAAGCGCGGAGCGCTTGTCCGGGACCCAGGTGAACCGCATCGCATCAGCCCGTCTCCTGGGTCCCGGACAGCCTCTGCGAGGCTTCCGGGATGACAACGGATTTGAGCTTTGCGGCTAGGAGATTTACCCGATCAGCGCCCGCGCCGCCGCCCGGGCCGCCTCGGTGACCTCGGCCCCCGACAGCATCCGCGCGATCTCTTCCTGCCGCTGGACGGCCGACAGCGGTTCGACCCGGGTGCGGGTCGAGGTGTCGTCGCCGGCCTTGGTGATCCGCCAGTGGGCGTCGGCCCGGGCGGCGACCTGGGCCGAGTGGGTGACCACCAGCACCTGCGCATTCGCCGCCAGGCGCTTGAGGCGAAGGCCCACCGCGTCGGCCACGGCCCCGCCGACGCCCTGGTCCACTTCGTCGAAGATCATCAGCGGCTGGGACCCTTCGCGGCCCGCCAGGGCGGCCTTCAGGGCCAGGGCGAAGCGGGCCAGCTCGCCGCCCGAGGCGATGGCCTCCATCGGTCCGAACGGCGCGCCGGGATTGGTCGAGATCTCGAAGGCCACGCGGTCGACACCGGTCGGGCCGGCGCGGTCCTCGTCCAGCGGCTCGACGGCGACGCGGAACCTGGCCTTTTCCAGCTTCAACGGCGTCAGCTCGCCCTCGACGGCGGCGGCCAGGCGGTCGCCGGCGGCGCGGCGCTCGGCCGACAAGGTCTGGGCCGCGTAGAGATAGGCGGCGCGAGCGTCGGCGGCCTCCTGTTCGGCGGCCTTCAGGGCCTCTTCCGAGGTCTCGATGGCCTGCAGCTGGGCGGCGAACTCCGCGCGCTTGTCGGGCAGCAGCTCGACGGCGACGTTCAGCTTGCGGGCCATGCCGCGCAGGGCGAACAGGCGCTCCTCGGCCTTTTCCAGGCGATCGGGTTCGAACTCGAAGCTCTCGGCGGCGGCGTCGATGGAGGCGGCCGCCTCCTGGGCCTCGACCAGGGCGCGGTCGACCGCCTCGCAGGCGGCGGCCAGGCGGCTGACGGCCGGCCCGTCGGCGGGGGCGCCGGCGTGGATGGCGCGCTCGCGCGCTCTCTCCAGAGCGCGGAAGGCGCTGGCCAGCTTGCCCGACAGGGCGTCGCCGCCCAGGGCGTCGCTGGCGGCGGCGATGTCGGCCAGGGCCTTCTCGGCCGAGCCCAGCAGGGCCCGCTCCTCGGCCAGCTGGGTCTCCTCGCCCTCGCGCGGGTCCAGACGATCCAGCTCGGACAGACGAAGGGTCAGTTCCTCGGTCTCGACGGCCGCGCGGTCGGCCAGATCGCGCAGGGCGGCGGCCTTTTCACGGGCGGCGCGCCAGGCGCTCCAGGCCGAAGCGACGGTCCCGACCCGGACCAGCCCGAAGGCGTCCAGCAGATTGCGGTGGGTGCGCACGTCCAGCAGGCCGACGGTCTCGTGCTGGCCGTGGACCTCCAGCAGCAGGGCGCCCAGGTCCTTGAGCACCCCGACGCTGGTGGCCTGGTCGTTGACGAAGGCGCGCGAACGGCCGTCGGCCGACAGCTGGCGGCGCAGGACCAGGTCCTCGTCGCGGGCGTAGTCCAGGCCCTTGTCGTCCAGATAGGCGAAGGCGGCGTGGTCGGCCGGCAGGGCGAAGATGGCGGTGGCGCTGGCGTGGCCTGCGGCCCCCCGACGAACGAGCCCGGCGTCGGCCCGCGCGCCGGTGGCCAGGCCCAGGGCGTCCAGGATGATCGACTTGCCCGCCCCCGTCTCTCCGGTGAGCGCGGTCAGGCCTGGACCTATGGCCAGGTCCAGGCTTTCGATGAGCACGACGTCGCGGATGGAAAGGCCGATCAGCATGAGGCCTAGGATCGCCGGGAATCAGGGTTTTTCAAAGGGGGCTTGTTCTCGGGACGTTCTCGCGAGCTCCGCGGGGCGTTCCGGAACGGAAAACGGGCCGATCCTGGAAGGACCGGCCCGCTGAAATCACATCCCCAGGATGCCCGAGACGCCGCCCTTCTTGGGCTTGGTCTCGGCCGGCGGCTTGCCGTCGGCCGGCGTGGTGGTGTCGGCGGGAGGCGCCAGGGTCTTGTCCTTGTCGTGGGTCAGACGGTCCAGCATGTTCTTCTTGTTGCCGGCCTTCAGCGGCTCGACGGCCGGCCTGAGGTTGTTGGACGTCAGCAGCTTGTAGGCCTCGGCGTACCAGGGATCGCCCGGGAAGTTGTAGCCCAGCACCGCGCCGTTGCGCTTGGCCTCGTCCAGCAGGCCCAGGGTCAGGTAGCTCTCGACCAGGCGGTACAGAGCCTCGGGCGCGTGCGAGGTGGTCTGGTGGCGGTCGACCACGGTGCGGAACCGGCCGATGGCCGCCAGGGTCTGGCCGTTCTTCAGATAGTAGCGGCCGATGGTCATTTCCTTGCCGGCCAGCTGGTCGCTGACCATGTCGATCTTCAGGCGCGCGTCCTGGGCGTATTCCGAGTTGGGATAGCGCTGGACCACGTCGCGCAGCGAGGCCATGGCCTGCTCGGTCGCGGCCTGGTCGCGGTTCACGTCGACGATCTGCTCGAAATAGCAGACGGCCTTCAGATAGTAGGCGTAGGAGGCCGAAGGATTGCCCGGATAGAGGCCGATGAAGCGGTCGGCGTCGGAGATCGCCTCGCTGTACTGGTTGCTCATATAGTGAGCGTAGCCGGTCATCAGGATCGAGCGGCGCGACCATTCCGAATAGGGGTGCTGACGCTCGACCTCGCGGAAATAGTCGACGGCTTCGTTGTAGCTGCCGCGGTCCAGGCGATTGGCGCCGGTCGAATAGAGCAGCTCCACCGGGCGCTCTTCGTAGGCCAGGGTCGGCTTCTTGCGCTTGCCGGCGCAGGCGGAGACCGACAGGGCGACCAGCACGGCGGTCGCGACGATAGCGACCTTGCGTCCCGAGAAATTACGAAGCACGGACTTTTCACCCTCGAAGCAAACGTGCGCCCCTGCGCCGTGCAAGGCTTCTACACCACGCCGATGCGGGCGCAAATGGAAGCCGAGCCATGACGAGGATACGCCCCAAGACGCATCCCCCCGGGAATCCGCCCAAACGCTAGAGACATCGGCTTTTTGGCCAAATCAGGTCGAAGCCAAATCAGATCCAAGACGACGCCTCGGTATCAGTTTGTCAGACGGCTTGCGCCAATTCCACCGAATGGGCGCGCATCCGCCAGGCGGCGGGGTTGGCCATCAGGGCCCGGACGACGGCGTTGTTCAGGCCGTGACCGGCCAGAACGCCCTCGAAACGGCCGATGATCGGCGCGCCCAGCACATAAAGATCACCCACCGCGTCCAGCGCCTTGTGGCGCACGAATTCGTCGGGGCGGCGCAGGCCTTCGGGGTTAAGCACGCGGTCGCCGTCGATGACCACGGCGTTCTCCATCGTGCCGCCGCGGGCCAGGCCGATGGCGCGCAGGGCCTCGACGTCGCGGAGGAAGCCGAAGGTGCGGCAGTCGGAAAGCTCGGCGCGGAACGATTCTTCGTCGACGGTCAGGTCGACGCGCTGGCGGCCGATCACCTTGCTGTCGAAGACGATCTCGAAGGCGACCTCGAACCGGTCGCTCGGCGACAGGCTGGCCAGCTTGTCGCCTTCCTCGACCACCACGGTGTCGAGAATCTCGATGTAGTGACGAGCGGCTTCCTGCTTGCGGCGGCCGGCGCGGTCGAGGATCTGCATGAAGGGCTCGGACGAACCGTCCATGATCGGCACTTCCGGACCGTCCAGCTCGACCACGCAGTTGTCGATGGCCAGGGCGGCCAGGGCGGCCATCAGGTGCTCGATGGTCGAGACACGCACGTCGGCGGCGTTGTTGATGACGGTGCCCAGCTGAGTCTGGCAGACGGCGTCCGGCTTGACCGGCACGCGGTTGTCGCGGTCGTGGACATCGGTGCGCACGAAGACGATCCCGGCGTCGACCGGGGCCGGGCGCACGGCGACGCGCACGTGCGCGCCGGTGTGCAGGCCCACACCGGCGAAAATCACCGGTCCGGCGACCGTGTGCTGAAAATATGCCGAAGCCGACACTTGAAACCCTTAAACTTAGCAGCGGGGCGGTTCGATCGACCGCCTCTCGTCCCCGCATACCATTTAGGGACAATGCTGCGTCGCGGCAAAGCAAGTCCTGTTTCCGATTGTTACCTTACTAGCGGATTGTTTTTCATGACTTTTTTGGCCAATCGACGGTCACCATTTTGTCGCATTGCAGAGCTTGGCGTTTCCGGAGGCAATCTTGTGCCCCTCCCCTGGCTTCGCCCGCACGCCGTCGCTAGGCTCTGGCCGCTTTTCGGCGCCAACTTCTCCCGGATCCCGTCTCGATGACCAAGACCTTGCGCATAGCCGCTTCCGCCCTCGCCCTGTCCATGGCCGCCTTCGCCGTCGCGCCGGGCGCCCTGGCCGCCGACGCCCAGGGCGGTCGCGGCTTCACCGCCAAGGACATGGTGCAGCTGGAGCGGATCAGCGATCCGCGCGTGTCGCCTGACGGCCGCTTCGTGGTCTACAGCGTACGGACGATGGACCTGCCGGCCAACAAGGCCTCGATGTCGCTGTGGATCGCCGACCTGAAGGCCAAGACGGCGCCGCGCCGGCTGGCCGTCTCGGACGGCGGCGCCAGCAGCGCCCGCTGGTCGCCCGACGGCAAGGGCCTCTACTTCATCTCGGGCCGGACCGGCGGCCTGGACCAGGTCTATCGCACCGACGCGGCCGGCGAGACCGCCGTCCAGGCGACCAAGGCGCCGTTCGACGTCGGCGCCTTCAAGATCGCGCCCGACGGCAAGACCATCGTCATCGCCCAGTCGGTGTTCCCCGACTGCGACACCCTGGACTGCACCAAGGACAAGCTGGCCGCCAAGGCCGGCGTCAAGACCACCGGCGTGGTCTTCGACAAGCTGTTCATCCGCCACTGGGACGCCTGGAACGACGGCCTCCAGAACCACCTCTACGCGCTGAAACTCGGTGATCAGGGCCTGGCGACCGGAACGCCCGTCGCGCTGATGAACGGCTTCAACGGCGACACCCCGACCAAACCGTTCGGCGGCGACGAGGACTTCAACATCACGCCGGACGGCAAATGGGTGGTGTTCTCGGCCAAGCCGGCCGACCGCGAGGAATCGTGGAGCACCAACTACGACCTGTGGCGCGTTCCCATGGACGGCTCGGCCAAGCCGGAGAACCGCACGCAGGCCAACAAGGCCATGGATTCCCAACCCAGCTTCTCGCCGGACGGCAGGATCTCGGCCTATCTGGCCATGAAGCGCCCGGGCTTCGAGGCCGACCGCCTGGCGATCATGGTCCGCGAAGCCGACGCCAAGGACGCCAAGGGCTACGGCGAGCGCGAGCTGACCGCCGGCTGGGACCGTTCGGCCCAGTCGATCGCCTGGAGCGCCGACGGCAAGACGATCTACACGACCGCCGAGGACGTCGGGCAGACCAAGCTGTTCGCCATCGACGTGAAGTCCGGCAAGGTCACGCCCCTGACCGGCGAAGGCCATGTCAGCGGCTTCAGCGTCGGCCCGCAGTCGATCGTCTACGCCCAGGACAACCTGAAGAGCCCGGCCCAGCTCTACGCCCTGTCGACCGTCGCCAAGAAGGCCGAGGCGCCGATCAAACTCACCAACAACAACGCCGAGGCCCTGGCCGGCGTGGCCATGGGCGACACCGAGCAGTTCAGCTTCCCCGGCTGGAACGGCGAGACGGTCCACGGCTATCTGGTCAAGCCGGCCAATTTCGATCCGGCCAAGACGTATCCGGTCGCCTTCCTGATCCATGGCGGCCCGCAAGGATCGTTCGGCAACCTCTTTCACTATCGCTGGAACGCCCAGACCTACGCCGGGGCCGGCTATGCCGTGGTGATGATCGATTTCCACGGCTCGACCGGCTACGGCCAGGCCTTCACCGACGCGATCAGCCAGCACTGGGGCGACCGCCCGCTGGAGGACCTGCAGAAGGGCTGGGCCTTCGCGACGGGCAAGTACGGCTTCCTCGACAAGGACCGCGCCTGCGCCCTGGGCGGCTCGTACGGCGGCTTCATGATCAACTGGATCGCCAGCCAGTGGAAGGCGCCGTGGAAGTGCCTGGTCAACCACGACGGCATCTTCGACAGCCGCTTCATGGGCTACTCCACCGAGGAGCTGTGGTTCAGCGAATGGGAGAACGGCGGCCCGCCCTACGCGGCCAACACCACCTATTCCAAGTTCAATCCGGCCGACCATGTCGACCAGTGGAGCGTGCCGGAGATGGTGGTCCAGGGCGGCCAGGACTTCCGCGTGCCGCTGGAGGAAGGCATCGGGACGTTCACGGCCCTGCAGCGCAAGGGCGTTCCCAGCAAGCTGCTGTATTTCCCCAACGAGAATCACTGGGTGCTGAAGGCCCAGAACTCGGTGCAGTGGCACGACGAGGTGCAGAAATGGCTCGATCGCTGGACCAAGGGCGAGCCTGCCAAGTAATGCGCTTATAAATTGCAGCCCTTCGCCCCTTCCGTTAGTTTGGACACGGAAGGGGCGCCCATGTTCCATCTGTTTCGCGCGATCTCGGACCGGCTCACGCTGCATTCGCGACTGGGCGGACGCTACGCCGAGGCCCGCATCCTGGCGGCGGAACTGGACCTGGACCTCACCGAGATCGCCTTGCGCCACGGCAGCCGCGGCCACGCCGAGGGCGATTCAACCACCGGCGACAACAGCCAGGCCGAGCGCGAAGAGAAGTTCAGGCGCCTGACGGCGGGCTTCAACAGCCCCTACCCCAGCGAACAAATCGCCGCCGCGGTCGACCTGCGCAAATGGATGGTCCGCGACTACGGGCTGGAACGGCTGAAGTGGTTCGTGCCGCAGCTGCGCGAACGCTACATCCAGGCCGTGGGCCCCAAGAACATCAAGCTCGAGCATGTCGTTTTCGCGCCGGACGACGCCACGCGCGCCGAACTCGAGGCCGAGGCCTTGAGCCTGCTGGAGCGGCTGAAGCTGCTCTATACGCTGAGCAGCGAGCGCGAAGTCCTGACCGGCCGGATGCGGCGCTGGGCCCTGGGCCTGTTGTGCTGGCTGTTCCTGGCGCTGATGATCACCCGGATCCTGCCCAACATCACTCCGCCCGGCGCCATCCGCGAGTCGGTGATGGTGATCGCCAACTTCGCGCTGATCGCCTTCGTCGGCGCGGCCGGGGCCATGGTGTCGGTGCTGCGCCGGACGGAGTCGGCCATGGCCTCGGCCTCGTCCGAGATCGACCCGGTGCGCCAGGTCAGCGCCCTCAGCCAGGGGCTGACGGCGGTGTTCATCGCCGCCTTCGTGGGCATGTCGGTGTCGTTCGTCCTGGTGGCCTTCTTCGCCAGCGGCCTGGTGCGCGACGGCGCGATCGTCGGCAGCGGGGCGGCGGCGCTGTTTCCCCAGATCGTACCCTGCCGCTACGATTGCCCGATCACCCTGGTCAATCGCGGCCTGATGTTCCCAGCCGCCGTCGACGCGGCCAAGATGATGGTCTGGGCCTTCATCGGCGGCTTTTCCGAGCAGCTGGTTCCCGACGTGCTGGACCGCCTGACCAAGGCCGCGCGGCAGACCAAGAAGCCGTCAGAGGCGGCGTAAGGCGGGAACATGCCCTTGCGGCGTGTCCCCATCAGCAAGCGCCGCGCCCGCCCTTGGGGACACGCCGCAAGGGCGTGTCCCCGGCTCAGATCCGCCCCGTCGCCACCGCCCAGGTCAGCCGGACCTGCGTCTCCAACGCGCCCAGCTCGCGCCCGCCGGTCTGGGCCATCGCCAGGGCCGCGGGCGCGGCGGCGGGGAAGGCGGCGACCGGCAGCGCCTTGAGCGCGGCGTTCGCCTTGCGCCGCGCCGCATCCACCCGGCGGCGGACGTCGCCCTGGGTCCAGTCGGCCGGCAGGCGCTGGACCCCGGCCCGCTTCAGCCGCCACAGGCCCGCCAGGCCATAGGTCCGGGCGGCGTCCTGGACGGCGTGGAGATCGGCCTTCGCGTCCAGCCGCCAGGCGGCCAGCATCATCACCGCCCCGGCCGTGGCGTCGACATAGGCCAGGACCTGGGCCTCCGTCTCGAACGGCGCGTCGTCCAGATCGGCCAGGCGCGCCTGCGCCATCTCGGCCAAGGCGCTCAAGGGATAGCCGGCGGCGGCCACCGCCTGGACGGCGGGGTGCTTGCGCGCGATCTGGCCGGCGGCGATCTCCTCCATGGCCTCGCGCCACCAGGTCAGGCGGATTTCGCCCATCAGGGCGTTGCTGACCCCGCCGGCCACCCGCGCCAGCTCGTAGTTGAAGGCGTACAGCGCGATGACGTCGGCGCGGGCCTTGGGATCGGCGATGAACCGGCTGGCCAGCCAGCGGTCGGGGTCGACCCGGCGCACCAGGGCGTCCAGGTCGGCGTCGGGAGCGTTGTCCCGGTGGGCGATGTCCAGCGTCGTCATGGGCGCGGCTTATGCGCCGCATCGCCCAAAAGAAAAAGGCCCGCCGATCGGGCGGGCCTTCTCCATGCCGTCCGATCCCGGGATCAGCCGAACAGCGTCTGGTACATCGTCATCGTGACCAGCATCGGGATGCTGAGCAGCGTGTTGATGCGCGAGAACAGCATGGCCATCTTGGCCGACTTGGCCTTGGTGTCCGCGTCGGCCTCGACGAGGCCGAGGGCTCGCTTCTGATTCGGCCAGATCACGCCCCAGACGTTGATGAACATGATCGTCGCCAGCCACATGCCCAGGCCGATGAAGGTGAAGCCCATGTCGACGCCGCGCTCGTAGCCGCCCCAGAGACCGAAGGTCGCCGCCTCGCCCAGATAGCCGCGGCTGAAGGCCAGGACCACGCCCATCAGCCAGGTCGCCAGCGCCGCCCAGCGGAACCAGAACAGCGCCTCGGGCGCGATGTACTTCGACACCGCCGGCTTCAGCTCGGCCGGGATCTGCGGCATGACGCGGATCTGCACGAAGTTGAAATAGTACAGCAGTCCGATCCAAAGGATGCCGAAGAACACGTGCATCACGCGGAACACCGCCTGGAAATAGGCTTCGTCGAAGCCGTGCGGGCTGTGCCCGAAGCCGAACGCGATCACCAGCGCCAGGATGACGCTGACGATGATGGTGTTGCGGAAATTCGAAAGTAGAGCAGTCATGTCCAGGCCCCCTGATGCCTTGCTTGAAGTCAGGTATAAGGCGCCTCGCGGAGTCGGCAAATAGACACGATCTTTGCGGGTATTGGCCGACCGTTTGGAGCGCGGACGCCGCGCTCTAGACGGCGATCAGGGCCGCCGCCAGGCGTCGGCCTTCGCTGGCCAGCACGTTGTAGGTGCGGGCCGCGCCCTCGGTGCTCATGAACTCCAGCCCCACGCCCGCCGCCTTCAGCGCGTCGCGCACCGGCCGCGGCGGCAGGGCGTTGACCAGGCCCACGCCCAGCAGCACGAACTCGACCGCGCCGCCCGCCGCGAAGACCTCGGCGAAGTCTTCGGGCGTAAGAGTCGCCAGGCTGGTGGCCGCCCAGGTCCGCGGCTGATCGTCGATGATCAGCAGCGAGCCCGGACGCCAGTCGCCGGAGACGCGGAAGCCGCCGCCGCCCCAGGCGTCTATCGATGGCGGCTGGCGCAGCATCAGGGCCGGGTGCCGGCGCCGAGCTTGATCGGCGTGGCTTCCTCTTCGCCCCGCTTGACGCCCCAGACGAGGATCAGCGGCAGGGCGATATAGACCGACGAATAGGTGCCGATGATGATGCCGAAGGTCATCGTGAAGACCAGCGGGAACAGCACCGGGCCGCCGAAGAACATCGTGCCGCCCAGGGCCAGCAGGGCCGTGGTGCCGGTGATGATCGTCCGCGACAGACGCTCGTTCTCCGACAGGTCGATGATCTCGCGCAGCGGCGTGGTCTTGTACTTGCGCAGGTTTTCCTTCAGCCGGTCGAAGGTGATGACCTTTTCGTTCATCGAGTAGCCGATCACCGTCAGCAGGGCGGCGATCGAGGTCATCGAGAACTCGATCTGCAGCACCGACAACAGGCCCAGGGTCAGCACGATGTCGTGGAACACCGCCACGACCGCGCCGGTGCCGTAGGACAGGCCGAAGCGGAACCAGATGTAGGCCAGCATCAGGGCCAGGGCGATGCCCAGGGCCATGAAGCCCTTGCCCAGCAGCTCGCCCGAGACCTTGGCCCCGATCGCCGAGTGCGACGGGATGGTCATGGTCGGGTAGCGCTGGATCAGCTTCTTCTCCAGGTCGACGGCCGCCTGGTTCGGGTTCTGGCCCGCCTCGGGCAGGAAGCGGATCATGGCGCTGTTGGGCGAGCCGAAGGGCTGCACCTGGGCGTCATGGGCGCCGAACCCAGCCAGGGCCGTGCGCAGCTCGGACGTGGGGATCGGGGTGGGCATGCGCGCTTCCAGCGCCACGCCGCCCTTGAAGTCGATGCCCAGGTTCAGGCCCTGGGTGAAGAACGAGACGCCCGAGCCGACGATCAGCAGGGCGGAGAAGATCGCGGCGACGGGCGCCCACTTCACGAAGCGGAAGTGGGTCGAACGCGGGATCAGGCGGATAAGAGGCCAGGCCATGATGATCCTCAGGCGATCGGCAGCTTCTTCGGCTTGGCGGCCTTGAACCACCAACCGATGAGCACTTGGGTAATGAGAATGGCGGTGAACAACGAAGTGAACACGCCGATGAGAAGCGTCCAGGCGAAACCTTTGACCGGTCCGGCGCCCATGGAGAACATGATCAAGGCCGAGATCACGCTGGTGATGTTGGCGTCCATGATCGAGACCAGCGCCCGCCGATAGCCGGTGTCGGCCGCCGACATCGGCGAGCGTCCCGCCGCCGCCTCGTCCCGCATCCGTTCGTAGATCAGCACGTTGGCGTCGACCGCGACCGCCAGGGTCAGGATCAGGCCGGCGATGCCGGGGAAGGTCAGGGTCGCCTGGGTCATCGACATGATGCCGACGATCAGCAGCACGTTGACGAACAGGGCGATGGCCGCGAACGTCCCGAACAGGCCGTACGCCAGGATGATGAACACGAACATCGCGGCCGCGCCGATGGCCAGCGAGATCGTGCCGGCCCGCACGGCGTCGGCGCCCAGCTCGGCCCCGACGGTGCGTTGTTCCTCGAGGTTCAGCTTGGCGGGCAGAGCGCCCGAGCGCAGCAGCAGGGCCAGCTCGGCGGCGCTTTCCGGCGTGAAGTTGCCGGTGATGATGCCCGAACCGCCCGGCAGCGGCTGGTTGATCCGCGGATCGGAGATGTACTTGTTGTCCAGCACGATGGCGAAGCGCTTGCCGACGTTGCGGGTCGTGGCGTCGCCGAACTTGCGGGCGCCCGAACCGCCGAAGCGGAAGCCGACGGCGGCCGCGCCGTTCTGGTCGAAGGTCTGGTTGGCGTCGACCAGGTCCTCGCCGGTCACCAGGGCGCGCTTGGCCACGGGGATCGGCGGGCGGCCGGCCTCGGCGCTCGGGATCACCATCACGCCGGGCGGGATGCGACCGGCGGCCATGTCCTCGGGCGTGACGGTCTCGTCGACCATCTGGAAGGTCAGCTTGGCCGTCTGGCCGATCACCGCCTGCAGGCGGGCCGGATCGCTCTCGCCGGCCGCCTGGATGACGATCCGGTTGACGCCCTGACGGGTGATGGTCGGTTCCTTGGTGCCCATGGCGTCGACCCGACGACGAATCGTCTCGATCGACTGATCCACCGCCTTGGCGGCGTCGGCCTTGGCGGCCTCGGGCACGAAGCTCAGCTCCAGGCGGCCGTCGCCCTTGTTGCTGATATTGGTGTCGCGGCCGCCGATGGCGCCGGCCAGAGGACCGCCGATCGAGCGACGCAGCAGGCTGACCGCCTGGTCCACCTTGCCCGGATCGGTGATGCGGACCCGAACGATCCCGCCCGCTTCACCCAGCTCGCCGAACTCGATCTGGTCGTTGCGCAGCGTGGTGCGCACGTCCTCGACCATGTTGGTCAGGCGTTCGGCGCGCAGCGCATCGGTGTCGACCTCGTAGAGCAGGTACGAACCGCCCTGCAGGTCGAGGCCGAGGTTCAGCTTCTGATGGGGAACCCAGCCGGGAAGCGCGTCGAGCGTCTTCTGCGGCAACAGGTTCGGCAGGGTGAAGACGATGCCGAAAATCACCGACAGTATGACGGCGGTGACTTTCCAGCGGGAGAGGGTCAGCATGGATTACAGGCTCTGGACGACGCCCTGAGGCGTCTCGTTGTGGGCGGCGCCTCGTGGTCGGCGCCCCCCGAGGTCGACTCGACGGTGATCAGCTCTTGGGGTCGTTGGCCGGGGCCGGTTCGCCCTTGGCGCGGATCTCGGCGATCATGCTCTTGACGACCTTGACGGTCACGCCCTGGGCGATCTCGACGCCGACTTCGGCTTCCTCGACCCGGACGACCTTGCCCAGCATGCCGTTCGACAGCACGACGTTGTCGCCGCGCTTGACGGCGGCGATGGCGGCGGCGTGCTGCTTGGCGCGCTGCTGCTGCGGGCGGATCAGCATGAAGTAGAACAGCACAACCATCAGAATGATGGGCGCGATGCCCATGAACTGCTGCATCATAGCGGAATTCATAACGACTCCAGATTGTCGATGCGCGGGCTCTTCAGATAGGACCCGCGTCAAGTCGGCGGAAGCTATGCGTTCACCTCCCCTTTTGCAATGACGGCGCGGTGAGGCTAGGGAGCAACACATGAACGACGACGCCGTCCCCCTGCTCGCCCGCATCGCCGACGCCCTGGAGCGCCTGGCTCCGGCCGCTCCGGCCGCCCCCGCCTTCGACGCCGGGCGGCTTTTCCGGCATGAGCCCCATTCTCCTGAAAAGGGGGGCAGCGGCGGCTTCGTACCGGCTCCGGACTATCCGATGGCCCTGGACCTGCTGATCGGCGTCGATCGCCAGAAGGACCGCTTCGTCGAGAATCTCCGTCGCTTCGCCGTCGGCCTGCCCTGCAACCACGTGCTGCTGTGGGGCGTGCGCGGCACGGGCAAGAGCTCGCTGACCAAGTCGGCCTTCATGGTGCTGGCGGCCGAGTTTCCCGCCCTGAAGCTGGTCGAGGTCGACCGCGACGAGGTGACCGCCCTGCCCCCGCTGTTCGACCAGCTGCGCGCGCGCCCGGAGCGCTTCGTGGTGCTGTGCGACGACCTGTCTTTCGAGGACGGGGCGGCGGCCGCCAAGGCGCTGAAATCGGCCCTGGAGGGCGGCGTGGCCGGCCCGCCCGAGAACGTGCTGTTCGTCGCCACCTCCAACCGCCGCCACCTGATGCCGCGCGACCACGTCGAGAGCCAGGGCGCGATCGCCGCCGCCGAGAACGCCGAGGAGGAGATGAGCGTCTCCGACCGCTTCGGCCTGTGGATCGGCTTTCCGCCCATGGACCAGCCGACCTATCTGGCGGCGGTCCACGCCTATGCCGACCGGTTCGGCCTGAAGGTCGAGAACCTCGAGCGCCGGGCCCTGCAATGGTCGCAGCTGCGCGGCGCCCGCTCGGGCCGGGTGGCCTGGCAGTTCACCCGTGACCTGGCCGGCGAGCTGGGTGTAAACTTGCCCGCGTAAAACCCTACGGAGGCCCGCATGGGCAAGCCTTGGTTTCGCGTGAAGCGTTATGGATTCGGGGCCGGTTGGCCCCGCAGCTGGGAAGGCTGGGCGTTGGTCATCGGCTTCCTGGTCGTCGTCATGACCAGCAGCCTGGTGTTGGTGGAGCGCAACCCCGGCCTTCACCTCGGCGTGGTGCTGGCCTCCACGGCGATCGTCCTCGTCGTCAGCTGGCGTAAGAGCGACGGTCCGTGGAAGTGGCGCTGGGGCCGGGACTAGGCTGACCGCCCTTCCCTCCCCTTTACGGGGAGGGTGGCCCCGAAGGGGTCGGGTGGGACTTGATGAGTCAGCGGACCCCGCCCACCAGCTTCGCTGGTCCCCCCTCCCCACAAGGGGGAGGGAAAGATCTTCATATTACCTCGGCAGCACCAGGCCCGGATCGACCGGACGCGCCTTGTCCTTCGGGGTCGGGGCGTAGCGTACCTCGAAGTGCAGCTGGGGCTCGGTGACGCCGCCGGTCTGGCCGACCGCGCCCAGGGTGGCGCCTTGGGCGACCTGCTGGCGCATCTTCACTTCGGTGGATGACAGGTGGGCGTAGGCCGTCACCCAGCCGTCGGCGTGCTTGACCAGCACCAGATTGCCGAAGCCCGGCACCTGGTTGCCGGCATAGACCACCTCGCCCGCCGCGGCGGCGCGGACCGGCGTGCCGGCGGCCGCGCGGATGTTGACGCCGTCGTTGCGCTGACCCGTGCCCTTGGGACCGAAGTCGGAGATCGTCTCGCCCTGCAGCGGCCACACGAAGCGGCCGCGGCCGGCGGCGGTGATCTCGGCCTCGGTCGGCGGCGGGCTGGCGGCGATGATCTGGCCGGCGGAGGGCGGCGGCGTCGCCGGCTGGGCCGAGACCGGACCGCTGGGCGCGCGCGGATAGTTCTGGGTCGGCGGCGGCGAGAAGGGACGCGGCGTGACCGGCGGCTGGCTCACCGAGGGGCTCATCTTCGCGGCCGGAGGGTTGTAGCTGGGCTCCGGCGTGGTCGGGCGCGGGGTCGTGGGACGCGGCGCGGCCGGCGTGGTCGTCACCGTGGTCTTCAGCGGGCCCTTGTCCTTGTAGCCGGACGGCAGACGGATCTTCTGGCCCTTCTTGATCGTGGCCGAGACCTTGATGCCGTTCGCCTCGGCCAGGGCGGCCGGCTTGACGTTGAAGCGCTTGGCGATGTTGGCCAGGGTGTCGCCGCTGTTGGCGACATAGGCCTTGGCCGTGGTCGCCGGGCCCTTCAGCTTCTGCCCGGGATGGATCGTGTAAGGCGCCTTGAGCTTGTTGTCCTCGACCAGGTCGGCGCGGGTGGTGTCCAGGCCGCGGGCGATGGCGTCAATCGCGTCGCCCGACTTGACGGTGTAGGTGCGGCGCGGGCCGGCGACCTCGACCACCGGACCGGTGACGCTGACCGTGGTGGTGGTGACCGGACGGGCGGCGGGCGCCTCGGGCTCTTCCTCGACGACGCGCGCGGGCGTCGGCGCCGGGGCGCGGCTGGACGTCGAGCCGATCGGCGGCGCGCTGGTCGCCGGGGTCTGGGCGACCGCCTGCATCACGGTGGTCTTGCTCGGACCCTTGTCCTTGTAGCCGTCCGGCAGGCGCAGCTTCTGGCCCTTCCTGATCGCCGAACCCGTGCTCAAGTCGTTCTCTTCGGCCAGGGCGGCGGCCGAGACCGAGAAGCGCTTGGCGATGGCGAACATCGTGTCGCCGCTCTGGACGACATAGGCCTTGGCGTTCTTGCTCTCGGGGCCCTGGAGCACCTGGCCGGGATGGATCCGGTACGGCGACTTCAGGTCGTTGTCCTTGGCCAGCTCGGCGCGGGTGGTGCCGAGCGTGCGCGCGATGGCGTCGATATTGTCGCCGGCCTTGACCTTATAGGTCTTGGGCGGACCGGCGATCGTCACGACGGGGCCGCCGACCGAGGTCACCACCACGGGGCGCGGCGCGGGCGCGGGGCGATATTCGGCCGCCGGAGGCGGCGGAGGCGGCGGAGGCGGAGGCGGAGGCTCGGCGGCGGTCGCCGGCGCCAGGGGCTGGCTGGAGACGCCGGTTCCGCCGATGGGCACGGAGAAGTTGGGCGGCGGCTCCTCGGCCCGCGGGGTCGAGGGTCCCTCGGGCTGCTGGTCGGCGACCGGCGCCTGGACGATCGGGAAGTTCGGCGTGGGGGCCTCGCCGCGGATCGGATATTGCGCGCCGCCCGTGCTTTCGCAGGCCGCGAGGGTTCCAGCCGTCAGGGCGATCACCGCCGCGCGCGTCCACAACTGCCTCATAGCCTCTCCTTTGCCTCGCGAGGCTCCAGACGCCGTCGCAAGGGTAAACCAACCATTAAACATCTCGCGTCGCTTCCGGAACCCGAAGCCGCCGCCCCGCTCTACTCGCGGGCGACGCCGTCCAGGATCGGGACGAAACGCACGTCGCAAAGGACTTCAACGGTGAAGCCCCCCTTTCCGTCGCCCGCATAGCGGCGAAGACTCTGCACGGGCCCCTTGCCCACCGGCGCGACGAGCACGCCCTGGGGCTTGAGCTGCGAAAGCAGAGTTTCCGGCTCATCCTGCGCGGCGGCCGTGACCAGAATGCGGTCGAACGGCGCCTGTTTGGGCCAGCCTTCCCATCCATCCCCAAATTTCGTGATGACGTTGGTCAGGCCCAGCACGGCGAAGCGGGCCTCGGCCTCCTTCATCAGGGTCCGGTAGCGCTCGATCGTATAGACCAGCCGCGACACCCGGCTGAGGACGGCGGTCTGGTAGCCCGAGCCGGTGCCGATCTCCAGCACCCGGCAGCGCGGCTCCAGGGTCAGGGCCTGGGTCATCAGGCCGACGATGAACGGCTGGCTGATCGTCTGGCCGCAGGCGATCGGCAGGGCCGAGTCCTCCCAGGACCGTTCCTTGAACAGGTCGGGCGTGAACAGGTCGCGCGGGGTCTTCTCGATGGCGCCGAGCACGGCCGGGTCGGTGACGCCCTGGGCGCGCAGGGCGGCCATCAGCGCCTTCAGGCGGGCCTCGGGCGTGTCGCTCTTGGCGTGGGCCATCACGCGCCCGCTTCCGTCTTCAGCGGCTCCGGCCCAGATCGCTCGAAACGGGGGGGCGAGCCGCCGAGCACGCCCTTCATGGCCGCGACGGTCTGGTTGTGCGTCAGGTCGATATGCAGCGGCGTGACCGAGATGCGTCCTTCGTAGACGGCCTTCAGATCGGTTCCCTCCACCGGCGTGGACGGCTTGAGCACGAAGCCGGTCCAATAGTAGTCGCGACCGCGCAGGTCGGTCCGCTTTTCCATGCTCCGCATGTGCGAGTCGCGGAAGCCCTGGCGGGTGACTTCCACCTCGGTGACGCTTTCAGGGGCAAGCGGCGGGAAGTTGACGTTCATGATGACGTCCTTGGGCCAGCCGATCTCCAGCAGGCGGCGGACGATGCCGGGCCCGTAGTGCTCGGCGGTCTCCCAGTGGGCGACCACCTCGTCGTGGAAATAGGTCATGGCCTGGGACAGGGCGATCGAGGGGATCCCCAGGGCCATGCCCTCGATGGCGCCGGCCACCGTGCCCGACAGGGTGACGTCCTCGGCCAGGTTCTGGCCGCGGTTGACGCCCGACAGCACCAGGTCCGGCGTGGGTCCCTCGATCAGCTGCTGCACGGCCATGGCCACGCAGTCGGTGGGCGTGCCCTCGATGGCGAAGCGGCGCGGGTCGACGCGGCGCACGCGGATCGGGTCCGACAGGGTCAGGGACCGGCCGGCGCCCGACTGTTCGTATTCCGGGGCCACGATCCAGATGTCGTCCGACAGCGCGCGGGCGATGCGCTCCAGGCTTTCGAGGCCGGGGGCGTGGATGCCGTCGTCGTTGGTGAGGAGGATGCGCATCTACTTCTCCTCACCCGCAACGCGGGGGAGGTGGCGCGATGCGAATACGCATCGTGACGGAGGGGGCGTCAGGCCGCCTCGGTGCAGCGGGGACGCCCCCTCCACCGCTACGCGGTCCCCCTCCCCCGTTTCACGGGTGAGGAGAAGAGGAGCCAAGCCCGTCACGCGTCGCCCCCGATGTGCGTCACGCCGCCCATGTAGGGCACGAGCGCGGTCGGGACGGTGATCCGCCCGGTCTCGTCCTGATAGTTCTCCAGCACGGCCACCAGGGTGCGGCCGACGGCCAGGCCCGAGCCGTTCAGGGTGTGGACGTAGTGCGTGCCCTTCTCGCCGGTCTTCTTGAAGCGCGCGTCCATGCGGCGGGCCTGGAAGTCGCCGCAGTTCGAGCACGAGCTGATCTCGCGATAGGTGTTCTGCGAGGGCAGCCAGACTTCCAGGTCGTAGGTCTTCCTGGCGCCGAAGCCCATGTCGCCGGTGCACAGCAGCATGGTGCGGAACGGCAGCTCCAGGGCCTTGAGCACGGCCTCGGCGCACTGGACCATGCGCTCGTGCTCGGCCTCGCTCTGGTCGGGCGTGGTGATCGAGACCAGCTCGACCTTGTAGAATTGGTGCTGGCGGATCATGCCGCGGGTGTCGCGGCCGCTGGCCCCGGCTTCCGAGCGGAAGCTGGGGGTCAGGGCGGTCATCCGCAGCGGCAGCTCGGCCTCGTCGGTGATCTGCTCGCGCACGATGTTGGTCAGCGAGACCTCGGCGGTGGGGATCAGCCAGTGATCGACCGTTGTCTTGAACAGGTCCTCGGCGAACTTCGGCAGCTGCCCCGTCCCGAACAGCGCCTCGTCCTTGACCAGCAGCGGCGGGCTGATCTCGGTGTAGCCGTGCTGCACGGTCTGCAGGTCCAGCATGAACTGGCCCAGGGCCCGCTCCAGCCGGGCGATCTGGCTCTTGAGCACCACGAAGCGCGCGCCACTCATCCGGGCGGCGGCCTCGAAGTCCATGCCGCCCAGGGCCGCGCCCAGGTCGACGTGGTCCTTGGGATTGTTCAGGCGGCCCGCCGGCAGCTTGGAGGCGTCGCCCCAGCGGCGGACCTCGACATTGCCCGCCTCGTCCTCGCCCTTGGGCACTTCGGGCGCGGGGATGTTGGGCAGGCTGGCCAGCAGGTCCTTCAGCTTGGCCGCGACGATCGCCTCTTCCTCGCCGGCGGTCGTCATGACGCCCTTCAGCGCCTCGACCTCGGCCATCAGGCGCGCGGCCTCGGCCTCGTCCTTCTTGGCCTTGGCCTGGCCGATCAGCTTGGAGCACTCGTTGCGCTTGGCCTGGGCGTCCTGCAGGGCGGTCTGGGCCGCGCGCAGCTGGGCGTCCAGCTTGACCGCCTCGGCGGCCGCGCCCGAACGGCCCTTGGCCGACCAGGCGGCTTCGAAGGCTTCGGGATTGTCGCGGATGGCCTTGATGTCGTGCATCGGAACGCTCGGCGGAGAAGTCGTTAAGAACGGACCTCTCTAAGGCGCGTCGGCGGAGGCGCCAACCTTTTCGGGAGGCCCTGGCCGACCATTGGCCGCGCATCGGCCGTTTGGCGACTGTCCGGCGCTCTCGCGCGACCGCGTCGCCCAGGTTCCGGCGTTCGGCGACGCCCTCTTGCGCAGGCATAGATTTTGAGTGAAAGATATTCGGCAAGTCATTCTATGGCGCGGCGAGATGTCGCGGCTATAAGAGCATGGATAACGACGGTTAATCCCGTTCCTGCACTTGCCCTTAATCCCAAGATGAAAAACAGCGCGGCAATTCAGTGAACCGTGTTTGTTTTTAGAAATCCTGGAGCCTCCCCATGAAGAAGTTCGCTATTCTGGCCGCTGTCGCCGCCGTGTCGGCCGTCGCCGTTCCCGCCAGCGCCGCTCAACTGGTCCGCATCTCGCTGGCCGGCAAGTCGACCGCCCAGATCGACGCCGAAATCCGCGCCGCCGCCCAGACCGTCTGCACCGACCGCAAGGCCGTCGTCTCGAACGCGTGCGTGATCTCCACGATCGGCGACGCCCAGCGCCAGCTGAACGGCGTCATCCAGACCCGCACCGTCAAGACCGCCGTGCGCAGCGAAGCCGTGACCGTCATCCGCGTCTCGCTGAAGGGCAAGTCGGCCGACCAGATCAACGCCGACATCAAGCTGGCCGCCGAAGCCGTCTGCAAGGCCGCCAACAGCTCGGGCAGCCGCGCCGACATCCGCGCCTGCGTCGGCGGCACGGTCCGCTCGGCCAAGGCCCAGCTGCAGGCCGCGACCGTCTCGAACCGTCAAGACGCCTAAGCCAGTCACATCCCCTCTCCCCTTGGGGGAGAGGGTGGCCCCGCAACGCGGGGTCGGGTGAGGGTTGAAGACCAAAAAAGCCGCGGCCAGTCGCAAGACCGGACGCGGCTTTTGCTTTTGAGAGACCCCTCATCCGGCGCTGCGCGCCACCTTCTCCCGCAAGGGGAGAAGGAAGGGACAGACTAGACCGCGACCACGTCCTTGTTCTGCTCGCGCTCGTCCTTGGCCTTGCGGCGCTCGATCAGCCACACGCACCAGATCGCGATCTCGTAGAGCAGGCACATCGGGATCGCCAGGGTCATCTGGCTGATCGGGTCGGGCGGGGTCAGGATGGCCGCGGCGATGAACACGCCGACGATGGCGTAACGGCGGCCGTCGCGCAGCAGCTTGCTGGAGACGATGCCCGCCATGCCCAGCAGCGAAACCACCACCGGCAGCTGGAAGCACAGGCCGAACGCCAACAGCAGGGTGGTCACCAGGGTCAGGTAGTCGCTGACCTTGGGCAGCAGCTGGATCGAGATGCCGGCGGTGCTGATCTGCTGGCTCAGCGAAAACCACAGCACGAACGGCAGCATCACGTAATAGACCAGGGCCGCGCCCAGGATGAACATCACCGGCGAGGCGATCAGGAACGGCAGGAAGGCGTGGCGCTCGTTCTTGTAGAGGCCCGGCGCGACGAAGCGGTAGAGCTGCCAGGCCAGCACCGGGAAGGTCAGGACCACCGCCCCGAACCCGGCCAGCTTCAGCTTGGTGAAGAAGAACTCCAGGGCGGCGGTGTAGACCAGGCCCAGGGCCTTGGTGTCGGTCTGCGGGATGTCCTTCAGGCCCAGCAGGGCCAGCAGCAGATCGAACGGGCCGTGATGGCCGCCGGCGTGCTGGGCGGCCAGCAGCTTCTGGGCCACCGTGAACGGCGTGACCAGGAACAGGAAGATCTGGTCGGCGAAGGCGAAACAGACGCCGAAGCCGATGAACAGGGCCGCCACGCAGATGATCAGCCGCATGCGCAGCTCGATCAGGTGGTCCATCAGCGGCGCGCGCGAGGCTTCGATCTCGTCTTCCGGATCGTGTCCGATGGCGTTGGTCACGAGGTGATGTCCGAATTGGTCGCGTCATTGCCCGAGCCGGGGCCCTTGGCGACGCGCTTGCGGGCCGGCTTGGTCGGAACCGACAGGTCGCCCTTGGCGGGCTTAGCCTTGGGCTTGGAGACGATCTCGGTCTTGGGCTTGGCGGCCGCCCGGGGCTTGCGGGCCGCCTTGGCGACGATCTCGACCGTCGGCGCCGGGGCTTCGATCGTCGAGGTCAGCGACTGATAGGCGTCGTGCGGCGAGACCTTGACCGCGCCGCTGTTGAGGCTGGCGTCGATGTCGGCGAACACCTGGTCGACGTGGTCGGCCCTGCCGGCCTGGGCCGCGGCGTCGTGCATCGGGTCGGTGTACCGCCCCTCGCGCATCGCCTGGACTTCCTTGCGCAGCTCGTCGAGCTCCGACTGGCGGGCCATCTCGTCGAAGCTGGCGCGGAATTCATTGGCCATGCCGCGGATCTTGCCGACGAACTGACCGAGCTTTCGCAGCAGGACGGGCAGGTCCTTGGGCCCCACCACGATCAAGGCGACCGCGGCGATGACCAGGAGTTCCGTGCCGCCGACATCAAAACCGAGCATAGACGCGCCTTACAGCGTTTTCGAGCGAAGTGGACACCGGTTCGCGTGAAGAAAACGCGACGAACACAAAATGAGCGAGCCGGCGACCGGCGCGCGAAGTGAACGAAGGCCGCGGCCGCCCTCCCCTGGGAGCGCGGCGCGGCGAATCTCCTACGACTTGCGCAGGTCTTCCTTCTCGGCCTCGGTGCGCGGCAGCGCGCCCGTCGACTTGTTGGCCGAGACCTCGTCGGAGGTGTCGTCCTTCAGGCCGTCCTTGAAGGCTTTGATGCCCTTGGCCGCATCACCCATGATGCCGGACAGCTTGCCGCGCCCGCCGAACAGCAGGGCCACGACCGCGATCACGATCACCCAGTGAATCCAGCTCATACCACCCATGACGACGATGCTCCTTGCGACAGCGGCCCATTAGCCCCTGCGGCGTGTCGTTACAATATCCCTGACAATATAGGCGGTCGCGAGGCGGGGGGCAAAGCGACGCTGGACGATAAGCCGCCGCCTGCGACGATGTGTAAAGGGTCTATCGGCTCCGAAGCCTTTTCGAAGCGAAAAGGCTCCAATTCAAAGAGTTAGAGCGTGGCGGGCGCCGAAACCGGCACCCCTTTCGGCTGCCGCGACCTAGGCCTCTCCCAGGAAATCCTGAGCGAATTCCGGGGCCTCGTCGCCGTCCTCCAGCGGGTCCTCGTCCTCGCCTGCCCGCAGGCCCATCGGATCGGGCACGGAAAAGCCCGGCGGCAGGTCCAGGGCCAGCAGGCCGGCAGCGCGCATCTCGGCGATTCCCGGCAGGTCGCCCAGGTTCGCCAGGCCGTAATGCTCGAGGAAGGCGTCGGTGGTGCCGAAGGTCACGGGGCGTCCGGGCGTGCGGCGGCGGCCGCGCATCTTGACCAGGCCCAGCTCCAGCAGCACGTCCAGCGTGCCCCGGCTGGCCTGCACGCCGCGCACGGCCTCGATCTCGGCCCGGGTCACCGGCTGGTGATAGGCGATGATGGCCAGGGTCTCCTGGGCGGCCTTGGACAGGCGTCGCGGCTCCTCGCGCTCCTCGGTCATCAGGAAGGCCAGGTCGGCGGCGGTCTGGAACCGCCAACGGCCGGCCACCTGCACCAGCTCGACGCCGCGTCCGGCATGGCGGGCGTGCAGGTCGGCCAGGCCCGCGCCGATGTCCGCCCCCTCGGGCAGACGCTTGGCCAGGTCCTCGACGCTCAACGGCTCGGCCGCCGCGAACAGCAGGGCCTCGATGCAGCGTTCGGTGAAGAGTGGGTCCAGCGTCATCCGGCCCTCCCCCTGTGGGGGAGGCGATCGCGCAGCGATCGGTGGGGGGATACGGCCGAGGTGGGATCACTCCCCCCTCCGGCCCGTTCGGGCCGCCTCCCCCACAGGGGGAGGGACTGGATCGTGCGGCTCATGCGATCGGCTCCAACGGCTCGGCCCTAGCGCGCAGATAGATGTCCGAGAACGCCTCCATCTGCCGCGCCTCCAGGATCCCCTCCTTCACCAGCTCCAGGCTGGCCGACAGGGTCGAGGCCAGGTAGCTGGCGGGGCTGGGACCGTCGGGGTCCTCCTCCCAGCGGTCGACCGGGATGACGCCCGACAGGGTCGTCCAGTCCTTCATCTCGGGCAGCAGGTCGCGCAGGCGGTCACGGGCGTCCTCCAGCGGATAGGCCTGGGGCGGACGCGGGGCGTAGTGGCGGCCGTGCTCGCGCTTTCGCTGGGTGATGTAGGCGGTCATCAGGGCGTAGAGGTCGCCCTCGAAGCGGGTCGAGGAGACGATCTTCACCGCCTCGGGGTCGCCGCGCATGAAGACGTCGCGCTTGAGGGTCGGCTGTTCCTTCAGGGCCTCGACGGCCTTGCGCATCACGTCCAGCTTGGCCAGGCGGAAGGCCAGCTGGGCGGCCATCTCCTCGGCCGGCGGCTCCTCGGCCTTGGGACGTTCGGGCTTGGGCAGCAGAAGGCGCGACTTCAGATAGGCCAGCCAGGCGGCCATCACCAGGTAGTCGGCGGCCAGCGAGAAGCGCACCCGGCGGGCCTGCTGCACGAAGGCCAGGTACTGCTCGGCCAGCTTGGTGATCGACAGCTGCAGCAGGTCGACCTTCTGGCTGCGCGCCAGGGCCAGCAGCACGTGCAGCGGGCCTTCGTAGCCGTCGATGTCGATGACCAGCGCGGCGCCGTCCTCGGCCGCCTCGTTGGCCGCCTCGAAGTCGAGCGTGGGCTGGAAGCCCGTGCTCACGCAAAACGTCCGTCGAAGGCCGCGTCGAAGCGGGCGCGGGCCTCGGCCACGTCCAGGGGTTCGGGAACCTTGACCAGGCGGCCCATGACCGCCTGCACCCGGCGACGGGCCTCGCGCGACAGCTTGCCGACGCCCGACATCACGGCCTTCATCTCGGCCATGTCGCCGTTGCAGTGCAGGACCACGTCGCAGCCGGCGGCCAGGCTGTCCTTGGCGCGCTGCTTGAAGTCGCCCGACAGCGCCTTCATCGACAGGTCGTCGCTCATCAGAAGTCCGTCGAAGCCGATGGACTCTCGAATGACCTTTTTGATCGCCTTGCGCGAGGTCGTGGCCGGCCGATTGCGGTCGATGGCCGTGTAGACGACGTGCGCCGTCATCGCCATCGGCATGTCCGACAGCACGCGGAACGGCGCGAAGTCGCGGGCGTCCAGCTCGGCCAGCTTGGCCTTCACGACCGGCAGCTCCAGGTGGCTGTCGGCCATGGCGCGGCCGTGGCCGGGGATGTGCTTGATGATCGGCAGGACGCCGCCGGCCAGCAGGCCCTCGGCCGCCGCGCGGCCCAGGGTGGCCACCTGTTCGGGGGTGTCGCCATAGGCGCGATCGCCGATGATCTCGTGGCCCCGCGGGTCCGGCACGTCCAGCACCGGCACGCAGTCGACATTGATCCCCAGCGACAGCAGGTCATGGGCGATCAGGCGAGCGCCCAGGCGGGTGATCTCGCGGGCGACCAGCGGGTCGTTGGCCACCAGCTCGCCATAGGCGCGGCCGGGCGGGTACTTCTTCCAGTGGGGTTCGCCGAGCCGGGCGACGCGGCCGCCCTCCTGGTCGATCAGGATCGGAGCGTCGGCCCGGCCGACCGTCTCGCGCAACGCCGCCGTCAGGGCCCGGACCTGGTTCGGATCGGCGATGTTGCGCTTGAACAGGATGAAGCCCCACGGCTTCACGTCCCGGAAGAAAGCGGCCTCTTCCGCCGTCAGGGTGGTCCCGGCGCAGCCGAGGATAGCGGCGGAAATGGCCAAGCGCCCTGCTCCCTATTTCACGAAGCAGGATTTGCCGGCGGCGGTCAGGGCGTCGCAGAACGCCTTGGCCTCGGCGCGGCTGGCGAAGCCGGTCACGGCGGTGCGGTAGAGCGTGGCGCCGTTCTTGTCGATCGCCTCGACCCGCTTGCCCTTGCCCGCGGCCATGCCCGGCGCGATGCGGGCGGCGTCGTTCCAGGCCTTGTCGGCCAGGGCGGTCGAGGACAGGGCGCCGATCTGCACGCTGGCCGGGCCGCCGGCGGAGGCGACGGCGGCCGGCGCGGCGGCGGGCTTGGCCGCGACCGGGGCCGCGGCCTTGGGCGACACGGCGGCGGTGGCCAGGCCTTCAATCGTTTGCGGCTTGGCGGCGGGCTTGGCCGCCGGGGCGGCCGAGACCGGCGCGCCGGGGGCGGTGGGCGCGGGCTTGGCCGGTTGCAAGGTCGCGGTCTGGACCGGCGCGGTCGGCGGCGGCGCGGCCGGGCGGGCCAACGGCTCTTCCGGCTTGGCGGCGAAGGTCGGCGAGGCCTCGGGGGTCTCGTTCTTGTAGATCTGCAGGCCGGCAGCCGGATCGCTGGGCTGGGCGGTCCCGGCCGGCGGCGCGGTCTTCATCTGGGCGACGGGCTCGCCCACCGTGCGCGGCGGCTCGTTGGGGCCGCGCACGCCGCCGCGATAGATCAGCAGCACCGCGACCACCAGGGTCGCCAGCACCACGGCGCTGATGATCAGGGTCATGGGCAGGGGCCGCGAGCCGCGAACAGGCTGACGCGCGTCGAACGAGAGCGGCGCATCGGTGGGCGGCGTGTAGGCGCCGCGGTGGGGATCGGACATTCGCGTCGAGGCTCCAGACTTCCAGGCGCGCGGATCACAGGCCGCGAATCATACGCGCGCAACCGCAGTTTATCGAAGCCCGATCCTACCCAGAACCGCCCAGAACGGGGGAGTTAGTTCCACACGTCCAGTTGGAACAACTTGCGATGCTCCTCGATGGCGAAACGATCGGTCATGCCCGCGATGTAGTCGCAGACCACGCGGGCGCGGCCGGCCTCGTCGCGGTTCTGCGACCGGGCGAACCATTCCGTCGGCAGGACGTCGGGCTCGGCCAGGAAAAGGCCGAACATCTCGGCCAGAATGCGGCGGGCCTGGCTGCGCGTCCGATTGACGCGCCAGTGGCGATACATCCGCGCGTGCAGGAACTGGCGCAGCCGGGCCAGGTCCTCGGCCATGTCCGTCGAGAAGGCGACCAGGGCGTGGCCCAGGTTGCGGACATCCTCGGCCGACTGGACGCCGGTGGCGGCGGCGCGCTGCAGGGTCTCGCCCATAACATCGTCGACCATGGCGCCGATCATCCGCCGCACGGCCTCCAGCCGGGTCAGGCGCAGATCGAGGTCCGGCCGCTCGCTGCGCACGGCGGCCAGGATCGGGCCGATCAGCGGCACGTCCATCAGCTCGTCCAGGGTGAACAGCCCCGCCTCGACCCCGTCGTCGACGTCATGGTTGTTGTAGGCGATGTCGTCGGCCAGGGCCGCCACCTGGGCCTCGGCCGAAGCCCAGGTGTTCAGGCCCAGCTTGTATTCGCTGTCGTACTTGGAGATCGCCCTCCAGGACGGCTTGCCCAGCTTCTCGGTCACCGGGCCGTTGTGCTTGATGATCCCCTCCAGGGTCTCCCAAGTCAGGTTCAGCCCGTTGAAGTCCGGATAGCGGCGCTCCAGCTCGGTGACGACGCGGAAGGTCTGGACGTTGTGGTCGAAGCCGCCGAAGTCCTTCATGCAAGCCTGCAGCTCGTCCTCGCCGGCGTGGCCGAACGGCGGGTGGCCGATGTCGTGGCCCAGGGCGATGGTCTCGGCCAGGTCGCTGTCCAGCCCCAACGCGGTCGCCAGCGACCGCGCGACTTGCGCCACTTCCAGCGAATGGGTCAGGCGGGTGCGGAAGTTGTCGCCTTCGTGGGCGACGAACACCTGGGTCTTTTCCTTCAGCCGGCGAAAGGCCGAGGTGTGGATGATGCGGTCGCGGTCGCGGGCGAACGGGGTGCGGGTGCGGCTCTCGTCTTCCTGGAAGCGGCGCCCCCGCGATTTGGCCGGATCCTCGGCATAGGGGGCGCGCTGGACGAAGAAGGGAGTCGACGACATGGAAGGCCTTTGCTGATCGCCCCCTTTCCCTGGGGCGCGGACACCCTCATATAGGCCAAGCACGGGTTTTCCACAGCCATGACCGACACAGCCGTTACGCTTTCTTCCAACGCCGCCCGCCGGCTCCGTACGATCTCCGCGGCCGAGGGCCATCCGGTGATGCTGCGCGTCGCCGTCGACGGAGGCGGCTGCTCGGGATTCCAGTACCGGTTCGACCTGGTCGACAGCGCCGAGCCCGACGACCTGAGGGTCGAGCGCGACGGGGCCGCGGCCCTGGTGGACGTGATCTCCCTGGCCCTGCTGAAGGGTTCGGAGATCGATTTCGTCGACGAACTGGCCGGCGCCGAGTTCCGCGTCCGCAACCCCAACGCCAAGTCCAGCTGCGGCTGCGGCGTCAGCTTCTCGATCTAGAACTCGGTTACCGTGCTTCAGGACGCCGTGAAGGGTTTGCTGGAAATTGGCGACACCCTCGCGGATAGTCTGAGCGTCGAACAATTGTACGCAGCCGAGAAGCGGCTTGACGCCCTCGCCATTCCTTTGTCCGAAGACGACGTTCGGGCGTTGAAGTCCCTACTCCCTCACGAAGGCGACACCGCGTTCGGACTCAACTGGACCGTTCTGCACAAAATCGAGGCCGCGCCCTGCTGGCCGCTTTGGGACACGCTCAAAGACGAACGCAATGAATGGACGCGAATGCTTCGCCTAAGACTCGCCGACGCCGGCCTCCTTCCCCCACCAGAACTCGGTTCGACATCGGCGTGATTGACGCGGCCAATGGTCAAGGTCAGCCCGGCACGAACTGCAGCACCGTGATCGTCGCCGCGGCCCACGCCACGGGCGCGGCCATGGCCGCCCAGGCGATCGGCTCGCGTCCGCGCCGCCATTGGATCCAGGCCAGCAGCGGGGCCAGCAGGCAGACCACCCAGAACCCCGCGCCCAGCACGAAGCCCAGCCAGGCCACCGGATTGTACAGCGCGCCCGGCGCGTCGAACATCAGGGGCGTGAAGATCGCGCCGATCGCGCCCGGCACGGCCAGGACGCCATAGGTGATCGTCGCCAGAACCAGGAGCAGGCGCCGGTTTCGTCGCGAAATCTGGAACCCCTGCTTGAGCGTGCTCCCCATGCGCCCTAGCCTCCCGCCGCTGACTGGAGCCGTCAATGCGCATCGCCACCTGGAACGTCAATTCCGTCAACGCTCGCCTGGAGAGAGTCCTGGAGTGGTTCGAATCGGCCGCGCCCGACGTGGCCGTGCTCCAGGAGATCAAGTGCGTCGACGAGAAGTTCCCGACCGAGGCCTTCGAGCGCCTGGGCTACAACGTCGCCGTCCACGGCCAGAAGACCTACAACGGCGTGGCCATGCTCTCGAAGTTTCCGATGGAGGACGTGCGCAAGGGCCTGCCCTTGCTGCATGACGACGAGGTCGACGAGCAGTCGCGCTATATCGAGGCGGTGATCGCCGCGCCGACGCCGTTCCGGATGATCGGCATCTATCTGCCCAACGGCAATCCGGTCGGCACCGAGAAGTTCGCCTACAAGCTGGCCTGGATGAAGCGCCTGCACGCCCACGCCCAGGGCCTGCTGGCCCTTGAGGAGCCGCTGGCCATCGCCGGCGACTACAACGTCATCCCCGAGGTCGAGGACGTGGCCAATCCCGAGGCCTGGCTGGGCGACGCCCTGTTCCAGCCCGAGAGCCGGGGTGCGTTCCGGGCCCTGAAGAACCTGGGCTTCACCGACGCCTACATGCAGGCCGACGGCGCGCCGGGCGGCTACACCTTCTGGGATTACCAGGCCGGCGCGTGGCCTCGGAACCTGGGAATCCGCATCGACCACCTGCTGCTGTCGCCCCAGGCGGCGGACAAGCTGGCCGGGGTCGTCATCCACCGCGACGAGCGCGACAAGGAAAAGCCTTCGGACCACGTGCCGGTCGTGGCGGAGCTGAACCTCTGACGCCGTTCAGCAAAACCCCGTCTATTCGGACGCCCGGACTCCCGCTAGCCTGATCCCATGAGCGAACTCTGGCGTCTTTTGCTGCTCGTGACCTTGTCGGCGTCCGCGGTGACCTTCGTGGGCAGCGCCGCCATCTGGTTCATGGACGAGGAGCGCCGGCTGCGCCGCGCCCTGCGCCATGTGCTCAAGGGCGCGCCCGAGACCGTGATCGTCGCCAAGGGGCGCGGACGGGGCGCGGGCTTCAACTTCACCACCAACCAGGCCGCCGTGGCTTGGGACAGCGGCGCCTGGTGCCTGATCTACCGCATCGACGAGCTGATGGGCGCGGAGCTGGCGGTCGACGGCCAGGTGATCGGCCGGGTGTTCCGGGGCGAGCCGCGGCGGGCCATCGACCAGATCGTCCAGCAGGCCGCCCAGGTGACCCTGAAGCTGATCTTCGACGATCCGCGCCATCCCGATTTCGAACTGGACCTGTGGCTCGAGGGCGACCAGCAGCGCCGCGAGAGCCGCTCGCCCGCCGACGCCATCCAGGAGGCCAACCGCTGGCTGCTGCGCGCCGACGCCATCGTGCGCCGCCCGCTGGCCCCGAAGGCCAAGGCCGCCCAGCCGGAGCCGGCCATCCAGTCCCGCCCGCCCGCAGCCGAGCCCGACCCCGCGCCCAAGCCCTACACGCCGGCCCTGGAGGCGGTCAGCGCCGCCCCGCGGGCCCGCCCGACCGCCACCGCCCCGCTGTTCGACGAGATCGACACCACCGCCGATCCGATGGAGGCGCCGTGGGACGACGACCAGGACGACGACCCGCCGCCGGTCCCCGAAAAGACCTACAAGCCGGTCTCCAAGGCCGCGCGCCCGCCCAGGAACGACCAGGACGAGCTGCCGTTCGACCTGGACGACTGATCCGGTTTGACAGCGCGCGCGTTTGACCGGCCAAATGCCTTGTCGGCTTGCCTGAAAGCCTTGGGGAGTCTCGATCGATGCGCTTGGTTCTCGCCGCCGCCCTCGCCGTTTGCTGCGCCGTTCCGGCTCTGGCCGCGACGCGCCCCCTGGCGCTGACGCCGGCCGACACCGATCGCGACGGCGTGGTCAGCCCCTCCGAGGCCGCCGCCTGGCTTGATCGAGATCGGGGCGTGATCGTTCCGGTCAGATTGGGCGCCTCGGCCCGCGCGGCCGCGGCGGTGGAGCACCGCCGCACGATGTTCGACCAGGGCCTGCTGCGCCCCAACGACTTCCGCGCCCCGGCGCCCGAGGATCGCCCGCCCGAAGACCTGTTCTACAAGGACTTCAAGAAGATCAAGAAATAGGGGCCCCAACAAACCCCAACGAAAAAGGGCCGGGCGATGCGCCCGGCCCTTTCCTTTTGTGTCCACCTTCAGATGTCCGCGTAGACGTGGGTCTCCTTCGCGGCGCCCGGATGCGTCGTCGCGCCCAGATAGGCCGGCCCAACCAGTTGGGCGAACTTCCAGATCGCGCCGCTGTTGTAGTCATGCCCGCGCGGCTTCCAAGCGGCCTTGCGGCGCGCCAGCTCGTCGGCCTCGACCTCCAGATCGATCGTGCCCTTGGTGGCGTCGATGCTGATGATGTCGCCGTCCTGGACCAGGGCGATCGGACCGCCCACGGCGGCTTCGGGACCCACGTGGCCGATGCACAGGCCGCGCGTGGCGCCCGAGAAGCGGCCGTCGGTGATCAAGGCGATGTTCTCCACGCCCTGGCCGTAGATGGCGGCCGTGGTCGACAGCATCTCGCGCATGCCCGGCCCGCCCTTGGGGCCTTCGTAGCGGATGACCAGGACGTCGCCTTCCTTGTAGTCGCGGTTCGACACCGCCTCGAAACAGGCCGCCTCGCCGTCGAACACCCGGGCCGGGCCGCGGTGCACCTGGTGCTTGAGGCCGGCCACCTTGACGATGCCGCCCTCGGGGGCCAGCGAGCCCCACAGCCCCACGACGCCGCCGGTCGGCGACAGCGGGTTCGAGGCCGGGCGGATCACATCCTGGTCCTCGCGCCAGACCACGTTGGCCAGGTTCTCGGCCAGGGTCTTGCCGGTGACGGTCATGCAGTCGCCATGCAGCAGACCGGCGTCCAGCAGGGTGCGCAGCAGCATCGGCACGCCGCCGGCCTCGCCCATGTCCTTGGCCACGTAGCGGCCGCCGGGCTTGAGGTCGGCGATGTAGGGGGTGCGGGCGGCGATCTCGGCCACGTCCTTGAGGGTGAACTCGATGCCGCACTCGTGGGCCATGGCCGGCAGGTGCAGGGCGCCGTTGGTCGAGCCGCCGGTGGCGGCGACGACGACGGCGGCGTTCTCGAAGGCCTTGCGGGTGCAGATGTCGCGCGGACGGATGTTCTGCTCGATCAGCCGCATCACCGCCTCGCCCGAGGCGACGGCGTACTGGTCACGGTCCAGGTACGGGGCCGGCAGGGCCGAGGACAGCGGCAGGGCCAGGCCGATGGCTTCCGACACGCAGGCCATGGTGTTGGCGGTGAACTGGCCGCCGCAGGCGCCGTCCGACGGACAGGCGTGCTGCTCCAGCTCGCACAGGGTCGCCGCGTCCATGGTTCCGGCCGCGTGGGCGCCGACGCCCTCGAACACGTCCATCACGGTGATGTCCTTGCCGCGGAAGCGGCCGGGCAGGATCGAGCCGCCGTACAGGAACACCGACGGCACGTTCAGGCGCAGCATGGCCATCATCATGCCCGGCAGGCTCTTGTCGCAGCCGGCGACGCCGACCAGGGCGTCATAGCCGTGGCCGCGCATGGTCAGCTCGACGGAGTCGGCGATCACGTCGCGGCTGACCAGCGAGCTGCGCATGCCCTCGTGGCCCATGGCGATGCCGTCGGTCACGGTGATGGTGCAGAACTCGCGCGGCGTGCCGCCGGCCGCCTTGACGCCCTTGGCCACGGCGTTGGCCTGGCGCATCAGGGCGGTGTTGCACGGCGCGGCCTCGTTCCAGCACGAAGCGACACCCACGAACGGCTGGGCGATCTCACGCGTGCCAAGACCCATGGCGTAGTAATACGAGCGGTGCGGCGCGCGCGCCGGCCCTTCGGTTACATGCCGGCTCGGGAGTCGCGACTTGTCCCAGGTGCCGTCGGGTTTCTTGGTCATGATGTACGCCTTCCGAATAGAGCGCCGTGGTTAGCCTAGGCGGAAGCGTGACGGAAGGCTTCGACGCCGAGTTTTTACCGGAAACGCGCCGACCGGCGCTCGTTTCATTGCGAACGGTTCGCGTGAAGGCGGTCGCCGCGCACGATCAGACCCCCGTTTGCCCCCAGCCCAGATCGCTGTCGCAATTATACGAATAATGGTACCGCTCCCAGCGACACCGTTCCGACAACGAGAACGGATCGGATGCAGAGGAAGGGATCAGCCGCCATGAAGACCAACCCCAACAGGCCCTTGGCGGCCGGCCTGCGCGCCGCGATCGTGTCCTCGGCCATGGCGGCGGTGCTGGCGGGATCCGCCGCCGCCGCGCCTCAAGATGGGCGGGACAAGCCGGCCGTCCGCCACATCGCCATCGACGCCCAGGCCCCGACCACGCCCCGCGACCGGTTCTACGACCTGTCGGTCGGCTCGGACTATCCAGGCACCCTGCTGCGTGACGACAGCCTGGCCCAGATGAAGACCGCCCGCGACGAGCTGGGTTTCCGCTATGTTCGCTTCCACGCCATCTTCCACGACGTGCTGGGGACCTATCGCGTCGTCGACGGCAAGCCAGTCTATGACTGGACCAAGATCGACCAGCTGTACGATCGGCTGCTGAAGATGGGCGTCAGACCGTTCGTCGAGCTGGGCTTCACCCCGGACGCGATGAAGTCCTCGAACCAGACGATCTTCTGGTGGAAGGGCAACACCTCCCATCCCGATCCCAAGCCGTGGGCCGCCCTGGTCGACGCCTTCGTGCGGCACGTCCAGGCGCGCTACGGCCAGGCCGAGGTGCGCAGCTGGTACTTCGAGGTCTGGAACGAGCCCAATCTCGACGGCTTCTGGGAAAAGGCTGATCAGAAGGCCTATTTCGAGCTCTACGACCTGTCAGCCCGGACCATCAAGGCGATCGATCCCGCGCTGAAGGTCGGCGGCCCCTCGACGGCGGGCGCGGCCTGGACGCCGGAGTTCCTGAGCCACGTCCAGGCCTCGGGCGCGCCGGTCGACTTCATCACCACCCACACCTACGGCGTCGACGGCGGGTTCCTGGACGAGCAGGGCAAGAGCGACACCAAGCTGTCGCCCTCGCAAGACGCCATCGTCGGCGACGTGCGCCGGGTGCGCCAGGAGATCCAGGCGTCATTCAAGCCGGGCCTGCCGCTGTACTTCACCGAATGGAGCACCAGCTACACGCCGCGCGATCCGGTGCACGATTCCTATGTCAGCGCGCCCTACATCCTGTCCAAGCTGAAGGCCAGCGAGGGCCTGCTGCAGGGCATGAGCTACTGGACCTACAGCGATCTGTTCGAGGAGCCCGGTCCGCCGACCGCGCCGTTCGAGGGCGGCTTCGGCCTGATGAACCCGCAGGGCATCCGCAAGCCGGCCTGGTTCGCCTACAAATACCTGAACCAGCTGGGCGACAAGGCCGTGAAGGTCGCCGACGCCCAGACCTGGGCCACCGCCGACGGCGGCGGCGTCCAGGCCCTGGTCTGGGATTTCCGCCAGCCGGTCCAGGCGGTCAGCAACCGGCCCTACTACACCAAGGTCCAGCCGACCACGGACGTCGAACCCGTCAGCCTGGACCTGAAGGGCCTCAAGCCCGGCCGCTACGACGTCCAGATCTTCCGCACCGGCTTCAAGGCCAACGACGCCTACACGGCCTATCTGGAGCTGGGCTCGCCCAAGACGCTGACCGAGCAGCAGGTGCGCGACCTGAACGCCCTGACCGTGGACAGGCCCGAGACGTGGTCGCTGACCGTCGGCAAGACCGGCGCGGTCAGCGTGGCGGTGACCATGCGGGCCAATGACGTAGCGCTGGTGAAGGTGACGCCGAAGTCGAAGTAGGGACGATCCCCCTGAGGCTGTCATCCCGGACGAGGGCGCAGCCCGAAGGTCCGGGACCGACCCGAAGTGCTGAGTTCACGCGTCGGTCCCGGGTCTTCGCTTCGCTACGCCCGGGATGACAATCGTTTGGTCAGCTCAGCCGCCCCCCGCCGCCTGCTCCACGGCCAGCGCCAAGTCCAGCGCCCGGGCGGCCTCCTCGCCGGTCACCACCGGACGCGGCGACTCGCCGCGCACGGCCTTCAGGAAGCCGGCCACGCTCTGGCCCAGCGGGTCCTTGCCGGCCGGGGTGTCGTTGAAGTCCTCGATCAGCGGGAACGGCGTGGTGTTGCGGAAGGTGCGGGCCAGAAAGTCGATCTCGACCTCGCCGGAGGGGTAGACCACCTTCATGGTCCGCTCGCGGGCCTCGGCGACGCGCGAGCTGTCGAACACCGCGGTGAAGCCGTTGTCGAACGTGGCCTCGGCCTTGACCCAGTCCAGCGAGGTCGAGCGGGTGATGGCCCCCTCGCCTTCCACCGCCACGGGCTCGCCGTCGCACAGCGCCAGGGCCAGGTCGATGTCGTGGATCATCAGGTCCAGCACCACCGAGACGTCGAGATTGCGGTCCGAGGGCGTGCCCCGGCGCACGGCTTCCAGGCGCAGCGGCTGCTCGGGAATGTCCAGCAGGCCCATGGCCTGGAACACCACGCGCTCCTGGTGGCCGCAGGCCAGCGGCACGCCGGCCTTGGCGGCGGCGGCGACCAGGGCGTCGGCGTCCTGCGGCGTCACGGCCAGGGGCTTTTCGGAATAGACCGGCTTGCCGGCCTTCAGCGCCGCCAGACCGGCCTTGGCGTGGTGCACGGCGGGGGTGGCGACGGTGACCACGTCGACGACGGCCAGGAAGGCGGCCTGGTCGTCGAAGGCCCGCGCGCCCAGCGGTTCGGCCAGGGCCTTGGCCCGCGCCAGATCGACGTCGAACACCGCGACGAGCTCGACTCCGGGCAGCTCGACATACTTCTTGGCGTGATAGCCGCCGAACACGCCTGCGCCGATGACGCCTGCTTTCAGAACATCCTGGGTCATGGCGGCTGTCTATCGTGTTCGGTTTGTCGCGGGAAGGACTGGAGGCGAGGCCAAGACCAGTCTAAACGTTCGTTTAAACAACGCACCTCGATCGCGAGGGCTGGGAGAAACAACCATGGTCACGTCGCGCGAAATCCGTCTGAAGAGCCGTCCGGTGGGCGTTCCGACCCGGGAGAACTTCGAACTGGCCAGCGTCGAGGTCGGCGCGCCCGGCGACGGCGAGATCCAGGTCAAGAACCTGTGGATGTCGGTCGATCCCTACATGCGCGGCCGGATGAGCGACCGGAAGAGCTATGTGCCGCCGTTCGAGCTGGGCAAGGCCCTGCAGGGCGGCGCGATCGGCGAGGTCACGGCCTCCAACGACCCGGACTTCAAGCCGGGCGACATCGTCTCGACCATGTTCGGCTGGCGCGAGGTGTTCAACGTCTCGCCCAAGGCCCTGGCGGCCGGCGGCATGGGGGCGGTGACCAAGATCGACACCCACGGCCTGCCGCCCCAGACCTTCCTGGGCGTGGCCGGCATGCCCGGCCTGACCGCCTATGTCGGCCTGCTGCGGATCGCCGCCCTGAAGGAGGGCGACGTGGTGTTCGTCTCGGCCGCCGCCGGCGCCGTGGGCTCGGTGGTCTGCCAGATCGCCAAGCTGAAGGGCCACACGGTGATCGGCTCGGCCGGCGGGCCCGAGAAGGTCGCCTTCCTCAAGAGCATCGGGGTCGACCACGTGATCGACTACAAGGCCACCCCCGACGTGGTCGCCGAACTGGAAAAGGCCGCGCCCAAGGGCATCGACGTCTATTTCGAGAACGTCGGCGGCGTGCACCTGGAGGCCGCCCTCAACTCGGCCCGCACCTTCGCCCGCTTCGCCGTGTGCGGGATGATCTCGCAATATAACGAGACCGGAAAGCCGGTCGGCCCGTGGAACATCGCCCAGATCGTCGGCAAGAGCTTGCGGCTGGAAGGCTTCATCGTCTCCAACCACTACGACCTGGCGCCGCAGTTCATCCAGGACATGGCCGGCTGGATCGGCTCGGGCCAGATCAAGTGGAACGAGACGATCGAGGAAGGCGTGGAGCGCGCGCCGGACGCGTTCATCAAGCTCTTCAAGGGCGAGAACCTGGGCAAGATGCTGGTGAAGCTGGGGTAACTGGCCCTCCCCCTGTGGGGGAGGCGATCGCGCAGCGATCGGTGGGGGGAGTTTTAGGGTCGTCGATCCGGGCCGTGATCACCTGCCGATCACTCCCCCCGCCGTCGGCTTCGCCGACACCTCCCCCACAGGGGGAGGACCCCGGAGCTCCACTGAGTCGGCCTCCCCGCCCCTTGCGGCGGGCTAAAACCGCCCCCATCTGCGCACCTCGCGGCAGGCAACCAACTGTTCGCGTCGCCGCTATCCCAAGCGAGAAGCCACTTTGCGCGGCGCCCCTGTGTTAAAGCGGCGCAGCCGCGCGGCAGCCCCTTCCAATGCTGCCGCGTTTCCATATCTAATCCTATGTAAGGCGGGTGGTTCGGCCCGCCGGGAGACAGCGGTCAATGGCCGAGCGAAAGCAAGGCGGACAAAACAACGGCGCGGGCTCTTCGGTGATCACGGAAGTGAAGCCGAAGACACAAAAGCCTTCGCTTTATCGCGTACTTATCTTGAATGACGATTATACTCCGATGGAGTTTGTCGTTTACGTACTTGAACGTTTCTTCAACAAGTCGCGCGAAGATGCGACCCGGATCATGTTGCACGTTCATCAACATGGCGTCGGCGTTTGCGGCGTTTTCACCTACGAAGTTGCCGAGACCAAGGTCGCGCAAGTGATCGACTCGGCGCGCAGGCATCAGCACCCCCTGCAGTGCACCATGGAAAAGGATTGAGGAGCCTCCCTTGCCCTCTTTTTCGCGCCCACTTGAAGAATCCCTGCATCGCGCCGTCGCTTACGCCAATCAGCGCAAGCACGAGTACGCCACGCTTGAACACCTGCTGCTGTCGCTCACCGATGACGACGACGCGGCCGGCGTCATGCGCGCCTGCGATGTCGACCTCAACGCTCTGAAGAAGAGCCTCGTGAACTATCTCGACGTCGAACTGGCCTCGCTGGTCGTCGACGACGAAGACGACGCCAAGCCCACGGCGGGCTTTCAGCGCGTGATCCAGCGCGCGGTGATCCACGTTCAATCGTCCGGTCGCGAAGAAGTGACCGGCGCCAACGTGTTGGTGGCGATCTTCTCCGAGCGCGAGAGCCACGCCGCCTACTTCCTGCAAGAGCAGGACATGACCCGCTACGACGCGGTGAACTTCATCGCCCACGGCATCGCCAAGAAGGCGGGCGCCTCCGAGCCCAAGCAAGCCAAGGGCGCGGCGGTCGAGGAAGACGTCGAGAAGCCCAACGCCAAGACCGGCGGCGAGGCCCTCGAAGCCTATTGCGTCGACCTCAACGAGAAGGCCCGCCAGGGCAAGGTCGACCCGCTGATCGGCCGCGCGAACGAAGTGGAACGCGCGATCCAGATCCTGTGCCGTCGCACCAAGAACAACCCGCTGCTCGTGGGCGAACCCGGCGTCGGCAAGACCGCCATCGCCGAGGGCCTGGCCCGCAAGATCATCACCCACCAGGTCCCCGAAGTCCTGGCGGAGGCCACCATCTACTCGCTCGACATGGGCGCGCTGCTGGCCGGCACCCGCTATCGCGGCGACTTCGAGGAACGCGTCAAGCAGGTGGTCAAGGAGCTCGAGAACCACCCGAACGCCGTGCTGTTCATCGACGAGATCCACACGGTGATCGGCGCCGGCGCCACCTCGGGCGGGGCCATGGACGCCTCGAACCTGCTGAAGCCGGCCTTGGCCTCGGGCACCCTGCGGTGCATGGGCTCGACCACCTACAAGGAGTTCCGTCAGCACTTCGAGAAGGATCGGGCCCTGGTCCGCCGCTTCCAGAAGATCGACGTCAACGAACCGACGGTGGAAGACACCATCAAGATCCTCAAGGGGCTCAAGAGCTACTACGAGGACTTCCACAAGCTGAAGTACACCAACGAGGCCTTGAAGGTCGCCGTTGAGCTGTCGGCCAAGTACATCACCGACCGCAAGCTGCCCGACAAGGCGATCGACGTGATCGACGAGGCGGGCGCGGGCCAGATGCTGCTGCCGGAAGGCCGCCGCAAGAAGGTCCTGGGCGTCAAGGAGATCGAGGCCGTCGTGGCCAAGATCGCCCGGATCCCGCCCAAGTCGGTCAGCAAGTCCGACACCGAGTCCCTGCGCGAGCTGGAAGCGGACCTCAGGCGCGCCGTGTTCGGTCAGGACGAGGCGCTCAGCCAGCTGTCCTCGGCCATGAAACTGGCCCGGGCCGGTCTGCGCGACCCGGACAAGCCGATCGGCAGCTACCTGTTCAGCGGCCCGACTGGCGTCGGCAAGACCGAAGCCGCCAAGCAGCTGGCCTCGACCCTCGGGATCGAGATGATCCGGTTCGACATGTCGGAATACATGGAGCGCCACACCGTCAGCCGGCTGATCGGGGCTCCCCCCGGCTATGTCGGCTACGATCAGGGCGGCCAGCTGACCGACGCCGTCGACCAGCACCCGCACGCCGTGGTGCTGCTGGACGAGATCGAGAAGGCCCACGCGGACGTCTACAACATCCTGCTCCAGGTCATGGACCACGGGGTGCTGACCGACAGCAACGGCAAGAAGGTCGATTTCAGGAACGTCATCCTGATCATGACCACCAACGCCGGGGCTTCGGACGCCCAGCGCCAGGCGATCGGCTTCGGCCGCGACAAGGTGCAGGGCGAGGAAGAGGCCGCGCTCAAGCGCCTGTTCACGCCGGAGTTCCGCAACCGCCTCGACGCGGTGGTGGCCTTCAAGCCGCTGACGCCGGAAATCATCCGGATGGTCGTGCAGAAGTTCGTCCTGCAGATGGAGGTCCAGCTGGCCGACCGGAACGTGACGATCTCGCTCAGCGACGACGCGGCCGACTGGCTGGCCAAGAACGGCTTCGACGAGCTCTACGGCGCGCGCCCCCTGGCGCGGGTCATCCAGGAGCACATCAAGAAGCCGCTGGCCGACGACATCCTGTTCGGACGCCTGGTCCGCGGCGGCCACGTCAAGGTCGTGCTCAAGGACAGCAAGATCGACTTCGAGATCGAGTCGAATCCGGAAAAGCCCGGCAAGGCTTCCAAGGAAGACGAGGCCGAACCGGTGCTCACCGAGTAGCCTGATCGAGCCGACGAAACAGCGAGGGGCCCGGAGCGATCCGGGCCTCTTTGCTTTTGGGTCGCTCGCGAATTACGACTGGACAAAACGGGAACACGCGATCAGGTTGATCGCATGAACGTCGCTTTCGACACCCTCGGCGCCACGAAACGCCTCCGCGACGCGGGGCTGGAAGACCGCGCGGCGGAAGCGATCGTGGAACTGGTGCAGTCGACGACGCAGTTATCGGAGGACAACGCCCTGGCGACGAAGAGCGACGTCGCCGATCTGACCCGTGCGATCAGGACGGACATCCAGGGCCTGAGGGCGGACTTGGCCATAACCAAGACCCAGATCCTGGTCGAGCTGAACGACAAGCTCCGCTCTCAGAGCTTCGCCCTGATGGGCGGCGTGACGGCGGTCGTCGGCCTGGCCACGGCGATCATCAAGCTGGGTTCCTGACGCCTGGCCGCGAGGCTCCTCAGAGCGCCGCGGCGATCTTCTCGGCCAGGACCTTCAGCTCCTCGGTGTCGGCCATGCCCTCGCCGTGACGCCCCAGCGCCTCGCCTTCGTAGCGGGGGATGATGTGGAAATGCAGATGGAAGATCGTCTGGCCGGCCGGCGCGCCGTTGAACTGGGTCACCACCACGCCGTCGGGCTTCAGGGCCGTCGTCACGGCCTGGGTGACCTTCTGCACGGCGCCGATCAGCCGCCCCAGGGTCTTGGTCTCGGCGTCCAGCAGGTTGCGGGCCTGGCTGGTCTTGGAGACCACCAGCACGTGGCCGCGCGACTGCGGGAAGACGTCCATGAAGGCCAGGACCTGGTCGTCCTCGAACACCTTCACGGCCGGAATCTCGCCGCGGATGATCTTGGCGAAGATGTTGTCGGCGTCGTAGCTTCCGTGAAGGCTCATGATCGTCTCCGGCGTGATCGAAACCGTACCTAGCAAACCGGGAGGGGCGCGCAAATGACGACCTGCCCCACACGGCGGGACATGCTGGCGGCCGCGACCGCTTTCGGCGTCGCCGGACCCGCCCTTTCCGCCCCCGAAGCCCTGCATCGCGAGGACCTCTTCACCGTCTCGGACGACGGCTTCCGCCTGCATGCGCGCGAGGTGCGGCCGGCCGCGCCCCACGGGGCGTCGCCAGGCGCGCCGCTGATCCTGCTGCATGGCGCCCGCGCGCCGGGCGTCGCCTCGTTCGACCTGCCCGTCGCCGGCGGCTCGCTGGCCGGCGACCTGGCCCAGCGCCTGAACCGCCGCGTCTATGTGATGGACGCGCGAGGCTATGGCGCGTCCCAGCGCCCCGCCGCCATGGGCCGGCCGCCCGAGCAGAGCCGCCCGCTGTCGCGCGCCTTCGAGGTGGTCCGCGACATCGAGGCCGTGCGCAAGCTGGCCGCGCTTCGGTCCAAAGACGGGGGGAGCGGAAGCCGGCAGGTCGGCCTGATCGGCTGGGCCACCGGCGGCCTGTGGGCCGGGTTCTACGCGGCGCTGCGGCCCGAATCCGTCGCCGGCCTGGCGACGATCAACGCGCTCTATGGCGGCTCGGACGTCCATCCGATGCTGGGACCGGGCTCGGCCGTCGCCCAGCCCGGCCAGCCCCGGCGTTTCGACCCGACGACCGGCGGCTACGCGCTGTATCCGGCCGCGTCGCTGATCGGCGTCTGGGAGCGGAACATCCCCGTCGCCGACAAGGACGCGTGGCGCGATCCCGCCCTCGCCCGGGCCCTGGCCGCGGCCGTGCTGGCCAGCGATCCCGACAGCGGCCGGCACGACCCGCCGCGATTTCGCGCGCCGCTGGGGGCGCTGGAGGACAGCTTCTACCAGGCTTGCGGACGGCGGCTGTACGACGCCGGCTCGATCACCGCGCCGGTGCTGCTGTTGCGCTCGGAGCGCGACTTCTGGAGCCGCCCCGCCGATCTCGACGCCTTCGTCGCCGACGCGGGCCGCTCGCCTTCGGTCAAGGCCGTCACGCTGGCCGGCGCCACCCATTTCGTCCATCTGGACCGGCCCGACCGCGGCCGCGACCGCCTGCTGGCCGAACTGATCGATCACTTCGGAGGGATCCGCGCATGACCGAGCACCTGACCGAACGCCAGAAGAAGTGGTTCGCCTCGGTCCGCGAAGGCCTGGAGCGCGAGACCGGCAAGAGCCTTGAGGACTGGGTGGCGATCGCCAAGACCTGCCCCGAGACCAAGCCCCGCGCCCAGCTCGCCTGGCTCAAGGCGCACCACGGTCTGGGCCAGAACCGCGCCAGCTACGTCCTGTCGGTGGCCTTCCCGTCCGAGCGCATGACCTGGGACCAGCCCGACGAGGCGCGCGCGGCGCTTTGGACCGACCCGGCCTCGCTGGCGATCCTCCAAGCCCTGGAAGCGGCCGTCGCCGACTTCGACGGCCTGGTCACCGGTCAGCGCAAGACCTACAGCGCCTGGTCCCGCGCGTTCCAGTTCGCCGCGGCCAAGCCGGTCAAGGGCGGCACGGCGGTGCTGGGGCTGGCGGTGGCGCCCGACGCCTCCCCTCGCCTGCTGGAACCCAGGAACGAAAGCTGGTCCGAACGCCTGAAGGCCAAGCTGCCGCTGGCCTCGCCGGCCGATGTGGACGACGAGGTTCGGGCGCTCCTGATGACGGCCTGGGAGAAATCCTGAAACGCGCAGCGTGGCTGCGCTTGGAACGGGCGGCACGCCCCTCCGTTGGGTCACCAACGGAGGAACATCCATGTCCAATGAAGCCGAACTGAAGTCGAAATTCTGGAAGGCCCTCAAGTCCGATCGCACCACCATGCTGGGCTTGGTCGGCTCCGAGGAAGACGGCGGCCAGCCGATGACCGCCCAGATCGAGGGCGACGAAGACGGTCCGATCTGGTTCTTCACCGCCGCCGGCAACGATCTGGTCGAGGGCGCGGGCAGCCGCCACGCCGCCCTGCTGAACTTCGCCTCGAAGGGCCACGAGCTGTTCGCCAAGGTCGAGGGCGACCTGTCGGTCAGCACCGACCGCGCCACGATCGAGCGGTTGTGGAATCCCTTCGTCGCCGCCTGGTTCGAAGGCAAGGACGATCCGAAGATCCGTCTGTTGCGCTTCGATCCCCGCGAAGCCCAGATCTGGCTCAATGAGAACAGCCTATTCGCGGGGCTCAAGATGCTGTTCGGCAGCGACCCGAAGAAGGACTACGCCGACAAGACCGCCGAGGTGCGCTTAAACTGACGGCGAGGAAGGCCTAGTCGTTCGGCGAGTCGATACGCGTGATCAGCGTTTCGAGGCGGCCAGCCTTTCCGAAAACCGCGTAGAACTGGTACTCGCCGAACCGGTTCCGCGCGCAGGCGTCGTAAAGCAGGAACTCCCCTTCACTGTTCACGTCGCTGACCAGCATCTTGCCCGTGGCGCGCTGGAACTTGTGCTGGGCAACAGCGACCGTGTCGCCAAACCGCCAGCCGTAGAGTTGCGCGCCATAGGCGTTCAACGCCGTACCGGAGAGCTCCTTCCTTTCGATGACGGCGGCCCGGCCCGCCTCATGAGGGGCCGCGCTGTATTGGACACCGTCCGTGCCTGTCATCGAGCATTCGTCGTTGCGGTGGCAGCGCCCGTAGAAAGCCGGCAGGACCGGCAATTCCGACACCCGCGCACCAATGGGATATCGGCCAAAATCCAATGGCACGCCGGTCGGGCGACAGGCTTCCTCTGGATGGGCCAGGGTTGCGACCATAGCCGCCAGGACGGCCACCGGAACCAAACGAAGGCGCATTCCTAGGTCTCATGCCGGAACGGCGAGAACTCGTCGGTCAGCATGGCGATCTCGGCGTCGACCGCCTCGCGCTCGCGCTCGAGATACCGCGCCACCGGCTCACGCAGGGCCGGATCGGCGATCCAGTGGGCCGAATAGACCGGACTGGGCAGGTAGCCCCGCGCGATCTTGTGCTGGCCCTGGGCCCCGGCCTCGACGCGCGGCAGGCCCAAGCGGATGCCGTGCTCGATGGCCTGGTAGTAGCAGAGCTCGAAATGCAGGAACGGCACGTCCTCGCTGCAGCCCCAGTGACGGCCGTAGAGGCAGTCGCCGCCGATCAGGTTCAGGGCCCCGGCGATCCACGGACCGCCCGGGCGACGCGCCAGGATCAGCAGCACCTTGTCGGCCATCCGCTCGCCCAGCAGCGAATAGAACGCCCGGTTCAGATAGGGCCGGCCCCACTTGCGGCCGCCGGTGTCCATGTAGAAGCCGAAGAACGCGTCCCAGTGGTCCTCGGTCAGCTGGTCGCCGGTCAGGGCGACGATCTCCAGCCCGGCCTGAGCGTCGCGGCGCTCGCGGCGGATGGTCTTGCGGCGATTGGACGACAGGGCGGCCAGGAAGTCGTCGAAGGTCGCGTAGCCGTGGTTGAACCAGTGGTACTGCTGGTCCTGGCGACGCAGCATGCCGCGCTCGCCCATCCACGCCCATTCGTCGGCCGTCGGAAAGGTCACGTGCAGCGATGAGGCCTTCAGGCGGTCGCACAGGGTCAGGGCCCCGCCCAGCAGGGCCGAGCGGCCGTCGTCGACATCGATGTCGGGCCGGACGATCAGGCGTGGGCCGGTGACCGGCGAGAACGGGGCCGAGCACTGGAGCTTGGGGTAGTAGCGTCCGCCGGCCCGCTCATAGGCGTCGGCCCAGCTGTGGTCGAAGACGTATTCGCCCTGGCTGTGGGACTTCAGATACAGCGGCATGACCGCCGCCACGCCGCCGGCGGCGTCCTCGACCGACAGGTGATGCGGGGCCCAGCCGGTGCGCTCGACCGCGCAGCCGCTCTCCTCCAAGGCGTTCAGGAAATCAAAGCTGACGAACGGGTCGCCGGAGCGGCCGGCGCAGGCGTCCCAGGCGTCGCGGCCGATCTCGGCGATGCGCCGATGGACGCGCACCTCCGCCTTGACGGCTGTCACGCGGCGAAGCCCTCGAAGATCAGGTTGTCGCAATGGTCGCGGACGCTTTCCCACTGCTCGGCCGAGCGCACGGTCCAGGCGATGACCGGCATGCCCTTGGCGCGCAGCAGGTCGGCGCGGGCGCTGGGCAGCATGTCCATGCCCAGGGCCAGGAAGTCCGGCCTGGCGATCTCGATCTGCTCGAGATTGGCCAGCGACTTGCGGACTTCCGGGGCCAGCTTGCGGGCGGTCTCGTCGGCCCAACCGTAGCTGTCCAGGCCGCGCAGGATTTGAGGCTGATGCTCGGCGAACCAGGCGTGGGAATAGGGATTGAAGCCGATCACCGCGGTCGGTCCGTTGTGGTCCAACAGGATCTCGCTGACCTGCTTCTCCAGCTCGCCGACCTCGCCGAACGGGGTCTTCAGCTCGATATAGACCATGGCCCGGTGACCGATCAGGGTCAGGGCGTCGGCCAGGGTCGGGATGGTCTCGTCCGTGCCCGACAGCGTCAGTTGGCCCAGATCGGCGGCGGTGTGGTCGCGCAGCTTGCCCGGCGCGCCCGTCAGGCGCTCCAGATGATCGTCGTGGAAGACCACCACGTGGTTGTCGGCGGTCAGCTGGACGTCCAGCTCGATCGCGTAGCCCCCGGCGCAGGCGGCCTGGAAGGCGGCCAGGGAGTTCTCGGGCGCGCCGCCGGGCGACCACAGCCCCCGATGCGCCACGGCCGGCTCGAACAGACGCTCCCACGCCTCGCCGAACACCTCGGTTCCGGGGCGGGAACGCGCGCGCATCAGGCCACCTCGACCACGGCGTCGATCTCGACCGAGAAGCCCAGCGGCAGCTTGTAGACCCCCACCGCCGACCGGGCGTGGCGGCCGGCGTCGCCGAACGCCTCGACCATCAGGTCCGAGCAGCCGTTGACGACCTTGGGGATGTCGATGAAGTCCTGGCTGACCTGGACGAAACCGCCCAGCTTGACCACCCGCGTGACCCGGTCGAGGTCGCCGGCGGCCGCCTTCATCTGGGCCAGAAGATTGATCCCGCACAGGCGCGCGCCCTGATGGGCGGTCTCCAGGTCGACATCGGTCCCGACCGTGCCCTTGAGGCCGCCGTTGGCGTCGACCGAGACCTGGCCGGAAATGTGGATCAGGTTTCCCGTCCGGACGAAGGGCACATAGTTGGCGACCGGGGCGACCGGTTGCGGCAATACGATCCCGAGACTTTTCAGACGCTCTTCGACCTTCGACATCACATGCTCCATGACTTGGACGCATGCTTAGCGCGGCGGGATGACAGGACAAGAAAAAAGGCCTGAACCGTTGCCGGCTCAGGCCTTTAAACTGTTGGGCTCCGTAAAGAGCCCGTCGCCTTAGCGGGCGGCTTGCAGCTTTTCGACGGTGGCCGAGACGCGCTCGTTCAACGGCTTCACCGAGTCCTTGATCGAGGCCGAAACGATCTCCGAGGCCTTGCTGACCTGGGCGATGTAGGCTTCGAGGGCCGACTTGGCCCAAGCGGTCTGCAGTTCGACGGCTTCCTGAATGCTCTTGGCGCCGGCCAGCGACTTGGCGGCGGCCACTTGGTCTTCGGCGGCCTTCTTCGAATAGGCGAAGGTCTGGGCGCCCAGGGCTTCGGCGCCCTTGGTGGCGGCGGTCACCGAGGCGACCACGGCTTCCAGGTTCTTCTTCGAATGGGTGTTGGCTTCGGCCAGCGCGGCCAGCGACTTCTCGACGCCGTCCTTGAACGCTTGGTTCGAGGCGGTGCTGAACTGTTCGACGGTGTTCTTGAGGGTTTCAGCGGCGGCCATGGGGGAGGCTCCTGGCAGAGGGGGCGGGGCATGGCGCCGGACAAGCGGGTCCGAACCATGCATTGGGACAACGCCGGTGTCTCATGTTGCAGTGCAGCAGTCAAGAAAATTGTGCAGCGCACCATAACGTTGGGGAAACGCTTGTTTCGTCGCTTAGAAGCTTCGCCGCAACGCCTTGAATTAATCCACATCTGCGGCGAAATCGCTCACCAGTTGTTTACCTTAGAGAAAGGCCGCGACGCGCATGTTAAGGTCACGCGTGTGGCGGTGCGGAACCGCTCAGTTTAAATGACGGACGCATAACTCATGTTCGCCAAGTTTCTGTCCGCCCGTTTCGCACTCGCCGCGGTTGGCCTCGCCGGCGCCCTGATGTTCGGCCTGATCGCGCCGACCACGGCTTCCGCGCAGATCCCCTACCTCCAGATGAACAGCGCCGAGCCCAAGTACGCGGCGATCGTGATCGACGCCAATTCGGGCGAGATGCTCTACGACAAAAGGGCCGACAGCCCGCGCTACCCGGCCTCGGTCACCAAGGTCATGACGCTGTACCTCACCTTCGAGGCGCTCAGCGAAGGCCGCCTGAAGCTGACCGACCGCGTGCCGATCACGCCGCACGCCGCCGCCCAAACCCCGACCAAGCTGGGCCTGCCGGCCGGCGACAGCGTCAGCGTCGACGAAGCCATTCGCGCCATGACCGTGAAGTCGGCCAACGACATCGCCGTGGCCATGGCCGAAAAGCTGGGCGGCAGCGAGTCGCGGTTCGCCGCCCTGATGACCTTGCGCGGTCAGGAACTGGGCATGCGCAACAGCCGCTTCGTCAACGCCTCGGGCCTGCCCGACAGCCGCCAGATCAGCACCGCCCGCGACCTGGCCATCCTGTCGCGCGCCACCATGCGCGACTTCCCGCAGTACTATTCCTACTTCAGCATCAAGGGCTTCGAGTTCCGCGGCCGCTACATCGCCGGCCATAACCGCCTGCTGACCAACATGCCCGGCTTCGACGGCCTGAAGACCGGCTACACCAACGCCTCGGGCTACAACCTCGCCGGCTCGGCCGTGCGCGACGGCCGTCGCCTGATCGCCGTGGTCCTGGGCGGTTCGTCGACCGCCTGGCGCGACAACAACATGGAAGACCTGCTGACCACGGGCTTCGACGTGCTCAAGCGCCGCTCGCACGGCGAGCGCACGAGCATCGCCGCCAACCTCTACGAGGACGAGCCGACCGGTCCGATCATGCGCCCCTCGACCGAGGAAGGGGACGGCGACCAGGCCGGCCTGAAGATCGTGCTGACCGACAACCCCAAGCCCCCCGCCGCCATCAAGGTCTCGCCGACCCTGAAAGCCGCTCAAGCTCCGGCGAAGGGGGCCAAGCCGACGTCGAAGAAGGCCAAGGGCGGATGGGCCGTGCAGGTCGGGGCGTTCAAGTCCAAGAGCCTGGCCAACGAACAGCTGATGCTGGTGCGCTCGCGTTTCGCCAAGTTCGTGGCCGACGCCGAGGGCGCGGTCGAGGGCGCGGCCGGCGGCACGTTCCGGGCGCAGTTCCAGGGCCTGACGGCGGAAGCCGCCCGCGGCGCCTGCCAGGCGATCAGCGCCAAGCGCCAGCCCTGCATGGTTCTGGCTCCGGCCTGAGACGCACCGACTTTCAGCGTCTGGAGCGAAAACCTCGTCCACGCACCGAACGTGAATGTCGATGCGCTCTGAACCGCCCTATTTCCCGTCCAGAAGCCGGTCCCGCGCGGCGTTGAGCTGCGCGGCCAGGCCGGCGGTGCCGCCCTTGTCGGGGTGGGCCAAGCGGATCAGGCGGGCATAGGCCGCCTGGATCTCGGCCTTGGTGGCGTCGGGTCCCACGCCCAGGATCGAGCGCGCCTCGGAGAGGCTGGGTCCGCCCTCCTCCCGCCTCGCCTTGCCGACCGCCGGGCGCTGGCGCGCGGTCGTGGCGCTCCAGGCGCCGATCACCAGCAGGACGATGGAAACCGGCCACTCGCTGCGCACGCCGGCATAGGCCGCGCCGGCGAAGGCCATCAGCGCGGTGACGCCCGCGCCGATCCGCCAGCCGTCGCCCTTCAGGATGCGCGTGGCGCGCCCCGACAGGACGAACAACAGGATCGCGCCGCCCAGCAGCAGATAGAAGATCATATGGCGTCAATCCCCGACGCCGCCTCCAAGACCCGATCCGGCCTATTGGGCGGCGAGCAGAGTTTCCCCGGAATAGGCCGAAAGGCCAAGGGAATGCATCAGCGCCCGCAATTCCTGGCGCGCGGCCAGGTGCTGCAGCGACACCGGCACCGGCCGCACCTGCGGCGACAGGTCGGCGATGGTCAGGCCGAACGGGAACAGCTCGCGATAAATCACCCGATCGCGCAGGCCGGGGCCCATGCGGAAGCCGACCCGCTTGGACAGGGCCGTCAGGCGGTCCTCGACGCGCTTGCGGTTGCGGGCCTCGGTGGTGGCCAGGCGGTTGCGCAGCACCACCCAGTCCAGGGCCTGGCGCTGCCCCGACAGGGCGCGGGCCTTGCGGGCCTCCCAGACGGTCAGCGAATAGAGGCTGGGCTTCTGCAGCTCCATGGTCACCGGGTCGACGTGGCCCAGCATGTCGAAGTCGACGAAGCTGTCGTTCATCGGCGTGACGATCAGGTCGGCCAGGCCATGGGCCATGCGCGAGATGGCGGTGTCGCCGCCGGGGGTGTCGATCAGCACGAAGTCGGCGGCCTCGCGCGCGGCGATGAAGGCGGCCTCGAACTTGGTCACCTGGTCGGCTTCCGGCCCGGCGGCCAGGGCGACGTCGTCGTCGCTGAGTCGGAACTGCAGCGGCTGCGGCAGGGTCACGCCGTTGCCGGCGACCCAGGCCGCGCGGTTCTCGAAGAACCGCATCGAGGTGCATTGGCGCAGGTCGAGATCCAGCAGCGCCACCTTGGCGCCGCCGTACAGCAGCGCCGTGGCGAGATGGACGGCGATGGTGGACTTGCCCGCCCCGCCCTTCTCATTGCCGACAACGATGACACGCTTTTCGGCCATGCCTTCTTTCCTTCTTTTCGCCCGACTCGGCGACTCTCAATGAAAGATTAACACGCAGGAGACGCCGTGAGAGGACGCGACGTCAATCCGGGGGCGCGTTGCCTGTGGACCCATTGTCGCAGGTGGACGCCCGGACCTGCGTCCGTCATAAGCCAACGCCTGTTCGAGACAGGAGTTGGCCGTGGTCCCCCAGGCACTTGGCAAGACGCCGAAGATCGTCCGCACCGTCGCCGAGTTGCGCGCCCAGGTCGCCGCCTGGAAGGCCGTGGGCGAGCGCGTGGCGCTGATCCCGACCATGGGCGCCCTGCACGAGGGACACCTGTCGCTGATCGCGCTGGGTCAGGCCCACGCCCGGCGCACCGTGGCCAGCGTGTTCGTCAATCCCAAGCAGTTCGCCCCGCACGAGGACTTCGATTCCTATCCGCGCGGCGAGGCCCGCGACGCCGAGCTGCTGGCCGGCGTCGGCTGCGACCTGATGTTCGCGCCCAATGTCGACGAGATGTACGCCCCGGGCTTCTCGACCACCGTCAACCTGACCGGGGTCTCCGAACCGCTGGAGGGCGCGGCCCGGCCGCAGTTCTTCGGCGGGGTGGCCACCGTGGTGACCAAGCTCCTGCTGCAGTCCCAGGCCGATGTCGCGATCTTCGGCGAGAAGGACTACCAGCAGCTGCAGGTCATCCGGAGGGTGGTCAAGGACCTGGACATCCCGGTCCAGATCGTCGGCGCGCCCACCGCCCGGGCCGAGGACGGCCTGGCCCTGTCCTCGCGCAACGCCTATCTCAGCCCCGAGGAGCGCGCCGCCGCCGTCGCCCTGCCCGACGCCATGAAGGCCGCGGCCAAGGCCGTGGCGGCCGGCGGTCGGATCGACGAGGCCGAGGCCGCCGCCAAGGCCGCCCTGACCGCCGCCGGCTTCCGCCAGGTGGACTATGTCGACATCCGCGAGACCGGCGACCTGTCGCGCCTGGGCCCGGGCCCGATCGGCGACGCGCGAGGCCGCATCCTGGTGGCGGCGTGGCTGGGCAAGACCCGGCTGATCGACAACATGGCGGTCTAGCTCAAACCCATTGAACCCGCTCATCCCGGCGAATGCCGGGACCCAGATGGAATGGCGGTGTGGCGGGTTCCATGAACTCAGCGCTCGACCAATCAGACTCCCCGCCATGAGATCTGGGTCCCGGCATTCGCCGGGATGAGCGGATTATGGGGTGATCACCACGCCCCCAGCTCGCGCAGCTGACGCGCCAGCTCCAGCGGCATGTCGGCGGCCTCGCCCTCGGTCAGGTCGGCCGGAACGTCCTCGTGCTTCAGGTAGCGCCAGCCCTGGAACGGGCGGCGCGGGGTCGGGACCACGCGGACGATGGTCGGATCGACCGTCACCTCGCAGCGCGAGGCCTGGCCCTCGCCGACCGTATCGATCGCCAGGATGGTCTGGCGGCAGACGATCTGGCCCTTCATCACCCGGTACAGCGAACCGCCGGCCAGCACCTCGTCGACGCGCTTGGGGGTCATGCGGGTGTGCATGATCCACGGACGGTCGGCCTCGGCGTGCCAGGCGACCAGTTCCTCGATGTTGTCGCAACCGACGACCAGCTTGATGATGTGCAGGGGCATGGCGGCTACTTAGGCGACCGGCTCCAGCTTCGCCAGCACCACGCCTTCGCTGACCTGGCCGCCGGCGACCGCCGACAGCTCGGCGACCACGCCGTCGAACGGCGCGGCCAGGGCGTGCTCCATCTTCATGGCTTCCAGGGTCAGCAAGGTCTGGCCCTTGGTGACGGTCTGACCGGCCTCGACGGCCACCGAGACGATCTTGCCCGGCATCGGCGACAGGATCGCCCCGTCCGACGCCGCGACATGGGCCGCGCCGACCTTGGGCGCGAAGTCGAACTCGCGGACGTCGCCGCCCTCGAACACGTACAGCGGGTCACTTCCGAACGTGGACGGCAGCAGGTCGACATCATCCAGCGGCCGGCCGTCCTCGACGGTGATGTCCCAGGACCAGTCGTCGCCGCTTCCACCGGCCAAGGCCACGCGCAGGGGCACGGCCTTGCCGTCCACCGACATCGGCAGGTCCATCGCCGCGCGAGGCGCGTTCATCCGGAAGCCCAGCAGGCGCGACGGGGCGCTGGCCCAGACGTCGGCCCGGGGCTGGTCGGCCTCCATGAAGGCTTCCAGGCGCTGGCCGATCGCCGCCAGGGTCGGGGCGTCGGTGAAGGCGCGGTCGGTCAGCTCTTCCAGCCGGGCCTCGATGAAGCCGGTGTCCACCGCGCCCTCGACAAAGTCGGGATGGCCGGCGCACTTGGCCAGGAAGGCGGCGTTGGTCTTGACGGGCCAGACCTCGACCAGGCGGCAGGCCTCGGCCAGGCGCGCGGCGGCGTCCTCGCGGTCGACGCCGTGGGCGATCAGCTTGGCGATCATCGGGTCGTAGAACGGCGTGACCTCGCCGCCCTCCTCCACCGCGCTGTCGACCCGCACGTCGCCCTCGGGCAGGCGGAAGTGGGTCAGCGGACCGGTGCTGGGCAGGAAGCCCGTGGCCGGGTTCTCGGCGTAGAGGCGGGCCTCCATGGCCCAGCCGTCCAGCGTGATCTCGTCCTGGGCCAGCGGCAGGGGCTCGCCCGAGGCCACCAGCAGCTGCCACTCGACCAGGTCCTGGCCGGTGACCATCTCGGTGACCGGGTGTTCGACCTGCAGCCGGGTGTTCATCTCCATGAACCAGATGCGGTCGGCGCGCAGGCCTTCGGAGGCGTCGGCGATGAACTCGACCGTGCCGGCCCCGACATAGCCCACCGCCTGGGCCGCCTTGACCGCCGCCCCGCAGACGGCGGCGCGGGTGGCCTCGTCCATGCCGGGGGCCGGGGCCTCCTCGATGACCTTCTGGTGGCGGCGCTGCAGCGAGCAGTCGCGCTCGAACAGGTGGACGACATTGCCGTGGCTGTCGCCGAACACCTGCACCTCGATGTGGCGCGGACGGGTGACGTACTTCTCCAGCAGCACGCGGTCGTCGCCGAAGCTGGCGCTGGCCTCGCGCTGGCACGAGGCCAGCATCGCGGCGAAGTCCTCGGCCTTGTCGACCTTGCGCATCCCCTTGCCGCCGCCGCCGGCCACGGCCTTGATCAGCACCGGGAAGCCGATCAGCTGCGCCTCGGCGGCCAGACGTTCGACCGACTGGTCCTCGCCCAGATAGCCGGGCGTCGTTGGCACGCCGGCGGCGATCATGACCTTCTTGGCGGCGTCCTTCAGGCCCATGGCGCGGATCGCCGAGGGCGGCGGGCCGATCCAGACCAGGCCGGCGTCGATCACCGCCTGGGCGAAATCCGCGTTCTCGGACAGGAAGCCGTAGCCGGGGTGGATCGCCTCGGCGCCGGTCTGGCGGGCGGCGGTCAGGATCTTCTCGGGGACCAGGTAGCTCTCGCGCGCCGGGGCCGGGCCGATCAGGATGGCGACGTCGGCCTCCATCACGAACGGGGCCTCGGCGTCCGCCTCGGAATAGACCGCGATCGTCCGCACGCCCAGCTCACGGGCGGTGCGGATGATCCGACGGGCGATTTCGCCGCGATTGGCGATGAGGACGGAGGCGATCAAAGCGAAATTCCTAGATCTGGGCCAGGGCGAAAATCATCAGCACGCCCATCAGCAGGACGAACGAGAACATGGTCGACCACCAGACGATCAGGGTCTTGATGATCGCGCCGGGGATGCTGGAGCCGTACCCGCCGCGCAGGGTCTGAAACAGGTTGATCGGCGTCCAGACCATCAGCAGGAAGTACCACCAGCCTCGGACGGGATCGGGCAGCACCAGTCCGAGCGCATTGGTCAGGAACGCGAACGACAGCAGGTTGGTCGCCACAAGCATGTGGTCGTAAACGAAGAACTGCCGCTTGTTCAGATAGACCAGGGTCAGGCTCAGGCCCAACATCGGCAACAGCAGCACCGCCAGCCGGTGCCCCCAGCCGAACATGACCACCATGTAGTATTCGGGGTTCTCCAACGCCTTGACCAGGCCGGCCTTGAGCCAGTGCTCCTGGCCGTGCGCCGCTTCCGTTCCGGCCGCGCCGTGCGCATCCGCGTCGGCCTTGGGCTCGGCGATGTTGGGCGTCTTGATGTGGACGCCGCCGATGGTGGCCGTCTCGGTCGCGTTCTCGGCGATACGATCGGCCTCGGCCTCGACCCGACGGCTGTCGAAGCTGGTGACCTTGGCCGCGCGGATCTGGTCGGCCGCCGCCTTGCGCATCTTCTTGTCGGCTTCGAGAACCTCCTGGGCCGCCAGGGGGTTGGTGCGCAGGCGCTCGGCGTCGGCCACGGCCTTGTCATAACGCTTCTGGGCCTTGGCGACGTCGGCCTGGTACTCGACCGGAGCCTGAGCGACGGCGTCCTGGTAATCCTTCTGGACCTTGGCCTTGTCCTGGTCGGAATCCTTCAGCGCCTCGTCGCGATCTTTCGCCGCCTCGGCCAGGGTCGAGTCGCGGTCCTCGGCGGCCTCCTTCAGGCGGGCGTCACGATCCTTGACGGCCTCGGCGCGCATACGGTCAGCCTCGGCGGCGCGGCCCTGCGGCGTGGCCAGGGCCTCGGCCCGCTTGTGAACCGCTTCCTCGGTGTGGTGCTTGACCGAATGGATGGCGTGCTCGGCCGCGAAGATGAACAGCAGCAGGGCCACCAGAAAGGTGCGGAACGGCGGCACGTGCCGCACGATGCGCCCTTCCATGTAGTCCTTGGCCAACACGCCGGGCTTGAAGAACAGCAGCGGCAGGGTGTTGGCCAAGCGGCCGTCGAGGTGGAACATCCCCTCGATGGCTTCCCAGATCAGGTGCAGGATCGAGCGGTGATGCGTGTCGGCGTTCTGGCCGCAGGAATAGCAGTACCAGCCCTCCAGGGGCGTCCCGCAGTTCTTGCAGGGCTCACCCTGGTGGGTGAAGGGCTTCTTCTTCGGGCGAATGAAGCTCGCCGCGGAGTCCACCGCCCCAGTTTCCAGATCCGCCGCCGTCATTTATGGCCCCCTGCTCGACTCTAGATGGTCCAGCCGGGTTTACGGCGTTCGAGGAACGCGCGCACGCCTTCTTGTCCTTCGTCCGACACACGGCGGCGCGCGATGCGTTTTGCCGTCTCGTCGATCAGGCCGCGGTCGATCTTTTGGCCGACGAAGTCGTTGACCAGGGCCTTGGCGTCGCCGATCGCGCCGGGGGCGCAGGCCGCGACCTCCTCGATCAGGGCGTCCTGGGCGGCGACCAGGCCGGCGGCGTCGTCGAACACCTCGTCGACCAGGCCGTAGCTCCAGGCCTGGTCGGCGTCGAACACCCGGCCGGTGGCGAACAACAGCTTGGCGGTGCGCGGCCCCAGGGCGGCGATCACATAGGGACTGATGGTGGCCGGGGTCAGGCCCAGCTTGACCTCGGAGAAGGCGAACCTGGCGTCGGCCGTGGCCAGGGCGTGGTCGCAGGCCGCGACCAGCCCCGCCCCGCCGCCGAACGCCGGGCCCTCGACCAGGGCCACGGTCAGGGCCGGGATGTCGTGCAGGGCCTTGAGCATGTGGGCCAGGCCCAAGGCGTCGTCGCGGTTGTCGTCCTCGCTCCAGCCGGCGGCCGCCTTCATCCATTCCAGGTCGGCCCCGGCGCTGAACGCCCCGCCCACTCCGCGCAGGAAGACGATCCGCACGCCCTCGGCCCCATGCAGGGTCTCGAACGTCTGGTGCAGGGCGGCGATGGTCGCCGCGTCGAAGGCGTTCTTCTTGGCCGGTCGGTTGATCCAGACGGTGACCGCGCCGCCGAGCGTGGAGTCCAGATGGACCAGCGGCGTCATGGCGTCGGTAGGGATCTCCGCGATCGGATCGACGATAGGGTTGGTCATGACATCCACTTTCTTGGCCCGCCCTCGTCCTTCGACAAGCTCAGGATGAGGGCTAATCCGACATTTGAATTCCTCATCCTGAGCTTGTCGAAGGACGAGGGCTTCCACCAATCACATCCGGAAGACGCCGAAGGTGGTCTCGGGGATCGGGGCGTTCAGGCTGGCGCTGATCGCCAGGCCCAGCACGTCGCGGGTCTGGGCCGGGTCGATGATCCCGTCGTCCCACAGGCGGGCGGTGGCGTGGTAGGGGTCGCCCTCGGCCTCGTAGCGGTCGCGGATCGGGGCCTTGAAGGCTTCCTCGTCCTCGGCCGCCCAGGTCTCGCCCTTGGCCTCCATCCCGTCGCGCTTGATGGTCGACAGCACGCTGGCCGCCTGCTCGCCGCCCATCACGCTGATGCGGCTGTTGGGCCAGGTGAACAGGAAGCGCGGGCTGTAGGCGCGGCCGCACATGCCGTAGTTGCCGGCCCCGAAGCTGCCGCCGATCAGCACGGTGAACTTGGGCACCTCGGCGCTGGCGACCGCCGTGACCAGCTTGGCGCCGTCCTTGGCGATGCCGCCGGCCTCGTACTTGCCGCCGACCATGAAGCCCGAGATGTTCTGCAGAAAGACCAGTGGAATCTTGCGCTTGCAGGCCAATTCTATGAAGTGCGCGCCCTTCACGGCGCTCTCGCTGAACAGCACGCCGTTGTTGGCCAGTATCGCCACCGGCTGCCCCCAGATGCGCGCGAAGCCGCAGACCAGGGTCGTGCCGTACAGCGCCTTGAACTCGTCGAACTCGCTGCCGTCGACGATGCGGGCGATCACCTCGCGCACGTCGTAGGGGGCGCGCACGTCGGTGGGCACGATGCCGTACAGCTCGGCCGGATCGTGGACAGGCGGCCTGGCGTCGCGGATCTCGGTCTCGACCCGCTTGGTGGTGTTCAGGTTGGCGACGATCGAGCGGACGATCTCCAGCGCGTGCTCGTCGTCATTGGCCACGTGGTCGACCACGCCCGAGCGCCGGCCGTGGGTGTCGGCCCCGCCCAGTTCCTCGGCCGAGATGACCTCGCCCGTCGCGGCCTTCACCAGCGGCGGGCCGGCCAGGAAGATGGTGCCCTGGTCGCGGACGATCACCGTCTCGTCGCTCATGGCCGGCACATAAGCCCCGCCGGCCGTGCACGAGCCCATGACGCAGGCGATCTGGGCGATGCCCGCCGCGCTCATCCGGGCCTGGTTGAAGAAGATGCGGCCGAAGTGGTCGCGGTCGGGGAAGACCTCGGCCTGGTGCGGCAGGTTGGCCCCGCCGCTGTCGACCAGATAGACGCACGGCAGGCGGTTCTGCTGGGCGATCTCCTGGGCGCGCAGGTGCTTCTTCACCGTCATCGGGAAATAGGCGCCGCCCTTCACGGTGGCGTCGTTGGCGACGATCATCACCTCGCGGCCCGAAACCCGGCCGATGCCGGTGATCACGCCGGCGCCGGGCGCCTCGCCGTTATAGAGGTCGCAGGCGGCCAGCTGGCCGATCTCCAGGAACGGCGAGCCGGGGTCCAGCAGCCGCTCGACGCGCTGGCGGGGCAAGAGCTTGCCGCGGGCCGCGTGACGCGTCCGGGCGGTTTCCGGCCCGCCCAGCGCCGCCCGCGCGACCCTTTCGCGCAGCGTCTCGACGAGGGCGCGGTTGTGCGCGGCGTTTTTGGCGAAAGTCTCGCCGTTCTTGTCGATACCCGTGTTCATCTTCGGCATTATCGAGGCATAGCCTTTTCCGTTTCCCACCGAAAGCCGCAGTTTTTGACCTTCGATGGTCAAGGTCCGCGGTTCAAGTTAGCGTCCCACCCGTGGTCACCCTGCCCGACTTCATGGCCGATACGGCCCTCGCCCGGCTCTTCGCGCAAGAACACCGCGAAGGCGACGCCGCCTGGTTCTCGTTGCCGGGCGGCGCGACACTCTACGCGCCCGGCGAGGCGGCGGACTATCTCTACTTCCTGCGCACGGGACGGCTGGGGGCCTTTCGGCGGGAAGAAGGCCAGGAGTCGCAGTTCCTGGGGGTGATCCGCCCCGGCGAACCGGCCGGCGAGATGGCGATGATCGCCGGCTCGCCCCATTCGGCCAACCTGGTGGCCCTGCGCGATTCGGAAATCCTGGCCCTGCCCCGCGCCGCCTTCTTCGAGGCCGTCGAGCGCGATCCGGCGGTGATGATCGAGCTGTCGCGGCTAATGATCCGACGGGCCCGCAACGCCGGGGCGCACGCCTCGATCGGCGACCCTTCGGTCTACGGCTTCATCGCGGTCGAGCCTGACAAGCCGATCCGGCCGATCGTCGAACGCATCGCCCACGCCATCGGGGTCCTGGGCTATTCGGTCACCGTCGAGGGCGCGGAATCCCTGCTGGCCCCGACCGAGTGGTTCAGCGGCGTCGAACGCCAGCACGACTTCGTGCTCTATGTGGCCGAGGCCGGAGAGACGGCCTGGAAGCACGTGGTTGGCCGCCAGGTGGACCGGCTGTTTCGCGTCGGCCTGGGCGACCACAAGCCGCCGGCGGTCATTCCGTCCTATGCCTCGGGTCCGTTGCAGGACCAGCGCCTGGTCGACCTGATCCTGCTGCAGCCGGCCGCCGTGACCCATCCCAAGGGCTCGGGCGAATGGCTGAACGCCACCCAGGCCGCGCGGCTGTTCCATTTGCGCGAGAACGGCATGGCCGACGTGCAGCGCCTGGCCCGGGTGCTGACCGGCCAGTCGGTGGGCCTGGTGCTGTCGGGCGGCGGCGCGCGGGCCTACGCCCATGTCGGCGCGATCCAGGCCCTGCGCGAACGCGGGGTGCCGATCGACTTCGTCGGCGGCGCCTCGATGGGCGCGGTCGTCGCCGCGGGCCTGGCGATGGGCTGGGACGACGGCGAGATGGAGACCCGCATCCGCAAGGCCTTCGTCGAGACCAGCCCGCTGGACGACATCGCCTTCCCCCTGGTGGCCATGACCCGGGGCCTGAAGGTCAAGGCGCGGCTGAACGAACACTTCGACGACATCGAGATCGCCGACCTGTGGCTGCCGTTCTTCTGCGTGTCGTCGAACCTGACCTCGGGGGCCTATCACCTGCACCGCCAGGGCCTGCTGCGCGACGCTCTGCGGGCCTCGATCTCGCTGCCCGGCGTGCTGCCGCCGGTGACCGACGGCAATTCGGTGCTGGTCGACGGGGCGGTGATGAAGAACTTCCCGGCCGACGTCATGCGCGCCTTCCAGCTGGGTCCGATCGTCGGGGTGGATGTCACGCGCGGCCGCAGCATCACCGCCGACGACGTCGACCGCCCGGCCTCGCTGTGGACCTGGTTCTGGTCCGGCGAATGGCGCAAGGGCCCGCCGATCGTCGCCCTGCTGATGCGGGCCGCCACGGTCTCGACCGGCCGCGACCTGACCGCCAGCCGCGAGGCCACCGACGTGCTGATCACGCCCAAGCTGGACAAGATCGACATCCGCGACTGGAAGGCCTTCGAACCCGCCGTCGCCGCCGGCCGCGCCGCCGCGGCCCAGGCCGTCGACGGCCTGGGCAAGCCGGTCAGCGAGCTGCGCCGGCGGCCCAGCCTGGCCGACCTGGCCGCCCAAGCCGCCCAAGCCGCCCAGGGGGCCGCCGTCAGCGGCGGCGGGCGACCACGAACAGCCGGGTGAACGGAAAGAGGGTCGCCCCGTCGTCGCGGCGCGGATAGTCGACCGCCAGCCGCTCGCGCCAGGCCGTCAGGAAGGCCGCCCGCTCGTCCGGATCGCTGAAGGCCTCCAGATAGGGCCGCAGGCTCGTGCCCGACGTCCAGTCGACGATCGGGTCGTCGCCGCCCAGGGCGTGGACATAGGTCGTCACCCAGACGTCGAGGTCCTGGCTCAGGGGCGACAGCCAGTCATGATAGGGGCGCGGATCGACGCCGGAGCGCACGCGCTCGATATCGGCCAGCCGCGAGGCCCAGGGCCCGTCCGCCGCCACCTCTCGCAGGCTGCGCCGCCAGCCGTCGTCGGCCACCACGGGGATCTGGCAGGCCAGGACGCCGCCGGGCGCCAGCAGGCCCATCAGGCGCGGGAACAGCGCCGCGTGGTCGTCCACCCACTGCAGGGCGGCGTTGGTGAAGATCAGATCGGGCGGGATCTCGGGGGCGAAGGTCGCGATGTCGCCCAGCACCCAGTCGATGTCGGCCCGCATCGCCCTGCCCCGCGCCAGCATCTCCGGACTGGTGTCCAGGCCGTGCACGCGGGCGCTCGGATGGCGCACCGCCAGCAGGGCCGCGTGCTCGCCGGTCCCGCAGCCCAGGTCCCAGATCTCGCGCGGCTCCAGGTCCCGCGGGATCTGCAGCATCAGGTCCAGGGCTGGTCGATCGCGATAGGCCTTGTAGCGCTGATAGATGTCGGGATCCCAGACCGGCATCCGGCCCTCCGTGCAAGAACTGCGACAATCGGTCCGCTCATTTGCGCCGATGCGTAGCTTTTGTCGCATGGGTCCGGAAGCCGACAATGCCTATCTTTGGTTAAGGCGCTGACCTAACGCGCCGCCAGATGGAAACCGAAGTGACCCGCTCCGCCGCCACCGCTATCGCCATCACCGCCAAGTCTTCGGCCGTGAACGTGCATCGCCTGGGCATGCTGGGCCTCAATCTCGGTCTTTGGACCCTCATCGTCGTGATCGCGCGGGCCCTCTAGCCTGATCCCGACGATGTGGTCCCGGGTCGCGCATGTCCCCCCTTTTGCGCGACCCGGGAGTGCCTTTCACTCCGTCATCCGCCTTCTGATGAAGCCTTCACGCGCCGCGACGTACGGTCGCGACATTGCCCCTTTGCAGAACCGCCGAACGGCGCCCATATTCCTCTTGTGTTGTTCAACAACTGAAAGGAGGTGACCAGTGTCTCATTGTCTCCAACCGAGGTCGCGAGTGACCTGGAGCCTGAAGATCGAGGTTTCCAACTGAGGGCGTTGAACGCCTAAGGTTCAAGTCACGCCGCGACGCGGCTACGACGATGGAGGGCCGTCCCGAGCGATCGGGGCGGCCCTTACATTTTTGTCGCCACCTAGGTTCTCCCCCTGTGGGGGAGGTGTCGGCGAAGCCGACGGAGGGGGGAGTGATCAGCAGGCGCCCGCCTGCAGGATCCGTCCTCCCTCCCCCCCACCGATCGCTGCGCGATCGCCTCCCCCCACGGGGGGAGGGCCTGGAGAACAGGCCGCCCTACGCCCCCACCAGCTCCCGCCCGATCAGGAACCTGCGGATCTCGTTGGTCCCCGCGCCGATGTCGTAGAGCTTGGCGTCGCGCACCAGGCGCTCGACCGGCCATTCCTTGGTGTAGCCCGCGCCGCCCAGGGCCTGGACGGCCTCCAGCGACACCTTCACCGCGTTCTCGCTGGCCATCAGGATGGCGCCCGCCGCGTCGAACCGAGTGGTCTTGCCGGCGTCGCAGGCGCGGGCCACGGCATAGACGTAGGCCCGGGCCGAATTCAGCGCCACGTACATGTCGGCCACCTTGCCCTGCATCAGCTGGAACGAGCCGATCGCCTGGCCGAACTGCTTGCGCTCGCGGACATAGGGCAGCACCACGTCCAGGCAGGCCTGCATGATGCCCAGCGGTCCGGCCGACAGCACGGCGCGCTCGTAGTCCAGGCCGCTCATCAGCACCCCGACCCCGCCGCCCACCGGACCCATCACATTCTCTTCCGGGACCTCGCAGTCCTCGAACACCAGCTCGGCGGTGTCCGATCCGCGCATGCCCATCTTGTCGAGCTTCTTGGAGACGCTGAAGCCCTTCATGCCCTTCTCGATCAGGAAAGCGGTGATGCGCCTTTCGTCGGTCTTGGCGTAAACCACCAGGGTGTCGGCGTGCGGGGCGTTGGTGATCCAGAACTTCGTGCCATTCAGCACATAGCGGTCGCCGACCTGCTCCGCCTTCAGCTTCATCGACACCACGTCCGAGCCCGAGCCGGCCTCGCTCATGGCCAGCGAGCCGACGTGCTCGCCGCTGATCAGCTTGGGCAAGTAGCGCTGCTTCTGCTCGGGCGTGCCCCAGCGGCGGATCTGGTTGACGCAGAGATTGGAGTGGGCGCCGTAGCTGAGGCCCACCGACGCCGAGGCCCTGGAGACCTCCTCCATGGCGATCACGTGTTCGAGATAGCCCAGGCCCAGCCCGCCGAACTCTTCCTCGACGGTGATGCCGTGCAGGCCCAGGTCGCCCATCGGGACCCAGAGGTCGCGGGGAAATTCGTTGGTCTCGTCGATCCTGGCGGCGATCGGCGCGATGCGGTCGGCCGCGAAGCGGGCGGTGGTGTCACGGATCGCGTCGGCCGTCTCGCCCAGCGCGAAGTCCATCGAGGGTGCGGTTTGGTTCGTCATGATCGCCTGCATAGCACAAACGCCCGCGGATCAAGCAGACCCGCGGGCGTTCATGCTCTGAATGGTCTAGATTCAGGTCTAGTCTTCGCCCATCGGCTCGGGATCGCCCAGCCGGCGCATCAGCAGATAGGCCGAGGTGGCGAAGCAGATCATGCCGATCACGCTGGCGCCCCAGCCGAACATCTTGATCGGTGACAGGCCTTCGTTGGCCCCGACGCTGAGGTTCCACAGGATGCCGCCGCCGAACAGGGCCAGGCCCAGCAGGCCCAGGCTGACCAGCAGGCTGATCCCGCCGAAGGCGTGTGGCTGCACGTGGGCGAAGGCGACGTCCTGCGGTTCCAGCTCGACCGGGCCGCTGGTGGAGAAGCCGCCCAGGTTGAACAGCGAGCCGTTGGTGGACGCGCGCGCGGTTTCGAACAGGCCGGGCTCGCTGCTCGTCGCGGCGGCCGGCTCGAAGGCCGGCGGCGGCGGCGGCGCGAAGGCCGATTCGGCGACCGGCTCTTCCGGCGTCAGCTGGAACGGCGCGACGGGCTCGCTGGCGACCGACGGCTCGGGGGTCGGGTAGACGAACGGCGACGGCGCGGCGGCGGCGGCCAAGGCGGGCGGCTCCGGCAGGACCAGGTCCTGGGTCGGGGCGGCCAGCCCGCGGGCCGGCGCCATGGCGGCGGACTCATCTGGCAGGATCGCCTCGAGACGCGCGCCGACGGCGGCGGCCGCCTGTTCGCTGGCGCTGGGCCCGGCGCCGTTCAGCGCCAAGGCGGGCGAGCCGTCCTGGCGCAGCGCGATGGCCTTGTCGCCGTTCAGCGAAGCGGTGATCGCGGCGGGAGCCTGGCTGGGGACCAGCTTCCCGGCGTCGTAGTCGATCTTGGGACGCAGCACCGGGCTGGGCGCGGCCACCCAGTGGCCGTCGGCCGGGGTCAGGAACAGCGCCTTCTCGGCCGAACGCCGGCGAACCAGGGCGTCGATGACGATGCGCTCGCCCTCGAAATCGGCCTTGCGCCACATCTCCATCTCGCAGGCGGCCTGCAGCAGCGCGCCCTCGTTCAGGCGACGCAACACGGCCGAGCGGACGAAGTTTTCCGTGCCGATGTTGAAAGAGAAGCAGACCAGGGCGTCGAACTGGTTCTGGTTCAGCGGCGTGTAGACGTTCTCGTTGACCGCATGGGCCACGGTGATCAGGTCGTAAAGCAGCAGAGCTTCAGCGTCCTGTTCCGAGACAGACGCCCCGGCGCGCGCGGTCAGGGTGTGGCCGTAGCCCAGCGTCCAGCGCCCATCGGGCAGCTGCGCGGCTTTCATCCGGTACCCTTCGAACCTCTTGATGAGATCGACGGCGGCGCGGGAGACCTGATAACGCGGTTTCATCGCCAAGAATGACCCAGTTTGAGACAGACGCGGATGCGTTCGGGGTGCTCCGCGCAAGATGGGCGCCGTTCTGGCGGCCCGAAGGGGCTCATCGCCCCTTTTGTTGTTCTGAACGCCGCGCGTGGCGGATTCGAGCCGCGCCGTCCAGAGCCACGGCCTATTCTACGCCCTTAGTGCAACAATAGGGCCGCGATCAGCAGCACGGCGAAGAAGCCGGTGAAGTCGGTCAGGAAGGTCACGAAGATCGACGAGGACACCGCCGGGTCTCGTCCCATCTTGGCCAGGGCCAGCGGCGCCAGTATGCCGCCGACCGCCGCGGTGAAGATGTTGGTGATCAGCGCCAGGCCCACGATGATCGCCAGCTTGCCGTGGTGGTCGGCCGGGCCGAAGAACAGATAGGTCGCCCCGCCCATGACCAGGGCCAGGGTGCAGCCGTTGACGATGCCCACCGACAGCTCGCGCAGGATGATCCGGCGGGCGTTGGCGGTGGTCAGTTCCTTGCTGGCCAAGGCGCGCACGGCCACGGCCAGGGTCTGGGTGCCGGCGTTGCCGCCCAGGGACGAGACGATCGGCATCAGGATGGCCAGGGCCACCAGCTGGGCGATCTCGCCCTGGAACACGGCCACGCCGCTGACGGCGATGGTGGCGGTGACCAGGTTCAGCAGCAGCCACGGCAGGCGCGCCTTGACGATGTCGACGACATTGGCGTCGCGGCCGGCGTCGCTCACCCCGGCCAGGGCCAGGATGTCTTCTTCCGCTTCCTCGCGGATGACGCCGACGATGTCGTCGACGGTGATCTGGCCCACCAGCCGGCCGCCGGCCTCGACGACGGGGGCGCTGATCAGGTGGTACTTGTCGAAGATGTAGGCGACCTCCTCCTGGTCCATGTCGACGGTGATCTCGGTCACCGGCTCCATGATCTCAGCCAGGGGCGTGTCGCGCTTGTTGGTCAGCAGCTGGCTGATCGGCAGGGCGCCGACCGGCGTGAACGACGGATCGACCACATAGACGTCGAAGAACAGCTCCGGCAGGTTCGCGCCGGACTCACGGACGTGGTCGATGGTCTGGCCGACGGTCCAGAACTGCGGCGCGGCCAGGAACTCGCGCTGCATCAGGCGGCCGGCCGTCTCGTCCTCATAGGCCAGGGTGGTCTCGATCGCCGCGCGGTCGCCCTCGTCCATGGCGGCCAGCACCTGGGCGCGCTTGCCCTCGTCCAGATCGTCGATGACGTCGGCGGCGTCGTCGGAGTCCAGCTCCTCGAGCGCCTTGGCCAGGGTGTGCGAGGGCGTCGCCTCCAGCACTTCCTCGCGCAGGTTGTCGTCCAGCTCGGCGATGATCTCGCCCAGCCATTCCGGATCCAGGACCGGGATCACCTCTTCACGGTAGCCGGCCGACAGGAAGCCCATCAGGTCGGCGACGTCGGCGGGCTCCAGGGCGTGGACCAGCTCGCGCAGGCGGGCGGTGTCGCCGCGGTCGGCCGCGTCGATGACCATCTCGACGTATTCGGGATTGAGCGCGTAGTCGTCGCCGAGGGCGAGGTCTTCCAGATCCTCGGGCGTCTCGGGCTCGGGAATGACCAGGTTATGGCGCGGATCGTCTGTCAGGTCGGTTGTTTCCCGGGACATTGGGACCTCCTGAACTCTGAGACGTGCGTCCTGCGCGTGACCTGAAGCTGCGAAGGGCCAAGCCCTCCCCGCAAAATGGTTAGAGCGCCCCTGGCGAGTCGGAAACCGATTTCGCCAGGCGCGCTCTAAGCCGTTGTCTCACCTGGTGCGGTCGAGAAGACTCGAACTTCCACGGGTTGCCCCACAGCGACCTCAACGCTGCGCGTCTACCAATTCCGCCACGACCGCTCGTGGTGAGGCGCGGCAGGTAGCAAACTGAGTTTGATTTGGAAAGAGCGGAGTTCGCGGATCGCGAACAAAGCGCCTTTAGGACCCGCCGGCCATGTAATCGTAGACGTCGGCGGCGCGGGTCACCTGGATGGCAATGCGGTCGTCGCTGATCTGGATCTCGCCCCGGGCGATGGGGTGGTTGTTGGCCAGGATCCAGACCTCGTCGTTGGTCTTGGCGTCCAGCGGGATCACCGCGCCGCGGCCCATGCGCAGCAGCTGCTGCATCGGCAGGATCGACCGTCCCAGAAGAACGGAGATCTCGACATTGACGGCGTTGACCTGGCTCACGAAGTAAGTCCCTGGATTTCACTCGCGACCGCTTCGGCCGCGCGTCACCCGATGCAAGACTAGGGCCGTATGCTTGATCGCGCGTTAAACCTTGAAAATAAGGCGCTTCCGCTGCTGGGAGCGCCCGACGGCGCGCCGGCGGGGTGGGCGGTTTCGACCGGGTGCGTGCCCTACCCGGCAGCCGTTGCCGCCATGGAGGCTCGCGCGGCCGCCATCGCCGACGGAACGGCGGGCGAGCTGGTCTGGCTGCTGGAGCATCCGCCGCTCTATACCGCCGGCGTTTCGTCCAAGCCCGCCGACCTGATCGCCCCCGACCGCTTCCCGGTGTTCGAGAGCGGCCGCGGCGGCCAGTTCACCTATCACGGCCCCGGCCAGCGGGTGGTTTATGTGATGCTGGACCTGACCAAGCGCGGCCGCGACGTGCGGGCCTTCGTCGCGGCGCTGGAGACCTGGATCATCGAGGCCCTGGCCGCCTTCAACGTCACCGGCGAGATGCGCGAGGGCCGGGTCGGCGTGTGGGTCGAGCGCAAGGGGCCCGGCTGGTCGCGCGAGGACAAGATCGCCGCCATCGGCGTCAAGCTGCGCCGCTGGGTCAGCTTCCACGGGATCAGCCTGAACGTCGAACCCGACCTGGAGCACTTCTCGGGCATCGTGCCTTGCGGCCAGACCGAGCACGGGGTCACCAGCCTGGTCGACCTGGGCCTGCCGGTGACGATGGACGAGGCGGACGAGGCGCTGCGCGCGGCCTTCCAGCGGGTCTTCGGGCCTGTGGAAGCCGAGGCGCCGCCTGTCTAGCGCCCCGCGTCCTTTGAGGCCCGCTGCGCGGGCGCCTCAGGATGAGGAGCGCTTCTACTGAATACCTCATCCTGAGGTGCGAGCCCTTGGGCGAGCCTCGAAGGACGCACGGCGTTCAGACCGCCGAAACCGGCTTCAGCGGATTGGGGCCGTAGCGGTTGGCGCCCTGCTCGCCCGGCATCACGCCCAACTCGATGATCGCCCAGAAGACGACGGCGCCGAACAGGAAGTCGAGGACGTGCATGGGCGTCGGCCAGACGGCGACCAGGGACAGCAGGATCAGCGCCGCCCACCAGCCCGAGCGGCCGCGATCGTGCAGCCGCTTGGACAGCAGGCAGGTCGCGAAGAACAGCAGCGGCGGATAGACCAGCCAGCCGGTCAGCAGGTGGATGGTCATCCCCGTCGCCTCATAGAGGACGGCGAAGATGAACAGCGCCGCCGAGGCGATCAGGAACGGGCCGCGCGCCAGCCGGCCCGAGGCCGACAGGAACAGGTCCCACCATTCCGCGCGATCGTTCATTCAGCCAGGCCCCAGCGACTCCGATAGGCAGAACCTAGGCCGGGCCGGGTTCGAGCGGAAGGGCCTCGACCAAGGTCCTAGGCGAAGACTTCTTCCAGCCGGTCCGGGGTGTCCCCGCCGACGCCCTTGGGCGATTTGCCGTAGCGGTTTGGCCCTTGGGTGCCGTCCATGAAGCCGAACTCGATCAGGAACCACAGACCGATGATGATGAGGACCACACCCAGTCCGATCTTGATCGGACCAAGGTTCTCGCCGGGAAACACCTCTAGGATGTTGGAGGCGACCGACGGCGTCCAGTACACCAGCGTCAGCCATCCTGACTTGTTTCGATCGTGGATGCGCTTGACCATCATTGCCAGCGACGGCCAGATGAAGACGAGCGGGATCAGGCCGATCCAGGGGCTTTCGGCGTTCAGGCCAAACCCGACGATCAACGGCACGAACAGCACGATAACCATGCCAATGACCAGGAAGCTGAACAACCAATAGTCGCGCCGACGCAGCCGGCCCTGGAACGAGAAAAGCTTCTGCAGCACGGTCACGACGAATCCTCCCCAGGCGACCCCGAGCCAAACAAGACGTCTAGGCGAACTCGACCAGCACTTCGTCGGCGGCCACCGGGTCGCCGCCCTTGGCGTTGACCGCCTTGACCACCCCGTCGCGCTCGGCGCGGATGATGTTCTGCATCTTCATGGCCTCGAGCACGCAGACCACCTCGCCCTCGCGGACCTGCTGGCCCTGGACCACGTCCATGCTGACCACCAGGCCCGGCATCGGCGACAGCACCAGCTTGGAGGTGTCGGCGGCCTGCTTCTCGGGCAGCTTGTCGTGCAGTTCGGCCGAGCGGGGGCTCAGGACCAGCACCTTGGCCTTGGCGGCGCGGTGGCGGATCGTGAAGCCCTCGGCGGCGGGCGTCACCTGCACGGTGAACGGCTTGCCGTCCAGCCTGCCCAGGAACACCGGCTTGCCCGGACGCCAGTCGACGGTCTCGAGATGGAAGGCGCGGCCCTCGTCGGGCAGTTCGATGGACAGGTGCTGGGCCTCGCCCGACAGCTTGACCCGCCGCTTGGCGTGGCCGACGGCGACGATCCATTCGGTGCGCACCGGATTGCTGAGCCCCGCGTCGGTCGAGCGGGCCCGCGCGGCGTAGACCCGCTGCATGGCCGCGCCAACGGCGGTCAGCACGTCGATCTGCTCGGGCGTGGGATCGACGCCTTTGAAGCCGTCGGCGAATTCGTCCTTGATGTAGTTGGTCGAGATCTTGCCCGAGCGGAACCGCGCCTGGTCCATCACGGCGGCCAGGAACGGGATGTTCTGGCCCAGGCCCTCGATGTGGAAGTCCTCCAGCGCCCGGCCCATGCCGTCGATCGCCTCGAGGCGCGTGGGCGCCCAGGTGCACAGCTTGGAGATCATCGGGTCGTAGTACATCGAGATCTCGTCGCCTTCGCGGACGCCGGCGTCGTTGCGGACGGTGTAGCCCTCATGCTGTCCCTCCTCCGGAGGGGCGTAGCGGACCAGACGCCCGATCGACGGCAGGAACTTGCGGTAGGGGTCCTCGGCGTAGATCCGGCTCTCGATGGCCCAGCCGTTGATCTTCAGGTCCTTCTGCGCGAAGGCCAGCTTCTCGCCCCAGGCGCTGCGGATCATCTGCTCGACCAGGTCCAGGCCGGTGATCAGCTCGGTGACCGGATGCTCGACCTGCAGGCGGGTGTTCATCTCCAGGAAGTAGAAGCTCTTGTCCTGGCCGGCCACGAACTCGACCGTGCCGGCGCTGTCGTATCTTACTGCCTGAGCAAGGGCCACGGCCTGAGCGCCCATGGCGTTGCGGGTGGCCTCGTCGAGCAGCGGGCTCGGCGCCTCCTCGATGACCTTCTGGTTGCGGCGCTGGATCGAGCATTCGCGCTCGAACAGGTGGACGACGTTGCCGTGCTTGTCGCCCAGCACCTGGATCTCGATGTGGCGTGGGCTCTCGATGAACTTCTCGATGAAGATCCGGTCGTCGCCGAAGCTGGCCTTGGCCTCGGCGCGCACGGCCGGGAAGCCCTCCTCGACGTCCTGGCGGTTCCAGGCCACGCGGATGCCCTTGCCGCCGCCGCCGGCGCTGGCCTTGATCATGACCGGATAGCCGACCTGCTCGGAAATGGTCACCGCGTGGGCGGTGTCGGCGATCTCGCCGATATGGCCGGGCACGCACGAGACGCCGGCCTTCTCGGCGAACTTCTTGCTCTCGATCTTGTCGCCCATGGCCGAGATGGCGCCCGGGTTGGGACCGATGAACACCACGCCCTCGTCGGCGCAGCGCTGGGCGAAGCCGGCGTTCTCGGACAGAAAGCCGAAGCCCGGGTGAACGGCCTCGGCGCCGGTCGACTTGCAGGCGGCGATGATCTTGTCGGCGACCAGGTAGGACTGGTTGGCGGGGGCGGGACCGATGTGCACGGTCTCGTCGGCCATCTCCACGGCCAGGCTGTCGGCGTCGGCGTCGGAATAGACGACCACGGTCTTGATGCCCAGGCGGCGGCAGGTCTTGATCACGCGCACCGCGATTTCGCCCCGGTTGGCAATCAGCAGCTTCTTGAACATCCGGCCGTTCCCTACGCTTTTGTCGTTGTCTCTTTGGACAGGCACTAGCAGGCCGCCAGAGGTTTGCAACGGCGCCGCAGCGTGACATTGTCCATGACACCGGTTTCCAATGGGGACCGCAACCACGAGAAACGTTCAGCGCTCAGGGTTTTTCACGCATTAGCGAAATAACGCCTGGGTTCGGCCTGATCGCACGACCTGAGAGGAAACCGCCCATGCTTCGTCCCGCCTTCGCGCTGCTGACCCTCGCCGCCGCCTTGGCCGGCGGCCCCGCCCTGGCTCAGACCGCGCCCGCGCCCGCCGCCGCGCCGCACGCGCCGCCGCCGGCCCCGCCCTACGGCCGCCCGATCACCCTGGCCGAGGCCCGGACGGCCGCCGCCGCCGCCGAGGCCGAGGCCCGCAAGCAGGGCTGGTCGATGGTCATCGTCGTGGTCGAGCCCAGCGGGGCCCTGGTGCTGAGCGAGAAGATGGACGGCGCCCAGTACGGCTCCAACGACGTGGCCCGCCGCAAGGCCGAGACCAGCGCCAACTTCCGCCGGCCGACCGCCTACTTCCAGGAAGCGGTGAAGGGTGGCACGCTCAATTCCATCTTCACCGGCGCCCTGGCCATCGACGGCGGCGAGCTGCTGATCGTCGACGGCAAGATCGCCGGCGCCATCGGCGTCTCGGGTGGCTCGGGCGTCCAGGACGGCCAGGTGGCGCGGGTGGCGGCGGCGGCTCTGAAATAGGATCTCGCGATTGGGGACATGCCCGTGGGCCTGTCCCCGACCGAGCCCGCCGGACTTCAATCCGCGAACTCCCGGGCGAACATCGCCACGTAGTCGTCGTGCTTGCCCTCGGGCGCGACAAGCCGGGCGATGGCGGCGCTGAAGGTCACCGGGGCCGAGCCGGCGGCCGTGACCAGCTTGCCGTCGGTCACCGCCTTGGGCGTGTCGACATAGCGCTCGGCCCCCGCATAGTCCGGCGCGACCTTGGCCAGCCAGGCGTGGTCGTTGGAGGTGTGGGCCTTGCCCGCCAGCAGGCCGGCCCGGGCGGCGGCCACCGTGCCGGCGCAGATCGCCCCGATGACCTTGCCGTCGGCCTGGGCCTGGCGCAGCAGGCTGAACAGCGCCTTGTCGTCGTAGTCGATCCAGGCGTCGGAGCCGATCAGCAGGAAGACCTCGGCGTCGGCCAGGACCGGGTCGGCGAACTTGTAATCCGCCGCCGCCAGCACGCCGCCCATCGAGGTCTGGGGCTCGCCGTCCGGCGTGGCGATCTCGATCTGGACGCCATAATAGCCGCGCAGGGCGGCCAGCACCTGGCCGGCCTCCCAGTCGGCCCAGCCCGGTTGCAGGAAAGCGACGGCGATGGTCATGGCGGGGTCCTTTCAGCGGCTGCGAAAACGAACGCGGCGGCCGATCTTATGCTCCGCCCGGCCTTGGTTTGTCAGCAGGCCGCCCCTATCGGTGAAAGGTCCGAGCCCCTAGATTGCAGGCCATGACCGACACAGCCCCCCTCCTCTCCGCCACCGGCTTCGACCTGACTCCGCCGACCGAGCCCGAGCGCCAGCGCCTCGAGGCCGACCTGACCGCCGAGGAGGCCCGCGTCCTGCTGCATCACGGCACCGAGGCCCCGTTCTGCGGCGGCCTGCTGGGCGAGAAGAGCCCCGGCGTCTATTGCTGCCGCGAGTGCGGCCTGCCCTTGTTCGAATACCGGACCAAGTTCGAGAGCGGCACCGGTTGGCCCAGCTTCTACGCCCCGTTCGACGAGGCGCACGTCAAGGAGGTGCGCGACACCTCCTACGGCATGCTGCGCATCGAGACCCTGTGCGCCCGCTGCGACAGCCACCAGGGCCACGTCTTCCCGGACGGCCCGGCCCCGACGCGGCTGCGCTACTGCATCAATTCGGTGTCGCTGCGGTTCGTGAAGGCCGGCGATCCCCTGCCCGACCCGTTGCATCGCGGCGACAAGATCAAGTCCTAGGTCGAATCGACATTCGGCCCAGGAAGCGAAAACCTCGGCCACGCACCAGACGTGGATATCGATAGGCCCGGGAAGACGCCGCCCACCCCGGCCGGCGACCGGGATGGGCGGAAACGGGTTCACGCCTTCGCCGACGCCTTGGCCGAAGCGCCCAGCCCATTGGTGATCGCCTGGGCGTAGTCGGACGGCAGCGGCGCGCCCTGCCCCTCCGAGGCCTCGGTCGCCCAGATGCCGCCGCTGTTCCACAGGAAGCCGCCGGTGATCCCGGTGCCGGCCAGGCCCGCGAAGGTCTGCTCGAGCGAGGCCGGATCGCCCCCGTCGGCCCCGATCACCGCATAGCCAGGGACGATGAAGGCGTAGGCGTCGGCCACGCCGGTGTCGGGCGTGTTCTGCACCGCCCGCGCCCAGTCGGTCGGAGAATTGCCGCTTCCGCCGGCGTAGCACTGCAGGTTCATCAATCTGACGATCTGCTGCTGGTTGTTCTGCTGGTAGACCGCGGTCAGGCAGCCGGTCCAGAAGTCGCTCGCCGTGTACGGACAATAGGTGGCGAACAGCCCCAGCGAACCGACGTCCAGCGTCAGGGCGACGATCATCGACTGGTCGGCGCTGGTGTAGCCGTCCTGGGATTCGTAGTCGAAATCCACGCCCGTCACCCCGAAGGTCGACTGCAGGACCCCCAGATTGGTCTTGACCTGATCGCGGGCCGCCAGCCAGGCGCTGAAGTCGCTGGTGGTGCCCCAGGCGCCGACCGAGACCAGCAGGTCCTTCACGCTGCCGCCGGTCATCAGGCTGGTGATCAATCGCGGGAAGTCGGGATTGACCCCGCTCTTCCCGTCGGTCGCGTATTGGATCTGGCCGTCGCTGACGAACAGGGTGTCGTTCAGATAGAGGTCGCCGCCGGCGTGGATGTGGATCGACCACAGGATGACGGTGGTGATCCCCGCGTTCAGCTGCTCGACCTGAACATCGTAGGCGATCGGGGGATTTGGATAGCCATCCTGGAACAGGCCATTGCCGTAGATGGCGATGGGATAGGCGGACATGGGAAAGCCTCCGGCTCGGAATGAGCGGCGGGAGGTTAGCGCGAGAAATACACTCCAAGATGTATTTTTAGATCACTCTCGCGTTACGACGTTTCCACCCTCGGTGACCATCGACGTGCTGTAGGTCAGGTAGCCGCGCTCGACCATACGCCGCATGGCTTCGTAGACGGCGGCCAGCTCCTCGTAGGCGGTGCGCAGGGTGGCCAGTCGCGCCGTCTGCTCGGCCGTGGTCACCGCCCCGCCCTCGGTCATGGTCACGGCCTCGGCCACCCAGCGGGCCCGGGCCACGGCGGCGGCCACCGCCAGGCGCTGAAACTTGCCGGAGTCGCTCTTGCCGATCACCTGGGCGATCACGGCGGTGTTGGAGGCGAAGGCCGTGTAGTCGATCTGCTCCAGCTGGCCGCGCAGGCGGCGCTGGGTCTGGGGATCGGTGTCCTGCGGCTCGAAATGGTCGTGGCCGCGGCGAAAATTGGAGGTCACGGTCGAGGACATGACGGTCTTCCCTGGTCTCCGCCCTGTTGGCGGGTTGTGGAAAACTCTGCGCTCGCCGTCTTAACGGCCGATTGAGAAGCGTCAGCGACGCGAATGGGGGCGATCAGTCCGCCGTGAAGATCCCCTGCAGGCCCACGAGCATGGCGATCGCCCCGAACACCGCCAGCACCAGGCCCGGTCCCCGCGCCCCGCTGGCCGGCAGGTCGCGATGAGCCAGCCGCCCCGCTCGCAGGCGATCCCATAGCAGCAGCACCCCGACCGCGATGCCGACGAGCTCGAAATGGAAGACGCGCGGGCCGCTGATCAGGTGGATGACCAGGAAATAGCCGCCGCAGATCAGGGCGACGACGCCGACGATCCAGCGGAAGCGGCTCAATCGCTCGGCGAACCGCGCCAGGTCGTCGCCGGCGCGGGGGATCAGCGCCAGCAGGCCGATGGCCAACAGGAAACCGCCGAGGATATTGGAGAGGTCGAGGATCAGGGCGAGCATGGCTGTGGAATGCGAAAACGCCGCCGCGCGTTCCCCCGTGCCAGGCTTGCATTATTACAGACGTACTCTAGTGTCGCGACAAGCTTGGCTGGAGACAACCCGTGCGCCTGCCCACCTTCAAGGCGATTATCGCCGCCGCCCTGCTGTCCTCCACCGCCCTTCCAGCTCACGCCATGGCCCAGGCCGCCGCTTTGCCGCCGGCCGTGGACCAGAAGGCGTTCAAGAAGCAGGAGGCCAAGGATCGAAAGGTGGTCGAGAAAGCCCTGCGGGTGACCTCCTTCGCCGAGTTGGAGCCGATGGTCGCGGATCTTCAGAAGGTGGTCGCCAACGCGCCGGCCCGATGGCCGGTGGTCGATCACCAGCCGGGTCTGACGACGATCCGCGTCAACGACCCGACCGCGGCCCTGGGGGCCATGCTGGTCGCGGCGGCGGCCTCCGCCGAAGGCAAGGCGGGGCCCGGAGACAACAGGGCGGTCGCCGAGTTCAACACCTACGGCACCGCCGCCTTCTTGCTCGGCACCCTGGCGGTCGAGCATCGCCGGCCCGAGGAAGCCCTGGTCTGGCTGGACCGCGGCCTGGCCTTCCAACCCGACAACCTGATGCTGGTCACCGAGAAGGCCTCCGCCCTGATCCTGCAGCACCGCTTCGCCGAAGCCCTGGCCTTCTACGACGCCCTGCCGCCGGCCGACCTCCTGGCCGACATGGCCAACCCCGACGGCGAGGCGCGGGTGCAGCGCAGCCGCGGCTTCTGCCTGACCGAGCTCAACCGCTTGGACGAGGCCGAGGCCGCCTACCTGAAATCGCTGGAGCTGGAGCCCGACCACGGCGGGGCCAAGGCCGAACTGGCCTATATCCGCAAGCTCAAGGCGGGCGGCGCCAAGCAGGGCGTGGACGTCTATACGGGCGACAAGGCCAAGGCGCGCAAGGACTAGCGCGCTTCTCGCGCCGAACCGGTCTGGGCGCAGGCGCCTTCCTCACGGAAAAAAGGATGGGCTGCCATTTGGCGTCCCGCCCTCCTTCATATTCCGCCGCGACGGCGAGGCCGCGCCTTAAAACCTTGATGGCGAGCCTGCTCTGTCGTCTGGCCGTGTCAATGACGGCCCGAAGGGCCGCCGCAGGGCGGCCGGCCGGAGGCCGGTCATTGACACGGCCAGACGACAGAGCTCCGATCCACCAAGGCTTTAAGGCGTTGCCGCATCCGGGGCGGATGCGGGCTTGCGCCAAGCGGACGTTCCGAACGTCAGCTGAGGGTGGGGAGCAGAAGTTAGGCGCTCTGGATGTGAGCATGACCTGGGCAGCAGCTACCGCCCTGGCTGTTACGGCGTGAGTAGCGAGGTGTCCAACGCGGTCACGCAGGTGCAGAAGACCACCTTCGATTTTACCCGACGCCGCTTCCGTGACGTGTTGAAGGATGCTGCTGGAAACGACACGGCCGAATTGGCCTATGCGGTTGAGCCACGCAGCTTCCTCGTGGTTGGAAACTCGGCTGAGCTTTCAGGCAACGACGACAAGATCGCTTGCTTCGAGCTGTATCGGAGGAACGTGCGCTCGCCGGAAATCCTGACGTTTGACGAGCTACTCTTTCGAGCGCGCTTCATCGTGCAGAACCTCGGCGGTCAGACCAAATGAGGCCGGATGGGAAGGGGACCTTCCTTATCCGCTGATAGCCACCGCTGGCGAGTCCGCAACGGGTCGAAAAGCCGCACTCGGCATCGCGACCACCCCCGGACACAAGCCCCTACCCCAGCGCCTTCCACCCGAACACCAGCAGCGGCCGGGCGTCGGCCACGAAGTCGGCGATGATGTCCGCCAGACCCGCCCCGCCGATCTCGGCCCCGGTCAGCGGACGCCGCACCAGCCAACGCGTGCGCTTCAGCGCGGCCTCCAGCGGGCCGCCGGCCTGGTCCTCGAAACCCTTCGGCATGCGCTTGGTCGGCTCGCCCGGCTCCAGCGGCAGGCCCTTGGCGGTCAGCGCCTTCTCGACCGCCGCCCAGCCCTTGGGATCGGCGACAATGGCCCGACGGAAGGCGTCGATGTGCGGGCGCTCCGACAAATAGAACCCCGCCGCCGCGAACGGCCCGCTCCCGGCATAGCCGGTCTCGGCCGCCTGGGCCGACGGCAGGGTCGAGGGGTCCAGCGGGTCGATGGTCTCTGGGTCGAAGGCCGGCGCCGGCCCGCCCTCGGGCTCGATGTGCACATAGACCAGGCCCGGCGACAGCTTCTGGCCGTCCCGGGTCAGCGTGGCCGAGACGTGGGTCTTGTAGGGCCGCTTGTCCTTGGAGAACCGCACGTCGCGATGGATGCGGAACACGCTCTTCTTGGGATCCCCCGCCAGCGGCAGGTCACGGGCCGCGAACGCGCCGTTCAGGGCGTCGATCAGGGCCGACAGGGTCGGCTTCAGGCGCTCGTCATAGACGGCGCGGTGGGCGGTGAACCACTCGCGGTCGTTGTGGGCGGCCAGGCCGGTCAGGAAGGCCAGGTCGGCGGCGGCGAAGCCGGGAAAGGCGGAGCGAGTCATGGCGCGAGGCTAGACCAGAAACGCCTCGGCTGTCCCTGCTGACACCCGCTGTCAGCAACACGCGCCGTCGCGAACATATAGAGAACAAACCGTCTTGCGCCTGTCGCTTTCAAGGTCGATGGTCCGGCCCGGAAAGCCCCCCAATCCAGGAGCATCACCATGACCGTTCAAGAGATCGCCGCCGACCTCGTCGCCCTGTGCCAGGCCGGCAAGTTCGACGAGGCCGGCGAAAAATACTGGGCCGACGACGTGGTCAGCATCGAGGCCGCGTCGGGCGACATGGCCCGCGTCACCGGCAAGGCCGCCGCGCGCGGCAAGGGCGAATGGTGGGCCGCCAACCACGAGGTCCACGACTCCGAGGTCACCGGCCCGTTCGTCAACGGCGACCAGTTCGTGGTCGGCTTCAAGATGACGCTGACGCCCAAGGCCACCGGCGAGCGCACCACCATGGACGAGGTCGGCCTCTACACCATCCGCGACGGCAAGATCGCCGAAGAGCGGTTCTTCTATTGAACGAGCCGGGGTGAAACCCTCTCCCGGAGGGGAGAGGGAGGGGCCCGCGCCGCCAGGCGTGGGAGGGTGAGGGGTTACACCCTCACCGCTCCTTCTCGAATGCCCGACCGGCACGCCGGCTGGCTCAGAACCCCCTCACCCTCCCAAGCTTCGCTTGGGTCCCTCCCTCTCCCCATGGGAGAGGGTGCGAGAAGACCCTCACACCTCCAGGAACGGCGCGAACCCGCCGAAGATCATGCGCTTGCCGTCGAAGGGCATGTCCTCCTGCTTCAAGCGCGGATCGGCCATGACCTTGGCCATGATTTCGTCGCGCGAAGCCTTGTCCTTGTAGACGATCCACGAGAACACCACGGTCTCGTCGTCGGTGGCCTGGACCGCTCGGGGGAACGAGGTGACCTCGCCATAGGGCACGTCGTCGGCCAGGCATTCGACGTAGGAAACCGCGCCGTATTCCATCCAGACCTCGCTGCCAAGCTTGGCCATCGCCTTGTAGGCGTCGATCTTGGCCTTGGGGACCGCGATCACGAAACCGTCGACATAGGACATGACGTCCTCCTTGGGTTGTTGCTGCTCCTAGAACGAACGACCGCGCCGATTTCCGACAGGGCGCCGAGACCGCGGCGTCAAAATGAACGCCGAACCGGCCGAATTCGGCGTCTTCGACCAAATCCGTTGCACTTAGACGAGATCGTGAGACCCTTCACAACCCGGCGACGCATCGCGCGCCGACAAGGATCCGGGCTTCAGGCCCGATGGACGGGAGGACTTGCGATGGGCTCGGCCAAGGGATTTGTCGCCTGGGGCGTGTGTCTGGTCGTGCTGATGGTCCCGTTCCTGATCTTCGTCAGCGTCGGCTGGCCCGCCAATCCCGACGACTGCACCAACATCGTCAACCACGTGCAGGTGGTCCCCCTGGTCGACGGGGTTCCCGATGTCGACCATCCCGACAGCTGCTATTGCGAGGCCTTCGATCCCGCCCAGGTCGACACGGGCGCCGCGGGCATCCGCCAGCCGGTCAACACGCTCAGCAATCTCTACGCGATCGCCTCGTCGCTGGTGCTGGTGTTCCTGATCCGCCGCGACCGGGAGTCCGGCGTCATCAAGAACGTCTTCTACTACACCGAAAGCTGGGTGCCCGAGGTCTGGGTGTTCGCGGTGATGTTCCTCGGGCTGGGCAGCATGTGGTTCCACGCCTCGCTGTCCGGCACGGTCAGCTGGTTCGACAGCATGTCGATGTACGTCTTCGCGGCCTTCCTGCCAGTCTACACCGTGCGGAGACGCTTCAATATCGGGGTGTTCTTCTACTGCGCCTACGCGGTGCTGGTGATCGTGTTCACCATGGTCGGGCGGATCCTGCACAAGGTCGACCTGATCTCGATGAAGCTGATCGCCACCCTGATCGGCGTCTATTTCCTGACCGAGATCGGCGTGAAGATCGTCGACATGGTCAAGCTGGGCGGTCCCTCGCCCTGGTGGGACCGGGTCAAGGCCGGCTGGGAGGACGGCTGGGTCAAGCGCGCCCTGCTCTACTGGGGCATTGGCGTGGCCTGTTTCGGCTTCGCCACCATGTTCCAGATCCTGTCCCAGACCGGCGGCCCGATGTGCTGGAAGGACAGCTGGTTCCAGCCGCACGGCCTGCTGTGGCACACCCTGGCGGGGGCCATGGCCGTGATGGTGTACCTCTACTGGCGCGAACTGCCCGACGAGGACGTCCGGGTGAGCTGATCGCCCGGGCCGGCGGCGCCGTGGGGCGTGGGGCGTGGTCGGCCAGGACCCAGCCTGGCCGATTTTCAGGTCGGATGCGCCGGCCGAGCGCCGGTTTTCGCCGCTCGCGGAGTGCGAAACGGCCAAGCTGTTGCATTCAGACGCGAACATGCAAAGCTAAACAACTTTACGACGACTCACCGTCCGGCGAGCGACGGCCCAACCCACGAACCCAAGAGGTTTCAATGGCGCCCGTTCGAGGATTCGTCGTGTGGGGCGTCGGGATGTTCGTCGTCCTGATCCCGTTCATCCTGTTCGCGTCCTTCGGCTGGCCGGCCCATCCCGATCGCTGCACGAACATCGAAAATCACGTGCAGGTCCCCCAGACCCAGGAGGTCGACGGCGTGAAGTATCCCGCGCCCAAGCATCCGGACAGCTGCTACTGCGAGGCCTTCGATCCCGTCAAAGTCGACACCGGGGCCAACGGCATCCGGCAGCCGGTCAACACCCTGAGCAATCTCTACGCGATCTTCTCGTCGCTGTTCGTGGCGTTCAGGATCTATTACGACCGCAAGAAGGCGCTGGAGTGGACGGTCTCCAAGAACCTCTTCCACGATCCGAAGAGCTGGATACCCGACGTCTACATCTTCGCGACGCTGTTCCTCGGGCTCGGCAGCATGTGGTTCCACGCCTCCCTGTCCGCCACCATCAGTTGGTTCGACGGCATGTCGATGTACGTCTTCTCGGCGTTTCTACCGGCCTATTCGATAAGACGCAGGGTGAACAAGGACTGGTTGTTCTACGTGATGTACTTCGGCGTCGCCGTGACCTGCACGGTGATAAACATATTGGCCGAAAAGTATATGGACGACTCCAGCGGGGTGTCGATGCTGCTTATCGGGCTGATCATCTTCACCTATTTCGTGATCGAACTCGTGCTCAAGATCACGGACGCCCAAAAGGCCGGCGGCTGCAGCCAATGGATCCACAAACTCGCCGAAGGCTGCGCCAGGGGATGGCTGGGCCCCGCGGTTTGGTTCTGGATCGCCGCCCTGGTCAGCTTCGGACTGGCCGTCGTCTTCCAGGTCCGTTCACAGACCGGCGAACCTTGGTGCAATCCCCACAGCTTGTTCCAGCCCCACGGCCTGCTGTGGCACACGCTGTCGGGCCAGATGGCGGTGCTGCTGTATCTCTACTGGCGCAAGCTGCCTGATCAGGAAACGAACGATCCCTTTCAGGGGGCGCGGGCCTAGATCCGGGGACACGCGTGCGAGCACGTCCCCGCCCTGGGCTCAGGGCTGGACGACGTAGCCCGCCGACACCGGCACCCAGAGCAGGGTGTCGTTCATGTCCTGCCGCGCGACGCCGTCCATCGTCACCTCGGCGATCCACCAGTCGCCGCTGCGCCGGTAGGTCGTGCAGACGTCCTTGCCCAGCATCGACGCCATCGACTCCAGCAACTGGGCCCGGATCGGCGCGGCGTTCGCCTCGGGCATGCGGTGGCCGCGCACCGCGATCTGGGCCTTGTCCACGCCCGACAGCGGCCCGCAGACCGCCCCGTCCCGCATCGTCACCGGCGAGACGGTGGTCATCGTCACCAGCGGCGACTCCTGGAGGACCACCTCGGCCTTGTTCAGGATCTTGCCGTCGGCCTCGAAGCTGTAGCCGGCCAGGGCGCGACAGGTCTTGCGGACGGGGTCGGCGCCGTAGCACTGCAGGTCGCCGATCCGGGCCGGGGCCAGCGGATCGGCCACCACGGCCGACGGGGCGGCGGCTTGCACCGCCGCCGCCAGGATCACGCCCAGCATCCCTAGCCTTCCGTCTTCAGATAGATCTCCGAGCCCTGCTCGCGGAACTTGTCGCTCATCTCGGCCATGCCCTGTTCGATCGAGTTGGGCGCCATGCCGGCCGCGAATTCGCGGACTTCCTGGCTGATCTTCATCGAGCAGAACTTGGGACCGCACATCGAGCAGAAGTGCGCGGTCTTGTGCGCCTCCTTGGGCAGGGTCTCGTCGTGGAACGCCCGGGCGGTCTCGGGGTCCAGGCCCAGGTTGAACTGGTCCTCCCAGCGGAACTCGAACCGCGCCCGGCTGATGGCGTCGTCCCACATGGCCGCGCCCGGGTGACCCTTGGCGAGGTCCGCCGCGTGGGCGGCCAGCTTGTAGGTGATCACGCCGGTCTTGACGTCGTCGCGGTCGGGCAGGCCCAGGTGCTCCTTGGGCGTGACGTAGCAGAGCATGGCCGTGCCGAACCAGCCGATCATCGCCGCCCCGATCGCCGAGGTGATGTGGTCGTAGCCAGGGGCGATGTCGGTGGTCAACGGGCCCAAGGTGTAGAAGGGGGCCTCGTGGCAGTGCTTGAGCTGCTCGTCCATGTTGGCCTTGATCTTGTGCATGGCCACGTGGCCCGGCCCTTCGATCATCACCTGCACGCCGTGCTTCCAGGCCACCTTGGTCAGCTCGCCCAGGGTGCGCAGCTCGGCGAACTGGGCCTCGTCGTTGGCGTCGGCGGTCGAGCCCGGACGCAGGCCGTCGCCCAGCGAGAACGACACATCGTAGGCGCGCATGATCTCGCAGATCTCTTCGAACCGCTCGTAGAGGAAGTTCTCCTTGTGGTGCGCCAGGCACCACTTGGCCATGATCGAGCCGCCCCGCGAGACGATGCCCGTCACCCGTTTGGCGGTCAGCGGGATGAACGGCAGGCGCACGCCGGCGTGGATGGTGAAATAATCCACGCCCTGCTCGGCCTGCTCGATCAGGGTGTCGCGGAAGACCTCCCAGTTCAGGTCCTCGGCCACGCCGTTGACCTTCTCCAGCGCCTGGTAGATCGGCACCGTGCCGATCGGCACCGGGCTGTTGCGGATGATCCAGTCGCGGATGTTGTGGATGTTGCGGCCGGTCGACAGGTCCATGACCGTGTCGGCGCCCCAGCGCGTGGCCCAGACCAGCTTGTCGACCTCGTCGGCGACGGTGCTGAGCACCGCGCTATTGCCGATGTTGGCATTGATCTTGACCAGGAAGTTGCGGCCGATCGCCATCGGCTCCAGCTCGCCGTGGTTGATGTTGGCCGGGATGATGGCCCGGCCGCGCGCCACTTCCTGGCGGACGAATTCGGGGGTCACGAAGTCGGGGATCGACGCGCCGAAGTCCTCGCCGTCGCGGATGCACGGGCGGTCCTGCTCGCGGCGCAGGTTTTCGCGGATGGCGACATATTCCATCTCGGCGGTGATGATCCCGGCGCGGGCGTATTCCAGCTGGGTGACCAGCTTGCCCCGGGTGCCCTTGAAGATCGGACGCTTGGCGGTGAATTGCGGGGCCAGGTGCTTGCCCTGGGCGAAGCCGTTGTCCTCGGGCTTGACCTCGCGGGGATTGAGCACCGGCTCGCAATCGCCGCGGGCCACGACCCACGGCTCGCGCACGCGCTGCAGGCCCTGCTCGATGTCGATCTTGGCGTGGGGGTCGGTATAGGGCCCCGAAGGGTCGTAAATGGTGACCGGCGGTTCGTTGGCGCTTGGGTGGACCTCGACCTCGCGGAACGGCACCCGGATGTCGGGGAACAGCGAGCCGGCCTGATAGACCTTGCGCGAACCGGGGCGCTCCCCGGTCGGAATGGCGCCGATGGCGTCTTTGATGGGCAGTTGAACGTTCATTTCGGGCGCTCCTCAGGCGTTAAGGAGACCCGGACGTGTCGCGCTAAGTCGGTGTACGGCTTCGGTTTTTGCGCCTCGACCGCGTTCCCTCCCTTCGCCGGCATGACCCGGATCAGGTTCGACGGGTCAGGGCGTGCGCCCAATCTCAGCCGCGCGAAGCGGCCCCCCGGTGAACGGGGGGACACTAGGCCGACTGACGCACGGGTCAAGCGTTGCAAGGCGTTCACTTGCCAGGCCGCCGGCGCCGCGCGATCAAGCGAACATCGTTTTGCCGGAGCTCCCCCATGATCGCGCCCCGCCTGACCCTGGCCGCCCTGCTGGCCCTGACCGCCGCGCCCGCCTTTACGTCCCAAGCCTTCGCCCAGGACGTCGCCCAGGACGTTGCCAAGAGGATCCCCGCCCCGCACGGCGAGGTGATCATCGCCAACGCCCGCCAGCAGCAGAGCTACGACGCCATCCACTACGCGCCGGCCCGGCGGGCCGGCGACACGCTCTACATCTCCGGCGTGATCGTCGGACGGGCCGACGACGAGGGCACGGACGCCGAGGCCTTCAAGGCCCAGGTGCGTCGGGCGTTCCAGGCGATCGAGGCCACGCTGAAGGCCTCGGGCGCCGGCTTCGAGGACGTGGTGATGATCAACAGCTTCCACGTCTGGGAAGGTCCGGACCAGCCCGCCCCGCGCCGCGAACAGCTGGCGATGTTCAACGCCGTGAAGTCGGAATTCATGAAGGCCCCGCACCCGGCGTGGACGGCGGTGGGCACGACGGGCCTGCTGAACCCGCACGGGATCGTCGAGGTGCAGATGATCGCCAAGGTTCCGGGGAAGTAGTCTGGAACCGATCGACGGCCGGAAACGAAAACCTCGTCCTTCGACAAGCTCAGGATGAGGTTTTCTACTGCCCGGGCCTATAACTTGGTCCTCATCCTGAGCCTGTCGAAGGACGAGGACCACGCACCATGCCTGATGTCGATCAACCCTACAGCGTCGTCGCCGCGAAGGTGTCGCACGCGCCGGGGTCGCCGGCGTCATAGCCCTTGCCGAACCAGCGCATGCGCTGGGCCGAGGTGCCGTGGGTGAAGCTGTCGGGCATGACCCGGCCCTGGGCCTTTTCCTGGATGGCGTCATCGCCGACCGCCGAGGCCGCGCCCAGGCCGTCCTCGATGTCGGCGCGGCTGATCTGGATGCCGCCGCCCGAAGCCTCCGGCGCGTGGCGGGCCCAGACGCCGGCGTAGCAATCGGCCTGCAGCTCCAGCCGCACCGAGCCGCTTTGCGCGCCCCGCGCGCCCAGCCGCCGGGCCTCGTCCGAAGCGCCGGTCAGGCTCTGGATGTGGTGACCGATCTCGTGGCTGATCACATAGGCCCGGGCGAACTCGCCCTTGGCCCCGAACCGGGTCTCCAGTTCGGTCCAGAAGCTGGTGTCCAGATAGACCTTGTTGTCGGCCGGGCAATAGAACGGCCCCATGGCCGACTGGCCCGTGCCGCAGCCGGTGCCGGTGGCCTGGGTGTAGAGCACCACCGCCGCGGGCGGCCGGTAATTGACGTCGTGCTTGGCCAACAGCGGGCCCCAGACATCGGTGTTGGAGGTCTCGATCACGTCGATGAACTGGCCTTCGCGGTCGCTGACCTGGCCGCGCACGCCCTCCTGGACCGCGGGCTGCCCCGCGCCGTTGACGGCGTTCATCGTCGCCTCGGGCGGAACGCCAAACACGAAATAGCCGATCACCGCCAGCACCACCGCGCCGATCCCGCCGCCCGCCAGGCCCACCGGCCCCATGCCGCGCCGATCCTCGATATTGCCTTCACGGCGTCCGCCACCCCATTCCATGCGATCGGTCTCCTGGTGTTGCTGCCTGATAATTTCTTGGGGGCGTCAGGACGCCGGCTTGATGGCCCGCAGCCGGGCGTTGCCGGCGGCCAGGGCCGCATCGGTCAGCCGATCCATCCGCGCCATGTCGTCGGCCATGTCCTCGGCGCTGGCGCCGCGTGGCGGGGACGGCGGCAGCGACGGCCGAAGGGTCGGCTGGGTCGGCGGCCTCGCGGCCTCGTCCAGCGCTCGCAGGGTCAGCTGGGTGGCGTAGCGGTTCTGGGCGGCTGACAGCTCGCGCTGGGCCGCCAGGATGTTCTGGCGGTCGATGTCCTGCTGCAGGAGGATCACGTTGCGGTCGCGCACGCCCCTCAGGTCGACCTGGGCGACGGCCGACGCGCCGAGAACCAGGGCCAACCCCGTCGCCGCGATCATCGTCCGAACCGTGCTCATGCCTCGAGGCTCCACATCCAGGGCCCCGGATTCAACGCCTTCACTGCGTCGGGTTCAGGGCCGCTTGACGGTGAAACGCGTCAGTTCGGTTTTGGGGGCATCCCAGGTCGGCGCCAATTCGGCCGCCTTGCTGAAATCCCGATAGGCCGCCGTCACGTCGCCCAGGCCCTCATTGGCCACGGCCCGGTTGTAGTAGGCCTTCTCCGGATCCTTGACGCCCAAGGCCAGCCCCTGGTCGATCTGGCTCAGGCCCTCGCCGTAGCGGCTGGTTCCGACATAGGCCGCGCCGCGGTTGACGAAGGCCTCGCCGAGATTGGGGTCGATCCGCGAGGCGGCGTCGAAGTCGGCGACGGCGCCGTCATAGTCCTGCTGGCGCATCTGCAGGACGCCGCGGTTGACGTAGGTGCGGGCGCGGTCGCGGAAGTTCAGCGTCTCGGTCTCCAGCGCCACGGTGCAGGTGGTCACCGAGGCGCCGTCCTTGCGCCCGTTGATCGCGGCGTCGGCGCAATCCTTGGCCGCGCCGCCGCCGATCACCAGGGTCGATGCGCCCGCCGTCCCGGCGCAGCCCATGGCGGTCACCAAGGCCGCCGCCCAAAGGGTGGTTTTCAACATCCGTCTTCTCCCAACATCCACACGGCCTTCTGACGAGGGCGCGCGGCTGGGAGGCAGTCGCGCGGAGAACGCGCCGGGTCATGCTTTTATGGTCGCCAGCATAGCACAGCGGCGGCCGAGCCTGTAGGGAATCGACCAACGCTGGTTCCCCCGCTGCGAAAGACGTTCATGCATCTGGCCCGCTTCCCCCGCGCCCGTTTCGCCCACCTGCCCACGCCCCTGGAGCCCCTGCCCCGCCTGGGCGCGGAATTGGGCATCGACCTGTGGATCAAGCGCGACGACTGCACCGGCCTGGCCGGCGGCGGCAACAAGACTCGCAAGCTGGAGTTCCTGCTGGGCGAGGCCCTGGCCCAGGGCGCCGACACCCTGGTCACCCAGGGCGCTGTGCAGTCCAACCACGTGCGCCAGACCATCGCGGCCGGCGCGCGCTTCGGCCTGAAAAGCGAGATCATCCTGGAGGAGCGCACCGGCTCCAAGGCCAGCGACTATGTCGGCAACGGCAACGTCCTGCTGGACCGGCTGATGGGCGCGGCGATCCGCTTCGTGCCGGGCGGGACCGACATGGTCGCCGAACTCGAAACCTCGGCCGAGGCCGTGCGCCGGCGCGGCGGCAAGCCCTATGTCATTCCCGGCGGCGGCTCGAACACGGTCGGGGCCCTGGGCTATGTCGACTGCGCCCGCGAGCTGGTGGTGCAGGCCGACGCCATGGACCTGAAGATCGACCGCCTGGTCACCGCCACCGGCAGCGCCGGCACCCATGCCGGCCTGGTGGCGGGCTTCGCCGCGCTCAGCATCGACATCCCGATCCTCGGCTTCGGCGTCCGCGCGCCCAAGGCCAAGCAGGAGGAGAACGTGTTCAACCTGGCGGTCGCCACGGCCGAAACGATCGGCGCGGCCGGGCGGGTGACGCGCGACATGGTGGTGGCCGACTGCGACTATGTCGGCGCGGGCTACGGCCTGGTCGACCAGGGAGTGATCGACGCCCTGACCCTGGCGGCCCGCACCGAGGGCCTGCTGCTGGACCCGGTCTATTCAGGCAAGGCGATGAAGGGTCTGATCGACCAGGCCCGCAAGGGCGCGTTCAAGGCTGAGCGGGTTGTGTTCCTGCACACCGGCGGCGCCCAGGGGCTGTTCGGCTATCAGAGCGAGATCGAGGGGGCGCTGGTCGGCTGACCGCCGGACGCCCCCTCCGTCACGCCGCCTATTGGCGCCGCGCCACCTCCCCCGCTATGCGGGTGAGGTGGCGCGATGCGGATACGCATCGTGACGGAGGGAGCGTCCCGAGTGACGGAGAAGGATCATCTGATGACCAAGACCCTCGGCGTCCTCGGCGGCATGGGCCCGGCCGCCACCCTGGACTTCCTGGCCAAGCTGCAGGCCGCCACGCCGGTCAGCCGCGAGCAGGACCACCTGCGGGTGCTGGTCGACATCAACCCCAAGGTCCCCGACCGCAACAACAGCTATGACGAGGCCGGACCGGTGCTGGCGGAAATGGCCGTGGGCCTGCGCGAGGCCGGGGCCCAGGTGCTGGCCATCGCCTGCAACACGGCCCACGCCTTTGTCGATCAAGTGAAGGCCAGCGGGCTGCCCCTGGTCGATCTGATCGAAACCGCCGGCCTGGCGGCTAAGGCTGACGGCGCCGAGCGCGTGGGCGTGCTGGGCACCGGCGGGGCGCTGGCGCTCTATCGCCGGACCTTCTCGCATCTGGGGATCGAGGCTGTGACCCTGGACGACCACGAGCAGGTCGAGTTCATGGCCCTGCTCTACCGCATCAAGCACGGCGAACTGGGCGCGGAGAGCCGCGAGACCATGGCCGCCCTCGCCCACCGCCTGGTCGGCAAGGGCGCCCAGGTGGTGGTCGCCGGCTGCACCGAGGTTCCGCTGGTGATGGGCGCGGCCGACCTGACCGTGCCGTTCATCGACGCCACCGAGGCCCTGGCCCGGCGATGCGTCGAGGTCTGCACGGCGCCCTGACCGGCCTCAGAGGCCGATGCAGTCGACCTGCTGGGGCGAACTGTCGTGTTTCGACACCCGCCAGGTCTTGTCGGGCATGGCCCTCAGCGTCACGATCTCTTCCCGGCACCTCTGGTCGTTGGCGAATTTCGTCTGGTAGGTCACGACCGCGTAGCCGCCCTTCGGCCGGCCCGGCAGCTCCGTCGACCTCTGGGCCCCGGTCTGCCGTCGATCGACCACGGCCCCCAACGGAGTCCGCCCCAGCTTGTACGAGGTCTCGAACGAGCTCCACGGCAACCCCACCCCCTTGTCGATGACCTCGTAGGCTTCCAGGAACTTTCCGTTGTCGACGAGATCGACATATTTCCTGGCCGCGAACTCGGGATCTTCGGTCGGCCAGACGAACGCGTCGGCGGACGGCGTCTCCGGCTTTGCCGGCGCGGGGGCCGGCGCGGGAAACGCGAGCAAGATCAGCACGAACACGCCGATGGCGCCGCCCGCCTGGACGAAGCCCTTGTACTTGATGTCGATAAATCCAGGAAGAATAGCGGCGACACCGGCGGCGGCCAGGGCCAGGATTATCCGATAGGTCCAGATTTCGGTGGTACTAGGGGTCTTCACCACCGCCGTGAAGACAAGTATCGTTATGACGAATATAAATCCAAAGACGAACGCGATAAGCGTTTTTACGTCTATTTCGCCGGTTATGAATGAACGCTTCGGCGGATCTTCCATGAACCACGACCCCCGCGCTGCCTGACGCGACTCCCCCATAACGCGAGACCGTGAAATTTGCACGCTGTTATGCGGCTTTCAGGGCGGCGAGCGACCTCGCCGTCGGCAAGTCGTGATCGGGCGTCATCACCCAGCCTGGTCGCCCACGCCCTATTCCGCCGTGACCCCGGCGAAGGTGCGCGCTTCGGGCTTGATCGTGACCTGGGTCCGGATCCCGTCCTCGAACAGCGCGCTGGCGTAGTCGAGGGCGGCCTTGTAGGCGGCTTCCTGGCTGGAATGGCGAGACAGGGTCTGCCCCTGACGCTCTACGCACCAGTCGAAAGGTTTAGTGACCACCAGGATCAAATCCACGGGCGACTTCCTGACCAGCGGCCCGACACCGCATGTGATCCCCGTGGAGGATTGATGCCCGATTCCGGAGCCCCGACTATGCAGAATGGTGCGATTTCGCTCCGTGGACCCTGGTTTCCGCGCGAACGCGGTTAACGTCCGCAGCAGCCGCCGTGGCCCCCCGTCGCGCCGCCGCCGCCATGACGTCCCCCGCGCGACACCGTCACGCTGGTCGAGGAACTGGCGCTGGCGCTCGCCCGAGCGCTGGAGGAGACGCTGGAGGACGCGCCGGCGCCCGACCAGCCGCGGGCATAACCCGACCGGCCATAGGCCTGGCCGCCGATCCAGCCGCCGCCCACGCCGTAGCGGGCGGTGGAGCGGCCGTAATAGCCGCCGCCCGCCGCGCCTTCCAGCGACTGGGCGTAGCCGTCGCCGGCCTGGTAGCTGCCCTGATAGCTCCAGCCCGACGCTTCCTCGCTGTAGCGGGAGGACTCGGACTCGTAGGTCTCTTCCGAGCGTTCGACGCTGTTTTCGGCCTGGCCGTAGACCCGCCCCTGCTCGCGATAGCCGCGATCTTCAACGACGCGGCGGTCTTCCTCGCAGCCGCAGTCGCGGCGCTCGAGTCGGCGATCCTCGTGTTCGACATAGACCGGCACGCGGACGATCTTCTCGACCGGAACCTCGACCCGCTTTTCGACGATGCGATCGACGGGCACTTCCACCCGCTTCTCGACGATCCGGTCCACGGGGCGATCGATATAGACGGGGCGGTCGACCAGCTTCTCGACGATTTTGACCACCGGCACCTCGACCCGCTTCTCGACGACGCGGTCCACCGGATGGTCGACATAGACGACGCGGTCGACGGGCACCTCGGTCCGCTTCTCGATATAGACTGGCTGCTTGACGATCTTTTCGACATAGACGGGGCGTTCGACGACCTTGATCCGCGTCTTGACCACGGGCTTCGACGCGGGCCTGGGCGCGACCGGCTTGGGCGTCGCCTTGGCGATCGGCGTGACGCGGGTTGGATAGCCGTCCGCCAAAGCGGTCGTCACCGGTCCCAGCGCGGCGAGCGTCATCGTCGCCGCTCCGATCAGCAGCACTGTCTTCGGGTTCATCTTCAAACGCCTTTCCGACTTCGCCGCCCAGCACCTCTCGACCGCTCCCCCGACGGGCGATCGCGAGGCGTCCCATTCTGGGTCGCGGCGTTGGGTTGGCAGCAAGGCTTGGACCAATTTCGCCCGCTCATTCCGGGATGAGCGGGGGTCAGAGCCCGAAGATCCGCCGCAGCCATTTCGGCACATGGCGCGGACGCTCGATCTCGCGCTCGGCCTCCGGCTCGACCCGCTCGTAGCGCGGCTCCGGCGGACCGTCGCGCGCCACCAGCCTCGCCTTCAGCCCGGCGGTCATCACGTCGCGCCAGATGCGGGCCGGGAGGTCGCCGCCGACCATCCGGTTCATCGGCGAGTGGTCGTCGTTGCCGACCCAGACCCCGACCACCAGGTCGCCGGTGAAGCCGATGAACAGGGCGTCGCGATAGTCCTGGGTGGTGCCGGTCTTGCCGTAGGCCTTCTGCCCCAGGCGCGCCGCCCGGCCGGTGCCCTCCTCGACCACCGCGCCCAGCAGGTCGTAGAGCGCCGCCCGCTCGGCGGCGTTCATGTCGGTCGTGGCGATCGGGGCGGCGCCCAAGGAAGCGGAACGGGGCCGGCCGTAGGGCTGGACCGGCATCTTGCCCGAGGCGACGGCGGCATAGGCCCCGGTCAGCTCCAGCAGGCTGGTCTCGGCCGTGCCCAGGGCCAGGGTGGCGTCGTCCTCGCGCAGCGGCGAGACGATCCCCAGGTCGCGCGCCGCCCGGACCACCGCCGGACCGCCCGCCTGCTGGTAGACCCGCGCGGCGATGATGTTGTTGGACTGGGCGAAGGCGTCGCGGATCGTCAGGTCCCGCCCGCCCCCGCCCTCGTAGTTGGCGGGCGTCCAGCCGCCGATCGTGACCGGATCGCCGATCACCAGATTGTCGGGCGTGGCCCCATCGCGCAGGGCGGCCAGGTAGACAAACAGCTTGAAGGCGCTGCCGGGCTGGCGCCTGGCCTGGACGGCGCGGTTGAACGGGGTCTGGCGATAGTTCGTGCCGCCCAGCATGGCCACCACCCGGCCGTCCGGACGCAGGGCGACCACGGCCACCTGCCCGACCCTGGCCTTGGCCGCGCCCTTCATGTCTTTGGCCACGGCTCGTTCGACGATTCGCTGCAGGCGGCTGTCCAGGGTGGTGGGCACGCGCACCTCGCCGTAGCCCGGCCCGTCGAAGGCCGACTTGACCTGCGGCGAGATCCAGTCGGCGAAATAGCCGCCCACCGGCAGGTCGGCCCGGGTGGTGCGGACCACGACGTGCCCGGCCGCGTCGGCCTGCTGACGGGTGATCGCCTTGGTCTGCACCATGGCGTCCAGCACCAGCCGGGCCCGCGCGCCGGCCGCCTGGGGATGGTCGACAGGGTCCAGGTCGACCGGCGCCTTGACCATGCCGGCCAGCATCGCCGCCTCGCCGACCGACAGCTGCTCGGGCGGCTTGCCGAAATAGTGCCTCGCCGCCGCGCCCAGGCCGTAGACGCCGTCGCCGAAATAGATGCTGGAAAGATAGCGCGACAGGATCTCGTCCTTGGACAGCCGCAGCTCCAGCCACAGGGCGATCATCGCCTCCTGGCCCTTGCGGCGCAGGCTGCGCTCGGGCTTGAGGAAGGCGTTCTTGGCCAGTTGCTGGGTGATCGTGCTGCCGCCCTGCACGGTGCGATGGGCCTTGGCGTTGACCACCAGGGCCCGCGCCACGCCCCCGAAGTCGACGCCGATGTGATGGTAGAAACGGCGATCCTCGATCGCGATAAAGGCGGCCGGCACATGCTTGGGCAGCGCCTTGATGACCACCGGCGCCTCCTTGTAGGCCCCGCGCCGGGCGAAGGGGCGGCCCTCGGCGTCCAGCAGGATCAGCGCCCGGTTGGGCAAGGGCTCCAGCGCCCGCGAGATCGGCAGGCTGGCGCCCAGCCAGACCAGCAGGACGGCCAGCGGCAGCAACGCCCCGATCCCCGCCCCGAACCACAGCCGATGACGCACGACGAAGGCGCGCGCGGCGGTCCAGGCGGACGCCAGCCTTGCCTTCACATCCTGCGGAATCATCAGCGACGCGCCTCCGCGACCTCAACGCCGCTCAAGCTTGCATAACGGCCCAGGAGGATCGGGGTTCACCGTGTCAGGACATTGACCGCGAGAACGACCCCCAACCTACGCACCCCTCCCGTTGTCATCCCGGCCGTAGCGAAGCGAAGAGCCGCGACCCAGGGGAACCGCACCGCATTCGCCCAGTCCCCTGGGTCCCGGACAGCCTCTGCGAGGCTTCCGGGATGACACCGAAATTGGGCTTAAGGTCTGGAGCGCCGGCTAGGCCAACTGCATGAAGGCGTCGACCCGGTTCAGGGCCGCCAACGACGCATGGATGCGGCAGCGCAGCCCTTCGGGTCGATAGTCGAGGTCCACCTCGCCGCCCAGCTCGTTGGGCAGGGCCAGTTCGACGATCCGCGAGCCGAAGCCTCGCCGCTCGGGCGGACGGACCGGCGGGCCGCCCTGCTCGGTCCAGGAGATGTTCAGCTGGTCGCCCCCCGACACCGACCAGCCGATGTCGACCTGTCCGCTGGCGACCGACAGGGCCCCGTACTTCAGGGCGTTGATCGCCAGTTCGTGGAAGGCCAGGGCCAGCACGACGGCCGGCTTGGGCGAGATCATCAGGTCGTCGCCGGTGATGGTCAGCTGCCCTGGATTGTTGCGATAGGGGGTGACCGAGCCGTCGATGATCTGGCGCAGGCTGGCGGCCGACCAGTTCTCGTCGGTCAGCACGTTGTGGGTGGCGGCGATCGCCATCAGCCGCCCTTCGAGCGCGCCGCGCACCGCCACGTCGACGCCGGCGTTGCGCAGCGACTGGCTGGCGATCGACTGGATGGTGGCCAGGGTGTTCTTCACCCGGTGGTTCAGCTCGTTGACCAGCAGCTGCCGATGCGCCTCGGCGCGCACTTCGCCGGTGACGTCGCGCGAGGTGGCCAGCACCCGGATCACCCGGCCTTCGTCGAGGATCGGCGACACGGTGGTGTCCCACCAGCGCGGGTCGCCCTTGGCGGTGGGGCAAGGGGCGCGGAAGGCGGCGGCCTCGCCCGCCATGGCCGTGCGCAGGGCCAGCTCGACGCTGGTCCGGCTTTCGGGCGGCCACAGGTCGGGCCAGTACCGGCTGCGATTGCGGCTGTCGAAGTCCTCGATCTCGAACAGCGCCTGGCCCCGGGTGTTCATATATTCGACGAAGCCCTCCGGACTGATCACCCGGATGCAGTCGCGACTGGCTTCCACGATGCTGAGGAAATACGCGCCCGCCCCTTCCAGAACGGCCTTGTCCGATCCCTCGTCCGACACCAGGGTCTCCTTGCTCCAGCCCATGTTCACCGAGCCGCGCAGCAATTCAAGCGATGCGTGTATTTTTGGGAGAGGTTTGCGAGGAAAGTCGCGATCCACGCTCCGGGCTAGCCGGGCTGACCGGGTTGACCGGGCTGCTCTTCGCGGCTGGCTTCCAGCATGCCGACCAGGGCGGCCGACAGGCGCGAGGTCTGAGCCATGCGACGCAGCGCCTCGCGGGCGTGTTCGCTGTCGGCGAGCTCGGCTTGCCGCTCAAGACGCTCGGCTTCGTTCAGATGATCGAGTTGGCTGGGCATGGTGAATATTTACGGGAGATGAACGAGTCCATCTATGTGACCACTGGTCGCAGAACGGTGTAACCCCACGTAAAATCAACCGCTTATCGCGTTACCGGTCCCAAAACTGAAAACGGCCCCGGGTCATTCCTGACCCGGGGCCGTCGTCCTGTTCCCCAACAGGACGGCGTCGCGCGCTACCAAAACCCGGCGCGGCGGCGTCGCCTCAAAAACCGATGGCCTGTTCTCCCCCACCCCGCGTGTTCCCACAACGTGGCGGCCTGTCGCAGGATGATGACTCCGCGTCATATAACAAAGCTATACCAAAACCTCTGGCCAAGTCATGACACCGGTATCATAACTAGCCTCAACACCGCGCCGGCCCAACGGCGACGGGGGTTTCGGCAAGGACCGACCGGGAGGACGACCAGGAACGCGGGGGGTTGGAAGGCCCCTCCGGCTCCTCTCCCAGCCGCCAAGCCGCGTCCTTGCGTCGCGGGAGGTTACGACGCGCAAGTCCCTGGGAGAGTATCCTCGCCATGCCGCTTAGCCCCCTCACCCGCCGCCGCCTGCTGGCGACGACCACCGCCACCTTCGCCGTCGCCGCGGCCATGGCCCCGCTGAAGGCCCTGGCCCAGGGCGCCGCGCCGTCCAAGGACCAGGTCCTGGCGACGATGAAGAAGGCCACCACCTTCATGGCCGAGAAGGCCGCCTACGAGGGCGGTTATGTCTGGAGCTACCTGCCCGACTTCTCGCGGCGGTTCGGCGAGATGGAAGCCTTCCCGACCATGATCTGGGTCCAGCCGCCCGGCACGGCGACCATGGGCCACCTGTTCCTCGACGCCTATCACGCCACCGGTGACGAATATTACTACGAGGCGGCCAAGAAAGCGGCCGGCGCCCTGATCAAGATCCAGCACCCGGCGGGCGGCTGGAACTACATGGGCGACCTGGCCGGGCCGGAGTCGCTGAAGAAGTGGTACGACACCATCGGCAAGAACGGCTGGCGGCTCGAGGAATTCCAGCACTACTACGGCAACGCCACGTTCGACGACGAAGGCACGGCCGAGAGCTGCCAGCTGATGCTGCGCATCTATCTGGAAAAGAAGGACAAGGCCTTCAAGCCGGCGCTGGAGAAAGCCATCCAGTTCGTGCTCGACAGCCAGTATCCGAACGGCGGCTGGCCCCAGCGCTTCCCGCTGTCGGGCGGTTTCGAGAACAAGGGCCACCCCGACTACACCGGCTACATCACGTTCAACGACGGCGTGGTCGACGAGAACATCAAGTTCCTGATCATGGTCTGGCAGACCCTGGGCGACAAACGCGTGCTGGACCCGATCAAGCGCGCCATGGACATCTACATCGCCGCCCACCAGCCGATGCCGCAGCCGGGCTGGGGCCTGCAGCACACCGTCGCCGACCTCAAGCCGGCCGGCGCGCGCACCTACGAGCCCAAGGCCTTCGCCAGCCACACCACGGCCGGCAACCTCGAAAACCTGATGGACTACTACCAGCTGACGGGCGACCCGAAGTACCTGGACCGCATCCCCGAGACCATCGACTGGCTGGCCGGCCTGAAGCTCGACGACAAGATCGCCCCCGGCAAGCCGCGCTATCCGACCTTCATCGAGATCGGCACCAACGAGCCGCTGTACGTGCACCGGCGGGGCTCCAACGTGTTCAACGGCGAGTACTTCATCGACAAGCACTGGGAAAACACCATCGTCCACTACTCGTCGTTCCGCGCGGTCGCGATCGACAAGCTGCGCAAGCGCTACGAGACCCTGAAGGCCACGCCGCCCGAAGTGGTCAGCAAGGACTCGCCGCTGAAGGTGAAGGGCGGCAGCCGCCCGCTGCCGCGCTACTTCACCACCAAGAGCATCTCGGTGTCCGACCTGAACGTCGGCGCCCTGAAGACCAGCGACAAGACTACCGACGCCGAGGCCGCCAAGCTGATGGCCCAGCTGAACGCCGAGGGCTGGTGGCCCACCGAGATGAAGGCGGTCAGCAACCCCTATATCGGCGACGGCTCGACGACCGTGACCCCGGGCGAGTTCTCGATGACCCGGGTCGGCGACCCCACCGACACCTCGCCCTACATCGCCGACGTGCCCAAGCCGGGCATCTCGACAGGCGCCTATATCGAGAACATGGCGGCGTTGATCCGCTATGTGACGGCGTAGACGCGATCGGGGACACGCGGGATCGCGCGCGTGTCCCCTTCCGCCCAGGCCCGCCGATCCACGACGAAATTGTCGCACATCGGATCAATCGGGACCGTTGAGAGCAGATTCCTAAACGTTTGGCGCTAGATCGACCGTGTAACGCGGGAGGCGCCACCGCCCATGCTGAACAGGCTAGACATACTGGACGAGCGGGTCGACGAGGTCGCCGCGGCCAGCCGGCGCACGCGCCCGCGGCGCCTGATCATGGCCGTGTTCATCACCGGCTTCCTGGTTTTCAACCTGGGGCTTCGCATCGCCTTCCTTTGGTTCGCCGCGGCGCTGTTGGCCGACTTCTACGGCGTGGCCGTTACCCGGCTGGCGGAACGACGGGGAGCCGGGCCCAAAGTGCGTCGCGCCGGCTACGTCTCGGCCGTGATGGTGATGGTCGGCGTCTGGACGTCCCTGGCCGTGGTGCTTTGGCTCTCCGACCATCCGGCCCTGCGCTTCGCCGCCATCTGCCTGACCGCTGGACAGCTGATCCACGCCCAGGCGGTGACCTTCCGTTCGCCCACGGTGTTCGCGCTCGACGCCGGCGTTCCGGCCCTGGCCCTGGCCGGCATGCCGCTTCTGCTGGGCGGCTACAGCGGCTGGTCGATCCTGACCGTGCTGATCGCCGTGGCGCTGGTGATGCTCTATGTGGTCTCCAGCGCGGCCGTGAACGCCCGCCGGGTCGACGCCCTCGAGGCGGCCGAGCGCGCCGCCATGTCGGCCAGCGCCGCCAAGTCGATGTTCCTGGCCACCATGAGCCACGAACTGCGCACGCCGATGAACGGCGTCCTGGGCATGGCCCACGCCCTGAGCGCCGGTCCCCTCAACGACCAGCAGGCCCGTCAGGTCGACATGTTGATCCGGTCGGGCGAAGGCCTGATGACCATCCTCAACGACGTGCTCGACGTCTCCAAGATCGAGGCCGGCAAGCTTGAGCTGGAAAGCCTGGCGTTCAACACCCGCGGTCTGGTCGACGAGGCGGCCAGCCTGTGGACCCAGGCGGCGCAGGCCAAGGACGTGCGGCTGGTCTGCGTGGTGGATCCGCTGGCCCCGACCTGGGTCATCGGCGACCCGACCCGGCTGCGGCAGATCCTGACCAACCTGATCTCCAACGCCCTGAAGTTCACGGCCAGCGGCACGGTGACCGTGCGGGTCGGCCCCGCCGGCGCGGCCTTCCTGGAGATCCAGGTCGTCGACACCGGCATCGGCATGTCGACCGAGCAGCAGTCGCGCCTGTTCCAGACCTTTTCCCAGGCCGACGCCTCGATCACCCGCCGGTTCGGCGGCACGGGGCTGGGCCTGGCGATCTGCAAGCAGCTGACCGAACTGATGGGCGGGGCCATCACCGTGCGCAGCGCGCCGGGCGAGGGCTCGGCCTTCACCGTGGCCCTGCCGCTCCCGGCCGCCGCCGCGCCGCGGACCGCGCCGGCGTCGCCCAGCAACGGCATCACTGGACTGCGGGTGCTGGTCGCTGACGACAACCGCATCAACCAGCTTGTGGCGCGCACCATCCTGGAGGCCGCCGGCGCCCTGGTCGAGGTCGCCGACAACGGCCGCCACGCCTTGGAACGCCTGGCCGAACAGGTCTTCGACGCGGTGCTGATGGACGTGCACATGCCGGACATGGACGGGCTGGAAGCGCTTCGGCGGGTCCGGGCCGGGGCGGCGGGCGCGGGGGACATTCCGGTCATCGCCCTGACCGCCGACGTCATGCACGGCGACGAGGGCGACCTGCTGGCCTGCGGCTTCGACGCGGTCCAACCCAAGCCGATCCGCCCCGCCGACCTGGTGCGGGCGATCGCCGAGGCCTGCGCGGCCTAGATGAGCGTCTTGCGCATGAACCAGCGCGGATAGAACGGCGCCGGCCCCTCCATCTCCCCGAAGACCTCGAACCCCAGGCGTTCATAGAACGGCCGGGCCTGGAAGGCGTAGGTGTCCAGCCACATCAGGTGGCAGCCGCGCGCCCGCGCCTCGGCCTCGGCGCGGGTCATCAGGTTGGTCCCGACACCCGTCCCGCGCAGGGTCTCCGGCACCACGATCATATCGACATAGAACGCGCCCCACCGCGACTGCGCCCACAGGCCGCCCAGCACGGCCGCCTCGCCCGGCGCGGAGATCAGCAGGGCGAAGTCGCGGTTGTCGGGCGGACCGACGGCCTTGCCGGTGAAGGCGCGCAGCACGGCCAGGCCCTGCTGGTAGGAATCCAGCGACGGCTGGTCGGTCTGGCGGATCTCGAACGGCATGGCTTACCTTCGCCCGCGTCGTCGCGGCCGTGAAGACGTTGCGTGCGGAACCCGACTTTGGAACCCGTCGCGCGGCCGGAGCGCTTTTTCCGGGTCGGATAAACAGCAGACTCGTGTGCGTCATGGCCCTCAAGGCCTTCATTTCCCTCGCCGTTCTGGCCGCCGTCCTGGTTGGCCTGCTGATGCCCGTGCCCGGCCACCGCAAGGCCGAGGCCACCCAGTCGCGGATCGAGACGATCGACATCAACAACTAGGATCCCTTGATCCTTCCGTCGGGCCGATTAGGCTGCCTTCAAACAACTGTTTGCAGGACCCGCCATGACCGACGCCTTCATCTGCGACGCCGTCCGCACGCCGATCGGCCGCTATGGCGGGGCGCTGTCGGGCGTGCGGGCCGACGACCTGGCGGCGATCCCGGTCCGGGCCCTGATGGCCCGCAATCCCGGCGTCGACTGGGGCGCGCTGGACGACGTGGTGCTGGGCTGCGCCAACCAGGCCGGCGAGGACAACCGCAACGTCGCGCGCATGGCCGCCCTGCTGGCCGGCCTGCCGACCACCGCCTCGGGCTCGTCCGTCAACCGCCTGTGCGGCTCGGGCCTGGACGCCCTGGGCGTGGCCGCCCGCGCCGTCAAGTCCGGCGAGGCCCAGCTGATGATCGCCGGCGGCGTCGAGAGCATGAGCCGCGCGCCGTTCGTGATGGGCAAGGCCGACAGCGCCTTCTCGCGCAACGCCGAGATCTTCGACACCACCATCGGCTGGCGCTTCGTCAATCCGGCCATGCGCAAGGCCTATGGCGTGGATTCCATGCCCGAGACCGCCGAGAACGTCGCCGACCAGTGGCAAGTCACGCGGGCGGACCAGGACGCCTTCGCCCTGCGCAGCCAGGCCCGCGCGGCGGCGGCCCAGGCCGCGGGGCGGTTCGACGCCGAGATCGTCCCGGTCACCCTGCCCCAGCGCAAGGGCGATCCCGTCGTGGTCTCGAAGGACGAGCATCCGCGCGCCACCACCATCGAGGCGCTGTCGGCCCTGAAGCCCATCGTCCGGCCCGACGGCACGATCACCGCCGGCAACGCCTCGGGCGTCAACGACGGGGCGGCGGCCCTGATCGTCGCCTCGGAGGCGGCGGCCCAGGCCCACGGCCTGACCCCGCGCGCCCGCATCCTGGGCGTCGCCGCCGCCGGCGTGGAGCCGCGCGTGATGGGGATCGGCCCCGTGCCGGCGGCCCGGAAGCTGCTGGCGCGCCTGGGCCTGTCGATCGGCGACATCGACGTGGTCGAGCTGAACGAGGCCTTCGCCGCCCAGGGTCTGGCGGTGCTGCGCGACCTGGGCCTGCCCGACGACGGCGACCACGTGAACCCCAACGGCGGGGCCATCGCCCTGGGCCATCCCCTCGGCATGAGCGGCGCGCGCCTGGGCCTGACCCTGGTCGAGGAGCTGCGCCGCCGCGGCGCCCGCTACGGCCTGGCGACCATGTGCATCGGCGTGGGCCAGGGCATCGCGATGGTGGTGGAGCGGGTGTAACCGGCGCGGTGCGTCCTTCGAGGCCCGCTGCGCGGGCGCCTCGGGATGAGGAGCGTTTGCGCTGAATTCCTCATCCTGAGGTGCGAGGCGTAGCCGAGCCTCGAAGGACGCACTGGACCCACCGTACCGCGCCGCAGCGTGACCCCGCCCAGGAATCGTCCATGATCCCCGCTCCGCACCGCTGGAGCCGCCCATGACCTTTCGCGTCCTCGTCCTGCCCTTGCTGGCCCTGGCCTTGCTGGCCACGCCCGTCACGGCCCAGACCCTGAAGGTCACCGGCGGCGAGATCGCCCAGGCCGCGCCGACGGCCGACGGCGTGCGGGTCTACAAGGGCCTGCCCTATGCGGCGCCGCCGGTCGGCGAGCGCCGCTGGAGGCCGCCCGAGCCCGTCCAGTCCTGGACCGGCGTGCGTCCGGTCGGCGCCTACGCCCCCAACTGCCTGCAGCCCAAGCGCTACGGCGACATCGATCCGTTCACGCCGTCGATGAGCGAGGACTGCCTCTATCTGAACGTCAGCACGGCCGCGAAGCCCGGCGAGAAACTGCCGGTGTTCTTCTGGATCCACGGCGGCGGCTACGGCGCCGGCTCGGGCGCCGAGCCCCGGCACGACGGCCAGGCCCTGGCCCGCAAGGGCGTGGTGGTGGTGACCATCAACTACCGCCTGGGCGTCTTCGGCTTCATGGCCCATCCGGAACTGACCGCCGAAAGCCCGCGCCACGCCAGCGGCGACCAGGCCCTGGCCGACATGATCGCCGCCCTGCGCTGGGTGAAGGCCAACGCGCCGACGTTCGGCGGCGATCCGGGCAACGTGACCATCGTCGGCGAGTCGGCGGGCTCGGACGCCGTCAGTCGGATGATGATCTCGCCGGAAGCCAGGGGTCTGTTCCACCGCGCCATCGGCGAGAGCGGCTCGGCCTTCTCGAGGACGGGCGACGACCGGACCCTGGCCCAGGCCGAGGCCGTCGGCCAGGCCTTCGCCCAGTCGTTGGGCGACGACGACCTGAAGCGTCTGCGCGCGCGGTCGTCGGCCGAGATCCTGGCCGCCTGGACCGCCCCCAACACCAATTTCGATTTCGGCCCGAACCTCGACGGCTGGATCCTGCCGGCCGCCGCCGCCCAGACCTTCGCCGCCCGCCGGCAGGCCGACGTGCCGCTGCTGGTCGGCTGGAACCGCGACGAGGGCAGCCTGATGCAGGGCGGTCTGTTCGGACCCGAGGGCCTGCGCCCGGTGCTGGCCGAGCGCTTCGGTCCTCGGATCGACGGAGCCCTGGCGCTGTATCCCGTGGACACGCCCGCCGCGGCCGCGGCCTCGCAACAGACCTACGCCGGCGACGTCCGCATGGGCCTGCCGACCTGGCGCTGGGCCATGGCCCAGACCGCGACCGGCAAGTCGCCCGTCTATGTCTACCGGTTCGACCAGGCGCCCAAGATTCCCGCCGACTGGTTCGGCGCGGCCAACAGCGGCAAGGATTTCGGCGCCTTCCATTCGGCCGACATCGTCTACGTGTTCGACCACCCGGAGATCCTGAAGGCCTGGACCACCGACGCCGTCGACCGCCGCGTCGCGGATCAGATGTCGTCCTACTGGGTCAATTTCGCGCGCACCGGCGATCCGAACGGACCCGGCCTGCCGGCCTGGACGCCCTACGCGCCGGACGCGCCGAAGAAGCTGCTGATCGGACCCGAGACGCGGCTGGTCGACGATCCGGACATCGCGCGACTGCGGCTGTTGGACAGCGCGGCCAAACCCTAGGCGCGGGGCTTGGATCGGGGAAAGGCGCATGCGCCTGTCCCCGACACCGTCTACTTCCTCGCCGCCTTGATCGCCTTCTCGAGCGCGGCCCGCCGCGCCTGGAACCCCTCCGTCGCCGCCGCCTCCTCGGCGTCCAGCGCGGATCGTCGCTCGGCGAAGGCCAGCTCGGAGGCCTCGGCCTCGTCTTCGACGGCCTCGAGCTCCGCCTTCAGCCCCGCCAGCTTCTCGGCCCGCGCCGTCTCGGCCTTGGACGGCTTGCGCCGCGCCTTGGCGGGCAAGGCCTTCAGCGCCGCGCCAAGACCGCCGGCGGGCGTGGTGATCACCGTTTCCGGCGCGGCCACGGCGGCGTCGTGGTTCGGCCCCTCGGAGACCTCCTTGGCCGTGCCGTCCTTGAACAGGTCGCGGCCGACGTCCCAGGCCTCCAGGGCCTTGGCGCGCGAGGTCGCCGCCACGGTGTAGTCGTGGAGGCCGTCGGACCAGAAAAACACCTTGAGCTTGCGCGCCATGGTCTCCGAACGACCGGATAATCCAGGCCGTTCCGAAGGTTGGCTTTAGGAACCTCACCCGCCGACGATGGATTTCCCCTCCACAGCGAATGGAGGACGACGATGCCCCAGGGCGACAAGTCGAAATACACCGACAAGCAGGAGCGCAAGGCCGATCACATCGCCGAGGGCTACGAGGAGCGCGGCGTCTCCGAGAAGGAAGCCGAGCGGCGGGCCTGGGCGACGGTCAACAAGGACGACGGCGGCGGCAAGGCCCCCGGCGGTTCAGGCCGCGGCAAGTCCACCGGCCACCCAGCGGCCCACAAGGGCGGCGAGAAGGGCGGCAAGGCGGCGGCCTCGCGCACGGCGGCGCAACGCTCGGCCTCGGCCAGGAAGGCGGCCGCGACCCGCAAGCGCAACGCCGAACACCACACGCGGCACTAGGAGCGGCGATGACCGACAAGATCAACAGCCCCGGCCGCGAGGCCAACGAGGCCTTGCCCGCCGGCGAGCGTCCCGGACTGGTCTCGGAGAAGGACACCAGGAAGACCGGCCAGAAGGAGCGCCGCACGGCCGGGCCGGACGGCGGCGACGCGACCGAGATCGGGAATACGTTCAAGGACGGTCCGGGCGGGCGGGTCTAAATCCCCCGCTCATCCCGGCGAAGGTCCGTTCCCTTCCGGAGGCTCGTCGGACGGGCGGTTCGACCGCTGCTCAGCCGCCGCCGCGAGCTTGCCGCGCAGGTCGTCGTCCAACATCAGCTCGGGCTTGGGCACGGGGTCGTCCTCGTCCACCGCGTCGTCGACCAGGGAGGCCGACAGCACCTGGCGCAGGCGATCGCCGAAGCGGACGTCCTCCGGGGTGCCGGGCGCGGGCGGATCGGCCAGAAACTCCAGAACCTCCGCCAGGGCGGCGGCGTTGTCGACGCGGTCGGTCATGGGCGATCTCCGAGCCAAATGCACCGCAAGACCAACGGCCGCGCCGCCATCACGGTTGCGCGGCCCCGCCGACCGGCCCTAGACACGTTCGCGCCCCTTTGGCCCACCCACCTCTCTGGACGCCCGACCATGGCCTGGACCCGCCTCTATGACGAAGCCGAGCCGCAGCGCGTCAACCGCTGGCTGGCCCAGAACGGCGTCTGCTCGCGCCGCGAGGCCGAGGCCCTGATCAGTCAGGGCCTGGTGTCGATCGACGGCCAGCGGGTCGACGATGTCGGCCGCAAGATCGAGCCGGGCCAGACCCTGGTGCTGTCCGACCGCGCCCAGGCCCAGCTGGAAGGCGCCCTGACGGTGATGATCCACAAGCCGGTCGGCATCGTCTCGGCCCAGCCCGACACGGGCCAGGTCCCTGCCGTGCGCCTGCTGACCCGCGAGGCGCTGTTCGGCCAGAGCCCGGTCATCCCCGGCTTCAGCAACAATCTGGCGCCGGTCGGGCGCCTCGACATGGATTCGCGCGGCCTGCTGATCCTCTCGGAGGACGGGGTGGTGGCCAAGGCGGTGATCGGCCCGGCCTCGGAGATGGAAAAGGAATATCTGGTCTGGGTCGACGGCTGGATCACCGACGAGAAGCTGGCCCTGCTGCGTCATGGCCTGGAGCTGGACGAACGCGCGCTGCGCCCCGCCCAGGTCGAAGTCGTCGGCCGTCAGCAGTTGAAGTTCATCCTCAAGGAAGGCCGCAACCGTCAGATTCGCCGGATGTGCGAGCTGGTCGAGCTGACCGTCGTCGACCTGCTGCGGATCCGCATCGGCGACCTGGTGCTGGGCGACCTGCCCGAGGGGCGCTGGCGGCCGCTGACCGCCGCCGAGCGCGCCAGCCTGATCAACCCCGCCCCCTGAGCCCCATATTGACCGCCAACGCGGGCGGAGGCAGGGTCGCAATACCTCTTGGGAGATCGCGCCGGGAGGCTTAAGCCGGTCGTCCATCGCCTTCGGCCCAGCCCTTTCGACCAGCCGCTTTCAGTTCACGCAGCCATGATCGCCATCACGCCCGCAGCCGCCCCACCGGTCCGCAAGAAGAACCGCAACCGCCACCGCAAGCCGGTGCGCGCGCTGCGGACCGTTCTGCCGGCCATCGCCATCGGCATGACGGTGGCGATCGTCGGCCAGGGCGTGATCCGCGCCCTGGCGGTCAAGCCCGCTCCGCCCTCCGCCGCCGCGCCGCTGCGCATGGACAATCCGCGCTTCACCGGCACCCTGAAGGACGGGCGAGCCTTCCTGATCACCGCCACCTCGGCGACCCGCGACCCCAGCAACGCCGACCAGGTGTTCCTGAAGAACCCGCAACTGACCCGCGGCTACGGCACGGACGCCCCCACCCACGTGGTCTCCAAGGACGGGGCCTACCAGGAGGAGAAGGGCTCGCTGCTGCTGACCGGCGACGTCAAGATCGACAACGGCGCGGGCTACCAGTTCGCCTCGCAAAAGGCGCTGATCGACACCCGCACCGGCGATCTGGTCGGCGGGGCCCCCGTCGAGGGCGCGGGTCCCAACAGCGGCTCGATCCGGGCCGACGACTACACGGTCAGCGACAAGGGCGACCGGGTGGTGTTCAAGGGCCGGGTGCGCACGCGCCTCACGCCGCAACAGTGACCAACCCCGATCCGAAAGGGCCCGATCCGAAAGGACGGGGAGGCAGGCCCAGCGTCTGCTTCCTCTACATCGCCCAGACCCACCAGATCCTGCACAGCCTGCCGATCGCCATCGCCCTGGCCAAGGGCTGGCCCGACATCGACGTGCAGATCGCCACCACCACCCAGGAGCACCTGGACTATGTGCGCGAGCTGCTCGAGACCCTGAAGGTCCCGCCGATCCCGTCGCGGCTGCTGCCGCCGGCCTGGCTGCGGAGCCTGCGGCTGAAAGGCGCCAGCACGCCGCCCAAGGCGCTTATGCTGGCGGCCAACGCCCGGCGGCTGGCGCGCTACGACGCCGTCGTCACGCCCGAGCGCACCACGGCCCTGCTGCGCAAGCTGGGGGTCAAGGACACCAAGCTGGTCTACACCCAGCACGGCGCGGGCGATCGCGGCGGGCCGTTCGAGCCGCGCCTCAAGCAGTTCGACCTGGTGATGGCCGCCGGGCCCAAGCAGCGCGACCGCATGCTCGACGAGGGCTGGGTCACGCCCCAGACCTGCGCCATGGTCGGCTACCCCAAGTTCGACATCATCGACGCCCTGCCCGGCTCGCCGCTGCCCGTCTTCGCGCAGGCCAAGCCGCTGGTGGTGTACAATCCGCACTTCCACCCGACCCTGGGCTCGTGGCCGAAGTGGGGTCGGCGGATTCTCGAGCAGTTCGCGGCGGACGACCGTTACAATCTGATCTTCGCGCCCCATATCCGGGTCTTCGAAGGCGCGGACCCCAGGACGATCGAGGCTTTGGCCCCGTTCGTCGGCCACCCGCGCATCCACCTCGACCTGGGCGGGCCGGCGGCGATTGACATGACCTACACCCGCGCGGCCGACATCTATCTGGGCGACGTCTCCAGCCAGGTCTACGAGTTCCTGCGCACGCCCAAGCCGTGCCTGTTCCTCAACCCCAGCCACGCCGACTGGCGCGGCGACGAGAGCTTCCATCACTGGCTCTACGGCCCCGTGGTCGACAGCCCCGAGGGCGTGATCGACGCCGTCGCGTCGGCCCAGCGCGGGCACGGCGACTATGTCGAAGCCCAGAAGCGCGGGTTCGCCGAGAGCTTCGACCTGCGGGAAACGCCCTCGTCGGTTCGCGCCGCCCAGGCGATCGTCGATCGGTTGCCGGCGATGAAGAACGCCTCGAGATGAGCAACGATTCCAAGGTCTTCAAACGGGTTTTGGCCAATGCCGGAACCCTGCTCGGAGGCCGCACCGTCAACGCCATCGTCAGCCTGGCCTATATCGCCCTGACCGCGCGCGGCCTGGGCGCGGTGCAGATGGGCGTGCTGGTGCTGATCAACGCCTACGCCCAGTTCCTGGGCGACGTGGCCAAGTTCCAGTCGTGGCAGACGGTGCTGCAGTACGGGACGAAGCCGTTGCTGACCGGCGACCGTCCCGGCTTCCAGCAGGTGCTGCGCTTCACCCTGTTGCTGGACCTGATCGGCGCAGCCGTCGGAGTCGTGCTGGGCGTCGGCGGCGCCCTGCTGCTGGGCTCGACCCTGGGCTGGCCGCGCGAACTGGCGCCGGCGGCGGCGCTCTACGCCCTGTCGATCGCCATGATGACCTCGGCCACCTCGGTCGGCCTGCTGCGCCTGTTCGACCGCTTCCGGTTCCTGGCGGGCGAGCAGGCGGTCAGTTCGATCGTGCGCCTGGTGGGCTGCGCCGCGGCCTTCGCCCTCCACGCGCCGATCGGCTGGTTCCTGGTCGCCTGGGCGGCGGGCACCGTGGCCTCGTTCTTCTACGTGATGGGCGTGGCGCTCTGGGACCTGGCCCGCCGCGGCCTGCTGAAGGGCTTCACGTTCAGGGGGCCGACCAGCGAAGGCCTGCCCGGCGTCTGGAGCTTCGCTTGGGCCACCAATTTCAGCGGCACGCTGGACACCGCCTTCACCCACGTCATCACCCTGGTGGTCGGCGCGGTGCTGGGCCCCACCCAGGCGGCGTTGTGGCGCGTGGGCCGGCAGGTGGCCGACGGCATGGCCAAGCCCGCCAAGCTGCTGACCCCCGCCCTCTATCCCGAACTGGCCAAGATGCGCGCCACCGGCGGCGAGGCGGCGATGCGCAAGCTGGCCGGGCAGGTCGGCCTGATGGGCGGCGGCGTGGCCGGGGTGCTGCTGCTGGTCTCGACGCTGTTCGGCGCCTCCATCCTGACCCTGGTGATGGGCAAGCCGTTCGCCGCCGCCGCGCCGATCATGACCTGGCAGGTGGCCGCCGCCGCGATCGGCGTCCTGGCCCTGCCGCTGGAGCCGATGCTGGTCTCGCTGAACCGGGCGGGCGTGGCCCTGCGGGTGCGGCTGGTGGTCTGCGCCGTCTATCTGGCGGCGCTGGTTCCGACCATCAAGGCCCTGGGCCTGACAGGCGCCGGAGCCGCTCTTGTCGGGGCCGCCGCGGCCATGGCGATGGCCATGTTCTGGACCCTGCGCCGCAGCCTGGCCCGCGCGACCATCGTCGAAGGCGACGAACAAACTTGCGCCGAAGGTCAAAACGGCGCCAAAGGCGTCTCCCAATGATTACTCCGACGTCCTCCTCGCGAACCGTGAGATTCGCCGATTTCCCCACCCTGACGGCCGCGCTCGACTTCGCCGCGACCGGCGAAACGGGGATCAACCTCTATTCGCTGCGCGGCGAACTGGTCGAGGCCCTGCCCTACGCCAAGCTGCGCGAGCAGGCCCTGGACATCGCGCCGCGCCTGCTGGCGACCGGCGCCAAGCCAGGCGACAGCGTCGGCCTGATCGCCGACACCGAGGCCGACTTCGTGCGCGCCTTCTTCGCCTGCCAATACGCCGGCCTGGTGCCCGCGCCGCTGCCCCTGCCCGCGCCGCTGGGCGGCCGCGAGGCCTATGTCGAGCAGATCGCCCGCATGCTGGGCTCGGCCCACGCCAGGCTGCTGATCGGTCCGAACGGCATGAAGGACTGGGTGGCCGAGATCGCCGCCAAGACCCCGCTGAACTTCGCTGGCGTGCTGGCCGACCTGCCGGAGTCCAAGAGTCACGCCCTGCCCGAGGTCCTGCCCGACAACACCTGCTACCTGCAATTCTCGTCGGGCAGCACGCGCTTCCCGACCGGGGTGCTGGTCACCCACCGGGCCCTGATGGCCAACGCCGTGGCCATCACCCGCGACGGCCTGCAGGTGCTGCCCAGCGACCGCGCCGTCTCGTGGCTGCCGCTCTATCACGACATGGGCCTGATCGGCTTCCTGCTGTCGCCGATGACCAGCCAGATGTCGGTCGACCTGCTGCCCACCGGCGCCTTCGTGCGCCGGCCGCTGCTGTGGCTGGACCTGATCACCAAGAACGGCGGCACGATCTCCTACAGCCCGACCTTCGGCTACGAGCTGTGCGCCCGCCGCGCCGAGGTGGCCTCGATCGAGCATCTGGACCTCTCCAGGTGGCGCAGCGCGGGCCTGGGCGGCGACATGATCCGCACCGGTCCGCTGCGCGCCTTCGCCGAACGGTTCGCCGGCGTCGGCTTCTCCGACACGGCCTTCGTCGCCAGCTACGGCATGGCCGAGGCGACCCTGGCCCTGTCGATGGCCCCGCTGGGCGGCGGCCTGAAGACCGAGCGTCTGGACGTCGAGCGCCTGGAGCAGCACGAAGCCGTCATCGTCCAAGCCAATGGAGACGACGCCGAGCGCTCGCGCGAGTTCGCCCGCAACGGCCCGGCCCTGCCCGGCCACGAGCTGGAAGTGCGCGACGAGAACGGCGCCGTCCTGCCCGAGCGCGGCGTCGGCCGCATCTACGCCCGCGGCCCCAGCCTGATGCGGGAATATTTCGAGCAGCCGCAGGAGACCGCCCGCGTGCTGTCGGCCGACGGCTGGCTGGACACCGGCGACCTGGGCTACCTGATCGACGGCGAGATCGTCATCACCGGCCGCGGCAAGGACTTGATCATCCTCAACGGCCGCAACATCTGGCCGCAGGACCTGGAATGGACCGCCGAGGCCGAGGTCGAGGGACTGCGCAGCGGCGACGTGGCCGCCTTCTCGGTCCCCGGCGACGGCGAGGAGACGGTGGTGGTGCTGGTCCAGGCGCGCGGCGGCGACGCCGAGACCCGCGCGGCCCTTGTCGAGAAGATCGCCGGCGTCCTGCGCCTGCGCCACCAGGTCGAGGCTCAGATCCAGCTGGTCGGCGCCCACGCCCTGCCCCAGACGTCGTCGGGCAAGCTCAGCCGGTCCAAGGCCAAGGCCGCCTATCTGGCCGGCGCCTACGCCGCCACAGAGCGCGCCTGACATGGACCTGGCCCGGAAAGGGCCTCCCGTGGAGAAACGTGTCGCCGTCACCGGCGCCACGGGCTTCCTCGGTCGCCGCCTGGTCAAGGTCCTGGCCGAACAGGACTGGACCGTCCGCATCCTGGCCCGGCGCGACGTCGCCGATCCGGCCTGGTCGGGCTTCGAACCGCAGCTGGTGATCGGCGATCTGGCCAACGCCTCCGCCCTGGCCGCGCTCTGCGACGGCGCCGAGGCGGTCGTCCACGTGGCCGGCCTGATCAAAGCGCGAGACCGGGCCGCGTTCGACCGGGCCAATGTCGAGGGCTCGCGGCGGGTCGCCGAGGCGGCCAAGGCGGCCGGGGCGCGACTCATCCTGGTCTCCAGCCTGGCGGCCCGCGAACCGCATTTGTCCGATTACGCCGGCAGCAAACGTGGCGGAGAAGACGCAGCGCGCGAGATTTTTGGCAGTGATCTGACCATTGTCCGCCCGCCCGCCATCTATGGACCTGGCGATGTCGAGACGCTCAGACTGTTCAAAATGGCCTCGGAATCGGCCTTTTTGCCGGTTTTGGACCCCAAAACCCGCATGGCCTGGATCCATGCCGACGACGCCGCCGCGCGGATCGCCCATTTGGTCAAAACGCCGCGCCCCGGCCTGCTCAGCTTGTCCGACGACCGTCCGGAGGGGTATGGCTGGGTCGAACTCATGCAGACCGCGTCCAAAGCGGTCGGCGCGTCGCCAAGGCTGATCAGGATTCCTTCGGGAGCGATCAAGGCGTTGGCGGTTCTGTCAAAATGGATGTCACTGGCGACGGGGAGTGATTCAATTCTCACGCCAGGCAAGGCTCGGGAGTTGCTTCACGGCGATTGGGCCCTATCTAGCAACGATCCGATTCCGGACTTTCCCCCAGTGAGATATCCTCTCGAAGCGGGATTCGCGCAAAGCGTGCGCTGGTATCGGTCGGAAGGCTGGTTGAAGGATAAAAAGTCTCAGAAATAGCCAAATACGGCGATTTTCTGTCGAGACGCTTGTTACAATTCGGTTATATTGAACTTTGGTCGGGGATATCGTCGCGTCGATGGAAGCTGTTACGGATCTCACTCTACGTGAAATCGGCTTAGCCACGGGCAAGGTGCTCGGGCGCTCGGTCGATGTGGCGAACGATACCCATATCGGCCGCGATCTGGCCGTCGATTCCTTGGCCTTGATGAACATCATCATGGAGCTCGAAGACACCTTCGACATCTCCATTCCTCTGGATCGCCTGGCTTCGGTGGAAACCGCCGGAGACCTTGCTTCCCTGATTAAAGACCTTCGGAATAGGGCCTAAGCCATGGGGCTGTTCGACAAGCACCTCGCGTATCGCGACGCTTACAACGCGATCCGGCAAGCCGGCGCCGATCCCTTCAGCGTGCGCTTCGACGCCGTCGTCTCGCCGACTGAAGGCGTGATCAACGGCAAACGCACGATCCTGCTGGGCACCAACAACTATCTTGGTCTGACCTTCGACGAGCAGGCGATCGCCTCCTCGGTCAAGGCCGTCCAGGAACGCGGCACCGGCACCACCGGTTCGCGCATCGCCAACGGCAGCTTCGAAGCCCACGTCGAGCTCGAAGAGGCCCTGGCCAAGTTCTACAAGCGCAAGCACGCCATGGTGTTCACCACCGGCTACCAGGCCAATCTGGGCGTGCTGTCGACGCTGGTCGGCCGCGGCGACCACCTGATCCTGGACGCCGACAGCCACGCCTCGATCTATGACGGCGCGCGTCTGGGCCACGCCGAGGTCATCCGCTTCCGCCACAACGATCCGGAAGACCTGTACAAGCGCCTGCGCCGCATGAAGGACGTTCCGGGCGAACGCCTGATCGTCGTTGAAGGCATCTATTCGATGATCGGCGACACCGCGCCGCTCAAGGAAATCGCCGCCGTGAAGCGCGAGCTGGGCGGCTATCTGCTGGTCGACGAGGCCCACTCGATGGGCGTGCTCGGCGAGCACGGCCGCGGCCTGGCCGAGGCGGCCGGCGTCGAGGCCGACGTCGACTTCGTGGTCGGCACCTTCTCCAAGAGCCTGGGCGCCATCGGCGGCTTCTGCGTCTCGGACATGGACGACTTCGACGTCATGCGCGTCACCTGCCGTCCGTACATGTTCACCGCCTCGCTGCCGCCGGCCGTGGTCTCCTCGACCGTGACCGCCCTGCGCCGCCTGGAGGAACAACCCGAGCTGCGCCACAAGCTGATGGCCAACGCCCGTCGCCTCTACGACGGCCTCTCGGGCATGGGCTACATGACCGGCCCGACCTCCAGCCCGATCGTGGCCATCACCATGCCGGACACCGAGCGCGCGATCGGCATGTGGAACGCCCTGCTGCAGAACGGCGTCTATTTGAACCTGGCCCTGCCGCCCGCCACCCCCGACAGCCGTCCGCTGCTGCGCACCAGCGTCAGCGCCGCCCACAGCGAGCAGCAGATCGACCAGGTGCTGGCCGTGTTCGCCGAGATCGGCGTGGCCATGGGCCTTATCGAAGCGCCGCTGAAGCGCGTCTCGGCCTAGACAGCGCTGCATCATTGAAATTGGAAAGGCCTGAGGGAAATCTCAGGCCTTTCCTGCTTTCTGGGCCTTGGCCTGGGCCTGGCGCTGCCGCCAGAGCCGCCAAAGCACGCCCGGCGCGGCCAGCACCGGGTGGCGCTCGCGCCAGGGGGTCAGGGCCACCGGCATGCCGGTGTGCCGCTCGATCTTCCAGGCCGCGTAGCGCGCCGCCCCGTCGAAGGTGAAGGCGGCCTTGATCAGGCGGGCGTAGTTCAGAGGCCGTCCCAGGCGGCGACGCAGGCGCCAGGCGGCCTGGATGCGCTTCTGGTCCGCCTGGCTCAGCGTGGGGCGCACGGGGCCGTCGGGCTCGATGTCCAAAAGCCCTTCCTCGCGCCAGCAGGCGATCAGCAGGCGATGATAGCGGGCGACGTCGAAGCCCAGGATCGAGCGCTCGCGCCCGCCCTTCTCGACCCGGAACTCGGCCGCGTAGGTTTCCCGAAACAGCGCCGACCAATAGGCCTCTGGCGCGGCCTCCGAAGGCCCCAGGGCGGCGGCGAAGCGGGCGGCCGTGCGGGCGGCGTCGGCCACGGCCTCGATGACCTGCTCGGCGACCGCCGGACCGGCGCTCCACACCAGTCCCGCGGGCTGGACGAAGCGGGCCCAGATGGTGGTGTCGATCCCCTGCCCGCGCGTCGCCGCCTGGAACTGGGCCAGGGTCATGGTCGCCACCTTGGCCCGCAGCACCTGACCGTCCAGCTCCAGCTCGTGATAGCTGACGTCGGGCCACAGCAGGCGGGTGGCCAGGCCGCGCGGGCCCGGGCGGACGTGCTGGGTCAGCACGTAGAAGTCCATCACCCCGTCCAGGTCGCCGGTGCGCAGGATCGAGCCGTAGAACAGCACCGCCAGCGGCGCCTCGAAACGGTCGAGCAGCTTGGCCGCGAAGGCCACGGCCTGCGGCGGGGCCGGAGCCAGCAGCTCCTCCCCCACCAGGCTGGCGACGGCCCCGGTCATGCCGCCAGGAACCTCAGGGTCGGGCCCAGGACCACGGTCAGCCCGCCCGCCCCGTCATAGACGTCGCCGTCGACGACGAGCGGCTGGTCGGTGGTGATCCGCAGCTTCGCGGCGTCGCCGCGCCGATAGCCGTGTTGCGACGACCAGGCCGAGTCCTTGCCGGCCAGCAGGGCCGGAAACGCCCCCGGCAGACGCCGCGGCGGCGCGTCGACGTCGAGGAACTTGAGCCCCTCGCGCGGCGGGCCGAACGGCCGCACCCCGAACGGCAGGCGCTTGAGCGTGGTGGCCAGCACCAGGAAACGATCGGCCGTGCGGGTCTCCTCGCCGTCGATGGCCAGGCACAGCGGCACGCCGGCCCGCCACTGGTCGCGCTTGCCGCCCATCACCGTGCCGACCAGCGCGCCCAGCACGCTCATGCCGACCGAGATGCTGTGGAAGGCTCCCAGCTTGTGGACGTTCTGGGCCAGGCTGGTGGCGCGCACGAAGGCGCCCAGGCCGAACACGAAGCCGCGCAGGCTGGGCCGCCCGTCGTCCCAGCGCACCTCGAGCGGCGCGCGATGCTTGATGACGGCCTGTTCGGACCTGGCCGCGGCCATCGCCTTGGCCAGGGTCCAGTCGCGCGGCACGCCCAGGTCGATGGCCAGCACGTTGGTCTTGCCCGACGGAATCAGGGCGATCAGCGGCATGGCCTCGCCGAAGATCACCGCCGCCCGGCTGATCACGTCGCGGATCGTGCCGTCGCCGCCGTCGATCACCAGCAGGGTCACGCCGCACTGGGCGAAGGCCTGAAGATCCTGCTCCAACGCCTCGGGCGTGGCCGGCTCGACCAGCAGCACGGCGTCGGGCGTCGACACGTCGTCGGTGCGCCCGATGTTGGCGTGGCTCATCGGATTGCGGACGACCCCGACACGCATCAGCGCGACAACCAGGACACGACGGCCCCCTTCGGGGTCGCCAGGGCTTGCAGGATCTGCGCGGCGTGCACGATCAGGCAGATCGCCGTCCAGACCGCCACCGCCAGGAATCCGATGTCGGGACGTCCGACCGCGACCGCGAGGGTCAGCAGGATCAGGTTGGGGTTGCGACGGGCGGTGATCAGCCGGAAGAAGCTGTCGAACGGCCGCCAGGCGTGCATCTCGACCTTGAACAGGGCCAGGAAGATCCCCTCCTCGACCCGCTGCAGCACATAGCCGCCGACGATGACCGCCAGGGCCAGTTCGCCGTGGGGCATGGTGAAGCCCAGAGCCCCGACGCCGACATACCAGGCCCACCACCAGAACGGCGGATGGACCAGGTCGATGCCGTGGTCGAAGACGTTGCCCCACTTGGACGAGGTCAGGGTCACCCGCGCCAGCTTGCCGTCGACCGTGTCGAGGAAGGTCATGATCCAGGCGCAGACCAGGCCCCAGCCGAACTCGCCGATCCAGAACAGCCAGAAGGCCGCCAGCACCAGCAGGAAACCGATCAGGGTGACCTGGTTGGGAGTCATCCTGGCCAGGGCGCACCAGCGGGTGACGATTCGGGCCGGCGTGGGCCAGACGTACTTCGTCACCAGGTCGGTGACGCCCTTGTACGAGCCCTGGAACAGCCGCTTCTCGACCGCCACGCGGGTTTCGGGCGTCAGGCGCTCCAGCACCGGCGGCTCGCGCTTGCGCAGGGCGCTGTTGTAGGCCGAGCCCAGCTCCAGCGCGGTCAGGCGGACCTCGGCCAGGGCCGTGACGTCCTCGCCGGTGTCGAGCCGCACGATCGCCTCTCGGGCCCGCGCGGCGGGAACGTTGATGGCGACGATGCGCCCGGCTTCGTCGACCAGGGCCGCGCCCGGACGACCGGCCAGGGCCTTGATCAGCGACTCGTCGAACACCCAGCCGGCGTCGACCACCACGACGTCGCCGGTGATGAAAACGGTTTCGCGACCGGCCTCGACCAGGCCCAGACGGCGGTAGATTCGCGACAACCGCTCGGCGGAGGTCATCCCCCAGAGGCGCGTCTTGGCCTGTCCGACCGTGACGGCGGACGGGCCGGCGGCCTCATTTGGATGATTTTCCACGCTCACGATAGACAACCCCTTGAAACCTGGGGCGATTGATAAGCAGCTTCGGCTCCTTCCGCCAGAATCCGTGAACCAATCTTGTCGATATTCCGTCTCGCGCATCTCTCGGATCTTCACCTGCCGCCGCCGCAAGGGGCGTTCGGCTGGCGGGACCTGCTGTCCAAGCGACTGCTGAGCCGGATCGCCTGGCGGCGCAAACGCCGCGAGCATCGGCCCGAGGTGCTGGCGGCGCTGGTCGCCGACCTCAAGGCCCACGCGCCCGATCACATCGCCATCACCGGCGACCTGACCAACTACGCCTCCCCCGCCGAATACGAGGCCGCCCGCGTCTGGCTGGAGGCGCTGGGTCCGGCCTGGAATATCACCGTCAGCCCCGGCAACCACGACGCCCTAGTCGAAGCCAAGGGCGGCCAGCCGTTCGCCGCCTGGACGCCCTGGCTGGGCGACGACGGCGCGGTCGCCTTCCCCCAGGTGCGGATGCGCGACGGCGTGGCGCTGTTCAACCTGTGCTCGGCCGCGCCGACCGCCCCGCACTTGGCCACGGGCCGGCTGGGAAAGGCGCAGCTTGACCGCCTGGACGCCCTGCTGGGCGATCCGACCTATCGCGACGCGTTCCGGGTGCTGCTGATCCACCACCCGCCCGTCCCGGGCGCGGTGGTCAAGCGCAAGGCGCTGGAGGACCAGGACGCCCTGCGCGCCCTGCTCGCCCGCCACGGGGCCGACCTGATCCTGCACGGTCACGCCCATGAGGCGATGGTGGCGACGGCGCCCGGGCCGAACGGCGCGACGATCCCGGTACTGGGCGTCCCCTCGGCCTCGGCCATGGGCAAGCGCGGCCATCCGGCGGCCCGCTGGCACGGTGTCGAGATCGACCGACGCGCCGACGGCGGCGTCGAGGTGAAGGTGGTCGCGCGCGGCCTGGACCCGGAGAGCGGCGAGCCGGGCGAACTGGGCCGCTACATCCTGACCCAGGCCGGGCGCCCGGCCGCGCGGCGCTCGTAGCGCATCCTCGGACGCCGGGGCCGGAACCGAAGCGAACAACGCGGATCGCACTTCCATGCAAAAGGCCGCGTCCCTATTGTATGAGCGACGGCGGCGAACGCCCCGAGGCGAGGCCGACATGACCAATCCCACCGCTGAGACCTTCGGTTACCCGCGCACCCTAGTGGCCGAGACCGCCAGCTGGCTGATCCTGGTGCGGCCCAAGCAACCGACCTTTGGGTCTCTGGTCCTGGTATGCAAGGAATCGGTCGAGGCCTTTTCCCAGCTGAGTCCCGCCGCCTTCGTCGACCTCAAGACGGCGACCGAGGGCGTTGAACGGACGCTGGGCAAGGTCGTGGCGTACGAGAAGATCAACTATCTGATGCTGATGATGGTCGACAAGGATGTGCATTTCCACGTGATCCCGCGCTACGCCGGGACGCGCGAACATGACGGCCGGGTGTATGCCGACGCCGGCTGGCCCGCCGTTCCGGCCCTGGGGTCCACGGTCGACCTGGACCTCGACGCCGCCGAGCGCCTGGCCCAGACCCTGGCCCAGGTCTGGTCCGCCGCGTGAGGAAGCCCATTCCCACGCCGCATGGAACCGCGCGTTTCCGGCTGATCGACGCCTATCTGCTGCGCCTGCTGGCCTGGCCGATCGTCGGCTGCCTGGGCGTGACGGTGATCGCCCTGCTGCTGGAGCGGGTCCTGCGCCTGCTGGACGTGCTGTCGCAAAGCAGCGCCCGCTTCGGCTATGTCACCTCGCTGGCCGCCAATCTGGTGCCGCACTATCTGGGCCTGGCCCTGCCCGTGGCGTTCTTCGTGGCGCTGTTCATCGTCATCACCAAGCTCAGCGACGGGTCGGAGATCGACGCCCTGCTGGCCAGCGGCCAGTCCCTGACCCGCATCGCCGCGCCGTTCGTCTGCGTCGGCCTGTTCCTGACGGTCTTCAGCCTGGTCGTGTTCGGCTACATGCAGCCTTACAGCCGCTACGCCTATCGCGCCGTCATGCACGAGGCGATCAACGCCGGCTGGAACGGCAAACTCAACGGCGGGGCCTTCATCGACCAGCCCAAGCTGCTGATGACCGCCGACGGCGCCGACGCGGCCGGCCAGCAGCTGACGCGGGTGTTCATCCGCCGCATGGACGTCAACGGCCGCGAGGAGGTGATCACCGCCGCCACCGCCGACCTGCGGGCCGACGCCGACGGCAAGAACGTCACCATGCTGCTGCGCAAGGGCCAGCGGATCGGCGTGGACGCCCTGGGCCATTATCGCATCCTGATGTTCGACCGTTTCACCACCAACGTGCCCCTGGCCGGCGCGGCCGCCCTGCTGCGCAGCCGCGGCGGCGACGAGCGCGAGCTGACCCTGGGCGAACTGGCCCGCCAGGCCGACAGCCCCAAGCCGATCGTGCCGCGCGCCACCCTGCTGGCCGAGCTCTACGGACGCCTGGCCCGGGCGTTGTTCCTGCCCTTCCTGCCCCTGCTGGCCTTCCCGCTGGGACTGGCCGCCAAGCGCGGCAACCGCACGCCCGGCCTGATCATCGCCGGCGTGCTGCTGCTGGCCTTCCAGCACAGCCTGCAACTGGGCCAGAGCCTGGCGGAATCGGGCAAGGCCATGCCGCTGGCGGCGGTCGGAGCGCCATGGCTGATCTTCACCGGCCTCAGCGTCTGGATGTTCATCGGCAGCCGCAAGCGCCCCGGCCAGACCCCGGTCACCGAGCTGATCCGCCGGTTCGGCGTGGGCATCAAGCGTTTCCGCCGCATGTTCCGCGACAAGTTCGAGCAGGCCGAGGCATGAAGATCCCGCTCTATGTCCTGCGGACGGTCGGCATGCGCGTGTTCGGCGCGGCCGTGATCCTGTTCTCCATCCTGCAGATCCTCGACCTGCTGGAAGTGACCACCGACATCCTCGACCGGGGCCTGGGCACGGCCGGGGTGCTGTACTACGCCGCCCTGCGCTCGCCGCGGCTGATCGAGCAGGTCGCCCCGATCGCCACCCTGGCCGGCGGGCTGTTCGCCTTCTCGCAGCTGGCGCGCGAGAGCGCGATCATCGCCATGCGCGCGACCGGCATCTCGGCCTATCGCATCGTCGCCATGGCCTTGCCCGTGGCGTTCGTGGTGATGGCCGTCGACTTCAGCTGCGCCCAGCTGATCGCCCCCCGCACCGATCCGGTGCTGGCCGCGTGGTGGCAGGCCACCACGCCGGCCGCCGATCGCAAGGTCCCGGGTCCGCGCAGCTTCCGGGCCGGCGACGACCTGGTGATCGCCGCCGGGTCCTCGGCCGACGGCGCAACCCTGAACGCGGTGAGGATCTATCGGCGCGACACAACCGGCCGGCTGGTGGAGCGCGTCGAAGCGCCGTCGGCCTCCTACGCCCGCGACAAGGGCTGGGCCCTGACCAAGCCCGTGATCGTCCGGTTCCACGGCGAGCAGTCCAATGTCACGCCCGCCGCCAAGATGGACTGGCCCTCGCCCCTGCACCCTCAGGACGTCCAGGCCCTGTTCGCCGACAGCCCCGTGCCGACCGCGGCGACGGCTCGCCGCGCCCTGCTGAACGGCGGCGGCGACCGCCCGACCACCTTCTACGAGACCCGCTTGCTGGCCGCCTTCGCCGGACCGGTCGTGTCCCTGGTGATGCTGCTGCTCAGCGCGCCGGTCGCCCTGGCTAATTTCCGCAGCGGCCAAGGCGCGCTGCTGCTGGCCGGCGGCCTGGCGGCCGGCCTCATCTTCCTGGTCGTCAACGGCTTGCTGTCGGCGCTCGGCGAAGGCGGCTCCCTTTCGCCCATCCTGGCCGTCTGGGGCGGTCCGGTCATCTTCGCGGCCCTCGCGATCCATGCGCTTGTTGTTTTGGAGGGCTGAATGCCGTTCGACACCACCGACTCCGACCTCTCGATCGTTCCCGTCAACTCCAAGGCCGAGCTGAAGCGGTTCATCGAGCTGGCCAACCGACTGAACGCCAAGGACCCCAACTGGGTCGTGCCGCTGATGTACGAGCGGATGGCGGCCCTGACGCCCAAGACCAACCCGTTCTTCGAGCATGCCGACGTGCAGATGTGGCTGGCCGTGCGCGGCGGCCGCGACGTGGGCCGGATCAGCGCCCAGATCGACCACCTGGCCACCGAGGAAGGCACGGCGAAGACCGGCAACTTCGGCATGGTCGCCGCCGAGGACGATCCGGCGATCTTCTCTCTGCTGTTCCGCACGGCCGAGGACTGGCTGAAGGCGCGCGGCTGCGACCGGGCCCTGGGTCCGTTCAACCTGTCGATCAACGAGGAGGTCGGCCTGCTGGTCGACGGCTTCGACACCAAGCCGATGGTGATGATGGGCCACGACCCCCGCTACACGGCCGCGCGCGTCGAGGAGCAGGGCTACGTCAAGGCCAAGGACGTCTACGCCTATGTCTGCGATCCCCGCGCCGCCCTGCCGCCCGTGGTGGTGCGCCGGGTCAAGCGCGGCCTGCCCGAGGGCGTGACCCTGCGCGAGCTGGACATGAGCCGCTACGACGAGGAGGTCAAAGCCCTGACCGGCATCCTCAACGACGCCTGGGCGGGCAACTGGGGCTTCGTGCCCACCACCGAGGCCGAGACCGCCCAGCTGGGCAAGTCGCTGAAGGACGTGCTCGACAAGCGCCTGATCCTGTTCTCCGAGATCGACGGCGAGCCGGCCGGCTTCATCGTGCTGCTGCCCAACGTCAACGAGGCCATCGAGGGCCTGAACGGCAAGCTGCTGCCGTTCGGCTGGGCCAAGCTGCTGTGGCGGCTGAAGGTCAAGCGGGTCAAGTCGATCCGCATCCCGTTGATGGGCCTCAAGCGCAAGTTCGCCGACACCCTGCGCGGTCAGGTCGTGCCGTTCCACCTGATGAACGCCGGCCGCGACGCGGGCCTGGCCCTGGGCTACGACAAGTTTGAGTTCTCGTGGATCCTCGAGGACAACGCCCCGATGCGTCGGATCTCCGAGGCGATGGGCGCGGAGATCTACAAGACCTATCGGATCTACGAGAAGGCGATCTAGCCGGTGGGCCAGGAAGCAGGCCCTGGAGAGCCCTTTCAGGCGCTCGTGCTGGCCGGTTCGCGCGGCGAGGTCGATCCCGTCGCCGACTATGCCGGCGTCAGCCAGAAGGGCCTGATCGTCCTGGGCGGCCAGACCCTGCTGCGGCGGGTGTTGACCGCGCTGGACCAGGCCGGCGCCAGCCGCATCGGCGTCTCGACCAACGACGTGGCGCTGCAAGCGGCCCTGCGGGCCGAGAAGGCCCGGGCGACGCTGTCGCGCCTGCCCTCGGCCGCCGGTCCCAGCCAGAGCGTCCACGAGGGCGCGGTGGCCATGGGCACGCCGCTGCTGGTGACCACGGTCGACCACGCCCTGCTGCGGCCGGAATGGGTGACGGACTTCATGGCCGACACCCCGGCCGACGCCGACATCGCCATCCTGCTGGGCGAGGAAGCCCTGGTGCGGTCGGCCGCGCCGACCACCAAGCGCACCTATCTGGCGTTCCGCGACGGCCGCTATTCGGGCTGCAACCTGTTCTATCTGAAAACCCCGGCCAGCTTGCGGGCCATCGACCTGTGGCGCACGGTCGAGAAGCACCGCAAGCAGCCGTGGAAGATCGCGGCCCTGTTCGGTCCGGTCATGCTGGCGCGCTACCTGCTGGGCCTGATGACCCTGGACGAGATGGTGGCCCGCATCGGCCGCCTGGCGGGGGTCAAGGCGGCGGCCGTCCGGGCGCGGCACGGCTTGGCGGCGGTGGACGTCGACAAGCCGGCCGACCTGGACCTGGTGCGGTCGATCGTCGAGGGGTGAGCCCCCGCGGCGATCGCCGGGCTCACGTTGTGGTGTCGCCGCGATAGAAGACGCCCACCAGGGCGACATAGAGCATCCCGACAAGCGAGACGATGAACCCGAAGTCTTTCGGGATCGGGAACGGGGAGCTCGTCGGCCCCAATGTCGCGGTCCAGATCAGGAAGGCCACGCACGAGATGGCGATGCCCAGCGGTTGGGGACCGTCGGCGTTTTGAGCCGTGCTCTTGATACGCACCGCGATCAGGATGGCCAGACAGGCCAAGGTGACCACGATCAGGAGGACCAGCCGCACCGTATCCTGGCCCTCCAGGCTCGGTATGAGGCCGAGCGCCGCGCCGTAGACGCCCAGCGCCTCGGCGGGGATCAGTTTCGCCAGCCTCGTGGCCCAGCCGTCGGCGGTGGCTCCGTTCGCCGCTTCTTCGCGCTTCTGGCCCAAAGGCAGGCCGTGAACTCTCAGTGACATTGGTCGCTCCCTCTCGCGTCGTTGAAGACCTTGGTTTCGAGCGGGGCGCCAACGCCGCGAACTTCCGACGCGAGACTGAGTCTCCACGAGGCGTCCCTGCGCGAGCCTGACCGAACTCCTTCGCGAACGCAATTGGGGAGGGAGTATGCATTTAAGCGCAACCATAGAGGTTGCACGAGCTCCAGACGTGAAAAAACCCCGCCGCCGAGCGCCGCTGGAGCGGCGTCGGCGACGGGGTCCTTGAGAGGTCGAAACGTGGACGCGGACTATTTCAGCTTGGCGCTGACCGAGATCCCCACGATGCGCGGCTCATTGTAGACGGCCGCCATGTAGTTCTCGATGACCCCCTTGAGGTTCTTCTCGTTGGTGATGTTGCGGCCGAACAGGGCCACTTCATAGGCGCCGTCGCCGCCTTCGTAGCCGAGCTTCAGCCCGCCTTCGAAGTTGCCCTTCGAGTAGAACTCGTCGGTCTTGTAGAGCACGAAGTTCGTATAGCCCTGGACGTTCCAGTCCGTGGCGATGAACAGCTTGCCGTCGGCGCCGACCGGCACGTCGTAGCGGCCCGTGAAGCTGAAGTTGTACTTCGGCGCGTTGGGCAGCGGCTGGCCGTCGATTTGGGCGAAATAGCTGGTGCCGAAGGGGCCGACGATCGCCTTGGTCGGGTTCTTGACCGTGCAGACCACCACGCTGTTCAGCGCGCAGACCTGGGCGTAGACGCGCTTGTCGTCGATCTCGCTGTGCAGCAGGCTCAGGCCCGCCGTCAGGGTCAGGTTGGAGATCGGGCGCCATTCGGCGTCGGCTTCCAGGCCGTAGGCCTTGGCCTTGTCGGCGTTGAACAGCACGCCGTTGCCGTTGGAGTCGTTGCCGTTCAGCTGGATGTCCTTGACCTCGTAGGTGAAGGCCGAGGCGTTCAGGCGCAGGGTGTTGTCCAGCAGCGTGCTCTTGAAGCCGGCTTCCCACGACAGGATCGTTTCGGAATTGGCGGTCGTGAAGTCGCTGTTGAACACCGCCGAGCGGCCCTGGATGGTCGGGCCGCGGAAGCCCTTGGCCGCGCGGGCGTAGAGGTTCAGGTCGGGATTGACCTCGTAGTTGGCCGAGAGGTCCCAGCTGACCTGCTCGTCCGACAGGCGCACATAGCGACGGCCGGCGTAGGTCTGGACGTTGGCGGCGGTGTTGGCCGTCTTGACCAGCTTGGTCTTCTTGGCGTCGTAGGTGTCGCGCAGGCCGCCGGTGATCGTCAGGGCGTCGGTCAGCTTGTAGCTGACCTGGCCGAACACCGCCCACGAGGTGTTGAGGTTGTCCAGCCGCACCCAGTTGTTGGGATTGTAGCCGGCCGAGCCGGGCTTGAGGAAATAGGCGCGCTGGTAGAAGTCGGTCGTGTCGCGCGAGTCGAAGTACAGCGCGCCGACCTGCCACTTCAGGCGATCGTCGCCGTTGCTGGCCAGGCGCAGTTCCTGGGTCAGCTGGTCCAGGTCGCGGACCTGGCCCATCGATTGGCCGAAGCCGTTGGGCACGCCGCCGACCGGATAGTTGGCGGCCGCGCCGCCGTCGGTGTCGCCGCGGCTGTAGCCGGCGGTGGTCTCGTAGGCGCTGATCGAGGTCAGGGTCACCGGGCCCAGGTCATAGGCCACGTTCAGCGACGCGCCCTGGGTGTCGTAGGCCTGCGGATTGTTGTCGGCCTCGTCGAAGGCGACGCTGTCGCGCGGGGCGTGGGGTTCGTTGGAGCCCTTGGTCAGCGCCTGGCGCAGGAACAGGGTCGAGGTGCCCTCGTAGTTGCGGGCGTGGGCCGAGGCCAGGACCGTCAGCTGCTCGGTCGGGGTGGCCAACAGCTGGACCCGCACGTCCTTCTCGTCGAAGCCGCCCATGGCGTCCTTCTTCGGAGTGACGGTGCCGTCGGCGCTGGTCCCGGCGAAGGTGTTGTCGACATAGTCGTCGCGGTGCTGGTAGAGCGCCGAAACGCGGAAGGCCAGCTTGTCGGCCACGATCGGGCCGCCGATGCCGCCGTCGAAGGTGGTCGTGCCGTAGGTGCCGTACGAGGCGCTGGCGCGGCCTTCCAGGGTCTGGGTCGGCCGGTTGGTGTCGAACTTGACGATGCCGGCGGTGGTGTTGCGGCCGAACAGCGAGCCTTGCGGACCGCGCAGCACTTCCACCTGTCGAACGTCGAACACCGGGTTGGACTTCAGCACCACGTGCTCGAGCACGACGTCGTCCTGGATGATCGACACCGGCTGGGAGGCGCCCAGGTAGAAGTCGATGTTGCCGAGGCCCCGGATGTAGAAGCGCGGGAAGATCCGGCCCGTGGTGGTCTCGGCGTAGAAGCTGGGCACCTTGCCCGACAGCGAGATGATGTCGTCGCCGCCGCCCTGGATGGCGCGCAATTGGTCGCCGCCGACCACGGCCACCGACACCGGCACCTTCTGCAGGTTTTCCGACCGGCGCTCGGCCGTGACCACGACCTCGTCCAGGGTCGTCGAGGACGCCTCCTGGGCGAGCGCGCCGCCGAACGACAGCGCCGACAGCGCCGCGCCCGTTAGCAGACTGACTTTTTGAGTTCCGAACCTACGCATGGAAATCCCCGTTCCGCCCGACCCCGGGCTCGAATCGACCAAAACACCAAGGAGGTATTGGCCCAACGGCCTGCCCCCTCAAGCACGCTCAGCGGTTTGGGCTGAGGTCTCCGCCGTATAGGGACGGCATGTGACCGGCCGGTGACAGGGTAAGAACTGGCTTACTTGAAGGGTTTCCGAGCATGAAAATGTCCGGATTGAGCACGGCGACGCGCCGCCGACGACACAATCGTCAGAGCACGGAATATCGAGGTTTGATCAAGCCTTCGGCGCCGGCGAACACCCGTTGAGCGCCGCCGAGGCGCCCGCCCTCGCCTACTCCCCCGCCGCGACCCAGGCCGCCGCCAGTTCGCGGTTCTTCGGCAGGTCCTCGGGGAAGTCCATCTCGGCCCATTCCAGGCCTTCGATCGACTGCACCCGGACCACGTCGTGTTCCTGGGCGATCTGGTTGATGACGCTGAGGTACCAGCGCTTGAGGCCCTCGGGCGTGCGCAGGGCCTGCTCGACGATGCGGGTGAACAGGGCCGCGCCCTCGGGGTCGAAGCGCAGGAAGCCGATCGACTCGGCGTCGTACTGATCGATGGTCTTGCCGATGGCGCGCAGGGACAGGCCCTCGGTCAGCACCTTCATGTCGTCGGCGTCGTAGCCGGCGGCCTTGCGGTCGATGGTGACGGTGATCGGGGCCGGCGGGGCGGCGATCAGGCGCTCGGCGATCGGGGCCTCGAACAGGGTGTCGCCGTTCAGCAGCAGGAAGTCGCCGCGCATCTCGCCGCGCGCCAGCCAGCAGGTCGCCAGGTTGTCGGTCAGGGCGTAGAACGGGTTGAACAGGGTGCGGATCTCGAGGCCCGGGACGTCCAGCCCGGCGACCTCCTTCTCGACGGTGTCGGCGGCGAAGCCGGTCACCACCACCGCCTCGGTGATCCCCGCCTCGGCCAGGTGCTTGAGCTGCCAATGCAGCACAGTACGGCCCGAAAGCTCGACCAGGCACTTGGGGCGCGTATCGGTGAGCGGCGACAGGCGCTTGCCCTGGCCGGCGCTGAGAATGATGGCTTTGGCCGGTTTCGCCACGGGCGTGGTCTCGTCTGTCTGGAAAAGCGAAGAGCGCGAAATAGCGACGACGGGGCAGGCCAACAAGCCCGCCCCGTCGCTTCAGGGTGCGAAGTATCAAGTTTCGTTGGGCGCGCGCAAGCATCTCCCAAATCCGCTCATCCCGGCGAACGCCGGGACCCAGATCCTATAGCGGTGCGGATGATTGGAAGGGCTCAGCGCTTTTGGCGTCAGCTTCCAAGCCATTCCATCTGGGTCCCGGCTTTCGCCGGGATGAGCGGGTCAGAGAGGTTCTTAGAACGGCACGGTGAATTTCACCGCCAGGGCCTGGTTGCTGACCCGGTCGCCGAACTGACCCGACCAGTTGACCCTGGCGCTGGCCCCCTTGGCGTTGACCAGGGCCGCGCCGAGTTCGGCGTCGACCGTCGTCTTGTCCAGCCGCCCGGCGACGTCGAACGAACCCGCCACCGGCGCCGCGCTCTCGAACGCGGTGGTGAACTGCGGCGCGCGCCCCGACAGCATGTGGCTGGCGCCGATCCGGGCATAGGGCCGGATCGCCGTGACGCCCTGCATGAACTCGCCGCCGACCTCCAGCTTGACGCTGGCGCGGGTGGACTGGTCTACCTGCTTGGGTGCCACCAGGTTCAGCGCCCCGGCGCCCTTTTCCGCGAAGGCGTCGGTCGAGATCCGAGCCCAGTTCAGTTCAGCGATCGGCTTGGCGTAGGCCTTGTCCGTGCCGAAGCGGTAGCCGGTCCGGGCGGTGATCGCCTGGAACGTCTGGCGCTGCTTGGCTTCCGCCATCCGCAGGCCCGAGGGCAGCAGCACGGCGCGACGGGTGTCGACCGAGCTGGAACCGGCGGTGAAGGCCATGGCGGCCGTCAGCGGACCGTCGGCGGCCTTGGCCACCGCGCCGAACTGATAGCGGTCGCCGTCGCCCTGGGTGCGGGTCGGGATGCCGGTCCGCAGGCTCTCGGCCGAGGCCGCCGCGCCGAACCGCCAGTGCGGGCCCGCGGCGTTCTCGAAGCCGCCCGACAGACCCGTCGAACGCTCCTTGTACGCCATGTCCTGGGCCGTGGCGTCCAGCGTCAGCTGCCGCCCGCCGGCCTTGGCCCAGACGCAGCTGTCGGCCTCGCCCTGCCCCGGCGCCGTCGGACAGGTCATCATCGAGTCCGTGAAGCCGGCGATGGCGAAGTTGGTCACCGCCACCTGGTCGGCATAGGTCTCGGCGCTGAAGCTGTCGTAATAGTTGGCCAGATTGACCTGCGACGGCTCCCAGAACAGTTCGGCCGCCACCGGCGCGAAGGCGTTGGTGCTGCCGGCCAGCTGGATGTTGTTGATGTGGTCGCCGACGGCCGTGCGGTTGACGTTGAACCCGGCCGGCGAGAAGTCGACCACATAGTGCAGGTTCAGGTCGTCGGCCGTGGTCTTCAGCTCGAACATGGCGATCGACGAGACCGGGGCCACCAGCTGCAGGCCCGAGGCGGTGACCACGCCCGAACCGTTGAGGATGGCGGCCGTGTGGTCGCCCGGCAGGATGTGGCCAGGGTCGGCGATCTGCAGGACGAACTTGCCCTTCAGGTCCAGCGAGCCGGTGATGTCCAGGCGGTCGATCTCGCCGGCCTTGCCCGTCTTGCCCAGGTCCAGGTCGGCCAGGAACACGCCGGTCGCGGTCTGCTTGAAGTCGCCCTCGACGCTGGTGACCTGCACCAGGCCGGCGCCGCCCGGCGTGAGCAGTCCGTCGTTGGTCAGCAGGCCGCCGTTCAGCTTCACATAGTCCAGGGTCAGCAGGGTCGAGGCCGCCGTGTTGCGGAAGGCGTTCACGCCGCGACCCAGGTCGATGTTGCCGATCACGCCCTTGTTGCTGATGATCGTGTCGTTGCCGGTGGTCGCCAGGATCGCCAGGTTCGAGGCCGCCGACACCACGCCGTTCAGGGTGATGACGTTGTTCTTGCCGCCGTCGACGAACACGCCCTTGCCGTAGACCGAGCCGCCATGAACGTCGCCGTTCAGGGTGGCGACGATGTCGGCCGCCGAATAGGTCGGCGCCGCCGCGGCCGACGCGGCCAGGCTGTGCGATCCGGCCGCCGGCACGTCGCCGGCCTGGCTCTGGAAGAAGGCCCCGATGCCGTTCAGGCCGCCGGCCCAGATGTTGCCGTTCTGGATCACGGTGACCGTGCCCGCGTCGCCCGTGCCGCCCAGCGAACCGGCGAACGACAGGCCCAGGCCGCTGCCGAACAGGCCGCCGCCGCCGCCCACCGACTGGGCGAAGATGCCGACCGAGCCGGCGCCCAGCAGCACGATGTCGCCGGTGTTGGTCACCGTGACGTCGCCGCCGTCGCCGCCGTAGCCGTCCAGCGGGTTGATGCTCATGTCGGCGTAGTCGCTGTAGTCCTCGCCGCCGTAGGCGCTGAAGTCGCCCCACGAGGCGATGCCCAGCGACACGTCGCCGGCCACGCCGCCGCCGCCGCCGATGCTCTGGGCGAAGATGCCGTAGGCGCCGAAGCCTTCGGTCTGGATCAGGCCGCTGTTGGTGACGATGACGTCGCCGCCGTCGCCGGCCGTGCCGCCCACGCCGGAGAACACGATCTGGCCGAGGCCGGTGATCGTCGCCTCGCCGCCCGTGCCGCCGCCGCCGCCGACGCTCTGGGCCATGACCCCGTGCGACAGCCGGCCGGACGTGTAGATCGCGCCGCTGTTGTCGACCGTGACGCTGCCGCCGTCACCGGCCGAGCCGCCCGTGCCGCCGATGCTGATCCCCCAGGCCGGCTCGCTGAACGAGTCGACCAGGTCCTTGGCGTCGGTCAGCTTGCCGACCTCGCCCATCGTCTTGGAAAGGGCGTCGCTGTAGGAATAGGTGTCGGGGCCGTCGTAGTCGGTGGCCCCGCCGGTGCCGCCGCCGCCGCCCACGCTCTGGGCGAACACGCCGCGCGACAGGGCGCCTTCGGTGACGATGGTCCCGCTGTTGCTGACCTTGACCGCGCCGCCGTCGCCGGCCACGCCGCCCTGGCCGCCGATGCTGACCTCGCCGGCCAGGCCCGAGCCGCCGTCGCCGCCGCCGCCGCCCACCGATTGGGCGAACACGCCGTGGGCGTCCTTGCCCTTGGTCCAGATCAGGCCGCTGTTGCCGACCGTGACCGCGCCGCCGTCACCGCCGCCCGCGCCCGAACCGCCGATGGCGATCTGGCCGCCCTTGGCCTCGCCCTTGTTGGCCAGGTCCAGGAAGGTCACGACCTCCTCGCCCTGGGTCGAGATCAGGCCGCCGCGACCGCCGCCGCCGCCGACCGACTGGGCGAACACGCCGTGCGAGTCGCCGCCCTCGGTCAGGATCTGGCCGCTGTTGGTCACGTCGACCTGGCCGCCGTCGCCGGCCGCCCCGCCCTGGCCGCCGATCGACACGTTGACCGAGGTGGCCTTGGTCGTGCCGGCCGCCTTCTTGGCGAAGCCCAGCGAGAAGCCGCGGGCGTCGCCGCCGCTGCCGCCGCCGCCGCCCACGCTCTGGGCGACGATGCCGGTCGAGTTGCCGCCGATCGTGCTGAGCGAGCCGCTGTTGACCACCTGGACCAGGCCGCCGTTTCCGGCCTCGCCGCCGAAGCCGCCCAGGGCGACGGCGTAGGTGCCGTTCTTGCCCTGGCCGAAGCTGCCGGATGCCGCCGTGGCCACGCCCGCGTCGCCGCCGCCGCCGCCGATGCTCTGGGCGTAGATGGCGTTGGCCTGGGACTCGCCGGTGGTGGCCACCACGCCGCTGTTGGTCACCTTGACCACGCCGCCGTCGTCGCCGGTGCCGCCCTGGCCGCCCAGGGCGACCGAGATGTTGTTGCTGTTGGAGCCCAGGCTGACCGTGCCGGCGCCGCCGGCCATGTAGTCGGACCACTGGTTCTCGTCGATGCCGGCCATGCCGCCGTGGCCGCCGCCGCCGCCGACGCTCTCGGCGAAGATGCCGTGCGACTGCTCGCCCGAGGTGAAGACCTGCCCGCTGTTGACGACCGTGACGTCGCCGCCTTGCGAGCCCGCGCCGCCGAAGCCGCCGATGTTCATCGCCAGGTTGGTCGACTCGCCGCCGGACACCGCCAGGGCGCCCGCCGCGCCGCCGGCCCCGCCGCCGCCGCCCACGCTCTGGGCGAAGATGGCGATGGCGTCGTCGCCTTCGGTGACCACCAGGTCGGTCGAGGTGACCTTGACGTCGCCGCCCTTGCCGCCGCCGGCGCCCGAACCGCCCAGGGCGATCGAGATGTTCTTGGACTTGGCGCCGCCCAGGGCCGCCGAGACGGCCATGCCGCCCGAGCCGCCGCCGCCGCCCACACTCTGGGCGAACACCGCCGTGGAGCCGTCGCCCAGCGTGCCGACCTTGCCGTGGTTGGTCACCTCGACGTCGCCGGCCTTGCCCGCCGCGCCGCCGAAGCCGCCGATCGACACGCCGATGGCGATGTTGTCGGTCGAGCCAAGGCCGCCGGTCAGGGCGCCGGCGAAGCCGCCGTCGCCGCCGCCGCCGCCCACGCTCTGGGCGAACACGCCGTAGGACCGCGCGCCGTCGGTGGTGGTCACGCCGTCGGTGACGACATGGACGTCGCCGCCCTCGCCCGCCGCGCCGCCCGCGCCGCCGATGGCCGCCGAGAGGCCGACCGTGCTGGTCCCCGCCGTCAGGGCGCCGGCCAGCGAGAAGCCGCCGGACCCGCCGCCGCCGCCCACGCTCTGGGCGTAGAGGGCGTGGGCGTCCTCGCCATAGGTCGAGGCGCCGAGGTCGCTGGTGACCGTGACGACCTTGCCGTCGCCGCCCGCGCCGCCGAAGCCGCCGACCGAGGCGCTGATCGCCTTGGGCGCGCCCGAGGACAGGGCCGCCGTCACCGAGGCCGAGAAGCCGCCGTTGCCGCCGCCGCCGCCGATCGACTGGGCCTGGATCGCATAGGCGCGATCGCCCTCGGTGATGATCACGTCGTGGCTGTGGACGGTGACGTCGCCGGCGTCGCCGCCGACCCCGCCGCCGCCGCCGATGGTCAGGGTTCCCGCCCCGGTGCTCTGGCCGACCGAGACGCCGGCCGCCAGCGAGAAGCCGCCGCTGCCGCCGCCGCCGCCGATCGACTGGGCCAGGACGCCCGCCGCGTCGTCGCCGATGGTGTAGATCTGGCCGAAGCTGTCGACCGTCACGGCGCCCGCGTCGCCGCCGCCGGCCCCGAAGCCGCCGATGCCGACGGCGACCGCGCCGCTGGTCTGGCCCGCCCCGACCGCCAGGGCGGCCGTCCAGCCGCCGGCTCCGCCGCCGCCGCCGATGCTCTGGGCCTGGATGCCGTTGGCGCGATCGCCGATGGTGCCGATGTCCGCGTGGCTGGTGACCTCGACGATCTTGCCGTCGCCCGCCGAGCCGCCGAAGCCGCCGACGGTCAGGCTGCCCGAGCCGGCCGTCTGGCCCGCCCCGACGCCAGCCGCCAACGAGAAGCCGCCGCTGCCGCCGCCGCCGCCGATCGATTGCGCCAGCACCGCCGTGGCGTCGTCGCCCAGGGTCAGGATCAGGTCGATGACGTCGACCTCGACCTCGCCGCCGTCGTTGCCCACGCCGCCGCCGCCGCCGATCCCGACCGTGACCGCCGCGGCGTTGTTGCCCGCGCCGACCGCCAGCGAACCGCTCCAGCCGCCGCTGCCGCCGCCGCCGCCGATCGACTGGGCCTGCACGCCGTAGGATCGGTCGCCGCCCGTGACGATCGTCCCCTCGCTGCTGACCTCGACCCGGCCGGCGATACCGCCCGCCCCGCCCGTGCCGCCGACGCTGACGCTGGCCGCGCCCGCCGTCTGGCCCGCGCCGACGCCGGCCGCCAGCGAGAAGCCGCCCGTGCCGCCGCCGCCGCCGATGCTCTGGGCCAGCAGGCCCGCCGCGTCGTGTCCTTCCGTGATCACCGTGCCGACGCTGTCGACCGTGACGGCCCGACCCGCGCCGCCCAGGCCGGCCGAACCGCCGACGCTGACGCCGACCGCGCCCGCCGTCTGGCCCGCGCCGATGGCGAGCGAACCGCTCCAGCCGCCGTCGCCGCCGCCGCCGCCCACCGACTGGGCGTAGACGCCCGCCGACCGGTCGCCGTGGGTATGAATGTCTCCAGCCGTCGAGACGGTCACCGCCTCGGCGTCGCCGCCGCCCAGGCCCGACCCGCCGACCGAGACCGAGCCGGCCCCCGCCGTCTCGCCGCCCGCCACGCCGGCCGCCAGCGAGAAGCCGCCGCTGCCGCCGCCGCCGCCGATCGACTGGGCCAGGATGCCGTGCGAATCCGCGCCCTGGGTCTCCAGGTCGCCGACGCTGGTCACCCCGACCGTGTCGCCGGCCCCGCCGACGTCGCCGCTGCCGCCGACCCCGACCGCCACCGTGCCGGCCCCGGTCCCGCCGGCGATGCCCAGCGCGCCCGTCCAGCCGCCCGAGCCGCCGCCGCCGCCCACGCTCTGGGCGTAGATGGCCGAGGACCGATCGCCGATCGTGGAAATGTCGCCCTGGGTGTCGACCAGGACCTTGCCGGCCTTGCCGCCGCCGCCGCCCGAACCGCCGACCCCGACCGAGGCCGAGCCCGCGAATTCGCCGCCGGCGATGCCCGCCGCCAACGAGAAGCCGCCCGTGCCGCCGCCGCCGCCAACCGACTGGGCCATCAGGCCCGCCGCGTCGTCGCCTTCGGTGGCCACCGCGCCGCGGCTGAGGATCGAGACGTCCTTGCCCACGCCGCCGCCGTCGGCCGAGCCGCCGACCGAAACCCCGACCGCGCCGGCGCCGACGCCGCCGGCCCCCGCCAGCGAGCCGCTCCAGCCGCCGTTGCCGCCGCCGCCGCCGATCGACTGGGCGAACACGCCCGCCGCCCGGTCGCCGCGCGTATGGATGTCGCCGTGGGTGATGATGTCGACCGTGTCGCCGTCGCCGCCGCCCGCGCCCGAACCGCCGACTCCGACGGAGCCCGCCAGCGCGCCCTCGCCGCCCGCCACGGCCGCCGCCAGCGAGAAGCCGCCGCTGCCGCCGCCGCCGCCGACGCTCTGGCCGAAGATGCCCGTGGCGTCCTCGCCCAGGGTGTCGATCTGGCCGACGCTGTTGACCGTTACAACGCCGCCCTTGCCGCCGTGGTCGCCGCTGCCGCCGACCGAGACGCCGACCGAGCCGCCGGCCACGCCGCCCGCGCCCGCCACCGCCCCGCTCCAGCCGCCGCTGCCGCCGCCGCCGCCCACCGCCTGGGCGAAGATCCCGGCCGAACGGTCGCCTTCGGTGACGATGTCGGTGACGCTGAGCACCTTGACCTCGTCGCCCTCGCCGCCGGCGCCGCCCGAACCGCCGACCCCGACCGAGGCCGCGCCGGCCGCCGAGCCGCCGGCCAGGGCCCCGGCCAGGGCGAAGCCGCCCGTGCCGCCGCCGCCGCCGATGCTCTGAGCGTAGATGGCCGAGGCGTCGACGCCCCGGGTGTGTATCTGGCCGGCCGTGTCGACCGTGACCTTGCCGCCCTTGCCGCCGTCGTCGGCGCCGCCGCCCACGGCCACGCCGATCGACGCGCTGGCGCCGCCCGAGGCCGCCAGCGCGATCGCGCCGCTCCAGCCGCCGTTGCCGCCGCCGCCGCCCACGCTCTGGGCGAACACGCCGACCGCCCGATCGCCGCTGGTGTCGATGTTCACGCCGGTGGTGTGATCGACCGTGACCTCGCCGCCGGCCCCGCCGCCGGCGCCCGAACCGCCGACCGAGATCGAACCCGCCGCCGCGCCGACGTCGCCGACCGCCAGGGCCGCGGCGACCGTGTAGCCGCCGTCGCCGCCGCCGCCGCCCACGCTCTGGGCGAACACGCCGCGCGAATCCGCGCCGGTGGTGACCAGGGTTCCGTCGGCCGTGACATGGACGACCCCGCCCGCCCCGCCCGCGCCGCCGTCGCCGCCGACCCCGATGCTGACCGCGCCATAGACGCCGATCGCGCCGCCGGCCCCGAAGCCGCCGTCGCCGCCGCCGCCGCCCACGCTCTGGGCGTAGATGGCCGTGGCCCGGTCGCCGCCGGTGGCGATCGAGCCGTCGTTGATGACCGTGACGTCGCCGCCCCGGCTGGCCGTGCCGCCCGAGCCGCCGATCGACAGGTTGACGAACAGGCCCACGCTGGTGGAGTCGCCGCCGTTGCCGCCGCCGCCGCCGACCGACTGGGCGAACACGCCGCCCGAACCGTCGAGGTCGGTGACGATCGCGCCGTGATTGGTGACGTTGACGGTCCCGCCGATGCCGCCGCCCGAGCCGCCGCCGCCGATCGCGAACATGCCGCCCGCGCCGCCGCCGTTGCCGCCGCCGCCGCCCACGCTCTGGGCGAACACCGCGTAGGAGTCATAGCCGTGGGTCGTCAGGGCGCCGTCGTTGACGACCGTGACCGTGTCACCGTCGCCGCCCGCGCCGCCCTTGCCGCCGATCGCGACCAGGCCGCCGGCCCCCGCGCCGTTGCCGCCGCCGCCGCCCACGCTCTGGGCGAACACGCCCGCGGCCAGCTTGCCGTCGGTCTCGACCGTGCCGGTGTTGGACACCGTGACGGTCCCGCCCTTGCCCGAGGCGCCGCCGTCGCCGCCGATGCCGACCAGACCGCCGCCGCCCGCGCCGTTGCCGCCGCCGCCGCCGATGCTCTGGGCGAACACGCCCGTGGCCAGGTCGTTGTGGGTGAAGATCTGGCCCGCGTTGGTGGCGGTCACCGCGCCGCCGTCGCCGGACGAGCCGCCGCCGCCGCCGATGCCGACCAGGCCGCCGGCCCCGCCGCCGACGCCGCCGCTGCCGCCCACGCTCTGGGCGAACATGCCGATCGAGGCCACGCCGCCGGTCTCGATCACGCCGTCGTTGAACACGTCGACCTGGCCGCCGTTGCCGCCGCCCGAACCCGCGCCGCCCAGAGCCGCGATCCCGCCCGCGCCGCCGGCCGCGCCGCCGCCGCCGCCGACGCTCTGGGCCAGGATGCCGTAGGAGACGGCACCGTGCGTGATGATCCCGTCATGGTTGGCGACATTGACCGCGCCGCCGACGCCCGCCGCGTTGGAGCCGCCCGCGAAGGCGCCGATGCCGCCGGCCGAGCCGCCCGAGCCGGACAGGCCGCCGACGCTCTGGGCCAGGATGCCGTTCGAGCCCGTGCCCCAGGTCTCCAGCAGGCCGTTGTTGATCACCCCCACCGAGCCGCCCGGCCCGCTGCCGCTGCCGGCGCCGCCCGAACCGACGATGCCCGCGCCGTAGCCGCCGTCGCCGCCGGCGCCGCCCGTGCTCTGCACGAACAGGGCCGAGGACTGGTTGCCACCGGTCGTGACCGAGGCGTTGTTGGTCAGGTTGGCCGAGCCGCCGGCGCCGCCGTGCCGACCCGAGCCGCCCTCGCCATAAGCGCCGTAGCCGTCGCCGCCGTCGCCGCCCGCGCCGGCGTTGCTCTTGACCTGGACGCCCACCGCGTTGTCGCCGGTGGTCGAGACGTCGCCGCCGACCGTCAGATCGACCGCGCCGCCGTCGCCGCCGACCCCGCCGTCGCCGCCGAAGCCGACCAGGACCAAGGGCGGGACAAGGAAGCCGTCGCCGCCGTTGCCGCCATTGCTCCCGTTGGCCGTGACGCTGACGGCCGGGCCGCCGGCCTTGTCAAAACTGCCGTTGATCGAGGGGCTGATCGAGCCGCCGTCATTGCCGCCGTCGCCGTTGGTGCCGTGGGCGGGCAGGCTGGTGCCGTTGCTGGCCCCGCCGCCGTTGGCGTTGGCCGTGTAGTCGCCCGCCGCCGCCGGCAAGGCGCCCAGCACGGTGGCCCCGACCGCGCCGACCGCCAGGACCCGGCCCAGGCCCTTGAGCAGCTTGCGCGCGGCGGTCTCGATCCGGACCGCCTGGGCCCGGCTCTTCACGTCGACGATGGGGACGATGTTCAGTTCGGCCGGCGGCGGCGCATAGGCCGCCAGCACGGCCAGGACCGCCAGGGCGTCGTGCAGACGCAGCAGCAGCTTGGGCGGCAGGGCGCCGGGCGCTCCGAAGGACGAGGCCAGCAGATGGGCGACGGCGTCCTGGGTGGCCAGAAGTTCCGGGGCCGAGGCGCCGAAGCGCTCGCTCAGGGCCGCGGCCACCCGCGGGTCGCGAGCCTCGCGCTCCCAGCGTCCGGCCAGTTGCTCCAGCCCCTCGGCGAACCGCGCCAGACGATCCACGCGCGTGGACTCCGCAACGGCGGCCTTCGCCGCGCCAGCCGACAACTTACCCATGACTTCCCCCGATACCGGCGCGATCGACGTCCGACCGCAAAATCGCGCGCGCGTAGCTTAACCGTTCTTAACGAAGTTCGGAGCGTTTTCCCGTATTGGACGAACAAAGTTCGCGCCAAAACGGGACAAACCCCGACCCTTGCGGTCAGTGCTGCAATTTCCAGGTGAGAGACGCGGTGCGTCTGGAGCGGGCGATGGGAATCGAACCCACGACATTCTGCTTGGGAAGCAGACGCTCTACCTCTGAGCTACGCCCGCGTTGGACGGAGAAAGTCGCGCCGTCCAAGCGCTGAGTTCGTCTAGCCGGTCTGGCTTGTCTTCTCAAGGCCATGCGTCGACGACGCCTGTGGACCGGCCCCGAAGCGGTGGTTCGGGCCTCTCGGCGCGGGTCGGAACCACGGCTCGCGCGAGCCCCTACTCCACCGGCTTGGCCTTGATTCCCAACGCCTTCAGCTGGACCTGCAGGCTGTCCGGCCCCGCCAGGTGCCCCGCGCCGACCGCCACGAAGCTGACGCCCGAGCCGGCCAGCTTGGTCTTCAGTTGCCTGGCCCAATCCTTGTTCCGGTCGACCAGCAGCAGCTTGTAGACGTCGGGATAGTCGCTCCGCATCTCGTCGACCATCTGGCGCCTCAGCTCACCTTGGTCGCCCGCCGCCCAGGCGGTGACCAGGGCGTCGATCTTGGCCGGGCCGTCGTCGATCTCGTCCAGGGTGGATTCCAGCAGCTGGGTCTCCTGGGCCGGCGTCATGTCGGCGAAGAAGCGCACCTGCTGCTCCATGGTCTCGAAGGCCGAGATCGGCTTGCCCGCGGCCTTGGCCTGGGCGCTCAGCAGCCTCTCGACGCCGCTCTCGGGGTCGTAGCCCGCCCGCGTCAGCGGGGTCAGCGACACCGTCAGCGCCGCCAGCCAGGGCCGCATGACATCCAGGGCCTGGGGCGGAAAGCCCATGCCCTGGGCGGCGGCCCGCAGCTTGGCGTAGGACTCCGGCTTGAGCTTGCTCGACAGGGGCGAGGTCGGATCCACGCCGTATTTTAGCATCAGGGCCCGCGTCGTCGCCGCGTCCTCCGGCTGCTCGATCTCCATGACCAGGTCATCGGCGTCCTGGAAGGCCTTGGCGATCCTGGGCGAGCGCCACTGGGTCGTCGGCCGCAGCACGTGGACCGTGCCGAACAGATAGATGGTCGAATCCTTGTCCTTGATCGCCCACAGGGCGGGCTCGGCCAGAACGGGGCTCGCCCCCATCGCCGCGAAGGCGATGAGGGCGAGGGCGAAGCGGCGGACGCGACCGAGCAGAATCATCATGCCGCCACTGTTCCGGTCCGGCCCCGGCCCTGGCAAGCCAACCTGGAGCCTCTCCCGACCTGATTGCATCAGGCCGGGGCTCTAGCTCCTTGTCTTGACGCATTTTCTTCACGCGAACCGGAATCCGCTTCGCTTGAAAATGCTCTAGCGCAGGAAGCTCTCCACCTCGGCGGCGAAGGCGGCCGGCTGGTCCAGCATGATGAAGTGCAGCGAACCGTCGATGCGCTTGACCTTGGCCGAGGTCATCGGGGCGTAGGCGCCGGTGTAGAGGGCGTCGTAGGCCGACTGGGGCGCGCCGGTCGTCTCGTCCCAGGGATAGAGCATCACCGTCGGGGTCTTGATCGCGGCGATCTCGCCGCGCAGGTCGGTGGTCAGATCGTCATAGAGCGCGCGGCCGGTCACCGAGGGATTGGAGGCGACGGACGCTTCGGTGGCCGACTTCAGGCCGGTCGGCGACTTGACCAGGCGGGTCATGGTCCGGGCCTGGCCGGCGGCCCAGGCCTCGGGCGGCGAATTCTCGGCCATGTCGCGCATCGCGGCGGCCTGGGGCTTGACGCTCTCGACCGTGGCGGCGGGCGAGAACAGCACGGCGTAGAAGGGCAGGCTGTCGACGACCATCAGGCGGCCCACGTCCTCGGGGTGCTGGCGGGCCAGCATCAGGCCCATCAGGCCGCCCATCGAGTGGCCGATCACGGCCGGCGACTTCAGCTGGGCGGACTTGATGTAGCTGTCCAGGGCGTCGACCGACGGCTGGATGACCGGCCCCTCGGCGTTGGCCCCGACCGGCGCGCCGGCGAACCCGGCGATCTGGATCACGTGCAGCCGGTAGCGGCCCTTCAGTTGCTTTACGGTGTCGTCCCAGACCGCGGCCGACGAGGCCAGACCCGGGATCAGGATCACGTCGGGCCCCTGCCCCGTCACCTCGACGGTGAAGCGGGGCGCGGCGGCCGACGGGACGGCGACCGAGGCGGCGTGGACGGGGCCGAACACGCCGATGGCGGCCAGGATGGCCAGCAGGACGACCATCAGGTGAAAGGAAGGACGACGGCAGATCATGATCGGAGCTCCTTGGCTACGGGCGCGCGGAAGGCTTCGGCGGCGCGCCGACGGATGGATGGTTGGTTTGGCGGAGGTGGTTGTCGGTGGATCGGATGCGGTGACGATCACCTGGCGGCCGACATCGCGCCGGCCGCGTGAGGTCAGGTTTCGTCCTGGAAGATGGTCTCGATCGGCAGGCCGAACAGGCGGGCCAGCTTGAAGGCCAGGGGCAGGCTGGGGTCGTACTTGCCCGTCTCCAGGGCGTTGACGGTCTGGCGCGAGACCTCCAGCCGGTCGGCCAGGTCGGCCTGGCTCCAGTCACGCTCGGCCCGCAGGACCTTGAGGCGGTTCTTCACCGATACCTCCAGCGCACCAGAGGTTGGGCCAGGCCCATCGAGCAGCAGAAGAGCGGGAAGACCAGGTAGAGCGGCACGTGCGGCAGGAGGTCGACGTTCTCCAGGAAACCCCAGGCGGTGCAGCCGGCCAGGGTGACGCCCATGCCCCAAAGCATCGCCTGGACCAGGGTGGAGCGCACGAACTCGTCCTGCTCCTCGGCCAGGTACAGGCCCATGATGACGATCACCGCGATGACCGGCAGGGCGGGCGCGATGCCCAGGGCCCAGAGCAGCGGGCCTTCCGGCGCCTGGTGGCGGATCCACCACAGCGAGGCGTACAGCACGCCCATATAGGCGGTCATGGCCGGGAAGAACCGGATCAGGTAGCGCCGCATGGCCGGACTCATCTTCTTCTTGGCCATGGTCTAGCTCCGCGACCAGCTCAACCGGCGAGCAGCCAGCTTGAGCAGGCCGGCGGCCAGCAGGACGCCCATTGCCAGCGAGGGCGGCGCGAACACCAGGTCCAGGGTCGAGGCCGCGGCGTTCAGCGCCACCTCGCCGGTCAGCAGGAAGACGGCGATCGCGACGCCGCCGGCGGCCGTGGATCCGGCCAGGGCGGCCTTGGCGATCCGGTCTTCAAATTCGTTGTACATGACAAGGCTCCTCGTCTTGTTGACAAGGACGCTTGTCTTATATCGGCGAGGTCGTGTCAAGCGAGCTTGTCAAAAAATCAAGGAGAGGCGACATAGCGCCTTGTCAGGCGGCCTTGTGCAGGGGCGCGGCGTCGAACCGGTCGGCCTGGCTGACATGAACAGGTTTGGCCGCGGAGGGACGAAGGGTTTGGGCCAGCCGGCCTTCACGGCGCTCCCGCAGTATCGTCCAGCCGTAGCGCGAGAAGCGGTCGTCGTAGTCGGACCAGCGGATGATCCGTCCCTGGTCGTCGCAGCGCCAGATCGCCTTGTCGCAACCCGGGATCGGGGCGGCCCGGTTCCAGATCGAGACGCGCTTGGCGTGGGTCGAATAGGGCCCGCCGAAGAGTGCGTTCATGATCCAAAAGCTCCACTGCGCCAGCGACTCGGTGAGTCGTTTCGCCGACAAAGCGAAACTAGCATTGGTGGAGGTGGAAATGGGGCCACACCACATCTAGTGCGACGCCGTGCCGCGCGACCGAATGGCCGACCCGGCGCCCCGTCAGGTGATCGACGAACGGCGGTCCTTGTCCAGCGCCACTATGAGGTCGGCGCGGGCGGGCATTTCGCGCAGGATGTGGCGGGTCAGGCGCTCGTAGTGCTGGACGAAGACGGCGACCTCCTCCTCGCTCATGGCCAGGCCCGCCCCCTGCCCGGCTTCGGCCAGCCGCCGCCGCAGCTTGGCCTCCTGCTCGCGCCGCCAGGTCAGCACGGTCTCGAAATCGGGCGCGGTGAACAGCACCAGCAGGTCGAGGCGGGCGAACAGGGCGCGGTAGGGTCCGGCCAGGGCGGCGTTGACATGGGTCCGCCAGGTCCCGTCCGGATCGCGTTCGCGCTCCAGGGCGTTGACCGGCGCGGCCAGCGCCTCGGGCGGCTCGGGACGGGCCCCGACGCACCAGCCCTCGAACAGCACGACATCGACGGGACCGGCGACCAGCGGCCAGGTCTCGATAGCCGCTCGGTCGTCGCTCGCCTTGTCGAAGCGCGGCAGCGCCGTCTCGCCCGCCCCGGCCAGGCCGCCCAGCACCGCCAGGCCCAGGGCGACGTCGTGGGTTCCCGGAACGCCGCGCGTGCGCAGCAGCGGATGGACGTCGCGGGCCAGGGCCTCGCGGTCGGCGCGCGGCAGGTAGAGGTCGTCCAGCGACAGGGTCGCCACCCTCAGCCCCCGCGCCGCCAGCAGCGCGGCCACGACGCGGACGGTCGTCGACTTGCCCGAGCCCTGCGGCCCGCAGATCCCGACCACGAAGGCCGGCCCCATGGCCACGGCCGCGATCCGGGCGGCCAGGGGCGCGTGCAGCCGTTCGATCTCGGCGGCGAAGTCGGCGGGCAGGTTCTCCTCGCGCAGGAACGCGGCCAGCCAGGTTGGATCGATCGTCATTCATCCCCCTCCCTTCTCCCCTTGCGGGAGAAGGTGTCAGCGAAGCTGGCGGATGAGGGGTCGCACGGCGTTGGACGTCGCCGCAAGAGCATGGAGTGAAAGGTTTGATAGACCCCTCATCCGACCTCGCTTCGCGAGGCCACCTTCTCCCGCAAGGGGAGAAGGAAAGACATTACTGCACCCGCCGGACCTGGAACCCGCGCGCCGCCATCAGGGCCGGCAGGCCGTCCTCGCCCGCCATGTGCAGGGCGCCGACCGCGACCAGCTCGACGCCGGGCCTGGCCATCTCGGCGACCAGCGCCTGCGCCCACGCCTCGTTGCGCCGCTTGAGCAGGGCGTCGTACAGCGCCGGCCGGTCGCGCTTCATCACATCGACCACCAGCGGGCCAAGCTTGGCCATGTCCCCGTGCAGCCAGGCCGCCTGCAGGGCCACGCCGTTGCGCGGCGGCGACAGGGTCTCGGACGCCACGTCGTCCAGGTACTGCACCTCGACCGCCTCGGGCAGGGCGGCGAACAGCTGGATCTGCTGCTCCAGGGTCTCGAAGGTGGCGATCGGCTTGTCGGCGGCGCGGGCCTGGCGGGTGACCGCGGCGTCGGCCCCGGCCCGCACCGAAGCGCCCTTCTGGGTCATCGGCAGCACCGACAGCATCATCGCCGCCGCCCAGGGACGCAGGCGGTCGACGCGGTCCAGCGAGCCGCCGTCCCGCTCCAGCGCCGCCTTCAGCGCGGCGACCGTGCGCGGCGGCAGTTTTTCGCTCAGCGGACGTTCGGGATCCACGCCATAGCGGTCGACCAGGGCCTGGACCTCGGCCGGATCGGCGTCGGCCCGGGTCTCGAACCAGACCTTATCGGCCTGGGCGTAGGCGCGGTCGAAGGCCCGGGTGCGCCACTTCACGTTCGGCTGCAGCACGTGCATGGCGCCGAACAGATAGATGCGGGTGTCGTGGTCGCGCACTTCCCACATGGCGGGGGCGGCGTACGCGGCCGAGGCGCAAGCCAGGGCGCAGACCGTCAGGCCCGTCGCCAGACAGGCCGCCAACGCCCTTCGATACGCACCCAAGCTCGACACAACGCCCCCTGACGCCCGGACTCAACAGGAGCCCAGCGTACGAAGACACCGGTTAATCGGGGAAGCGCCGGTCGTTGCGACCTAACGCCACGCCTTGAAATGCTTGGACAATTTCAGCCCCTGGCGCTGGTAGTGCGACCCGCCCTCGCCATAGAGCCGCTCGGGCCGCGCGGTCAGGGGCTCGTAGACCAGCCGGGCGACGATCTGGCCGTCCTCCAGCAGGAAGGGCGTCTCGTGGCTGCGCACCTCGAGCACGCCCTTGGAGCCGACCGCCCCGGCCTCCTCGGTGCCGAAGCCAGGGTCGAAGAAGCCGGCGTAGTGCACCCGGAACTCGCCGACCGACGGATCGATCGGGGTCATCTCGGCGGCTTCCAGCACCGGGATCTGGATGTCCTCCTTCGAGGCCAGGATGTAGAACTCGCCCGGATCCAGCAGCAGTTCGCCGTGGCGGGTCTCCAGCGGCTCCCAAAAGTCGCGCGGATCGTGGCCGTCCTCGTGGTCCAGGTCGACGACCCCGGCATGGCGACGGCCGCGGAAGCCGACGACGCCCGAGGTCAGGTCGACCCCGACGCTCTTGATCGCCAGCTTGGCCGGCTCGCCGCGCTTGAGGCGCAGCTGGTTCAGCCGCGTGCCGGACCGCACCAGCACCGAGAAGGTCTGCGGCGCGATCTCGATATAGAGCGGCCCCTCATAGCCGGCCTCGATGTCGTCGAAGGCCTTGGAGTGATCGCTCAGCAGACGGACGAAGACGTCGACCCGTCCGGTCGAGCTCTTGGGGTTGCCCCGCGCGGCGATATTGCCCGGCAGGGCCAGGCGCTCCTGGATCTCGGCGATGTAGACGCAGCCCTTCTCCAGCACCGCGCCCTTGGTCAGGTCCAGCTCGTGCATCGCCACGTCCTTCAGACGCTCGGGCACGCGGCGGGCCACGCCGGGCAGGAACGAGGCGCGCACCCGCCAGCACCGCGCGCCCAGGCGCAGGTCGAGGCTGGCCGGCTGCACCTGGTCGGTGTCGAACGGGGTTTGGGAGGTGATCGCCTCTTGCGCGATCAGGTCCTCGATGGATTGGCAGGGCAGAATCCCCGCGGCATGGGCGTCGGTCATCGGGGCGACACTCGCTAAAGCATCGCGCCGAAGCAAGCGGTCACCGCGTTTCCCCCGATCTCTCGGCGAGCTTTTCTAGTGGTGGGCTTTCTTGGCGCTCTGCGCGCTGGCCAGCAGGTAGACGCCCGCCCCCACCCCGAACAGGGCCGTGGCCTCGGTCAGGGTGTTGACCGCGTGGAACTGCACCGGAAAGAACGCCACCACCCGGTCCGACAGGATCAGCAGCAGGATGTTCAGCGCGCCGAAGATGGCGAGCAAAGCGGCGAAGACACGGAAAACGAGCGTCAGCGTCATGGAAATCTCCCAACGGGCCCCCGACCTTGAGTTCTCGCGCGGGAGGTTAACCACGTCCGCGCGGTTCCACCAGAGCTCTGCCGCAGGAAACCTTTGTCACGTAGGACAATTGTTGGCTTGACCCACCCCCGCCCTGTACCTTTCATGCGCGCCCTTTTCGAGTGTCAGCGAGGTGGCCGTGGCCGAGAATCCAAAAGACTGGGACGTCGCGACCAAGCTGATCCGCGGCGGTCTGGCGCGCTCGCAGTACATGGAGACCGCCGAGGCCCTCTACCTGACCCAGGGCTTCACCTATGACAGCGCCGAGGGCGCCGACCGCCGGTTCTCCGGCGAGGACCCGGGCTTCGTCTATTCGCGGTTCAACAATCCGACCGTGAAGATGTTCGAGGACCGCCTGGCGCTCCTGGAGGGCGCGGAGGTGTGCCGCGCCCAGGCCACCGGCATGGCCTCGGTCCACATGGCCCTGATGGGTCTGGTCCGGGCCGGCGACCACGTGGTGGCCGGCCGCGCCCTGTTCGGTTCGTGCCGCTGGCTGATCGCCGAATGGCTGCCACGCTTCGGCGTGGAGACGACCTTCGTCGACGCCACCGATCCCAAGGCCTGGGAGGCGGCGATCCGCCCCAACACCAAGGCGGTGCTGATCGAGACCCCGTCAAATCCCGTGCTGGAGATCACCGACATCCGCGCGGTGTCGGAAATGGCCCACGCGGTCGGCGCCAAGGTCATCGTCGACAACGTCTTCGCCACCCCGATCTTCCAGCAGCCGCTGACGCTGGGCGCCGACATCGTGGTCTATTCGGCCACCAAACACATCGACGGCCAGGGCCGGGTGCTGGGCGGGGCGATCCTGACCACCGAGGCGATCAACGAGGAATTCTACCGCGACCCCCTGCGCCACACCGGCCCGTCGCTGTCGCCGTTCAACGCCTGGGTCCTGGTCAAGGGCCTGGAGACCCTGGACCTGCGCGTGCGCCGCCAGAACGACACCGCCGCGGCCCTGGCCGACATCGTGGCCGAGCACAAGGCGGTCAAGCAGGTGCTCTACCCGTTCCGCGCCGACCATCCGGGCCACAACATCGCCAAGTCGCAGATGAGCGGCGGCGGCACGGTGCTGGCCCTGGACCTGGGCTCGCGCGAGGCGGCGTTCAAGTTCCTCAATGCGCTGGAGATCGTCGACATCTCCAACAATCTGGGCGACGCCAAGTCGATGGCCACCCACCCGCCGACCACCACCCACCGCTCGGTGCCCGAAGAGATGCGTCCGTCGCTGGGCGTGGTCGAGGGCGGCGTGCGCCTGTCGGTCGGGCTGGAAAGCCTCGCGGATCTGACCCGAGACGTGACCCGTGCGCTCGATCAGGCGTGAATCCTCCCCGCCCCTGAAGCGGATCCGCCGCCGGCGCGGCGCCGATGCGGGCATCTATGAAGCGCGCACGCGCGACGTCGTCGTGCGCGTCGCGCCGGTCTACCAGCCCGAAGAGTCCGCGCCCGAGGAAGGGCTGTGGATGTGGGGCTACACGGTCGAGATCGAGAACCACGGCGTCGAGACCGTGCAACTGGTCGCCCGATCCTGGACGATCACCGACGGCCTCAACCGGGTCAGCGCGGTCGAGGGCTCGGGCGTGGTCGGCGAGCAGCCGGAACTGCGGCCGCGCGAGGCGTTCCGCTATGTCTCCAACTGCCCGCTGCCGACCGCGTCGGGGACCATGAGCGGCCACTTCCAGATGATGACCGAGGCCGGCGAGGTGTTCGACGCCGAGATCCCGGAGTTCTCGTTGCACCTGCCGGGCGCGGCGCGGCGCTACAACTAGGCCGCCTTCCTTCCCCGCCAGATCGCCGCTCAGGATGGTGGATGGCGAGACCGCGCCTTTCGGTTGCGAAGCTCGGCCGATTGCGAGACCCTGCCGCCAGACGGGGGAAGAGTTGTGGCCACCTACACCATCAAGATCCTGAACAGCAGCGACCAGACGAAGACCTATGTCGCGTTTCAAGCCCCACCGACGGGCGCCGCCGTCCAGGCGGGTTGGAGCGTGCGCCAGACGATCGCGGCGGGCGGCGCGGCCGAGGTGAGCTTCACACCGCCGGCGCCCAGGACGCCCAGTCTGCTCGGCAAGCTTTGCGCCCTGCTGTTCCAGGCTCCGCCCGGCGCCGCGCCGGGCCGGTTCCGTCTGGCGGTCGACGCCGGCGACGCCCAGGCCGGACCTCATATCGACTTCTCGGCCAGCCCGACGGCGCCGACCACCATCGTCCACGGCTTCGACGGCGCGCTGTCGGTCGCCGCCGCCACGACGCTCGGCTATTCGTCGTTCGTCACCCCCGTCGGCAATCTGGCCCCGACCCTTCAGGGCGACAACTTCGTCGCGCCCTTCAACGTTGTCGCCGCCTTCACCAACAGCGCCGGCGGCGGTTGCGCGAACGGCGAATATCGCCAGCTGATCATGGGGCGGTTCTCGGTCGACGGCACGGTCGTGGCCCACCGTCTTTGCGAATCCACGCTCATGTCGCCGGACGTCTTGCGGGAGGACGGATGCCCGCCCCCCGGGTGCTCGGCCTACGGCCACAGGGCCTGCCCGCCCACCGCTTCGAGCCGCTACAGCCCGGACCAGGCGACGGGCCCGCAGTTCGCGATGTATGACCAACCTGGGTTCAGGAACATGGCGCCCGGCAACACCTACGTCATTGACCTGCGATTCCAGGGCTCGCTGGTCGACACGGCCGCCGGCGTGACGCTGGCCTCCCACACCTGGACGGTGAGCGGCCAGACCGTCGCGCCGCGGCCCCTGATGCCGGACGAGCCCCAGGGCTTCCAGTCCAGCGACCGGCTGGTCGGCGTGCGCCAGAGCGCAAATCTCGCCAGCGGCGTTTCCGAGGTTCATGTGCTGATCGCCCGCAGGGACGGCTCGCCCCGACTGGACCCGACCGCGGTGAAGGTCGCCGTGGTCGACGCCGCGGGCCAGCCTCTGGCGGTCGGCGAACCGGTGGTCCACGAGGTCGGCGGCCAACGCGGGACGACGGCCACCATCGTCCACCGCCTGCTGCCCGGCCAGGCGGCGCCGGCCAAGGCGACGCTCGATATCGACGGTCAGGTCACTGAAATGGCGATCGCGGGGGAACCGCGAATGTCGACGACCTACACGATCCAGGTGCTCAATCAGAGCGGCTCGAACAAGAGCTATGTCGTCTTCCAGGCGCCCGCGACGGCGTCAGGCGGCCAGGTTCCGGTCTACACCAACGTTTGGGCCACCTTAGAGAACGTCACCGACGGCGACTGGGACAGCTTCACCTACACCGTCGAGGACGCCGACCACGAGCCTCCTCGTTTCATCGTCGAGGAAGGCGAGTATGCGCCAGGCCAGGTGATCGTTCCGCCCAAGGACGTGAACCTCGCCACGGTCGATTTCACGGATCGATCGCAGACGACGGCCACTGTCACCGAGAACGCCGAGGGCGATTTTTCAGTCGCCTACGTCTGACCCAACGCGCCCGCGGCAACCTCGGAGATCGCCATGACCCCGCCTACCCTGACCGCGCCCCTGTCCGGCTGCGTGTCGATCGACGCCACCACGCCCGACGGCTATCTGGACAACGCCCGCGCTGGCACGCCGACCGCCGGCGCCCACTCGAACATCCAGGCCGCCGCCGCCAATCTCCTGGCGTGCGCGACAAGGACGTCGTCACCGACCACGGCTTCACTGGTCGGGCATGGGAGCATGGGCGTCATCGCCACCGGCGCCGGCGGATCGCTGGGTACGGATAAGCAGTACATCGGCCTCGACAACCAGAACGTCTGGGCGCCGCTCCTCCAGCCCCTGAGCGGGCGGTTCAGCGGGCTCTATCTCTATGGCGTCGAGATTGGGGCCGGCGTCGAGGGCGCGCAGCTGCTCTACGCCCTGGCCAAGGTCATGAACACGAACGTCTTCGGTCCGACCGGGCTGATCTATTGCGACTCCCGTGGGAACTTCACGCTCGAGTCCGGCTCTCAATGGCAGGTCGCCACGCCGGTCACACCGCCCAGACCCATCGCGCCGCCCCAGTTCTTGCCCAGCTTGGTGGCCGCGCGCGGCGCCCTGGTGACCGCCTCCGCCGCGTTCGACGTCACGGGCAGGCCCCTGCCCCAGCGATCGGCCGCCGCGCTGGCGGGCGAGGTCGCATGGACCCAGCCGTTCCAGCCGCCCGGCGCGGTCAGCGGACTGGTCACGGGCCGGCTGCGCGTCGGTTTCGGACGGGGCGCGTTGAAAACCTACACGATCTACAACCACGCCCTGCTTCGCGACAACGCCCAGCCCGCTGTCTTCTATCGCGCGAGTTCGAAGTTCCGCGCCATCGCGCTGGGCCGGTAAGGCCGCCCGCTTCAGCCCGCCGCCGTCGGCTCCAGCGCATAGGCCCGCGAGCAGTACTCGCACGTCACGTGGATCTTGCCGTCGGGCTCGATCATGTCGGCGATTTCCTCGGCCGTGAACGAACCCAGCATCGCGCCGATGCGGTCTTCCGAGCAGCGGCAGAAGGCGCGCAGGGGCTTTTCCTCGAGCAGGCGCACGCCGTCCTCGTTGAACAGCCGCCACAGCAGCAGCGTGGTCGGCACGGTGGGGTCGATCAGCTCGTCCTCGCCGGTGGTCTCGAACAGGGCGCGGACGTGGGTCCAGGCCTCCTCGGTCTCGCCGCGCGTCTCGTCGCCGGCGATCGCCTGGATCAGGATGCCGCCGGCGCGCCAGGTCGGCCCCTCGCCCGTATCGACCTGGCCGACGGCCAGGCGCACCCGGGTCGGGGTCTGTTCGGACTGGGCGAAGTACTGCTCGGCGCACAGGGCCAGGGTCTCGCCCTCGATCGGGGTGATGCCCTGGTAGCGGTCCATGTCCGGCCCCTGGTCGACGGTCATCATGAAGGCGCCGCCGCCCAGCAGGGTGCGGGCGCCCGGGCGCACGAAGCCCTGCGAGACCTTGGCCACCTCGTCGGGATCGAACCGGCAATAGCCGCGCAGGGCCCCGGTGGTGTCGTAGTCGACCACGACATAGCGCACCGGGCCGTCGCCCTGGGCCTGGACGATCAGCCGGCCCTCGAACTTCAGGCTGGAGCCGACCAGGGCGGCCAGGGCGCAGGCCTCGCCCAGCAGGTTGGCGACGGGCTCGGGATAGTCGTGGCGGGTCAGCACCTCGTCGACCGCCGCGCCCAGGCGCACGGCCCGGCCGCGCACGGGCAGGCCTTCGATCTGGAAAGCGGAAACGAGGTCGTCGGGGGCGTCCCCGAGGGCGGTCTGGGCGGCGATGTCGGTCATGGGGAGGCTAGATAGTCGCTTGCGGGGAAAATGCGAGGGGGGTGCGGCGATCACTTGCCCCCTACGGGTCGCTTCGCGACCGTCTTCCCCCGGAGGGGGAAGAGGAGCCGCGCTCGTCCTCCGCCCCCCCATGGGGCGGACAGACCGCGAAGCGGTCAGGTGGGGGCAAGTGGGTGAGCCACCATCCCCTCAATCCACGAACGGCTTCTCGATCTCGTAGACGGCGTCTTCCAGCTTGTCGCGGAACAGCTGCTGGGCGTCCTGGACGCCCTGATTGTAGTAGTACGGCCCCATCTGCTCGGAGATGAAGTCCAGCAGGAACCCGACCTGCAGGGGGCTGGCCTCGCAGTCGAGCTCGCGGTCCAGATAGCGCGTCAGCTTGTCGAGCAAGGCGTCGCGCTTCTGCTTGTTGAACTCGATCTTGGCCATCGGCCGGTCTCCCTGTCCCGTGCGTCAGCCGATCGCCCCGAAGCACCAGGCCAGCACCGACTTCTGGGCGTGGATGCGGTTCTCCGCCTCGTCCCAGGCCAGCGAGCGCGGGCCGTCCAGCACGCTGTCGGTGACCTCCTCGCCGCGGTGGGCCGGCAGGCAGTGCAGGAAAACGCCGTCGGGGGCCGACAGGTCCATCAGGGCGTCGTCGACCTGATAGGGCTCCAGCGCGGTCAGGCGCTCGTCATGGTCGGTGTCGCCCATCGACACCCAGGTGTCGGCCACCACCACGTCGGCGCCGCGCACGGCCGCCCTGGGGTCGTCGGTCAGGGTGATCTGGGCCCGCAGCTCCTGGGCGCGGGCCAGGTCCACCAGGTCGGGGTGATAGATCGCCGGGCAGGCGATGTTCAGCTTGAAGCCCAGCAGCGGCGCGGCGTGGATGAAGCTGGAGCAGACATTGTTGCCGTCGCCGACCCAGGCGATGGTCTTGCCGCCGACGTCGCCGCGATGCTCCTCGATGGTCAGCAGGTCGGCCATGATCTGGCACGGGTGGCTCTTGTCGGTCAGGCCGTTGATCACCGGCACGGTCGAGACCTGGGCGAAGCGCTCGACGTCGGCGTGGCTGTTGGCGCGGATCATCACCGCGTCGACCATCCGCGACAGCACCTTGGCGGTGTCCTCGATGGTCTCGCCCCGACCCAGCTGCATGTCGGCCGCGGTCGAGATGATGCCGCTGCCGCCCAGTTGGCGGATCGCCGCGTCGAACGAGAAACGGGTGCGGGTCGAGTTCTTCTGGAAGATCATCGCCAGCACGCGGTCCTTGGCCGGCGCGTCGGCGTCGACGCGGCCCTTCCCCCAGCCGACGCGGGCGGCCTTGCGGGCCTTGGCGTCTTCCAGCATGGCGCGCAGCGTGGGGCCGTCCAGCTTCCACAGGTCGATGAAGTGTCTGGGCTGTGTCATTGCAAATCCCCCTGCCCGCCCGCCCCGGCGTAAGCCGGAACGAGCGGTTCAATAGGTCGGGTCGAGCGGCTTAGGCGCCCGCCTTGGCCCGGGCGGCCTCGCAGGCCTTTTCGAGCTTGGCGATGGCCTCGGACGCTTCCTCGATCGTCAGGTTCAGCGGCGGCAGCAGGCGCACGCAGTTGTCGCCGCCGCCGGCGATCAGCAGCTTCTCGTCGCGGGCCAGGACCATGAAATCGCGATTGTTCGGGATCAGCTTGATGCCGATCAGGAAGCCCTTGCCGCGGATGTCGACGATGACGTCCGGGAAGCGGTCCTTCAGGCCGTTCAGCTGCTGGGTGAAGTAGCCGGCCACGGTCTTCACGTTGTCGAGGATCTCGGGCGTGTTGATCGTGTCGAACGCCGCCTTGCCCACGGCCATGGCCAGGGGGTTGCCGCCGAAGGTCGAGCCGTGGACGCCCACGGTCATGCCCTTGGCCGCCGCGGCGGTGGCCAGGCACGCGCCGACCGGGAAGCCGCCGCCCAGGGCTTTCGCCACGCACATGATGTCCGGCGCGGCGTCGCTGGCCCACTCGTAGGCGAACAGCTTGCCGGTCCGGCCCATGCCGCATTGCACCTCGTCATAGATCAGCAGCACGCCGTTATCGCGGGTCAGCTGGCGCAGTTCGTTCAGCTGGGCCTCGGTCAGCGCGCGGGCGCCGCCTTCGCCCTGCACCGGCTCGATGATGATCGCCGCCGTGGTCGGCGAGGCGCAGGCCGCCTTGATCGCGTCGGCGTCGCCGAAGGTCAGCTGGGTGTAGCCCGGCAGGCGCGGGCCGAAGCCCTCGACATAGCTGGGATTGCCCGAGGCGTTGACCGCCGCGTACGAGCGGCCGTGGAACGAACCGTCGAACCCGAAGATCTCGACCCGCTCCGGCTGGCCGTTGGCCGTATGATACTTGCGGGCGGTCTTCAGCGCGCACTCGATCGCCTCGGTGCCCGAATTGGTGAAGAACACCACGTCGGCGAAGCTGTTGGCGCACAGCTTGTCGGCCAGCGCTTCCTGCTCGGGGATCCGGTAGATGTTGGAGACGTGCCAGAGCTTCTCGCCCTGGGTCTTCAGCGCCTCGACCAGCACGGGGTGGGCGTGGCCCAGGCCGTCGGTGGCGATGCCGGCCACGCAGTCCAGATACTCTTCGCCATCGGTCGAGAACAGGCGCGCGCCTCGGCCTCGCTCGAACGCCAGCGGGGCGCGGTTGTAGACGCCCATGATGTGGTGTTGCGCGGGGTTAGACGACGTCGACGTGCTCAAGACGGCCTCCCAAAAAGGAAAGAAGCCCCCGTGCTCAAAAGCACGGGGACCGGAAGGCCAAGGGTTGTCGGCGCGTAAGCCCGCCCTGTCAACAAACCGGGCGTGAATTTTGGGTGTCAGGGATGGCTGAGCCGCACTGTTTGCGGTCCCATGGCCTTCAGGCCACGCCCTCGGATGGTTTGCGGCCCGCGAACATCGGCCTAGCGGGCGTTTCGGGCGGCCGAGGTCTGGAACGCCTGCCGCCAGAAATCGCCATACGATCGGTTCGGATCGTCCACGTCCCAATAGCCCAGGCTGTTGACCGCGTAGGCGGGCTCGAACGACGTGACCTGGCCGAAAGGCACGACGCGCCGGTCGGTGTTGTCGAGCATGAAGAACGTCCCGTCCGGCAGACGCGCGACCAGGACCGCATGTCCCTCGGGCGGCTTGACGTTCGAGCTCACGCCGACGACCAGAAACAGGTCCTTCGGAGGAAACCCGATATATCTCAGCCCCCAGCTCTTCAACAGGGCGATGTCCTCGCAATCGCCGCCCAGGATCAGCGTGTTGATCGGCGGCGCCCAGACGTCGTTACCCTTGTAGAGGTTGGAGTCGGCGACGACCCTGACATGCTGGGCGACATAGTCGTTGACCGCCGTCAGTTGATCGAACTTGGAGCTCAGCCGGGCCGTCTTGCGCAAGAAATCGCGATAGGACCGAACCTCCTTGATGTCGCCCTTCTCGAGCACGGTGTTCGTCAGCAGCGCGGCGTGGACCAACCCGTCTCGGCGCGCGAGCACGTCCGGAGGGTGGTCGGTCTTGGTGATCGTGAAGCGCCCGAGCCGGTTACCCTCCAGGCGATTGCCGTCGGGCGGCGCGGCGGCGCACGCCAGGGCGATCACGGCGACGGCCACCGGAAGCCTTGCGATCATGCCGCCTCGGGGTCTTTTCCAGAGCATGCGCCCATCCTGGCGGAGGCGCCCGCCGGGCCGCCATCAGGCAAGCCCCCCAGGGCTGGGCGAAAATACCCTAGCCTCGGACGTCGAAGGCGGCGGCCGTCAGGTCTTCAGCCGGTACCCGGTCCGGAACAGCGCCCAGCACCACAGGAACATCCCCACCGACAGAACCGCGGTGACCACCACTCCGATCGTCACCGAGCCGTCGGCGTGGCCGATGAAGCCGTAGCGGAAGCCGTCGATCAGATAGAAGAACGGGTTGAAATGGCTGGCCGAACGGAACGGCTCGGGCAGGCGGTCGACCAGGTAGAAGGTGCCCGACAGGAAGGTCATCGGCATGATCAGGAAGTTGGTCACCGCCGCCAGCTGGTCGAACTTCTCGGCCCACAGGCCCGCCAGCACGCCGGCCAGGCCCAGGATGATCGAGGCGCCGACCGCGAAATAGACGATCGCCCAGGGGTGGGCGATCTGCAGGCCCGCGCCCGGCAGCACGCCGATCACCAGGGCGGTGACCGCCCCGACCACGATGCCGCGCGTCGCCGCGCCCAGGCCGAACGCCGAGACCTGCTCCAGCGGCGTCAGGGGCGGCGTCAGGAAGTCGGGCGTCAGGCCCATCATCTTGGCCTGGATCAGCGACGAGGACGAATTGGCGAAGGCGTTGTTGAGGATGGCCATCATGATCAGGCCGGGGGCCACGAAATGGCCGAAGGTCACCCCGCCCACCGCCGGCCGGCTGCCGCCCACGGCGACCACGAACACCAGCATGTAGAGCAGGGTCGTCACCACCGGGGCGGCGACCGTCTGTGTGCCGACCTTCCAGAAGCGGCGGATCTCGCGCTGATACAGAGTGAAGAACCCGCTCCAGTTCCAGCCGTGGTAGTCGCGCGGCTGCGGCGGGATGACGGCGTTCGTCACGTCTTTCATGGGCCCTTGGATCCTGAAACGCCTGAACCCCACGGCTTCAAGGGCGATTGAAGCACTTAAAAAGGTTCTAAATCAAACACTTGGAGCGTGGCGGGCGCCGAAACCGGCGGCCGCGTCGGCTGCCCCGCCCCAGGATGTGCGCCCGGCGCCGACGCCGCGCAAGCGGGCTCCGGCAGAATCAATATATAGTTCCTGTGGACGAAGTCCTTACAGCCTATTGTGCGTTTTAACGCATTCTTTACACTATGTGGTAGGTCAGGCGCCGGCGGGGCGCTCTGCACACCACATGTAGAGGCCGAGACGAGTCGGGGAAACCCGTTTCGGACTCTTTTTTAGGCGGAGATGGGTCAATGAGCTGGACTGACGAACGGGTCACCACCTTGAAGAAGCTTTGGCTGGACGGCCTTTCGGCCAGCCAGATCGCCAAACAGCTCGGCGGCGTCACGCGCAACGCGGTGATCGGCAAGGTTCACCGCCTCGGCCTGTCGGGCCGCGCGGCCCCCTCGCAGCCGGCGCGTCCGGCCTTCAAGGCGCCGCGTCCGGCGCGTCCGGCCGCCACGACCATGCCCTCGGCCCCGCGCCGGGTGATCGCCGCCGAGCCGGCCGCTCTCCCGAGCGTGGCCCAGCAGCCGTCGGTCCCGGCGTTCCGCGCCGAGGAGCCGGGCTCGGCCACCGTGCTGACCCTGGGCGCCCACATGTGCAAGTGGCCGATCGGCGATCCGTCGACCGATGGCTTCACCTTCTGCGGCCGCCGGTCGTCGGAAGGCCCCTATTGCGGCGAGCACGCCCGCATCGCCTACCAGCCGCAACAGACCAAGAAGAAGGCCGGCGCCACCGAACTGGCCCGCTCCCTGCGCCGCTACATCTAGTTCTCATGCCCGTGGGGCCGCCCTCGTTCCTGGAAGCGCGGGCTTCCGGACGCGGGATGCCGGGTCGGCGGTAGAGATTCTCGCGCCCCAAATCCGCGGGACGAAGGCGCTGCAGGGTTTCGGCCTCACGGCGAGAACTGGAAAAGATCCCGGACGGTCGAGGGGCCCTCCGGGATTTTTGCGTTTTGGAGCGGTCGGGGGACAGCCCTTCCTTCACCCTCTCCCGGAGGGGAGAGGGAGGGACCCGCGCCGCAGGCGTGGGAGGGAGAGGGGTGACGCCCTATCCGGTTTCGCTCCGACGGCCCTGCCGGCGCGCCGTCGAACTCAGTACCCCCTCACCCTCCCACCGCTGCGCGGCGGGCCCCGCCCTCTCCCTCTGGGAGAGGGGTTTTTGGCGTGTACGCCCGGCGAATAGCGAACGAAGCCCAGCGATTTCAACGCCCTGAACTTTCTCGACCCGATTTGGTCCTCACCCTCCAGATCGCCCGTATCCTGATCCCACCTCGACGCAGGGAAAGGGCGCATGGCCAGCGACCGATGCGGCGGCGGGGGGCGATCGAGCGGGTCGCGTCATCGATGGTCTGTCCGCGTGTGTAGGGCCAGACCAAACCTCGCGTTCGCGAGATGCTCGCCGAGCCCGGAACACGAAAACGGTCGGGCGCGGGGGTCGATGGCGCCGCAGGCGGACGGTGACACGTTCGCGGTCCGGGACCGGGTGTCGTTGACCTGGCCCGCCCGTCGGAGGCTTCAAGGCGGCGAGGCCCTAACAGGGCTCATGGCGCGGAGCGATCGGGCTTCGTCGAAACGGTTACTACTCAAACACTCCGGACGGTGTCCGGCGCTCCGCGTCCCTTTCCATCACCTCAGCGAGAGATCGCGTGAGCCTGCGAAGCTGTGCCCGCGAACACTTGCCCCCACCTGACCGCTTCGCGGTCTGTCCGCCCCCACAGGGGGCGGAGGACGCGCGCACGGCCCCTCTTCCCCCTCCGGGGGAAGACGACCGCGAAGCGGTCCGCGGGGGCAAGTGGTCGCCGCACGAACGCCCACCCATTTCACACGCCACCCCAATCCGTCCTATCTAGAACCCCATGACCGACACCGTCGCCCCTGATTCCAACGCTCAGGCCTATTCCGTCTCGGAACTGGCCTTCGCCCTGAAACGCACGCTGGAAGACCGGTACAGCTTCGTGCGGCTGCGCGGCGAACTGTCGAAGGTCACCCACCACTCCAACGGCCACGTCTACCTGACCATCAAGGACGACAAGGCCGCCATCGACGGCGTGGTCTGGAAGGGCAATGTCCGTCAACTGCAGATCCGGCCCGAGCATGGGCTGGAGGTCATCGTCACCGGCAAGATCACCACCTATCCGGCCGGGTCGCGCTACCAGATCGTCATCGAGACCATGGAGGCCGCCGGCGTCGGCGCCCTGCTCGCCCAGCTGGAGCGGCTGAAGGCCAAGCTGGCCGCCGAGGGGTTGTTCGCCCCGGAGCGCAAGCGGCCCCTGCCCTCGATGCCGGCCGTGGTCGGGGTGATCACCAGCCCGACCGGGGCGGTGATCCGCGACATCCTGCACCGCATCCGCGACCGCTGGCCCTGCCAGGTGCTGGTCTGGCCCTGCGTGGTGCAGGGCGACGCCGCCGCCGGCCAGGTCAGCGCCGCGATCCGAGGCTTCAACGCCATCGCGCCCGGTGGTCCCGTGCCGCGTCCCGACGTCCTGATCGTCGCCCGCGGCGGCGGCTCGGTCGAGGACCTGTGGGCCTTCAACGACGAGGCCCTGGCCCGCGCCGTGGTCGAGGGAACCATCCCGCTGATCTCGGCCGTCGGCCACGAGACCGACACCACCCTGATCGACTTCGTCTCCGACCGTCGCGCGCCCACCCCCACCGCCGCCGCCGAGATGGCCACGCCGGTGCTGGCCGAGCTGCGGGCCCTGGTCAGCGACTACGACCGCCGGCTGAACAACTGCGGCGGCCGGGCGATCGAGGAGCGGCGCACCCGCCTGGTCAGCGCCGCGCGCGGCCTGCCCCGCCCCGCCGACCTGCTGGCCCTGGCCCAGCAGCGCCTGGACCTGGCGGTGCGCGGCCTGCCTCGCCTCGACGACCTGACCGCCCCGGCCGAGCGCCGGTTCAAGGAGACCGCCGCCCGTCTCGACGCGGCCCTGCAGCGCAACACCGACATCCACGCCCGCGACCTGCTGAAGGTCACCGCCCGCCTGTCGCCCGACACCCTGCACCGCCAGCGCGCCGACTGCGGCCGCCGGGTCGAGGACCTGGGCCGGCGGCTGGACCTGGCCGCCCGTCGCGTTCCCGAGCGCGTGGCCCAGCACGCTCGCCTGCCCGCGCTGCAGGAGCGGCTGAACGCCGTGGTCCGGCGACGGCTGGAGCGCGACACCGACCGTCTGGTCAGCCTGGACAAGCTGCGGGTGTCACTCAATCCCGAGCGGCCGCTGGAGCTGGGCTTCGCCCTGGTGCACAGAGCTGACGGGTCGATCGCCCGCTCGGCCGCCGAGCTGACCAGCGGCGAGCGCGTCAGCCTAAAGTTCAAGGCCGGCGAGCGCGACGCGGTGATCGACGGCGAGGGATCGACGCCCGTCCCTCCCGCCGCCCCCTTATCCCAGGCTGGGGCCGCGCCGCGTCCGGCGCCCAAGCCGAAAGCGCCGCCGCCGCCGTCCGATCAGGGAAGCCTGTTTTGATCCGGTCCTTCAGCATCGCTGGGCCGCCCACCTGTTCCCCCGACCTCAACTGGCGTAAAAGAGTCCTATGAACGCGTTCGATCCCAATCTCGGCAAATCCGGCGGCCCGGCCGTGCTGCATTATGGCGACGGCGAGTTCGCCATCATGAGCCCCGGCCACTACGTGCTGTGCGCGGTCACCGGCGCCAAGGTGTCGCTGGAGAACCTGCGCTACTGGAGCCCGGAGTTGCAGGAAGCCTATGCGGGTCCGGCCGAGGCCCTGAAGCGCTGGCGGGAGAGCCGGGGCTGAACCGGCGGGGGGCGCTCGCCGGCCTGACCGCCGCCCTAGGCTTCCCGACCATCGCCCGCGCCGCCGCGCCGGGCCTGACCCTGTCTGGCCGTTTCGTGCAGGGCGGCGCGGTCGTGGGCCGCACCGCGGCCCACGCCAGCGTGCTGCTGAACGGCGCGCCGGTCACCCAGGCCTCGGCCGACGGCTGGTTCGTGATCGGCTTCGACCGCGACGCCCCGCCCCCGGCCCTGATCACGGTCGAGACCGCCGACGGCTCGGCCAGCCACCAGGCGACCATCGCGCCGGGGACCTTCGACATCCAGCGCATCGACGGCCTGGCCGCCGACCAGGTCTCGCCCAGCGATCCGGCCCTGCTGGCCCGCATCGCCGCCGAGGGGGCGCGCAAGAGCGTCGGCTTCGCCAGCCGGCTGGACGGCGACTTCTTCCGCACCGGCTTCATCTGGCCCGTCCAGGCCACGCGCCGCTCGTCCAGCTTTGGCGGCCAGCGCATCCTGAACGGCGAGGCCAAGCGCCCGCACTACGGCGTCGACCTGGCCGCCCCGGTCGGGACGCCGGTCGTGGCCCCGGCCGCCGGCGTCGTCAGCTTCGCCGAGACCGGCCTGCACTTCGAAGGCGGGCTGATCCTGATCGACCACGGCCAGGGCCTGATCACCGCCTATCTGCACCTCTCGCGCATCGACGTGGCCGCCGGCCAGGCGGTGGCTCAGGGCCAGCTGATCGGCGCGGTCGGCCAGGCGGGCCGCGCCACCGGTCCGCACCTGTGCTGGCGCATGAAGTGGCGCGACCGGAACCTCGACCCCTCCCTGATGGTCGAGGTACCGCAACCACACGCCTAGGTCGAAATTTGTTGGACCGATTCCCCCCTAAGGGGATCGACAGCCCGTTAGCTCTACAGTATGCCCGCCATCCCCCTTGTCGTGATGGAGGCCAGTCCCGCATGTCCGCGACGCTCGATCAGCTGCGATTTCTGCTGGTGGACGACAACCATCACATGCGGGCGATCGTCTCGACGATCCTCAAGGGCGTCGGCGTGCGGCACGTGTTCGAGGCCATGGACGGCGCCGAAGCCCTGCAGGTCGTTCGCGAACGTCAGATCGACATCGCCATCGTCGACTTCCGGATGTCGCCCCTGGACGGCGTGCAGTTCACCCAGCTGGTCCGCCGCTCGCCCGACAGCCCGGACCCGTTCCTGCCGATCATCATGCTGACCGGCTTCGCCGAACGGCACCGGGTGCTCGAGGCCCGCGACGCCGGGGTCACCGAGATCGTCGTCAAGCCGGTCACCGCCCGCTCGCTGCTGGACCGCATCGACGCGGTGATCTTCAAGCCCCGGCCGTTCATCCGCACCGACGACTATTTCGGCCCCTGCCGGCGTCGTCGCGACGACCCGAAGTACGACGGTCCGCGCCGGCGCCGCCACGAGCGGATGCTGGAGCTCTAGGCCTCGCCCGCCGCCAGCGCCGCGTAGACCTCGTTCGGCCAGCGCCGATGGACCCAGAACCATTCCTCGGGTCGCTCACGGATGCGGTCCTCCATGAAGGCGTTGACCAGCTTCACGCCCGCCTCGATGTCGGCGGTGCGATCGCCGGTGTCGGGCAGAACGATCGGATCGTGGACCACCGCCCGGAAGCGCGCGCCCTTGGTGCGCTGCACCGACATCGGCTGCAGCACCGTGCCAAAGCGGATCGCCAGGCGCGAGGGTCCCGGCGCCGTGCGCACCGGATGGCCGAAGAATAGGCCCTCGACGCCGGTGTTGAACTTCTGATCGTTCATCAGCGCCACGGAAACGCCGCGCTTCATGGCCTCGAGCAGCTCCCGCGCCCCGTCGCCGCCCTTGGGGGCGAACAGCCGCACGCCGTAGCGGAAGCGGCTGGCCTTGATGCGGTCGTCGACATACGGATTGTTGGCCGCGCGATAGGTCATCTCGCAGGTGACCCCGGAATCGACGATGGCCGCGGGCATCACCTCCCAGTTCGACAGGTGTCCCGAAACGAAGACCACGGGAACCTTGTCGGCGGCGATCTGGAACAGGCGCTGCTGATTGACCACCTCGACCCGGCCCGTGGACGGCAGGATTTTGTCCATCAGCGGGAACTCGGCGAAGGTGCGGCCCAGGCCGTCCCATTGCGCCTTGAGCATGGCCGCCCGCCAGGCTTCGTCCTTGTCCGGAAAGGCCAGCGTGAGATTGCGCGCCGCCACCTTGTGCGCGCCGCTCAGCGGACCGACGGTGCGGCCCAGCCAACCGCCGAACGCCGAAGCGGCGTCGACGCCCAGCAGGCGCACCACCCCGATGAAGAGGTCAAAACCCAGCGCTTCCGCGCGCCATAGAAGATCCTGGCCCAAAGGCCGACGCTTATCCGACATGAACCCTTAGTAGCCTGCTTCGCGGATGAGTGGGACTCGCAGCGTGTGTCGACTCGCGTGGTTCGCCCGGCACGCGACTTGCGGATGTCACCCCAGGCCGTTCCGTTTCGGGACGGGAACATGAAATCGGGGCGTCATCATGGGCAACGACATTGATGTCTATCTGGGCAAGCGATTGCGGCGTCGCCGCCGTCTCCTGGGCCTGACTCAACAACAGCTGGCCGGCACCGTCGGGGTGCGCTTCCAGCAGATCCAGAAATATGAATGCGGCGCCAACCGCATCTCGGCCGCTCGCCTCTGGCAGCTGTCCGAGGCGCTGGAGGTCCCGGTCGGCTACTTCTACGACGGCCTGTCGGACCGTGCGGCGAAGGAAGCCAACGCCGAAGCCGAGGGCGGCGAGATGTTCGCCCGCAAGGAGACGCTGGACCTAGTCCGCGCCTACTACCTGCTGGGCGAGCGTCCGCGTCGGCGCCTGCTGGACTTGGCCAAGTCGCTGAACGGCGGCGAGGCGATCGAAGCCTAGGTTCAGAAATCGCGAACGGTGGCGTCGAGTCGAAGGGCGGGCTAAATCCTCGCCCATGACCCTCGCCGCCGATCACCTCGCTCAGCTCGACGCCTTCGTCGTTGACCTCAACCGCGCTTCGGCGGCGGCGATCCTGCCGCTGTTCCGGGCCGACCACGGGTTGGAAGACAAGGGCGCCGGCAAGAACCTGCCGCGCGACAGCCACGCCGCCTTCGATCCGGTGACGGAAGCCGATCGCGGCGCCGAGGCGGCGATCCGCCAGCTGATCGCCGAACGCTATCCCGAACACGGGGTGATCGGCGAGGAGTACGGCGAAGACCGGCCCGACGCCGAGTTCGTCTGGGTGCTGGACCCGATCGACGGCACGCGCGCCTTCATCTCGGGCCTACCGCTGTGGACCACCCTGATCGGCCTGCGCCATCAGGGACGTCCGGTGCTGGGCTCGATCGGCCAGCCCTATACGGGCGAGATTTTCATCGGCTCGGCCGCCGGCTCGCGCCTGATGTCGCGAGGCCATAGCCGGCCGATCCAGGTGCGCGAATGCGCCGACCTGACCGACGCCGTCATCGCCACCACCGATCCCGAAGCCTGTTTCGACGGGGCTGAACTGGGCGCCTGGCGCCAGGTGCGCGCCGCCGCCAAGCTGGCCCGCCTGGGCTGCGACGCCTACGCCTACGCCATGGTCGCCATGGGCAAGATGGACATGGTCATCGAGGCCGGCCTGAAGTCCTGGGACATCGAGGCGGCCATTCCCCTGATCGAGGGCGCCGGCGGGATCGTCGCCAACTGGCGCGGCGAACCGATCGGTCCCAACGGCGGCCAGATGGTGATCTCCGGCGACCGCCGCTGCCTGGACGAGGCGCTGGTGTCGTTGCGGCGGTCGGCGAAGTAGCGCCGCGCCTCCAACGCCGATCATCCCAGGACGTGTTCCGAGAACGACGGCGGTGATTGTGGATTATCGCGGAGCGACCGGGTCCACCGTTTCGTCGAACGCCGCCCAGAACTTCGCCCGGCGGTCGTCGGTCTCGATCAGGATCTCGTGGAAGGCGTCGGGGATCTCGACATAGCGCCCCCTCGGCATGCGGCCGGCGATCGCCCTCTCGTCGGCGACCAGGACACGGCTGTCCTCCCCCGCTCCGACGACGGTCACCGGGATCGATATGGCCTCGACGCCCCGGGTGCGCCGTAGGAAAGCGCAGGTCGAGAAGGCGAAGTCGGTCCAGCCCCAGGTGATGCCGCCCAAGGCGATGTCGGGATTGGCGTTGATCTGGGCCCGGTGGCGGGCGTAGCGGGCGGCGTCGTGGGTCAGGGCGTCCTTGGGGAAGCTCTGGACGAACGGGTCTCCCACGTCGCCCAGAACGTAGTCGCCCTTGTATCGCGAGCGGCTCATCAGCCACGCCAGAGCCCTCGCCCCGCCCGCCGGCCTGCGGCCGGTGTTGAGACCCAGCATCGGCGCCGACAGCACGGCCGCGGCGAAACGGGTCTCGCCCATGGCCAGGGCCAGCATGATCAGGCTGCCGCCCATCGAGTGCCCGACCGCGATCCAGGGCTTGGGCAGCCGCGTCTCGAACGCGGCCAGCAACGCCTGGTGGTCGCCGAGGAATTCCTTGAACCCGACCGCGTGGCCCTTCAGCCGATCGGGCAGAGCACGGTGCGAAAGCCCCTGCCCCCGCCAGTCATGGACCAGCACGACGAAGCCGCGGTCCAGCAGGTCCTGCACGACCTCGAAATACTTCTCGATCGGCTCGCTGCGGCCGGGGCTGACCACCACCGAGCCGCGCGCCTCGCCGCCCTTTGAGACCTCGGGCGGCGAAAATAGAGCGGCGCGGAGGGTCGCCCCGTCCGCGCCGCTGAACCATTCGGCCTTTCCATGATCGGGAACGGGCGCCTCGGGAATCGAGACCAGCGGCGCCGCATCCGCCATGGATCAGCGCATCTTCGCGAAGAGGGCCGCCATCTTCGACTGCAGGGCCATGGCCGTGCCCATGTCCGACAGCTTCAGCTTGCCGGTCATCACCGCCATGGTCGGGTCCAGCGAGCCGGCGCCGATGGCCAGCAGGTCGTCCAGCGACAGGGTCATGGTCAGATCGGCCGGCTTGTCCTCGTTGGTCACCGAGCCGCCGTCGATGTGGATGACGCCAGTTTCCTTCAGATCGAACTTCAGGCTCTTGCCCAGGCCGCTGTCGTCGCCGACGGCGGCTTTGATGCGATCGGTGATTTCCTGCAACGTAGCCATAAGCGCTTCTCCCTCTGTGGCGCGTGGATTCTGGGCGGCAGACTGGCCGCTGGATCGCGGCGAGTAAACACTGTTCAGACGCGCCGGCGGCTATTTCTTCTTGACGTAATAGTCCACGGCCGACGGGGCTTTGGCCAAACGGACGCGGGACGCGCCCTTGAACTGGCCGGGCTCGAAGACAACGCCTTCGGCGCCGGCCGGCAGCGGCTTGGAGCTTCCGTTGGGGAAGATCGCCACGCCGGAATCGACCGTCAGGAACTTCAGGCCGTCCATCTGCGGCGCCATCATGGCCATGGGACCGGCGGCCTTGCGAATGGCCCTGTTGGAGTCGTCGACCGTGACGACCAGCTCCCGCGCATCGTACTCGACCGCCGGCTTGAGCACTGGATCGAGCAGCATGGTCGAGCCGAGCTTCGTGTCGGCGGAAACGTCGAAGCTGACCTGCGCCTTGGCCTGCAGCTGGGCCAAGGTGGGCGTGCGTTCGAAACGCCCCTCGCCATCGATCGGCAGCGGCGTGCGGACGCCGTTGGCCTCGATCAAGGTCGCCTTGACGCCGGTCGCCCGCTTGCCCTCGCGCAGGAGGGCGTAGCTGAGCTTGATCCTGGACCGTTCGGCGGGCGGCACTTTCAGGAAGGCCTCCAGGAACGAGAAGACCTTGGTGGCGGGCGCGACCTTGCCGGCCTCGGCCTTGGCCGCGAACGGAACCGTCGACGCTAGGGTCAGAGAGATCAGGGCCGAAGCGACGGCGCGTCCTTTCGGGCTCATTTCGGCTTCACGAACTTGAGGGTCATGCGGTCGCTCTCGCCGATGGCGTCGTACTTGGCGTGGTCGAAGCCGGGCTCGGCCGGCTCGCCGCGCGGCGCCGACAGCCGGGTGGGCGGCAAGGTCCAGACGCCGAACGGGTGATCCTTGGTGTCCTTGGGATTGGCGTTGATCTCGCTTTCGCCCGCCAGGACGAAGCCGGCCTCCTTGGCCATTTCGATCACATAGGCCTGTTGCACATAGCCGTCGGCGGCCAGCACGTCCTGCACCCGCCCGGGTTCGCCGCGATGCTCCTCGACGCCCAGAACGCCGCCCGGCTTGAGAACGGCCAGGGCTTCGCGGAAGGCTTTCTCGGCCAGGCCCGCCGCCATCCAGTTGTGCAGGTTGCGCAGGAACAGCACCAGATCGGCCGAACCCGCCGGCGCCACCGGGCCGCTGGTCGGCCCGAACGCCGTAACGACGACCTCGCCATAGACCTTCTTGTGGTCGGCGAGCTTGCGCTGATAGGCCTCGACGGCCGCCTTGGCGCTGGGGTCGTCCGGCAGGTCGGTCTGCAGCGAAGCGGCGTAGAGCTTGCCGCCCGTCGCGGCCAGGTACGGCGCGAGAATGTCGGTGTACCAGCCGGCACCGGGCCAGAACTCGACCACGGTCTGGCCCGGCTTGAGGCCCCAGAACTCCAGGCTCTCGACGGGATGACGCCAGACGTCGCGGGCCTTGTCGGCGGGCGTGCGCCAGTCGCCCCCGGCCGCGGCCTTCAGGGTCATCGGTTCGGCCTTGGCCGCCGGCTTGGCGTCAGGCTTGGCCGCCTTGCGGCCGCATCCCGCCAGGCTCAGCGCCGCCGCGCCCGCCAGCAGCCCCCGCCGCGACCATCGAAGTCCTGGACCCATGCCGCCACCCGCCATCAATTCACAACCCCGATCATGCACCCGACCTTGGCGAAACTTCGCCTCTGACCCGTCAAGTTTTAACCCGGCTTGCGAAAGCGCAGCGTCATGCGGTCGCTCTCGCCGATGGCGTCGTATTTCGAACGATCGAAACTGGGATCGGCCGGCTGACCGCTCGGCGCGGTCTGCTTGGTCGGCGGCAAGGTCCAGACACCGAACGGATGATCCTTGGTGTCCTTGGGATTGGCGTTGATCTCGGACTTGGCGTCGAGCTTGAAGCCGGCCTTTTCCGCCAGGGCCACCACGGTGGCCGTCGCCAGATAACCGTCCGCGCCCTTGTCGGTTTCCGACTTGGGATCGGCGCGGTGGTCCTCGACCGCCAGGATCCCGCCCGGTTTCAGCACGGCGAAGAAGTCGGCGAAGATCTTGTCGGCCACCCCCGGCTGGACCGTCCAGTTGTGGACATTGCGCGCCGTCAGGACCAGATCGGCCGACCCCGCCGCCCCCAAGGGCGCGGCGACCGGCCCGAAGTTCACGAACCGCACGGTCCCGTACTTGGCCGGATCCAGGAAGCGCATCTCAAAGTTCGCCCTGCCCTTGCGGGCCCCGTCCGAGATCTTCGGATTGGCCAGATCAGCCAGACCCGCGACATAGGCCCCGCCCGTGGCCTTGGCGTAGGGCGCCAGGATCTCGGTCCAGTAGCCGCCGCCCGGCGACACCTCGACCACGGTCTGGTGCGGCTTCAGCCCCCAGAAGGTCAGGCTCTCGTAGGGATGGCGGGCGCCGTCGCGGGCCGCGTTGGCCGGCGTCCGGTCAGGCGAGGCGATGGCCGCCCGCAACGCCGCGTCGGCGGCGAACACGGGCGAGGCGGAAAGACAGAGCGTCGCGGCGGCGAACAGGAGGAGATGGCGGCGGCAAGTCATCGTCGGAGCTCTCCAAGGCTGGCCAGGGGGCCGGGCGAGCCGACCTTAACGGTGGCCGAACGACGATCAAGCGATTCACCGTCAAGCCGCTCATTCAACCCCTTGAAGTCGAAAAACGGCTCACCACCTTGGTCTCGGAGGCGCTGGAAACCCGGGCCTTCCAGACCGCCGGCGACGCCTTTCCAGGGTCGCCAAAGGTCTGAACCTATTGAGCAACCTTGCTGTGAAAGAAGGATGTCATCATGCGTACGATCGACCTGTCCCCCCTGTATCGCTCCGTCGTCGGATTCGACCGCCTGGCCGCCCTGCTGGACTCCGCCGCCTCGAACGAGGCCGCTTCGGGCTATCCCCCCTACAACATCGAGCGCACCGCCGAGAACGCGTACCGCATCGAGATCGCCGTCGCCGGCTTCAAGCCGGAGGAGCTTGGCATCGAGGTGAAGGAGAACCTTCTCACCGTCACCGGCCGCAAGCCGGCCAATGACGAGGCCAAGCGCTACCTCCATCGCGGCCTGGCCGAGCGCAACTTCGAGCGCCGCTTCCAGCTGGCCGACTACGTGGTCGTGACCGACGCGGCCCTGTCGGACGGCCTGTTGTCGATCTCGCTGAAGCGCGAGCTGCCCGAGGCCCTCAAGCCCCGCACGATCAAGATCAAGTCGGCCGCGCCCCTGATCGAAGGCGACAAGGTCGAAGGCGAGAAGGCAGCCTAACACCACCTTCGCGCGTTATCATATCTCCCCTCTATGACTTTCAGGGCGGCGCTGAGATGCGCCGCCCTTTTTTCTGGCGGCGATGGAGCGGCTCATCCGCTTCGGCCGCGCTCTAGGCCGGCGTGAAATCCAGGCCCTGCGCCTGGCTGAGGTCGCAGTCGCGCAGACTGATCCTGGACAACCGCGCGCCGGTGAAGTCGGCGCCCCGCAGGTCGGCGCCGTCGAGCACAGCCTCGCTGAGATCGGCCGCCTGCATCTGGGCGTACCGCAGACGGGCGGCCTTCAGATTGACCAGGGTCTTGCGCTCGGGCCCCAGAGGCAACGGCGAGAGGAACGCCTGTCGCAGGTCGGCCTTGGTCAGGTTGGCGCCGGACAGCTTGGCGCCCCGCAGGTCGGCGCCGCGCAGGTTCGCCATGCGCAGATCGGCGTTTTGCAGATTGGCGCCCTGGAGCTGGGTCCCGGACAGGTCGATGCCGACCATGCACGCGCCCGCGGCGCTCATCGCCGTCAGCCGCAGGCCCTTGAGCCTGTCGCCGAGCGGGCGCAGATCTTCGCCGTCCAGCCGCGCGGGTTCGCCTTCCTTGCCGCCGGTCTTGCACCAGGCCTCGTTGGCCAGGCAGCGCCGGTGGATTTCCTCGACGCGCGACAGCGCCCTTTCGGTCGACGCCGCCAGGCAGCCCTGCATCGCCGCGCCGCTGGTGCGGGCGGTGGACGTGTCGACGCCCGACATGACCGCGCCGGTAAAGTTGGCGCCTTCCAGGTTGGCGCCCTTGACGTCGGCGCCGTCCAGGATCGCCCCGCTCAGATTGGCTTCCTTGAGATTCGCCCCCGACAGCTTGGCTCCGCGTAGCGAGCAGTCGCTGAAGTCGGCCTTGAAGGCCGAGACGCCGGTGAATTGCGAGCCGTCCAGCGTCGCGCCCGAGAAGTTGACCTCGTCGACTTCGCCGTTGCGAGTCTCGTGGCGGATGGTTTCGAGGCCCTTGCGAGGATGCGGTATGGCCACCTGGCCTTCCCGGAAGTCGGCCTGGGTCAGATCGGCCTGTGACAGGTTCGCGCCCCGCAGACAGGCGCCGCGCAGATCGGCGCGCACCAGAACGGCCTGGCGCAGATCGGCCTTGCGCAGATCGGCGCCGAACAGGTTGGCCCGCTCCAACCGTGTGCGGACCATGCGGCAGCCGTCCAGGATTGAGGCGGAGAAATCGGCGTCGGCCAGATTGCGGAAGGACAGGTCCAGGCCCGAGAGGTTCGTGAAGCGCAGCGAAGCGCGCTTGCCGCCCTGCTTGCCCGTGACGAATTTCTCGTGCGCGGTCACGATCATGTCGAGCTCGGCCTGGCTAAGTCGCCGCCGTCCCGCAATGCCCTGCGCCGCGCTCATGTTCTACGCTACTCCCCCGAGAAACCCGTGCTCCCGTCGAGACATAACGGCGATCGACAAGCGAAGCGTTAAGGCCGCGCCGTTTTGCCGCAACTTTCGCGAAGCGCTTTCGAAAATTCGTCGTTAGCGTTACCGGGCGCTAGATCACGTCGTCCAGGCCGCGGGCGCCCAGACGAATGGCGCCCGTGATGTCGACATCCTTGAGCAGCGCGTTGGTGAAATTCGCGCGCGACAGGTCCGCGCCGTTCAAACAGGCTTGGCGCAGGTCGGCCCTGGCCAGATCGGCGTTGGTCAGCAAGGCTCCGGTCAGGTCGCTGGGCAGCAGGCGCTCGCGGCCGATCAGCAGCGGACCCAGCTGGGCCTCGCGCAGGTCGGAACCGGTCAACTTGGCGCCCTTCAGCCGGGCGCCGCGCAGATCGGCCCGACGCAGGTTGCAGGAGCGCAGGTCGGCGCCCTCCAGCTGCGCGCCCTGCATCTGCACGCTTTCCATATCCAGCCCGTAAAAGACCGCCCCCTTGGCCGAAAGGGCTGTCAGGTTGAAGCCGCGCACGGATTTCAGATTGCGCAGATCGGCCTTGTCGAACACCGAAGGCTTGCCCTCGGCGCCGCCCGTCTCGCACCAGCGGGCGTGATCCGCGATCATCTGCTCGTAGGGCATGTCGGACACGTCCTTGCCCGACGCCTTGTCGGTCAGGGCGCCGTCCATGTTGGTGTCGTTGATGTTCCAGGACATCGTCTTGGCCCCGACCAGGACCGTGTTGCGCAGGTCGGCCCCGAACAGATTGGCCCCCGACAGGTCCGCCCCGGCCAGGTTGGCGCCGTTGAAATTGGCCTGCTTGAGGTTGGCCCGCACCAGCTTGGCGTCCTTGAGGATCGCGTCGCTGAAGTCGGCCTTGGTGGCGATGATGCCCGACAGGCGCGATCGTTCGAGGTTGGCGCCGGCCAGGATCGCGCCGTGGGCCTGGGCCTCGCGCTGCACCGGCTCGATGACCCGATAGCCTTCCTTGCGGTCGGCGGCGGCGATCTGGCCCTCGCGCAGATCGGCCTCGAAGAGGTCGGCCCCGGTCAGGTTGGCGCCGCGCAGGCTGGACCCGCGCAGATCGCAGCGTCGCATCGAGGCGTCGGTCAGGTCCGAGCCGTGCAGGTCCGCCCCGTACATGGTGGCGTTGTCGAGCTTGGCGCGCCGCATGTCGCAGCCGACCATCAGGGCGCCGGTGAAATCGGCGTCGCAGAGATTGCGGCCCGTCACCGACAGGCCCGACAGGTCGCAGAAGGCGAAAACGGCGCGCGCGCCGCCCATCCGAGCCGACCACAGACGGTCATGCTTGGCGCAGATCACGTCGACGTCGTGCTGCGTCAGGCGCTTGTGGTCTTGGCCTGCCGCGGGAGGGGCGTTCATGACGGCTCGTATCGACTCCCCGAAGGGCTAGACCAGCACAATGCGCCAACCCGCATTAACGCTGCGTTTCCAAGCCTTTCGGGACGCCCGGACCTGGTTTGTCCAGGCGTCCCGAAACGCCGGATCAGCGGGCCGCCGGCAGCGGCTGGGCGCGGCTTTCGTCGAGGTAGCGCGCGCCGGTCGGCTTGAGGGCGTCGTCCAGATCGATGACCAGCGGATTGCCGGTCGGGATCTCGACATGGACGATGTCGGCGTCGGGCACGTTGAACAGGTGCTTGACGATGGCGCGCAGCGAATTGCCGTGCGCCGCCACCAGGATCGTTTCGCCGGCCGTCAGCTTGGGCGCGATGGCCGCCTCCCAATAGGGCAGCACGCGCACCAGGGTGGTCTTCAGGCTCTCGGTGCTGGGCAGATCCTTGCCCGCGTACCGGCGATCCTTGCCGAAGTCGTACTCGCCGCCCGGGGCCAGTTCCGGCGGGGGAATGTCGTAGGACCGGCGCCAGATGGTGACCTGTTCCTCGCCATGCTTCTCTGCGGTCTCGGCCTTGTTCAGCCCGGTCAGACCGCCGTAGTGCCGCTCGTTCAACCGCCAGTCCTTGGTGACGGGGACGAAGCTCTGGCTGGCCGCGTCCAGCGCCAGGTTGCAGGTGCGGATGGCCCGCGTCTGGACGGAGGTGAAGGCCTCGTCGATGTCGATGCCGGCGGCCTTGATCAGCTCGCCGCCCTTGCGGGCCTGGGCCTCGCCCTCGGCGGTCAGGTCGACGTCGACCCAGCCGGTGAAGCGGTTTTCGAGATTCCATTGGCTCTGGCCGTGGCGGAGCAGGACGAGAACGGGCATCGGACCTCCAGGATGTGTCGGAGGGCGGGCTAAGCCCCGGCCGCCCCCGCGTCAAGCGCCCGGCCCCTCTCTTGCCGCGCTCTCACCCTTCTCTCCTCTGGGGGGCATGCTATAGGCAGGCCATGCCCGATCGCATCCTCATGCCCCTCCTGGCGTTCATCGGCTTGGCCCTGATCGCGTTTTCGCTCGTCTGGCCGCAGGGCTACGGCGCTCGCTCGCCAGGCCCGTTCGGCTCGGTCCCGATCCAGCAGACGCCGGAAATGCGGATCAAGATCCAACGCGAGAAGGACGCCGCGGCCCTGCGCGAACAACAGGTTCGCCAACAGGTGAGCGACGCTCGCGAAGCGGCGACGACCGCGCCATGAGCGCCTTCGACGCGATCGTCGTGGGCCAGCGGGTCCTGAACGCCGAGGCCCAGGCCCTGGCGCTGCTGTCGGCGTCCCTCGACGAATCGTTCGTCCGCGCCGTCGAGGCCCTGTTCGACGCCAAGGGCCGGGTGGTCTGCACCGGCATCGGCAAGTCGGGACACGTGGCGCGCAAGATCGCCGCGACCCTGGCCTCTACCGGATCGCCGGCCATGTTCGTGCACGCGGCCGAGGCCAGCCACGGCGACCTGGGCATGATCGGCCAGGGCGACGTGGTGCTAGCCCTCTCCAAGTCCGGCGAGGCGCGCGAGCTGTCCGACAGCCTGGCCTACGCCAAGCGGTTCTCGATCCCGCTGATCGCCATCACCGCCGTCGCCGACAGCCAGTTGGGCCGAGCCGCCGACATCCTGCTGCTGCTGCCCGACGCGCCGGAAGCCACGGCGGAGGTCAACGCCCCGACCACCTCCACCACCCTGCAGATCGCCCTCGGCGACGCCCTGGCCGTGGCGCTGCTGGAGCGACGCGGCTTCACCGCCAGCGACTTCCGCGTTTTCCACCCCGGCGGCAAGCTGGGCGCCATGCTGCGCACGGTCGGCGACCTGATGCACGGCCAGGGCGAACTGCCCCTGACCCGCGAAGACGCCCCCATGCCCGAAGCGCTGCTGGTGATGAGCGAAAAGCGCTTCGGCGCGGTCGGCGTGGTCGCCCCCGACGGGGCGCTCAGCGGCCTGATCACCGACGGCGACCTGCGTCGCCACATGGACGGGCTGATGGGTCACGTGGCCGGTGAGGTCATGACCCGCGCCCCGCTGACCATCACGCCCGGCGCCCTGGCGGCCGAAGCGTTGAAGGTGATGAATGAGCGGCGCATCACCGTGCTGTTCGTGGTCGAAGACAGCCGCCCGGTCGGCATCCTCCACGTCCACGACCTGTTGCGGGCTGGCGTGATCTGATCGCCTTCGTCTTCACGAAGCGTTGGGCCGCGGAACTTTCAGCTTGAACCTTGTCGCCGCGCGGCAAAAGCGTAGGAGACGACGTTGATGTTTCACACGACGCGGATTCGACGCCGAACGACGACAACCTCGCGCTGACGTCGCGGCGTCCGGCGACGACGATTTCGGCGGGAAGACGGCTGACCAGGTTCTACAAAACCCCGCAAGGCGACCTTGAAGGCCGTCGATGGCGCGGCTGGCGGGTGGCGGCGGTCGCCGCCCTCGTGGCCGTCCCCCTTCTGGCCGGCTTGGCCGCGCTCGGCTGGACGGCGTCGCGGCCCGCGCAAGCGCCGAAGATCAGCGAGACGGCCGCCGCCCCGCCGCCGCCCATCATCCTGCCCCTCGAGCCCGAGGATTGGCGCGGCGCGATCGACTACCGCGCCCTGGACGCCCGCATCCAGGCGATGATGGCCGATAGGACCATGGAAGGCCTGGCGATCGCCGTGGTGGAGAACGGTCGGCTGTCGTTCGTGCGGGGCTATGGCCTCACCTCGCCGCAGGACGGCGAGAAGGTCGACGCGGACACGATCTTTCGTTGGGCGTCGCTGTCCAAGACGGTGGCCGGCACGCTCAGCGCCCGCCTGGCCGAGGACGGGGTGTTTTCGCTGGCCGATCCCCTGGGGAAGTTCGGCACCAGCCTGCGCCTGCCCGGCGACGCCCAGAACGCGCTGACGGTCGAGCAACTGCTGTCCCAGCGCACAGGCTTGCCCAGGAACGCCTACGACGGCTGGCTTGAAGGCGGACGGGACCCGCGGGAGATCCGGGCCAGCCTGGCGGCCGTGCCACTGCTCTGCGCGCCGGGCGCCTGCCACAGTTATCAGAACATCGCCTATGACACGATCCGCGAGGTCGTGGAGACGACCACGCATCGGCCTTATGCGGAGGAGGCTCGGCAGCGGTTGTTCCTGCCGCTGGGCATGACCAGCACGACCATCGGCATGGAAGGGCTGCGGGCGGCCAAACACTGGGCGCGGCCGTCGCGGAACCGCCGGGCGGCGCCTCTGCTTGACGCCTATTATCGGGTGCCCGCCGCGGCGGGCGTCAATTCCAACGTCGTGGATCTGGCGCGGTGGATGCAGGCGCAGATGGGACAGGCGCCCGCCGTCCTGCCGACCAAGGTTCTGGCGGATATCCAGCGCCCGCGCGTCCATACGGGCCGCCCCTATGGCAACTCGCCCCTGGGCCGCTCGCTGGAACACCCAGGCTACGGTCTGGGCATGCGCAGCTTCACCTACAAGGGCCATCGCCTGGTCGGCCATAGCGGGGCTGTAACCGGCTATCGTTCCACCATGATGTTCGATCCCGCCACGAAGACAGGCGTGGTGATGCTGTGGAACAGCGAAAGCAGCCTGCCTTTCAAACTCCAGGCCGAGGTCTTCGACCGCGCCTATCAGCTGCCGTTCAACGACTGGCTGCGATTGGAAAGCGACGGATCGAACCTCGCGCCCTGACCGGCTGCACCAGGCGGTCCGGACGGCCACGTCACAACCCGGATGCGGACATCGCCGATTTCGGCTTAGCTCGGCGGACCCAACCGCCGAGTCTCCCATGCGCAGCCTGCTGACCGCCCTCGCCCTGCCTCTCCTCCTCCTGCCCCTCTCGCCGGTGCTCGCCCACGCCGCCCAGCCGATCCTGCTCAAGCCCGCCAGGGTCTGGACCGCCGAGGACGCCGGAGCGCCGCACGAAGGCTGGGGCGTGCTGGTCAGGGACGGCAGGATCGCCGCGGTCGGTCCCGCCGCGAGCCTGGACACCACGGGCGCTGAGATCGTCGATCTGCCCGGCGCGACCGTGATCCCCGGCCTGATGGACCTGCACAGCCACCTGCTGCTGCACCCCTACAACGAGACCTCCTGGGACGATCAGGTGCTGAAGGAAGCGCCAGACTATCGCGTGGTCCGCGCCACGGTGCAGGCCAAGGCCACCCTGGACGCCGGCTTCACCACTCTGCGCGACCTGGGCACCGAGGGCGCGGGGGTGGCCGATGTGTCGCTGAAGCGGGCGATCAAGGACGGCGTCATCCCAGGCCCGCGCCTGTTCGTGGCCACCCGCGCCATTGTCGCCACCGGCGCCTACGGCCCGGCTCGGCGCAACTACAATCCCGACGCCGACCTGCCCCAGGGCGCCCAGGAGGTCAGCGGGATCGACGAGGCCGTGCGGGCCGTGCGCCAGCAAGCTGGGGCCGGCGCCGATTGGATCAAGATCTACGCCGACTATCGCGTCGGCCCCGACGGTTCGACCCAGCCGACCTTCAGCCTGGAAGAACTGAAGGCCATGGTCGAGGCCGCTCACTCCACGGGTCGCCCGGTCTCGGTGCACGCCTCCGGCGACGAGGGCATGCGGCGGGCGGTCCTGGCCGGGGTCGACACGATCGAGCACGGCTACGGCGGCTCGGAGGCCACCTTCAAGCTGATGGCCGAGAAGGGCGTGGCCTTCTTTCCGACCCTGACGGCCAGCGAGGCGACCTCGACCTATTTCCAGGGCTATGTCGCCGGCAAGACACCGCCGACCCCGGCCATGCAGGCCGCCGAGCGGGCGTTCAGGCTGGCCCTGAAGACCGGCGTGACCATCGGCATGGGCAGCGACGTGGGCGTATTCCGCCACGGAGACAACGCTCGCGAGCTGGTCTGGATGGTCAAGGACGGCATGACCCCGGTCCAGGCCCTGCTGGCCGCCACGTCCGTCGACGCCAAGGTTCTGCGCCGCCAGGACGACCTGGGCCGCCTGAAGCCCGGCTTCCTGGCCGACATCGTCGCGGTGACCGGCGATCCGACCCGGGACATCGAGGCGACCAAGGCTGTGGTCCTGGTCATGAAGGACGGCGCGATCGTCCGCCGCCCCTAGCTGGCGATTCCACTTGCACGGTGCAGCTAAGACGGGCGATCTCGGCGCATGCGTCGCTCGACCTTCCCGCTGATGATTACGGCCTTGCTGCTGGCCGGTCCCGCTCTGGCGTCCGACCCCGGCACGATGCAACAGAAAGACACCCTGCGCGACGCGGTGGCCGCGCCGCTGGAGGACCTGAACCTCAAGCAGACCGCCATTCCCGCCGTGCTGCAGCGCGCGGTCGAAGATCCCTATGACGTGACCGGCCTCGACCGCTGCGAGGGCGTCGCCGGCGAGATCGGCCGGCTGGACGCGGCCTTGGGCCCGGACTTGGACGAGGCCCCCCCGCCCGACACCCGCTCGCGCGGCAAGAAAGTCGCCGACGCCGCCTATGGCGCGGGCGTCGGCGAGGTGCGCCACACCACCCGGCACGTCCTGCCCTTCCGCGGCTGGGTTCGCAGGCTGACCGGCGCCGCCAGGCACGACAAGGCCGTGCAGGCGGCGATCCGGGCGGGCAGCGTGCGCCGGGGCTATCTGAAGGGCGTGGGCATGCGGATGAACTGCGCCCCGCCGGCCGCGCCGAGCTGGTTCGTGCCGGCCCCGCCGCCCAAGCCGGTCACGGCGCCGACCGCGACCAGTCCCATGGAACGCCTGGCCGCGTTCTGGGACGGCGTCGTGACCTGGTGGCGAGGCTGGTGGCCGTTCTAGTGCAATATCCCTGAATGGTTGAGTTTGCCTGACATGCACTTTTAGGACACTGTGCGAGCCGCGTCGGCGTCTCGTGGAGGGTCCCATGCGCTATGCGTTCAAGCCGTTTTCCGGGTGCGCTTGCCGGCGCGAGCAATGCGCGGTGCCGGCCTCGCCGGGCCTGATCGCCCAGCTCTATGCGCGATACCTGTCGCTGCTGGCCGAGGGCCGGCTCGACAAGGACATGACCTTCGAGGCGTTCTACAAGGTCTGGCGGTCCAGCCGCCGTGGGCCCAACAATGTCGGGCTGGACGACGGCGAGGTCCGGATCGGCGGGATCAAGGGTCCCCTGCGGATCGACCAGCCGTCGAAGAAGCTGGCGGGCGAGATCCGCACGATGGTGCTGCTGGTCGACTTCCCCGATCGTCCGCACGGAGACGATCATAGTACAGGCATGTACGAGCAGATGCTGTTCAGCGTCGGGGCCTTCCCGTCCGGCAGCATGCGCGACTTCTACCGCCGGGCCAGCGGCTGGACCAAGGACAGCGGCGAGGACGGCCCGGGCATCGATGTCACCGGCGAGGTCCACGGCTGGTTCCGGATGCCCAACCCGATCGCCTTCTACGCCGACGGCAATTCGGGCATGAGCGACAACTTTCCGCGCAACGCCCCGGCCATGGCGCGCGACGCGGTGCTGGCCGCCAAGTTCGCCGGCGTCGATTTCGCGGGGTTCGACGCCTTGGGCGAAGGGACGGTCACGGCGCTCTTCGTGATCCACGCCGGCGGCGGCGCCGAGACCACCGGCGACCGCAACGACATCTGGAGCCACAAGTGGATCATCCCGGAAGGCGTCGACGTCGGCCATGGCATCTCGGTCAGCACCTACCTGACCGTGCCCGAGGACTGCCGCGTCGGCGTCTGCGCTCACGAGTGGGGTCATCTGGCCGCGCGCTGGGCCGACTATTATGACACCGGGGCCACCCAGAGCACCCAGTCCAACGGCCTTGGCAACTACTGCCTGATGGCGGCCGGATCGTGGGGCAATTCCGGCCTGACGCCGGTCTATCCCAACGGCATGCTGCGGATGTTCCACGGCTGGGTCGAGCCGGAGATCATCATGGAAAGCACCAAGGGCGTGGTGCTCAAGCCGGCCGCCGAGGGCGGCGCGCCGATAGTGATCCGCAACTCGGCCTTCATGACCGACAGCCAGTACCTGCTGGTGGAGTACCGGCGAAAGCGCAGCCAGGACGCCTTCCTCCCCGATCAGGGCGTGGCGGTCTATGTGGTCGACGAGGCCGTCGCGGACGTCAACGACGAGGGCCGCCTGGCCATCGAGCTGTTGCAGGCCGACAACCGGCGCGACCTGGCCAAGATCTTCGGCCAAGGCAATCGCGGCGACTCCAACGACCTCTATCCCTCGCTGGGCAACGCTGAACTGGGCCGCAAGACCAAGCCGCCGCTGAACATGCCCCGCTCGAAATGGTCGGGCGTCAGCATCAAGGTCATCGGCAATCCGGGCGACGACCAGATGAAGATCGACGTCACCCTGGATGCCTAGGGCCGGGCCGCTCGTCCTTCGTCAGCGCGTGCCGAAAGTCCGATCGCCGGCGTCGCCGAGGCCCGGCACGATATAGCCGTGATCGTTCAGTTCGGCGTCCACGGCGGCCGTCCAGATCGGCACGTCCGGATGCGCGGCGCGGAGGGTCTCGACACCCTGGACCGAGGCCACCAGGCAGACGAAGCGCAGATCGGTGACGCCCGATCGCTTCAGCAGCGTCAGGGCCGCCACCGCCGTGTGGCCGGTGGCCAACATCGGGTCGACCACGATGACCAGCCGGTCGGCGATGTCTTCCGGCGTCTTGTAGTAATACTCCACCGCCTCCAGCGAGGTCGGGTCGCGGAACAGGCCGATGTGGGCCACCCGGGCCGAGGGCACCAGGTCCAGCATCCCCTCGGCCATGCCCAGGCCGGCGCGCAGGATGGGGGCGAAGACCAGCTTCTTGCCGGAGATCTCCTCGGCCCGGGTCGGCGCCACCGGCGTTTCGATCTCGACGGTATGGGTCGGCAGGGCGCGGGTGACCTCGTAGCAGAGCAAGGTCGCCGTCTCGCGCATCAGGGCGCGGAAGGTCTTGGTCGAGGTCTGCTTGTCGCGCATCCGGGTCAGCTTGTGGCGGACCAGGGGGTGGTCGACGATCGTGACGCCTTGCATGGCCAAGCTTCCCTCTTGCGGGGCGCTGGACAGCCGCGCCTCCTCGTCGAACCCAGTGCCGTCTCAAGCCCTTCCCGCCAAGCGGAAATCGCCTAGCGGCCGGTCCCGTAAGCGGCCAGGAACATGTTGACCGCCGGCAGCACCTCGCGGTCGATTTCCTCGGGCGTCGGCTCGGCCATCACGTTGCACAGCCGGGCCTTCAACAGACGGTTCTGGCACAGACCGATGAACTGCTGGGCGGCGTGAACCGGGTCGTCGATTTTCAGTTGGCCGCTTTCGACCGCCTTCTGCAGGGTCGCGCCCAGCCGTTTCGACCCGCTCTTGGGGCCGGCCTCGTAGAACGCCAGGCCGATTTCGGGCGTGCGCTGGGCCTCGGCGACGATGACCCGGAAATTGGCCATGCTGAAGTCGCTCAGCACGATCGACAGGTAGATGCGTCCCGTCTTGATCAGGGCCTCGCGGATGTCGCCCAGCTCGGACTCGATCTCGAACATGGCGTCGCGCTGCCAGGCGCAGTGGCGCACCACATAGGCGGCGAACAGCTCTTCCTTGTTCTTGAAGTAGTTGTAGAGCGTGCCCTTGGACCCGCCGACCCGCGCGGCGATCGTCGACATGGACGCGTTGGCGTAGCCCTCCTCCTGAAACACGTCGCTGGCGACGTCGAGGATGGCTTCGCGGCGGGCGTCTCGGTCGAGACGCGGTTTCACGTCCTGGATCATTTCTTTTCCTTCGGGGTCCCCCTTGATCCCGTCAAGCTCGCGGTTATATCAGCGCCGTTATATGACCGTACAGTACGGTCAATTCAAGATCGGCCGCTCATGACTCCCAACGCCCTGGACAAGCCCGTCGCCTCCCCAGCGGTTTCCGGGTCGCCAAGGTCCCGCGAGGTCGGCGCCACGGCTTCGATCCTGCTGGCCGCCCTGCTGACCAGCGCCTGCGCCACGATGCCCGCCGCGACGCCGGCCCGGGTCGCCAAGGCCCCCGAAGCCTACGCTACCGCCCAGACCCTCTCCGCCTCGGACGCCGCTGCTTGGCCGACCGACGCCTGGTGGAAGGCCTACGGCGACGCCCAGCTGGACACCCTGATCGACGAGGCGCTGGTCGGCTCGCCCACCCTCGCCCAAGCCGAGGCCCGCCTGCGCCGCGCCCAGGCCCTGGCCAACCAGGCCAAGGCCGCGCAGCTGCCCAGCCTCAGCGTCAACGCCGGCGTCGAGCGCGCCAAGCAGAGCTACAACAACGGCATCCCGCCCGACTTCGTGCCGCAGGGCTACAATAACTACGGCCGGCTGGGCCTGGACTTCAGCTGGGAGCTGGACTTCTGGGGCAAGAACCGCGCGGCCGTCGCCGCCGCCACCTCGGAAGCCAGGGCCGCCCAGGCCGACGCCGCCCAGGCCCGGCTGATGCTGGCCACCTCGGTCGCCGCCGCCTATGCGGACCTGGCCCGGCTCTACGCCGAGCGCGACGTGGCCGAACGCTCCGTGGCCTTGCGGCTGGAGACTGAAAGCCTGGTCCGCGACCGGGTCGCCAACGGCCTCGACACCCGGGGCGAGCTGCGCCAAGCGCAGGCGGGTCCGCCCAACGCTCGTTCGGAACTGGCCGCCATAGACGAGCAGATCGCCCAGACCCGCAACGGTCTGGCCGCCCTGCTGGGCGCCGGTCCGGACCGCGGCCTGGCCATCGCTCGGCCGTCGGTCGCCAACCTCAAGCCTTTCGGCCTGCCCGCCAATCTGGCCGCCGATCTGATCGGCCGCCGCCCCGACGTGGTCGCCGCCAAGTGGCGGGCCGAGGCCAGCAGCAAGCGGATCGGCCAGGCCAAGGCCGCCTTCTATCCGAACGTCAACCTGGCCGCCGCGGTCGGCGTGCAGGCGCTGCATCTGGACCAGCTGCTCGAGAGCGGTTCCGACGTCGGCAGCGTCGGTCCGGCCGTCAGCCTGCCGATCTTCGAGGGCGGACGTCTGAAGGCGAACCTGCGAGCCGCCGAGGCCGACCGCGACGGCGCCATGGCCGCCTACGATTCCGCCGTCACCCAGGCCCTGCGCGACGTAGCCGACGTGGCCGCCAGCGAGCGGGCCCTGAACACCCGGCTAGCCGAAAGCCGCGCCGCCCTGGCCGCCAACGAGGACGGCTTCCGCATCGCCCGACTGCGCTATCAGGGCGGTCTTTCCACCTATCAGAACGTGCTGATCGCCGAGCTGGCGGTGCTGGCCCAACGCCGGATCGTCGCCGATCTGGAAAGCCGCGCCCTGACCCTGGACGTCGCCCTGGTGCGCGCCCTGGGCGGCGGCTTCGCCCCAGCCTGACCTCGGTCCTCCCCCTCTCCGCCCTTTCCGCTTTTCGCGCCTCCAGGACCTCCCCCATGGCCGACACCGCCGCCTCCACCAAGCCCAACGGCAATCGCCGACAACTGCTGACCGGCCTCGCCGCCGTGGTCATCGTCGGCGGTGTGCTCTGGGCGCTCTATGCGTTCTTCATCGGTTCGCGCCACGTCGAAACCGACAACGCCTATGTCGGGGCCGAAGTCGCCCAGGTAACGCCGCTGATCAGCGGACCGGTCGCCAAGGTGCTGGTCTCCGAGACCCAGGTCGTCGCCGCCGGCCAGCCGCTGGTGGTGATCGACGACGCCGACGCCCAAATCGCCGTCCTCGCCGCCCAGGCCGCGCTCGGCCAGGCTCAACGCAAGGTGAACGGCTACTTCGCCAGCGACGACGCCCTGGCCGGCCAGGTCGCGGCCCGAGACGCCGACATCGCCCGCGCCGCCGCCGCCGTGACCGGCGCCCAGGCCAGCCTCGAACAGGCCCGGCTCGAACTCTCGCGTCGCAAGGCCCTGTCGGACTCCGGCGCGGTCTCCGGCGAGGAGCTGACCATCGCCCAGAGCCGGTTCACCAACGCCCAGTCAGCCGTGACCGAGGCGCGCGCCGCCCTGGCCCAGGCCAAGGCCAGCCGCGTCGCCGCGGAAGGCAACCGCGAGGTCAACACCGCCCTGATCTCGGGCCTGCCCGCCAGCAAGAACCCGGAAATCGCGGCCGCCGAGGCTCGCCTCGCCAGCGCCCAGCTGGCCCTGGACCGCACCGTGCTGCGCGCGCCGCTGGCCGGCGTGGTGTCCAAGAAGAACGTTCAGGTCGGCCAGCAGGTGCAGATTGGCGCCCCGCTGATGGCCATCGTCCCGACGACCGACGCCTATGTGGACGCCAACTTCAAGGAAGTGCAGCTGGACAAGGTCCGCATCGGCCAACCGGTGACCCTGACCTCCGACCTTTACGGCGGCGGCGTGAAGTTCCACGGCCGGGTGAAAGGCCTCTCGGGCGGCACCGGCTCGGCCTTCTCGCTGATCCCCGCCCAGAACGCCTCGGGCAACTGGATCAAGGTGGTTCAGCGCCTGCCCGTCCGCATCGCCCTGGATCCGGCCGAGCTGAAGACTCACCCGCTGCGGGTCGGCCTGTCGATGAAGGCCGCCATCGACATCTCAAAGTAGTCCGCGCCCTTAAGCCCCTCCAAGGAAGCGCCGCATGGCCGACCAGGACTCCTCCTCCCCCGCCGCGGGCCCCGCGCCGCTGACCGGCATGATGCTGGCGGTCACCTCGATCGCCCTGGCGCTGGGCACGTTCATGCAGGTGCTGGACAGCACCATCGCCAACGTCTCGATCCCGACCATCGCCGGCAATCTGGGCGTCAGTTCCAGCCAGGGCACCTGGGTGATCACCTCGTTCGCCGTGGCCAACGGCGTGTCGGTGCCTCTGACCGGCTGGCTGATGGGCCGCTATGGCGTGGTCAAGACCTTCGTGGCCTCGGTGCTGCTGTTCACCCTGGCCTCGTTCCTGTGCGGCGTATCGTGGAACCTGCCCTCGCTGATCGGCTTCCGCGTGTTGCAGGGCCTGGTCTCGGGCCCAATGATCCCCGGGTCGCAGGCCCTGCTGATCATGATTTTCCCGGCCAGCAAGCGCGGGACGGCTCTGGCCATCTGGTCGATGACTACCCTAGTGGCGCCGATCTGCGGCCCGATCCTGGGCGGCTGCATCTCCGACAACATCGCCTGGCCGTGGATCTTCCTGATCAATGTGCCCGTCGGCCTGCTTTGCGCCTTCCTGTGCTGGCGCGGTCTCGCCACCCGCGAGACCCCGACCCGCAAGGTGCCGATCGACACCACCGGCTTCATGCTGCTGCTGGTCTGGGTCGGCGCCCTGCAGGTGATGCTCGACACCGGCAAGGACGCCGACTGGTTCAATTCGCCGGCCATCGTCGTCGAGACCCTGGTGGCCATTGTCGGCTTCATCGCCTGGGTGATCTGGGAGCTGAACGAGAAGCACCCGATCGTCGACCTGTCGCTGTTCAAATCCAAGAACTTCGCCCTGGGCACGGTGGCCTTCTGCCTGGGCTACGCGGTGTTCTTCGGCAGCAACCTGCTGCAGCCGCTGTGGCTGCAGACCCAGATGCACTACATCGCCACCTGGGCCGGGCTGGTCGCCGCCCCCAGCGGGGTAGTCGCCGTGCTGCTGACCCCGTTCGCCGCCCGCATCATGCAGAAGGTCGACGCCCGCTGGACCGCGACCCTGTCGCTGGCCGCGTTCGCCCTGTCGTTCTACATGCGCTCGGGTTTCACGCCGGACGTCGACTTCAAGGCCTTGGTCTGGCCGATGCTGGTGCAGGGGGTGGCGATGAGCACCTTCTTCCTGTCGATGGTGACCATTTCGCTGAACGGCGTGGCGCCCCAGCAGCTGCCGTCCGCCTCGGGCCTGTCGAACTTCTCGCGGATCACCGCCGGCAGCTTCGCCGCCTCGCTGACCACGACGATTTGGGACCGGGGCGAGAGCCTGCATCAGAACCGCATCGCCGAATCCATGGGCTCGAACGATCCGGCCTGGCTGGCGGCGGTGGACCACCTGCAGGCCGCCGGGATGAGCCACGCCCAGGCGGTGGGCGCGGTGACCGCCCAGGTGGTCAACCAGGCCTATCTGTTGTCGACCATCGACTTCTTCCGCGCCTCGGCCTGGCTAGCGGTGCTGCTGATCCCCTGCATCTGGCTGACCAAAAAGGCGATGAGCGGCGGCGGCGCCCCAGCGGCGGCCGACTAGAGCCTCGTCGCCGCCCTACCCTTCCGGCGCGACGCCGCCTAAGATAGCGCTGTCGAGAGGGTTGAAGACGAGATGACGACGACGACGGCCGCCAATCCCCTGCGCCTTTACCAGCGCGTGGCCGCGGATATTGGCCAGGCTATCGCCGACGGCCGCCACCAGCCCGGCCAGCGCCTGGCCTCCGAACGCGACCTGGCCGAAGAGTTCGGCGTCAGCCGACCCACCATCCGGCGCGCCGTGATCGCTCTGGAAATGCGCGGCCTGCTGGAGGCCCGGCAGGGTTCGGGCGTCTATGTCCGCGCCGGCGGCCAACCGCCGCCGCCGCCGCGCGACCTGGACATCGGAGCCTTCGACCAGGCCGAGGCCCGCCGCCTGTTCGAGGGCGAGGCCGCCGCCCTGGCCGCCACCCTGATCACCGAGGAGGAACTGGCCTATCTGGAGACCCTGCTCGCCGAAATGAACAGCGAGGAGGCGACCAAGGAGCAATCCGAGCTGGCCGACCGCCAGTTCCACATCACCATCGCCCAGGCCACCCGAAACAGCGCCATCGTGCGCGTGGTCGAGAACACCTGGGACCTGCGCTACAAATCGCGCCTGTGCATGCAGATGCTGGAAAAGGCCCGGCACGTGCGCAAGCGGCCGCTGAACGACGAGCACCGCGACATCATCGAATCCCTGCGCACCCGCGACCCCAAGGCCGCCCGATCGGCCATGCAGACCCATCTGGGCGGGCTGATCGAGAACCTGCTGCTGACCGCCGAGTTGGAGGCCATGGAGCAGACCCGCGAGCGCCTGGCCAGCAAGCGCGAGGAGATCGCGCTGCGGGCGGCCAGCGCGGCGAAATAGGCTCCTAGTTCGAAGGCCGATCCGCCGTCGGCGCGACCGGGGCCGCCGGGACGCTGACGACGGGAACGCTCGGCGCCGCCGGCGCAACGGGCGCGACCGGGGCTGTTCCATCGACCGGCGCGACGGTCGTGTCCTCCGCCGGGACCGCGCCCTCCACGGGCGTGCCGTCGGGGTTCAGCAACGTCGGATCCTCGGCCGCCGAGACGGCGTCGTCGCCTTCGGGTTCGGGCGTCGTGGGCGCGTCGCGATTGACGGCATAGGTGGCCACGCTCTTCCAGATCTTGGCCGGCAGGCCGCCGCCGACCACGCCGCGCATGGCGCTGTTGTCGTCATTGCCGACCCAGACCCCGATCACCAAGTCGCCGACATAGCCGACGTACAGAGCGTCGCGGTAGTCCTGGCTGGTGCCGGTCTTGCCGAACGCGCCGGGGATCGCCGCTTCGATGCCCGTGCCGCGCTGGGTGGCCGAGCGCAGCAGGTCGCGCATGCTGGCCAGTTCTGCCTTGGTCAGCGGGTGGACGTTGGCGGGTTTCTTCCAGTCGGCCAGGCCGTGCGGGATCACCGGCGCCTCGCCCGCGTCGATGGCCGCATAGGCCGCCGTCAGCCGCACCAGGCTCATCGGCCCGGTGCCCAGCGCCAGGGTCAGGTCGTCCGGGATCGGGTCGGTGACGCCGAGGTCGCGGGCGGTGGCGACAATCGGGTCACGCCCGATGTCGTGGGCCAGGCGCACCGCCGCCACGTTGGACGAGGCGGCGAAGGCGGTGATCAGCGGCACCTCACGGCCGGCGTACTTGCCCTCATGGTTCTTGGGCGTCCAGCCGCTGACGACGACAGGCGCGTCCAGGATCGGGCTGGTCGGGGTCATGCCCTGACGGATGGCCGCCAGATAGACGAACAGCTTGAAGGCCGAGCCCGGCGGACGTTGGGCGTCGGCGCGGTTGAACTGGCTGACCTTGTAGTCGCGGCCGCCGACCATGGCGACGATCCGGCCGTCGGTGCGCATGGCCACGATCGCGCCCTGGGTGACGTTCAGCACCTTGCCGTCGCGGGCGATGGCCTGGTCGAGGATCTTCTCGGCCTGGGCCTGCAGCCGGGGATCCAGCGTCGTGCGCACCACCGTCTCGCCGTAGGTGTTCTCGAACACCGCCTTGGCCTGGGGGAAAACCCAGTCGGCGAAGTAGGAGCCCACCGGCAGCTTCGGCCGGCCGGCCTGGACGTGGACCTGCCGGACCGCGCGGGTCGCCTGGGCCTGTGTGATCACCCCGGTGTCGACCATGGCGCCTAGCACGGTCTTCATCCGCGTCTTGGCGCCGTCGAAGTTCTCGGTCGGGGCCCAGCGGGACGGCGCCTTGACCAACCCCGCCAGCATCGCCGCCTCGCCGATCGACAGGGTCTCGGGCGTCTTGTCGAAATAGTGCCGAGCCGCCGCGCGCAGGCCGAAGGCGCCGTCGCCGAAATAAACGGACGACAGGTAGCGCGACAGGATCTCGTCCTTGGACAGGCGCGCGTCCAGATAGACGGCGATGACGAGCTCCTGGATCTTCCGCCGGAACGTCCGCTTGTTGGACAGGAAGGCGTTCTTGGCCAGTTGCTGGGTGATGGTCGACCCGCCCTCGGACACCCCGCCGGCCTTGGCGTTGGCGCCCATGGCGCGCAGGATCGCCTTCGGATCCACGCCGATGTGCTTGTAGAAGCGCCGGTCCTCGATGGCGATGAACGCGCCGGGCACATAGGCGGGCAGCTTGGCGACCTCGACCGGCGCTTCCTTATAGGAGCCACGACGGGCTATCGGCGAGCCGTCCGAGGCCACGATCACCAGGGTCGGATTAGCCAGGGGCTCCAGCGCCCGGCCCAGCGGCAGGGACCACAGCAGCGAGGCGATGATCGCGATCACGACCGCCACCGAGGCGGCCGCGCCGATCTGCCAGGGCCGCCGTTTCCAGATCGGCGGCTTGGCCGGCGGCGAAGGCGGCGGTTCGGCCGCGTCCGCCGCCGGTGTTTCGACGACCTCGGCCTCGATCGCTTCGGGCGGCTCCGCGTCCGTCGCGTCTGGAATTTCGACCAGGGGTGCGGGGCTGAGGATCGCGGAGTCGGGCGCTTCGGTCTCGACCGTCGGCGTTTCGACGACGTCCGCCTCTATGCGCTCGGCCGGCGCGGCGGCGGCCTTGCTCTTGGTCTTGGACCTGGATCGGGGTTTGGCGGCCTTGCGCTTGGGCGTCGCCGCTTCCAGGACTTCCGCCTCGGTCGGCCCGGCGGCGACCGCGTTCGAGGCTTCTTCCGAGTTCTCGGACGGCGTCGGGTCGGCGGGCTCGAAATCGTCGGCTGCGTCGGGCATTCGGATCGCACTCGTTCGGGCGGAAGTTCACCAGCAAGAGCGCGGGCAATAGCACAGGCGGCCCGCCCAGCGGCACGCCCCAAGGTAACGTCGCGCAAAAAAATTGGCCGGGCCCGCGAACGGGACCGGCCAACAGTGGGGGATGAGCGGGAGGGTTCTAGAAGTTCACGTCCAGGCGCGCGCCGAAGTAGCGGAAGGCGTCGCGGCCCGGGAACCAGGTCTTGCCCTGAGCCGTCGGAATGGCCGGGTTGCTGTAACCCGAAGTGCCGTTGCCCAGGCCTTGGGCGTACCGCTTGTCAAACAGGTTGTTGGCGAAGGCGCTCAGCTTGTACTTGCCGCCGCGGTCGGTGATCCCGACAGTCAGGTCGGCGACGCTGTAGGCCTTCTGGACCGTGCGCGGGTCCTGGCTGAGCGCGAAGTTGATGTCGTCCTGCCAACGCAATGTGGCGCCGACGAAGGCCGTGAACGGCACGTTGTCGGGCAGGTCGATGTCGTACTGACCGCCGACGCTGAACTTGTACTTGGGCACGTTGTTCAGGCGCGCGCCGTGCAGGTTCTGCTGGCGCCCGCTGACGGTTTGCGGCTTGCCGGCCACGATGGGCTGCAACTGAGTGTAGCAGGTCCCGGGCGCCCCCACCCCGCCGACGGGAAGCGGCGAGCCCGCCAGGAGCGGCTGGCCCGAGTAGCAGGGGCCGTTCGGGAAATCGATGACCGTCGCGTCGGTGTAGGCGAACGCCCCGTTGAGGCGGAAGTTGGAGGTCAGGCGGGCCACGCCGTCCAGTTCCAGGCCCCGGGTGCGCAGGTGGCCGACGCTGTTGAGGAAGGTCAGGAAGGTGCCGTCCGGCAGGAACGAGGTCAGCGAGGTCTGGAAGCCGTGATAGTCGGCGTTGAACAGGGTGGCGTTGAAATAGACCCGGCGGTCCAGCAGGCTGCTCTTGAGGCCCAGCTCGTAGTTCTTGGCCGTCTCGGCCGGCACGGGCATGTTCGCCGCGATCTTCGCGTCGAACGTGCTGACCAGGTCGTAGGCCTGGCCCTTGTAGCCCGTCGAATAAGTGGCGAAGGTCATGATGTCCGGCGTCCACTTATACTGGACCCCGACCTTGCCGGTCACCGCGTCGTCATCGTTGGCCCCGCTGAACTCCTGGATCGTGGTCGAGGCGCCCGGTGTCGTGTTGGCGAAGATCGTCTTGTGGAAGTGGTAGTCGATCTTCTGGCGGTTGATCCGCGCGCCGCCGGTCAGGCTGAGCTTGTCGGTCACGTCGAAGGTGGCGTTGGTGTAGGCCGAGTAGTTCTCGTTGGTGCTTTCGGCCAGGTAGCGGGCCAGCTGCAGCACCGGACCGCGGTCCAGATAGCGGTCGAGCTCATTGCGGGCGTACCAGAGGCCGGCCACGTAGCGGAACCGGGTGTCGCCCGGCGAGGTCAGGCGAAACTCCTGGGTCACCGACTTGGCGTGGAAGTAACCGTTGATCCGGGCGCCGCTGTTGACGCCCGAGGGATTGGCGACCGGGAAGCCCAGCAGGAACGGCACGTCGGTGCCGTCGATGTCCTGGAAGTCGGTCATCTTCCAGCGGTCCTGGGAGGTGATCGACGAAAAGGTGTGGCCCTTCAGGACCGAGCCCTCGCCGAAGTCGTAGTCTAGGCGGGCCGTGCCGCCGAACACCTCGGAATTGCCGCCGCCGATGCGGTCGTCGGCGCGGATGAAGTGGTTGTTCTTGTCGATGGTGATCCCGCGCAACGTCGTGCTCGCGGGGAAACCGGGTTCGCCCTGGTAGAATAGGCCCGGCGTCAGCTCGGTGATCGGGCTGGTGCAGCAGCTGGAGACGTTGTGGTTGAACCGCGGCGCCAGGCTGAGCTTCAGGTTTTCGGTCGGGGTCCACTCGATCTTGGCGGTGGCCGTGAAGCCCGCGCTGCCGTTGACGTTCTTGCCGGTGGTCAGGTTCTTGACGTTGCCGTCGTAGTCGCTCTTGGACACGGTCAGGCGGGCGCGCACCGTGTCGCTGATCGGACCAGTGACGGTGAAGCCGACGCGTTTCTCGCCGTCGTCGGTCGTCAGGGCCATGGCCTTGCCGCCGGGCGTGTTGGAAGGCGCGGCGGTGACGATGTTCAGCACGCCGGCGATGGCGCTCTTGCCGAACAGGGTGCTCTGCGGACCACGCAGCACTTCCACGCGCTCGACGTCGATCAGGTCCTTGAAGGCGGCGGCCTGGAAGCCGATCGGAACGTCGTCAATGACCACCGCGACATCGGACTCCACGGCGATGCCGTTCGAGAAGGTGCCGATGCCGCGCATCTTGATGCTGAAATTGCCCGGCTGGGAGCCGTAGTCGATCGACACCGAAGGCGACAGCTTCACCAGATCGCCCAGTTCGCGGACGTTGTTGCGGTCGATCACGTCCTGGGTCAGAGCGGTCACCGACACCGGCACGTCTTGCAGGCGCTCGGCGCGCTTGGTCGAGGTGACGATGATCTCTTCAAGTTGGACCGACGGATCCGAACCGGCGGACTGGGCCTGGGCGACGCCCGTCCCCGCCACCACGGCGATCACGGCGGTTGACGCCAACAGGGCATGCTGAACGGTTCTCATAATCTGTCCCCTCGCTTCCTCGCGCGGTGCCCGGCCGGTTCATCCGGTCAATTATGAGCACCTAATTTGGTAAGGCCAAAATTGGTCAGTGGTCAGGGGAATTGTCAAGTCGGCGACGACATCGTTGTCATTTTCGCCTAACTTGCTGAAAAGACAGAGTCTTGACGCCCGCAACCCGGTCACGAGCGTCGACGCCTTTGCGTATCGCTATGAAATATGGTCATTTAGCCTTGTGGCCAGACGGCAAATTGGTAATGCCAAAATGGTCATAAAGATCGAGGGGCGAATGATCCGCACACCACCGCACATGACGGCGTCGCTCTTCGCGGCCAGGCCAATCGGCCGCCATGCGAAATCGGGCCGATGAGCGGATCCGCGATGAAGCTCCGCCCCAGCACGGACCGCGAAGGCCTGCGCCGCATGACGGCCCAGGACATCCGCGACACCTTCGTGATCGGCGACCTGTTCCAGCCAGGCCAGGTCGCGATGACCTATGTCGAGGTCGACCGCGCCGTGGTGGGCTCGGCCGCTCCGCTGGCCGTCCCCCTGCCCTTGCCCACCGACCGCCGCCTGGCCTCGGCCTATTTCTGCGAACGCCGCGAACTGGGCGTGATCAACATCGGCGGCCCCGGCTGGGTCGAGCTGGACGGCGCCCGCCATGACCTGGACAACCTGGACAGCCTCTATGTCGGCCGCGGCGTCGAGGCCGTGACCTTCGCCAGCGCCTCGGTCAACGCGCCGGCCAAGTTCTATTTCGTCAGCTATCCGGCCCACGCCGCCCATCCCAGCCGCCGGGTGCGCAAGGCCGAGGCGCGCGTGATCCAGGCCGGCGATCAGAAGACAGCCAACCGCCGGGTCATCCGCCAAAGCATCCGCCCTGGCGTCGTCCAGACCTGCCAACTGGTCATGGGCTTCACCGAGCTGGAGCCCGGCAACGTCTGGAACACCATGCCGCCGCACACCCACGGACGGCGCAGCGAGATCTACATGTATTTCGACGCAGCCCCGGCCCGGGTGATGCACATCATGGGCGAGCCCTCCAACCCCAGGACGGTGTTCATGGACGACGGCGAGGCGGTGTTCTCGCCCAGTTGGTCGATGCACAGCGGGGTCGGCACGGCCGACTACCGCTTCGTCTGGTCGATGGGCGGCGAGAACCTGGACTTCGACGATATGGACCACCTGACCCTGGCCGACCTGCGCTAGGACGCGGGCGGATAGACAAGACCAAGAACGACGAGGGAGACGAGACGATGCTGCGACGCCTGACCGCAGTTCTTCTGGCGACGGCCGCCCTGCTGGGGCCGTCGCAGGCCTGCGCGGCGGCGCCCGCCAGGCCCGCCGCCGGCGTCAGCGCACCGGCCAAGGCCGCGGTCCTGACGGCCGGGGCTCGCGTGGCCGACTGGCAGCTGGGCCACATGGACAACTTCGACTACGTGCCGGCCTCGCAGTTCCGGCGCGACACCGAGGCCCCGCGCGACTGGATCCAAGCGGCGTTCTACATCGGCCTGACCGCCTTCGCAGACGCCTCCAGCCAGCCCAAGTACGCCGACGCGATCCTCGCTCACGGCCAGGCCGAGGGTTGGGACTTCGACAAGCGCCCCCGCCATGCCGACGCCGACGCCACCGGCGCGGTCTGGATCTGGTCGGCGGCCCGCACGCATGACGCGGCCAAGCTGGCTCCGGTGCGCGCCCGTTTCGACGCGGTGCTGGCCGATCCCTCGACCGTCGATCTGGGGTTCGAAGCCAAGCCGCCGCAGGGCGGCGATCCCTATTGCCAGGCCCGCTGGTGCTGGAGCGACGCCATCTTCATGGCCCCGCCCGCCTGGGTCGCCCTGACCAAGGAGACCCAGGATTCGCGTTATCTGGCTCATGCCGACCGCGAGTTCTGGGCGACCACCGACCTGCTCTACGACAAGACGGACCACCTCTATTTCCGCGACAGCCGCTTCATCGCCAAGCGCAGCGACGCCGGCGCCAAGATCTTCTGGGGCCGCGGCAACGGCTGGGCCTTCGCCGGGATCGCCCGCATCCTGCAGGACTTGCCCAAGGACCATCCGAGCCGGCCGCGCTACGAGGCGCTGTTCAGGCAGATGGCCGCCAAGATCGTCGCCCTGCAGGGCGAGCAGGGTTATTGGCCGGTCTCGCTGCTGGAGCCGCAGAAGACGCCCGAGACCAGCGGGACCGGCTTCTTCGTCTACGGCTTGGCCTGGGGCGTGAACCACGGCCTGTTGCCCGCCGCCCAGTATCGCCCGGCGATCGACAAGGGCTGGACCGCCCTGACCGCCGCGATCGAGCCCGACGGCAAGCTGGGCTGGGTGCAGCGCGTGGGCGCCGCACCGGACCAGGTGGGACCGGACGACACCCAACTCTATGGCGTCGGCGCCTTCCTGCTGGCGGCTAGCGAGGTCTCCAGATTGCCCCCGACGACCGCCAGGGCGGCCAGGCCGTGACGCCGCTTGCCCCGCCGCCCGTCCCCGCCGGAACCCGTCCCGGACTCCTTTCAGACATTTGGAGCGAGGCTGGCGCCGAAACCGGCATCCACTTTCGGCTGCCACGCTCTAGGATGACCGACATGACCACCGGCGCCTCAGACCCCCAGAAGCTGTACCAGCAGATCGCCCGGGCGATCGCCACGTCCATCAACGACGGCCGCTATGGCCCCGGCGACAAGCTGCCGTCCGAGCGCGAACTGGCTGACGACTTCGGCGTGAGTCGTCCGACCGTTCGCGACGCCATGATCGCCCTGGAGTTCCAGGGCCTGGTCGAGGCGCGTCAGGGATCGGGCGTCTATGTCAACGCCACGACGGCGCCGGGCGCGGACGATTCCGCCGAGGTCGAGGTCGGGGCGCTGGAACTGACCGAGGCGCGGCGCCTGTTCGAGGGCGAGGCCTGCGCCCTGTCGGCCGCCACCGTCACCGACGACAACCTGGCCCTGCTGGACCAGATCGCCAGCCAGATGGCCCGCAGCTTCGCGCCCGACGAGGTCGAGCGGCTGGAGCAGGAGTTTCATCTGGCCATCGCCCGCGCGACCGGCAACGCCGCCATCGAGGCCGGCGTCGAGGACCTGTGGACCCTACGCCTGCAGTCGCCGACCTGCGTGGCCATGCTGCGACGGGCCCGCGCCCATGGCGGCGGAGACTTCGTCGAGGAGCATCGTCAGATCATCGCCGCCCTGCGCCAGCGTGATCCCAAGGCCGCCCGCCAGGCGATCCACGCCCATCTGGCCCAGGTGATCGACGACCTGCTGGCCGTGACCGAACTCGACGCCCTCCAGCAGACCCGCCAGAAAATGGCCGAGCAGCGACGTGAGCTGGCTCGGCGCACCGAGATCTAGAGACGCGAGCCCCCAAATGTCCAAGCTGATCCTCTCGCTCGCGGTCGCCGCGAGCTTCTCCCTACCCGTCCTGGCCTTGCCCGGTCTGGCTGGGGCCCAGGTCGATCCCGTCATGCCGCCCCTGGTCGAGCCGGTGCTGGCCAAGCCCGACGCCGAGGGCCAGAAACCCCGCGCCGTCGTCGCCTACGCGCCCTATCGCTACGACGACATCCTCTGGGAGAACGACCGCACCGCCCACCGCATCTACGGCCCGGCGCTGGAAGCGGCCGAGCCGCCCTCGACCTCCGGGATCGACGCCTGGGGCAAGAACGTCCGCTGGCCCTACATGGAGCGCCAGCTGAAGACCGGCAAGCAGCATGACTTCCACGGCGAAGGCCTGGACTTCTACGACGTCAGCACCTTCCGGGGAGCCGGCGGCCTGGGCGTCTGGCACGACAACAAGCTGTGGACCTCGCGCAACTGGAAGTCCTACGAGATCCTCAAGACCGGCGGCGACGTCGCCCAGTTCAAGGTCACCTACGCCCCGTGGCCGGTCGACGTGGACCGCAAGGTCTGGGAGACCCGCACCTTCACCCTGCCGCTGGGCACCAACTTCACGCGGATGGTCTCGACCATCAGCTCCGACAAGCCCGGCCCGCTGGTGATCGGCATCGGCATCAGCAAGCGCCAAGCCACTCACAACGGCGCGGGCGGCGTGTTCACCAAGGATCTGGGCGCGGGCCGCGTCTCGTACTGGCAGCCGACCGATCCGGTGCGGGGCACGATGGGGATCGCCCTGATGGTCGATCCCAAGGCGCTGGTCGAGGTGCGCCAGGACGCCGACAACTACATCGTCCTGGTCAAGGTCGAGCCCGGCAAGCCGTTCGTCTACTACATGGGGGCGGCCTGGGACAAAGGCCTGGACTTCCATGATCGGGAGGGCTGGGAAGCCTATGTGAAGGGCCAGAAGCCGGATTTCGATCCGACCCACTAGGCTTGGCGGAACGCCGGCGGCCGGCGCGCGCTCCCCCAAGAGGCGCGACCGGACGAGACCATCGTGGGCAAACGATCCAAATCGATAGCAACGACCGCCGAACGGCCGTTGCGCGCGTCCCTGTCGACCGTCGCCCTTGTCGTCGACTGGGCGACCTTGGCCGCGCTCGGCGCCGCCACCGTCGCGCTGGTGGTCACCACGTGGCGACCACATCGCCGGAACAAATCCTGATGTCAGAAGAGATTGGTGCGGGCGGTCGGGGTCGAACCGACACTCCTTTCGGAACCGGATTTTGAGTCCGGCGCGTCTACCAGTTTCACCACGCCCGCGCTTCGCGGCGACCGAGGTCGGCGAAGGAGGGGTTGTCTAGCAAAGGCGTGCGGGAAGTTCCAGCGTCGCTTTTTGTCTTGATGCACCCGCTTTCCTTCGCGGCGCGGCTGACCGATGCTCCCGCCGCTCGCAGGAGAGTCACCTTGCCCCCACCCCGTCCCGGTCCCCGTAACCTGATCACCGATGTGTCGGGCCTAAGCGTCGGCCACGCCACGGACGAGGCGGTGCGCAGCGGGGTGACCGTCCTGCTCTGTCCCGAAGGCTGGGTCGCGGCGGTGGACGTGCGCGGCGGCGGACCGGGGATTCGCGAAAGCGACGTGCTTCGCCCCGAAAACAATTTCAGCCGGGCCCACGCCATCACCTTGTCGGGTGGTTCGGTGTTCGGCCTGGGCGCGGCCGACGGCGTGACGGCGGCGCTGTCGGCGGCGGGCCACGGCCTGCGGCTGGCGGCGGGATCGCCGACCATACCGATCGTGCCGGGGGCGGTGCTGCACGACCTGGGCAACGGCGGCGACAAGACTTGGGGCCTGGACCCGCCCTATCGCGCCCTGGGCCTGGACGCCGTCGCGGCGGCCGGCGAGGACTTCGCCCTAGGCTCGATCGGGGCCGGGCGCGGCGCGATGGCCGGCGTGAACAAGGGCGGCGTCGGCTCGGCCTCTCTGGACCTGAGCGACGGTCTCATCGTCGGAGCCCTGGCGGCGGTCAATCCAGTGGGGTCGGTCTACATGCCCGGCGGCGAGGCGTTCTGGGCCTGGCCGTTCGAGATCGACGGCGAGTTTGGCGGTCTCGTTCCGGATCCGGCGGCCCGCGCGGTCGAGCCAATTTCCGACGACAGCAAACTGGCGGCGCTCGGCCGGTTCATCGCCGGCGCCAACACCACCCTGGCCGTGGTGGCGACCACCGCCGCCCTGACTACCGCCGAGGCCACGCGGCTGGCGATGATGGCCCAGGACGGCCTGGCCCGCGCCATTCGCCCGGTCCACACCCCGTTCGACGGCGACGTGGTCTTCGCCCTGTCCTCCGGCGCCGTCGAGATCGGCGAGGGTCCGGCGCGGTCGCTGATGATCGCGCGACTGGGCGCCGCGGCCGCCGACACCATGGCCCGGGCGATCACGCGCGGCGTCTATTCGGCGCGTTCGGATCCTGGCGGCGCCGTATCGGCCCCGTAGAGCGTGCCGGCGGCGGTCTCGAGCTGGCCCAGCAGTCGCTTGAGAGTCGCCACCTCGCTGGGCGCCAGGCCGGCCAGCAGCGCGGCCTCATAGGCGCGCGCCAAGGGCACGATCTCGGCGAACAGGCGACGGCCGGCGGCGGTCAGCTCCAGGCTGTGCGAGCGCCGGTCGACGCGGTTGCTTAGGCGCACGGCCAGGCGGCGCTCGACCAGTTCCTGGGCGGCGCGGCTGACGCGCACCTTGTCCATGGCCGTGCGCACGACCGCGGCCTGCTGGGTCAGCGGCCCCTCGGCCAGCACCGACATCAGCCGCCACTGCGGGATGCTGAGGCCGAAGCGGTCCTCGTAGGCCCGGGCGATCAGCCGGCTGACGGCGCTGGACGACGTCGCCAGCTGATAGGGCAGATAGTCGGCCAGCGAGACGTGCTCGGGGGCGCCTTCGGGGGGATTCTGCGTCATGGGTGAGACCGTCGCGGCCATGGCCTTCCTTTCGTCCTCCATACGCCCGCGACTCTGGCGGTCGCTCGCGTCGACAAGGCCCGATCTGGCGCGGCGCGACCGCCCCGCTCAATCACGGCCAAGCCTGGGGACAGGAAAGCGGACATTTCGCTTGGCGGTTGTGCATTCGACCGCCCAGACGCCCAGCGATGGGGCGCCCAGCGAAGGGGAACCCACGAAAAATGGGGCCGACGGCTCAGTGCTCCTCGGCCGCCTTGGACTTGAACGGCTCGGTTTTGGTCAGCGCCGTCTGGCAGCGTTGCAGTTCGTTGAGACAATCGCCCCGGCTCCAGAAATCGGAAAATTCCACAACGGCCATGCGGACTTGGCGAGAATAGTCCTTGTGGTCAAGAACCTTCGGCTCTTCGTCCTCATGCTCGTCGTGCCCATGGTCCGGCTCATGGCCCGGGCGGTGGCCGGTCAGGACCAGGGTCTGGCCGCCCAAGATCGTGACCTTGGCCGCGGCCCGTTCGAGTTCGGTCTCCGGCTTGTGGCCGCCCCCATGACCGCCATGCCCGTCGTCATGGCCGTGCTTGTCGTCCTTCTTGCCGCCGTGCGCGCCCTTGGACTTGTCCTTGTCCTTGGGCTTCTCCTCGACCGGCTCGCCCTTGAGGGCTTCGGTTATCCCCTTCAGCGCCTTGGCGCAGGGGCCGCCGAACGCCAGGACCGGTCCGATCCGGCGCTGAACCTCCTCGACCAGATCCTGGGCCTTGTAGAGCAGCTCGCCCGACGGCGCGCTGGTGGCCGCCACGCATTTGACCTTCACGGCCTCGTGGATGGTCTTGGGAACCTCGCGCCAGCGCTCGTCACGCCCGCGTCCGCCGACATACTTGCCCACGTAGTAGGTGAGGATGGCGACGGCCAGCACGACCAAGGCGATCCCCGCCAGCAAGGTGGGATCGAAGATCGGAACCGGCGTATCGACGGGAAACTCTGACTGGTACACCGGACCCCCTCCAGTATCAGGCAAGCAAGAGTCACATGGTTAACGCATGATGGCGCAGCTTGCACGACCAAGGTTATGTTGAAGGCCGGGAAATCACGCCGCGCGCCCTGGCGCCCTGATCGTAGCGGCTGGGACCGCCATAGACGGCGACTTCGCACAGGATGTCGCCGCCAGGCTCGCTCGCCCACAGATAGTTCCGCTCGACCTCGACGTTGCGCCCGGCCGGCGAAATCCCCTCGAAGGTGTCGCCCCAGGGAATCACCTTGTTGAGGTCGCGCCAGGTCAGGGTCATGGCGCGGGACAACTCGTCTTGAGCCATGGCCTCCAGATCGGGATCGCTCATGAGGGCTCCTGCGGGCGACGGTCCAAGACCTCGAAGTGCAGGGCGCGGGCGTCGAACCGGGCCAGGACGGCGCGGGCCGCCTCGGGCACGTGGCTGACGGCGTAGTCCTGGCCCATGAACGCCTTGATGCTGTCCAGGTCGTCGAACCACATCAGGGTGGTGAACTCGACCTCGTCGCCGGCCTCGCGGCGCATCAGGTCGATGTGGCGAAAGCCCGGAATGCGGCGCGCCTCGATGCCCGGGATCACCTGTCCCCGCACGACCGACTCATAGGCGGCGGCGTTGTCGGGCGTGGTCCAGCCTCTCCACTGGCGGCAGATCATGCGCGTCTCCACTCGGGGTCTCTAATTCGATGTCGCCTCGACAAGGCCGGACGCGCAAGATAGGTCGCGCCGGAGCATGGAGAGACCAACATGGGCGTTCCCAAGGGCAAGCGCGACTTCCGCGACGAAGACCGCCTGGATCCGCGCGAGCGTCATCAGGTCGAATACTGGATGAAGCGCTGGGGCGTGACCAAGGACCAGTTGGTCGCCGCCCATCGCAAGGTCGGCAACTCGATCAAGGACATCGGCGCCGAGCTGGGCAAGAAGCGCTAGAGTTCAAGTATTTGGAGCGTGACAGGCGCCGAAACCGGCATCCACTTTCGGCTGTCACGCTCTAGCGCTTGTCCCGCCGGAACTTCGCCGCTTCCGCCGCCAGAGACGAGGTCGAGGGATCGAAGTCCTCCGGCTCGGGCTCGAACGGCAGGTGGCCGGCCACGCCGCGCAGGGCCAGCCACAGCGGATGGCTGAAATGGCCTAGAATCCGCAGCGGCCGGCGCTTGTCGTCGGTGACGTCCCAGCCCTCCAGCTCGAACGCGTCCGCCTGCTCGCGCATCGACTTGACGTCGATGCCGTCCCAACCCGGCGGATCGGGGATCAGGGCCGCCTCGTCGGCCGTCAGGCCGAACGTGTCGCGCGCCAGCTGATCGATCTCCGGGAACTGGGTCCGCGCCTCCGGATCGGCGAACGACGGCTTCATCAGCGCCCGGGTCTCCAGGTCGGCGAAGCCGGGCAGATCGATCAGACGGCGCGGGGCCATGACGTCTAGGCCTCTTCGGCGTTGTCGTTGCGCCAATACGGCGCGACCACGCCCTGCAGCTTGATGGTCATCGGGTTGCCCTTGCGGTCCACGGCCTTGCCGGCGGTGACGCGGATCCAGCCCTCGCTGACGCAGTACTCGTCGACATTGGTCTTCTCGACGCCGTTGAACACGATGCCGACGCCGCGCTCGAGGATGTCGGCGTCGTAGTGCGGGCTGCTGGGGTTGGAGGCCAGGCGGTCGGGAGGCGTGTCGCTCATGGGATCGTCTTTCGAAGAATTTGGACGGCAAAGGCCATCGAACGCGCGTGATAGCCATCCAAGGCCGCAATTCCAATAGGATTGCACGCGATCGCGCGAAGCGCCGCGACAAGGTCATGGTCGCCTGCTAGCTACGGCCGTCCTCTTTTCGGAGTCCGCATGCTGCGTCGCCTCTATGACTGGGTCATGGGCCTGGCCGCTTCCCGTCACGCCCCCGCCAGCCTGTTCGCGATCTCTTTCGCCGAAAGCTCGTTCTTTCCCGTTCCACCCGACGTGATGCTGGCGCCCATGGTGCTGGCCAAACCGGAAAAGGCCTGGCGCTACGCCGCGCTCTGCACCCTGGCCTCGGTCCTGGGCGGAATTCTCGGCTACGGCATCGGCTTTTTCTTCCACGACGCGGCCCAGAAGCTGCTGGCGGTGCTGGGCAAGCCCAACGCCCTGGCCGACGCCGAATGCTGGTACCGCCAGTGGGGATCGTGGGTGATCATCGCCAAGGGCTTCACCCCCATCCCGTTCAAGCTGGTCACCATCACCTCGGGCCTTCTGAAGTTCAGCTTCCCGGTCTTCATCGGCGCCTGCGTCCTGACGCGAGCCGCGCGCTTCTTCCTCGTGGCCCTAGTGGTCAAGAAGTTCGGCCCGGCCATGCTGCCGGTGATCGAAAAGCGCCTGGCCCTGTTCGCCGGGATTCTGATCGCCCTGCTTGTCATCGGCCTCACGGCGAGCCACTTCTTGGGTGGAAGCAGTGGCGGAGCATGCGCGGCATGACGATCGAGAACGTCGGGGAAGTCGAGACCAAGGTCACGGAAATCCGCGCCACGACGTCCGTTCACCCGGCGTCCACGGCCTCGGCGCCGGTGCGCGGCCCGCTGGACCTGATCGCCGAGCAATGGCCCGTCCTGGCCTTCGCCGCCTGCGCCGTCATGCTGGGCGCGGCCCATGCGTTCGAGACCTTCGGCAAGCTGGCGCCGTGCCTGCTGTGCCTCAAGCAGCGGGAAGTCTACTGGGTCACGGGCACGGTGGCGCTGGTCGCCGTCGCGGCCTCGCGCACGCCCTGGGCGGACCGGGCGCGCAGGCCGCTGATCCTGCTGCTGGCGATCGGCTTCCTCTTCGGCGCGGGGGTGGCGACCTATCATGCCGGCGCCGAATGGAAGTGGTGGCCCGGCCCCGCCGCCTGCGCGGCCGGCGGTGCGGCCTCGGCCAGCGACCTGGTGGCCATGCTGAAGGGCGCCAAGATCGCCGCGCCGTCATGCGACAAGGCTGTCTGGGTCTTCCTGGGCCTGTCCATGGCCGGCTGGAACGCCGTGATCTCGCTGGGTCTGGCGATCGCCTCGGCCTTCGCCGCCCTGCGCGCGCCCGTCTCGCCCCGGGCCGCCTGAGATGGACCGGCCCATCCCTCCCCGGCCCGGCCTCGGCGCCCAGAGGGCGCGCCTGGCCGAAATCCTGCGGGTCGACCAGGCCGGCGAGTTGGCGGCCGTCCACATCTACCGCGGCCAGCAGGCGGTGATGCGCAACGCTCCCGGGCGCGAGCGAATCGCCGACCAGCTGCAGGAGATGGAGGGCCACGAACAGGTCCACCTCTCCCGGTTCAACGAACTGCTGGGCGAGCGCGAAGTTCGCCCGACGGTGATGTCGCCCCTGTGGCGCGCGGCCGCCTTCGCCCTGGGCGCGGGCACCGCGCTGCTGGGCGAGAAGGCCGCACACGCGTGCACCGAGGCGGTGGAGACGGTGATCGAGCAGCACTATGCCGGCCAGATCGCCGAGCTGGAGACCCGCGACCCGTCGCTGGCCGCCGAGCTGAGCCAGTTCCGCGACGACGAGCTGCACCACAAGGAGATCGCCATCGGCGAAGGCGCCCGGGAGGCGCCGGCCTATCCGCTGCTGTCGGCCGTGATCCGCGCCGGCTGCCGCGCCGCGATCAAGATCAGCGAGAAGATCTGACCAGCGTTCGCTAAGACGCCGGAAGAACCGTCCCCTGAAACTTCCTGCTTGGCGGCGTGCGTGGCCGAGCTTACCCATGTCGCCGGAAAATCGCGTCGCGAGGGGAGTTTCGCTTTGCCTACCCAGTTTCACCGGCAGTTCCGACGGGCCGCGGCTCTGTGCGCCGTCTCGCTCCTGGCCCTGGCGGGCGCGGCCCACGCCGCGACGCCGGCCAAGCCGGTCAATCCGCCCAAGCCGACGCCGACCACCGCCCTGACCCTGGGCACCGGCGGCCAGATGCCTGCCGAGGAAGCGGCGGTGACCCTCGAACATGTCGACCTGAAGCTGAAGATCATCCCCGAGCGCAAGGCGATCGAGGGCGACGCCACCCTGACTCTGGCGGCCAAGAGCGTCCTGCCCCGCATCGTTCTGGACTTCGACAAGACCTTCGCGGTCAGCGCCCTGATCGTCGACGGCAAGGCCCTGCCCGCCTCGGCCTGGACCAATCCCGAAGGCCGCCTGACCATCACCCCGCCCGCGCCGATCGTCGCCGGGGCCAAGACCGTGGTCCAGATTCGTTATGCCGGCGTCCCACATGAAGCCGAACGCGCGCCGTGGGACGGCGGCTTCGTCTGGAAGACCGCCCCGACCGGCGAGCCCTGGATCGCCAGCGCCGTGCAGGGCGACGGCTGCGACCTGTTCTGGCCGTGCATCGACTTCCCCACGGGCGAGCCGCTGCTGGTCGACTTCTACATCACCGTGCCCGCCCCGCTGTCGGCGCCGGCCGGCGGCGTGCTGGTCGGCGTCGCGGAGAAGGACGGCTGGCGCACCTTCCACTGGCGTCAAAAGCAACCCGACACCTACGCGATCGCGGTCAATGTCGGGCCCTATGTGAAGCTGGAAGACACCTACAAGAGCCGGTTCGGCGACAGCTTCCCGATCGAGTACTGGCACCTGAAGAGCGACGATCCGGCCAAGGCCAAGACCCTGTTCGCCGAGTTCCCGACCACGCTCGACTTCTTCGAGCAGATGATCGGCCCCTACCCGTTCCGGTCCGAGAAGCTGGGCGTCGTCGAGACGCCGCACCTGGGCATGGAACACCAGACCATGAACGCCTACGGCAACGAGTACAAAAAGGACGTCTACGGCTACGACTGGCTATTCCAGCACGAGCTGTCGCACGAGTGGTTCGGCAACCAGGTGACCAATGTCGACTGGGACGACATGTGGATCCACGAGGGCCTGGGCAGCTACATGCAGCCGCTGTTCTCGCAATGGCTGCACGGCGACATGGAGTACATGACCCGCCTGAACGCCCAGCGGGTCGGCAGCAAGAACCTGTTCCCGATCGTCTCCGACAAGGTGATGACCGAGGATCAGGTCTACAAACCCGAAGGCGGCCCGGCGAACGACATCTACGCCAAGGGCTCGAACATCATGCACACCCTGCGCGCGACGATCGGCGACGAGGCGTTCTTCAAGTCGGTGCGCACCCTGGTCTACGGCCGTCCCGATCCCAAGCCCGGCAACTTCGCGCCGCGCTACGCCACAACCAAGGACTTCATCCGCATCGTCAACGACGTGACCGGCAAGGACTATCAGTGGTTCTTCGACGCCTACTTCTATCAGGCCAAGCTGCCGGAGCTGCGCCAGACCCGCGACGGTGACGACCTGGTGCTGAGCTGGAAGACCCCCTCGGGCAAGGCCTTCCCGATGCCGGTCGAGGTCAAGGTCGGCGACAAGGTCGTCACCGTCCCGATGACCGACAACACCGGCCGCATCAGGGTGGGCGAGGTCGTGCCGGTGATCGTCGACCCGGCCTCCAAGATCCTGCGTCGCCAGCCCTATCTGGAGGACTACGCGGTCTGGAAGAAGGCCGCCGACGAAGCCGCCAAGAAGGTCGAAGACGCCAAGAAGGCGGCGACGCCCCCGGTGAAGAAGAAATAGTCGCCCGAGGCTCCGCCGCCTCCCGCGTCGGGAAGGCGGCGGAGCCCTTGGTCATCTTCCGTTGACCCTGTTCCTTCACGGCTTGTAGGCCAACGCGCCCTAAGGCTTTGAGCTCACCGCGAGCCAGGAAGCCGATGCTGACGCCCAACCATGTCGTGACCACCGCCCGCGCCGTTTTGGTCGCCGGCGTCCTGACCGCCGCGGTGCTGATGCTGGGGCCTTGGCCGGGCCTGGAGCAGGTGTTCGGTCTGAGCGACAAGGCCGCCCACGCCATCGCCTTCGGCGGCCTGGCGGCGGTCTCGTTCCTGGCCTTCCCCCGCATGCGCCGCAACGATCTGGCCGTCGCCGCCGTCCTGCTGGGCGCCAGCGTCGAGGTGGCCCAGCTGTTCACGGCCGACCGCAGCGCCTCGCTCGCCGACCTGCTGGCCGACACCGCCGGCGTGGGCGTCTTCTACCTGGCCAGCCATATCGAACATCTCCGCGCCATGTCCCGTCAGCGCGGCGCGGCGAGCTTCGCCGACATCGCCGCCCAGGACCGCCGGCGCGGGGCGCGTCGCCTGGCGCCGGTGATCCAGGCCGTCTTCCGCTCGCCGGCCGAGGTGGAGAAAGCCGAACGTCCGGCCGGGTTCGCCAGCCGGGCGGCCCGACGCTTTCCGCGTCAGGCCTGACCGCTCTCAGGTGATGCGCTTGACGCTGACCGGGTCGCTGCCCGGGAAGCTTTCCTCGAGCCCTTCATCCAGCAGGGCTTCCTGGCGGTTCTCGGAACACTCGACCTTCTCCGCCAGCTGATCGTGCTTTTCGCCTTCGGCGAGCGGGGTTTCGGCCTCGCGGGAATGCGGGGCGTCGAAGTGCTTGTCCTCGTGCCGGACCTTGCCGTCGCTGGCCATGTCGGCCGTCGAGGCGCTGGTGCCGTGTGTGAAGTGGCGGCCGGTTTCTTCCTTCTTGTGGCCAAAGATCATGGGGTCTCTCCCGATTTTCGCCCGAAAGCGTTGCGGATAGAACCCTTGAGCCGGCGCCCAGGTTGCGCCGTCAGAGCCCGAACACGATGGACCAGAGGACGACATTGGCCACCGTCATGGCGGCCATCAGCCATCGCAGCCGGCGTTTGACGCTCAGCGCGCGTCCATGCTCATGAAGCGTCGGACCGGAAAGCATCGAAGGACTGACAAGCATCGAACCCTCCCACTGGGCGTCCCCTGTCCCTTGGGTCCGCTCAGTGGCGAGTCGATGCAAGCAGAGCAATAAGGCTTTGTTTCCTCGACATTTTCGCGACTCGGCCTCGTCGCGGCCTAGGCTTCCAGCTCGATGTCCCAGTAGAGGTAGTCCAGCCAGCTGGCGTGCAGGTGTCCCGGCGGGAAGCGGCGGCCGCGATCCTGCAGTTCGTGCATGCTGGGACGGCGCGCGGTGTGGAACGGGTGCATGCCCGCCTCGCGGGGCGTGCGGCCGCCCTTGTGCAGATTGCAGGGCGCGCAGGCCGTGACGATGTTCTCCCAGGTGGTCCGGCCGCCGCGCGAGCGGGGGATCACGTGGTCGAAGGTCAGTTCGTCGGGCGAACCGCAATACTGGCAGGAGAACCCGTCGCGCAGGAACAGGTTGAAGCGGGTGAAGGCCGGCGGGCGATCCTGCGGCACGTACTGCTTTAGCGACACCACGCTGGGCAGCTTCATCTCGAACGAGGGCGAGTGCACCACGTGGTCGTAGGTCGAGACCACGTCGACACGTTCCAGGAACACCGCCTTGATCACCTCCTGCCAGGGCCAGAGGGACAGCGGGTAGTAGCTCAGCGGCCGATAGTCGGCATTGAGGACGAGCGCCGGCATACCGGACGGTGGACGGGACAGCACCTGCATCAGGGCCTCCCTCTGGAGCGGCACAGGCTCCTGTGAAGCGGATACGCGGTCGGACTGAAGACGGGCCTCCTTCCTACGCATTCTCAGGAATCGCCATTCATTCCCGAACGCACACAAAGGATGAGCCAACTCGACGACAGAACCAAGACATCCTTGCGCTTGGCGCGTGAACGATCGCGGCTATGGTCGGCAACGGACATTCCGGAGCTTTCGCCATGCCGACGCCCGCCTTCGTCGTGATCATCCTGGCCGGTTTGCTGGCCGCGGGACCGCCCACGCCGCTGCTGCCTGGGATTGTTGATTCGCCCGACACCGAAGTCCGTCCCGCCTTCAGCCCCGACGGCCGCTGCGTGCTCTGGGGCTCGATCGGCGCGCCGAAGACGGCCTGGCGGATTCTGCAGACCTGCCGCGACGGCGCAGGATGGTCCAGGCCCGAGGCCGTGTCGTTCGACGGACCCGACAATGATTTCGACCCAGCGTTCTCGCCCGACGGCCGCACGGTCTATTTTTTCTCCAACCGCCCGGGCGGCCAAGGCGGCGACGATCTCTACGCCGTGGACCGCGACCCGGCGACCGGGGCCTTTGGAACGCCGCGCAACCTGGGTCCCGACTTCAACACCTCCGGCGACGAGTGGGCGCCCACCCCGACCGCCGACGGCAAGCTGATCTTCTCGTCCGACGGCCATGGCGGTCTGGGCAAGCAGGACCTGTTCGAGGGCGACCTGACGGGCCACGCGCCGGTTCGCGGTCTGGGGCCGGAGGTCAACGGCCCGCTGGACGACTTCGACGCCGCCCTGCTGGCCGACGGCCGCACCCTGGTGTTCGCCTCGGGCGACCTGAAGGCCGAAACCCGCGTGACCCTGAACAGCGCCCGGCGCGGCGACGACGGACGCTTCGGCCCGCGCGCGGTCCTGGCCCCGCCGATCAACTGCTCGGAGGCGATCAACAACGGACCGGCCATCGACCCCAGGCGGCCAGGCGTCCTGTTCTATTCGGCCTATTGCCCCGCCCTGGGTCCGGGCCGGATGGACATCTTCGAGGTCCCGGCGCCCTAGTCGATCGCGATGATCTCGACCTCGCCGCCGGCCACCATGGCCGTGTCGCCCACGCCCTTGCCCAGCAGGGCCCGAGCCACGGGCGAGACGTAGGACACCGAACCGCGAGCCGGATCGGCCTCGTCCTCGCCGACGACGCGGAAGGTCTGACGACGGCCGTCCTCGCGGTCGAAGGTGACGGTCCCGCCGAACTGCAGGCCTTCCACGGACGGATCCCGCTCGCGCAGCTGGGCGCTGGCCCGGCGGGCGGACCAATAGCGCAGGTCGCGGGTCGCGCGGGCCATGGCGGTGCGATCCTGGGCGACGTCGCCGCCGGCCTGGGCGGCGCTGTAGGCGGCGCGGGCCTGCGCTAAGTCCGCCTCGATCTGGGCCAGGCCCTGCGGCGTGACCAGGTTGGGATGCGGCGAAATCGGACGGTCCAGCAGATCGGCGGCGAACGCCTCGCTGTCGCCTTCCTTGGTGAAGGCGACGCTCATGGCCGCATCCCCGGGAAGCGCGTCCCTGCGATGGAAGACGAAAGGGTCATGTCTAGGAAATCCGGCCCGCCTCGGGATGTTCCGCCTCGGGAGCATCCGACCTAGGCGCGCGCGTCTTCAGGATCAAGACATGCGAAAGCCGCCGGCGACCAGGCGCGGGCGGCTTCGGACACTCCAGGCAAGGAGCTCGCCCGCGACGGCGTCGGCGGGACAGCGTGGGAAGCCGCTGGTCCCGTCGACCACGAACGCTGCCGAGGTTTAGATCGCGATGCCGACCAAAGCGGCGGCGACGCCGACGGCCGCGGCCAGGAAGAAGCCCACGGCCATGCGGTCGAGAGCGGTTTCGAAGGCGAAAAAGGTGTTGGTCATCACACACATCCTTGAGTTTGGTTGCGGGACGCGGTGATCGAGAAGGCCGCTGCCCCGGTCCAGACCGAGCCCGATCTGGACAATGCTTAGATAGCACCGATCTAAACGACGTCAAGATAATCTTTACGCCGTTAGGATGGATTTTTGAACAGGAACGGTTACAGTGTCCGAGATGACACAGACCGCCTCTTCCGAAGCCCGCCCCTACCACCATGGCGACCTCAGCCGCGCCCTGGTCGAGGCCGCTCGCCGCATCCTGGAAACCGAGGGTCCGGCGGCGCTTTCGCTGCGAGCGGTGGCGCGCGAAGCCGGCGTCAGTCCGGCCGCGCCCTACCATCATTTCAAGGACAAGGGCGAACTGCTGGACGCCGTCGCCCACGAAGGTTGGGCCGCCCTGGACGCCGCCCTCGGCGAAGCTCGGGCCAAGGCCGTCGACAGCAAGGAACGGATGACCAGCCTGGGCGTGGCCTATGTCTGTTTCGCCCGCGACAACCCCGCGCTCTATCGCGTGATGTATGACTGTTCGCGCGACAAGGACGCCTTGCCCGAGCAGATGAAGGAAGAAGGCGCCTACTGCCAGGTGCGCAACACCATCGACGAGCGCAGCGGCGGGACGGCCACGCCGCTCGACCTGGAACTGGCGACCATCGCCGCCTGGTGCGCCGGCCATGGCCTGGCCGAGATGATCAGCTTCAAGCAGTTCGATTCGCTGAAGGAAGCCCTGGGCGGCGAGGAGGCCTTCCTGCGCGCCGTGTTCGAACACCTGGGCATGTTCGCCAAGCTCGATCAGGCCTAGGTCCGCTTGCCGTTCGCCACCCGCTTCGCGCCCTCCCCGACCGGCCGCCTGCATCGCGGCCACGCCTTCTCGGCCCTGACCGCCTTCGACGCCGCGCAAGCCCAGAACGGCCAGTTCGTGCTGCGGATCGAGGACATCGACGCCACCCGCAGCCGTCCTGAATTCGAGGCTTCGATCCTGGAGGATCTGGCCTGGCTGGGCCTTTCCTGGGAGCAGCCGGTCCGCCGCCAGTCCGAACACCTGGCCGACTATCACCGCGCCATCGAAGTGCTGCGCGAGAAGGGCCTGGTCTATCGCTGCTTCCGCACCCGCAAGGAGCTGGACATCGGCCGCGCGCCGCACGAGCCGGCCCGGCCCTTCATCGGCGGCCCGCTGCATCCCGCCGAGGAGGCCGCGCGGCTGGAACGGGGCGAGGCTTTCGCCTGGCGGCTGTCGCTGGACGCGGCCCGCGGCGCGCTGGGCGGTTTCGACCCTCTGACTTTCGTCGAGGACGGCGCCGGGCCCAACGGCGAGACCGGCCTGATCGCGGCCCGACCCGAAACCGCCGGCGACATCGTCCTGGCCCGCAAGGACGTCGGCGTGGCCTATCACCTGGCCGTGGTGCTGGACGACGCCTTGCAGGGGATCACCCACGTGATCCGCGGCCAGGACCTGTTCGAGGCCGCCCACATCCAGCGCCTGCTGCAGGCCCTGCTCGACCTGCCGACTCCGACCTATCGCCACCACCACCTGCTGGTCGGCCCCGACGGCAAGCGGTACGCCAAGCGCGACAAGGCCCAGACGTTGCGCGAGCTGCGGGCGGCGGGCGTGACGCCTGAGCAGCTTCGGGCGGAGATGGGCCTCTAACGTCCTCAGTCTCCGCCTCCCGCTTGCTCCACCAGTTGTCCCATGGCCTTCAGATAGGCGCCGAACGCCGCGCGGCCCGCCTCGGTCAGGCGGACGCGGGTCAAAGGCTTGCGACCGACGAAGCTCTTGTCGATCGCCACATAGCCGGCGTCCTCCAGCTTGCGCAGGTGGACCGACAGATTGCCCTGGGTCACCTCCAGCAGGTCCTTCAGCTCGGTGAAGTCCGCCACCTCGGCGCTGGCCAGATAGGCGACGATCCCCAGCCGCACCCGACCGTGGATGACGTCGTCCAATCCGCTGATGTCGAACTTGCCGCTCACGATCGTCTCAGGCCGGCCGGGCCGCTTGGCGCATGGCCTGGCGCATCATCACGTAGCCCGGGGCCATCATCCAGGCGAACAGGCCCAGGCCCGCGATCAGCAGGTAGAGGTCCGGCCGATCGATCAGCATGCCCAGGGCCACGCCGGACACCAGCCAGCCCGCGGCCACCACCGCCATCCACAGACGCTTGCGCAACATGAAGATCACGTACCAAACCGCGCCCTGGATCACGAAGACCACCGCCGGGTGGAACAGCCAGTAGCGGAAATCGTGGTTGCGCACGGCGGCCGAGGCGAAGATCAGGATGAGCGCCAGATTGGCGATCCCGGTGCCCTGAAAGGCGGCGTTGACCGCGCGGTTGGCGACGCCGCCGGTGGGCTTCTTGCGTTCGATGACGATCACCACCGTCATCATGATCAGGAAGATCAGGGTCGGCAGCCAGGCCCACACCAGATTGCCCAGAGCCCCCATGCGGATCAGGCCGATCACCTGCGCGTAGTACCCCACGCACTGCAGACCGTAGATCAGGCCCGCCCCGCCGTAGAGCGCGCCCCCCGCCACGCCCAGCCCGCCGCCGGAGCCCTCGGCCACCGTCCGCAGGAACGCCAGGTCGTCCTGCACGGATTTGATCTTGTCGTTCATGGGCGCGGTCCCCTTCAGCGTTGCATCATGGCCGGTCACAGGATTCGCCCCAACAGCGGCATGCGGCGCAGCGCCATCGTCGTCAGCCAGCTGAGGACCACGGCCCCGCCGAACGCGATCAGGCCCTTGGCCAGCCCGCCCCAGGCCTGAGGCAGCAGCAGCCAGCCCAGCCAGGCGGTGAAGACGTAGTGGGTCAGGTACATGCCGTAGGCGTTGGCCTGCAGGCTGCGCGCGACCGGACCGGTCCTGCGGACGAAGCGCAGGAACACCGCCAGCACGGCGAACGACAGGGTCGCGCAGGCCAGGACGAAGGCCAGGCCGCCGGTCACATCCAGCACCGCCTTGGGCGGCGGATTGGGCGAGAAGGCGACGATGAAGACCGCGACCGCCGCGATCACCGCCGGCGCCGGAAGGATCTGCCAGGCCCACCAGCGCCGGGCCAGCGCCCCTTGCGGGTCGGTCAGCCCCTGGCCCACGCCCGTCGCCCCGAACGCCAGGCCGGCCAGGAAATAGACCAGGTAGTGGCCTGCCCGGCCGGTCTGGATCAGGAACGGTCCTTCCAGCGTCCAGTGGCCGAAGGGCAAGACCATGTTCAGGGGCACGTAGGCCAGGGCGCTGGCCGCGACCAGCAGCAGGAAGGCGCGGCCCGGCCGGCGCGCGGCGCCCTGCGTCCAGCGGCCGAGCGCCGGGATCAGGCGGGGAAACAGGCCGTCCAGCAAGGCGGCGATCGCGCCGAAGGCCAGCAGCACCCACAGGAACCAGGCCGGCCCGCTGGGCCAGAATGGCAGGCTGGTCCAGGCCTGCGCATAGGCCGCCAGCGACGGCGCGCCGCCCGACTGCAGCCAGGCCGGATAGTAGGCCAGCGGGGCCAGCAGCCCCGCGCCGATCACGAACGGAACGCCGAGCCGCAGCGCCCGGCCCTTCAGGAACCCGCCCGCGCCCTTGGCCTTCAGGCTCTCGGCGACGAACAGGCCCGAGACCAGGAACATCAGCGACATGAAGAACAGGTCGTTGACCAGGGTCAGCAGGCCAAAGCCCCCGAACCTCTGCGGATCCACGACCGGAAAGGCCGTCCACAGGATCGGCGGCTCGGTGAAGCCCTTCGGGGGCGGCGCGTACGGGTGATAGGTCAGCACCGCGTGGTGGGCGATGACCAGCAGGGTCAGGAAGGCGCGCACGGCGCCGATCGGCGCGTTGCGGGCCGAGCCACCCGCCGAGGCGGAGGTTTCGAGCGATTTGAGAGGCGCGTGCATGGCCGGGCTCCGTTGCGATGGCCGAACCATGTATCAACTTGTTTGTTTTGTAAACTTGTTGATGAACATCGATACGACGATGCGTTCTGATCGGCGCTCTTGCGGGTCCATCGCCGACGGCTCTAAGCATGGCTGGAGGCGACCGATCGCCAGGGAGACGACGATGCGCGGATGGATGCTGGCGGCCGGACTGGCGGCGGGAACCTGGCTGGCGGCGACCAGCGCCCACGCCGCCGAGCCGAAGTTCACGCCCGGCCCCTGCGCCGGCGACTATTCGGGCGTCGGCAACAAGATCCAGTGCGGGACCCTGGTCGTCGACGAGACCCGGGGCGGGCCCAGCACGCGACGCGTCGCCATACCGGTGACCATCGTCAAGGCCAGCGCGCCCAAGGCCGGCCTGCCGCCGGTGGTCTACCTGCACGGCGGTCCCGGCGGCGGGGTGGTCGAGAACGTCGCCCGCAGCTTGCGCGGCCCGGCTCGCGAACTGGTCGCCGTCGACCAGGACTGGATCTATTTCGACCAGCGCGGCGGCGGGGTGGCCTCGCCGATCCTCGACTGCGGCGGGGTCGCCCTGAACGACGCCGGCCCGCTGAACGACGCGGCCGCCCAGCAACTGATCGCCTGCGCCCAGCGGCTGAAGGACTCCGGCGTCGACCTGTCGCGCTACAACGCCGAAGAGGTGGTCAAGGACATCCAGGATCTGCGCAAGACCCTGGGCCTGAAGCAGATCGACCTGTTCGGCGTCTCGTACGGCACCCGCATCGCCCTGGCCGTGGTCAAGCACGACCCGACCGGCGTGCGGGCCGTGGTGCTCGATTCGCCCTGGACGCCGGAGGCCAAGTGGGCCGAGGGCGGGCCTGAGATGGTGTCGGACGCGGTGAAGGTGATCTTCAAGCGCTGCGCCGAGGACGCCGCCTGCAACGCCAAATATCCGCACCCAGGCGCCGATCTCGACGCCTTGGCGACCAAGCTGTTGAGCGGCCCGCAGACGATCGGCGGCAAGGTCTACGCGGCCGACGACCTGGGCGGCTTCCTGATGGACGCGGCCTATAGCGGCCCCGACGCCCGCGCCCTGCCCGCCACGGTGGCCAAGTTCGCGGCCGGCGACATGACGGCCCTGGCCGCGCAGATGGCCGATCGCAGCGGCTACAACGAGGCCCAGCACCTGACTCATCTGTGCAAGGAGGAGTTCCCGTTCGAGAGCGAGGCGGCCATGCGCAAGGGCGCCCAGCGCGACCCGGTCTCGCGGCTGCTGGAGGCCTCGATGGGCCGCTATTTCGCCGTCTGCAAGGCCTACGACGTCGGCGCGCCCGACCCGGTCGAGGCCCAGCCGGTCTCCGGCCCGATCCCCACCCTGTTCCTGGCCGCCGAGATCGATCCCGGCTGCCCGCCGGCCGTGGCCAGGGCGGCGGTCGGCCGCTTCCCCAAGGGCCAGCTGAGCATCATCCCCAACACCACCCACGGCGTCTCGCGCGGCAGCGCCTGCGCCCGCAAGATGATCCGCGGCTTCCTGGCGGATCCGTCGGCCCCGATCGACCAGAGCTGTTTGCATCCCGAGCACGACAAGTTCGTGTTTGATCTGGAGTAGGCTTTCTCCCGGACCTGGTGCGGCGAACGCTTGCCCCCTACGGGTCGCTTCGCGACCGTCTTCCCCCACAGGGGGAAGAGGGAGACGCGCGCCCTCCGCCCCCTCTGGGGGCGGACAGACCGCGAAGCGGTCAGGTGGGGGCAAGTGTTCGCGGGCACGGCCTCTCGGTCTCACGCGATCTCTCGCTGAGCGGACGGAAAGGGTCGCGGAGCGCCGGACGACGTCCGGAGTTTGAAAAACAATACCGTTTCGACGAAGCCCGATCGCTCCGCGCCATCGTTATCCGGAAGCCCGCGACGCTGAGCCCTGTTAGGGCCTCGCCGCCTTGAAGCCTCCGACG
>NZ_LMFD01000010.1:1261787-1300185 GCF_001427165.1 Caulobacter sp. Root487D2Y
TGACGAGGTCCCTACGCACGCGAACCGCGCCGCCGACAGAGCTTCCCGCTCGATCGCCCCCCGCCGCCGCATCGGTCGCTGGCCATGCGCCCTTTCCCCGCGACGAGGTGGTATCAGGATACGGGCGGTTTGGAGGGTGAGGATCAAATCGGGTCGAGAAAGTTCGGGGCGTTGAAATCGCGGGGGTTTGTTGGCTATGCGCCGAGCATAGACGCCAACCGGGGACATGCTCTCACGGCAACGCCTCGCCAAATCATCTCCGAAGCGTGGGGTGAGTGCGTGTCCCCAACGACATCCCCGACACTTCCAGGCTCTCTCGGTGCCAAGAGCGTCCGACGCAACGGGCGACGTTGGGGGCACGCACTCACGGCGAGCGCCCTGCAAACCCGCCAAGGTCTTGCCATGAGAGCATGTCCCCCGGCCGCAATGTGGGGCGCGTGCGTGTCCCCGACCGATCCACGATCGTTCGACCTTCACCACCGGCCTCCGGGAATTTCCGACAGCTCGATGGGACTTCGCACCATGGCGCGGGCCAGCCGCGCGCCGGATAGTCCACCTGGGCCCGGACCGGTCCGAGTGGAGAGTTCTCGTGCCGCAGCGTCCTTCGACCTGGCCCAACGGCCGCCGCCTCTGGCTCCCCGCGCTTTCCGTCGTCGCGTGCTGCCTGGCCCCCGCCCTGGCCCACGCCCAGGACGACAGCGCCGAACTGGCCAAAAAGCTGAACAACCCGGTCTCCAACCTGATCAGCGTCCCGTTCCAGCAGAACTACGACTGCTGCTACGGCCCCGAGGACGGCGGGCGCTACACCTTGAACGTCCAGCCGGTGGTCCCGTTCTCGCTGAACCAGGACTGGAACCTGATCGTCCGCACCATCGTGCCGATCGTGAAGACCGAGCACGTCCAGCCCGGCGACGACACCGCCTTCGGCGTCAGCGACGTCACCCAGAGTTTCTTCTTCTCGCCGAAAGCCGAGCACGACGGCCTGGTCTGGGCCGTCGGCCCGGCCGTCCTGTGGCCGATCGGGGAGTCGGATCTGGGAACCAAGAAATGGGGCGCGGGCCCCACCGCCCTGCTGCTCAAGCAGCAGCACGGCTACACCTACGGCGTGCTGGCCAACCACATCTGGTCCTTCGCCGACGCCGACGGAAGCAACCGGCCCGACGTCAGCCAGACCTTCCTCCAGCCCTTCCTCAGCTACACCACGCCGACGGCCACGACCTTCGGGATCAACGCCGAGAGCACCTACAACTGGAAGACCAAGGGCTGGACCGTGCCGATCAACCTGACGGTCACCCACGTCTACAAATTCGGCGGCCAGAGGGTGTCGCTGGGCGGCGGCGCGCGGGCCTATGCCGCCCAGGACGGGGTCGGGCCGGAATGGGGCCTGAGGTTCATCGCCACCTTCCTCTATCCGAAATAGAGACCGTCCGTGACCGACCGCCCCGGATCCCAACCCGCCCTCCCCGCCGATCACGGCGCGGTGCGCACCGTGCTGGCGGCCGACCGGACGCTGATGGCCTGGCTGCGCACCTCGCTGTCGATGCTCAGCTTCGGGTTCACGATCTACAAGTTCCTGGAGACGGCCGCCAAGGCGGGCGCGCTGGAACGCCCCGAAAGCCCGCGCAGGGTCGGGCTCTTCCTGGTCAGCATGGGCACGGTCGCCATGATCGTTGGACTGCTCGACTACTGGGTGACGCTCAAGGCCATCGAACGGACCGGACCGTTTCGCCTGGGCCGGTCGGTGCTGTTCATGTCGCTGCTGATGGCCGTGGCCGGGGTCGTCCTGTTCGCGGCGATCATCAAGCGCGCCGTGTGAGGCGCGCCGCCTACTCGACCACCCAGTAGCGATAGCCGTAGGCCGGCACGAAGCCCAGGCCGCTGTAGAGCGCGATGGCCGGGGCGTTGTCGGCCTCGACCTGCAGATAGGCCCGGCGCGCGCCCAGCCCCCGGGCCTCGTGCAGCAGGGCGGCCAGGATCCGGCTGGCCAGGCCCTTGCGGCGATGCCCCGGCAGGGTGCGCATGCCGAAGATCCCCGCCCATTCGCCGTCGATCGCGCTCGCGCCCAGGGCCGCCACCTCGCCGCCCAGATCCAGCCGCGCGAAGCGGGCCGGCGCGGGGATGCGGGCCAGGGCGTCCAGGCGTTCGCGGGCGTCGGCGGCATTGCCGGCGGCGCTGGCGGTCAGCACCGCCTCGAAGGCCGGGTCGGGCGCGTCGGACAGCGTCACGGCCATGTCCGTCGCCCCCGCGATCATCCCCGAGGCCTCGCCCACCATCACCAGGGTGCCGTGGGTCGGGCGATAGCCGCGGGCGCGCAGGTGTTCGGACAGGTTGGCCGGCACCACCGCCCCGTCCGACAGCTTGAAGCGGGCGGGCAGGCCATGGGCGGCGTAGAAGGCCTCGGCCGCGTCGATGGCCTCGTCGATCGGCCGGTCGGGCTCGCCCAGCGGCCAGCAGGCGTTGATCCGCAGCGACCAGCCGTCCGAGGCGTTCAGCCGCCAGCCGCCCAACGCCCCGCTCTGGCGCGCCGGCCAGGCGCGATCGGCGACGATTTCGAGAAGACGAGGATCGACGGTCATCGACTCATCAATAGCAGAAGGGCGCCGGCTGGTTGGAGCCGACGCCCTTCAAATTCGCGCTTCTGGCGAAAACGCCTTCTAGAGCGCCTTCAGATTGGCCGCCGCGACCTTGCCGCGTTCCTCGGCGGTGTCGAAGCTGACCTTCTGGCCTTCGTCCAGGCCGCGCAGGCCCGCGCGCTCGACGGCGCTGATGTGGACGAAAACGTCCTTGCCGCCGTCATCGGGCTGGATGAAGCCGAAGCCCTTGGTGCCGTTGAACCATTTCACCACGCCGGTAGCCATGGAGTGTCTCCTAGAGATAGCCGATCCAATGCCCGGACAAGCGGGCGGGTAACAATCTCAGTCGTCCGGGTAGCGGTTCGCAGGCCCAAATCCAGGATTGCACGGCACAGTGGACACGCCCCTGTTGAGGGGTCAATTCAAAAAACGCCGGTATGCTTAAGCGTGCGGGACGCCCTAGCGCTCGCGCAGCAACGCCTCGACCAGGCCCCGGGCTTCGGGGCTGGACCAGTCGGCGTCGCCGGACAGCCGAGCCCGCTCGCGGCCCTGCTTGTCGTAGATGACGGTGGTCGGGTATCCGACCGCGCGCGGATCCAGTTCGAACGACAGCTTGTAGCCGGGGTCGCGATAGACCTGCAGCGGCGGGTTGGCGGCCATTTCGGCCTGGACCAGGTTGAGGTCGCTGTCGCGGTCGACGCTTATCGGCAGCACCTTCAGCGGCTGGGTCGCATAGGCGGCCTGCAGCTTGCCCAGCGTCGGCATCTCCTTCTTGCAGGGCGCGCACCAGGTCGCCCAGAGGTTCATCACCACCACCTGGCCCTTGAAGTCGGCCAGGGTGTGGGGCTTTCCGGCTCCGTCGGTGAACACCGTGGCCGGCGCGGCGCGCGGTTCAGCGGGGATGTCCAGCTTCTCTAAGGACGCTTTCTTGAATTCCTTGAGGTCGACCACGCCTGCGGGTTTGAATGAAGCCTGAGCCATGACGTATAGAACCGCCGCGACGCCGATCAGCAGAACGGCGCCGATCGCCCACTTCAGCGGGCTGGGCTTGCGCCCGCCCGCGCCCTCGTTCGACTGGACTTCGCTCATATGACCGACAACGCCTCCGATAAGCCCAGGACCGCGACGGGCGGACAGGGCCAAGCCATGTGGGGCGGCAGGTTCTCGGCCAAGCCGGCGGAGCTGATGCAGGCGATCAATGTCAGCATCGGCTTCGACAAGCGCCTGTGGGCGCAGGACCTGGCGGGCTCCCGCGCCCATGCGCGGATGTTGATCAGCCAGGGCGTGATTGCAAGGGAGGACGGCGAGGAAATCCTGAAAGGTCTCGACGCCATCGAGGGCGAGATCACGGCCGGGGCCTTCCCGTTCCGCGACGAGTACGAAGACATCCACATGAACATCGAGGCGCGGCTGCGCGAGCTGATCGGCCCGACGGCCGGCCGGCTGCACACCGCCCGCTCGCGCAACGACCAGGTGGCCGTCGACTTCCGCCTGTGGGTGCGCGAGGCCTGCGAGCGTTCGGCGGGCCAGCTGGAGGCCCTGCAGCGCGCCCTGGTCGCCCAGGCCGAGGCCCATGCCGACGCCCTGATGCCGGGCTTCACCCACCTGCAGCCGGCCCAGCCGGTGACCTTCGGCCATCATCTGATGGCCTATGTCGAGATGTTCGGCCGCGACGCCTCGCGGTTCCGCGACGCCCGGGCCCGGATGAACGAGTGCCCGCTGGGCGCCGCCGCCCTGGCCGGCTCGCCGTTCCCGATCGATCGCCACCAGACCGCCGCCAGCCTGGGCTTCGACCGCCCGACCGCCAATTCGCTGGACAGCGTCTCGGCCCGTGACTTCGCCCTGGAGGCCCTGTCCGCCGCCTCGATCACCGCCACGCACCTGTCGCGCCTGGCCGAGGAGATCGTGCTGTGGACGACGCCGATGTTCGGCTTCATCAAGCTGACCGACGCCTTCACGACCGGCAGCTCGATCATGCCGCAGAAGAAGAACCCCGACGCGGCCGAGCTGATCCGCGCCAAGGTCGGCCGGATCCTGGGCTCGCTCACCACCCTGACCGTGGTGATGAAGGGCCTGCCGCTGGCCTATTCGAAGGACATGCAGGAGGACAAGGTCCCCACCTTCGAGGCCTTCGACGCCCTGGAGCTGTCCCTGCTGGCCATGGCCGGCATGGTGTCGGACCTGACCCCGAACACCGAGAAGATGGCCGCCGCCGCCGGCGCGGGCTTCTCGACGGCCACGGACCTGGCCGATTGGCTGGTCCGTGAACTGAACATGCCTTTCCGCGACGCCCACCACGTGACAGGCTCGGCGGTGAAGGCGGCTGAAATGAAAGGCGTCGATCTGGCGGACCTGTCGCTCGGCGAATTCCAGGCCATCGAGCCCCGGATCACCGACGCGGTCTACGCCGTGCTGACCCCGGCCGCCTCGGCGGCCAGCCGGATGAGTTATGGCGGGACCGCTCCCGCCCAGGTTCGCGCCCAGATCGCGCGTTGGAAGGAACTGCTCGGATGATCCGCCGCCCTCTTACCGTTCTCGTCCTCGCCGCCCTGGCCCTGACCGCGGCCGCCTGCGGCAAGCAGGCCGAACTGGAGCGTCCCGCCCCGCTGTGGAACGCCCAGAAGAAGGCCGCCTACGAGGCCGAGCGCCGCAAGGGTTCGGCAACCGCCAACCAGCCCGCCCGCGCCAACGGCACGCAGGAGAACATGGACCCGGCGTCGAGCAACCGCACGACCCGCGCCGCGCCTCTGGGCGGCACCCAGCCCGACCCCTTCGGCGGCCCCTCGGGCGCCGGCTTCCCCAGCGCGACCCCGAACTGACGACCCCTCGTGCTTGAAATCCTCGTCCCTCGACAAGCTCAGGATGAGGATTTCATTCGAAACGCCTCTGCAATAGCCCTCATCCTGAGCCTGTCGAAGGACGAGGGCGGACCCGCCGACGCCGGCGTGTCCAGAAAGACCCTGACGTGAACCATTTCGAATACGGCCCCGACGGCCTGGCCTGCGAAGGCGTCCCGCTGGCCAGGATCGCCAGCGAGGTCGGCACGCCGGTCTATGTCTATTCCCGCGCCACCCTGGAGCGGCACTTCACGGTGTTCCGCGACGCCCTGGCCGCGGCCGGCGTCGTCGATCCGCTGATCGCCTACGCGGTGAAGGCCAATTCCAACGTCGCGGTGCTGAAGGTGCTGGGCGATCTGGGGGCCGGCGCCGACACGGTGTCGGAGGGCGAGGTCCGCCGCGCCTTGGCCGCCGGCATTCCGGGCGAGCGCATCGTGTTCTCGGGCGTGGGCAAGAAGCGCGGCGAGATCGCCTTCGCCCTGCGGGCCGGCGTCGCCGAGATCAATGTCGAGTCCGAGCCCGAGCTGAACCTGATCGCCCAGGTCGCCGCCGAGCTGGGCGTCAAGGCCAAGGTGGCGTTCCGGGTCAATCCCGACGTCGCGGCCGGCGGCCACGCCAAGATCGCCACCGGCAAGTCCGAGAACAAGTTCGGCGTGTCGTTCGCCGAGGCCGCGCGCCTCTACGCCAACGCCAGCAACCACGCCAATCTCGAGCCGATCGGCGTGGCCTGCCATATCGGCAGCCAGATCACCGACCTGACGCCGATGCGCCAGGCCTTCACCAAGATGCGGGGCCTGGTCGAACAGCTGCTGGACGAGGGCCTGCACGTCGAGCGCCTGGACCTGGGCGGCGGCCTGGGCGTGCCCTATTTCAACCATCCTGAACCACCCTCGCCGGCCGATTTCGCGTCGATGGTTGGCGAGGTCACCAAGGGGTTGCCCGTGACGCTGGCCTTCGAGCCGGGCCGGGTCATCGCCGCCAACGCCGGCGTCTTGGTGTCCGAAGTCATCCACGTCCACGAGCGTCCGGAAGGCCGCAAGTTCCTGGTCATCGACGCCGCCATGAACGATCTCGTGCGCCCAGCCATGTACGACGCGTTCCACGACATCCGCCCCGTGACCAAGCGGACCGGCGAGACGACCTACGACGTAGTCGGACCCGTCTGCGAAACCGGCGACACCTTCACCCGCGACCGCTCCCTGCCGCCGTTCGGGCCGGGCGACCTGGTGGCCTTCATGTCGGCCGGAGCCTACGGCGCGGCCATGGCCAGCGAGTACAACACCCGCCCGCTGGTCCCCGAGGTGCTGGTCGACGGCGACCGGTTCGCGGTGATCCGGGCGCGGCCGTCGTACGATGAAATGCTCAGCCGGGACGTGACGCCGGACTGGGTCTAGGGCGTTTCGACATTCAAGCATTGTGCTTGGTCCTCGTCCTTCGACACGCTCAGGATGAGGACCATTGTGCAGGCCGTGCCCGTGGAAACCTCATCCTGAGCGTGTCGAAGGACGAGGTTTCGCTTCCCGAAGCCGCATGTCGACCGGCTCCAGGCCGCGGCCTTAGGTATTCATACCTAACCCGCAAAAGCCCTACATCTCACCTGGGATTAACCTCCGCGATCCAAACGTCACAGGGCGTCTTGGCGGAGTGGAGTAGCCCGATGATCGAGTTCGACAGCATCGAGGCCCAGCGACGGGTCGGCGGCCATCTGATCCTGGCGTGCATCGCCGCGATGGTCCTGATGGTTCCGGCCGCCCGCCTGTTCGCCGGCGGACCCGTGCTGGGCCTGGCGCTGGGCTCGGTGGCGTTCGGCGCGATGGCCTGGGGCGGCTTCGCGATCTGGCGCGACAGCGTCGCCCAGCGGATCTCCACCGCCATCAGCCTGGCCGGCCAGGTCACGCTGTTCGTCGCCGCGTTCTCCGGCCACGCCTGGCAGACCGACGCCCGCATGGCCTATCTGGCCGCCCTGGCGCTGCTGGTGGCCTATGGCGACTGGCGGGTGGTGGCGGTCGGCGCGGCCAGCGTCGTCGCCATCGACGTCGGCGCCTCCATCTTCGCGCCCAATCTGCTGATGCCGGGCGCCGTCACGCCCCTGCGGATCGCCTTCAACGCCGGGGTCACCGTCGTCACCGCCTGGTCGCTGATCTGGCTGACGGCCGGCGTCTCGCAGCTGTTCGTCACCGTCAACGCCCGCACCGACAAGGCCCTGGCCGCCGCCCGCGAAGCCGACGAGGCCAACGCCGCCGCCGAGACGGCCCGCGCCGCCCGCGACGCCGACAACGCCGAACAGGCCGCCCAGAAGGCGGCTCTGGAGGCCGAGCAGGTCCTGGTCGTCGACACGGTGGCCGCCGGCCTGGCCCGCCTGTCGCGCGGCGACCTGACTTGCCGCCTGACCCAACCCTTCGCCCTTCGCTACGAGCCGCTGCGCTCGGACTTCAACGGGGCGATGGAGAAGTTGCAGGCCGCGATGCACGAGATCACCGGCAACGCCTCCAGCATGACCGCCGGCGTGGTCGACATGGCCCGCGCCGTCGACGAGCTGGCCGACCGCACCGAACAGCAGGCCGCCGGCCTGGTGCAGACCGCCGCCGCCCTGGACCAGATCACCGCCGCCGTGCGCTCGACCGCCGAAAGCGCCCACCAGGCCAACGCTGCCGCCGCGTCGGCCCGCTCCGAGGTCGAACGCTCCGATCCGGTGGTCACCGAGGCGGTCGAGGCCATGACCCTGATCGAGGCCTCGTCCGGCAAGATCGGCCACATCATCGGGGTGATCGACGAGATCGCCTTCCAGACCAATCTGCTGGCCCTGAACGCCGGGGTCGAGGCGGCCCGGGCCGGCGACGCCGGCCGCGGCTTCGCGGTGGTGGCGCAGGAAGTCCGGGCCCTGGCCCAGCGTTCGGCCGACGCGGCCAAGGAGATCAAGGGCCTGGTCAACGAGTCCGGCGCCCAGGTCGCGGCGGGCGTCGAGCGCGTGGGCCGCACCCGCGAGGCCCTGCAGCGGATCGTCGACGTGGTGGCCAAGATCGACCAGCAGGTCACCGCCATCGCCCGCTCGGCTCAGGACCAGGCCCAGGGCCTGGGCGAGGTCAACACCACCATGGCCGAGATGGACCGCGTGGTTCAGCGCAACGCCGCCATGGTCGAGGAAACCACCGCCGCGGCCCACACCCTGCAGGTCGAAAGCCGCGAGCTGTCGGCGCGGGTCGAGATCTTCGACGTCGGCCAGAAGGGTCAGGTCGGAGGTCGGCGGGCGGCCTGACTAATCCCTCTCCCCTCGCGGGAGAGGGTGGCCCGCGAAGCGGGTCGGGTGAGGGGGCGAAGAACAGAAAAGCCGCGCCCAGTCGTAAGACCGGACGCGGCTTTTGTTTTTGAGAGATCCCTCATCCGGCGGCCGCGCCGCCACCTTCTCCCGCAAGGGGAGAAGGAAAGGATCGCTAATCCAGCGCCCCGATATACGGCAGGCCGCGGCTCTTGCCTTCGTCGTCCAGGCCGTAGCCGACCAGGTAGCGGGCCGGGGCTTCCCAGGCGATGAAGTCGGGCTCGATGCGCGGCTTGTCCCAGGGCTTGCGGGCGAAGACGGCGGTCAGGACTTCGCTGGCGCCGGCGTCCTTGACCAGCTTGGCGGCCTCGCCCAGCGACAGGCCGGTGTCGAGCACGTCGTCCACCACCAGGGCGCGGCGGCCGACCAGCGGGCGCTGCAGATCGGCGCGGACCTCGCAGCGGCCCGAGCTCTTGCGTTCGTCATGGTAGGAGGCCAGCCACAGGGCGTCGAAGCGGACGTCGCGACCGGCGCGCCACAGGGCCCGGGTCAGGTCGGCGGCGAACCACAGGCCGCCGGTCAGCAGGCAGACGACGACGGTGTCGTTGTCGATGCGCGGGGCGATGGCCTGGGCCAGGGCTTCCACCCGCTCGGCGATTTCTTCCTGAGAAATCAGGACTTCGGGGGCGGGGCGTTCGTTCATTTCAGGATTTCTTGGTCAATGATGGTCGGCCGGGGCCGGTTCGACCGCTCCGGTCTCATGACCTGGGGGCTCGTGTCCAGCCCCTTGCGTCTCGTCGATCGACGGTTGCCCGCCCGCCGCCAGGTCGGCCGGCTGGTCCTGGGCGCCGCGCAGCGACGGCGCCTGCGGGTCGGCGACGTGGTTCGGATGGGCCGCGGTCCCGGCCGCCTTGGCCGCGCCCGGCTCGAGAGCGAAGCCGATTTCCAGGGTGTTGGCCGTGCGGGGCGGGTCCAGCAGGGTCACCGAGAAGTGCCGGGTCTGGCTGGGCGGAATCAGCGGATCGGCGGCGGCGGCCAGCTTTCCGGCCACCCGCTTCTCGTGCTTGTTGAGCAGGGCCACCCGCAGCGGCGGCGTGGTCACCGCGTGGTCGGTGATGTTGCGCAGCACGCCGGTGACGGTGATGGCGGCGTGACCGTTCTGCATCGACGGCTCGGCCTTCAGGTCCTCGACCACCAGGCCGACATTGTTCACGGGCATGCGGGCGAAGGCGTAGGCCCCCGCCGTGCTGGGCCACAGATGGGCGACGTTCATGCGGAACACGCCGGCCGCCACCAGCATCACCACCATGACGGCGACCATGCCGCCCCAGATGATGCCCGTGGTCTTGGCCTCTTTCAGGCGGCGCTCGGCGTCGGCGCGGGCCCGGAACACCTTGGGCAGTTCCTCGCCGGGCAGTTGGTCGACCGGGGTCTCGGGATCGTCGGCGGGGTTGGACGCGCCGTCCAGCGCGGTCAGGTTCGGCTCGGACGCCAGATCGGCGGCCGAAGGCTCCACGAACAGATCCAGGGCTTCTTCGTTGCGCGCCGTCCAGCGCGCTCCGCAGGACGCGCAGCGCACGACACGGCCAGCCGCGCCGACCTTGGAGTCATCGACGAAATAGCGGCTGGCGCACTCGGGACAGGTCAGTATCATGGCCGCGAATCGGACGCTCCCCGCTCCTACACACGAGGTCGCCGATTTTGCCAGCCATGTCCACACGACCCAGCGACACACCCTTGCGCATCGATGACGTCCAGGATGGCGACACCGTCCCTGTCGTCCGCTTCGAAGGTGTTTCGATGCGGTACGGACGCGGGCCGGAAACGCTCAGCGATCTCGCGTTCACCTTACACCCAGGGTCTTTCCATTTCCTCACCGGCCCGTCGGGCGCGGGAAAGAGTTCGCTGCTCAAGCTGATCTACCTGGCCCACCGTGCGTCACGGGGTCGCGTCGAGCTGTTCGGCCGCGACATCAGCCTGACCCGACCCGAGGACCTGCCGTTCATCCGCCGCCGCATCGGGGTGGTTTTCCAGGACTTCCGCCTGCTGGACCATCTGTCGGTGTTCGACAACGCCGCCCTGCCGCTGCGCATCGCCGGCCGCAAGCCCAACACCTACCGCGAGGACGTCGCCGAGCTGCTGCAGTGGGTCGGGCTGGGCGACCGCATGCACGCCCTGCCCGCCACCCTGTCGGGCGGCGAGAAGCAGCGCCTGGCCATCGCCCGCGCCGTGGTCGACCGCCCCGACGTGCTGCTGGCCGACGAGCCGACCGGCAATGTCGATCCGGCCATGTCGCTGCGCCTGCTGCGGCTGTTCGTCGAGCTGAACCGCCTGGGCACCACGGTGCTGATCGCCACCCACGACGAGGACCTGGTGGCCCGCGCCAACCGCCCGACTCTGCACCTGGAGCACGGCCGGCTGGTCGATTTCGCCGACGAGGCTCCCAGCGAAACCTACGGCTACGAGGACGACGACAACTACGAAGACGAGGAGGACGACGCTTGAGCGAGTTCTCCGTCGCCCGCTGGAAGCCGGGCCAGTTGCTGCCGCCGCGCGACGCGCGCGACGGATCGCTGGTGTTCGTGGTCGCCGTGCTGTGCTTCCTGGCCTGCCTGACGGCTCTGGCCGCGATCGCCTCGACCCGCGCCGCCACCGGCTGGACCGCGCAGCTGACCGGCTCGGCCACGGTCGTGGTCCGGCCCCGCGCCAACGAGAGCCCCGACAGCGCCGCGGCCCGCGCCGCCGAGACCCTGTCGGGCGTCAAGGGCGTCGACGAGGCCCGCGCCCTGCCCAAGGAGAAGGCCGAGGCCCTGCTCGAGCCGTGGATCGGCCGCGAGGCCCTGATCGCCGACCTGCCCGTGCCGCGCCTGGTGACCCTGGACCTCGACCCGAAGGCCCCCGCCACCGCCGCCACGCTGAACAAGGCGTTGAAGGACGCCAATGTCGACGCCGTGGTCGACGACCACAGCCGCTGGATCGCCGACATCGAGCGCGCCGCGCGCCTGGCCGGCTGGGCCGCCATCGGCGTCTTCGCCCTGATCGCCACGGCCGCCGCCGCCGTGATCGTCTTCGCCACCCGCGCCGCCCTGACCGCGCGCCACGACATCGTCGAGGTGCTGCACCTGTCGGGGGCCGAGGACGGCTTCATCGCCAACCTGTTCCAGAACCGTTTCGCGGGCATGGCCTTCATCGCCGGCTTGCTGGGCGGGGCCAGCGCGGCCATGATTGGGGCGGCGGCGCGGCTCTTGGGGGGCGGCCAGGGACTGACGCCGGTCCTGCCGCTGGCCTGGATCGATCTCTTGGCGCCCCTGCCCTGCCCGTTGGTGGCGGCGCTGGTGGCCGGGATCGCGGCCCGCGCGGCCTCCCTGCGCCTGTTGAGAGGCATGCCGTGAAGAGCATCGCAGCGCTGCTGATCGTGGTGATGGTCTGGTTCGTCGGCCTGCTGGCCTTCACCAGCCGCGTCGATCAGTCCACCCCCGCCCAGGAACCGCCGGTGTCGGACGGGGTGGTGGTGCTGACCGGCGCCTCCAACGTGCGGCTCGAGGCGGCGACCAAGCTGCTGGAGGCCGGCAAGGGCAAGCGCCTGCTGATCTCGGGCGTCAACCGCGAGGCGTCCCGCGAAGACGTGCTGGGCGTGACCAAGGCCGTGCGGCCGATCTACGAATGCTGCGTCGACCTGGGCTACGCGGCCGCCGACACCGTCGGCAACGCCAGCGAGTCCGCCGAATGGGCCAAGGCCAAGAACTATCACAGCCTGATCGTGGTCACCGCCGACTACCACATGCCGCGCTCGATGCTGGAGCTGCACGCCGCCATGCCCGACGTGACCCTGCACCCCTACCCCGTGGTCACCGAAAGCCTGAACGCCCACCGCTGGTGGAAAGGCGGCACGAGCGCCCGGCGCATGACCGTGGAATACTGCAAGTACCTGGCGATCCTGGGGCGCGAGGCGTTCCTCAGCCTGGGACCCAAGGAAAAGGCCGAACACAAGGCCGGCCCGGAGCCGGCGAAGGAAGCGTCTTGATCTATCTGCGTTCGTTCCTGTTTCAGCTGTTCTTCTGGCTCTGGTCGGTGGCCTGGGCCATCGGCATGGTGCTGACCTATCCCCTGCCGCGCCGCGCCAACACTTGGTCGTTGTCGACCTGGGCCAAGGGTCTGATCTGGGGTCTGCGCTGGCTGGCCGACATCAAGGTCGAGGTGCGGGGCGAGCAATACCGGCCGATCGGACCGGCGCTGGTCGCGTCCAAGCACCAGTCGATGTTCGATGTCTTCAGTCAGTTCGCTCTGCTGCCCGACGCCTGCTTCGTGATGAAGAAGGAGCTGCTGATGGTGCCGCTGTTCGGCTGGCACGGACTGAAGGCCGGCATGATCGTCGTCGACCGGGCGGGCCATTCGACCGCGCTGAAGAAGCTGGTCCGCGACGCCGTCGACCGCATGAAGGAAACCCGACAGGTCGTGATCTTCCCGGAAGGCACGCGCGGCGACGTCGGCGTGCCCGGCGACTACAAGCCCGGCATCGCCGCCCTCTATCGCGAGCTGAACCTGCCGGTCACGCCGCTGGCCCTGAACTGCGGCGTCCATTGGCCGAAGGGCTTCATGCGGCCGCCGGGCACGATCGTCTTCGAATACCTGCCGCCGATCCCCGCCGGCCTGAAGCGCGGCGAGTTCATGCGCGAGCTGCAGACCCGGATCGACACGGCGACCAAGGCCCTTGAGGACGAGGGGCTCTAGGCCTCAGCCAGGGCATTGTCGAAGAACCCGGTCAGCCAGTCGTTGACCTGCAGGTCCAGCACCAGGTGCACGCGGTCGTCGGGCCCGCGATTGGCCACGGCGTGCGGGTCGCTCAGGCGCAGATACCAGGCCTGCCCCGCCTTCATCTCGACCCGCGAGCCGTTGAGCAGGAACTCGACGTCGGGGTTGGTGACCACCGGCACGTGGACGCGGGCCGCGCCGGACTCGATGTCCAGGTCCAGGTCGGTGTGCGTCTTGATGATCGAACCCGGCGTCAGGCGCATCAGCCGAACGCCGCGCACCTCGCAGGCGAAGGCGGCGATCACCGCGCGGAAATAGGGGCAGGCCGCCAGCATCGGCGTGTCGACGAAGGTCGTGGCCGTCGGATCGGCATAGATCATCCGGATCGGATGGGTTTCCCCCGCCGCGCAGCGCAGCGGGATCACGCTCCAGTCGCCCTCGTAGTTCTGCTGGACGTAGTGCGCGGTCCACGGCGTGGCCGACAGGGCGTCCAGGTCGCGCCGCAGCAGGGCCGGATCGAAGCTCGGCGGCAGTTGCAATCTGTCCGGGAACACCATCCACTGACGCTATCGAGCCGCGAGCGGCCTCACAAGACCCGACGGGAGACGCGATGCCGACGAGCCTGGAGACCAAGACGCCGGCCTTGGACGCCCTGGCGTCGCTGCGCGCCGTGGTGCTGTCGGACGTCGCCCTGCAGGAGGCGCTCTGCGACATCGAGGATTTCTCGATCTTCGCCGCGCGGACGACCGAGGCGGCGCGGGCCCGGGGCGTGCGGCTGGACGCCGAGGCGGTGAAGGCGCTGCTCTACGCCCCGTCCCGGCCGCCCTCGATCGACGGCTTGGCGCCCTCGCCCGGCTGGCTGCCCGCCGAGGTCGTGCAGGTCGAGGGCCGCGCCGCCGTCGCCTGGCTTCGCTTCGGCCGGCGACGCCTGACGGAGTCGTTCTACGACCACGCCCTCGCACGCCAGCGCTTCCTGCCCTTCAATCGGCTGTTCGGCGTCCGCACCCCCCTGAGCGATCTGGAGGCCTGGGCCGCCGCCCTGCCCGCGCTGGAGCCCGCCGGCTTGATCTTCCACATGTCGCGCTGCGGCTCGACCCTGGCGGCGCGGATGCTGGCGGCCTCGCCGGACAATGTGGTGCTCTCGGAAGCGCCCCCCCTCGACGCCGTCGTCCGGCGCGCCGATCTCGCCGACGACGCCAAGGTGGCCCTGCTGCGGGCCATGGTCGCCGCCCTGGGCCAGGCGCGGAACGGCGAAAGCCGCCTGTTCCTCAAGCTGGACTGCTGGCACAGCCTGGACCTGCCCCTGTTCCGGCGCGCCTTTCCCGACACGCCGTGGGTGTTCCTCTATCGCGACCCGGTGGAGGTGCTGGTCTCGCACATCCGGCGCCGCGGCATCCAGATGACGCCCAGCCTAGTACCTCCGGCGACCTTCGGGATCGACCTGCCGGACGGGGTGCCCGACGAGGACTACTGCGCCCGGGTCCTGGCGGCGGTCTGCGCGGGCGCGGCGCGCCACCATCCGGCGGGCGGCGGGCGGCTGGTGAACTATCGCCAGCTCCCCGAGGCGCTGTTCGCGGAGATCCTGCCGCACTTCGGCGTCGCGGTGTCGGAGACCGAAGCCCAGGCCATGCGCGCCGCCGCGCTCCGCGACGCCAAGACGCCCGAACAGGTCTTCGCGCCGGATGGACAGGCCAAGCAGCAGGCGGCGACTCCGGCCCTGCGCGCGATCTGCGAGCGGCGGCTGGGCGAGGTTTATCGAAGGCTGGAGGCGATGCGGACCAGCCGGTCCTAGGGCCTATCGATATTCAAGTCTGGTGCGTGGTCCTCGTCCTTCGACAAGCTCAGGATGAGGACCATTGTGCACGCCGTGGCAGTAGAAAACCTCATCCTGAGCCTGTCGAAGGACGAGGTTTTTCGCTTCCGAAGCCGAATGTCGATCAGCCCTAGGCCGTCCCCTCCCGCGCCTCGACCATCTTCAGCAGCGACTCCATGGCGTGGTCACGCACCCCGTCCTCGCGCAGGTGCATCACCAGGTCGCGCAGATAGTCGACGTTGCGGCCCGACAGCCCCGTCGCCCCGGCGATCAGCTCGGCCTGCTGCTCGAGGGTCAGCGCCCCCGCCCACTGGCCGTGCTTCATGTCCGACAGGAAGACCAGCGACTTCGCCTTGCCGTTTCCGTCGATCTTCAGGTCGGACCAGGCCTCGAAATAGGTCTCGGTCGGCTGCTCGCGTTCGCGCAGATAGGCGTAGACCTCGGCCCATTCCGCGCCGGCCACCCGGTAGGCCACGCCGCGCACCGCCCCGCCCGGCGCCAGGCCCAGAACCAGTCCCGGCCGCTCGTAAGTGCCCCGGTGATGGACCGAATAGATGCAGAAGGCCCGGCGGCGCCCATGGAGCAGAGCCGTTCTTCGCTCTATGAACGGGAACCCGGGCCGCCACATCAGCGATCCATATCCGAACACCCAGCGGTCTTCGCTGTCTTCAACGCTCATCACTGTTCCCGACCGGAGCCGCCCATTCCATGACCCATAACGCCGCCGCCCCGTCCCGCAAGCCCCGGCGTCGCGGTCTGCTGGCGCCTTTCGTTCTGCTGGCCATCGTCGCCATCGGATGGAGCATCGGCTGGCTGTGGCTGCGCGGCCAGGCCGAGCAGCGGATGGACGCCACCGCCCTGTCGCTGAAATCGCGCGGCTACGACCTGTCCTGGGAGAACCGGACCTTCAGCGGCTACCCGTTCCGACTGGACGTGACCCTGACCAACGCCCGGGTCGCCGAACCGTCGGGCTGGGCCCTGCGGGCGCCGGAACTGAACGGCGAGGCCAACGCCTACGACGTCGGCCACTGGGTGATCGTCGCGCCCCAAGGCGTGGTCATGACCCGTCCGATCAACGGCGACGTGGCCATCACCGGCCAGGCCCTGCGCGCCAGCTTCACGGGCTTCAACCGATACCCGCCGCGCATCTCGGTCGAGGGCGCGAACCTGGTCTTCACCCCGATGGCCGGCGCCGCGCCGTTCCCGCTGCTGTCGACGGCGGGCCTGCAGCTGCACGTCCGCCCCGGCCCCGACGATCAGGGCGCGATCTTCTTCGAAGCGAAGGGCGCCAAGGCCCGCTTCACCGGACTGATGGGCCGCATCGCCGCGGACCGCACGGCCGACCTGATCTGGGATTCCAAGGTCAGCAAGATCAGCGCCCTGCACGGGACCAGCTGGGCCGACGCGGTCGACGACTGGTCCGACGCCGGCGGAACCCTGACCGTGCAGCAGGGCAAGCTGAACGCCGGCGAGGCGCTGCTGGACGCCAAGTCGGGCGCCCTGACCGTGGATGACGACGGCCGCCTGCGCGGCGCGCTGGACGTCACGATCCGCGAGATCCCCACGCCCGGCCAGGCGCTGAAGAGCCCGGAAGCCGCCGCCGCGGCCGTGGCCCAGGCCCTGGGCCAAGACCCGACCCTGTCGGCCACCCTGACCTTCCAGAACGGCCGCACCCGGCTGGGCCTATTCGACACGGGACCGGCGCCGCGAGTGTACTAGCCTTCGGTTTCAGGCGGCGGCGTCGATCGGCTCGATCGTCGCGATGTCATCCGCCAACGCCCGCTTGGCCGTCTCCAGATCGTAGCGGGTCTGGAGATTGAGCCAGAACTGCGCGGTGGCGCCGAACAGCTTTTCCAGGCGCAGAGCCGTATCGACCGTCACCGGCGTTTGGCCGCGCACCAGCTTCTCGATGCGCGGACGGGCGATGTGCAGACGCGTGGCGGTCTTTCCGGGGGAAAGACCGAACGGCCTGATGAACTCCTCCAGCAGAATCTCGCCCGGATGGACCGGAGCGAGCGGACCTGCGGAGTCTACGATGTTTGCCGCCATCGTGCTCTCCTCCCTTCGAGCACAGAATGCGCTCGATCAGGCGCCCCGTGGGGGCTCAATGATAGTCAACGAACTCCACGTCGGCTGGACCAGCCTCCGCCCACCTGAACACAAGCCGAAACTGGTCGTTCACGCGGATCGAGTGTTGTCCCGCTCGATCGCCCGAAAGCGCCTCCAGCCGGTTGCCCGGCGGAATGCGGAGATCGTCGAGAACGGTCGCCGCTTGCAGCATTTCCAGCTTCCTCTTCGCCGGACGCAACAGGTCGGAAGGAAAACCCTTGCCGGGATTGATCCCGTCAAAGATCGCCTTCGCCCGTACGTCCCTGAAGCTCTGGATCGCCATTCACGTCGTCCATCCCCACGAGAACGTATCTCGACGCGACACAAAAATCAATCGAACCGTATCGTGACGCGACACACTCTAGCGTCAAGGCCGATGGATGGCGGTACGGGCGCGTTGAAAATGACACGGACCGCACGCCGACTGTGCGTGAGCAACGTTCTCCGAGCGCAAGTTTATTCCCAGGAACGCGCCCTATTGCGCCTCCGGCGGCAAAGTCTATGGTCCGGCCTCCAATTTCGGGGATAAATCATGGGTAGCGACGCAGGCGACGCGACGCCTTCGCTGGACGAGGTCCGATGGCGTATCGACGCCATCGACGGTGAGCTTCTGACCCTGCTGGACGAGCGGGCCGGCCTGGCGCGCGCGGTGGCGGCGGCCAAGCAGGCGGCCGGCGACACCGGCTTTGGCCTGCGGCCCGGCCGCGAGGCCATGATCATCCGCAAGCTACTGGCCGCCCCCCGCACCGCCGCCGGCGACGCCCTGGTCGTGCGCATCTGGCGCGAGCTGATGTCCGACAGCCTGGCGCGCCAGGGGCCCTATCACCTGACCGTCTGGGGCGGCCCCAACCCGGCCCGGGCCGTCGAGCTGACCCGCCTGCGGTTCGGCGTCGCGCCGCCGATGACCGTGGTCGCCGCCGACAAGGACGCCCTGGCCGCCGCCAAGACGCCGTGGGGCGTCGGCGTCCTGGCCCTGGCGCCGGACAACGCCTGGTGGGGCCGACTGCTGGCCGAGCCGCGACTGAGGATCTTCGCCGCCCTGCCCTGCCTGGAGCGCTGGGGCCCGCAGGTGGCCTTCGCCGTGGCCGAGGTCGAGGTCGAGCCGACCGGCGGCGACCAGACCTTCTGGGTCACCGACAGCCCCAAGGGCGCGGGCGCGATCATCGAGGCCCTGTCCACCGACGGCGTGGCGGCCGAACTGGTCGCCGAGGCCGGCGGGCTGAAGCTGTTCTCGCTGCTGGGCTTCTACCAGGCCGGCGACGAGCGCCTGGCCCGCGCGCCTGGTTCCCTTACGGGCGTCATCGGGGCTGCGCCCACGCCGTTCGACGTTTAAACAGGCGACGTGTAAGAAGACCGCCTTCGCCCGCCGAGTTTCAGATGACCGCTCCGACCACCGACCGCTTCGCCGCACCGCGCCCGACCCCCAAGCCGGGCATCCTCGACATCGCCGCCTATGTGGGCGGCAAGTCGAAGATCGAGGGCGTGGCCCATCCGGTGAAGCTGTCGAGCAACGAGAACATCCTGGGCAGCAGCGACGAGGCCAAGGCCGCCTATCGCGACGCGGTCGACCGCATGCACATGTATCCCGACGGCAAGGGCGCGGCCCTGCGCGCCGCCATCGCCGCCCACTACCGCCTGGAAGTCGAGCGCATCACCCTGGGCGACGGCTCGGACGAGATCTTCGCCCTGCTGAACCAGGTCTATCTGGAGCCCGGCGACAACATCGTCCAGGGCGAGCACGGCTTCGCCGCCTACGCCATCGGGGCCCGCGCCTGCCAGGGCGAGGTCCGCTTCGCCAAGGAGCCGGGCCAGCGGGTCGACGTCGACGAGATCGTCAAGTGCGTGGACGAGCGCACCCGCCTGGTGTTCATCGCCAATCCGGCCAACCCGACCGGCACCTGGCTGACCGGCGAGGAGATCCGCGCCCTGCACGCCGCCCTGCCGCCGTCGGTGGTGCTGGTGCTGGACGGCGCCTATTCGGAATTCTGCACCGACCCGCGCTTCGAGGACGGGCTGGACCTGGCCCGCGCGGCCGAGAACGTCATCGTCACCCGCACCTTCTCCAAGCTGCACGGCCTGGCCGCCCTGCGCGTGGGCTGGGCCTATGGGCCGACGGGGATCATCGAGCCGCTGGAGCGCATCCGCCCGCCGTTCAACACCTCGATCCCGGCCCAGGACGCGGCCATCGCCGCCCTGGCCGACACCGAGTTCCAGCGGCGCTCGGTCGCCCTGGTCGAGCAATGGCGCGCCTGGCTGACCCAGCAGATCGGCGGCCTGGGCCTGGAGGTCACGCCGTCGGCCGCCAACTTCGTGCTGATCAACTTCCCGGCCAAACCCGGCAAGACCGCCCTGGAGGCCGAGGCCTTCCTGGCGTCCAAGGGCTATCTGGTCCGCGCCGTGGCCAACTACAATCTGCCCGACGCCATTCGGATCACCATTGGTCTTGAAGAGCACAACCGCGCGGTTGTGGAATTGCTGCGCGAGTTCGTGACCCGATGAGCCATCCCGGCGTTCTCTACCCGAAGATGACCGTGATCGGCTGCGGCCTGATCGGCGGCTCGATCATCCGCGCGGCCCGCGAGCACGGCGTGGTCGGCCAGGTCACCGTGGCCGACGCCAGCGAGGCGCATCGCGCCCGCGTGACCGAGCTGGGCCTGGCCGAGCACGTCACCGGCGACATCGCCGAGGCGGTCAAGGACGCCGACCTGGTGGTCATCGCCACCCCGGTGCTGTCCACGCCGGAAGTGGCCGCCGCCCTGGCCCCGCACATGAAGCCCGGCGCCACCCTGACCGACGTCGGCTCGACCAAGGCCAATGTGGTCGAGGCGTTCAAGGCCGTGGACCTGTCCCACGTCTTCGTCATCCCCGGCCACCCGATCGCCGGCACCGAGCAGTCGGGTCCGGACGCAGGCTTCGCCGAGTTGTTCGAGAACCGCTGGACCATCCTGACCCCGGCCGAGAAGGACGACGAGGCCTACGCCGCCGCCGTCGCCAAGCTGTCGGCGTTCTGGCGCGCCTTCGGCGCCCAGGTCGAGCTGATGGACGACAAGCACCACGACCTGGTGCTGGCCGTCGTCAGCCACCTGCCCCACCTGATCGCCTACACGATCGTCGGCAGCGCCGCCGACCTGGAGAACGTCACCGAGAGCGAGGTGATCAAGTTCTCGGCCTCGGGCTTCCGCGACTTCACCCGCATCGCCGCCAGCGACCCGACCATGTGGCGCGACATCTTCGTGGCCAACAAGGACGCGGTGCTGGAGATGCTGGGCCGGTTCACCGAGGACCTGCAGGCCATGAGCCGCGCCATCCGCTGGGGCGACGCCGACACCCTGCACGCCCACTTCACCCGCACCCGGGCCATCCGCCGCGGCATCGTCGCCGCCGGCCAGGAAAGCGCCGAGCCGAACTTCGGCCGCGATCGCGGCAAGCACTAGGGCGTGGGCTGGAAGCGCATCCTGGGCCTGGGCCTGACCTCGGTCGCCCTGGCCCTGGTCGTCTGGGGCCTGGTCTTCCTTCCGATGGCGACCGTGTCGATCAAGATCGACCTGCCGCCGGCCGCGGCGCCGCGCGTCGAGGCCAAGCCGGCGCCGATCAATGTCGAGCTGCTCGCCGACGGCTCGATCCGCGTCGACGGCGCGAAGTCCGACCTGGACAGCCTGACCCGCGACATCGCCGCCAAGGCCTCGTCGCCCCCCGAGACGCAGCGGATCATGATCCGCGCTGACCAGAGCGTTACCTACGGGGCGTACTCCGAGGTTCTGAAACGCGTGAACGAGGCGGGCTGGACCAAGGTCGGCCTTATCAACGCCGAGGGCGTCGACCGATGAGCGGCCACGGCTGATCGCCGCAATACAGCCGCAACATCCCGCGCTGATGGTCGCCCAAGGGACAAGCCTCGAAGGACACCTCATGCGCCGCAAGCTCGCCGCTCTCGCCCTGACCACGCTCACCGCCCTGGTCGCCGGCTCGGCCCTGGCCCAGATGCCGTCACCCGAGAAGATCCATAAGGCCTGGGACAAGAACGCCGACGGCGGGATCGACAAGGCCGAATGGGTCGCCGCCGGCCGCAAGGAAAAGCGCTTCGCCCCGGTCGACGCCGACAGCGACGGCAAGGTCACCTTGGACGAACTGAAGACCGCCATGGCCAAGCGGAAGGCCCAGAGCCAGGGCGGCGCGGCACAGACGCCGCCGGCCGACCACTAGGCGCCGCGAAGCGTGGCTTTACGGCCACGCTTCCGACAACCTTGAACTTTGCCTCTTCCCAGGTTTGGGCGAACGCTGTAATCGCCCGCCTCCCGAAGGATGAGGACCATGGCGCACAAAGCCCCGACCTACCTGCCCACGTTCAATATGCTCGACCGCCAGGTCGAGGGTACGAGCGCGCGCGCGTCGGAGGGGATCACGGTCTAGGGTTCGTCAGAACTCGGGATGTTCGTAGGAGCCCCTCCTGGCCTGGCCGGAGGGGTTTCTTCGTTTTGTGCGGGAAGCGCTTCGACCAAGTCGCCAGGAGGGGCGGTTTGAAAAGGAGAAGCCCATGAGCGGCTTCACACATATCGAAAGCGACGGGGCGCCGATCAAGGCGTGGACGCGGGGCGTGCCCATCGAGGACTCGGCCCTCAAGCAGCTGCGCAACGTCGCCGCCCTGCCCTTCATCCACAAGCACGTGGCGGTCATGCCCGACGTGCACTGGGGAATGGGCGCGACGGTCGGTTCGGTCATCCCCACCGTGGGGGCGATCATCCCGGCCGCCGTGGGGGTCGACATCGGTTGCGGAATGATGGCGGTGCGCACCTCGATCCGCGCCGAGCACCTGCCCGACAACCTGTTCGGCATCCGCTCGGAGATCGAGGCGGCGGTGCCGCACGGTCGGACCGACAACGGCGGGCGCAACGACAAGGGCGCCTGGCAGGTCGAGCCGCCGGCGGTCGCGGCCGAGAAGTGGGCGGGTCTGAAGGCCGGCTACGACGACGTCGTGGCCCGGCATCCGAAGGCGGCCCACCCGCGCGGCTTCGGCCACCTGGGGACGCTGGGGACCGGAAACCACTTCGTCGAGCTCTGCCTCGACGAGGCGGGCGACGTCTGGGTGATGCTGCACTCGGGCTCGCGGGGGGTCGGAAACCGGTTCGGGACCTACTTCATCGAGCGGGCCAAGTCCGAGATGCGGCGCTGGTACATCAACCTGCCTGATCAGGACCTGGCCTACTTCGCCGAAGGCAGCGAGGGTTTCATCGACTACGTCCGGGCGGTGTCCTGGGCGCAGAAGTACGCCCGGGCCAACCGTGAGGTGATGATGGAGCAGGTGCTGGACGTGCTCCGGCGCACCTTCCCCGACCTCGTGACCACGCAGGAAGCGGTGAACTGCCACCACAACTACGTGTCGCGGGAAAAGCACTTCGGCAAGGACGTGTACCTGACCCGCAAGGGGGCGGTCTCGGCCAAGGACGGAGAGCTGGGGATCATCCCGGGCTCGATGGGCGCCAAGTCGTTCATCGTGCGCGGCCGGGGAAACCCGGACTCGTTCTGCACGTGCTCGCACGGGGCCGGACGGGCGATGAGCCGGACCGAAGCCAAGCGGCGGTTCACCCTCGCCGACCACGCGGCCGCCACCGCCGGCGTCGAGTGCCGCAAGGACGCCGACGTGATCGACGAAACGCCGATGGCCTACAAGGACATCGACGCCGTGATGGCCGCCCAGAGCGACCTGGTGGACATCGTCCACACGCTGCGTCAGGTGGTGTGCGTTAAAGGATAGCGGGACGCCGTCCGGTCGAAAGACCGGGCGGCGTTTCGCGTTGGGACTATTGGAACAGCTGGTAGATCACCGCGGCGATGACGCCGGTGGCGATGGCCGTCAGCACCACGTCGTTGTTGACTCGGACGTACTGGTAGCCGTGCGGCGGGGCGCCCAAGCCGTAGTGGCGATAGTCGACCACATAGGCCCGGCTCCGATAGCTGGCTGGAAGCGTGTCGCCGCGATGCCACTGGCGGGCGTGATAGCCGTGCGGCGGGTGGTAGCGGCCGGGAGCCTTGTAGTGCTTGGTGGCGTGGCGCTCGTAGCTGTAGTGGTCGCCGGGTCCCTCGTGACGGCCGTTGTCGTGACGCCCCTGGTCCTTGGGACGCTGATTGTCGCGACCCGGATTGTCGTGGCCTTGATTGCCCGGGCCTTGATTGCCTGGGCCTTGATTGCCTGGGCCTTGATTGCCGTGGCTCTGCGGTTGAGGCTGCGCGCCGGCGACGCCGGCCGAAGCCACGATGGACAAGGCCGCCGCGGCGGTCAGGAACGTCTTCATGGGTCTGGTCTTCCTTCAAAAGGTCGCCGACCTCAGGTGATCCGCTTGGCGCTGGGTGGGTCGCTGGCCGGAAAGCTTTCTTCCAGGCTCTCGTCGATCAGCGCTTCCTGGCGGTCCTCGGCCGCCTCGACGTGCTCGGCCAGCTGGTCGTGCTTTTCGCCCTCGGGGGGAGGCTCGACGGCCCGACTGGTCGGGGTTTCCTCGTTCTGGAAGGCTTCCTTGACCTCGGTCTCGGAGATCCGGTCCTCAGGATGGCCAGGCTGGCCCAGATCCTGGGCCTGGGAATAGTCGCCCAGCACGCCGGGGCGCGAGCCGTCTTGCGGCGCGATGTTGTCAGCCATTGGAGATGTCCTTGGGTTGGACCCTATCAACGGCCACGCCCGACATCATGTTCCATGCACGGCTCAGCTAGGTCCCGCCTAGCGGGCCTTAAGCTCGGTAAGCTCCCAGGCGTCGCCGACCTTGTGGAACTTGAAGGCCACGCGCGCGCCGGGGGCGATCGGCGCCTCGGCCAGGATGTCGCCATAGGCCTGGAACGCGGTGCGGCCGGGAGTCAGCTGGGCCGCGCTCGCGCCCTCGTGATCGAGCGTTACCGCTTGGCCTTCAATGACCGCGATCACGCCGATCGAATCGTATTCCGGCCCCGCCGGAAGGGCCGCCGGCGCCGCCGCCGGAGCCTCGGACGCGGTTTTCGCCGGCTTGCCCGGACCGCAGGCAGCGAGCGCCGAAACCAGGATAATCGGCAATATTGTCTTTATTTTCATTGCTTTAACGGAATTCACGAGTCAGCGGATCGATCCGAACCCGTCACTCATACAAGGTTTTTTGCCGCAGGTGCGAAAAGGGCGGCGATTGTGGTAGCGATTTTGTGATCGAAGTTTTACTCTAGGACTTGCCGGCGGCTCTCCACGCCGGTCGTCGAGAAGCACCAGACCGTCCAGCAGAGCGCGCCGATCCTAGCGGACATGATCCCTAGCGACCATGGCGCGTCCCGCGAAGCCGGTCTTGCGCCTCTCGAAAGCTTCGAGGAGAGGCCCGGCCTCGGACGACCCGAGCCGGACAGCCCGAGACGATGGACCTGATGAGCGAACGCGGCGCTTTCTTCGATCTGACCTCCTCGCGGAGCGTCGCCTACGACACGGTGATCTCCACGAGCGATCGGGTCGAGATTCCCGTCGACGCGCCCCTGGCCATGCCGGTCCAGCCGCTCGCCTTCTGGCAGGGCGAGGCCAAGCCCGCGGCCACCGCCAAGGAAAATCTGGCCCTGCGCCGCTGGGGCGTATTCGTCGCCACCGCGATCATGGCCTTCGCCGGCTGGAAGGCCACCTACGACACCATCGCCCTGGGCGGCGTGACGCGCCTGGAGGCCGTCTGCCTGACCCTGCTGGCCCCGCTGTTCCTGGCCCTGGCCCTGTGGTTCTGCACCGCCGTGGTCGGCTTCGTGGTGCTGCTGGGCAAGCCCAAGGATCCGCTCGGCATCGACGACGGCGCGTCCTCGCCCATGCCCAAGCCCAAGGCCCGCACGGCGATCCTGATGCCCGTGCACAACGAGGACGCCGCCGAGGTGTTCGCCCGCCTGCGCGCCATGGACGCCTCGATCGCCGAGACCGGCAACAGCCGCGCCTTCGACATCTTCATCCTCAGCGACACCCGCGACGCCGCCGTGGCCCTGGCCGAGCAGGCCTGCTTCGCCCGCTTCCGCCGCGAGGCCAACAGCCACGTGTTCTATCGCAAGCGCACCCAGAACACGGGCCGCAAGGCCGGCAACGTCGCCGACTGGGTGGCCCGCTGGGGCGGCGACTACGAGCACATGCTCATCCTGGACGCCGACAGCCTGATGACCGGCGAGGCCATGGTCCGCCTGGCCGACGCCATGGAGCGTCACCCGCGCGTGGGTCTGATCCAGACCATGCCGATGATCATCAACGGCCAGACGATCTTCGCCCGCACCCTGCAGTTCGCCACGCGCCTCTACGGCCGCGTCGCCTGGACGGGCCTGGCCTGGTGGTCGGGTTCGGAAAGCAGCTTCTGGGGCCACAACGCCATCGTGCGCACCCGCGCCTTCGCCGAGACCTGCGGCCTGCCCAGCCTGGACGGCCCCAAGCCGTTCGGCGGCGAGGTGATGAGCCACGACGCCCTGGAAAGCGCCCTGCTGCGCCGCGGCGGCTGGGGCGTGCACCTGGCCCCCTATCTGAGCGGTTCGTACGAAGAGAGCCCCTCCAACCTGCTGGACTTCGCCACCCGCGACCGCCGCTGGTGCCGGGGCAACGTGCAGCACATCCCGCTGATCGGCCTGCCCGGCCTGCACTGGATGAGCCGCCTGCACCTGGTGATCGGCGTGCTCAGCTACGTGCTCTCGCCCCTGTGGTTCGTGGCCCTGTCGGCCGGGGTCATCTCGCGCATGCTGATGCCCGAACTGAAGAAGGCCGCCTTCACCATGGCCGACCTGCAGGCCGCGGCCCACGCCCTGATCGACTGGCGCGAGATCCAGGCCACCGCCTGGGCGATGATCATCACCTTCGTGCTGCTGTTCGGCCCGAAGATCCTGGGCTCGATCCTGGTCTTCTCGCGCGCCAACGAAATCAAGGGCTTCGGCGGCCGTCGCCGGATCGTGGCCGGCCTGGCGGTCGAGATGCTGCTCTCGGCCCTGGTCGCCCCGATGCTGATGTTCACCCAGACCCGCGCCCTGGTCGAGATCCTGGCCGGCAAGGTCGGCGGCTGGGCCACCCAGCGTCGCGACGCCGACAAGGTGACCGGCAAGGAGGCCTTCGCCGCCATGGGCTGGATCAGCGTCACCGGCCTGGTCCTGGCCGTGTGCTTCTGGTTCACGCCCGACCTGCTGACCGCCACCCTGCCGATCCTGGCCGGCCTGATCCTGGCCGTGCCGCTGACCATGCTGGGCGCGCACAAGGTCGCCGGCCTGGGCGTCAAGTCGAACGGCCTGTTCATGACCCCGGAAGAGCGCCGCCCGCCGGCCATCGTCCGCGCGGCCCTGGGCCCGACCTGCGAACCGCCCGCCCGCTGGTTCAGCCGTCAACCGGCCCCGGCCCTGGTCGCCGAACAGCCGGCGGAACGGAACGCGGCCTGAACGCTTAGGCGTTCAGAAGCCCCATAGCGTCTGGCCCCCTGGCCCCCTGGCCCGGGCCGGAGTAGAAGCGCGCTTCGTTCAATCCTAACGGAGCGTCCGCCGTGTCGCGCCTCTTCAGCGCCTATGTGATCGTCGACTGGAGCGCGGCGGCCAAGCCGACCACGGGGGCGGACTCCGTGTGGATCGGCGTGATGAAGCGCGACGTGCGCTTCCGGCTGACCTTCGAGAGCTTCAACCCGGCCACCCGCCAGGAGGCCGAGGCCAAGCTGACGGCGATCCTGGACGACCTGAAGAAGCGCAACGAGCGGGCCCTGGTCGGTTTCGACTTCCCGCTGGGCTTTCCGCGCGGCTTCTCGCAGGCCCTGGCGCTGAAGGGCGACCATCCCTGGCGCGCGGTCTGGGACCAGCTGGCCAAGATGGTCAAGGACAAGGCGGACAACACCAACAACCGCTTCGGCGTCGGCTCCGAGCTGAACCGGCGGCTGACCGGCGGTCCGTTCCCGTTCTGGGGCGTGCCGCCCAAGGACACCCTGACGACCCTGCAGCCCAAGAAGACCCGCGAACACGGACCGGACGACCTGCCGGAGTTCCGCCATGCGGACCTGGCGGCCCAGCCTACAAAGGGGGGGGGCGCGGCGTCGATCTGGAAGCTCTATTACAACGGCTCGGTCGGCGGTCAGGCGATCGTCGGCATTCCCGCCGCGCGCCGGCTGAGGGACGCCCGCGGCGACGCCGCCCGGGTCTGGCCGTTCGAGACCGGCTTCAAGACCCTGACCGAGGCCGACCTCGAAGGCGTGCAGGTGGTGATCGCCGAGGTCTATCCCTCGCTGGTCAAGGCCACCCCGGCCGCCGGCGAGGTCAAGGACGCCGCCCAGGTGCGCGCCCTGGCCGAACACTTCGCCAAGCTGGACGAGGCCGGCAAGCTGGCCGCCCTGTTCGGGCCGAGCAAGGACGCGCCGGCCGACCTGGTGGTCGATGCGGAGACGCAAGAGGGCTGGATCCTGGGAGCTGGGATCTAGACGAACGCCAGGGCCAGCACTGGAGGCAGCCCGTCGATGACGCGGCCTTGGTTCACGGCGGCGACGCACTCGACCAAGGCCTCGTATTCTTGCGGGCAGCGGCGACGGAAGTCCTCGACGCCGTGGATCGCTAGAACCATCAAGGCCCCGACCTCAACCGTAACGCTGACCATGCCTGCAGCCGGATCATCGACCGTATGCATGCAGTCGATCCAGGCGTCCAGATTGCGCCCGTAGAACTGGGGAAATCCCAGAGCGGCCTGAAACACGATATGGAAGCTGTTCCGGTCGACGATCTCATGGACCGGGATATCGACGATCGTGGCCTTCATCACCGCTCTCTCACATCCAGCATCCGGTACCGTCCCAGCAAGAACGCCGCGGCGATGAAGCTGGTGACGATCACCGACCAGACGATGCCGTCGACGCCCAGCTTCATCGGCAGGGCCAGCCACCAGGCCAGGGGCCCCATGATCAGGACGTAGCTGATCATGTGGGTGCCGGCGGGCACCCAGACGTCGCCGCGCGCCCGCAGGGCCTGGGCGCAGACCACCTGCACGGCGTCGGGAACCAGGAACAGGCCGGTCAGGGCCAGGGCCGGGGCGATCAGGGCCAGGGCGGCCGGGTCGCTGGTGTAGGCCCCGCCCACCAGGTGGCGCAGCGGATAAAGCAGCACCGCCACCACCAGGGCGAAAATGGCGGTGACCGCGAAGGCGATCCAGCCCGCGCGGCTCATGCCCGCCGGGTCGCGGGCGCCATGGGCCCGTCCCACCTGCACGGCCGTGGCCGTCGACAGGCCCAGCGGGACCATGAAGATCACCGCCGCCACGTTCAGCACCACAGCCCAGGCCGCCACGTTCAGCCCGCCCAGCCAGCCGGCCACCAGGCTCATGCCGGCGAAGGCCGAGACCTCGAACAGGTTCGACGTCCCCGCCCCGTAGCCGACCCGGCGCTGCTCCTTGGCGGCGGCGAGGTCGCGGGCGGGCTTGTCGAACACGCCCATGGCCCGGGCGTCCTTCAGGCGCACGATCGCCGCCGCCAGCATCAGGGCGAAGACGCCGCGGGCCACGAAGGTCGCCCAGGCCGCCCCCACCGCGCCCAGGGCGGGCAGGCCGAACGCTCCCGGCACCAGCAGCAGGTTGACGGCCAGGTTCACCAGGTTGGCGACCCACATGTTGACGGTGACCAGGCCCGGCCGCCCCAGGCCCTCGAGCCAGAAGCTCAGGGCCACGCTGACGGCGTAGGGCGTCATCGACAGCGAGAAGACGACCAGCGGCGCCGTCGCGCCGTCGGCCAGGGCCTTTTCGATTCCGACATGATGCAGCAGCGGCGGGGCGGCCAGGACCAGCAGGACCGAACCCGCCAGGCCCAGCCAGAAGGCGTAGACAACGCCTCGGCGCAGCACGGCCCCGACCTCGTGGAGCCGCCCCGCCCCCATGGCCCGCGAGCCCATCACCTGGGTCCCGACCAGCAGGCCCACCGTCACGGTCACGAACACCGAGGTCGGGGCCCAGGCCATGGCGTGGAACCCCAGCTGTCGGGCCGAATAGTGACCCACGACGATGGCGTCGGTCAGGCCCATGACCATGATGCCCAGGCGCGACAGCACCACCGGCCCGGCCAGGCGCAGCAGTTCGATCAGATCGGAGACAATGACGCCGTGCGGCTTCCCGGAGCGGGGAGCCGGCGCGGCCGCGGAACGCGACATCGGATAGGCCTTTCAAAGAGGCCGGGAAGGTGACCGAAGCTCACGCCTTGGGCAACCCCCGGTTCCTGCGGTGGCGCTTGGAACATAGGGACGGGCCACCGGTTTCGCCGTCTCCAGCTTCAGGGAGCCAGCCAATGTCCCCAAACAACTCCGACGTCGAAACCCCGCAATTCGAACCCGCCGCCGACCGCGCGTCGCGGGCCGAACGCGACATCCAGGCCCCGCTGGACGCCAAGGAGGAACGCTCCTTCAAGTCCAGGGACGAGGAAAAGGAAAGGCCCGCCATGCAGGCCGGCGCCCGTCCCTACCCCGCCCCGCCCTTCCCCGAGCAGCACCAGGTCAAGCCGGGCGTCGAGGCCAGGCTCGACCCGGCCCCGATGTACGACGCGCCGTTCTACAAGGGCTCGGGCAAGCTGGAGGGCAAGGTCGCCCTGATCACCGGGGCCGACAGCGGCATCGGCCGGGCCGTGGCCGTGCTGTTCGCGCGCGAAGGCGCCGACATCGCCATCGCCTATCTCGACGAGAACGAGGACGCGAACCTGACCCGCATGGCGGTCGAGCAGGAAGGCCGGCGCGCCATCCTGCTGCCCGGCGACGTCGCCGACCCGGCCTATGCCAAGGCCGCCGTCGAGCAGACGGTCAAGGAACTGGGCAAGCTGGACATCCTGGTCAACAACGCCGCCTTCCAGGAGCACGTTCTGGACTTCGAGGACCTGACGGTCGAGCACTTCGACCGCACGCTGAAGACCAACCTCTACGGCTACTTCCACATGGCCCAGGCGGCGGTGAAGGTGATCCCGCCCGGCGGGGCGATCATCAACACCGGCTCGGTCACCGGCCTGCTGGGCAACAAGGACCTGCTGGACTACTCGATGACCAAGGGCGGCATCCACGCCTTCACACGGTCGCTGGCCACCCACCTGATCGACAAGGGCATCCGGGTCAACGCCGTGGCCCCGGGGCCGGTCTGGACCCCGCTGAACCCGGCCGACAAGCTGGGGCCCCAGGTCGCCCAGTTCGGCGGCAAGACCCCGATGAAGCGCCCTGCCCAGCCGGAAGAGATCGCTCCGGCCTACGTGTTCCTGGCCTCGCCCCAGACGTCCAGCTACATCACCGGCGAGGTGCTGCCGATCATCGGCGGGTACAACGGGGGGTGAGGCTGAACCTAACGCATAGGCCCTCCCCCTGTGGGGGAGGTGATCGCGAAGCGATCGGTGGGGGGAGCGATCCAGCGGTTCCGCCGCTTGGCCATCACTTCATCGCTCCCCTCCCCGTCGGCTTCGCCGACACCCCTCCCACGGGGAGGGGACCTGCTCGACCGGGCCCCCTTAACCTCGACTGCTAATGAACGGCTAAGTCTGCCCGTCTACATTGCCCTCCAGGCGCAAAACGCGCCCTCGGCCTCGCGGCCGAACCTGGAACCGGTCTGTCGATGTCGCTCAACAGCATCAACACCAATGTCGGGGCGATGATCGCCCTGCAGTCGCTGAACGCGATCAACCGCGACCTGTCCGACACCCTGCGCCACATCTCGACCGGCCTGGCGATCTCCAGCCCCAAGGACAACGCCGCCGTCTGGGCCATCGCCCAGACCCAGCGCTCCGAATCCCGTTCCCTGGACGCCGTGCGCGCCTCGCTGCAGCGCGGCCAGTCGATCACCGACGTGGCCCTGGCGGCCGGCGAGACGGTGACCGACCTGCTGGGCCAGATGAGGGAGAAGATGCTGGCGGCCTCGGACACCAGCCTGTCCACCGCCAGCCGCAAGGCCCTGAACGACGACTATCTGAACCTGAAACGCCAGATCGACCGCACCGTGGGCGCCGCCGACTTCAACGGCGTCAACCTGATCTCGTCCGGCTCGACGGGCCAGATCCGCGCCCTGGCCAACGCCGACGCCAGCGACACCATCGACGTCGACCACGTGGACCTGTCGACCACCGGCGCGGCGCTTTCCGGAATGCGCGCCGACCTGCTGGGCGCGCCGATCAGCGCCGCCGAGATCAAGGCCATGGGCGGGGCGATCGAGAACGTCACCTCGGCTCTGTCGAACCTGGGCACGCGGTCGTTCGCCCTCGAAACCCACATGAGCTTCATCGACAAGCTGCAGGATACGCTGGACGCCTCGGTCGGCCGGCTGGTCGACGCCGACATGGCCAAGGAGGCCACCAAGCTCCAGGCCCTGCAGATCAAGCAGCAGCTGGCGATCAAGTCGCTGAGCATCGCCAATTCCGGGCCCAGCTATCTGCTGAAGCTGTTCGGGGGCTGAAGCGCTGCGGCCGATTGACCTTCAAGCGCCGTGCGTGGTCCTCGTCCTTCGACAGGCTCAGGATGAGGACCAATGTATGGGCCTCCGCGGTAGAAACCTCATCCTGAGCTTGTCGAAGGACGGGGTTTCTCCCCCAGGCTGAATGTCGATCAGCTCTAGTGCGGCCAGGCCTCGGTCAGGACCTTGGCCTTGCCGCCTTTCCAGCTGACCTCCAGGGCCGGCGCCTTGGGCTGGCCCTCGGCGAACAGCTCATAGATCACCTGGCCATCGTCCTCGGTGCTTTCGATCACCCGCACGGGCGCGATCCTGGGGACCGCCTTGACGGCGGCGTCGCGCACCGGCTGAGGCGTGGCGGTCCAGGCGATGTCGCGCTGGGTCTCGACGATCTTCCAGGTCCCGCCGGTCTGCAGCAGGTCGAACTCGATCTCGGCGCCGTCCGGCAGCACGCCCTCGACGTCGTAGTAGCGGCGGTCCTCGCGTTCCTTGAACTCGGCCCCCTTGATCTTCAGGCCGGGCGCGGCGGCGGTGACCACGGCGACCACCGCCGGCGGCAGATCGGCGGCGGCGACGGGGGTGATCCTGGTCTCGGGAACCTGGGCCGCCGCGGCGCCGGCCGTCAGGGTCAGGATCAGCGCGAGGGCCGAGGCATGGGTCGGGCGCGGCAACATGGGCGTCCTCCAGGGTGGCGGTTGTCGTGGCGATCCGCCCAGTATGCACCAATCCCGCGCCGAGCGATGTGAGACCATAGGTGGCCGACGGCTGACCCGCCGCATCGGCGTGCTAAGCAGGGGCGTCACCGAGTGAGTCCCCATGGCCCAGCACCTCGCCCTCCTGTCCCTGCTCGTCCGCGACTATGACGAGGCCCTGGCCTTCTATGTCGGCAAGCTCGGCTTTTCGCTGGTCGAGGACAGCGAGTTGGGCGGCGGCAAGCGTTGGGTCGTGGTCGCGCCGGGCGCGGCCGGCACGCGCCTGCTGCTGGCCAAGGCCGGCGACGACCAGCAGAAGGCGATGATCGGCGGCCAGGGCGGCGGCCGGGTCTGGCTGTTCCTGCACACCGACGCCTTCGAGGCCGATCACGCTCGCCTGAGCGCCGCCGGCGTGAAGTTCCTCGAGGCGCCCCGGCACGAGGCCTATGGCAGCGTGGCCGTGTTCGAAGACCTCTACGGCAATCGCTGGGATCTGCTGCAACCCAAGATCAAGGCCTGATCCCAATGAACTACCCCATGCGTCGCGTCCTCGCCCTGCTCCTGGTCGCGCTCGCGGCCTTGACCGCTCTCCCCGCCGTCGCCAAGCCCGACGCGCCGCTGCGGGTGCTCTATCTGGATCAGTCGGTCGGCTGGAAGCACGCCCCGGTCGCCCGGCCCGAGGGCGGCGGCCTGGCCCCGTCCGAAACCGCGATAATCGCCATTGGCCAGCAGAGCGGCGCCTTCACCGCCGAGGTCACCCAGGACGCCCGCGAGATCACGCCGGAGCGCCTGGAGACCATCGACGTCCTGGTGTTCTACACCACCGGCGCCCTGCCCCTTTCGCCCGAGGCCTGGAGCGTGGTCCAGCAGCGGGTGGCGGCCGGAAAGCTGGGCTTCGTCGGCGTCCACAGCGCCACCGACACCGGCTGGCCTTATGACGGCGCGGGCGAGACCTACACCCAGTTCATCAACGGCCATTTCGCCGGTCACCCCTGGACCCAGGGCACGCCGATCCGGATCGAGACCCTGGACCCCAGCCTGCCGCTGGTCGGCATGTGGCCCGTCAGCCTCGACTACGCCGAGGAAATCTACCAGCACAGCGACTTCGACCCGGCCCGCGTGCGGGTGCTGCAGACCCTGGACTTCGCCGGCACGCCGCTGAAGCGGCCCTATGCCGTGCCGATCGCCTGGGCCCGACAGATCGGCCAGGGACGGCTGTTCTTCACCAATCTGGGCCACACGCCCTCGACCTGGGACGATCCCCGCTTCCGCCGGCAGATCGTCGAGGCGGTGAAGTGGACGGCCATCCGCACGCGGGGCCGCGCGACGCCGGATCCCCAGCGCCAGTTCCTGTGGCAGCTGAAGGCGCTGCTGGCCTACGAGCCCGTCGAAGGTCGCGACGACAAGGCGATCATCGGTCGGCTGTTGAAGATGGACCCCGCCTGGCAAACGGCGACGGCCCGGCGCATCGCCGACCTGCGGACAGTCTATCCGAAAAAGCCCGACAGCGACCGCGCCCCGTTCGACGCGGCGTACAAGGCGGTGCTGGCGGATGTGCTGGCGCGAGGCGGGGCGAAGTAAGCGCGTTATGGAAACCCTCTCCCAGCGGGAGAGGGAGGGACCCGGCCGCGAAGCGGGTAGGGTGAGGGGTTACACCCTCACCGACTTCACGCGAGCGCCCTGCCGGCACGCCGGCAACCTCGGAACCCCCTCACCCTCCCACCGCTACGCGGCGGGCCCCTCCCTCTCCCCACGGGAGAGGGTTTCCGCAAACGCCTCCGCCGCCAACCCTCGCAAATGATCAGCGATGTCGGCCGGCCACTCGGCCACGCGCGCCGCGAATCCCTCGGCCTCCCCCGCGAACAGCGCCCGGCTCATGTCTTCGAAGCCCGGGCGGTCGCCGGCCATGACCGAGGCGAAGCGATAGGCCGCGTCGCGGGCCGCGCGGCGACGGTCGGGGCCTTCGCTGTCGCGACGCGCGGCCTCGACCAGCTTGCGCAGGGCGACCGACGCCCCGCCCGGCTGGGCGGCCAGCCACTCCCAGTGGCGCGGCAGCAGGGTCACCTCGCGCGCCGTGACGCCCAGCTTGGGACGTCCCCGGCCGCGCGGGGCGGCGTCGCCCTCCCCCAGCCGAAGGGCGATGTCCCAGGGCCCGCCGCGCAGATCGAAATCCACCTGGCGGCCCTCGGGGTCGAAGATCAGCAGCGAGGCCTCCGGCGCCTCGGCCAGCCTCGCCTGGGCGGCCACCGCCACGTCCAGCTTGCCGCCGGCCGCTATCCGCCGCTCGCCTTCGAACACGACATAGGGCGCCATGGGGCCGCTCATCGCCGCAGCCCCTCGGCGTGCAGCGTCGAGCGCCAGTGCTCGCGGCGCTCGACCAGCAGCGAGGCCCGGCCCAGCCGTTCCAGCCCCTCGTCGTCGAGGATCTCCAGCACCTCGAAGCCGAAGGCCGCCTCGCCGTGGGCGTTCCAGGCCTGTTGCAGGCTCGGGCTGGCGTGGCCGCCGGTCCGCAGGGCGAACCAGACGCCGTTCTGCCGGGTCGACAGGTCGGGCGTGCCGCCGATCCAGACCTCGCCGGTCGTGGCGCAGCGGATCGCGTAGATCCCCGCCTGAACCTTGCGGTCCTTGTAGTCGCGCACCAGGGCGCGCCGGTTGTTCGTCGTTTCCATGAGCGGCTTTTTACCCGGGTATTTTGCGGAGTCAATATTACCCGGGTATATTTTGCTCCTCCTCCTGTGGGGGAGGACAGGTCTCGCCAAAGGCGCTAGAGACCCCGCTCCCACCCAGGAGGCCGCCATGGTCCGCAATCTCAAGGGCAAGCTGGTCACCCCGGCTGTCGATCCCGTGGCCCAGGCCGACATCGCCTGGTTCGAGGCGCACGAGGGCCGGACGTTCCGCCTGCGCGATCCCGCGCCGCTGGAGTTCAAGGACCCGCTGGGCGATCCCGGCGACGGTTTCAGCTGGCGCGTGCTGGTGGCCAGGCTGGCCGACGGCGGCCGGCTGAAGCTACCCGTGTCGCTGGCCTGGGACCTGCACAACGACCACGCCAAGGACGCGCACCTGCGGATGATCTTCGATCAGGTCGCGCCGGAAAAGGCCAAGGCGCTGCTGAAGTAGAACCGGACCACCGGCCCCGACCGCTATTCCCGCCGCAGCCACGCCGCCACGGCCCAGGCGTGGGCGTCGTGGCGCAGGGCCACCACCGCGTCGCGCGGGTCCAGCCACACCAGGGCGTGGTCGTCCTCGACCTTCAGCTCGGGCCGCTCGCCGGTGATCCGCACGACATAGATCCCGCCGTTGTTGCACACCGGCTGGCCGTCAGACTTCAGGAACGGTTGACTGACCTCGATCACCCGCGCGCCGACCTCGACGACCAGGCCGGTCTCCTCGCCGAACTCGCGGACGATGGCGACGTGCTCATCCTCGTCGCCGTCGACCGCCCCGCCCGGCAGGTCGAAATAGGGCGGGCGGCCGGGCTTGCGGACCTCGACCAGGGCGATCGTGCCGTTGGCCCCCTCGGCGATGCCGAAGGCGGCCCAGCGGTGCTTGTACTCCAGACCCGGCTCGGGCGCGTCGAACGCCTGCATGGGATCAGTCCTTGCCGTACAGGTCGTTCCACGGATCGGCCTTGCCGGCGACGACGTCGTCGACGGTGATCTCCGGGCGGTAGCCGATCTTGCCCGCGGCGCTGGCCTTCCAGGCGTCGACGACCATGTCGCGCAGCTGGGTCGCCCCGGCGGCCAGGCGCGCGTCGACGAAGGCCTTGGCGCGCGGATCGGTGGCCACCAGGCCGCCTTCCTTCTCCAGCTTGTACAGCGGTTCGACGAAGGTGACCGTGGTGCTGAGGTAGTCGACCGTCCGCGCCTCGATCGTGCACGCGCAGTCCTTGTAGGCCGGCACCAGCGCCTTGACGTCGGCGTCGGTCGCCACGGCCTTGACCAGCGGCCCCTCGAAGCTGCCGTGGGTGGCCTTGCTCTGGGTGTAGCCGTTCGGATTGGGGTAATCGCCCCAGCCGTTGTAGTGCACGGAGAGATGCAGCGGCTGGCTGGCGTCGCCGACATAGTGGGCCCAGACGCCCAGGTCGCGGACCAGCAGTTCCTCGCGCCGCTTCAGGTCGGCGACATAGTAGGCCTTCTTGGTCCTGTTCTTTTCGGTCTTCGACACCGCCTTCAGGATGCGCCAGTAGGTGAAGTCCTTCACCAGCTGCTGATAGCCGTCGATGATCGAATACGGCAGGTAGCCGGCGCTCCAGCCGTCATGGCCGACCCCGGCCAGCGACTTCTCGTAGTCGGCGCGGGTGGCCGGCAGGGTTTCCAGCGTGAATTTCGGCCCGCCGTACATCTTTCCCTCGTCATCGATGTCGAGGAAGTGGGCGGCGTCGCGGTCGGTGTCGTGGATCTTGCCCGAGCCCTTCCAGCGGTCGGGCTCGCGGGCGTATTCGCCGATCGCGGCCACCGCCTGGGGCGTGCGCAGGAAGGCCGGCAGGTCGCTGGGGAAGCTCTGGGCGGCGACCACCCCGACCATGCGGTGGCCCGAAGCGCCCCACGCGAAAGCCGAGCTCGCGGGCGCGGCCAGGGCGGCGGCCAGGGCCACACCGGTGAAAAGGCGAATAGACGGCTTCATGCGCGCTCCAACGAACTGACGGCTCCGACGGCCTTGCTCCACGGTCAGGCGATCACGGCGACTCACCAGGTCCGCCGGACCTGCCCAAGACGTGTGCATCGCCACAAAAGCCGTGGACGACTCCGGTTTATGCCACCCCGGCGACGACCGCCAGACCGCACGGCGCGCGCCCGGAAGCGGCAGCATGCAATCCCTTGCCAGCCTTGGGATACCGCCCGCCACGGAACCAAATGGCGCTTCAAACGATGGCGCCGAGCGCCGCCGTTAAGGATGCAGCGCGGCATCAGGTCGCCCGCAAGTGGGTTGTCACCGGCCCGTGATCTTAGTACTCAGGCCGCCGACCGACACTCTACGCCGATAAGAGGAACCCCTCGATGCGACGCACGTTTGCGGGATTTCTGGCCGTCGCGGCCATGTCCATCGCCCTCCCCGCCCTGGCCGCCGACTCGGACTCCAAGTCCGATCCGCTGGGCGATCTGATCACGGGCGCGCTGACGGGCACCATGCCCGGCTCGGTCGAATACAAGATGAAGGCCACGCTCTACCACGCCGGCGCCAAGGGCATCCGCGCCCTCGACAGCCTGGGCTGCAAGGTGGTGGCCATGCGCACCCTGGCGGTCGACAAGACCGTGATCCCGCGCCGCACCGTGGTGTTCATCAAGGAAACCGTCGGCCTGCCGATGCCGAACGGCGAAAAGCACGACGGCTATTGGTACGCCTCCGACGTCGGCGGCGCGATCAAGGGCCAGCGCCTGGACCTGTTCAGCGGCCAAGGCCGCTCGTCGATGACCCCCCTGATGCCCCTGAACCTCGCCACCCTCTCGGTGACCAAGGTCGGCGAATTCAAGGGCTGCCCGCCGGAATAGGCGCGCCGAGGCCGGGACACGCCAGGCCCCGATACAGCCTCGTTCAGCCACGGCTTAACCACGGCCTTTCGCCTTGCGCTCGGTCAGTTGGACTACCGCCCACTTGTCGATGGCGATCGCGATCGCCCGTCGCCGTTCCGGGCGGCTGACGCCGACCTCCCGGCCCGCCCTGATGCGATAGTCCTCCAGGGCGGCGAACCGCTTCCAGATCACGCGGAGCAGGTGGCCCAGACGCCCTGGCGTCCATTCGGGATCGGGCTGGATCGCGCCCGCCGCCAGCTTGAGAGCGCGGATACGAGCGCGGGTTCGGGATCGGGGCATGATGGCTTTCTCCTCGGATGCGGACGGGGACAGGCCCATGGGCCTGTCCCCAACCTCTGGACACGGCCAGGCCGCCTCACGCGGCGGGCCGCTGAAGTTCGGGGAGGGACGCGGAGCGCCGGGCCAGGCCCGGAAGCTTTGTGAAGAAATACCGTTTCGACCAGGACCGACGCTCCGCGCGATCGTTATCC
>NZ_LMFD01000011.1:0-314821 GCF_001427165.1 Caulobacter sp. Root487D2Y
GATCATGCCGGGCGACAACGCCGAGCTGGACGTCGAGCTGATCACCCCGATCGCCATGGACCAAGGCCTGCGCTTCGCCATCCGCGAAGGCGGCCGCACCGTCGGCGCCGGCGTCGTGGCCAAGATCGTCGAGTAACCTCGGCTTTCTCAGCTCACAGCTGATCCAAGCGAAGGCCCCGGAGGAAACTCCGGGGCCTTTTGCTTTTGGGGGGCTCGATCATCGGACCGGAAGATCCGATAGTGCTTGTCATGGGGTTCGTCCCGATCGAGCCGGGCGGAGGATGTAAGATGACGCGCAACAGATCGCCGATCGACCAGTTCAGGGGCCTGCCCCTGCACAATCTCATCGGAGGTCCTCTGAACGCCACGCCCGCCGCTCAGGAAGCCCTGGCCAGGGCCGAGGCTGAGTTCATGGCCATGATCGCGGCCTCCGAGGCGCCCACCGAGGCCGAGGATCAGGATCCCGACGCCTAGGCTCTGATCGGCCCGGAAAAGCGCACCTGATCTGGATTGTCAGGGGCCCACGGCATGACGACCTGATCTCGCCCGCCTGCACGCGTGGCTCCGCATCCGGTGGGCCGCCCGACCTGCGCCGCGGGCCGGCGAACGGGCGCCGGTTCCCGTTTCCGAGAGGACGCGGTATCCTGACGGTGAAATCGGGGTGATCTCTTGATCCGCACCTACCTTCCTGTCCTGGCGCTCGCGCTCGTCCTGGCCGCCTGCCAGAAGACGCCCGACCCGCCGTCGTCCATCCCCCTGCCGCCGCCTGGCCTGGGCGACCGCGTGCGGGTGCTGAGCGCCGACGCCATGGTGGTCGACGGCCAGCACCTGCGCCTGGCCAACGCCTATGGGCCGCAGGGCGTGCCCGACGCCCGGTGCTGGGCCGAGGCCACGGCGGCCCAGACCACGCTGGCCTGGGTGCGGGCGAAGATGAGAGACGCCCGCGAGATCGCCGTCGAGCCGGCCGCGGGCTTCGACGAATTCCATCGCCGGTTGGCGATCGTGAAACTGGACGGCGTCGACCTGGGCCAGGAGATGTACGAGAACGGCCTGGCGGCGCGGCGCGCCGACGGGCTGAACGGACGCTTCGCCTGGTGCGAGCCGATCAGCGGCAAGGCCGTCGGCGCCCCGGCGGTCAGCTCGCTGCTCGACTAGAGCATTTTCAAGCGAAGTGGATTCCGGTTCGCGTGAAGAAAATGCATCAAAACAAAAGATCTAGAGCCCCGGCCTGATGCAATCAGGTCGGGAAAGGCTCTAGAGCGTCAGACGATAGAAGACGCTGTCCACGGCCATGCGCGGAAAGGCCGGGGGCAGGGCTTCGGGCGCGATGCGGGCGAAGCCGTGCTTCTCGTAGAACCGGTGCGCGGCCAGGAACCGGTCGGTCGTCCCCAGATAGATCTCGGCCACGTCGCGGGCCCGGGCATGACCGATCGCCGTCGCCAGCAGCGGCCCCGCGACGCCCAGGGCGCCGCGCGCCTCCGGGCCGACGAACATCTTGCGCAAGGCCACGGCTGGCCGCCCGTTCGCTTGGGCGCCGATGTCCCTGAGCCCGATCGTGCCGACGACCGCGCCCTCGCGCTCGGCCACCCAGAACTGACCCGCGCCGGTCTGATAGAAGCCGGGCACGTCGGCCAGGTCCGGCTGGTCGTCGGCGGTGACGGCCAGGCCGAACTCGCCGCGCTGGATCGACAGGATCAGCGCCAGCACGGCCGCGGCGTCGCCCGCCGCGAACGGACGGACGACGCCCCCGTTCACAGGTGGACGCTCACAGCCGGTCGACCGGCGACAGGGCCGTCCCATCGGCCTCGCGCGGCGTGGTCATCCGCGAGAGCTTGGGGGTCAGCCAGCGCTCGATGTCGTCGACGATCTCGTAGACCACCGGCACCAGCACCAGGGACAGCACGGTCGAGGTGATCAGTCCGCCGATCACCGCCACGGCCATCGGCTGGCGGAATTCCGAGCCGGTGCCGATGCCCAGGGCCGTGGGCGCCATGCCGGCCATCATCGCCAGGGTGGTCATGATGATCGGTCGGGCCCGCTCGTGGCAGGCGTCGAGGATCGCCTCCCGCTGGCTCATGCCGGACCGCTCCTGCTCGATCGCGTACTCGACCAGCAGGATCGAGTTCTTGGCCGCCAGGCCCATCAGCATCAGGAAGCCGATCAGGGACGGCATCGACAGCGACTGGCCGGTGACCAGCAGGGCCAGGAACGCCCCGCCGATCGCCAGGGGCAGGGCCGACAGGATGGTGATCGGCTTGAAGAAGCTGCGGAACAGCAGCACCAGCACGCCGAACACCAGGCCGACCGCCGAGAGCAGGGCGACGGCGAAGCCGGTGAACAGCTCCACGAACGCTTCCTGGTCGCCGGCCGTGGCCGGTCCGACGCTGGGCGGCAGGTTCTTCATGGTCGGCAGATTGCCGACGTCGCTCATCGCCTGACCCAGCTGGGCGCCGTTGTTGAGGTCGGCCTCGATGGTCACCTGCCGCTTGCGGGCGAAGCGGTCGATCTTGGCCGGGCCGGCCTGAAACGACAGGTCGGCGACGGTGTCGAGCCGGGTCGTGCCGCCGTTGGCCGTTGGAATGCGCAGGGCGCCCAGGGCCTCGAGGTCGGCGCGGGTCTCGGCCGGCAGGCGCACCCGGATCGGAATCCGCCGCTCGCCCTGGGTCATCTTGGCGACATTGGCGTCGATGTCGCCGACCGTGGCCACGCGGGCGATGGCGGCGATGTCGGCGGCGTTGACGCCGAGGCGGGCGGCCTCGTCGGCCTTGGGCCGGATGACGATTTCGGGGCCGCTGGGCGGCGACGACGGACGCGGATCGGCCACCGTGCTCAGCTTTTGCATCTCGCGCTCGATCTGGGCGGCGGTGCGTTCCAGCAGCGGGCCGTCGTCGGAGATCAGGATGGTCTGAACCTCGGACGTGCCCCAGTCGCCCAGCAGGTTGACCCGGGCGTCGGGGATGTCGTGCAGGCCGTCGCGGACCACTTGCTTGATCTCCGTCACGCGCAGGTCGCGCTTGCCGTTCAGCACGATGGTGACCGTGGCGTCGCGGATGTCGGCGGCGCTCTGGCCGCCCCAGCCGCTGCCGATGTTCGAACCGACCTGGGCGAAGACGTGGGCCGTCTCGGGGCGCTTGCGGAACATGGCGGTCACGGCCTGGACGGTGCGCTCCATGTCGGCCGTGGTCGCTCCGGGCGGGCCCTGGACCTTGAGATAGTAGTAATTGGCGTTGCCGGCCGGCTGAAAGGCGGTGGGAATGAACTTCACCAGGGCGAACGAGCCGATCAGGATCACCGTGCCGATGATCAGGCTGAGGATCCGGTGGTCCAGCGACCAGTCCAGCACGCCGCGATAGAAGCCCGTGAAGTCGCGGCGCGGATGCGGGTTCTTGGCCGGCTTCAGGAAGTAGGCCGCCAGCAGCGGGGTCAGCAGGCGGGCCACGACCAGCGAGAACAGCACCGCCATGGCGACGGTCAGGCCGAACTCCTTGAAGAACTGGCCGGGCGTGCCGGGCATGTAGGACACCGGCACGAACACCGCCACGATGGTGAAGGTGGTGGCCACGACGGCCAGGCCGATGGAGTCCGCGCCCTCCATCGCCGCCTGGAACGGCCTCTGCCCGCGCGAGACGCGCTTTTCGATGTTCTCGATCTCGACCACGGCGTCGTCGACCAGGATGCCGATGACCAGGGTCAGGGCCAGCAGGGTCACGACGTTGAGCGAGAAGCCCATGACCGACATGAAGGCGAAGGTGGGGATCAGCGACACCGGCATGGCGATGGCGGTGATCAGGGTGGCCCGCCATTCGCGCAGGAACAGGAACACCACCAGCGAGGCCAGCAGCATGCCTTCCAGCAGGGTGTGTTCGGTCGCCGTGAAGCTGGCGCGGGTCTCGTCGACGGTCGAAAAGATCTTCACGAAGGTGACGCCCGGCTGCTTGGCCTCCAGCTTGTCGACGGCCGCCTTGACGCGGTCCTCGACGGCGACGTCGCTGGAGTCGCGGGTCTTCATCACCTGGAACGCGACCACGGACTTGCCGTCGAGGCGGGCGAAGCCGCGCTCCTCTTCCGAGCCCTGACCGACCTGGGCCACGTCGGTCAGCCGCACATAGCGACCGCCGGCGATCGGGATGGTGATGTTGCGAAGCTGCTCGACCGTGGTGGCCGCGCCCAGCACGCGCAGGGTCTGCTCGCGGCCGCCGATCCTGGCGCGGCCGCCGGGGGCGTCGACGCTGAAGCTGGCCAGGGCCTGGTTCAGCTGGGGCGCGGTGACGCCGAAGCTGGCCATGCGGTCGGGATCGATGATCACGTTGATCTCGCGATCCACGCCGCCGACCCGGGCGACCTGGGCCACGCCCTTTTCGCCCTGCAGGGCGCGGGTGACGGTGTCGTCGATGAACCACGACAGCTCGGTCGCGCTCATGTTCGGGGCCGAGACGGCGTAGGTGATGATCGGGGCGCTGGTGATCTCCAGGCGCTGGACGATCGGCTCGTCGACCTCGCGGGGCAGCAGCGAGCGGGTCTGGTCGACCTTGGAGCGCACCTCGTCGGTGACCTTCTGCAGGTCCTCGCCGAGGTTGAACTCGATCGTGGTGGTCGAGGCGCCCTGGACCACCGACGAGCGGATGGTCTTGACGTTGGAGATGCTGGCCACCGCGTCCTCGATGGGGCGGGTGACCTGGGTCTCCATCTCGCCGGGCGCGGCGCCGCTCTGGGTGACCGTGACGGTCACGGCGGGGAATTCGACGTTGGGGAACTGCTTGATGGGCAGGCCCATGTAGCAGCCGATCCCGGCGATGATCAGGGCGATGAACAGGACCGCGACGGGGATCGGATTCTTGATCGCCCAGGCGGAGATGCGCAGCTCGCCCGTCTTTTGCTCGCCGGCCATCAGCGCACCGCCTGTTGGGTCGTGGTCGCCGGACGGATCACGTCGCCGTCGGCGACGAACGACGCGCCGCCCAGCACCACGCGGGTCCCGGCCGGCGGACCCTGGACCAGCTGAGCCCAGCCCCCGCCCTTCTGGCCGACCTTCACGGCCACCTGGTGGGCGCGGTTATTGCTGTCGACGGTCATGACGAACAGGCCGTCGGCCTCATAGCGGATCGCCGCCTCCGGAATGGCGGTCACCGCCGCGCCCGAGGCGCCGAAGGTGGCGCGGCCGAAGCCGCCGGGGCGCAGGTCGGGACGGACGGGCAGGCGCACGCGCACCTTCCCCAGCCGGGTGGCGCTGTCGACCCGGGGACTGACCAGGCGCACGACGCCCGACACCGACTGGCCGCCTGGCAGGCTGACCTGGGCCGGCTGGCCGGCGCGAACGCCCGCCAGGTCGGCCTCGTTGACCTCGGCGTCCAGCTCGACCAGGCCGTCGCGGGCGATGGTGAACCACGGCGTGGTCCCGCCGCCGGCGATCTGGCCCGGCTGAACGCCGCGCTGCAGGACCAGGCCGCTGACCGGCGCGGTGATGGTCATCCGCGAGACCCGGGTGCGCAGCTCCTTCAAGGCCGCTTCCTGGGCCTTGGCCTGATAGCGGCGGGTCTCGATCTGCTCCTGGCTGATCACGCCCTGGCCGTCCAGGCCGGCGACGCGGCGGGCCTCGGCGTCGGCCTGGGCGGTGACGGCCGCCTGCTGTTCGACCTGGGCCCGCAGCAGGGTGTCGTCCAGCTGGGCCAGGGGCTGGCCGGCCCTCACCCAGTCGCCCTCGTCGGCGTAGAGGCGGGCGACACGGTAGCCGCTGAGCTCCGAGCCGACCGCGGCCTCCTCGCGCGAGACCAGCAGGCCCGAGGCCTCGACCCCGCCGCCCAGCGGCCGGGTCTCGACGGAGCCGACGCTGACGGTGCGGGCCAGGGCGGCGGCCGGGGCCTTGGCGGCGGGTTTGTCCTTCTTCTCGCCGCAGGCGGTCAGGCCCGTCGCGGCGATCAGGATCATGGCGGCGAGCGCGGTGCGGGTCGTCATGGGAGAGGGTCTCATTTCGAGGAAACTTGGGTCGGGGCCGCGCCTTGCGCGACGACGGAGTCTGGCGACCAGCCGCCGCCGAGCGCCTTGTAGGTCTGGACGGCGTGCAGCAGGGCGTCGGTGCGGGCGCTGGTCAGGACGGCGCGCGACAGCCGCCAGGACTGCTCGGCCTGCAGGGTGGTGGTCAGGTCGATCAGGCCCAGGCCGTAGCCCTTGCGGTTGGCCTGGTAGGCGCGTTCGGCCCGGGCGACGCCGGCGGTCAGCAGGGCGACGCGGCGCTGGTCGGCGGCCAGTTGCAGCATGGCGTTCTCGGCCTCGCCATAGGCGGTCTGCACGGCCTTCTCGTAGGCGATGGCCGCCTGCTGGGTGCGGGCGTCCTGGGCGTCGATGTCGGCCAGCAGGGCGGGAATGTTCAGCACCGGGATCGAGACATTGGCGCCGATGGTCCAGGCCGAGCTGGTGGTCGAGGTCTGACCGCCGCCGCCGCCCGCGAACGGGAACGACGGCTGGACGCTCTTGGTCAGGCCGGCGCCGGGCGTGATGTTGAAGGTCGGCAACAGCGCCAGTTCATTGAGCTTCAGATTGCCGGAGGCGGAAGCTAGGCGCGCCTGCGCCTCGCGCACGTCCGGGCGACGGCCCAGCAGCTCGCCGGGGATCGTGGCGGGCGCGGCCGGCGCCAGGTCGAGCTGGGCTTCGACCGGCAGGCTGGCCAGGGGATCGACGCCGCGCCCGACCAGGATCAGCAGGCTGCGGCGCGCCGCGCCCAGCTGGGCTTCCAGGTTGGCGACCCGGGCCTGGGTGTCGGCCAGGTCGGCCTCGGCGCGGTCGGCTTCGGAGGTGGCGATCAGGCCGGCGTCGGCCTTCCTGGTCGCGAAGTCACGCAGCGAGGCGTTGATGCGCTCGGTCTGGCGGGCGTCGTCCAGCTGGACGGCCAGGCCGCGCGCCTCGAAATACGACTGGGCGACATTGGCGGCCAGCGAGGCGCGGGCGCCTTCGTAGGCGAAGCGGGCGGCGGCGAAGTCGTTGTCGACCACGCTCATGCCGGCGCGCTTGCGGCCGAACAGGTCCAGCTCCCACGACACATCGAAATTGGCCGCGTAGTTCTCGCTGTCGCCGCCCTGGGTGAAGCCGGCGGCGCCGCTGCTGTCGAGGATTTCGGTGTGGGTCTTGCTGGCGCTGCCGGTCAGCGGCGTGCCGGGGATCCAGATCTGGCGCACCAGGCCCTTGCGGACGGCCCTGGCCTCTTCCAGCCGCGCGGCGGCGGTGCGGGCGTCGGGCGCCTTATCCAGCGCCGTTTCGATCAGGTCGGTCAGCCGCGGATCGTTGAAGCTGGTCCACCAGTGGTCCAGGTCCGCCTGGGCCGATCCGGCGGGCGCCTCGTAGGCGGCCGGCAGGCGGGTGTCGGGCGTCGGACGCGGGGTGTTCACGCAGCCGGCCAGGGCCAGGCCCGCCAGACCCAGGGCCAGAAGGGAGGCCCCGGATCGGAACGGCCGAGGGCGCCCGCGCTCTCCGGTCATGATTTCACTCATCTATAATCACCTGCAGGCGCGACCGAAGGGGGAGGACGGACGTGGCTATTTCAACAATGGGGTTCGGAGCCCGACGACGGCGGAAGGCCGGCGACCGTGCCGTAGACGTCGACCACCTGATCCAGAAAGCGCTCGATGACTTGGCGTTCGGCCGGGTCCAGGCCGGCGATGACGCCGTCCAGTCCGTCGATCATCGGCGCCAGCCGCTCGAAGGCCCGTTCGACCGAGGCCTCCACGGGCACGACGCAGATCTTGCGCCGGTCGTGGGCCCGCCTCTGGCGCGCGACATGGCCGGCCCGCTCCAGGCGGTCGACGATCTGGGTGGCGGCGGCCGTCGTCACCTTCAGATGCTCGGCCAGCTGGCCGGGCGTCATCGGGCCGTTGTTCAGAAGCTGCTCCAGCGCGGCCATGTCGGTGACGTTCACGCCCAGGCTCTCGCCGATCTTGCGGCCGATCTGGCGCGTCAGCATCGAGATGGTCTTCAGGCGCTGGCCGATCGGATCGCGGGGCGCGTGCGACGCGCGCCATCCCCCCTGCGCTGAACTGGGATCGCTGGTTTCCATGGCGGCGATCGATATCGCTAAGCAACTTAATAGTCAAATTACTTAGCGATATGGTTGAGCGCCTCGGAGCGCTCGCCGCGCGCCTGGCTGACAGCACACTCATCGCCAGAACCCCAAGAGGGCGGCCGCCCGACTAACGCCGCCGATCATCGTTCGTTCAATTGGGGATGAGGACGGCGGGATGAAAGGGCGGGACGGCAACGCTTTTTCTCCTGCCGGCGATTGATGACGCGCGTTGCGTTGCTGGCGCTCGCGCATGGGCCTCGAGGGAATGACGAGCGAAGCTTCGGCTTTGCGACACCGGCGCGGCGATTATTTCGCCGGCGCGGATTCGAAGCGGTGTCGGGCGGCGTTCGAGGCCCCGGCGCGATGCGCGGTTGACGTGGCGTCAAAACATACCGCATCATCGAAACAGATGTTCGACTCCCAAGGTCTGGCATTCGCTCGCGCGGAATGGCGGGCTTCAGTCAAGCGTTTCCAGTACCTGGCCTAGGGGGATCCCACGGTTGTCGGCTCGCGAACACGCATCTTCAGTTTTCGAAACGTGCGCATCGGGCGGCGCGGCGGCTAAGGCCGCCCCGCGGATCGATCCACGAGCGAGGCGCGCCGCCGACTGAGTTTCCCGAAGCCCAAAAGACCTGCGTTCAAAAAAAGCAGCACGGGAGGGAAGACCATGAACAAAGCGATGTTCCTGCGCGGGGCCTCGGTCCTGACGCTCACCTTTTGCGGGGCGGTCGGCGCCGCCCACGCCCAGACGCGGCCACCGGCCGACCAGGGGCCGACCACGGTGGAAGAAGTCATCGTCACCGGATCGTTCATCCGGGGCACGCCCGAGGACGCCTCGCTGCCCGTCGACGTGATCGGCGTCGAGGACCTGCAGAAGCAGGGCTCGCCCTCGACGGTGGAAATGCTCAAGGCCTTGCCGGTCTCGAACGGCGTGCTGGGCGACACCAACCAGTTCGACAGCCGCGCCCAGGGCTCGGAGGGCTCGGGCTCGGTCAACCTGCGCGGCCTCGGCTCGCAGCGCACCCTGGTGCTGATGAACGGCCGGCGCCTGGCGATCAACCCCCTGGCCGCGGCCGGCGCGGGCATCGTCGACACCAACATCATTCCCACCGCCGCCATCGGCCGGATCGAGGTGCTGAAGGACGGCGCGGCGGCGACCTACGGTTCGGACGCCATCGCCGGCGTCGTCAACTTCATCACCAAGAAGAACTTCAACGGCCTGGAGGCCGGGGCCGACTACCGGTTCATCGACGGCTCGAAGGGCGACTACGGCCTGAACGTCACCTACGGCAAGGTCTGGGACAAGGCCAACATCCTGGCCGCCATCGGCTGGCAGCATCGCTCGAAGCTCGGCGTGGCTGACCGTGACTGGGCCAACAAGCCGTATCTCGACAACCCCGAGGCGGGCTGGTCGGCGGCGGGCAATCCCTCGACCTTCATCCCGGCCGCGGCCTCGACCACCGGCTTCCGCGACCCCAGTTGCTCGTCGCTGGGCGGCTTCGCCGGCTTCAGCGGCCTGACCCCGGTCTGCTACTGGCACTACACGCCGTTCGACAACCTGGTCGAGAAGCAGGACGCCATCCAGGCCTATGGCGAGGTCAACGCCGAGCTGTCGGAAAAGACCAAGTTCCACATGGAGGCCCTGTACAGCCACACCGACGTTCCCGACTGGAACACCTCGCCGTCCTACGCCGCCCTGGCGGTGCCGACCGCCGAGGTGGCCGCCGCGCCCAGTCTTACGGGCCGCTACTACGTGCCGGCCAACAACCCGGGCCTGATCGCCTTCATGGCCGCCAACCCGACCATCGTCACCACCAGCCTGGTGACCGGCGCCCAGACCACCGTGCCCTCGGCGATCCTGGCGGGCGGGGCGATCAACGCCGCCAACCGGCCCTATGGCCTGGGCGGCAATCCCGCCTTCGGTTACGGCCCCTCGATCGGCGCGCGCGCCTATGACGCCTACCGGGTGTCGGGCGACCTTTCCGGTGAATTCGACAACGGCGTCGGCTGGGACCTGGCCCTGACCTATTCGCAGGAGGTCGGGATCCGCACCGGCTACGACACCCTGGTCAACCGGTTCGAACTGGCCCTGCGCGGGCTGGGCGGCCCGCGTTGCGACACCGACGCCGCCACCCCGGGCATCCAGGGCGTGCCCGGCGTCAACGGCTGCCTGTTCTACAATCCGTTCGCCAACGCCATCCCCGGCAACGCCACCACCGGCGTGGCCAATGCGGGCTACAACCCGGCCCTGGCCAACAGCGAGGAAGTCACCCGCTGGTTCTTCCAGAAGCTGACCACCAAGCAGGCCTCGCGCCTGTTCGTCGGCGAGGCGATCCTCAACGGCAAGACCAACATCACCCTGCCGGGCGGCGACGTCGCCTGGGCCGCCGGGGTGCAGTACCGCCGCACCTACTTCAAGTCCGACTACAACGACATCTCCAACGCCCTGATCAATCCGTGCGTCAACACGCCCGACTACGGCGTCACCACCTGCACCGGCTCGGTCCGCAACGGCCCGTTCATGTTCCTGGGCGTCAACACCCCGGCCGACAAGCAGAGCGACATCATGGCCGGCTTCGGCGAGCTGTCGGTGCCGATCACCGAGGACCTGCAGATGCAGCTGGCCGCCCGCTACGAGGACTATGGCGGCGCCACCGGCTCGACCTTCAACCCGAAGGTCGCGCTCCGCTGGCAGGCCACCTCGTGGATGGCGCTGCGCGGCTCGGCGGGCTCGACCTTCCGCGGTCCGCCCGACCCGCAGTTGGTCACCTCATCGATCACCTCGCTGCAGAGCATCCTGGGCGTGTTCCGCGCCGTCGATATCTACGGCAATCCCAACCTGCAGCCGGAAGAGGCCAACACCTATAACGCCGGCGTCCTGTTCAGCAGCGGCAACTTCAAGGCCAGCATCGACTACTTCCAGTTCGACTTCGACAAGCCGATCGTCGCCGAACCGGTGGCGGGGATGGTCAACGCCCTCTATCCGAACGGCGCGACCGGGGCCAACAACTGCGGAAACCCGGCCTACGCCGCCCTGCAGGCGCGGTTCACCTACACCACCAGCTGCAGCACGATCTCGTCGCTGGCCCGCCTGAAGACCTATTATGTCAACGGACCGTCGATCAAGAATTCGGGCATCGACTTCTCGGCCGACTACATCTTCGAGGATGTGGGCGGCGGCGACCTGCGGCTGGGCGCCAACGCCACCTACATCTCCGAATACAAGATCGACGCCCAGACCGTCGAAGGCGTGGTGGTCACCCCGGCGTTCGACGCGGTGGGCCTGCTGAACTACCAGACCATCGCCGTGCCGGTCCCGCAGTGGAAGGGCGACGTGTTCGGCGAATGGACCCGGGGACCGCACAACGTCCGCCTGACGGTCCACTATATCGACAGCTACACCGACCAGCGCACCGCGCCGTTCGCGGCCGGGGCCTACAAGGACTCCTCCGGCGCGCCGGTGCAGGTGGCCAACGGCAAGACGATCGACACCCAGATCCTGACCGACCTGGCCTATCGGGTGTTCCTGCCCTGGGACACCACCCTGACGGCGGCGATCACCAACGTCTTCGACCAGGATCCGTCCTACGCCCGTCTGGACCTCGGCTACGATCCGTTCACCGGCGATCCGCTGGGCCGCACCTACAAGCTGGGCGTCCGGAAGAAGTTCTAGGACGAGGACGGGGACACACACTCACGCCACGGGCGGCGTCCAGCTGGATGCAGAACTTGGAATGAGTGTGTGTCCCCAACTCTTGGAGCCGGCCTAGCGCGAAAACAGCCCCGTCAGCAGCGGCCGGGCGAACAGCCGGGCGGCTTCCTCGCGCTCCAGTCCGGGGACCCAGATCCCCAGCGAGGCGGCGGCGTTGAGCATCGAATTGATCATGTGGGCCGCGATCATCGGGTCCACGGCCCGGACCGAGCCCTCGGCCACGCCGTCGGAGATGATCGCCGCGAAGCGTTCGGAGCCTCGGTTGTAGCCCTGGGTCATCTCGGTGCGGATCTCGATCGGCAGGGCGCCCATCGACGAGGCGCGCAGAAGCGGACCGTGCTCCGACAGCTGGTAGGCGACCAGGGCCGCCGTCGCCGACGACAGCTGCTCCCAGCTGTCCTCGGCCAGGTCGCGGGCGTCGACCTGGGCCTTGCGGGTGACGGCGAAGGTGCGCTCGAAGCACTCGACCACCAGGGCGTCCTTGTCCTCGTGGTGGTGATAGAACGAGCCCTTGGTGACGTTCAGTTGGGCCGAGATGTCCTCGACCGAGGCACCGCGATAGCCGCGCTGGTTGATCAGCCGGGTGGCGGCGACCAGGAAGGTCTCGCGCCATTCCTGGCCCTCGGGCGCCTCCGGCGTCGGATCGGGCAGGACCAGCGGCTTCCAGGCGTTGTCTCCCGCGCCTTTCGGCGCCAAGCCGTTGACCAGGATGTCGTACATCTTGTCGCGCACCCGGCCGTAGTCGTCGACGTCGTAGCGCCGCAGCCACGAGCCCGACCAGAACACCTGCTCGAGCAGCAGGTGGGTGCGGGCGTTGCGGTCGCGCTTGTCCAGGTGATCGAACTCGGGGCCTTCGAAGAAGCCGCGCACCCGGCGGAACAGGTCGTTGAACGCGCCCTGCACCGAGCCGCGCAGGGGCTCCTTCAGGGCCCGCATCTCGGTGAAGCTGGTCAGAGGCGCGGCCTCGCCCAGGCGCACCCGGCGGTTCAGGTCGAGATAGAGGTCCAGGAAGGCCAGCAGGCGCGTGGGCGCGTCCGGCGCCTTGGCCGCCTCGCCGACCAGGGCGCCGAAACGCTCCAGGCCGCGCATGAAGCAGGCGGCCGCCAGGTCGTCCTTCTTGCGATAATAGTAGGTGACGCTGGTGGTGATCAGGCCGACCTTGGCGGCGACATCGGCCAGGGTCATGCCCTTGACGCCCTGGCGGTTCAGGATGGCGGTCGCGGCGGCGAGGATCGCTTCCTTCTTCTTCGCGTACCGCTCGGTGGCGGGGCTCGCGATCCGGCCGTCGTCCATGTGTCGCCCCCTCGCTCGCGGCCGAAGCCCGCGTCCCTTGGACCCGTTGGTCCAATTTAGGAAGCCCTGTCTTCACAGCAAGGCGCGCGGCTCGTTTCGCATCGCTTTCGTGAGCCCGGAATCTTGCGGCCGTGTTGCGCGATTGAAGCGGCGGCGTGGTTCGAAGGCCGGGGACGCGCGAACGGCCCGTCGCGCGAGGACTTGCCCATCCCCGCTCCCTAGTTTTCAATCGATATGCGCATGACGGGGCGAGGGCGGGTTTCGACGCGCCGCCTCTTCGATCGCGCCAAGAACAGTAGGCCCGCCCCTGTGATCCTTCAGGCGGCCGGCCGCAGGAGGGATATCGTCTTGAGCACGCCTGAAGCCGTGGGTTTGTCATCGGATCGACTGAAGCGCATCGACGCCTTCATCCAGGAGCGCTACATCGCGCCCGGAAAGCTGCCCTGCGCCTTGGTGCAGGTCTGGCGTCGCGGCCAGTTGGCCCACACGACGATCCTGGGCTCGGCGGACAAGGAGCGCGGGCGGCCGCTGAAGGCCGACAGCCTGTTCCGCATCTATTCGATGACCAAGCCGATCACCTCGATCGCCTTCATGATGCTGGTCGAGGAGGGCAAGGTCGCGCTGGACGATCCGGTGCACCGGTTCATCCCGTCGTGGAAGAAACTCGGCGTGTTCCAGGCCGGGGTGACGGGCGCCTTCATGACCACGCCGGTCGATCAGCCGATGCGGATCATCGACCTGCTGCGCCACACCTCCGGCCTGACCTACGGCTTCCAGCAGCGCTCCAACGTCGACGCCGCCTATCGCAAGCTGAAGCTGGACGGGGTCGACAGCGAGGGCGGTCTCGAAGCGTTCGTCGAGACCCTGGGGAGCGTGCCGCTGGAGTTCTCGCCGGGCGAGGCCTGGAACTATTCGGTGGCCACCGACGTGCTGGGCTACCTGGTCGAGGCGATCTCCGGCCAGCCGTTCGACGCGTTCCTGAAGGAACGGATCTTCGATCCGCTGAAGATGGTCGACACCGGCTTCTTCGTGCCCGACGACCAGCGCGATCGCTTCACCGCCTGCTACACCCTCAACCCCAAGGGCGAGGTGGTGCTGCAGGACGATCCGACCACCAGCCGCTACCTGTCCGAGCCGGCGGTGAAGTCGGGCGGCGGCGGCCTGGTCTCGACAGCCGACGACTACATGCGGTTCTGCCGCATGCTGCTGAACGGCGGCGAGCTGGACGGCGCGCGGATCGTCAGCCCCAAGACCCTCAAGCTGATGACCATGAACCACCTGCCGGGCGGCAAGGAGCTGACCCAGATGTCGCAGTCGCTGTTCAGCGAGGCGGTGTTCGAAGGCCTGGGCTTCGGCCTCGGCTTCGCCATGACCATCGACCAGGCCCGGACCAAGAACCTGGGCTCGCTGGGCGAGTACTTCTGGGGCGGCATGGCCTCGACGGCGTTCTGGATCGATCCGGTCGAGGATCTGGCGGTGGTGTTCATGACCCAGCTGATCCCGTCCTCGGCCTATCCGATCCGCCGCGAATTGCGGACGCTGGTCTATGCGGCGCTGACGGAGAGTAACGCCTAGCCCCTAGGTGGCGGCACGTTGGAAATGATCACAGGCGGCCCGCAGGGCTTGAGATCGGCCAGGGCAGCCCGGCGCGTGGACGCAAACAGCGCATCGACCATCGCCTGCGGTGGGTAGCGCAGTGTTCCCGACCCCAGTTCATGGCCGTCGAGGTCCAGCCGTTTGAGCGCGATGTTCACGCCAGCGGGCAGGGCGGTCAGCCGGTCCGGATGGATAGGATAGCGTGGGCCGCGAGCGATCCGGTGGTCCACGGACCCTCGGATCTTGGCCGGGTCGCCCCAGTCTCGCTGGGGTTCGCCGGAATATTCCGACACGGTCCAAGGGCCGCCATCGAAGCTCCAGGCGATGTTTTCGCGAACCGCCGCCTTGGGGTCGGGCAGCGGCATGTAGGCGGTGAAGAAGAGGCCCACGGGCGATCCGAGGACGTCGCCGACGGGCTCGTAATGGGTCCCGGCGGCGAAGGTCTTGTCAGCGCTGGCGACGTCGAGATGGACATAGGTCACTTGCGGAGGGGCGGCGCCAAACTGCCTGACGGTCACGAACATCTCGGCCGCGCCAGAGGTTATCCGGCCCCCGCCGCACCTGTCTTCGGCCAGCGCGCCTAACGGCAGGCTCAGCGCCGCCAGAACGGCGATCCATCCCAATTTCATGTCATCGGTCCCCCTCGAACGATCGAGGGGTAGCTTAACCGCGGCATATGCAAAATCGAAACGTCGCTCCAGCCACAAGAAAGCGGCGCGGGACGGGGGTCCCGCGCCGAGTGCGCTTCACCTAAGTCGGCACGCCGAAACGGCGCGCCACGTGCGCGCGAGACGGCCGGCTTCGAAGATGTGGGACGTGTGCAAGTCGCGCCCCCGACACCGGCCCCTTACGCGTACGCCCTCGACAGTCGAAGCCCGCATCGGCGTATCCGCGAGGTTCGCGGGCGCTTGGCTCGGCGGCTCCCCCCGCCCCGCACGGATCGGCTCCGGCTGAAATTCTCATTTTCGAATTTCGAGTACGAATGGAGCGGCGTCAATGGCAGGCGCCTAATTTCCCGGCGCCCCTACGGACCTCTGGACTTCGGCGACAGGTCGTGCAGGGTTCGCTTCAAACAACCGTTCAAAAGAACGCAACCACAGACTTGAGGGTGGAAAAGCCATGGCCGCGATCAACAACGTCACGGATCTGACCGTCGAAGGCGACATCGGGGTGGTGACGCTCAACTCGCCGCCGGTCAACGCGCTGTCGGCCGCCGTGCGCGAGGGGCTGTCCAAGGCCTTCGACGCCGCCATCGCCGACCCGGCGGTCAAGGCCATCGTGCTGATCTGCGAGGGCAAGACCTTCATCGCCGGCGCCGACATCACCGAGTTCGGCAAGGCCATGACCGGCCCGTCGCTGCAGGACGTCCAGAACACCATCGAGAACTCGCCCAAGCCCGTGATCGCCGCGATCCATGGCACGGTGCTGGGCGGCGGGCTGGAAGTGGCGCTGGTGGCGCACTATCGCGTCGCCGTGCCCTCGGCCAAGGCCGGCCTGCCGGAAGTGAACATCGGCCTGCTTCCGGGAGCCGGCGGAACCCAGCGCCTGCCGCGCGTCGTGGGCGTCGAGAAGGCGTTGGAGATGGTCACCACCGGCCAGCACGTGCCGGCCAAGGCGGCTCTCGCCATGGGCCTGTTCGACAGCCTGGTCGAGGAGGGCGCCCTGCGCGACGGGGCCATCGCCTTCGCCCGCGTGGTGCTGGCCGAGGACAAGCCGCTGACCCGCATCCGCGACCAGAACGCCAAGGTCGAGGCCGCGCGCGGCAAGCCCGAGATCTTCAGCGAATTTCGCAAGGCCAACGCCCGCAAGTTCCGCGGCTTCATGGCCCCCGAGAACAACATCAAGTGCATCGAGGCGGCGGTGAACCTGCCCTTCGACGAAGGGCTGAAGGAAGAGCGCCGGCTGTTCATGGAGCTGATGACCGGCAGCCAGTCGGCCGCCCAGCGCTATGTGTTCTTCGCCGAACGCCAGGCCGCCAAGATCCCGGACGTGCCGGACGACACCCCGATCATCCCGATCAAGAAGGTGGGCGTGATCGGGGCCGGCACCATGGGCGGCGGCATCTCGATGAACTTCCTCAACGCCGGGATCCCGGTGACGATCATCGAGGCCAAGCAGGAGAACCTCGACCGCGGCGTCGGGGTGATCCGCAAGAACTACGAGAACACCGCCAAGAAGGGCCGCCTGACCCAGGACGACGTCGAAAAGCGCATGGGCCTGCTGACGCCCTCGATGAACCTGGAAGACCTGGCCGACTGCGACCTGATCATCGAGGCCGTGTTCGAGCTGATGGAGATCAAGAAGGAAGTGTTCGGCAAGCTGGACAAGATCGCCAAGCCCGGCGCGATCCTGGCCTCCAACACCTCCTACCTCGACATCGACGTGATCGCCGCTTCGACCTCGCGGCCCGAGAGCGTGATCGGCCTGCACTTCTTCTCGCCGGCCAATGTCATGAAGCTGTTGGAGATCGTGCGCGGGGCCAAGACCGACAAGTCGGTGATCGCCACCTCGATGCAGATCGGCAAGAAGATCGGCAAGGTCGCGGTGCTGGTCGGCAACTGCCACGGCTTCGTGGGCAACCGCATGCTGGCCCAGCGCCAGCGCGAGGCCCAGAAGCTGATCCTGGAAGGCGCCATGCCCTGGGACGTCGATCGCGTGCTCTACGACTTCGGCCTGCCGATGGGGCCGTTCGCGATGAGCGACCTGGCCGGCCTCGACATCGGCTGGGACCCGGCCAAGACCTCGTCGTCCACCGTGCGTGAAGTGCTGTGCGAGATGGACCGTCGCGGCCAGAAGAACGGCAAGGGCTTCTACGACTACGACGAGAACCGCGTCGCCAAGCCCTCGAAGGACGTCGAGCAGGTGATCCTCGACTTCGCCGAGAAGCGCCAGATCCAGCGCCGCGCGATCAGCGACCAGGAGATCCTGGAGCGCTGCCTGTATCCGATGGTCAACGAGGGGGCCAAGATCCTGGAAGAGGGCAAGGCCATCCGGGCGTCCGACATCGATACGGTCTGGATCAACGGCTACGGCTGGCCGGTCTATACCGGCGGCCCGATGTTCTGGGGCGAGCTGACCGGGCTGGATAAGATCCTGGCCAAGATGAAGGAATTCCAGGCCAGCCTCGGCGACGACTTCAAGCCGTCGGCCCTGCTGGAACGGCTGGTCGCCGAGGGCAAGGGGTTCAAGGACGCCTGAACGCGTCCAGAGCTTTTCCCGTTGTCATCCCGGGCGAAGCGCAGCGAAGACCCGGGACCCAGGGGCCGTGCGCACCGCCCCTGGGTCCCGGACAGCCTCTGCGAGGCTTCCGGGATGACAACTGTTTTTGCGTGATGCGGATGTGCTCGCCATGACCTCGATCCAATCCATGATGACCGCCGACTACGGCGTGATGGGCGACATCCTCCGCCTCCGCGCGGCCGAGGCTCCCGACCATCCCGCCGTGATCATGGAGACCGGCGAGACGGTCACCTACGGCCAGCTCGACGCCCTGGCCGACCGGGTCGCCGCCGCCCTGCAGCGCGACGGAATCCGGCAGGGCGAGGCCGTCGCCGTCTGCGCCCTGTCGTCCATTCCGTATGCGGCCTTGTTCCTCGGCGCCCTGCGGGCCGGCGTGGCGGTGGCGCCCCTGGCCCCGTCCTCGACGCCCGAGGCCATCGCCGGCATGGTCGCCGACTGCGGCGCGCGGCTGTTCTTCATGGACGCCGGGGTGGCCGAGGCCCAGAAGGCCGTCCCGATCGCCGTACGCTACATCGCCCTGGACGGTTCGGACTTCGGCGAGGCATTCGACGCCTGGCTGGCGCCCGAGGGCGCGATCCCGACCGCCGTGGCGATCGCGCCGGAGGACCCGTTCAACATCATCTATTCCAGCGGCACGACCGGCGCGCCCAAGGGCATCGTCCAGTCGCACGGCATGCGCTGGAAGCACGTGTTCCGCGGCGACGCGGTGGGCTATGGCCAAGACGCCGTCGCCCTGCTGTCGACCCCGCTTTATTCCAACACCACCCTGGTCTGCTTCTTCCCGGCCCTGGCGGGCGGCGGCACGGTGGTGCTGATGAGGAAGTTCGACGCCGGCCGCTATCTGCAGCTGGCGCAGGCCCATCGCATGACCCACACCATGCTGGTGCCGGTGCAGTATCGCCGCCTGATGGACCGGCCCGACTTCGACGACTTCGACCTGTCGTCGACCCACCTGAAGTTCTGCACCAGCGCGCCGTTCTCGGCCGAGCTGAAGGCCCAGGTGCTGGCCCGCTGGCCCGGCGGGCTGGTCGAGTACTTCGGCATGACCGAGGGCGGGGGCACCTGCATCCTGATGGCCCACGAGCATCCGGACAAGCTGCACACGGTGGGTCGTCCCGCCCCCGGCCACGACATCCGGCTGATCGACGAGGACGGCGTCCAGGTCGGCCCCGGCGTGGTCGGCGAGATCGTCGGCCGCTCGGCCGGCATGATGAACGGCTATCACGGCCAGCCGGGCAAGACCGCCGAGGCGACCTGGGTCTCGCCCGAGGGCTGGAGCTTCATCCGCACCGGCGACGTCGGCCGCTTCGACGAGGACGGCTTCCTGACGCTGATGGACCGCAAGAAGGACATGATCATCAGTGGCGGCTTCAACATCTATCCCAGCGACATCGAGGCCGAGATCGTCAAGCATCCCGACGTGGTCGAGGCGGCGGTGGTCGGCGTGCCGTCCGACGCCTGGGGCGAATCACCGGTGGCTTTCGTGGCCGTTAAGCCGAATGCGCGAATTGACGCGGACGGGTTGAGGACCTGGGTCAATGCTCGCCTCGGCAAGACCCAGCGGCTGGTCGACCTCAAGCTCTTGGAATCCTTGCCCCGCAGCCATATCGGCAAGGTTCTGAAGCGCGAGTTGCGCGACAGCTGGACGTCTCTTGCCTAGGTCGAAGATTCCGGCCACCTTTTTGCCGCGACGGCGCGCCGCATCTGGGCTCGCCGAGTCAGTCGATACGTTTGCTTAACCATAAAGGCGCTGTCGTGTGACAGAGCCGGATTGTTCGGAAGCGACGTCTGATGCAAGCCCAGCCCAAAGCCTCATTGTCGCCGGAAGCCCGCAAGCAGGCCAAGGCCGAAGCGGCGCTCGCGGCGGCCGGCGTTCCCCTGGATTTCGCGGCCGTGGAGAAGGTGCTCCGCCAGGGTCTGACCCCCGGCCTCGACGCCAAGCTGGCCGACCGCTTCGACCGTCCCACCGCCGTCCGCGCCGTCGCCACCCGCGTGGCCGCCCTGACCGCCGCCCTCGTCGCCTCGGGCGTACGTCGCGGCGGCGTCTGCATCGTTCCGGCCCTAGCCTCGGCCGCCACGCTGGAGGCGGTCGCCGCCGCCGGCCTGCGGGCCTGGCTGGTCGACGTGGATCCCTACAGCTGGATGTTCGATCCGGCCCACCTGCGCGAGCGTCTCGGCGAGGCCCCGCCGCCGATCGAGGCCATCGTCCCCACCTGCGCCTTCGGCCGCGCCCCCGACATGACCGCCTGGGCCGCCTTCCAGCGCGAGACCGGCCTGCCGATCGTGGTCGACGCCACCGACGGCTTCGACGTGATCATGGACGCCCCGGTCCCCGTGGTCGTCGGCCTGCCCAGCGGGCGCGGCGTGTTCGTGGCCAGCCAGGACGCCGACTTCATCGCCCGCCTTGACGCGCCGGCCTTCGTCGGCGAGGCCGGGCTCGACAACTGGTCCAGCCAGCGCCTGCGCCTGGCCACCGCCGCCCAACGCCTGCGCATGCTGCTGATGGGCGCCTCGATCGGCTTCCAGCCGGGTTGGGGCATGAGCTGGGTGTCCGACGCCTGGGTCGTCAGCGTCCCCGAAGGCGCGGCTCCGGTCGTGGCCGAGAAGCTGGCCGAGATGGGCTACGCCACCAACCCGGTCGGCCCCGGCATCGTCGTCCGCGACCAGACGCCGGTGGCGGATCGCCTAGCCAAGTCGGTGCTGAGCCTGCCGTTCCATGCGGACCTGGGCATCGCGGAGCTGGACGAGCTGGCCGAGGCGGTTCGTAAGGCGCTCTAGCGGCGAACACCTGCCCCCTACGGATCGCTTCGCGATCGTCTTCCCCCATAGGGGGAAGAGGAGCCTTGCGCGTGTCCTCCGCCCCCTATGGGGGCGGACAGACCGCGAAGCGGTCAGGTGGGGGCAAGTCAGTGAGCCGCTGCCCTACTGCGCCGCCACGTAGGCGTCGATTCCCGCCACTCGCCGCGCCTTCTCCGCCTCATCCAGAAACGACCCCGTGAAGCTGTTCTTGGCCAGGGTCACCAGCTCGTCCCGCGTCAGGCCGACGGCTTCCGCCGTCTGCACGTAGTTCTCCAGCAGGTAGCCGCCGAAATAGGCCGGGTCGTCGGAATTGACCGTGGCCTTCAGGCCCAGCTTCAGCATGCGCTTCAGCGGGTGTTCCTTCAGGTCCGACACCCCGCACAGCTTCAGGTTCGACAGCGGGCAGACGGTCAGGGTCGTGGCGTCCTGCACCAGGCGGGCGGTCAGGCAGTCGTCCTCCAGGGCGCGGTTGCCGTGGTCGATGCGGTCGACGTCGAGGATGTCCACCGCTTCCCAGACGTAGGCCGGCGGGCCTTCCTCGCCGGCGTGGGCCACGACCTTGAGGCCCAGGTCGCGGGCCGCCTGCATCACGCGGGCGAACTTGGCGGGCGGGTGGCCGACCTCCGAGGAGTCCAGGCCCACCCCGGCGATCTTGGAAAGATACGGTTTGGCCTGCTCCAGGGTGGCGAAGGCGGCGGCCTCGTCCAGGTGGCGCAGGAAGCAGAGGATCAGCTTGGAGGTGACGCCCAGGGTTCGCTCGGCCTCTTCCATGCCGGCGGTCAGCCCCTCGATCACCGTGCCGAAGGCCACGCCGCGGTCGGTGTGGGTCTGAGGGTCGAAGAAGATCTCGGCGTGGGTCCCGCCGTCGGCCTTCAGCCGGCGGAAATAGGCCAGGGCCAGGTCCTTGAAGTCGGCTTGCGTCAGCAGCACGCCCGCGCCCTGGTAATAGATGTCCAGGAAGTCCTGCAGGTTGGAGAAGGCGTAGGCGGCGCGGATCTCGTCCACCGTCTTGAACGGCAGGGTCACGCCGTTGCGCTCGGCCAGCTCGAACATCAGCTCGGGCTCGAGGCTGCCCTCGATGTGCATGTGCAGCTCGGCCTTGGGCAGGCCGCGGACGAAGGTTTCGAGGGCGAGATCGGTCATGGGGGAATTATGGGCGCTGAGGGCGGGGCGGTTCAACCGGGATCGTGACGACGCGGGACGGGGACATGCACTTGTGCGTGTCCCCGTCCCGGGCACGGGCTAAAAGGCGCTCGTGACCACGAATTCTTCCCTTCCCGAGCCCGTCGAGGACGCGGGCCCCGACATCGGCTTGGCCGAGGCGGAGGCCGCCGCCCTCTACGGCCGCGACTACCGCAAGACCCTGGCCAGCGACGACGGCTTCCAGCGGTTGGACGCGGTGGAGCGGCTGGCGGGCGCCCGCGCGGCGCTGTCGGCCCAGGAGGTGGCGGTGATGGACATGGCCGCCGGCCGGGGCCACGCTCTGGCCGAGATCGTCCGGCTCACGGGTCGCGAGGCAGCCTTCATCGAGGCCCTGTTCCTGGACGCCTGCGCCAGGCTCGTGGCGCATTACCAGGCCGTGGGCGAGGCCGACGACGAGGTCGGGCCGGGGCCGCCGAGGCTGCCCGGGCCGTTCTTGTAGCGAGCGAACCTCGGGTCATCCCATTCTCAAAATCGCCGCCATCCCGGGCCTTGTGCGCGGGATGACGGTTGAAGGGAATGGCGTGCGCCCCGTCCCCTACGACATCGGCGGCGGGGGCGGCGGCGGTTCGGGCAGGGGGGTGAACTCCTGGTCGTCCAGGTCCGGCAGCTTCATGCGCTGGGCCCGCCAGTCGGCCTTGGCCTGCTCGATCCGCTCCTTGGACGAGGAGACGAAGTTCCACTCGATGAAGCGCGGCCCCACCGGCTCGCCGCCCAGCAGCATGACGGTCGAGGGCTCGATCGCCTCGAAGGTGATCGTCTCGCCCGGCTTGAACACCGCCATCTGGCCGGCGTGCAGCACCTGGCCGGCGGCCTCGACCTTGCCGGTGGCGACATAGGCGGCGCGCTCGGAATATTCGGCCGGCAGACCGGCCTTGGCCCCGGCCGTCATCTCCCAGTGCACGTAGAACAGCGGCGAGAACACCGGCACCTTGGCCTCGGCCCCGAACGCCTTACCGGCCACCAACGCCGCCTTCAGGCCATTGGCCTCGTAGATCGGCATCTCGTCGCGGGCGTGGTGCGAGAAGGCCGGGGCGACCTCCTCCTGGCCGTCGGGCAGGGCCACCCAGGCCTGGATGCCGTGCATCGTCCCGCCGTGTTCGCGCAGTCCCTCGAAGCGCTCGGAATGGGTGATGCCGCTGCCGGCCGTCATCCAGTTGACCTCGCCCGGACGAATGACCAGCTCGGAGCCCAGGCTGTCGCGATGGGTGATCTCGCCTTCGAACAGGTAGGTCAGGGTCGACAAGCCGATGTGCGGGTGGGGCCGCACGTCGACATTGCGCGGGAAGCCGGGCTCGAAGCTGGCCGGGCCCATATGGTCGAAGAAGGTGAAGGGACCCACCATCCGCCGGCTGTGGAACGGCAGCACCCGCCCCACCTCGAAGCCGCCGAGATCCTTGCGTCGCTGGTCGATGACGAGGTCGATCATGGGAGGGCTCCGGGAGGCTGGAGCCCTCACTGTGACGGGTGCGGCAAGGCGATTCTAGAAGAATTTGGCCATGAAGCGGGGCCAGCCGGCGATCAGCCCGTCGGCATCCCCGCGAACGTCCGCTGGCCCGGCGCGACCGGGTCCCAGGCGTGGCCGCGCGCGGTGAACAGCGTCATCGAGGGCGCGTAGCGTTCCGGCGCGTCGAGGCTGGCGGCGTGGACGGTGAACAGGTCGGGCATGGCGGGGAAGGCCAGATAGACCGGCGCCCCGCAGGTCGGGCAGAAGGCGTGCGCCTTCACCGTGCCCAGGTCGCCGACGACCTCCCACCGCCGCGCCTCGCCGCTCAGCGTCACCGCCGCGTCCTTGAAGGTCAGGTACGAGCCGTGGCCCGTGCCGCTGAGGTGCTGGCAGTGGCGGCATTGGCAGTCGGCCATCACCAGCGGCTCGCCGACGATGGAATAGCGCACGGCGCCGCACGCGCAGCCGCCCGTGAAGGGGTCGCTCATCGAAATCTCCTGGTTTTGAAGAGGGAGGTCCAAGAGCGTGACAGCCGAAAGCGGATGCCGGTTTCGGCGTCCGTCACGCTCTAAAGGTTTGAACTAGTGCTGGGTCTCGTCCTGCTCGGCCGTGCAGGTCTCGAGCCGCTGCATGACGGTCTTCCAGCCCTTGCCCATGCCCTCGAAGGCGGTCGCGTTGCGCGGCAGGACGAAGCCGGAATGGACCATGCGCACGCGGGTGCCGGCCTCGCTGGCCGTCAGGGTCCAGGTGACCACCGTTTCCAGCGGCGCGCCGTAGCCGACATTGGCCTCGTGGCCGCCGCTCCAGGCATAGGCGAAGCGCTCGTTCTCGGCCACTTCCAGCACCTGGCAGCGGATCACCCCGTCCCACTGGCCGCCCGGCGTGGTCTGGAAGGTGAAGCGATGGCCCTCGACCGGCGCGAAGTCGGTCGGCGCCATCAGCCAGCGGCCCATCAGGGCGCCGTTGGTCAGGGCCTTCCACACGGTCTGGGGCGCATGCGGGAAGACCTCGTCGACGACGATCTGGCCCCCATCTGATTCGGAGGTGTCGGGCTCGGCGAGCGAGCGGGCCGGGTTGGTCATGGGTCGATCTCCTGAAGAAGGGCGCGCAGGTCGGCGAACCGTTCGCGCCAGAACACGCCGTAATGGGTCATCCAGTCGACCAGCGGCGTCAGGCCGTCGGGCTGGGCGCGGTAATAGACGTTGCGGCCCTCGGGGCGCTCGACCACCAGACCGGCGGTCCTCAGCGACTTCAGGTGCTGGGAGACCGCGCCCTGGCTGACGCCGGCCCCGCGGGTCAGTTCGCCCACGGTGATTTCCTCGGATCGCACGATCCGCTCGTAGACGGCCCGTCGCGTGGGGTCGGCCAGGGCGCGCATGACGGCGTCGATGGGGGCGGCTTCGATCATGGCGGATCAATTAGCAACGGCTAATGCATTAGTCAATGCTAATTCGTTATCCTTCTCCCCTTGCGGGAGAAGGTGGCTCGCGAAGCGAGACGGATGAGGGGTCGCTCAAACGAAAACCGCCGCGACCGGCCTTTCGGCTGATCGCGGCGGAAATGGCTTTCGACCCCTCATCCGTCGGCGGCGTTTATCCTCGGGCCGGCTTTCAGCCGGACCCGGGGGCCGACACCTTCTCCCGCAAGGGGAGAAGGGCGATCAGCTCAGCGGGCTGACGTACGGGCTGACCAGACCCAGCGGCACGGCCGTGGAGTTCTTGACGCCGCGGATGACGATCCGGCTCTCGATATTGCTGACCAGGCCCAGCGACAGCAGCTTGTCGCGCAGGAACTCGTCGAAGGCGCGCATGTCGCGGGTGACGATGCGCAGTTCGTAGTCGGCGGCGCCGGTCACGGTGGCGCACTGCACGACCTCGGCCCACTTGCCCACGGCCTGCTCGAAGACCTCGAGGTTTTCCTTGGTCGGCAGCGACAGCTTGGCGGTGCAATAGACCTCGAAGCCGAGGCCCAGTTTTTCGCGATCGAGGATGGTCACGCGGCGCTGAATGACGCCCGCGTCCTCCAGCCTTTTGATCCGTCGCCAGCACGGGCTGGACGACAGCCCGACTCGCTCCGCGATCTCCGCGACGGACAGTCCGGCGTCGTGTTGGATGAGATCCAGGATCTTGGCATCCACGGCGTCGAGTTGTTCGGACAAGATTTCCTCCCCCCAGAGGGTGATTGGCGCGCTGATCTTGCGCAAAGCGGCCTTGAGTCGGGCACACCTTGGGCAAACAATTTCCCCGTTTCTATAAGATATTGCTGAGCGGGCAGGAAGACCCGGGAGGAATTTTTTTGCTATGCGGCACTCGGAAGTCACGCTCGACGACAAATATCTGCTCGAAGATGGTCGCGCGTTCATCACCGGCGTGCAGGCGCTGATCAGAGTCCTCCTCGACAGAAAGCGCCTGGACACCCGGGCCGGGCTCAATACGGCGGGCTTCCTTTCCGGCTATCGGGGCTCGCCCCTGGGGGGATTGGATCAGCAGGCCGCCCGCCTCTCGAAGCTGCTCACCGCCCACGACGTGGTCTTCAAGGAAGGCCTGAACGAGGATCTGGCCGCCACCGCCGTCTGGGGCAGCCAGCAGGCGAACCTGTTCCCGGGCGCGACTCACGACGGCGTGTTCGGCATGTGGTACGGCAAGGCGCCGGGCGTGGACCGCACCGGCGACGTCTTCAAGCACGCCAATTTCGCCGGCGCCTTCCCGACCGGCGGCGTGCTGGCCGTGGCTGGCGACGACCACGCCTGCAAGAGCTCGACCCTGCCGTCGCAGTCTGAATTCGCGTTCCAGGACTTCGAGATGCCGGTGCTGTCGCCGGCCGACGTGCAGGAGGTGCTCGACTACGGCCTGCTGGGCATTTCGATGTCGCGCTTCTCCGGCCTGTGGACCGGCATGATCGCCCTGGCCGACACCATGGACAGCGGCGTGACCATCGACGTCTCGCTGGACCGCCACAAGCTGGTCGTGCCCGAGAACTTCCCGATGCCGCCGGGCGGCCTGGGCATCCGGCTGAAGGACCAGCCGATGGAGAAGGAGCGCCGCCTCCGTCTTCACAAGATCCCCGCCGCCCTGGCCTTCGCCCGCGCCAACGGGATCGACCGGGTCGTGCTGGGCGCGCATCACGTTCGCGTCGGCAAGGCGCGCCTGGGCATCGTCTGCCAGGGCCAGGCCTACAAGGACGTGCTGGAAGCCTTCACCGCCATGGGCATGAGCCTGGAGGAGGCGTCGGACCTGGGCGTCTCGATCTACAAGGTCGGCATGCCCTGGCCGCTGGAGCCCCTGGGCATTCGCGCCTTCGCCGCCGGCCTCGAGACCCTGATGGTCATCGAGCATAAGCGCGGCCTGATCGAGCCCCAGGCCCGGGCCGCCCTCTACGACCTGCCGGCCCACGCCCGTCCGCGGATCATCGGCAAGCTGGACGAACACGGCCATCCGCTGCTGTCGGAGCTGGGCTCGCTGTCGGTGGCCGAAATCGCCCTGGCGATCTATGACCGCCTGCCGGACGGCCCGCACATGGAGCGGGCCCAGGCCTATCTGAACCGCGTCTCGGCCGCCGGCGTCGCCGCCGTCAGCCTGGCCGCCGACCAGGCCCGCAAGCCGTTCTTCTGCTCGGGCTGCCCGCACAACACCTCGACCAAGCTGCCCGAGGGCAGCAGGGCCCTGGCCGGCATCGGCTGCCACTACATGGCCAGCTTCAACGACCCGTCGACCGACCTGAACACCCACATGGGCGGCGAAGGCCTGACCTGGGTGGGCGCCGCGCCGTTCACCACCGAAAAGCACGTCTTCCAGAACCTGGGCGACGGCACCTACAACCACTCCGGCTCGCTGGCGATCCGCGCCGCGATCGCGGCCGGGGCCAACATCACCTACAAGCTGCTGTTCAACGACGCCGTCGCCATGACCGGCGGCCAGCGCGCCGAAAGCGGCTTCACCCCGGCCCAGATCACCCGCCAGCTGGCCGCCGAAGGCGTGGCCAAGACGGTGATCGTGGTCGACGAGCTGGAGCGCTATCAAAGCGTCAACGACCTGGCCCCCGGCGTCGAGGTCTTCCCGCGCGCCGAACTGATGAGCGTGCAGAAGATGCTGCGCGACACGCCTGGCACAACGGTGCTGCTCTACGACCAGACCTGCGCCACCGAAAAGCGCCGCCGCCGCAAGCGCGGGACCATGGCCAAGGCCACCAAGCGGGTGTTCATCAACCCGCTGGTCTGCGAGGGCTGCGGCGACTGCTCGATCAAGTCCAACTGCGTGTCGGTCGAGCCGCTGAACACCGAGTTCGGCCGCAAGCGCAAGATCAACCAGTCGACCTGCAACCAGGACTACAGCTGCGTCGACGGCTTCTGCCCGTCGTTCATCACCCTGGAAGGGGCCGAGAGCACGAACGCCAAGAAGGTCCCGGCCCTGACCGCCGACTCCACGCCCCTGCCGGTGTTCGACGACTTCCATGGCGTGCGCCGGATCATCTTCACCGGCGTCGGCGGCACCGGTGTGACGACCGTAGCCTCGATCCTGGCCATGGCCGCCCACGTGGACGGCCGCGCCGGCAGCGTGGTCGACATGACCGGCCTGGCCCAGAAGGGCGGCTCGGTGTTCAGCCACGTCAAGATCGGCGAGACCGAGGAGACCGTGGTCGGCGGCCGCGTGCCCGCCGCCAGCGCCGACGTGCTGATCGCCTGCGACATGCTGGTGGCCGCTTCGCCGGAAGGCCTGTCGCTGTACGCCAAGGACCGCACCAGCGCCTTCGGCAACAGCGACTTCGCCCCCACCGCCGACTTCGTCACCAGCCGCGACATCCGCTTCGACAGCGGGGCCATGGCCCGCCGCATCAAGGGCGCGGTGAAGAGCTTCGATTCCTGCCCGGCCCAGCACCTGGCCGAGACCCAGTTCGGCGACGCCATCTTCGCCAACATGATCATAGTCGGCTTCGCCTGGCAGCGCGGGGTGATCCCGCTGTCCAGCCGCGCGGTCTATCGGGCGATCAAGCTGAACGGCGTCGACTACGAGTCCAACCTGGCGGCCTTCGAACTGGGCCGCCGCGTGGCGCACGATCCGGCCTCGATGGGGCCGCGCGACGCCGACGTGCCGACGCCGGAGACCATGCCGCTGGACGCGCTGATCGCCAAGCGGGCCGCCGACCTGACGGCCTACCAGAACGAGGCCTACGCCAAGCGCTACCTGGCTCGGATCGAGAAGGTCGCGGCGGCCGAGGCGGCCAACGGCGGCGGTGAGGCCCTGACCCGCGCGGCGGCCGTCAACCTCTACAAGCTGATGGCCTACAAGGACGAGTACGAGGTCGCCCGGCTCTATACCGACGGTCGCTTCGCGGCCGAGCTGGCCGGGACCTTCAAGGGCGGCAAGGCCAAGGTCTGGCTGGCCCCGCCGATCATCGGCGCCAAGGACAAGGACGGCATGCCGCGCAAGATGGCCTTCGGCGGCTGGATGCTCGACTACGCCTTCCCGATCATGGCGAAGATGAAGGGCCTGCGCGGCGGGCCGCTGGACGTGTTCGGCAAGACCGAGGAGCGCCGCATGGAGCGCGGCCTGATCGCCGACTACGAGGTCACGCTCGACCGCCTCGTCGGCGGCCTGACCCCCGAGCGCCTGCCGCTGGCGGCCCGCATCGCCTCGGTCCCGCAGGACATCCGCGGCTACGGCCACGTCAAGGACGCCTCGGTGGTCAAGGCCAAGGCCGAGGCCAAGACGTTGTGGAGCCAGTGGGAGGGGTAGGCGCGATAGCCCCGCACCTCCCTTTCAACCGTCATCCCGGGCCTTGTGCCCGGGACCCCTCTATCCGCCGCACGTGCTGTAGGGGCGGTTAGCCGGCGAACCGCTTGCACTTCACGTGCGGGCTGAACCAGGGGTCCCGGGCACAAGGCCCGGGATGACGACCGAAAGAGGGGGCGAAATTCGACCCGCCTACTTCTGCGTCGTCCCGTCCGCCCGGTCGGGCTTGGCGCCGCTGGCGCGGATGTTGGTCACCGACTGCAGGGTCCCGAACCAGAACGGCGAGCCCAACGAGACGGCCAGGCCGGTGATCGCCAGGCCCAGCAGGGTCAGGAAGATCTTCACCGTCGCGCTCCAGCCGCTGCGATAGGGCGTCTTGCAGACCGAGGCGGGCCGCTTGCTGGGGGGCAGGGACTTGAGCGGCTGATGGACCAGGGCGCAAAGGTTCTCCTGATTCCAGCCGATCGGCAGGGGCAGGTCCTGGGCCAGGTTGGCGGCGCTCTCGCCGGTGTCGCAGGCGGCCTCGGACGCGGCGCCGTCGACGTCGGCGGCGGCCTGGTCGCCATCCGTCACGGCCGGGCGCGGCCCGGCCAACTGGGCCTGGGCGCCGCGCGCGTCGTCAGCGCCCCTGGCCGTCGTCGAGGCCTGGGCCACCAGGCCGGCCCGGGCCACCGGGTCGCGCCACAGGTTGTCGATCAACTGCAGCGAATTGACGTTGAAGGCTAAGGCGACCGCGAAGCCGGCCCAGAAGGTCAGCCGGTGGATCCAACGCTTATAGGCCCCGCCGGTGCGGTCCATGGCGCTGTCGAACCAGGTGGCGACCTTGGTCTGGAACACGTCGAGCTTGCCCTCGGCGTCGTCGAGCATCGGCAGCAGGGCGTTCTTCAGGGCGTCGTTATTCTGGATGCCGGCCACCGCGGTCTTCAGTTGGGCGAAGCTGAGATGGGCGGTTTCGGACGGCTTCAGCGTCTCGGTCAGGGCCACGGCGAAGGTCTTGCCGGGAATATAGGACGGCGCGTTCTTGAGCAGCGCGCCCCGCTTGGTGCAGTGGTCCTCGGCCGTCTGGTGGGACTTCAGGGCGCTGATCAGCGGGTGATTCCACACCGCGCACATCTCGGGCGACCATTCGCCGGAGGTCTTCTCCGAGCCGTCGCCGCCCAGCAGGCTCTGCACCCGCGACAGCAGATATTCGCTGCGCTTGTTGAGGAAGCTGGAGATGTATTCGTTGAGCGCGGTGACGAACAGGCTGACCAGCAGGTAGACGAAGATCAGTCCGATCGCGACGTCGAGCGCGGCGCCGAAGTTCATGATGCCCTTCCCTGGGGGCTGGTTCCCGCGACCAGCGCTTCCTCAACCTTGTCGGGCAAGGTTTCACAGCTCTCCGAAAAGGGCAACGAAGGTCGGCGAACCTCGGTCTCGGCCATGACCAGCGTCTGGCGCGTTCGCGGAGCCGTGCTAGGCTGGCCGCATGGATAAGCCGGTTCAGCCAAGGCCCGTCGTGGTGACCCTTCGGCCCGAGGACGCGTTCGATCTCGGAGAGCGCGTGGCGCGTGGTGAATTCTCGTCGCTGGACGAGGCGGTGGCCGCCGAACTGGCGGACCTGAACTATCGCCGCGCCGTCGAGATCATGGGCGGCGGCGACAAGCTGGAGGCCTTGCTGGAAAGGCTGGAGGCCGAGGATGACCCCGCGGCGAACGTCGAGGCCGAGGGCTTTTTCGCGGAGCTTCGCGCGGGCTTGAAGCAGCGCCTGGATGCATCGCGCGGGTGAAGCGGCGGCTGGTGATCCCCCAATGACCCAAGCCTTCGATTTCGACGCCGTCGTGGTGGGCGCCGGCGCGGTCGGCCTGGCCTGCGGCTACGCCCTGTCCCGGCGGGGGCTGGTCGTCGCGGTGCTGGAGGGCGAAGGCCATATCGGCCAGGGCGTGTCGTCGCGCAATTCCGAGGTGATCCACGGCGGGCTCTACTATCCGACCGGCTCGCTGAAGGCGCGGTTCTGCGTCCAGGGACGGCGGCTGCTCTACGCGTTCCTCGACAAGCATCACCTCGACTACAAGAAGTGCGGCAAGCTGGTGGTGGCCACCAGCGAAAGCGAGATCCCGCAGCTGGAGGCGATCTTCCAGCAGGCCCTGGCCAACGACGTCGAGGGCATGGAGCATCTGACGGGCGCCCAGGCCCGGGCCCTGGAGCCCGGCCTCAACGCCCACACCGCCCTGCTGTCGCCCGAGAGCGGCGTGTTCGCCAGCCACGACTACATGCTGGCCCTGCAGGGCGAGATCGAGGCGGCCGGCGGGGCGGTGGTGGTGAGCACCCCGTTCGAGGGCGCCACGCCCCTGGCCGAAGGCGGCTTCACCGTGCGGATCGGCGGGGCCGAGCCGGCCAGCCTGACCTGCCGCCTGCTGGTCACCGCCCCCGGCCTTTCGGCGCAGGCCGTGGCCGGGACGATCGAAGGCTTCCCGGCCGACCAGATTCCCAAGGGCTGGTACGGCAAGGGCGTCTATTTCCGGCTGGCGGCCAAGGCGCCGTTCCAGCGGCTGATCTATCCGCCGCCGATCCACGGAGCCCTGGGCACCCACTATCGCAACGACCTGGGCGGCCAGGCGGTGTTCGGGCCCGACCTGGAGTACGTCCCGGCCCCTGACTATTCGGTCGATCCGGCCAAGGCGGCCGCCTTCGCCGCCTATGTCCGCAAGTTCTGGCCGGACGTGCCCGAGGCGCTGCTGGTTCCCGACTATGCCGGGGTGCGGCCCAAGATCCACGGTCCGGACGAGCCGCAGCCGGACTTCCAGCTGAGCGGCGCCGACACGCACGGGTTGGAAGGCCTGATGGCGCTGTTCGGCATCGAGAGCCCCGGTCTGACCAGCTCGCTGGCGATCGGCGAAGAGGTCGCGCTTCGCCTGACGGCGTAGCTTTGCCACCAACCGCCGCTTCGCGCGTTGCAATCTTGGCTTTTCAGGAGGGCGCGATGCTGGACGACTTCATCGACAGACTGATTTCGCGGTTGATGGCCGGGGCCGGCCTGATCATGGCCGCGGCGATCGCGGCGGTGGCGGGGGCGATGGCGGTGTTCGCCTTCCTGTCCCAGTGGGTCGGCTCGGCCTGGGCCTACACCATCGTCGCGGTGGTGGCGGCCGTGGTCGTCGCCGTCTGGTCGCTGCTGCACAAGCAGCACCTGGCCCGCACCCGCCAGCCGCCGCTGGACAAGCGCGTGCTGGCCATGATGCAGGAGCATCCCACGGCCTCGTTCCTGGCCGGCATGGCCGCCGCGACCCTGCTGAAGGGCAAGCCCTCGCTGGCCGCGAGCCTGTGGGAGGCTCGGAAGGGGAAACCGAAGTAGGGCGGTGGCTCACGCACTTGCCCCACCTGACCGCTTCGCGGTCTGTCCGCCCCCATAGGGGGCGGAGGACGCGCGCACGGCTCCTCTTCCCCCTCTGGGGGAAGACGGTCGCGAAGCGATCCGTAGGGGGCAAGTGTTCGCCGCTTAGCCCTTCGGAGCGACCCGCAGCACCCGCCCGTCGTCCTCATCCGTCACCAGGTACAGCGCCCCGTCCGGGCCGACCTTCACGTCGCGGATGCGGAAGTTCAGCTCCGACAGCAGGCGCTCCTCGCCGACCACCTGGTGGTCCTTCAGCGTCAGCCGCACCAGGTAGCCCTTGAGCCCGCCGACGAACAGGCTGCCCTTCCAGGCCGGGAACAGGTCGGCGTTGTAGAAGGCCAGGCCCGAGGGGGCGATCACCGGATCCCAGTAGTAGAGCGGCTGCTCCATGCCCTCGTGCTGGGTGACGCCGTCGCCGATCGGCTTGCCCGAATAGTCCTCGCCATAGGTGATGGTCGGCCAGCCGTAGTCCTTGCCGGCCTTGGGGGTGTTGAGCTCGTCGCCGCCCTTGGCGCCGTGCTCGACGGTCCACAGCTCGCCGGTCCAAGGATTGATCGTCGCCCCCTGCAGGTTGCGGTGGCCCCTGGACCAGATCTCCGGCTTGGCCTGCGGATTGCCGACATAGGGATTGTCGGCCGGGGTCGCGCCATCCGGCCGGATGCGGATGACCTTGCCCAGGGCCGCGTCCAGCTTCTGGGCCTGCATCCGGCCGGGGATGATCGACCGCTCGCCGGTGGTCACGAACAGCGCCCCGTCGCGGGCAAAGGCCAGGCGGCCGCCGAAGTGCAGGGCCGAGTCCATGGTCGGCATCTGCCGCCAGATCACCTGGACGTTCTCCAGCTTCGGCGCGGCGCCGGGCACGAGCTTGCCGCGCGCCGCCGTCGTGCCGTTGCCGCCTTCGCGCGGCTCGGCATAGGTCCAGTAGATCAGGCCGGTCTTGGCGTAGTCGGGGTCCAGCGCCACGTCCAGCAAGCCGCCCTGGCCCTCGGCATAGACCGCCGGCAGGCCGGCGACGGCGGGCGACAGCTTGCCGTCGGCGCCCAGGATCCGCAGGCGGCCGGCCCGCTCGGTGACCAGCTTGGAGCCGTCGGGCAGGAAGGCCAGGCTCCAGGGATGGTCCAGGCCCGTGGCCAGGGTCTCGACCTGATAGGCGACGCCCAGCTTCTCCTCGGGCGCGCGGGTCTGCCCTGGGAAGGCCGGCTTCTGGTCGGGCGCGTTGGGCGGACCGGTCTCGACCGGTGGGTTCGGCACGGCCTGGGCCGTGTTGGCGGGGCCGCACGCCGACAGGACCAGCGCGGCGAGGGCGAGATGGCGAAGACGCATGGGAACTGTCCGGTTGGGATGGGGGCGACGGGGCTGTTGACGACGTTGTCATTTCAATCCGCGCTTGTCATCCGCCCCTAGCTGTCATCCCGGACGAGCGCGCAGCGCGAAGATCCGGGACCGACGCCTGAGCGCCGCGCTTCCGGCGGTCCCGGATCTTCACCCGGCTTCGCCGGGCTCGTCCGGGATGACAGGCAGGAGGGAGCGTTGACTTGAACCACGCCGCCGACGAAGGTCCGGCCTCGCCGAGCCAGAAACGGAGCCCGCCTTGACCGCCATCCTGCACGCCATGTTGGGCAAGGGCCTGGGCGGGTTGGAGCAGGTGTTCCTCGACTACCAGCCGATCCTGGAGGCCTACGCGGCCCGGGACGGCGGCGCGGCCACGGGCCTGGTCCGGGCCGGCGGCAAGGTCGCCGCCCAACAGAGCGGCCGCGTGCCGCCGCTGACGGCCATGCCGGCCTATACCGACTGGGACCCGGTCACCGTCGGCGCCGCCCGCAAGATCGTCAAGGCCACGGCCCCGGACCTGATCCTCAGCCACGGCCAGCGGCCCGCCCGCCTGCTGGCCAGGGTCGCGCCGGCCAAGGCCGTGCTGGCGATCTGCGTGCACAAGCCTGCCTTCGACGTCGAGACCACGCGCACCCACTATGTCTGCGTCGGCCGGCACCTGGCCGACCTGGCGATCGAGCGCGGCGTGCCGGCCCAGCGCGTGCACTTCGTGCCCAACGCCGTGAAGCCGCCGACAACGCTGGCGACGCCGTTTCGCGACGGAATCTGCGCGCCGCGCGTCGTCGCCGCCGGCCGCCTGCATCCCAAGAAGGGCTTCGACGTGCTGATCGCGGCCCTGGCGCTGCTGCGCGATCAGGGCCAGGGCTTCGAGTGCGAGATCGCCGGCGAGGGCGACGAGCGCGGCAAGCTGGAGGGACTGATCGCCCAGCACGGCCTGGGCGGTCGCGTGCGCCTGGTCGGTTGGCGCGGCGACGTCTCGGCCTTCCTGGCGACCGGCGACGTCTTCGCCTTCCCGTCCCACCAGGAGGGCTTTCCGCTGGTGCTGCTCGAGGCCATGGCCGTCGGCCTGCCGGCCGTGTCGGCCGCGATTCCCGGGCCGGTGGAGATGATCGACGGCGGCGTCGACGGCGTCCTGGTCCCGCCGGGCGACCCGGCCGCCCTGGCGAAGGCCCTGGCCGGCGTGATCGCCACCCCGCAAAAGGCCCGCGCCCTGGGCGTGGCGGCCCGCGCCAAGGTGTTGGCCGACTATGGTCCGCAAAGCCTGAAGCGGCGTCTCGACGCGGTGCTCGATCTGATGCTCGGACGGGCTTGAAGCCGCCCCCGCTTTGCGCTTATAAGCCCGCCTCCGCTTCGTGCGGCTGGGTAGCTCAGATGGTTAGAGCGGTGGATTCATAACCCACAGGTCGGCGGTTCGATCCCGCCCCCAGCCACCACCCCCGGGTCCTGGCGGCCCTGGATGTCGGCGGTTCCCAAAATCAAAACCCCGCGACCCAATATTTCGCGTCGCCGTGTCGGATCGCGCCGTGCCTGATCGTCCTGGCTACGACAAGGTGCGCGGTCCGATGCTCTATGCCATTCTCTGCTACAATTCCGAGGACGCGGTCGGCGCCTGGACGCCGGCGGAGGACGCCGTGGTCATGGCCCGGCTCGCGATGGTCGAGGCCGTGCTGGCCGGCGCCGATCGACTGGGCGCGGTGGCCCGCCTGCTGCCGACGACGGCCGCCGTCACCCTACGCAAGGGGCGCCCGGAGGGGGGCCGCGAGTCGGTGGTGATCGACGGGCCGTTCGCCGAGACCAAGGAGCAGCTCCTGGGGTTCTATGTCGTCGATTGCGGGAACCTGGACGGGGCGATCGACGTGGCGCGCGACCTGGCCGCGGCCAATCCCGACCGGGGCGCCTATGAAATCCGTCCGCTGGCCGTCTATCGTCCCGGCGGCTTGACCCAAGGACGCGCGAGGAAGGTTCGGGCATGACCATCGCCAATATCGACGCGGCCTGGATCGACGCCGCCCTGACCGCGGCCCGGCCCCAGGCGGTGGCGGCGCTGCTGCGCTATTTCCGCGACCTGGACACCGCCGAGGAGGCCTTCCAGGACGCCTGCCTGCGAGCCTTGAAGGCCTGGCCCAAGAATGGTCCGCCGCGCGACCCGACCGCCTGGCTGATCCTGGTCGGCCGCAACGCCGCCCTGGACGGTGTGCGCAAGCAGAGCAAGTCGTCGCCGCTGCCGCCGGAAGAGCTGATCTCCGACCTGGAGGACGCCGAGGCCGCCCTGGTCGACCGGCTGGACGGCGAGCACTATCGCGACGACGTGCTGCGGCTGCTGTTCATCTGCTGCCATCCGGACCTGCCGGCGACCCAGCAGGTCGCCGTGGCCCTGCGCATCGTCTCGGGCCTGTCGGTCAGACAGATCGCTCGCGCCTTCCTGGTCGGCGAGTCGGCGATGGAGCAGCGGATCACCCGCGCCAAGGCCCGGATCGGAGCGGCCGACGTGCCGTTCGGCGCGCCCGACCCCGAGGAACGGGATAAGCGCCTGACCGCCGTGGCGGCCATGGTCTATCTGATCTTCAACGAGGGCTATTCGGCCGGCGGCAAGGAACTGCTGACCCGCGGCTCGCTGTGCGACGAGGCCATCCGGCTGGCGCGCCTGCTGCTGCGCCTATTCCCCAGCGAGCCGGAGATCATGGGCCTGACCGCCCTGCTGCTGCTGCAGCACGCCCGCGCGCCGGCGCGGTTCGACGCCGACGGGGCGGCGGTGCTGCTGGAGGACCAGGACCGCTCGCTGTGGAACCCGCGGATGATCGCCGAGGGGCTGGCCCTGATCGACAAGGCGGTGCGCCATCGCCGGCCCGGGCCCTATCTGGTGCAGGCCGCCATCGCCGCCGAGCACGACCGCGCCGAACGGGCGGATCTGACCAACTGGACTCGGATCGACTTGCTGTACGGCGACCTGGAGCAACTGGCGCCGTCGCCGGTGGTCACGCTGAACCGGGCCGTGGCGGTGTCGAAGGTGGCCGGGCCCGAGGCGGCGCTGACGATGATCGAGCCGCTGGCGCCCAAGCTGTCGGGCTATTTCCACTTCTTCGGCGTGAAGGGCGGACTGCTGCTGCAATTGGATCGGCGGGACGAGGCGCGCGTCGCCTTCGACCAGGCCATCGCCCTGGCCAACACCGCCGCCGAGGCCGCCCACATCCGCCTGCACCTGGACAGGCTGATGAAGGAAGGGACGGGCGGCTAGGGGATCTCGAAAAAAGTTTCCGGCGCGTGTCGGGTCGGCGGGGCGGCGTCCGTCCTTTGGTCGAACCCAACGGGAGACCGCCATGCCTGACGCCGCCGCCGAGGAGGTCGCGATCCGTCGCGTGATCGACGCCTGGACCAAGGCGCTGCACGACAAGGACGCCCAGGGCGCGACCGCCGACCTGACCGCCGACTTCGCGCTCTATTCGCTGGCCCCGCCGCTGGGCTCCACGGGGCCCGATCCCGCCGGCTTGCAGGCCTGGTTCGACACCTGGTCCAGCCCCATCGGCTATGACTTGCCCGATCTCGAGATCGCCGCCGCCGGCGACGTGGCCTTCGCCCACGGCCTGGCCCACATGACCGGGACCAAGACCGACGGCGAGATCGCCGACCTGTGGTTCCGCTGCACCCTGGGCCTGCGCAAGCGCGGCGGCGCCTGGAAGATCGTCCACGCCCACGAGTCCGTGCCGTTCCTGATGGACGGCAGCTTCAAGGCCGCCCTTGACCTGAAGCCCTGACCAACCCCTCGCCCGGAGAGAAACGTCCATGACCGACACCCAACCGAAAATGCCCGACCTGCCGCCCGTTTCCGGCGGCATCGTGCCCTACCTGTCGCCGAGCAACGCCGGCCAGGCGGCCGACTTCTACGCCAAGGCCTTCGGGGCCCAGGACCTCTACCGCATGCCGCCGGACGAGAAGGGCCGGACCATGCACATCCACCTGCTGATCAACGGCAATTCGCTGATGCTCAGCGATTTCTATCCCGAGCATGGCTACCCCGAGGAAAAGCCCGCCGCCTTCACCCTGCACCTGCAGGTCGACGACGTGGACAAGTGGTTCGAGCGCGCGGTGGCGGCCGGTTGCGAGGTGACCTTGCCGGTGCAGCTGATGTTCTGGGGCGACCGCTACGGCCAGTTGAAGGATCCCTACGGCTTCTCGTGGTCGATCGCCACGACGCCCAAGGCCTGAAGCCGACCCGAGTGAAGCCAACAAGGACGGGGCCGGCCATCTCGCGGATTTGGCCGGTTCCGTTCGTCGCAAGAGGAGGGGACAGCCGTGCTCAAGATCATCGCCATCGTCGTCGCCGTCGCGATCGTCGCCCTGCTGGGCTACGCGGCGACCAAGCCCAACCACTTCCGCGTCGCCCGCTCGACCGTGATCAAGGCGCCGCCGGAAAAGATCTACGCCCTGATCGACGACTTCCATAAGTGGGGCGCCTGGTCGCCCTACGAGAAGCTGGATCCGGCCATGACCCGCACCTACGGCGGCCCGGCCAGCGGGCTGGGCTCGTCCTATGCCTGGAGCGGCAACGGCAAGGCCGGGGCCGGGCGCATGGAGATCATCGAGGCCGCCGCGCCGTCGAAGCTGGTCACCAGCCTGGACTTCACCAAGCCTTTCGAGGTCCACAACAAGGCGATCTTCACCCTGGTCCCCGAGGGCGAGGCCACCCGCGTCACCTGGGCCATGGAGGGACCGTCGCCCTTCCTGTTCAAGGTGATGGACGTGATCTTCAACATGGACCGGATGGCCGGCAAGGACTTCGAGACCGGTCTGGCCAGCCTGAAGGCGGAAGCCGAAAAGTAGACCCGTCTGGGACATGCGCTTGCGCGTGTCCCCAGACACGAACCGCTCAGCAGTCGAGGAACTTCACGTCCGAGGCGGCGTAGTGCATGTCGCTGGGGGTGAACAGACTGGACAGGCCCAGCAGGGTCGGGCGGCCTGGCATTCTGAACACCGGCACCTCGGCCAGATAATAGCTCATCCGCCCCTTGGTCCGGTAGCGGCGCGCGAAGGCTTGCAGGTCCAGCAGGCCGTCGATCGCCTCCAGCAGCGGGCTGTTGAGGAACACCCCGCCCCGGGCGGCGAACAGCAGGGCCATGTCCCCGGCGAAACCGCCCAGCAGGGCGCTGAAGATCGAGATCGCCTCGCGGGCCTTGGTGTCTCCGGCTCGCGCCAGCTCTATGATAACGTTGTCATTTTCCGGCACGGCGAGAGGATCCCCGTCGCCGACCAGCGCGCAGTGGATGTCGCCGAGGCCTTCCTTGGACAGCAGGCGTTCGGCGGACACGTCGCCGTGGCGGGCGCGGACGGCCGAGAAGATCGGCGCCTCGCGGGCCTCGACCGGACAGAAGTCCATGTGACCGCCCTCGCTGGGCACGGCCAGCCAGCCCTCGCCCCGCAGCGGGGCCAGGCCGGCCACGCCCAGGCCGATGTCGGGACCCAGCACGGCGATGGCGCCGTTGCGGGCGGGCTTGCCGGGATGGACCACGCTCAGCTCGGCCTCGGCGACCTTGGGCGCGCCCATGGCGCAGGCGGTGAAGTCGTTGACCAGATAGACCCGGGGCGTGCGCAGGACGTGGCGCAGCCAAGTCAGGGAGACGCTCAGGCCGCCGTTGGTCACGACGATCGTCCCGTCGATCTCGGGACCGGCGACGGCGATCGCCGCGCCCACCAGCGCATCCGGACCCAGCTCGGCCAGGACCGACTTGAGGCCGGCTTCCAGCTCCAGCGGCGTGGAGCCGGGCAGCACCCGGTGCTCGCCGGGCGTGTCGCCGGGCCGGGCCAGGGCGACGATCAGATCGCGGCCGTTCACGTCGGCCAACAGCGCCACGCCGTGGGTCATCGGGCGGTCCTTTTCATTTCCTCGTGGGCCGGTCTTCGCCGGCCTGGGCGCATCATAACCGCAACCGGGTTATCCGCTAAATAACCGCGGCCGCTCGCGGTTCCCCATTGGCGCTCAAGAGGCGATTTTTTGCGGGGATAACCGGGGCCCGCGGCGTGGTCAGCGGCAAATAAACCTTTCCGCTGCACCGCCGATTAACGCCGCCGCGCGTTGGTAGGGGTATGTCGAAGTTTGGTTCTGACGGGGCTCTCGACCGGCGCGCCGGTCCCCGCACGTCTATGCAGCATCCCGGGAAGGTGCTTTGCGGCGCCTTCGCGTGGGACTGCGTCGTGCGCGACCAGTCGGACACGGGCCTGCGCATCCAGATGCTGTCCAGCGCGACGCCGCCGGACAGCGTCCAACTGGTCGACCTGGTCACCGGCTATGCCCACGAAGCCAAGGTGGTCTGGCAGAAGGACCGCGAATTCGGCCTGAAGATCCTTCGCAGCCACGACCTGCGGGGTCTGGCGCCGGCCTCGCTGCAGACGGCCAAGCGCATCTGGCAGGCCGGCCAGCGTCGGGTTTCGGCCAGCTAGGCGATCCAAAGCCGCGAGGTCGATCCACCGCTGTCGGCCGCCGACCCCGCGCGACGCCGCGTCATGTCAAGACTGATTTCGCTTCATAAGTGCATCTATAATTCTTCCCCCATGCGTTGACTCAATCCTTTGGGATGAGCAACTTCTCCCGCGATCATAGGTGGTCTTCAGTTGATCGCTCGCCGCGCGCGAGGGCGACGCCGAATTCCGAGGGGCCGGGAGGACGAGACATGTCTACGCCGCAGACCGCGCAGGTCTACATCACCAACACCACTGACGGAAACGCGGCGATCACGCTGTGGCACACCAATTCCGACTACCCCACCGAGTCCGGCTCATGGACAGCAGGGCCCAACCAGACGGTCGGCCCACTCACCGTGCATTTCAAGACCGGCATCGGATCGTGGACGGTCTGGGACTACTGGGCCTGCGAGATCAACGTGACCAGCGGCTCGACGCCCGGTCTCTACGAGAGCAGCGGCACCCTGGAATACAGCGACTGGAAGGAATGCCAGCTGCAGGGGCCGGACGCCGGCCAGAACCTGACCTTCACGGTCAATTCCGAGACCTTCGTCATCAATCTGGATTCCGGCGGCACCTCGACGGACATGAACCCGGTCGATCAGGTGACGGCCGAGGCCTATGTGACCAACAACACCGACGGCAACGCCATCATCACGCTGTGGCACAACAACAGCACCGACGGGACCCAGTGCGGAACCTGGACGGCGACGCCGGGCCAGCAGGTGGGGCCGCTGACCGTCACCTTCCGCCTGGGCCTGGATGTGGCCCTGGTGCTGGACTACTGGGCCCTGAAGCTGGTCGTGCAGGACGGTTCGACGCCGGGCGTCTACCAGAGCGGGGGCTCGTTGATCGACTCCCTTTGGAAGGAGTGCCAGCTGCAGTCGGCCGACGCCGGGCAGAACCTGGGACTGACGGTCGACACCGGCACGTTCTCGATCAACCTGCCCTCGGGCGGGACCACGACGGCGATGAGCAAGACCGGTCCCTACGCCCTGGTCGACAACGTCTTCGTCCTGATGCTGGAGAACCATTCGTTCGACAACATCTTCGCCCTCTCGGGCATTCCCGGGATCACGGCGGCCACCGCCTCGGACAGCAACAGCTATAACGGAACGCCCTATTTCGTCGGTTCTCCGGCCCCGCCGTCCATGCCGACCGATCCCGGCCACGAGTTCGCCGACGTCGTCGAGCAGCTGTGCGGCCAGGGCGCGACCCACACGCCGTGGCAGGCCTACAACACGCCGATCAACAACAGCGGCTTCGTCGCCAACTACGCCACCACGACCACCGAGATCACGTCGAACAATCCCGGCCTGCCGACCTCGGGCGAGTATGGCGACGTTATGCTGTGCTTCGATACGCCGACCCAGTTGCCGGTGATCTACCAGCTGGCCACCACCTTCGCCCTCTGCGACCAGTGGCATTCCTCCATTCCCGGCCCGACCTGGCCCAACCGGTTCTTCGTCCACGGCGCCTCGTCGGCGGGCTGGGCGGATTCCCCCAGCTCCGCCCAGATCGGCCTGTGGGAGGCGCCGCTGGGGGGCGGCTTCGTGTATCCCAGCGGCAGTTCGATCTACGGCAAGCTGACGGCGAACGGCCAGCAGTGGCGCCTCTATGCCGACGAGAGCGGCCCGGTGCTGGGCGGCGTGCCCCAGGTGTCGGCGCTGAAGGGCATCGTCTGGAAGCTCGACACCAACGACGTCTCTTCGCTAGCCTCGGACCTCCAGGGTCCGTATCCTTACGCCTACACCTTCATCGAGCCCAACTACGGCGATGTGTTGGGCGGCTCGTATGTCGGCGGTTCGTCGCAGCACCCGATGGATTCGGTGACGGGCGGCGAGGCCCTGATCAAGACGACCTACGAGGCGATCCGCAATTCGCCGCTCTGGGACCGCAGCCTGCTGATCATCACCTATGACGAGCACGGCGGCTTCTACGACTCCGTCGCGCCCGTCGCGGCCACGCCGCCGAACGACGGCAGCCCGCAGGACCTGTCGATCAATTCCGGCGGCTTCCTGTTCGACGTGTACGGCGTGCGCGTGCCGGCGGTGATCGTTTCGCCTCTGATCCCGGCGGGCGTGGTCGACCACACGCTCTACGATCACGCCTCGGTCTCGGCCACGCTGCAGGGGTTGTTCGGCCTGACCCCGATGACCCAGCGCGACACCGGCGCCAACAACGTCCTGTCGCTGCTGTCGCTGTCGACCCCGCGCACCGACTGCCCGACCGTCCTGAACAATCCCGCGACGGCGGCGGTCGCGCGGGCGGCGGTCGCGGCGCCCCCGCCCGACACCCCCTTTCCCGAGAGCGGCAACGCCCAGGGCTTCCTGCAGATCCTGGCCAAGACCGATGCGGCGCTGACGCGCGGCGATCCGGCCGAGACCGCGGCGATCCAGGCGCGCCTTGCCGCCATCAAGACCGTGGGCGAGGCGCAAGCCTATGGGGACGAGGTGGCGGCGAAGGTCAGCCTGGCCCGGGCGGCCCGCAAGGCCCCGCCCGCTCCGCCGTCGCGCCCGTCCCGCTGAGGGCGTCGCGTGGCCGGGATTCGCGGCCGCAAAAACGATCGGGCCCCGGCGATGTCTCGCCGGGGCCCGAACGGACTAGCTGTGATTTTCGCGAGACCCGGGGCCGGATCAGGCGGCGGCGTTTTCGGCCCGAGCGGCTTCTTCGGCCATGGCGCGAACCAGGTCGAGAACCTGACGGCGCACGCGGCCGCGGCCGATCTTCGGGAACACTTCGGCCAGTTCCAGACCCTCGGGGGTGGTCAGGAATTCCTGCACGATGCGTTCGGCCTGTTGACCGACTTCGTCGCCGTCGGAACCGTCCATCGGGTCGGCCAGGCCGTCGAAGAAGAACGACACCGGGACCTGGAGGGTCTTGGCGATTTCATACAGCTTCGAAGCGCTGACGCGGTTGGCGCCACGCTCGTACTTCTGCACCTGCTGGAAGGTCAGGCCCAGCGAGTCGGCCAGCTGTTCCTGGCTGACGCCCAAAAGCTTGCGACGCATCCGGACACGGCCACCGACGTGCAGATCGACGGGATTCGGGCGTCGGCCCTCGGTTTCTTCGCTCAAGTTTCGCCTCCAAAGGTTGTCAATTCACCATGCCACGTCCGGGGCGTTCATGGAACGCGGCAGAGGCAGGGCGCGGCGTTAGGTCGCTGTGGTTTAGCTGACAAGCCCCAAGCTTTCCCTAACGTAGGGACGTACACGCCCAGATCGAGGCGATTTCCGGGCAAAATTGTTTCGCTGTACGACAGCTCTAGGTGTTGAACGCCTGACGGAAGGGTTGTGATCCGCGGTCCGCCCAGATTCGGCGAGCCTGTCCGAACACGTCGTTAAGCCGATACAGGGTCTCGGCGGCCAGGGTCTCGTCGCGGGCGGTCCCCGGGGCGAACTGCGGGATCTGGGCGCGAACCACCTGGCGCTGCACGGCGGCCAGATTGCCGAAGGCCCGCAGATCGAACTCGTCGACATGATAGCCGACCGGCCCGTCCATGCCGATCGCCTCGCGCACCCGTTCCAGCAGGTCGGGCGACAGCGCGATCTCGGAGCCGGCGACCACGCCATAGGCATAGGGCCGGGGCAGGCCGACCAGGCGTGTGTCGATCGGCGAATTCAGGATCCCGGGATAGAGCGACATGTCGATCATGCCGACGAAGCGCGAGACCTTGTTGACCAGGGCCAGCTCCATCGCCGCGGCCCAGACCTCGAACACCCGGGCGCCGCGGCCCGGACCCTTCTTGGCGCGATAGATCTCGGTGGTGAACAGGCGGGTCGCCTCCCAGACGTCGAAGCCTTTCTTGGGCGTCTCGCCGGGCGCGATCAGGTGGGGGAACTTGTCGGCCAGCATGCAGCGCTCGTCGGTGGGATGCAGGCGCAAGCCGACCTCGAGCAGCATGTCGTCATCGAAACCCAGCAGGTAGATGGCGCGGAAGTCGTCGTAGTCGTCGACCTCGCCGCCATCGAGCACGACCAGGTCGACCCAGCCGTTCTTCTCGACGCACTGCTCGCGCCGCTGTTCGTGCATGGCCCACAACTGCGGCCCGTAAAGGTGTCGGTTCTCGGACGTGACGATGTGGATCATGGTTCCATCCCCCGCGGCGGATGGCGTTCATAGATCACAGGTTCTTCGCGCGCCGGGATAGGCCGAACGGCCTATAGCTGACCCTGGATTGTGCGCCCTGGCGGGCTTGCTTCCGGCCGCCGACAGACGGAACATGGGGCATGACCAGCCATGACGACGGACAAGCCGGAACCGAGCGCTACCGCACCTTCGCGGCGTTCTATCCCTTCTATCTGACCGAACACGTCAACCGCGTCAGCCGGCGGCTGCACGTGATCGGCACGACCCTGGTCATCGCCGTCCTGGCCTGCGGTTTCCTGGTCGACTGGCGGTTCTTCGTGGCCGCGCCCCTGGTCGGCTACGGCTTCGCCTGGGTCGGGCACTTCGTGTTCGAGAAGAACCGGCCGGCCACGTTCAAGCACCCGTTCTACAGCCTGGCGGGCGATTTTCGGCTGTGGTTCGAGGTGGTGACGGGCAAGCGACCCTTCTAGGTCTCTTCGCTTTTGCGATATTGCATCGCAGCAAAACCCGGTTCATGATCGTTGCCATACCCATAATGAAAGATGGGCAAGAACGATAAGACGATCGGGAGCGCAGGATGTCAGGCAAGCCGTATCAGCACGCGCCGGATGCGCCGTGGATTTTCCGGACCTATGCGGGGCATTCCACGGCCGAGAAATCCAACGCGCTGTACCGGGCCAACCTGGCCAAGGGCCAGACCGGCCTCTCCGTCGCCTTCGACCTGCCCACCCAGACCGGCTACGACGCCGACCACATCCTGGCGCGCGGCGAGGTCGGCAAGGTGGGGGTGCCGATCAGCCATATCGGCGACATGCGCCAGCTGTTCGACCAGATCCCGCTGGAACAGTCCAACACCTCCATGACCATCAACGCCCCGGCCGCTTGGCTGCTGGCGATGTACGTGGCGTTGGCCGACGAGCAGGGGGCCGATCGCGCGCTCCTGCAGGGCACCACCCAGAATGACCTGATCAAGGAGTATCTGAGCCGGGGCACCTACATCTTCCCGCCGGGCCCGAGCCTGCGGCTGATCGGCGACATGATCGCCTGGTGCTACCGGGAGGTTCCCAAGTGGAACCCGATGAACGTCTGCAGCTACCACCTGCAGGAGGCGGGCGCGACGCCGGAGCAGGAGCTGGCCTTCGCCCTGGCCACGGCGATCAGCGTGCTCGACACCGTCAAGGCCGGCGGCCAGGTGCCCGAGGAAGACTTCGAGATCGTCGCCTCGCGGATCAGCTTCTTCGTCAACGCCGGGGTGCGGTTCGTCACCGAGCTTTGCAAGATGCGGTCGTTCACGCGCCTGTGGGACCAGATCCTGCTGGAGCGCTACGGCGTGCGGGACCAGAAGGCCCGGCGCTTCCGCTACGGGGTGCAGGTCAACAGCCTGGGCCTGACCGAGCAGCAGCCCGAGAACAACGTCTACCGCATCCTGATCGAGGCCCTGGCGGTGACGCTCAGCAAGGACGCCCGCTGCCGGGCCCTGCAGCTGCCGGCCTGGAACGAGGCGCTGGGCCTGCCGCGTCCGTTCGACCAGCAGTGGTCGCTGCGGCTGCAGCAGGTGCTGGCCTACGAGACCGACCTGCTGGAATACGAGGACCTGTTCGACGGCAGCCACGTGGTCGAGGCCAAGGTCGCCGAGCTGTCGAAGGGGGCGCTGGAGCAGCTGGCCCTGATCGACGCCATGGGCGGGGCGCCCAACGCCATCGACTACATGAAGACCGAGCTGGTCGGTTCGAACGCCCGGCGCGTGCGCTCGGTCGAGACGGGCGACATGACCGTGGTCGGGGTCAACCGCTGGACCGACAGCGAGGACTCGCCCCTGTCGGCCGGCGAGAGCAGCATCGAGACCGTCGATCCGCGCCTGGAGGCCGGCGTCGTCGAGCGGTTGAAGGCCTGGCGCGCGGCCCGCGACCCAGTGGCCGCCGAAGCCGCCATGGCCGACCTGAAGGCCGCGGCCGCCGACGGCCGCAACATCATGGAGCCCTCGATCGTCGCCGCCAAGGCCGGGATCACCACCGGCGAGTGGGCCGGGGCCCTGCGCGAGGTGTTCGGCGAATATCGCGGCCCGACCGGCGTGGCCGTCGTGGTCTCGACCGGCGAGGCCGAGGACGTCGAGGCGGTCAAGCGCGAGGTCGAGCGGGTCTCGCGGGTGCTGGGCCGCACCCTGACCTACCTGGTCGGCAAGCCGGGCCTGGACGGCCACTCCAACGGCGCCGAGCAGATCGCCACCCGGGCCCGGGCTTGCGGCATGGAGGTGATCTATGACGGCATCCGCTCGACCCCGGAAGAGATCGTCCGCCGCGCCAAGGAAGGCCGCGCCCACGTGGTGGGCCTGTCCATCCTGTCGGGCTCGCACCTGGACCTGGTGCAGGAGGTCATCCGCGTGATGCGCGCCGAAGGCCTGGGCCACATCCCGGTCGTGGCCGGCGGCATCATCCCCGAGGGCGACGCCCTGATCCTCAAACAGATGGGCGTGGCGCGGATCTACACGCCGAAGGACTTCAAGATCACCGAGATCATGGGCGACGTGGTGCGGCTGGTGGAGGAGGCGGCGCTGGCGGAAGCTTGAGTTCGGGGAATCAGATGCACTGTCACCGTACCGGGGTAGGGGGACTAGGCGGGCTGATCGAGCAGGGCGCGCGGCTCGCCATCAAGGATTTAAGGCGCGGCCTCGCCGCTGCGGGCTTTCCGCGCCCCCGGAGAGAGGGCGCTCAAGTCCGCTTCCCTCCCCACGCCCCCGCCCGCGCCGCCGCGAACCACATGACCGGCGCCTGGCCGTGCAGGTCTCCGGTCGTCCGGGGACGGTTTAGATAGTAGGCGGCGTCTTGCGACTGGCCGGTGCCGATGCAGACGTCCGACACCTGACCGTCCGCGCCGACATAGGCGGCCAGGGCTTTCCAGGCCCGGTCGCCGGCGGTGCGATAGGCCTTCTCGCGCAGCAGGCCTCGGCCGACGCCGACGGTCATGGCGAAGCCGAACATCGCCGTGGACGAGGTCTCCTTCCAGGCGTCGGGATAGTCGATCAACTGCCGCCACATGCCGTCGTCGGCCTGATAGCGCAGAAGCGCGGCCATCATCTTCCGATAGCCGGCGTGCACGGCCGCGAACCGCGCGTGGGTCGGCGGCAGTTCGGACAGCACCTCGGCCAGTCCCGCGGCCACCCAGCCGTTGCCGCGTCCCCAGAAGAACGGCGCGTCCGGGCCGTGGTGGATCAGGCCGTTGGGCTGCTGCAGGCGCTCCACATAGGCCTGGGCCGTATGGGCCGCGCGGTCCAGGTAGCGGGTCTCGCCGGTGGCGCGCCAGGCCTGCAGCTGCAGGGCGCCGATCATCCAGATGTCGTCGATCCAGAACCGCGACTGGGCGCTGAGGCCGTCGGGGCGCGGATCGCGCCACTGGCCGTCGGCCAGGGCCAGGCCGCGCTCGAGGTCCGCCTGGTCACGGGTCCGCCGATAGAGCTCCAGCGGCCAGACGCCGTAGACATTGACGTCGACATGGTTGGCGGTGTTGACGATGTGGGCGGCCAGCAGGCGCTGGTGGCGCTCGGCCAGGCGGGCGAACAGCGCCGTGTCGCCGGTGGCGGCGGCCAGCCGGGCCACGCCATAGGCGGCGGCCACCTCGGCGTAGTGCACGCCCGTGACCTCGCCGGCCTTGTTGTACATCATGAAGTCGGGCCGCCCGAGATAGGCGTTGGCCGCCCGCGCGCCGATGTCGTCCGAGGCGCGCGCCGACGCCGCGCCGGACGCCAGCAGCCCCGCGCCCGCCGCCAGTCCGCCGATCACCGTCCGCCTGTCCATCCCGGCCTCGCTTTCGTGTTACACTGCCTTCATGACCCTTGACGAAGCCCTCGCCAAGCTGCGCGCGGCCAAGCCGCTGCTGGACCGGTACGGCGTCCAGCGCGTCGGCGTGTTCGGCTCGACGGCGCGAGGCGAGGCGGGACCGGACAGCGACGTGGACGTGCTGGTGGAGTTCCTGCCCGCCACGCTTCCGGGATTTGGCTTCTTCCGGCTGGAGCGGGATCTGGCGGCGCTGTTTGGAAAGCCGGTTGATCTCGTCACGCCGGACGGACTGCACGACCTGATCCAGGAGAAAGTACTGGGCGAGGCGGTCTTTGCGTGATCCCGTCGACCGCCTCTACCTGTCGCGAATGCTCGACGCGATAGGACGCATTCGGCTCTACACGCGGGGCATGGATCAAGCGGCTTTTCTGGCTGACCCCATGGCGTGCGACGCGGTCGCCGGTGGTGGAACTCGATCCGCTGGCGACGGCGGTTGAGCACATCGTCGCCTTGGAAGCCTAGTCCCGTCCCAACCGCCAGGCCGCCGCCAGTCCCACCAGCGCCAGCGGCACGAACGCCGCGAACAGCCACGGGCCGTGCGTCAGGCCGCTCGCCGGGGTGACACCCTGGGCGAAACCCAGGGCGTTGGCCAGGGCGCCGGCGGCGGCCGCGCCGGTGGCGCCGCCGATCAGCTGGGTGGTGGGCACGGCGGCCGAGGCCAGGGGCTGCTCCTCCAGCGGCGCGCCGCCGATCACCCGCTTGGCCAGGAACGCCCAGCAGATGCCGAAGCCGCCGCCCAGGGTGATCATCGACAGGGTGATCCCGACCAGGCCGCCGTGCACGATCTCGACCGCGCCCCAGGCGACTCCGGCCGCGATGACCACGGCCCCCAGGCGGATCGCCCGGCCCTCGTGCCTGGGCTTCAGCCCCGCGACGACGAACGACAAGGCCGTCCAGCCAGCGGCGATGCCGCCGATCACATAGCCGCTCAGCAGCGGCTCGGCGCCGTGCAGCACCTGGATGAAGGTCGGACCGTAGACCGAGAAGCCGACGGTCGCCGCCTCGCAGAAGAAGATCACCGCCAGACCAAGGCCGGTCGCGGTGGCCAGGTCGGACGCCGAGCGCGGCAACAGGCGGTCGGGCGAGCGGTCGTTGACCACCATCATGGCCGCCATGGCCAGGGTTCCGAACACCGCGCACAACGCCGCCGTCAGTCCGCCCGGCACGACGCCCGCCGCGGCGATCAGGGTCACGCCCAGGGTCAGCAGGGCCAGCTGCCGCCGGGGGATGCGTCCGCCTTGGGGAGCCTTGGGGGCGGACGGCACCATGACCAGCACCGCGCCCACGAAGATCACCGCCTGGACCACGAAGAACCAGAACGCCCCGCGCCAGAAGCCGGCCTGGGCGAACAGTCCGCCGCACAGCGGACCCAGCAGGGTCGCCGCGCCCCACACCCCGGCGATCGCGCCATAGACCCGCGGCCACAGGCTTTCGGGGAACATGGCGTTGATGGCGACGTAGCACAGCGAGACGATCGCCCCCGCGCCCAGGCCCTGGACCAGACGGCCGGCCACGAAGGTCAGGAACTCCGGCGCGCACGCGCCCATGGCGCAGCCGACGGCGTAGACCACGCCCGCCAGGGCGGTGGCGCGGCGCAGGCCGAACCGGATCGACAACTTGCCCGCGCAGGCCCCCGCCAGGATCGAGCCCAGAAGGAAGGCGGCGATCGACCAGCCGAAATATTGCCAACCGCCGATCTCCTTGGCGATGCTGGGCATGATCGTCACCGTCACCAGGGTGTCGGCGGCGTTCAGCCAGATGCCCAGGCACAGCAGGGCGAAGCGTGGGGCCAGTTCGGCGTTCACCAGGCCGCGCCAGCTGTTCGAGGGGGTCATGAGCGTCTCCAGGGACGCGGTAAATGCTCCTTCGGACCGGCCAAGCCAAGCCTTGGGGCTGAACTTCACGACGGCCGCGCCGTTGGATGAAGCGTGAAGCTGGTCCTGCGCGAAACCTCTCCCGAAGCCCGGTCGCTGGCGAGCGCGGCCGGCTTCCTGCTGGACCTGCTGCTGGCGGGGCTCCTGGTGTTCGCCCTGGTCGATCGCCTGGCGCCGCCGCAGGACCTGCCTTGGAAGCCGTTCTCGCTGAACCAGCCGATCGGCCTGGCCACGGCCGGCAAGCTGGCGCGGATCGGCGCGGATCCGGCCGCCTGCCGCGCCGCCCTGCGCGAAGGCGGGGTGCGGTTCGCGGAAGGCGAGACGCGGGAGACCGGCTACTGCTCGACGCGCGACACGGTGCGGGCCGCCGGCCGCCTGGCGCCCGCTGCGCCGGTCATGACCTGCCCGCTGGCGCTGGGTTACGCGCTGTGGGAGCATCAGGTCCTGGTCCCGGCGTCGCGCGAGATCATGGGCAGCCGGCTGGTCCGGGTGGAGCACTACGGAACCTACGCCTGCCGCACGATCTACGGCCGGCCCGGCGAGCGGCCCAGCGCCCATGCCCACGCCGCCGCCCTGGACGTGGCCGGCTTCCGCTTCGCCGACGGACGCCGGGGCACGGTGGCGGCCGACTTCCGGTCAGGCAGCGACGAGGGCCATTTCGTTCAGGCGGCGCGCAACGGCGCCTGCCGGGTGTTCGGGACCGTCCTGAGCCCGGACTACAACGCCGCCCACCGCGATCACCTGCATCTGGAGGGCGGCGGCTACAGGCTGTGCCGTTGATCCGGGTTAGAGGTTGACCCGCCGCTCCGCTAAGGCAAGGCTTGAGCATCAACCCTTTTCAAGCGCCTTCCCCAAATCCCCCCGCCCATGGCCTATCGCGTCCCGCGACATCAGAGCGTCGAGCATCGCACGCGCCGCCAGAACCGCCTGGCGGGGCTGACGGCGCTGTTCCTGCTGTGGGCGCTGGTGCTGGTCATGGCGTTGGTGGCCGAGCGCGGCATAGCCCGCCAGCACCTGCCCTGGAAGCCGCTCAGCATCGTCGATCCGGTCGGCATGGCCACGCGGATCAAGGCGGCGCGGGCCGGCGATGATCCGGCCACCTGTCGGGCGATCCTGCGCAAGGCGGGGCTGTCGTACGAAGAGGTTCCGGAGAAGACCGACGGCGGGTTCTGCACGGTGCGCGACGCCCTGAAGATCGACGGCGGCATGGCCGGCCTGTCGCCGATCGACGCGCCGATGGTCTGCAAGGAGGCTCTGGCCCTGTCGATCTGGGAGCGCCAGGTGGTGCAGCCGGCCGCCTACGAGGTGCTGGGCCAGGGGGTGGTCGGGCTGGAGCACTACGGCACCTATTCCTGCCGGCGGATGTACGGCAAGACGGCCGGACCGGTCAGCGAGCACGCCAGCGCCGACGCCATCGACTTGGCCGGCTTCAAGCTGGCCGACGGCCAGACGGTTTATGTCGCCCGCGACTGGAGCGATCCGGGCCCCAAGGGCCAGTTCCTGCGCCGGGTGCGCGACGGGGCCTGCCGGGTGTTCATCACCACGCTCAGCCCCGACTTCAACGCCGAGCACCACGACCACTTCCACCTGGACATGCACGGGTGGAGCAAGTGCGCGTGAGGCAGGATTGCGCGAGAACCTCAAATAGAGCCGCTCATCCCGGCATTCGCCGGGATGAGCGGAATTAAAATTTAGTTCAGAACGTCTTGGCCACTTCGGCCAATTGATCGGCGACGATGCCCCAGCCTTCGTGGAAGCCCATCCGCTCGTGGGCCTCGCGGTCCTCGACCGTCCAGTGGCGGGCGGTGGCGGTGTAGCGGGTCGTGCCGTCGCCCAGGTCCTCGAACTCGACGATCGCGACCATGAACGGCTTGCCCGACGGGACCCAGGCCGAGCTGAAGGCGTCGGTGAAGACCAGGCGCTTGTTCGGAACGACCTCGAGATAGACGCCGGTATTGGGCACCTCCTCGCCGTTGGGGCCTTGCATGACGACCAGGCTGGAGCCGCCGGGGCGGATGTCCATCTCGGCGTGCGAGACGGTCCAGGGCTTGGGGCAGAACCACTCGTGCATCCGCTCGGGCGTCGTCCAGCACTTGAACAGCTTGTCGGCGGGCACGTCGATGATGCGGGTCAGCACCAGTTCGCGGTCGGCGATGGGGGAGGGGGCGGGGGCGGTCACGGCGTTTCTCCTAAGGGGGGCGTTGTTGTGCCCGAAGGACGACCACGCGGGCGGCGATCCGACATCGCCGGCGAACTTTTGTCGATGCCTGTCCGTCAATGCCCGGCGCCGATAGCGGCAAGCCGAGGGCCGCCTAGGGTGTTCACCTGATTTACCCCTCGCCTGGACAGTTCAGGCTCTGGCTGGGTCGCCAGGGAGCTGTCTGATGAAGGTTGCGGTGGTTCTGGGTTGCGCGGTGGCGCTGGCGGCGACAGCCGTACAGGCGAGGGCCGACGATTTGACGTTCCGCATGGGCACCTATGTCTGGCTGCCCAGCGTCGAGGGGCCTCTGGGGCTGGAGTCCGACCGGCCGACGCCTGTCGTCGGCGACGGCAACATACTGGATAACCTGCAGTTTTTCGGTTTCGGGGTCGCCGAGCTCAGCGGCGACCGGTTCGGTGCGCTGGTGGATTTCGCCTATGTCGACATCGGCTTTGGCCATGACGTCGAACTGCCGCCGCAGATCCCCCTGGAGCCGGACCTCAGCACCAAGGCGATGGTCGGCACGGTGAGCGCCTACTATCGGGTGGTGGACGGCGAAAATTGGGATGTGGACCTGACAGGCGGGATCAGGGGGTTCTGGCTCGAGACCGACTTCACGCTCAGCGCGCCCAACACCACGCTGATCGACGCCGGCGGCGACACCAACTGGATCGACGGGGTGATCGGCGCGAGGGCCCGAGGCCAGTACGGCCGGTGGGGTCTGACCGGCCAGATCGACAGCGGTTGGGGAAGCGACACCTCCAGCTGGCAGGGCCAGGCTCTGGTCGAATACGACCTCTCCAACCGCTGGCGGCTGATGGGCGGCTACCGCTACCTGCACCTGGAGAACGACAAGCGCCGGGTCGACGTCGACCTCGACCTCAAGGGGCCGCTGTTCGGGTTCACCTATCGGTTCTGAGCCGACGCTTGACCTGGACGGGCCCGCGTCCCAATCTGCCCGAAATTCAAACGATCGTTTTGAAACCTTCCGGGAACCGCCGCCATGATCCCTCTCGCCGCCATGACGTCCCTCTTCGACCTCACCGGCAAGGTGGCGATCATCACCGGCAGTTCGCGCGGCATCGGCAGGGCCATCGCCGAGCGCATGGCCGAGCACGGGGCCAAGGTGGTGATCTCCTCGCGCAAGGCCGGGCCCTGCGACGAGGTCGCCGCGGCGATCAACTTCAAATGCGGGGCCGGAACGGCGCTCGCGGTCCCGGCCAACATCGCCTCCAAGGAAGATCTCCAGCACCTGGTCGACGAAACCCGGGCGGTGTTCGGCAAGGTCGACATCTGCGTGTGCAACGCCGCGTCCAACCCCTATTACGGCCCGCTGTCCGGCATCGCCGACGACCAGTTCCGCAAAATCCTCGACAACAACATCATCAGCAATCACTGGCTGATCTCGATGGTCGCCCCGGAGATGCGCGACCGGAAGGACGGGTCGATCATCATCGTCAGTTCGATCGGCGGCCTGCGCGGCAACGCGGTCATCGGCGCCTACAACATTTCCAAGGCCGCCGACTTCCAGCTGGCCCGCAACCTGGCCCACGAGTTCGGCCCCGACAACGTGCGGGTCAACTGCATCGCGCCGGGCCTGATCAAGACCGACTTCGCCAAGGCGCTGTGGGACAATCCCGAGACCCTGGAGCGCTCGACCAAGGGCGTGCCGCTGCGCCGGATCGGCGAGCCCGACGAACTGGCCGGGGCGGCCATCTACCTGGCGTCGAAGGCGGGCAGTTTCATGACCGGACAAGCTCTGGTGGTGGACGGCGGCGCCACCATCTGAGCGTCGCCATAAAACCGAGCGCGCGACGTGAACGGGGGGATTTTTTGCCCCATTTTCCGCTATTTCTCGATAGAATATCGCATTCCGTGGATCTTTAACTTTGGATACAGGTCGTTTTTGTATCTTGCCGCGGTTCACCAGGAAAACCACGGCTTGCGGCGTTACGTTCTGTTCCTCGCGGCGATCGCAACCCTGTTGGCCGGACCCGGCGGCGCGGCCCTAGCCCGGTCGCCGCAGTCGGCCAAGCTGGACGCCCTGTATCGCGAAATCAGCCGCGACGAGATCAAGCCGCCCACGCGCGAGAACGACGACATCGAGCGGGTCGGACGCCGGGCGCTGAAGCAGCATGGCGACAAGCGCCTGTATGGCCTGTGGTCGGTGCTCTACGCCTACAAGAGCAACCAGGTGCAGCCCCAGTTCGACGACTGGAGCCGCCGCGTGCGTCGCCTGGCCGTGGCCGAGGACGACGCCGAGCTGTTGAACCTGGTCGACCTGCTGACCACGGCCTATCGCCACGAGTCGGGCGGCTTCCGCACTTTCAACGAGGCCGACTGGGTCCGCTATCTCGAGCGCTCGGGTCCGAACATCCGGATGATGGCGGCCATCGAGCGAATCCGCACCCTGGGCCGTTCGGGCCAGTGGGCCGACGCCTCGCGACTGGCGGCCGAGGCGATGGGCCAGATGGAACGCAAGGGTTCGATCGCCCGGCCGCTGCTGGCCGAGGCCCATCAGGTGCACTCCTACACCCTGTCCTACATCGGCGATAAGGAGGGCTCGCTCGACCATATGAGCACGGCCGCGCGCCTGGACGAGGGCAACGCCTTCTACATGCGCAAGGTCGAGCGCATCTACGACATCGCCTACACCGCCGCCGAGGTGGGCGAGCTGGACGCCGCCGAGCACTTCGCCGGCGTGCACCACCATATGACCCAGGCGGCCGGCGACCCGGACCTGAAGACCTGGGATCGTTATCTCTGCGCCCGCATCGCCAACGAGCGGCGCGCGCCGGGGCGGATCCTGGACTGCCTGGACTCGGGCGCGTTCGAGATCGACCACCCGACCAACCGCCTGACCGGCCTGAGTCTGCGGCTGCGCGCCCAGGCCGAAGCCGAGCGCGGCGACGCGGCCAGGGCCAAGGCCGACCTCGACGTGATCCGCGCCATCCCCATCGAGACCCTGGAGCGCGATCCCCAGGCCGAGCGGCTGATCAGCGCCTATATCGCCCTGGCCGAACATCGCGGCGAGGACGCCTTCCGCCTGCTCGACCAATGGCGCCGGCAGGACCACGAGAAGACCCAGGCGGCCCTGTCGCGCAACGGGGCCCAGATGGCCTCGGCGCTGGAGACCGAGCTGAAGTCCAAGCGCGACGAAAGCCGCCGCCTGACCGCCGAGGTCGAACTCAACCGCCGTCTGGCCCACGCCTCGATCGTCATCGCCATGCTGCTGGGCGTGCTGGTGCTGGGCGGGATCGCCTGGGGCGTCTATCTGCGCCGGGCCTCGGAGCGGTTGAAGGAGGCGCGTGGTCGGGCCGAGGCGGCCAACGAGGCCAAGTCCGCCTTCCTGGCCGTGATGAGCCACGAGCTGCGCACGCCGCTGAACGGCATGCTGGGCATGGCCCAGGCCCTGCGCGGCGAGACCCTGAACGCCCGCCAGCGCGAGCAGGTGGAGCTGATGATCGACAGCGGCGACACGCTGTTGGTGCTGCTCAACGACATTCTGGACCTGTCGAAGATCGAGGCCGGCAAGCTGGAGATCGCCCCCACGGCCGGCGACCTCGTCGGGGTCTGCGCCCGCCTGGTGGGCGGCTATCAGCCTACGGCGCGCGAGAAGGGCGTCGATCTGACCTTCACCGTGGCCGGCGAGCCGCCGCCGATGTTGCTGTTCGACGCCGTACGGGTTCGCCAGTGCCTGGCCAACCTGCTGTCCAACGCCCTGAAGTTCACGGTGGTCGGCCGGGTCGACGTGACCCTGGCCTGGGCGCCCGATCCCCAGACGGGGCGCACGGTGGTGACCTTGACCGTCAGCGACACCGGCATCGGCATGGGCCAGGCCACCCTGTCCAAGCTGTTCGGGGCCTTCACCCAGGCCGATGCCTCGACCACCCGCACGTTCGGCGGCACGGGCCTGGGCCTGAACATCACCCGCCGGCTGGCCGAGCTGATGGACGGCGAGATCCTGGTCGACAGCCGGGAGGGCGGGGGCTCGACCTTCACGCTCGGCTTCCAGGTCGATGTCTCGAGCGCGGGAGCGACCGAGACGGCCGCCGCGGCGTTCGGCGTTCCGGACGAGGACGAGGCGCTCTCGCCCCTGCACGGCCGCCGGGTGCTGGTGGTCGACGACCATCCGGTCAACCGCCGGGTCATCAAGCTGTTCCTGGCTCCGTTCGACTGCGACCTGGTCGAGGTCGAGAACGGCCGCCAGGCCCTGGAGGCGTTGGAGGCCGAGCCCTTCGACCTGGTGCTGATGGACGTCAACATGCCGGTGATGGACGGGCTGGAGGCCACGCGCCGCCTGCGCCGCGATCCGCGCTGGGCCGCCTTGCCGGTCATCGCCCTGACCGCCGACGTCATGCGCACCCAGATCGACACCTGCATCGAGGCCGGCATGGACGCCCACATCGCCAAGCCGATCGACCTGCGCGACCTGCTGTCGGTGCTGGTCCAGGTGCTGGACAGGCAGGGCGCGACCCAGGCCGCCGCCGAAACCGTCAGCGCCTAGAGCCTTTCCCGACCTGATCGCGCCGGACGGCCAAGGCCGCCGCGCAGATAGAGCTCGATCAGGATCAGGTTCGGGATCCACGCCAGGAACGATGAGGCGCGATAGGCGTCCAGCGGCGCCATCCCCAGCATCGGCAGCACCACGATGTAGATCCGCAGGGTGACCGCGGCGAAGGTCATGGCGAAGGAGCGCAGCATCCAGGCCCGGTGGTCGTCGAAGCGGCGCGCCATCGCCAGGCGCCAGCCCTGGAGGTTGGCCGTGATCCAGCAGACGGCCAGGCTGGCGAAGCCGACCGTCGCGATGGGGCCGGCCGTCGTACCGAAGGCCATGACCAGGCCGCCGATCCCGCCGGCCAGGCAGCCGACCACGTAGACGCGTCCCAGCGTCCGATGCAGGGCGGGAAGGCGCCGCCGGACCCAGGGCAGGAACTGGATCGGCCCCACCAGCAGCGCCGTCGCCGCTCCGGCCACATGCACGTCCAGCCACGGCCGCGCGAACAGGTTGGCCAGGATGTCGGGCGACAGCAGCCCGACGCGCGGCAGGTAACGGTAGGAAAACAGCGCCACCGCCGCGCTCATCAGCGCATACAGGGTCCAGAGGCTCCAGGTCAGGCGTCGGGTCATGCGGATCTCCAGGGTTTAGCGGAGATTGCGAAGGTCGCCGACCGGCGCTAGGCGAGGTTGCGTGAGCGGCGCCAATTCTGCGCGAACGGGACGGCGGCGGCCATTTGCTGGGTTGGGGGCGATTTTCGGGGTGACGATGCGGGCTGACCCACGAGCGACCGTCAAGCGCGGGGCGGCGGACCTGGCGCTGCTGCTGGCGATCGGCCTGTTCATGGGCGCGGTCGGGCCGTACGGCACCGACGGCCTGCCGCCGCGCCAAGTCTATGTCTACTGGCTGCTGTGCATCGTCGGGGGCGGGCTGATCGGCGTCGCCGTCGACGAGACGATCGGGCGGCGGGCGCCGGGGTTCTGGCGCCGGCTGCTGGCCACCACCGTGCTGATGACGCCGCCGACCACCCTGCTCGTGATGGCGGCGGGTCATGTCGTGGCGGGTGGAGCGCTGAGTCTGGCGCGCTATTGGCCGCTGCTGTGGCAGGTGTTCCTGATCTCCATTCCGGTCATGGCGATCCGGGCCCTGGTCTGGCGGCGGCCGCCGCCCGTGGTCGAGACCCGGGTCGTCGTCACGCCGCCCCTGCCGGAAGCCGAGGCGGCCTTCCGCCGCCGGCTGTCGGCGCGGCGAAGGGCGGCGCGGTTGATCGCCATCGAGGCCGACGACCACTATCTGCGCGTCCACACCGACGCGGGGTCGGAGATGATCACCCTGCGCCTCGCCGTCGCCCTGGACGAGCTGTCGGGCGCGCACGGCTTTCAGACCCATCGTTCGTGGTGGGTGGCGGCCGAGGCGATCGAGGGCGCGCGCTGGCGGCGCGGCGGCGGCGAGCTGCGCCTGGCCGGCGGCCTGACCGCTCCGGTCAGCCGGAGCCACGCGGCCACCGTCAAGGCGGCCGGCTGGTTCTGAAGCAACCGCGCGATCGCGCGGATTGCTCGAGGTTTTCGTTTTCGCATCGCGTTTGCGGAAAACCGGTCGCCACTTTTCCGCGCGGTGCTCTAGGCGGGCAGCGCCGCGGGGTCGGTGATGCCGAACAGCGACCGCATCTGGTGACGCTGATCCAGCAGGTCTTCCAGGCTGTACTTGTCGAGCACCGCCATGAAGGCCGCCGTCGCCTCGTTCAGGACGCGGGGCAGGGTGCAGGCGGGGGCGATCACGCAGCCGTCGCAGTCGACCAGCTGGAACCCCTCCTCGGTCTGGCGCACCACCTGGCCGATGCTGATCTGGTCGGCGGGCCGGGCCAGGGCGACGCCGCCGCCCCGACCGCGCACGGTGCGCACGAAGCCGGCCTTGCCCAGGTCCTGCACCACCTTCATCAGATGGTTCTGCGAGATCTTGTAGAGGCCAGCGATCTCGCCGATCGACGACAGGCCGTCGTCGCGCGCCGCCAGGTGCAGCAGCACCCGCATGGCGTAGTCGGTGTAGCGCGTCAGGCGCATCGGAACTCCAGCCGCCGCCGCCTAAGGGCGATTACGTATAACAAGTATTTCTATTGCATGTTCTGAGGGCGGCTCATAGATGCACTTGATAAGCATCAATTAGGCCTCCCGCCATGGACCCCCGTCAATCCGCCGAGATCGAAGCCGTGCTGCCGGCGCTGTTGGAGCGCTTCTACGCCCGCGTGCGTCAGGACGCCGAACTGGGTCCGGTGTTCAATGATGCGATCGGCGACTGGGATCATCACCTGGGCGTCCTGACCGACTTCTGGTCGTCGGTGATGCTGGCCAGCGGCCGCTACAAGGGCAATCCGATGCAGGCCCACATGCGGCACGGCGCCCGGATCCACCCGGAGATGTTCGAGCGCTGGCTGGCGATCTGGACCGAGACCACCGACGAGATGGTCTCGCCGCCGGTCGCCGCCGACATGCAGGCCAAGGCCGCCCGCATCGCCCAGAGCCTGAACCTGGCCATCACCTTCCGCCTGCCCAAGGCCGAACCTGTCCAACCCGCGGTCTCCTGACCGCGCCCACTACCCAAACACGGAGAAACACTATGGCGGCTGCGCTTAGCGCGGACACGATCACGCGCGTCAAGGCCACGGCTCCGGCCCTGGCCGAGCATGGCGTCGCGATCACCCTGGCGATGTACGCCCGGCTGTTCCAGGACGACCACATCAAGGCCCTGTTCAACCACGCCAACCAGAGCAGCGGCGCCCAGCCCAAGGCTCTGGCCGGCGCGGTGCTGGCCTACGCCCAGAACATCGACAATCTCGGCGTCCTGCTGCCGGCGGTCGAGCGCATCGCTCAGAAGCATGTCGGCTACCACATCCTGGCCGAACACTATCCGTTCGTCGCCACGGCCCTGCTGGGCGCGATCAAGGACGTGCTGGGCGACGCCGCCACCGACGAGATCCTGGCCGCCTGGGGCGAGGCCTTCTGGTTCCTGGCCGACATCCTGATCGATCGCGAAGCCAGGATCCGCGCCGAGATCGAGGCCGTCGACGGCGGCTGGACCGGCTGGCGCGACTTCGTGGTCGCCGAGAAGATCCGCGAAAGCGCGGTGATCACCTCGTTCGTGCTGCGGCCCAAGGACGGCGGGCCGGTGATCCCGCACAAGCCGGGCCAGTACCTGACCTTCCGCTTCGACCTGCCCGACGCGCCCCAATTCTCGCTGCAGGGCGAGAAGCGCAACTATTCGATCTCGGCCGGCCCCAACGACGAGAGCTACCGCATCTCGGTCAAGCGCGAGGACCTGGGCGCGGCCTCGCGGTTCCTGCACGACCAGATCCGGATCGGCGACATCCTGCAGGCCACTCCGCCGGCCGGCGACTTCTTCCTGGCCGACCGGCCGGACCGTCCGGTGGTGCTGCTCAGCGGCGGGGTCGGCCTGACGCCGATGGTCAGCATGGTCGAGCACATCGCCAAGGCCCATCCGGAGCTTGAAGCCCACTTCGTGCACGGCGCGCTGAACAGCCGCGTCCACGCCCTGGACGGCCACGTCCGGACCCTGGCCAAGGACCACGGCGGCGTCTCGGTCACCACCTTCTACAGCGAGCCTCTGGCGGGCGACCGGGCCGGCCAGACCCACGACGTCGACGGGCTGATCACCCTGGATTGGCTGAAGGCGAACACGCCGTTCGACCAGGCCGACTTCTATCTGTGCGGCCCCAAGCCGTTCCTGCGGACCTTCGTCGACGGTTTGGCGGGGGCGGGCGTGCCGGCCGACCGGATCCACTACGAGTTCTTCGGCCCGACGGACGAGGCGCTGGCGGCGTAGGGCGTTGCGCGACGCCCCCTCCGTCACGATGCGTATTCGCATCGCGCCACCTCCCCCGCTTCGCGGGTGAGGAGGAAACGGATCAGCCTCTCCTCCCCCGTGCAACGGGGGAGGTGGCGGGCGAAGCCCGACGGAGGGGGCGTTCCGCCCCCCTAGCCCCGCGCCCTCGCCAACCGCGCCACCGCCTCGTCCAACGTCCCATCGGCCTTGGCGAAGCACAGGCGAAGGATGTGGCGCACCGGATCCTCCGCATAGAAGGCCGAGACCGGGATGCTGGCCACGCCGTGGTCGCGCACGGCCCGCAGGGCGAAGGCCCGGTCGTCCTCGTCGATCCCCGAGGCCTTCAGGTCGACATTGAGGAAATAGGTCCCGCCGCTGTCGAGCACCACGAAGCCGGCGGCGCGCAGCCCCGCCGCCAGGCGGTCGCGCGAGCGCTGCAGGCCGGCGGGCATGGCCTCGAACCAGTCGCCGGGCTCCCCAAGTCCAAAGGCCACGGCCTCCTGCAGGTTGGGCGGGGTGGTGAAGGTCAGGAACTGGTGGGCGCCGGCCAGGGCCCTGGTCAGGGCGGGGGCGGCGCAGAGGAAGCCGACCTTCCAGCCGGTCATGCCGAACATCTTGCCGGCCGAGCCGATCTTCACCGTGCGCTCGCGCATGCCGGGATAGCCGATCAGCGGCCTGTGCTCGCGGCCGTCGAACACCACGGCCTCCCAGACCTCGTCGCAGACGGCGACGGCGTCGTGCCGAACGCAGAATTCCGCGAGCAGGGCCAGGTCCGCGTCGGGGGTGACGACGCCGGCCGGATTGAGCGGGGTGTTCAGCACCACCATCCGCGTCTTGTCGCTGAACGCCGCCTCCAGCATCGCCCGGTCGAACCGCCAGTGCGGCGGCGTAAGTCTTACGAGCTTGGGCGTGCCGCCGGCCCGCTTCACCATCGGCAGGTAGGCGTCGTAGAGCGGCTGGAACAGCACCACCTCGTCGCCGGGCGAGATCAGGCTCAGGAACGCCGCCGCCAGGGCTTCGGTCGCGCCGGAGGTGACGACGATCTCGCTCTCCCAGTCCAGGTCCAGCCCCTGGGCGCGGCCATAGTGGGTCGCCACGGCCTGACGCAGGGCGGGCAGGCCGCGCATCGGCGGATACTGGTTCGTGCCGGTCAGCAGGGCCTCGCCGGCCTTGCGGCGCAGCGCCATCGGGCCCGCGTCGTCGGGAAAGCCCTGCCCCAGGTTGATCGCCCCCGTGTCGCGCGCCAGGCCGCTCATCTCCTCGAAGACGGTGGTGGGCAGGTCGGCATAGACCGGGTGGACCATGGCGGGCGTCTCCCAAAGCGCGCGTACCGGGAGAGCTTGCCTAGCATGGGTTGGAGATCATGGGCTTGCTCAAGTTCCGTCGGCGGACGCGAGCCGCAACCAACCGAGCGCTTGGGCATTTTCTCCGGCAACCTTGGCTGCGGGAAACAAACGACATGAACGGCGTGGGCTTCATTGGCGCGATCATCATCGGCATCTTCGCCGGCTGGATCGCCGAGCAGATCATGGGCCGCAATCACGGCCTGATCACCAACCTGATCGTCGGCCTGGTCGGCGCCCTGATCGGGGCGTTCCTGGCCAGCGCCCTGGGCATTCACTTCATGGGCTGGATCGGCAGCCTGATCATCTCAACGATCGGGGCGATCGTGCTGCTGTTCCTGCTGGGCCTGTTCCGGGGCCGAAACCGGGTGTGACGCCACGAAAAAGCCCGCCGTCCGGAAGGGGCGGCGGGCTTCTCGATCGTCCGGCCCGGAAGCTCCGGGAACCGACTATTCTTCCTTGACGCGACGCTTGCGGAACGACGGGTTCAGGATCTGCTTGCGCAGGCGGATGCTCTTCGGGGTCACTTCCACCAGCTCGTCTTCCTCGATGTAGGCGATGGCCTGTTCGAGGGTCATGCGGCGCGGTGGGGTCAGGCGGATCGATTCGTCCTTGCCCGAGGCGCGGACGTTGGTCAGCTGCTTGGCCTTCATCGGGTTGACGTCGAGGTCGTCCTGACGGGCGTTCTCGCCGATGATCATGCCCAGATAGCACTTCTCGTTGGCGCCGACGAACATAGTGCCGCGCTCTTCCAGGTTCCACAGCGCGTAGGCCGCGGTTTCACCGTCAGAGTTCGAGATCAGCACGCCCTTGCGCTGTTGGTCGAAGGCGCCCTTGTAGGGCTCGTAGTGGCTGAACACGCGGTTCAGCACGCCCGAACCGCGCGTGTCGGTCAGGAATTCGCCCTGGTAGCCGATCAGCGAACGCGACGGCGCGGTCAGCTGGAGGCGGGTCTTGCCCGCGCCCGACGGGCCCATGTCCTTCAGCTCGGCCTTACGGAGCGACAGCTTCTCGATCACGATGCCCGAGAACTCGTCGTCGACGTCGATCATGACGTCTTCCATCGGCTCCAGGCGCTTGCCGGTTTCCGGATCGGTCTGGAACACCACGCGCGGACGGCTGATCGACACTTCGAAGCCTTCGCGACGCATGTTCTCGATCAGGACGCCCAGCTGCAGTTCGCCGCGGCCCGACACTTCATAGGCGTCGCCCTCGCTGGTCTCGGTGACCTTGATGGCCACGTTCGATTCGGCTTCCTTCAGCAGGCGGTCGCGGATCACGCGGCTCTGGACCTTGTCGCCTTCGCGGCCGGCCAGCGGGCTGTCGTTGACCGAGACGGTCATCGAGATGGTCGGCGGATCGATCGGCTGGGCCGGCAGGGCGTCGGTCACTTCCAGGGCGCACAGGGTGTCGGCCACGGTGGCCTTGGACATGCCGGCGATGGCGACGATGTCACCGGCTTCGGCGCCCTCGTCGACCGGCGAGCGCTTCAGACCGCGGAACGCCAGCACCTTGGTGATGCGGCCGCGCTCGATTTCCTTGCCGTCGCGGTCCAGGGCGTGGATGGCCATGCCGGGAACGGCCTTGCCGCTCTCGATGCGGCCCGTCAGCAGGCGGCCCAGGAACGGATCGGATTCGATCAGCACGTTCAGGATCTGGAACGGCTCGTCTTTCTTGGCGATCTGCTTGGGTTCCGGCACGTGGCGCACGATCAGGTCGAACAGCGGGGCCAGGTTGTCGTTGGGCACGTTCATGTCCAGCGTGGCCCAGCCGGCGCGGCCTGAGGCGTAGATGTGCGGGAAGTCCAGTTGCTCGTCCGTGGCGCCGATGGCGGCGAACAGATCGAAGGCGGCGTTGTGGACCTTGTCCGGATCGGCGTGGGCGCGGTCGACCTTGTTGATGCAGAGGATCGGGCGCAGGCCCATCTTCAGCGCCTTGGTCAGCACGAACTTGGTCTGCGGCATGACGCCTTCCTCGGCGTCGACCAGCAGCACGCAGCCGTCGACCATGCCCAGGATGCGTTCGACTTCGCCGCCGAAGTCGGCGTGGCCGGGGGTGTCGATGATGTTGATGCGGGTTTCGCCCGCCTCGCCGTGCCACAGGACGCTGGTGCACTTGGCCAGAATGGTGATGCCGCGCTCGCGCTCCTGGTCGTTGGAGTCCATGGCGCGCTCGGTCGTCGCCTCGTTGGCGCGGAACACGCCCGATTGGGCCAGAAGCTGATCGACGAGAGTGGTCTTGCCATGATCGACGTGCGCGATGATGGCGATGTTTCGCATGGACATGGAGAAGGCGAACTTTCGGGGAGGAACAAATGGGTTTGACGCTGCGCGCGTCAGGCGCGCGGCTTTTACGCGACTGCGCGACGTTTATCCACCCCACCCCTGCGTGACAGATTGGCTAGGAAACCGGTGTCACTCCCAAACCCCTTAAATTCATGGGGTTTGCGAAAGTTGCGGACGGATGTCGTTTCTTCGGCAACTAATTGTGCAGCGCAGCATTGATCTCTGAATCGGCCAAGCTTGGAGATCGGCGTTCTCTGTCCCTTGTGTTACAAAGGGTTTCACGAGGTGGGTGCGAGAAAAAAGACAACGCTGTCTGTCGATTTCGCTTGATGCATTTCGCACCGCACCCTATAAACGACCTGTGAGGCGGCGCTGCCGCCTCTGCCCTTCCTGGGCGTTTCCTCCCTAATGAACTGCCCGGCTTTCGAGCCGGGCTTTTTTTTGGCCTGGGTTCTAGCCGCGCGATCCTCGCCCTTTTGAGCCCGTCATCCTCGGACTTGGTCCGAGGGCCCCGCGTTCACCCGCACTGTCGAGGCGGGTGGATCGCCGCTAGCGTCCGCCCTGTCTTAAAGCAGCTCGGCCCAGTCGGTCGCGACCAGCCGCGCCGTCACCGACTCGATGTCCGCCTTCAGCCGCGCCAGGCCCTCGGTCGGCTCGCGGGTCGTTTCGTTCATATAGAGCGCGCGGTTGATCTCGACCTGGATGGCGTGCGTGCGCCGCGTCGGGCGGCCATAGTGTTCGGTGGTGTAGCCGCCGGCATAAGGGGCGTTGCGGGCCACGCGATAGCCCAGCCCCTCCAGGGTCTTTTCCATCAATCCCGTCAGCTTGGGGCCGCAGGCCGCGCCGAAGCGGTCGCCCAGCACGATGTCGCAGGGGCCGCCGCCGCGCGCTCGATGGCCGCGCGCCGCCGCCGCCGGCATCGAGTGCCAGTCGACCAGGATCGCCAGGCCGTGGGCGTTGCGCGCCTGGGCCAGCAGGCGGTCCAGCGTGTCATGATAGGGCCGGTGGGCGGTTTCGATGCGGGCCTTGGCCTCGGCGAAGGTCAGCTTGCGGGCGTAGATCGGGCGGCCCTCGCCGGCCACCCTGGCGATCGCGCCCAGCCCGGCCGCCACGCGCGCCGTGCGGGCCTGGGCGAAGTCGGGGAGGGCGTCCTCGAACATCGCCGGATCCAGCTCCCAGGCGTCGCGGTTGAGGTCGATATAGGCGCGGGCCAGCCTGGCGCGGATCACGCAGACCCCCAGGGCGGGCGCGCCGGCGATCAGGTCGTCGACGAAGGCGTCCTCCGAGCCGCGCAGATCCTGCGCGGTCAGCCGCGCCGCGGCCATCATGTCGGGCGGATACAGCCGTCCGGAGTGGGGCGAGGCGAACACCAGCGGCGTGGGGGGCGGCTGAGCCGCCTCGGAACCGGCGATTTGAGCCCGCGCGACCTCGAAGGCCGGCGAAAAGCCGTGCTCCGCCGTCGCCGGCGTTTCCGAAGCGATCGGCTCCCATGCGGTCATGGGCTTATTGTCGCGGTCCGACGGTTCCGGGTCAAACGCCAACGGCTCGCTGTATAGGAGGCGGAAGCCGGCGCCGAAGCGTTAGCTGTGGACAGCGCGGGTCCGGTTCATCCGCGATTTACCGTCCTTGTCTAGAATCTCGCTTTCCAATTCCGCCTATCGCCTGGAAACTGACCGCATGGCCCGCATCCTCCTCGCCGAAGACGATGACTCCCTCCGCGGGTTCCTGGCGCGGGCGCTCGAGCGCGCCGGCTTCGAGGTCACCGCCTGCGCCGACGGCGAAGAGGCGGTCCAGCATCTGGACACCCCCTGGGATCTGCTGCTGACCGACATCGTCATGCCCGGCATGGACGGCATCGAGGTGGCCCGCCAGGCCGCCGCCCGCGACCCCAGCCTGCGCATCATGTTCATCACCGGCTTCGCCGCCGTTGCCCTGTCGGCCCAGGACCGCGCCCCGGCCGGCGCCAAGGTGCTGTCCAAGCCCGTCCACCTGCGCGACCTCGTCTCCGAGGTCGAAAAGATGATGGCCGCGTAAAAAGTTTTCAGGCGGCCGGAAACCTGGGTTGCGCGACGGCTAAGCCGCCGCTATACCCCCACACCTTCCCGCCCGGGACGCTTTTTAAAAGCGCTTCCAGGCCGCTTTGGCGGACGCGTAGCTCAGCGGGAGAGCACTACGTTGACATCGTAGGGGTCACAGGTTCAATCCCTGTCGCGTCCACCATTCCCTTCTCCCCATTCAGATCAACCTGTCGTCGGCTCAGGCGTTATCATGACGCCGGACTGTCGCCTCCCAGGTCCTCGGATCCGCCTCGCCGGCTCGGCCGCGTCGCGCCCAAGCCGAGGCGTTCGCCGGCCAGGGCGCCCGGCGGTGACGCCAATCGCTCCGGCACAGGCGGCGGCGCGCGGAGACCACAACCGGGGCGGTTCCGGAATGAACGCCGCTATTCTTGAGCGGCCGTTCCCCGGTTCCCGGGAGGTTGCGTCGTTATTTCGACGAAATGGCGCGAATGTGGCGCCTTGGCCACACCTGAATTCAATCCTGACGCGTTGTCGTCGTGAGGTTGCTCTCCGGGCTGGCCTCAAGACATTCACGTAGAGGGTTCACATCATGAAAATCCGGTTGCTGGCTGGTGTTGCGACGCTTGCGCTCTGCGCCGCGTCGGGCGCCTCCGCCCAAATGACGTTGAGCGGATGGTACGTCGCCGGCGACGTCGGGTACCATTGGCCCGCCGGCGTCAAGGCCACGTCGTCCACCACTAATTCGGAGTGGAGCTTCTCCCCCGATGACGATTGGGCGGGCTTTGGCCGTATCGGCTACAAGCTGACCCCCAATTGGCGCGTCGAAGGCGAATACGGCTATCGCCCCGGCGACCAGTCGGGCGTTCATGGCTCGGGCACGCCGTCGGGTCTCTGCACCCCAGGCGTCCAACGCACCGCCGCCGCGCCGATCTGCGGTGGCGTGGATGGCGAACTGCTGGCCTCCACCCTGATGGCCAACGTCATTTATGACTTCATGCCGGAATCAAGCTGGCGTCCGTTCATCGGCGCTGGTCTGGGCACGGCCTGGGTCCACAACAAGGTCTACGGTCAGCTGTCGAACGTTCCGGCCGGCGCGGCCCAGTTCCAAAACACCAGCATCGACGACGTCGACCAGGCCCTGGCCTGGCAAGGCATCCTGGGCGTCTCCTGGGACTTCGCGCCGAACTGGTCGCTGGATCTGACCGGCCGCTATCTGGAGACGGACGACCTGCAATGGGGTTCGGTGACGACCAATGTCGGCGGCCCCGGCCACTTCGGCGCGGTGACCGACGTCGGCACCTTCGAAGGCAAGTACAAGGACACCTCGCTGACGCTGGGCGTCCGTTACACCTTCGGCTCGCCGCCGCCCCCGCCGCCCCCGCCGCCCCCGCCGCCCCCGCCGCCGCCCCCGCCGGAACCGGCTCCCCCGCCGCCCCCGCCGCCGCCGGCCTACGAGGCGCGTGAGTTCGTGGTCTACTTCCCGTTCGATCAGTACGTGCTGACGCCGGAAGCCCAGGCCGTGGTCTCGCAAGCGGCTGACTACGCCAAGGGCGGCAACGCGACGAAGATCACCGTGGTCGGCCACACCGACACCTCGGGATCTCCGAAGTACAACGCCAAGCTCTCCGAGCGCCGCGCCAAGGCCGTCGCCGACGGTCTGGTCGGAGCCGGCGTCCCGGCCACCACCCTGGCCGTGGATTGGAAGGGCGAAAGCGAACCGGCCGTCGCCACCGGCGATGGTGTGAAGGAACCGCTGAACCGCCGTTCCACGATCTCGATCAACTTCTAAAGATCGCGATCCAGACGAATGAGAAGGGCCCGGCGGCGACGCCGGGCCCTTTTTCTATTCCTCCCCCGCGAAGCGGGGGAGGTGGCGCGGCGCGAAATACGCGCCGTGACGGAGGGGGCTAGCGCGGCCGGTCATTCCCCCAAAAAGAAAGACGCCCCCGAGGGGATCGGGAGCGTCATCGTCCGGATTCCCGAGAGGGCGTCGGGGACCGGTCAGGCCGACATTCTGCGGGCGTCGGCTCTTTTGGCGAGCGTCCGCGCGTCAGGGGCGCATGTTGTCCGGCAGGGCGGCGGCCTCCTCGGCCGTCAGGGCCCGTATCGACCCCACGGGACAGCGCAGAGGCCCCGCGCCGGTGCGGGTGATGATCGTGGCGTGCTGGCCTTCGCAGATCTGGCTGCTGAAGTCCGTGGCGAAGGCGATGGTCTGGTACATGCCCAGGCCCGGACACTTGTTGGCCACCGTCACTTCGAACACCGCGCCCGTATTGAGCCTCACATAGACCAGACGATCCTTGTCGGTGGCCCATTTCTGGATGCGCTCGGTGCGGAAGCATTGTCGTTTGGATTTGGCGTCCGCGGCGGAGGCCTGAACGTCGGTCATCGCGAAACCGGCGAGCGCGACCGCCGAGGCGGCGAGGACGAGGAACATGCGCTGCATGGCGTTCTCCTGTTTCCCCGTTCAGGCCGATTATACCGCTCTAGGTTCGGCGCGCGACGAAAATCGCGCGGGCTGGACCAGGTCCGACAGGGCGCGGGGCAGGGGCGAGGGCAGGGCGAGTATGCGCGCCGTCAGGTGCTCGGCCAGAAGGGGCGCCAGGCAAAAGCCGCGCCCGCCCAGGCCGCCCAGGACGAACAAACCCCCGATGGCTCCACTGGCCGCGTCGGGGACCGCGCCGGCCAGCGGCAGGTGGTCGGCGGTCGCCGCGCGCAGGGCGGCGCGGCCTCGCAACGGCGCGTCGGCGAGCCGGGCGGCCAGGTCGGGCAACCCCTTGGCCAGGGCCTGAAGGTTGCGGCGATCGTCGGCCGGGCGAGCCTCGGTCTCGACGACGTCGCGGTCGTGGGTGGCCCCGAACAGCAGCCCGTCGCGGGTGGGGACCACATAGGCGCCGAAGGCGGCGGGGGCTTGCGCCGGACGGTCGGTCCAGGTCGTCTGGCCGCGCACGGGCCGGATCGGGGCGGAAGGCCACAGCAGGGCCTGGTCCGCGCCGCCGGCCAGCACCACCGCGTCGACCTCGGCCAGCAGGCGATCCTCCGGGTCATGCAGGCGCCAGACGCCGTCTTCGTGGGTCAGCCGCGCCACCCGCGCCGAGGTCGCCGGTCCCCGCCAGGCCTCGATCACCCGCGCCGGCTCCACCACCAGGGCGTGGGCCATATCCAGGGCGGCCTCGACCGGCTCGCCCAGCCGCGCCGTGGCGGCGTCGGCCCCGAGCACGCTCATCGCGTCCGGTTCGAACAGATCCTGGGCCGCGACGGCGGCGTGGCGCTCGGCGTCGCGCGGGGCGACCGCCAGCTTCAGAACGCCCCGGTCGATCACCGCCTCGGGCAGTCTGGCATAGAGGGCGACGGCGCGGGCGAAGGCCTGGGCCGGCAGGGCGGCGCGCGGGCCGCCGCCGGCGTCCAGGGCCGGGGTGACCAGGGCGGCGGGATTGCCCGAAGCCGGGGCATGGCCGTCGTCGAACACCGCGACCTCCAGGCCCTCGGCGCGGGCGGCGCGGGCCATGGCGGCGCCGGCGATCCCGCCGCCGATCACCGCCAGGCGGCGCGGACGGGCGGGGGCGGCCGGCGCGCCCGGAAAAACCGCCTCCAGCCGTTCCTTCTTGCGGCCGAAGCCCGGACGCTTGTCGACCTGGAAGCCGGCGGCCGCCAAGCCGCGCCGCACCGCGCCGGCCACGGTGAAGGTGGCGGCCCGCGCGCCGGGCGCGCTGCGGGCGGCCACGGCGGCCAGGATCTCCTCGCGCCACATGGCCGGGTTCAGGGCGGGGGAAAAACCGTCCAGAAACCAGGCGTCGGCCTGGCCATCCCAGGCGGCCAGGGCGTCCTCGACGTCCATCACCGCCAGGTCGAAGGTCGCCTCGAACCCGGGCAGGTCGATGCGGTGAAAACCCCGCGCCCGACCCGGCCAGTGGTCGAGCAGCACCTCCGCCGCCTCGCCCAGCTCCGGCCAGACCGCCAGGGCCCGGGCCGCCTCGTCGCGGGTGATCGGGTGGGCCTCGATCGAGAAGAGGTGCAGGCGTTGACCCGGGGCCTTTTCCCGCCGCCACAGGTCCAGCAGGGCGGCGATGTTCAGGCCGGTCCCGAAGCCCAGTTCACCGACGGTGAAGTGGTCGCGGCCCCGCCAGGCGGCCGGCAGGCCGCAGCCGGTCAGGAACACCGCGCGGGTCTCGGCCAGGCCGTCGGCGCTGGAGAAATAGACGTCGCCGTACAGGGCCGACTGGGGCATGCCGTCGTCGCGCCAAACCAGCGGAGAGTCGGCCGGCGGTGCGTCGAGAGGGGCGGCGGGATCGCTCATGGGCCGCTTATAGGGCGCGACGCACCCATAGAAGAAGGGCCGCCCTCGCGGACGGCCCTTCCGATCGTTCGAAAACCAGGCCGGCCTTAGTGGGCGGGCGCCGGCTCGGTCTTCTTTTCGGTGGTGGTGGTCGTGGTGGTGGTCGTGCCGGGCGCTTCGGCGGCGGTCGTGGCATCCGGGGCGGCCGGAGCCGCGGCGGCGTCGGCGGCGGCTTTGTTGGCGTCGGCGGCGGCGGTGGTGGCGTTCTGAGCCGCGTCCGTGGCGGTGCTGGCCGAGGCGGCGGCGTCCTGGGCGGCCTTCGAGTTGGCGTCGGCGGCGGTGTCGGTCTTCGGACCGCAGGCGGCGAGCGACAGGGCCGAGACGGCCACGCCGGCGATCAGGATCGAGCGGAGAATCTTGGTGGTCATAGGGGCTTCCCTTGCGACTGCTTTTCTGGCGATCGCGACCCGTCTGGGTCGCGTCGCAAGGTCACAGAACATCAGTTCGGGAGCAGGGGCAAGACAATTGTTCACGGATCCGTGATCGGTCCGTGATCGTGCCGATCAAGGCTCCGCGGGGATGGCCTGCAGGGCTTCTTCCAGCTCCAGGAAGCTGGGTTGAGCCTCGCTCGGGACGCTGCCGCGGCCGATCTCGACGCTGATCTGGGCGGCGTTGCCGTGAAGGTGGGCGACCAGGACCGACTGGATGATCTTGTAGAACGAGCCCTCCTCGTCGACCACGGCGGTCAGGCGCGTGGCGAACGGTCCGACCAGGCCGTAGGCCAGGAACACGCCGAGGAAGGTGCCGACCAGGGCGCCGCCGATCATCGCGCCCAGCACGGCCGGCGGCTCGGTGATCGAGCCCATGGTCTTGATGACGCCCAGCACGGCGGCGACGATGCCGAGCGCGGGCAGGGCGTCGGCCAGGCTTTGCAGGGCGTGGGCCGGGGCCAGGCCTTCATGATGGTGCTTTTCGAGCTGCTTCTCCATCGCGTCCTCGACCTGGTGGGGATCCTCCAGATTCATGGTCATCATCCGCAGGGTGTCGCAGATGAAGTCGACGGCGAAATGGTCCTTCATGATCCTGGGATAGCGCAGGAAGATTCCGCTCTCGTGCGGCCGCTCGATGTGGCTTTCCAGGGCGATGACGCCCTTGGACTTCATCGTCTTGGTCAGCAGGAACAACAGGCTGAGCAGGTCGCGGTAGTCCGGGGTCTTCCACTTGGGACCCGCGAAGATCTTGCCGAAACCGGCGCCGGTGGCCTTGATCACCGTCATCGAGTTCGAGACCAGGAACGAGGCGATGCCAGCGCCGAGAATGCACATCAGCTCATGCGGAGCGGCCTCGATGATCACGTCCATCTTGCCGCCGGACATGATGAAGCTGCCGAACACGAGCGCGAACAGCAGGACGATGCCGATGATCTGGAACATGATGAAGAGAGCCCCGGGTAACTTCAGCCGGGATCATCGCTTTTAATGCTTAATCCAAGGTGAGCGGGGCCTTCCGGCCCGGTTGCGCCTTTCGCCGCACCCGCCTAACAGATGTTTGACGTCGTCTCGCGGGGCCGGCCGGACCGGCCGACGCCCCCGTGGAGATTGTCCGGGTTGGGAGGGAAGGCATGAGCATGGCGAACCCGGAGGCCAATCTTCTTCCTGGGCGTCTTGATGACCGCGCCAAGGGCCGCGCCTTCGCCATCCTGTTCGCCGTCCTGCTGTCCAGCGCCGCCGGCAACACCGCCCTGCAGACCGTGCTACCGGCCATCGGCCGCCAGGTCGGCATTCCCGACGTGCTGATCAGCTCGATCTTCTCGCTGTCGGCCCTGCTCTGGGGCGTGATGTCGCCGGTGTGGGCGCGGATGTCCGACAAGCGCGGCCGCAAGCCGATGGTGGTCCTGGGCATGGCCGGCTTCGCGGTGTCGATGCTGGGCTTCGGCTTCTTCATCCTGATGGGACTGAAGGGACTGATGGTCCCGCTGGCGGTGTTCGCCGGGGCGGCCCTGTCGCGGGCGATCTTCGGCCTGGTCGGCAGCGCCTCCAACCCGGCGGCCCAGGCCTATGTCGCCGATCGCACCGCGCCGGCCGAGCGCACCAACGCCCTGGCCACCATGGCCTCGGCCAGCGGCCTGGGCACGATCCTGGGTCCGGCCGTCGCGCCGTTCCTGGTCTTCCCGCTGCTGACCCTGTCGGGGCCGATGTTCTCGTTCGCGGTCATCGCCGGCGTCGTCCTGATCCTGGTTATGCGCGGCTTGCCGGAAACCCAGGACGAGATCCCCGAGCGCCCGGACGACAGCCAGACCGTGAGGGGGGGCGGCAAGCCGCGGGCCCGCGTGCGCTGGAACGACCGGCGGATCATGCCCTTCATCGTCTACGGCTTCCTGCTGGCCAGCGCCCAGACGGTGAACCAGCAGACCCTGGGCTTCATGGTCATCGACAAGCTGAACATCTCCCCGGCCAAGGCCGCCGCCTTCGCGGGGGTCGCGATGATGGCCGGGGCGGTGGCCAGCCTGCTGGCCCAATGGGGCCTGATCCGCATGTTGCGGCTGACCCCGCGCCAGCTGTTGTGGCTGGGCGCCGGCTGCGCGGCCCTGGGCAATCTGGCGGTCGCCTTCTCGCCCGACTACCACACCCTGGTCGTCGGTTTCGCCCTGTGCAGCCTGGGCTACGGCTTCGCCAGGCCCGGCTTCACGGCCGGCGCCTCGCTGTCGGTGGGGCATGAGGAGCAAGGCGCGGTGGCCGGGGCGATCAGCGCCATCAACGGCGCCTCGGTGATTATCGCCCCGGTGCTGGGCGTGGCGCTGTACAAGTGGGCGCACCCGTCGCCCTACCTGATGAACGTCGCGGTCTTGGCCGGCCTGGTCGCCTACGCCCTGATCGACCCGGTCATGCGCCGGGTCGGCGACGCGACCGCCCCGCGCGAGGCCCGCGACGAGGCCCAGGTCGTCGACGCCAGCTCGATCGACGCGACGGGGCCGCACTAGAATCCTAGGGCGGCGGCGCGGCCGGCATCTTCAGGCTCAGCGGCACGGTCAGGCCCAGCCAGAACGAGTCGCCCTCCATCCGGTTGGTGGCGTTGAACTCGGTGAAGGCCCGGGCCCGCAAGGTGGCGGGCATGTGGCCGATCTTGAAGGTGTAGGCCGCCGTGGCGCCCACGCCGGTGACCTCGCCCTGGAACGGGCCGAGCACCGCGCCTGGACCCCGGTCGGCGCTGACCTGCTTGAAGTAGTAGCTCTGCAGCCCGGCCGACCACCGGGGCGAGAAGGTCTTCTCGATCGCCGCCTCCAGGTGCATCTCGGTCCCGGTCGTGTAGTCGGTGTGGGGGTTCTCGCCGTTGAGGGTCAGGCCGGCCTTGCCGCTGACGTCCCAGCCGCTCTTGGGGTCATGCCAGCTGACCGCGAACGAGGAGTCGAGCGCCCAACGGTGGAATGCCAGGTTGGCCAGCTCGTCCTTGCGATAATCGCCGATCGGGACATTGAGCATGGTCGAGACCTGATAGTGGACGTTCCCCTTGCTCCAGCCCAGCATGGCGGTGGCGATCGGATCGCCGATCACGGTGGCGGAGTCGCCGACCCCGCCGCCGACCTGGGCGCCGCGCGGGCCGGTGAGGAAGACGTCCGCGTCGACATCGACGTTGCCGACCGGCAAGGCCGCGCCCAGGCCCACGGTCACGCCGTGCAGGTCGGTGGTCGGCACCCACAGCACGGTGGCGAAGTCGGCCAGGATATCGGCGTCCACGCCCGCCACCACGTTACCGCCCAGGGGCAGTTGCTTGGCGCCGCTGAGGCTGCCCTTGTAATAGTAGAGCTCGTTGTCGAAGAAGACGCCCCGCAGCGGCGGCATGACGGCGTTTCCCGGTCCTCCCGAACCGAGCAGATAGAGACTGGCGCCGCTTTCGGACGCTTGGGCCTGGTGGGCTCCCGCGGCAAGGGCGAGGCTGAGGCCGACGCCCAGTCCCTGGACGAGGCGGCGGGCGGCGGATCGGACGTTCGGCTCCTGGCCCATGATCCCGGTCTCCGTGGCTTAGGCCTCGAAGAGTGGTCGGGCGCGATCCGAGCGGCCATAGGGCGGATTGCTGAGTCGTCCTTGCGGCGCGACGGTAATCCAGACCCCGGAATATCCCTGAACCGCTAGCTGATCCCCGCCTGGGCCTTCAGCCGCGCCACCATGTCGGACGACAGGTAGCCGTCGGCGGGCAGTCTGCGGTCGGCCTGCCAGGCGCGCAGGGCCTTGCGGGTGCCGGCGCCGATCACCCCGTCCGCGGGGCCGGGATCGAAGCCCAGACGACCCAGAGCGATCTGGGCGGCCATGCGGTCGGCCAGGCCCAGCGGCGCCTCGACCGGCCAGGTCGCGACCAGCGGCCCGCCGCCGGCGAAGCGGTCGGCCAGCAGGCCGATCCCCAGGGCGTAGGACGTGGAGTTGTTGTAGGTGCGGATCGCGAAGTGGTTGGGCAGGGCCAGGAAGGCCGGGCCCGACCAGCCGGCCGGCAGGATCAGGCCGGCGGGCGAGGCGGCGTCGGCGGGCGTCCAGGGCAGGCCGTCGGCGCGGCGCACGCCCTTGGCTTCCCACCACGACGGGAGCTCGCGCGGACCCTCGGCCAGGCCGTAGTCAAAGCCGGCCGGCAGGATCACTTCCTTGGCCCAGCCGACGCCCGGCTTCCAATTGCCCTTCTTCAGCAGGTTGGCGGCCGAGGCCAGGCTGTCGCTGTCGCTGCCCCAGATGTCGCGGCGGCCGTCGCCGTCGTTATCGACGGCGGTGGACAGGTAGTTGGAGGGCAGGAACTGGGTCTGGCCCATGGCCCCGGCCCACGAGCCCCTCAGCTGGGCGCGCGTGACCTCGCCCGAGGCGATGATCTTCAGGGCGGCGATCAGCTCGCCCTCGGCCCAATTGCGGCGGCGGCCGTCGGCGGCCAGGCTGGCCATCGAGCGCACGACGTCGAAATTGCCCTGGATCTTGCCGAACGCCGATTCCATGGCCCAGACGGCCAGCAGGATGTCGCGCGGCACGCCGTAGCGGCTCTCGACGCCCGGCAGGAAGGTCAGGGTGTCGCGCTTGTCGCGGCCGACGGCCACGCGATCGTCGCTGATCACGCCCTTGATATAGTCGCCGACCGGCTTGGAGAATTCCGGCTGGCGGCCGTCCAGCGAGATCACCTTGGGATCGGGCGTCACGCCGTCCAGCTCGCGGTCGAGCAGCTGCTGCGTCAGGCCGGCGGCCAGGGCCTTCTGCTTGAAGGCGGCCAGCCACGTGTCGAAGCCGACCACCTGACCGGCGGCCGGCGGGGCGGGGACCGGCGTGGCGGGGCCCGGCGGCGGCGCGGGCGGGGCCGGCGGCGAGACCGACGGCGCCAGGGGCGCGTTGGCCGAGGTGTCGGCGCAACCGGCCAACAGCAGAACGAGGAAAACGCGTCTATCCATGGCGGCAGGCTACCGAGGTTCGTGACAGGGCTGCAATCACAAGGGCGACAGACCGGTTAAGTTCCGCTTTGATGCGCCAAGGCGAAGCTTTTCCGCGTCGTGTCGGGGGATGGAATGGGGTTTCTCAAGGGGCGCACGAACCGCGCGACCTACTGGTTGTCGCTGGGCGTGATCGGCGTGCTGATCGCGATCACCGTCTTGGTCTTCCATACCCAGGTCAAGATCAGCGAGATTCTGCTCATCTGGGTGTGCGTGCCTCGGCTGCACGACATCGGGCGCTCGGGCTGGATCGCGGGCGGGGTTTTCCTGACAGAGATCGTGGTGGCGGTTGGCGTGGTCTTCCTCATCCCCGATCCGGACATGTCCGCCGCCGGCCTGGGCGTGGTGGTGCTGGTGATCGCGGCGCTGCTGATCTGGCTCGGCTGCATTCCAGGTCACCGGACCACCAACGCCTTTGGCGACCCGCCGGGGCGCGGAATTGGAATTCGTCCGAAGTCCAGTTCGCTCTAATCGCCGCGTCGGCGGCGTCCCGCATTGACTCAATCCCCTGTCCTGCTTATACGCACGCCCTCCGAAACATCCCGGATGTTCCTTTCGCCCTCATGGCGGCCGCGAACCTCTCCGCTGAGTATAGAGACGGTCATGAAGGTTCGTAGCTCGCTGAAGTCGCTGAAGTCGCGTCACCGCGACTGCAAGATGGTTCGCCGCAAGGGCGTCATCTACATCATCAACAAGACCGACCCGCGCTTCAAAGCCAAGCAAGGCTAATGACGCCCGCACGGCCTCCCAGGGCGCTGCTCTGGGACGTCGGCAACGTCATCGTGCGCTGGAATCCGCGCACGCTCTACGCGAAGATCTTCAAGGAACCGGCCGATCTCGACCGGTTCCTTTCGCATGTCGGGACCCTGGATTGGCATTCGGCGACCGACCGCGGCGTGACCTTCGCGGACAACATCGCCGCCCTGAGCGCCCAACACCCGCACCATGCCGAGCCCATCGCCGCCTGGTGGGACCGCTGGCCCGAGATGTTCTCCGGGACGATCCCCGAGACCGAGGCGGTCATCGAGGCCCTGGCCGAGCGCGACGTGCCGCAGTTCGCCCTGACCAACATGTCGACCGAGACCTGGCCCGACGTGAAGGCCATGAGCCCGGTTTTCCGTCATTTCCGCGCCGCGGTGGTCTCCGCCGAGGAACGGGTCATCAAGCCCGAGCCGCGGATCTACGAGATCGTGCTGGAACGCACCGGGCTGGAGGCCGCCGATCTGCTGTTCGTCGACGACAGCGCCGCCAACATCGCCGCCGCCGCCGCCCTGGGCTTCCACACCCACCACTTCACCGATCCGGCGACGCTGCGGCCGGCGATCGAGAAGTTCGGCTTGCTCTAGACGCGACGGCGCTTAAGTAGCCCTCAGTCTGGATGAGGCGGAGCGCCTGCTCCGCGCAGGGCCTTTTCGGGAGCTTCCCATGCACATCGGTTTCATCGGCCTGGGCGCCATGGGCGCGGCTATGGCCGCCAACCTGCTGGACAAGGGTCACGCCGTGACGGTGTGGAACCGCTCGCCGGGCCCGGTCGCCGAGCTTGTCGCCCTGGGCGCGAACGCCGCCGAAGACGTCGGGGCGGCGCTGCGGGTCGACATCGTCCTGTCCATGCTGGCCCACGACCAGGCGGTCCGCGACGTTCTGCTGGACAGCGGAGCCCTGGCCGAGGCGCCCAGGAGCCTGGTCCACGTGAACCTGGCCACCATCTCCACCGCCCTGGCGCGGGAACTGGCCGAGACGCACGCGGCGCTGGGGCTGGGCTATGTGGCCGCGCCGGTGTTCGGCCGACCGCCAGTGGCCCGGGCCGGCGGGCTGAACGTGCTGGCGGCCGGCGCGCCCCAGGCGGTGGCCACGGCCATGCCGGTGCTGGAGGCCTTGGCGACCAAGGTCTGGCCGATGGGCGAGGACCCGGTTCGCGCCACCGCCGTCAAGATCGCCGGCAACCTGATGATCGTCTCGGCCGTCGAGGCCATGGGCGAGGCGACGGCCCTGGGCGCGGCCCATGGCGTGCCCGCAGCCGACCTGCTGGACATGCTGACCAACACGATCTTCGCCGCCCCGATCTACAAGATCTACGGCGCCATGATCGCCGAGGGGCGCTACCACCCGCCGGGCTTCGCCGCCGACCTGGCGCTGAAGGACGTCCGCCTGGCCCAGGCCGCCGGCGACGAGAAGGGCCTGGCCCTGCCGCTGGCCGATCTGGTCGAGGGCGGGCTGGAGACCCTGCTGTCGGGCGAGGGCGAAACCCCGGACCTGGCCGCCCTGGCCGAAGTCTCGCGCGGACGTGTGGAAGGGCGCTGAATCCACCTTCCACTCGCGGCCCGTTGCCACTAGGTTCCGCGCCTCCCGTTTCCGGACTTTCGCGAGAATTCTTCATGGCCGACGACGCCGCGCCGCACGCCGACGTGCTCAACTCCACCGCTCAGGGCCAGCTCAAGAGCATCATCGACCGGGTGGAGCGCCTCGAGGTCGAAAAGACCGAGATCGCCGAGCAGATCAAGGAAGTCTACGCCGAGGCCAAGGGCAACGGCTTCGACGTCAAGATCCTGCGCAAGGTGGTCCGCCTGCGCAAGACCGACCGCGCCAAGCGCCAGGAAGAGGACGCGATCCTGGACCTGTACCTGTCGGCCATCGGCGAGATCTAGGACTAAGGCGGGGACACACACTCGCCCCGCGGCATGGAAATCCTGCCGTGGCCGTGCCGCGAGTGTGTGTCCCCACCTCGTTCCACGACTGAAGCCTGCATTTTTCCGCGTGCGTCGCGTCGCCGACGCCCGCTAGTCTGCCCGCATGCGCGCCAAGAAGCCGCCCGATCCCCGAGCCCAAGCGCGCAAGGCCGCCCTGAACGCCCTCAAGCGCGCCCAGCGCACGGCCGACAAGGCCGGGATCGCGCTGTCCGAATGGGAAGGCGAGTTCCTGGGTTCGGTCGCCCAGCGCATCGAGACCTACGGCCGGGCGTTCGGCGATCCCGAAAAGGGCGGCGCCGGCCAGGCCATGTCGGTCAACCAGACCATCAAGCTGAAGGAAATCGCCGCCAAGGCGAAAGGCGAGCGCAAGCCGATGTCCCGCGGCAAGGGATTCGGCCGTCGCGACTCGACGCGACATGGGCGGTCGCCCGAACCCTCGACGGAAGAGTCCGACGACGAATGACCGGCCAAGGCCAAGCTTTGGCCTAGGGTGAATCCCGCACAAAGTGCGCGGTAAATGCCCGAACCCTGCGAAAATGGTCACCGTTTCTCACCAAACTCGCGACTTGGGAGAACGGCGTTAGGTTTTCGGTAACGAAACGGGCCGACATTTGGACCCCGCGTAAAGTATTGCTTTTAATCGATTTTATCGTCCGTCCGCGCCGTAGAAAATGGCTGCGACTGACGCCGCGACAGCGTGACCGCGGTGGGGAGTCTCACGCCTTCATGGGCAGCCCAAAGATGGCGACCACGATCTACGACTATCTGCTGCGACGGAAAGCCGACCTGGAAGTGCGCATGCTCGAGGCCCAGCGCCGCGCCCAGGCGCCGTTCGAGGACGAGCTGCGCGCGATCAGCCTGGCGCTCGGCGCGATCGAACGCGGCGGCCTGGCCGCCAGCGCCCACGCCGGCGCTCAGGGGGGCGTGGTGGAGGGCGAACCCGCCAGCTTCGCCAGCGGCGCGTCGCGGCGCGGCCGCAAGCCGCGCTCGGCCCGCGAGATGATCCTGCTGGTGCTGGGCAACGGCGACGCGGCGATCGCGGCGTCGGAAATTTCGCGCAAGCTGACGCGGCGGTGGGGCCGCGCCATCCCGCTGGCGGCTGTGATGCTGGAGCTTCAGGGCCTGGAACAGGCGGGTCTGGTCCGCCGGTCCAAGGACGAATGGGTCCGGGTCGACGAACCGGTCGAGGCCGAGGCCTCGCCGCTGGCGATCAGCGCCTGACCGAAACCACCGGTTACGACGCTTCCTTGAAGTCGACCTCGATGCCTTGCTCGCGGACCTTGCGATAGAGGGTCGAGCGGCCGATGCCCAGGCGTCGGGCCACTTCCGACATGTGTCCGGCATAGACCTCGATGGCGTGCTGGATCAGGTCGCGTTCGATCTCCTCCAGGGTCCGCAGGTGGCCGCGGTCGTCGAGGATGCGCACGGGCGCCTCCTGGGCCGGGGCGCGGGCCATGGCGGCGTGGGCGGCCTGCAGCACGGACGGCAGGTCGGGCTTGGAGCCGCCCGAGGCGACGGGCTCCGGAAGCGGGGCCACGATCCCCGAAATGGCCGGGAAGTCGTAGGGCTGCAGATAGGGGGCGTCGGCCAGGATGATGGCGCGATAGACCGCGTTCTCCAGCTGGCGGACGTTGCCGGGCCAGTCGAAGGCGGTCAGGCATTGCAGGGTCTCCGGCGCGGCGCCGACCACCCGCTTGCCCTCTTCGACATTGAAGCGGCGCACGAAGGCCTCGACCAGGGCCGGGATGTCCTCGCGGCGTTCGCGCAGGGACGGGGCCTCGATCGGGAAGACGTTCAGGCGGTAGTAGAGGTCCTCGCGGAACCGGCCCTGCTCGACGGCGTGGGCGACGTCGCGGTTGGTGGCCGAGACGATGCGCACGTCCACCTTCTGCGAGCGCTTGGAGCCGATCGGATCGATCTCGCCCTCCTGCAACGCGCGCAGCAGCTTGACCTGCATGTCCAGCGGCAGCTCGCCGACCTCGTCGAGGAACAGGGTGCCGCCGTCGGCCTCCTTGAACTTGCCCAGGTGCTTGTCGGTGGCGCCGGTGAAGCTGCCCTTCTCGTGGCCGAACAGGATCGACTCGACCAGGTTCTCCGGGATGGCGCCGCAGTTGACGGCCACGAACGGCTTGCCGGCGCGCTCGGACCCGCCGTGCACGGCGCGGGCGATCAGCTCCTTGCCGACCCCGCTCTCGCCGGTGATCAGGATGGGGATGGAGCTTTTGGCCGCGCGCTCGCCCATGCGCTTGACCAGGGTCATGGCCGGCGAGGTTCCGATTAGGTCGGCGAAGGTGGTGCGGTTGCCGGCGCGCTTGGTCAGGCGCTCGACCTCGCCCTTCAGGTCGCCCATCGACAGGGCGTTGCGGATCGACACGGTGATCCGCTCGGGGCTGGCGGGCTTGATGAAGAAGTCGGTGGCGCCGGCCTGCATGGCCTTGACCACGGTGTCGACGCCGCCCGAGGCGGTCAGGACGATCACGGGCTGCACGAAGCCGCGCGCGCGCATTTCCTTGAGGGTGTCCTGGCCCGACAGGCCCGGCATGACCAGGTCCAGCAGGACGACGTCGACGGGCGCGCCGCTGGCCAGATGGGCCATGGCCGCGTCGCCGTTCTCGGCGTGCGAGACCGCGAAGCTTTCGCGCTCCAGGACGGCCTGGATCAGCCGTCGTTGAGTCGGATCGTCGTCGACGACGAGAACCGTCTTGGTCATTGCAGACACCCGTTGAACCGGCCGCGTCCGACATGGGACAGGGCTCTTGTTGGCTCAGAGTGATACAGGCGCGGAGTAAAGACCGGGTTTCGGAGACGTGAGTCAGGCGTTAACCGGCGCGCTTAACGAGGTATGACCATCGGGCGCGGCGCGAACGGCGACCGCGACAGGGTGGAGGGGTAGGGCGCATGAGTTCGGAAGCACACGACCTGGCCGAGTGGTGCCAGCGACAACGGGCCGAGGCCCTGCGCCAGATCGATCTGTTCGGCGCCGGCGGCGTGAAGGCCGTTCTTCAGATGCCGGATGGCTCGACGCAGGAGATCACCTCGAGCGTCGTCACCCATCAGACGGAAAACGCGGCGATGTTCGAGCGGATCGCCTCGGCCCTGACGGCGGCCTAGAAACCCTCAGCCCGCCACCTTGCCGGCGGGCACGCGACGGACCACGCCGCCGCTGTTCTGGCTGACCAGACGCGCGTCGATGCGGGTCTCGCCCTCGGCGCCGATGTGGCAGACGCCGACGAAGCGGCTCCTGCGCTGGGTCTTCTTCTCGGTGGTGACGGCCTCGAAATTGACGTCCATCGCGCCCGACGGGTCCCCGCCGTTGGCGTCCATGTGGGTGACCTCGATGCCGTTCAGCGGCCCGATCTTGAATTTCTCCTTGAGGCGCGCGGTGCAGCTGTTGAACACCACCACGGTGCGGACGGTCTGGGACAGCCAGCCCATCTGCCGGGCGGGGGGCTTGTCGGCGGCCGTCGCCGGCGAGGCGAGAAGGCCCACGGCCAGAACGACGGAAGCGGCGACCCTGATCATCGATTTGCCCTCGCCGACGCCCCTGGTCGACCGGCGATATCCTAAGGCGCGACTCGCCGGCGCGCCCTTTAATTCGCGGTAATGCGGACGGCCCTGGTCGGCCCCCAAGCGGCGACTGTTCAGGGATCGCGATCCGACCTAGCCTCGCCTTCCAGCGTGGCGTGGAGGGGATGATGTTCGTTGGCCATTACGCGGCCGCCCTGGCGGCGAAGGCCGTCCAGCCCAAGGCGCCGTTCTGGACCTATGTGCTGGGCGCCCAGCTGGTCGACGTGGCCTGGGCCGGCCTCGTCCTGGCCGGGGTCGAGAAGATGAGCCTGGATCCACATCTGCCCGGCAGTCCGCTGGTGCTGTCGTTCATGCCCTACACCCACAGCCTGCCCGCCGCCGCGGCCTGGGCGCTGGCGGCGGGCCTGGCCTCGCGGCTCCTGCTGAACCTGCCGCGTTTGGCCGCGATCACCGTGGGGCTGGTGGTGCTGTCGCACTGGGGGCTGGATTTCCTGGTCCATCGGCCCGACCTGCCGCTGGGGTTCGGCGGGCCCAAGGTGGGGCTGGGCTGGTGGAACCATCCCGCGCCCGAACAGGCGTTGGAGATGGGCCTGCTGGCGGTGGCCGCCACGGCCTGGGGCTGGCGGCGCGGCCTGCAGGGCCATAGCGGTTGGACCACGCCGTTGTTCATCGTGCTGCTGGCGAGCCTGCAGCTGATCAGCATCCTGGCCCCGCCGACCGGCGGCGCGCCGCAGATGGTGATCGCCTCGCTGTCGGCCTATCTGCTGGTGACGCTGTTCGCGTGGCTGATGGACCAGACCGAACGGCGCGGTCGCTGAAGCCGTCGGATCGACGGAAAGCCCAAGGCCACGATTGCGCGTCTCTTTCGACGGGGCCATATCCGAGGCCATGAACGCGCCCTTCAAGACCGACGCCCCGCCCGAGTGGAATCTCGCCGACCTCTATGCCGGTCGCGACGATCCGAGGATCGAGACCGACCTGGCCGCCGCAAAGGCCGCCAACGACGAACTGGCCTCGCTGGAGGGGCTGTTCCTGCAGGCGCGTGGCGAGCCCGAGCGCCTGGGCGTGCTGCTGGATCGCGGGATCAAGCTGTACGAGCAGGCGACCAACGGCCTGTGGGCCGTGGGCGCCTATGCCGGCCTGGCCGCCTCCACCGCCCGCGACGACCCCGCCTGGGCCAAGTTCGAGGCCGACCTGCGGGCGCGCTCGTCGCAGATCGCCTCGGAGAGCCTGTTCTTCTCGCTGGAGCTGAACCAGCTGGAGGACGGCGAGCTGGAGGCGGCGCTGAAGGCCCATCCGGCCGCCGTCCGCTGGACGCCATGGCTGCGCCGCCTGCGCCTGTCGCGTCCGCACGAACTGACGCCGGACCTGGAGCGCTACATCGTCGATCGCGGCCCGGCCGTGGCCAACTGGGTGCGGCTGTACGACGAGACCCTGGCCAAGCTGACCGCCCAGGTCGGCAAGGAAAGCCTGACCCTGCCCGAGGCGTTGAACCGCCTGTCGGACCCGGACGGCAAGCGCCGCAAGGCCGCCGCCGACGGCCTGGCCAAGGCCCTGGAGGAACGCGCCTCGACCCAGGGCCTGGTCATGAACACCCTGGCCTTCGAAAAGCAGGTCGAGGATCGCTGGCGGCGGTTCGACAGCCCGGCCCAGTCGCGCCACCTGGCCAACGAGGTCGACGGCGACGCGGTCGACGCCCTGGAGCAGGCCGTGGTCGAGGCGTATCCGCGCCTGTCGCACCGCTACTACGCCCTGAAGGCCAAGGTCATGGGCCGCGAGACCCTCGACTACTGGGACCGCAACGCCCCCCTGACCGCCGCCGCGCCCAAGAGCTACGACTGGACCGAGGCCCAGGGCATCGTGCTGGAAAGCTTCCAGACCCTGGCCCCCAAGTTCGCCGACACCGCCCAGACCTTCTTCGACCAGCCGTGGATCGACGCCCGGCCGCGCGCGGGCAAGCAGTCGGGGGCCTATTCGCATCCGGTCACCGCCGAGCGGCACCCCTATGTGTTCATGAACTACATGGGCGAGCGGCGCGACGTGCTGACCCTGGCCCACGAGCTGGGCCACGCCGTGCACCAGACCCTGTGCGCGCCGCTGGGCACCCTGCTGGCCGACACGCCCCTGACCCTGGCCGAGACCGCCTCGATCTTCGGCGAGGGCCTGGTGTTCGACCGCTTGCTGGCCGAGGCGACTCCGAAGGACCGCATGGGCCTGCTGGCCGGCAAGATCGAGGACGGGCTCAACACCGTCGTGCGCCAGATCGCCTTCCACCGCTTCGAGCGCCGCTTCCACGAGGCCCGCAAGGACGGCGAGCTGTCGCCCGACCAGATCGGCCGGCTGTGGCTGGAGGTGATGGCCGAGAGCCTGGGCCCGGCCGTGACCCTGAACGCGGGCTACGAGCACTACTGGGCCTATGTCAGCCACTTCGTGCACGCGCCGTTCTACGTCTACGCCTACGCGTTCGGCGACCTGCTGGTGCGCGGCCTGATGGAGAAGCGCCGCGAGGATCCGGAGACCTTCGCGCCGCTGTACGAGGACCTGCTGGCGGCCGGCGGCACGCGGACCTATGTGGAGGCGCTCAAGCCCTTCGGCCTGAACCCGCGCGAAAAGGCCTTCTGGACCGCGGGCTGCGCCCAGCTGGAACGGCTGGTCGACGAGTTCGAAGCCCTGGTCTGACGGAGCGCGACGATGCCCACCAAGGAACGCCTGGCGGAGTTCATCGCCACCGTCGAACGCAACGCGCACGTCGAGGCGATCGAACGCTTCTATGCGCCGGACGCCTCGATGCAGGAGAACAACGCCCCGCCGCGCGTCGGCCGCGACGTCTTGGTGGCGCACGAGGCGGCGGCCCTGGCGCGGCTGTCCAAGATGGACACCCAGCCGGCGGTCATGGTGCTGCACGACGGCGACAACGTCGTGATCCAGTGGGTCTTCCTGATGACCAACAAGAACGGTGAGACCCTGCGGTTCGAGGAGCTGACCCATCAGGTGTGGGACGGCGACAGGATCGTCCGCGAGCGGTTCTTCTACGACTCCCGGCAGTTCGGCTAGGCGATGGCCAACGATCCGCGCGACCCGATCAAAGACCCTGAGCGCGACCGGTTCTCCGGTCGGCTGACCCGTTTCGCCAAGGTCGGGGCGGGCCTGTCGGGCGCGGCGGTCAGCTACGGCGCCAACAGCCTGTTCGGCGGTGACAGCGCCGACGCCCGCAACGCCAAGGCCTTGAGGGCCGCGCTCGGTGGCCTGAAAGGGCCGCTGATGAAGGCGGCGCAGATGTTCGCCACCGTGCCGGACCTGCTGCCGCCCGAGTTCGCCGCCGAGCTGGCCGAGCTGCAGACCAACGCCCCGGCCATGGGCTGGCCGTTCGTCCGCCGACGGATGGCCGCCGAACTGGGGCCTGACTGGGCCTCCAGGTTCCAGAGCTTCGAGCACGAGGCCGCCGCCGCCGCGTCCCTGGGGCAGGTGCACCGCGCCGTCGGCCCCGACGGCCGCGCCCTGGCGGTGAAGCTGCAGTATCCCGACATGCAGAGCGCGGTCGAAAGCGATCTCGGCCAACTGCGCAGCCTGTTTGGCCTGTTCAAGCGCATGGACGGCTCGATCGACCCGTCGGAGATGATCGTCGAGATCGGCGACCGGCTGCGCGAGGAGCTGGACTACGAGCGCGAGGCCAAGCTGATGGCCGTCTATGGCGGCTTCTTCACCGGGCGCGCCGAGATCCAGGTGCCCCAGCCCGTGGCCGCCCTGTCGACCAAGCGGCTGCTGAGCATGACCTGGCTGGAGGGGCGAGGGCTGCTGGCCTTCAAGGACGCCCCGCAGGAAACCCGCGACCGCATCGCCGCCCTGCTGTTCGAGGCCTGGTGGAGCCCGATGACCAAGCTGGGGATCATCCACGGCGACCCGCACCTGGGCAACTACACCTTCGGCGGCCCAGAGGGCGGCGATGGGGCGGCGCATCTGAACCTGCTGGACTTCGGCTGCATCCGCATCTTCCCGCCGCGCTTCGTGGCCGGGGTGGTGCGGCTGTATCGCGCTCTGTCCAACGACGACCGCGCCGAGCAGACCGAGGCCTATCGCAGCTGGGGCTTCGCCAATCTCAATGATGAGCTGGTCGACGTGCTGAACGTCTGGGCCCGCTTCATTTACGGCCCGCTGCTGGACGACCGGGTGCGCAGCGTCGCCGACGACGTGCCGCCTGGCGAGTACGGCCGCCGCGAGGCCTTCAAGGTGCGCCAGGCCCTGAAAGCCAAGGGACCGATCACCATCCCCCGCGAGTTCGTGTTCATGGACCGCGCCGCCATCGGCCTGGGCGCGGCCTTCCTGCACCTGGGCGCGCGGCATAACTGGAAGGCGCTGTTCGAAAAGTCGCTGGAGGGCTTCTCGGAGGAGGGGCTGGCGACGCGGCAGGCGGCTGTGCTCAGCGCGGCCGGGGTTTCCTAGCGGCGACTCTCCGCGTGGTCCTCGTCCTTCGACAAGCTCAGGATGAGGATCAATTGAAAATCGGCTGTTTAGGAAACCTCATCCTGAGCTTGTCGAAGGACGAGGTTTCCGGGCCAAGAAAGAATGATCATGACCCCTCGCACTCTCAAGCGCCTCCACCCCGCCCAGCGCGACGACATCGGCGACTTGACCACCCGCCGCCCGCTGCCCGGTCCGGCGATCCCGCAGCTGGATCCGTTCCTGTTCCTCAACCACCACGGCCCGCAGGTCTATCCGCCCAATAACCACGGCCTGCCGTTCGGGCCGCATCCGCATCGCGGTTTCGAGACCGTGACCTTCATCCTGGAGGGCGAGCTGTCGCACCTCGACAGCGGCGGCCATGAGAGCGTCATCGGCCCGGGCGGGGTGCAATGGATGACTGCCGGCAGCGGCCTGGTCCACGCCGAGCTGTCGCCGGCCAGCTTCAAGCAGGCGGGCGGGCCGCTGGAGATCCTGCAGCTGTGGGTGAACCTGCCCAGCCGGCTGAAGATGACCGCGCCGAACTATCTGGGCCTGCAGGGCGCGGAGATTCCCAAGGTCGAGACGGGTGGGGCGACGATCGAGGTCGTCTCCGGCCAGGTCGGGGGCGTGACCGGCCCGTTCCCGTCGCTGATCGGCATCGAGATGAGCGTCGTGCGCCTGGCGCCCGGCGGCGCCGTCAACCTGCCGGTGGCGCGGGGCCGGGCGGTGTTCCTGTACGTGGTCTCGGGCGAGATCGCGGTCGGCGGCCAGGTCGCGACGCGCTGGAACCTGGTCGAGCTGAACGACGACGGCGACGCGGTGGCCTTCGATGCGCCGACCGGCGCGGTGGTCCTGCTGGGCCATGCCGAGCCGATCGGCGAACCGGTCTTCGCCCACGGGCCGTTCGTGATGAACACCCGCGAGGAGATCATCCAGGCGATCGACGACTACAACGCGGGCAAGTTCGGGAACGTGCCGGGGTAGGCGCCTACTCTCCATACTCCGCCAGCAACCGCTCCAGCCGCCGCTGCTCGGGCTTCATCACCAGGAAATAGCGCAAGGTGTTCCAGCCCAGGCTCGCCGCCAGCGCCACGCCGCAGACCAGACCGGCCTGCCAGCCGGCCGCGGTGTTCATTCGGCCGTCCTCGATCAGCTTCTGGATGGCCATGGCCAGCGGAAACATGAACACCGGCAGCATGATCCAGAACAGCTGGAAATTCTTGCGGGCGGCGCGGTTGGCGGCCAGCAGCGCCGCCACGGTGTCGCGCAGGGGCGCGCCGGTGTCGCGGCGGCGGCGGAAGCAGCGCAGCGTCACCCCGCCGGCCACCACCCAGCACACGCCGAGCATGGCGATCCCGGGCCAGCCCGCGCCGGTCTGCGACCGCAACACGGCCGCCAGGGCGACGACGGTGAACAGGGTCAGGGCCGCGGTCGGGATGCCGGCCAGCAGCAGCTCCGTGCGACGACGGGTCTTCAGCGTTTCCATCAGTTGCTCCTTCAAAAGGGTCCGAAGTTCCGCTCCGGGGGTGTTGGCCTCCGAGCGCCAGGCCTGTTCGAGACGGTCAAACTCCATCGCCGTCCTCCTTCACCAGGATCGTCAGCCGGGCGCGGATGCGGGTCAGCCGCGCGCCGACATTGGTTTGAGTCAGGCCGTGCAGGCCGGCGATCGCCTCGTAGGCCAAGCCGTCCAGCGACAGCAGGATCAGCGACCGGTCCACCGGCGACAGGGTGCGGATCGCCGCGTAGAGCCGCTCCAGCAGGCCCGCCTCGGGCGCGTCCGGAGGGGCCGGCCGCAGGGCCAGCTCGGCCGCCACCCCGTCCTGGCGCCGCCGCCGCCGGGTCTCGCCGCGCCGCCAGGTCAGGGCGGCGTTGTGAGCCACGCGGTGGACGAAGGTGGCGTCGGCGCTCTCGCCTCGAAAGCGCGGTCGGGCCTTCCACAGCGCCACGGTCAGCTCCTGCATCAGGTCGTGCTGGTCGGCGGACTCGGCGAAGGCGCGGGCCACCCGGCGCAGGGCGCCCAGGTGCGGCGTCAGCCACGCCGCGAAAGCCTCGTCCTCCTGCCGTCCGGCGCCCATGGCCCGTCCCGTGTTCAAAAGGCCCGTTTTCAGAAGGTTAGACGCCGGCGGACGCGCCGTCCTTACAAGGACGCTCGCGGGGCGCGATGAAACTTCGCGCGCGTAATGCTTGCCACGCTTCAAACGCTTGTTAGACTTCGCCCATGTCCGACGATCTCACAGACGCCCAGGCCGCCGCCATTCCCGAGGGCTACAGCCAATTGAACTGGTCGCGCGGCTTCGGCCGGCAGATCGGGCCGCTGTACGAACAGCGGGCTGGACCGGGCGAGGCGACCCTGGGCTTCCGGGTCGAGGAGCACCACACCAACGGCCTGGGCAACTGCCACGGCGGCATGCTGATGAGCTTCGCCGACATGGCCTGGGGCCGGATCATCTCGCTGCAGAAGTCCTACAGCTGGGTCACGGTGCGGCTGAACTGCGACTTCCTGTCGGGCGCCCAGCTGGGCGACTTCGTGGAAGGCCGGGGCGAGCTGATCTCCGAGCAGGACCTGGTGTTCACCGTGCGCGGCCGCATCTGGGCCGGCGAGCGGACGCTGATGACCGGCACGGGGATCTTCAAGGCCCTGTCGCCTCGGGCGCCAAGACCCGGCGAAATCGCCTTTACGGAAAAAGCTTAAGCCATGGCCGACGACCGTCCCGCGCCCACCTCGCCGCTGGGTCCGTTCAACGGCGCGAAGCCGCCGGCTCCGGCCTGGTTCGAGGCCGCCGTCGCCGTCGAGCCCGAACGCTCGCGCATCCCGGTCGAGGGGGCTCAGATCGAGCTGCTGACCTGGGGCGAGGTCGGCAAGCCGGGCCTGCTGTTCCTGCACGGCAACGGCGCCCACGCCGACTGGTGGAGCTTCATCGCCCCGTTCTTCGCGGCGGACCGGCGATGCGCCGCGATCTCGTGGTCGGGCATGGGCGGCTCGGACTGGCGGCCGGCCTATTCGGCCCAGTCCTTCGCGGCCGAGATCTTCGCGGCGGTCGAGGCGGCCGGGCTGGAGGCGGGCGGGACCAAGCCGATCCTGGTCGGCCACTCGTTCGGCGGCTTCCCGACCCTCTATTGCGGCGTCGAGCATGCCGATCGGCTGCGCGGGATCGTCATGGTCGACAGCAGCATCCAGCCGCCGGAGAAGCGCTGGCGCGGCCCGCCTCCGCGCCCCGACGCCGCCAACCGGGTCTATCCGACGCTGGAGGAGGCGCTGGCCCGCTTCCGGCTCGCGCCGCCGCAGGGCTGCGAGAACCTCTACATCGCCGACCACATCGCCCGCGGCTCGCTGAAGCAGGTCGAGGGCGGCTGGACCTGGAAGTTCGACCCGGCCATCTGGCAGCGGTTCTCGATGCCGGATCTGGGCCTGCTGCTGCCGCGCATCGCCTGCCCGGCGGCGGTGATGTGGGGCGAACGCTCGGCCCTGATGCGCGAGGAGACGCTGGACTACATGTTCGGCGAGATGCCCGACACTGTCCTGCGCGTCGCCATCCCCGACGCCGACCACCACGTGATGGTCGACCAGCCGCTGGCCTTCGTGGCGGGGCTGCGCGGGCTTCTGGCGGGGTGGGCTTAGAGGGGCGTCCTCGACGCCTCCAATAAATAGCACCGTCATTCCGGGCCTTGTGCCCGGAACCCCTGGCTCAGCCGACGGTGAAGCGCCTTGGCGCGCTGGCGCGCCACACCTCCGCACGCGCGGCGGCTAGAGGGGTTCCGGGCACAAGGCCCGGAATGACGGCTGAAAGGGGAGGGCCAGATGACATCCTCCCGACCGCCCGCTAAGTCCGTTTCATGAGCACCGCCCAGAAAGCCGGCCCCGTCCTCGTCTATGCCCCCGATCGGGGGATCGGCGACCTGATGTGGCACCTGCCGACCTTCCGGGCCATCGCCGCTCGGACGCCCGAGGGGCAGGTGGTGCTGGTCGCGCGGCCGTCGAGCCGGGCCGCCGAGGTGCTGGCCGTCGAGCCGTCGATCAGCCGCGTCGTCTTCGCCCGCCACTTCTCCGGATCGCTGAAGGGCGTGCGGGAGGTTCTCGACTTCTGGCGGATCTGCCGCGAGGTGAAACCCCGGTCCGTGTGGATCCTGGAGAAGATCGGCCGTCCCGCCCAGGCCGCCTGGCTGGCCGGGGTGCCCGAGCGGCGCGGGTTCGGCCTGGGTCACAAGAGCCAGGAGCAATGGCTGCAGGGGCCGTTCCTGCCCAAGGCCATGCGGCCGGACCATCGACTGGACAAGCTGGCGGCCTTCGAGGCCTTGCACGGCCTGAAGGTCGACAGCCGCGAGCCCGGTCTGCTGCTGGACCCCAAGGCCGTCGCCGCGGTCAAGGCGCGGTTCGGTGACCGGCCCGGTCCCTGGCTGGTGCTGGGCGTCGGGGCCAGCGAGCCGGCCCGCACCTGGCCCGCCGAGCGCTTCGCCGCCGTATCGACGGCTCTGGCCGATCTGTTCCCGACGGTGTTCTGGCTGGGCGGCCCCGGCGACGCTCCCCGCGTCAAGCCCGCGATCGACGCGCAACCCCTAGCCGGGCGCGACATCCTGGCTTGCGACCTGCCGCTGGACCAGGCCGCCGCCCTGATCGCCCTGTCGGCGGGGTTCCTGGGTAACGACTCGGGGCCGCTGAACGTCGCCGCCTCGGTCGGCCGCCCGGCCGTCGGCCTGATGGGCACCAGCCCCGTGCCGGCCTATTCGCGCTGGCTCTCGCGTCTCGACGGCGGGGAAGGGCGAATCGCCGATATTTCGGTCGACGAGGCCGTCTTGGCTGTTCGAACCCGTTTCACCGAAGAGGCCTGGGGCGCCCGCGACATCCCGACGGCTTGAGCCCGCGCCCCGCACGTTGTAAGCGGCGGGGCGTTTTTCAATTCCACCTAGGACACACACATGGCCGGCGACTATCAACGCGGTGAAATGGACATCCACGAACAGTCCGCGACCTTCGAAGCCTTTGGCAAGATGACCAAGTGGGGCTCGTTGGCCGTCGCCGTCCTGTTGCTGACCATCACCCTGTGGTTCTGCACCGCGGCCGGCTTCATCGGCGGCGTGATCCCGGGAATCGTGCTCGCGATCGTGGGCGTTGTGTTCCTGCGCGAAAAGCCCGCCTCCGCCCACTGACACCGGTGGACATCGGTATTTTTTTGCCCCTGACGCGAGCGTAAGGCTCGACATCGGGCAAGAACATCCCCTAGAGAGACGCGCAAGCTCGTCGGAGCAAGCAGCGTCCTTGGGAGGGGTATGCCGATGGCCGTTATCGCCGTCACGAAAGAGACCCGCGGTGGGGAGACCCGGGTCGCGGCCACGCCCGAGACCGTCAAGAAACTGGCCGCGGCCGGCTTCTCGGTTGTCGTGCAGGCCGGGGCGGGGATCGCGGCCTCGTATCCGGACGCCGACTACGAGGCGGCCGGGGCCAAGCTGGCCAAGACGGCGAAAGAGGCCCTGAAGGACGCCGACGTCCTGTTCAAGGTCCGCGCCCCCGAAGCCGCCGAGATCGCCGCCCTGAAGACGGGCGCGATCGTCGCGGCCGCGCTCAATCCGCACCAGGACAAGGACACGCTGAACGCCCTGGCCAAGGCCGGCGCCAGCGCCCTGGCCATGGAGTTCATCCCGCGCATCACCCGGGCCCAGGTGATGGACATGCTGTCCTCCCAGGCCAACCTGGCCGGCTACCGCGCCGTGATCGAGGCGGCCGAGGCCTATGGCAAGGCCCTGCCGATGATGATGACCGCCGCCGGCACGATCGCCGCGGCCAAGGTCTTCGTGATGGGCGTGGGCGTGGCCGGCCTGCAGGCCATCGCCACCGCCCGCCGTCTGGGCGCGGTGGTCACCGCCACCGACGTGCGTCCCGCCACCAAGGAGCAGGTCGAGTCGCTGGGCGCCAAGTTCCTGGCCGTCGAGGACGACGAGTTCAAGAACGCCCAGACCGCCGGCGGCTACGCCAAGGAAATGTCGAAGGAATACCAGGCCAAACAGGCCGAACTGGTCTCCTCGCACATCGCCAAGCAGGACATCGTCATCACCACGGCCCTGATCCCCGGCCGCCCGGCCCCCAAGCTGGTCTCGGCCGCCCAGGTGGCGTCGATGAAGCCCGGCTCGGTGCTGGTCGACCTGGCCATCGAGGCCGGCGGCAACGTCGAGGGCGCAAAGCTGGGCGAGGCGGCGGTCACCGCCAACGGCGTCAAGATCCTGGGCATCCCGAACCTGCCCGGCCGCATCGCCACCGACGCCTCGGCGCTGTACGCCCGCAACCTGTTCGCCCTGTCGAGCCTGTTCCTAAACAAGGAAGGCGCCTTCGCCCCCGACTTCGAGGACGAGATCCTCAAGGCGGCCCTGGTCACCCAGGGCGGCGCGGTGGTGCACCCGTCGCTGCTGGCCGGCTAACTCACTGCGTGAACACCTCGTCCTTCGACAAGCTCAGGATGAGGTGTTCAAGGAGAGGGCGGGATCATTCCGCCCTCATCCTGAGCTTGTCGAAGGACGAGGGCGGTCGCACCGCCTCAAAGAGGGACTAAGATGGAAGCCGTCGACCCCACCGTGTTCCGCCTGGCGATCTTCGTGCTCGCCATCTTCGTGGGCTACTACGTCGTCTGGAGCGTGACGCCCGCCCTGCACACCCCGCTGATGGCCGTGACCAACGCCATCTCGTCGGTGATCATCGTCGGCGCCCTGCTGGCGGCCGCCGCGCACGGCGCCAACGCCGACCTGGACGGCGGCACGGTCGCCGCCTCGACCTGGATCTCCAAGGGGGCCGGCGGCGTCGCCGCCGCCTTCGCCGCGGTCAACATCTTCGGCGGCTTCCTGGTCACCCAGCGCATGCTGGCCATGTACAAGAAGAAAGAGAAGAAATAGGCGCGAAGGCAGCGGGGGCCTTCGGGCATGTTCAGCGCCATCAAGCGCATGGCCAATCGGACCGACGCCCTGCGGCGCATCGCGCTGGAGCGGTGGTGGGACGAGCTGCGCGGATCGCCCCGGGCCCGAGAGCCCGGGCGGCTGATCGCCCATGGCCGCAAGACCTACAGCCAGAACGACGAGGACGGCATCGTCCTGGAGATCTTCAACCGCATCGGCGAGGGCGACCGGCGGTTCATCGAGTTCGGCGTCCAGGCCGGGGTGGAGTGCAACACCGCCCTGCTGCTGATGGCCGGCTGGAGCGGCCTGTGGCTGGACGGCTCGGACAAGTATGTCGAGGCCGCCAAGGGGCATCAGGCCGTGGCCGTGGAGCAGGGCCGGCTGACGGTGCAGAAGGCCTTCGTCACGTCCGAGAACATCGACGGCCTGCTGGGCCCCTGGGCCGGCGGGACCGCCGCCAAACCCGCGTCCATCGACCTGCTGTCGATCGACATCGACGGCAACGACTACTGGATCTGGGAGGCGATCACCGCCGTGCGGCCGCGCGTCGTGATCATCGAATACAACGCCGCCTATCCGCCGCCCGTCGCCTTCGTCGCCGCGTACAAGGCCGACCGGGTCTGGGACGGCGGCAACTATCACAGCGCCAGCCTGACCAGCCTGGAGGCCCTGGGCCGCGCCAAGGGCTACGCCCTGGTCGGCTGCAATCTCTCCGGCGCCAACGCCTTCTTCGTGCGCGAGGACGAACTGACCGGCGCCGACGGCCAGCCTCGCTTCGCCGCGCCTTACACGGCGGCCAACCACTACGAGCCGCCGCGCTACGACCTCTCCGGCCTGCCTTCGGGCCATCCGCCACGGTTCGGCGTCAACGCCGCGCCGACGCTTTCCTCGTCGCCGCTCTTGGGGGCCAAGACCTGACATGAACGCCAATCTCGCCGCCATCCTCTACATCGTCTCGGGGGTGCTCTTCATCCTGGCGCTGCGCGGGCTGTCCAGCCCGGTGACCAGCCAATCGGGCAACCGCAACGGCATGATCGGCATGGGCATCGCCGTGCTGACCACCCTGGCCACGCTCTGGAAACAGGGCGCGCTGGACCCCGTGACCATCGGCCTGATCCTGGGCGGGATCGCGGTCGGCGGCACGGTCGGGGCGGTGATCGCCCGCAAGGTGGCCATGACCTCGATGCCGCAACTGGTGGCGGCCTTCCACAGCCTGGTCGGCATGGCCGCTTGTCTGGTGGCGGTGGCGGCGATCTACACCCCGGCGGCCTACGGCATCGTCGGCCCCGACGGCCACGTGCACCTCAACAGCCTGATCGAGCTGTCGCTGGGCCTGGCCATCGGCGCGGTCACCTTCACCGGTTCGGTCATCGCCTTCGCCAAGCTGAACGGCAACATGGGCGGCGCGCCGATCCTGCTGCCGGCCCGCCACCTGCTGAACATCGTCATCGCCCTGGCCATCGTCGCCATGGTGGTGGTGCTGGTGATCTCCGGCGGCTCGGCGATCTGGGCGTTCTGGGCGATTTTCGCCCTGAGCCTGCTGATCGGCGTCACCCTGATCATCCCGATCGGCGGCGCCGACATGCCCGTCGTCGTGTCGATGCTGAACAGCTATTCGGGCTGGGCCGCGGCGGCCCTGGGCTTCACCCTGGAAAACACCACCCTGATCATCACCGGCGCCCTGGTCGGTTCGTCGGGCGCGATCCTGTCCTACATCATGTGCAAGGGCATGAACCGCAGCTTCATCTCGGTGATCCTGGGCGGCTTCGGCGCCGACGCCGCGGCGGCCGGCCCAGGCGGCAAGGTCGAGGCGCGTCCCGTCAAGCAGGGCTCGGCCGATGACGCGGCCTTCATCATGAAGAACGCCAGCAAGGTGATCATCGTCCCCGGCTACGGCATGGCCGTCTCCCAGGCCCAGCACATCCTGCGCGAAATGGCCGACAAGTTGAAGGAAGAGGGCGTGGAGGTGAAGTACGCCATCCACCCTGTCGCCGGCCGCATGCCGGGCCACATGAACGTGCTGCTGGCCGAAGCCAACGTCCCCTATGACGAGGTGTTCGAGCTGGAGGACATCAACAGCGAGTTCTCGACCGCCGACGTGGCCTTCGTGATCGGCGCCAACGACGTCACCAACCCGGCCGCCAAGACCGATCCGCAGAGCCCGATCTTCGGCATGCCGATCCTGGACGTCGAAAAGGCCCGCACCGTGCTGTTCCTCAAGCGCGGCATGTCCAGCGGCTATGCCGGCGTCGAGAACGAACTGTTCTTCCGCGACAACACCATGATGCTGTTCGGCGACGCCAAGAAGATGGTCGAGGGGATCGTGAAGGGGCTCTAGGGCCTCGATCCTTCGCCAAAAGAAGAGGCCCCGGACGTTCCCGTCCGGGGCCTTGCTTTTTCCGCGCCGCGCGCCGCGCGCCGCGCGCCGGCTAGGCGACCGCGCCGTCGGCTCGCAATTCGCCCGCCGCTTCCAGTTTCAAGCGCATATTGGTCGGATCGGCATCGTAGCCGTTTGGCCAGGTCGGCGTGCCCATCTCCAGGAACACCCGCGCGAAGAACGCCTCGTCCGCTAGGGGGCGAGCCATTTCGCCCTGAGATCGCAAGACATCGCTGAGGTCGATGACGCCGCTGCTGCCGTCGGAGAAAGTGACGTCCAGGCGATGGCCTGAGAGGGCCTTCACCTTGACCGCCTTGACGAGCTTGATGGTCATTCCTGATCCAATCCTGGGATCCTGAAAGTTGGCTGATCAGCATAAGCCCGATCCCAGTTTTCCGCCAACGCGGCCTGGTTCAGGGCGATCCAATCGCTGACGAGACGCGCCGTGGCGCGCGGCAGGCCGCCGGCGATCACCCGGCCCGTGCGGATGTCGAACAGCGCTTCCCGGCCCTGATGCTCCGCGTGAAGATGAGGTGGATTGTGATCCCGAAAATTAATCCGGATCACGATCCCGAAGAAGATGGAAATAATCGGCATGGTCCGTGCGACCTCTCTGGCGCGGCCGCGCGGCCCGAAACAATGTTCTTCATTTGTTCGCGCGATGCAAGTTGGAGCGTCGCCCAAAAGAAGAGGCCCCGGACGTTCCCGTCCGGGGCCTTTTGCTTGTCAGGGTCATGCGGCGGCTCAGCGGGTGGCGATGGCCAGCGGGGTGGAGCGGATGGCGACGCGCAGGCCTTGGCGTTGCGACTTGGACAGTTGCCGGGCCGCCTGTTCGCGGACGGCGACCTTGCAGCCGGCCATGGTGAAGTCCGTGCCTGGATTGGTGCGGGCCTTGGCGCTGCAGACCTGTTCGCCGGCGGCTTCGACGCGGGCGGCGAATTCGGCGGCCTGGGCGGGGTTGGAGAGGTTCAGGCCGACCAGGGAGATGGTGGCGGTCGGCTCGGCGGCGTGGGCGTTCTGCAGCAGGCCCAGGGCGGGCACGGCGGCCAGGGCGACGGTGGCCGCGGCGGTCAGACGGGTCATGAACTTACGCATCGAAGTCTTCCTTTCTGGAGGGCGCTCTCGCGCCGGTGGTTGATGGGGTTAGCGGCTGGCCACTTGCAGCGACGACGGGGCGGCCGAGCGGCGCAGGTCGGCGCGCTGGGCGGCGGTCAGCTGACGGCGGACGTCCAGGCGGATCTGGGCCAGGCAGTCGGCCTCGCGGATGTTCGAGCGGATCTCGCGGCCGATGACCTGGCGGCACAGCGCCTGGCCTTGGGTGTCGACGCGGGTCCTGAGGACGGCCGCCTGGGCCGGGTCGCTCAGGTTCAGGTCGCCGACCAGGATGCGGGCGGTGGGCTCGGCGGCGTGGGCGTTTTGCAGCAGGCCCAGGGCCGGCACGGCGGCCAGGGTGAAGGTGGCCACGGCGGTCAGGCTGGTCATGAACTTGCGCATTTGAGTTGTCCCTCTGTCTGGGCGCGTCCCTGCGCTCCATGTCCAAAGGTATACTCGCGACTTCTCGTGAATACTCGTTACGTCTCATTCATGACGTGTAATTAAAGAAGTGTACTGAAAGTAATGTTCTAAAATTCCTGTAATGTGGCAACCGGTCATCTGTCGCCTGACTATGGTCATGCTTGATCAATGGTTAAGCTGCGCCGCCTTTTCGCCTCATGGGCGCGGCATAGAGCCCGCCTTCATCATCCCGAAAGGTCGCCCGTGGGATGGGAACGCGCTTTGGCGCGGTCTCTTTGGGGCGACCGATCGTCTGTGAGGATCACTCTTGGCGTCACGAGTCCTGGCCGCAACCTCGTCTCCCTATTCGCGCGCCGCGTTCGCCGCCGTCGGCGGCGCGATCGTGATCTGGGGCATGATCAACGCCGTTTCGGCCGTCGGCGCGATGAACGCCGGCTTGCAGCCGCCCGCGCCGGCCCCGGTGGTCACGCCCGTCACGGCGCCCGAGCCGCCGCCCCCGCCGCCCCCCGCCTTCGTGTTCGACGCCCCGCTGCCGGGCCATGTCGTCAATTCGCCGTTCGGCCTACGCCAGATGCCGTGGGAAGAGAACGGCCGCCTGCACGAGGGCGTCGACATCGCCGCCCCGGCCGGCGCGCCCGTCCATGTCGCCACCGACGGCGTCATCATGCGCAGCGGCGTGTCGTCGACCTACGGCCGGTTTGTCGAGGTGGGCCACAAGGACGGCTTCCACACCTTCTACGCCCACCTGGGCCGCGACGCGGGCCTCAAGCGCGGGACCTTCGTCAAGCGCGGGACCACCGTGGCCTATGTGGGCAGCAGCGGCCGCTCGACCGGCTCGCACCTGCACTTCGAACTGCGCAACAAGGCCGGCAAGCCGCTGAACCCGGCGCTGTTCATGGGCAAGACCTTCGCCGAGAAGGATGACCTGCCGCTGAAGGCCGCCGCCAGGGTGGGCCGCAAGGTGCGCCTGGCCCAGGTCTCGCGCTGGCCCGAGGGCGTGAAAGCCCCGGGCAAGATGGCGGCGAACGGCGAGGGCGGGGTCACCCGCGTCAAGGGCGGCCGCGTCCGCGTGCGGATCAACGTCGTCGACGGTTAGAAAAACGCCGCGGATCTAGGAGGTGTTCTGTCACTCGACGGACACTGACGCTCGGCTAGAGTGGCCGCATGCTAAGACACGTCGGACGCGCCCTTGCCGGATTCGCTCTTCTCATCGTCTCATTCATCGCCGTGGGCGGCCTGATGTCGGCGGCGGGTCATCCCGTGCCGCGCGGGACGATGGTCGACATCGGCGAAGGGCGAAGCCTCCGCCTGGTCTGCGAGGGGCCGCGCGGCGACCGTCCGGTGGTCTGGCTGGAGGCGGGAGCCTTCGGCTTCGCCGCCGACTGGGGCGCCACCCAGGAGGCCCTGAGCGCCGCCGGCTGGCGGTCCTGCGCCTATGACCGGGCGGGCATGGGCTTCTCGCCGCCCGGCCCGGCGCCGCGCGACGGCCTGGCCATCGTCGCCGACTTCGAGAAGCTGGTCGCCGCCTCGGGCGAGCCGGGACCGTTCATCCTGGTCGGCCACTCGATGGCCGGCCTGCGCCTGCGCCAGTACGCCGGACGCAATCCGGACAAGGTGGCGGGTCTGGTCCTGGTCGACGCCGCGACGGCGGACGCCTCGGAAACCGAAGCGTTCAAGCCTTTCATCCGGGTCTTCACCACGGCGTCGCGCTGGGCGGCGCGCGGGGCTTCGATCGGGCTCTACAAGCCGCTGGTCTATACCAGCCTGGGCGACAAGATCGGTCTGCCGCCGGCCGCCAAGGCCGAGAAGCGCTGGGCCTTCGCCAACGGTCCCCACAACCGCACCGCCGCCGCCGAGGTGGCCGCGTGGTCCCAGTCGGCGGAGCAGGCCGTCGCCGTGCCCGCCTATGACCCGAACTGGCCGGTGGCGGTGGTCACGGCGGGACCGGTCAAGGGGCGCGAAAAGCGCAAGGCGATGCAGGCCGCGCCGGCCGAGCGCTCCAGGCGCGGCTATGTCGACCACGTCGAGGCCGCGTCCCACACGCGACTGCTGGGGGAGACGTTCGCCGGGCATATCGTCAGGGCGGTGGAGTTCGTGGCGGGCGTTTAGGCGGCTAACACTTGCCCCCTACGGGCCTTCGGCCCTCTTCCCCCAGAGGGGGAAGAGGAGTCCGCGCTTTCGTCCTCCCGCCCCCTATGGGGGCGGACAGACGGCGAAGCCGTCAGGTGGGGGCAAGCGGGTGAGCCACCACCCATCCAGACAAAACAAAGCCCGCGTGGATCGCTCCACGCGGGCTTGGTGTTTCCGAAATCTCGGAAAGCGTCGCTTAACGCGCGCCGACCGGCTTCTTCGGCATCGGCAGCAGGCCTTCGCGCTGAGCGCGCTTGCGGGCCAGCTTGCGGGCGCGGCGGACAGCTTCGGCCTTTTGACGGGCGCGCTTTTCCGACGGCTTTTCATAGTGCACGTGCCGCTTCATTTCGCGGAACGAGCCTTCGCGTTGCATCTTCTTCTTCAGGGCCTTGAGGGCCTGATCGACGTTGTTGTCGCGGACGAAAATCTGGACCAGGGGTCTCTCTCCATTCGACGGCCCGACCATCTTCCCGAGTCCCTCTCAGGGGCCGGGCGGGCGAACAAAACCTGATAAGCCCGGAAAGGGATCTCCCGGGCGACGAGGGGCGGCTGATAGCAGAGGCGGGGGCCTCTGTCCATGGCGACGCGGCCTAAACTCCCGTGTAGACTCGGATTCATGAGCGACAAAACCGCCGATGCCTCTCGAGACCCGGGCGATTGGGCCGACACGACCGAGCAACGGGTGCTGGACGAGGCCCTGCGCCTGGCCCCGCGCCTGGGATGGAACCCCGGGATGGCCCGCGCCGCCGCGGTGGCCGCGGGGCTCAACGCCGGCGAGGCGCAACTGCTGTTGCCGCAAGGCCCGCGCGACCTGGCCGCCCTGCTGTCGCGCCGCCACGACAAGGCCGCCCTGGCGTCTCTGAAGGCCCTGGATCCGCCCCCGATCAAGATTCGCGACAAGATCCGAGCCGGTGTGGTCGCCCGCCTGGACGCCGCCCAACGCGACGCCGAGGCCCTGCGCAAGCTGGCGGCCTTCCTGGCCTTCCCGACCAACATGCCGCTGGCCCTGACCCTGATCTGGGAAAGCGCCGACGTCCTGTGGCGCTGGGCCGGCGATACGGCGACCGATGAGAATCACTATTCCAAGCGGGCGATCCTGTCGGGGATCCTGGTCTCGACCCTGGCCGTTGACATGGCCTCGGGCCGCGAGTCGGCGCTCAAGCACCTGGACGGCCGCATCGACAACGTCATGGCCTTCGAGAAGTGGAAGGCCGGGATCAAGCCGATGAACCTGGCGGCGGAGGTGGCCGCGGCGCTGGCGCGGATGCGGTACGGGCGGTCCTAGGGGTTCCCCAAAGCCCGGTCCACCGCAGCCATCGCGTGCAGCGTCGTGGTGTCGAACACCGGCACGGGGCTGTCCTTCTCTCCGATCAGCAGCATGATCTCGGTGCAGCCCAGGATGATCCCCTGCGCTCCACGCGCGACCAGCCGCGCGATCACGTCGCGATAGACCTCGCGCGAGGCGTCCAGCACCTGGCCGGTCACCAGCTCACGATAGATGATCCCATGCACCGCCGCGCGGTCCCGCGCCTCCGGGATCAGCACCTCCAGGCCGAATTTCGCCTCCAGCCGGCCGCGATAGAATTCCTGCTCCATGGTGAAGGCCGTGCCCAGCAGGCCGACCCGGGTGAGACCCGCCGCCTGGATCGCCGCCGCCGTCGGGTCGGCGATGTGCAACAGGGGGATCTTCACCGCCGCGTCGATGGCCCAGGCGCAGCGGTGCATGGTGTTGGTGCACAGGACCAGAAAGTCGGCCCCGCCCTTCTGCAGCGCCTTGGCGGCGGTGACCAGCTCTCCGGCCAGGGCGTCCCAGTCGCCGGCGTGCTGCAGGGCCTCGATCCGGGCGAAATCGAACGACCACATCAGGGTTCGGGCCGAGGCCACGCCGCCGACCCGGTCGCGGACCCCTTCGTTGATTAGCCGATAGTACTGGGCCGAGCTTTCCCAGCTCATGCCGCCGATCAGGCCTATCAGTGCTTGCTCGGCCATGCAGGACTCCGGGAAGGGCGTCACACCGACGGCGCTCTTTCCGCTAAGCTTAGATACGAAGCCTCGAAAGACAAACGCCCGGGAGACGCCGCCATGGAGACCGTGATCCACAATCCCACCGACGGGATCTACGCCGCCACCGACGACTATGTGCATGCCCTGGAAGTGCGTGATCCGGCCCGCATGCTGTTCGTCGCCGGGACGATGGGGCTGGACGCCCAGGGCGTGGCCGGGACCAGCCTGGAGCGGCAGCTGGAGCTGGTCTGGTCCAACCTGCGGACCATCCTGGCCAGCGCCGGCATGACCGTCGACAACATCGTGCGCCTGACCAGCTACCTGCGCGATCCGGCCTATGTCGAGGCCAACGGCGCGGCCCGGGTGGCGGCCCTGGGCGACCGGCGCATCCCGACCACGGCGATTATCGTCCAGACCCTGGCCGACGACTGGCTGATCGAGCTTGAGATCATCGCCATGGCGTGAGGGCTGGAGCGAAAACCTCGTCCTTCGACGGGCTCAGGATGAGGTTTTCTACTGTCACGGCCTGCACAATGGTCCTCATCCTGAGCTTGTCGAAGGACGACGACCAAGCACGATGCTTGAATGTCGACAGGCCTAGTCCTGCGGCGCGCCCGGTCGCCGCTGGCAAACATGCCAGAGCACGCCGCACGGATCGTAGACATAGGCCACGCGCAGGCCCCACGGCTGCATCGCCGGAGGCTTGGCCGGCTGGACGCCGAACCGGCCCGGCAGGTCCAGCGCCTGGATGTGCGCCCACCAGGCGTCCAGGTCGTCGACCATCAGCTGCATCATGAAGTTCTCGGCCCAGGTCTTCTCGTAATAGCGCTGCAGGATGAAGGCGCTGGCGCCCAGGCCGAAGATCGCCACCTCGCCGTCGAGCAGCGTCTTGAAACCCAGGGCCTGGTAGAACGCCTTGCTGACCGCGAAGTCCTTGGCCGGAAGGAAAGGACGCATCGCCTCCGCGCCGTCGGGAACCGCCATGCCGATTGTCTCCGCCCATTTCGGGTGCGGGGAGGCTGCTCCGGCGAGGTGACGGTGGCAAGAGCCCGCGCTTCCTCCATGAGGCCACACCCGATAGCTTGACCTTGAAAGGCTGAGTTCCCGCCCTTGGCCATTCGATTTCCGGACCAGGCGGCTGCCGGGGTGAAAAGTCAATTTCGCGCACCATCCACGATAGCAGGCGTTGGATCGAGGCCGCCGCGGGCATGGCGATGCTCGGCGGAGGCGCCGCGGTCCTTGGGCTGTGGACGGAGTTCGCGGTCCTGGCAGTGTTTGGCCTGCTCACGGTCGCCTTGGCGATGATCGCGATCCTTCTCCATCGCCGTTACGGCGATCAGCCCCTGCGAAGCCATGCGGCGCGCTCAAGCCGGGTGCGCGCGGAACTCGCCTCCTGGAGCGCGGCCCTGCCGCTCTCCGTGATCCTCGTCGCCCTGGCCTTCCAACCCTCGATCGAGCGGACCAGCCTGGTGTCGGGCAAGCCGATAGAGGTCAGATCGGCGTCCGGTCTGGTCATCATGCCGGATGGACGAAGCTTTCGGTTCACATGCGGAACGAGCGGGCATCGGCGCTACGACTGCCCGGCTTTGGCCAAATGGCGAGCGCTGCCCCGCTGGCCGGAGCCCCAGCATGTCGAGATGGAGGTCTTTGGCAGCCGAATCTACAATTTGCGCATGGACGGCGAGCTCATCGTCGACCGGAAAATCGACAACAGCGACAAGGGGTCGAGGGTTGCGATGGCGCTCGCGGGCGTCGCTCTCGCCGTCGCCGCGATCCGGGCGATCTGGCGTCGAGCCCGACAACTGACCAAGCTCCGGCCCTCCGGAAGGCCTCGCCGCGCCTAGTCCTTCAGTCCCCGCAGCCGGTTGACGTGCCCCATCTTCCGCCCCGGCCGAGCTTCGCCCTTGCCGTAGAGGTGGACGCGGGTCTCGGGCTCGGCGGCCAGCTTGGCCCAGGCCTCGACCTCGGGGCCCAGCAGGTTGGTCATCTCGACATGGGCGCGCGGGGCGGTGGGGCCCAGGGGCCAGCCGGCGACGGCGCGGATGTGCTGCTCGAACTGGTCGACCTCGCAGCCGTCCTGGGTCCAGTGGCCGGTGTTATGCACCCGGGGCGCGAACTCGTTGACCAGCAGCTTGCCGCCGGCCAGCTCGAACAGCTCCACCCCGATCACCCCGACATAACCCAGAGCGGTCAGGATCTTGGCGACGATGGCCTCGGCCTGGTCGCGGGTGGCGGCGCCGACGACGGCCGGCGCGCTGGTGCGGCGCAGGACGCCGCCCTCGTGGTGGTTGTCCGACAGCGGGTAGCAGGCGATCTCGCCGTCGCGGCCGCGGGCGGCGATCACCGACAGCTCGCGCACGAAGTCGGCGGGGGCCTCGAGGATGGCGGGCTGGCCGGCGATCTTGGCGAAGGCGGCGGCGGCGTCGGCCGGCCGCTGGATCCAGGCCTGGCCCTTGCCGTCATAGCCTTCACGGCGGGTCTTCAGCAGCGATGGGGCGCCGATCTTGGCGACGGCGGCGGCCAGGCCCTGGGCATCGTCGACGGCGGCGAAGGCCACGGTCGGCACGCCGATCTCGGCCAGGAAGCTCTTTTCGACGACCCGGTCCTGGGCGGCGGCCAGGGCCTTGGCGCCGGGCGCGACCAGCACGCCCTGGGCGGTCAGCTCGGCGACCGTGGCGGCCGGCACGTTCTCGAACTCGTAGGTGACGACGTGACAGACCTCGGCCAGGCGGCGGAGCGCCCAGCGGTCGTCATAGGGGGCGACGATCTGGCGCGAGGCCACGCGGCCGGCGGGGCTGTTCTCCTCCGGGTCGAGGATCACCACGTCGAAGCCCAGGCGGGCGGCGGCCAGGGCCAGCATGCGGCCCAGCTGTCCCCCGCCGAGGATGCCGATCGTGGAGCCGGGGGGCAAAGGAAAGACGGGCGGAGCGGAGGCCATCAGTCTTCAACGCTCTCGACGACGCTGTCGGTCTGCTGCGCCCGGAAGGCCGCCAGGCGCTGAGCCAGGCCGGCGTCCGAGAGCGCCAGGATCTGGGCGGCCAGCAGACCGGCGTTCCGGGCGCCCGCCTCGCCGATCGCCAGGGTGGCCACGGGGATCCCGCCCGGCATCTGGACGATGGACAGCAGGGAATCCAGACCGTTCAGGGCCTTGGACTGCACCGGCACGCCCAGCACCGGCAGGATGGTCATCGAGGCGACCATGCCCGGCAGGTGCGCCGCGCCGCCGGCTCCGGCGATGATCACCTTGTGGCCGGCGGCCTGGGCCCCCGTCGAAAACTCGACCAGGCGCTGGGGCGTGCGATGGGCGGAAACCACCTTGGCCTCGTAGGCCACGCCCAGGGCGTCGAGCGCGTCGGCCGCCTTCTTCATGGTCGGCCAGTCCGAGCGGCTGCCCATGACAATGACCACTTTGGGGGCGACGGGTGGCGTGGCGGTGGGCATCGGCGACGATTTCCCCAGAAAGCGGCGGTGGAGCGACCCTAGGGTTCTTAGGGCGCTCCGTGACCTGACGGCCGTGAATCGCGGGCCTTATAGCCGCTGGCGCCCAGGCTCCAAAGCCCGTTCTCACCCAAAGGTCCCGGCGAAAACCACAGCCGATCCCGACAGATAGTCCGCCGCCGCGACGCTGCGACACATGGTCGTCGCCATTGTCATGGTTAATGAAAGAACGCAGAAATACTGAAGCTTCACCACAAGTGATTCTCCGAGTGGCGTCCGTCATCCCATGAAGATCACCAGCGTTCGCACCGAATCCTTCTCCGCGATCCGTCGCCGGGCGCTGACCGAGGCCGCCGGGCCGGCGGTGGCGCGGGCCGTGGTCGCCGCCGATACGGCCGGGTTCCTGGGGCTGTCGGAAGCCGACCTGACCCCGCAGGTGCAGGCGGCCCTGAAGACCCTGATGGTCGAGATCGACGATCTGCGCAACGAGGTCGCCCGACTGAAGTTCAAGCTGGGCGAGGCTCAAGGCCTGGCCGACATGGACGTGCTGGCCCCGGTGCTGAACCGCCGGGCCTTCCTGCGCGAGATCAAGCGGGTCGCCGCCTTCGCCCAGCGCTACGGCTCGCCCGCCAGCCTGGTGTTCTTCGACCTGGACGGCTTCAAGGCCGTCAACGACCGCTTCGGCCACGCGGCCGGCGACGAGGCCCTGAAGGCCGTCGCCCAGCGCCTGCAGGCCAATGTCCGCGAGAGCGACGTGGTGGGCCGGATCGGCGGCGACGAGTTCGCCGTGCTGCTGGTCCAGGCCGACCAGCAGACCGCCACCTCCAAGGCCGAGACCCTGGCCGCCGCCGTCTGCGGCATGCCGGTGCAGTTGGGCGAATGGTCGGCGCCGCTGCGCCTCTCCTGGGGCGTGCGCGAGATCGAGGCGGGCGCCGACCCGGAAGTCGCCCTGGCCGAGGCCGACGCGGCGATGTTCCTCAAGAAACGCGTGCGCAAGGAAGCATAGTTCAGCCGGACGATGCTGTTTCGTTCGCCGAGCCTGACTATATCTGGCCTTCCCGTCGATCAGGAGGCTCGCTCATGTCCAAGTCGCACCGCTACGCCACGACCCTGACCTGGACGGGCGACACCGGCGAGGGCACGGCCAACTACCGGTCCTATGAGCGCGCCTACGAGATCGCCGCGGAGGGCAAGCCGGTGCTGCTCGGCTCGTCCGATCCCAGTTTCCGGGGCGATCCGGCCCGCTGGAACCCCGAGGAGCTGCTGCTGGCCTCGATCAGTTCGTGCCACCAGCTGTGGTACCTGCACCTGTGCGCCGTGAACGGCGTGGTCGTCACCGCCTATCGCGACGAAGCCAACGCGGTGATGGTCGAGGATGAGACCGGCGGCGGCCGCTTCGAGAGCGCCACCCTGCGGCCCCACGTGACGATCGCGGCCGGCTCCGACCCGGCCAAGGCCATGGCCCTGCACCACGAGGCCAACGCCAAGTGTTTCGTGGCCAACTCGCTGAACTTCCCGGTGGGGCACGAGGCGACGGTGACGGTCGCGGGCCGAGCCTAGGCGATGATGTCCGGCATCAGCTGATCCTCCAGCCGCACGATCTCGTCCTTCAGGGCCAGCTTGCGGCGCTTGAGGCGGGCGATCTGCAGCATGTCGGGCAGGGGGCGTTCCTCGAGGGCCGCGACCGCGTCGCCGAGGTCCTGGTGTTCCTCGCGCAATGTCGCCAGGCGCCGCTCGAGGGCGATGTCGCTGTCGTCTGAAGCGTCGTCGTCGTTCATGGACGCCCCTGCTGTCGTGCCCCGATGATCCCCATGGGGGCGGTGATAGATAGCAAAGCCTGACAGTGGGTAAAGGGTATCACGAAAGGGCGTCGGAAAGGGCGCGCAGAGCGGTCTCGCGCGGTGGATCGCCTGACGCCCGGGCGGCCTCCAGCAGGGCGTCGAACACGTCCAGCTTCGCGCCCGGTTCGCCGCTGAGGGCCTCCAGGCTTTCCATCAGCACCTTCTCGCCGTGCAGCTCGACCCCCTTCACGGCGTTGCGGAAATCCTCGCGCGGGCCGTCCTCGATCCCCGGCCAGGCCGGCTTGACCGTCCGGCGGATGGCCCGCAAGGGCGAGCCGACCTCGGCGTCCCAGCGCTTGACCAGCCGGGCGGCTTCCAGGACGTCGGCGGCGCGGCCCTCGCTGGCCCGCCAGGCGGCCCACAGCAGATAGGGCACGTTCTGGCCGTGTCCGTCCTGCAGCGACAGGCACGCCCGTGCGACAGACGGTCGCGCATAGACCTCCAGGGCCCACTGCCAAAGCCGCATCTTCGTTAACCCCTCGGCCTCTTCAGGCTTCACCAGTGATCGTCGCCAGGTCCTCGCCCCAACGTTTGACCGGCCGCCAGGACAGGCCGAACAGGTCGAACGCGCGGCCCACCGACTGGTCGACCATCTCGGCGATCGACTGCGGCTTGGCATAGAACGCGGGAAGCGGCGGAGCGATCACCGCGCCCATTTCGGCCAGCTTGGTCAGGGTGCGCAGATGGCCCAGGTGCAGCGGCGTCTCGCGGACCATCAGCACCAGCGGGCGGCGCTCCTTCAGCGTCACGTCCGCGGCGCGGGTCAGCAGCGAAGCCGTTACGCCCGTGGCGATTTCGCTCATGGTGCGCACCGAGCAGGGCGCGACGATCATGCCCAGCGTGCGATACGACCCTGAGGCGATCGCCGCCCCGATGTCGCCCACGCGATGGACGACGTCCGCCTTCTCATTGACCTCCCCGACGGAAAATCCGGTCTCCTGCGATAGGGTCAGGATGGCGGATTTCGACAGGACCAGATGGCTTTCGACGCCCAGTGCACGACAGGCGTCCAGCGCCCGCAGGCCGTAGACAACCCCTGACGCGCCAGAGATTCCGACGACAAGACGAGGCTTTTCCGGCGAGGCCAGCGGGTCCGACATGGTGAATTTTCGTCCGTCTTGGGAGCAAGCTGCGCCAGGTCAAGCGCCGCCGACTGCAATCATATGTGATCTGACAGCTTCGAACAGCGGGTGTTGACTTCGACCTTCCACCAGCAAGGAGCCGACAGCCATGGCCATCGAATCCCGTATCCGCGAGCTTGGGTCCCGTCACGAGAACCTCGACCGCACGATCCAGGAGGAGACCCGTCGTCCCGTCAGTGACACCACCCTGCTCAGGGAGTTGAAGCGGCAGAAGCTCAGGCTCAAGGAGGAAATCGAAGGCCTTAGGGCGCGACTTCATTAGCCCCCTCCAAAGTCCCGCGTCGTGAGACGGCGGTGACGGATCGAGGAGGCCGAAAACAGAAAGGCCCGCTCCGTTCAGACGGGGCGGGCCTTTTGATTCGGACGGGGACAGGCGCATGTGTCTGTCCCCGATCGCTGATCAGTCCTCGTCGTCTTCTTCGTCGTCGGCCACATAGGTCGACTTGCCGAACACGTCCTCGGCCTTGGGCTCGATGCGGCCCTTGCGGATCGCGGCCTCTTCCTCGTCGTGGTCGTCCGGCAGGATGCTGGTTTCCGAGGCCGGACGCAGGGTCGGGTCTTCCGGCAGGATGCCCTTCTTCAGGTCGTCCTTGGCCTTCTTCTCGGCGGCCTTCTTGACCAGGGCGTCCAGTTCCAGCTGGCCGACCAGGCCCAGGGTCACCGGATCGACCGGCTTGATGTTGGCCGCGTTCCAGTGGGTGCGGGCGCGGACCTGCTCGATGGTCGACTTGGTGGTGCCCAACAGCTTGGAGATCTGCGCGTCGGTCACCTCGGGGTGGTGGCGCAGGAACCAGGCGATGGCGTCCGGGCGATCCTGGCGGCGCGACACGGGGGTGTAGCGCGGGGCCTTCTTCTGCGGCTTCAGCAGCTCGGCGTGGCGGCTGACCTGGGCCTTCATGCGGTAGGCGTCGTTGGCCTGGGCCTTGTCCAGTTCTTCGCGGGTCAGCTGGCCGTTGCCCATCGGATCGGCGCCGCGGATGTCGCGCGCCACTTCGCCGTCGGCGATGCCGCTGACTTCCAGCGGGTGCAGACCGCAGAAGTCGGCGATCTGTTCAAAGGTGAGCGACGTGTTTTCCACGAGCCAGACGGCGGTCGCCTTGGGCATCAGGATGTCGGCCATGAGGGGCTCCAGAAATGACGGCGCCCGACCTTGCGGCCGGGCGGGATGTTCAGTCTGGACCTATAATGCGGTTCTCGAAGAAAGGGAACGGGGATCAACCATTCCCCAGATTCAGCGGCATGTGGCGGTTTGGCGCGGGGATTTCCCGAAGGCCGTCGAGGCGCCGGCGTCGGGCCGCGCCGCGCAGCGCGACCAGCCCGCCGCCGCCCACCCCGGTGAGCAGGGCGACGCCCAGCGCGATCGGCGAGGTGTCCAGCCCTTCGCCGCGCATGTCGAACATGTACAGCATGAAGGGCGGCACGAGCACCGACCAGGCCAGCCACTCGATCCAGGGCTCGGATTTGCGCAGCTCGATCCAGATCATCGCGATCAGGAAGATCACCGCCAGCACGCCGAGCTCCACGTGATGCGGATTGGCGAGGATCAGGCGCAGTCCTTTCAGGCTTCCATTCAGGCTCATGGAGGTCCCCCGGGGTTCGACGCGCGATCCTAACCCAGGGTTGTCGCGCGCCAAGCCGGTGCGCGCGGCCGGCGAAGCTTTCAATCAACGAGCGAAATCAGCTTGTCGGCGTCGGCCGGCGCGGCGCTCTTCACGTCGTTGTCGAAATAGTTGAACACCGTCCCGCCCTCGGCGCGCCAGCCGTCGACCTGCTTGGCCCAGGCCGTCAGCTCGGCGTCGGAATACCGTCCGTGATAGCGCCCGCCCGGGCCGTGGCCGCGCACATAGGCGAAGTCGGCGGTGGTCAGCCAGGGCGAGGGGGCGTCGTGGTGGTCGGAGACGCAGAAGGCGACGCCGTGGTCGCGCAGGATGTCGAAGACCGCGTCCTCGTACCAACTGGCGTGGCGGAATTCGACGGTGACGCGCTGGCCTTTCGGCAGCCATCCGAGGAACCGCTTCAGCCGCTCGTCGTCGCGGTGAAGCATCGGCGGCAATTGCACCAGGGCGGGACCGGCCTTGTCGCCCAGCGGCTTCATCCGGCCGAACACCAGGTCGACGCTGTCGCGGCAATCCTTCAGCTTCTTATTGTGGGTGATGTAGCGCGAGACCTTCCAGGCGAAGCAGAAGCCGGCGGGAACCTGTTCGGCCCAGGCGGCGACGGCCTTCTCGGTGGGCAGGCGATAGAAGCTGCCGTTGATCTCGGTCGTGTCGAACCGGCTGGCGTAATAGCGCAGCCGGTCCTTCAGCTTGACCGTCTCGGGATAGAACGGTCCCTTCCAGTCGTCATAGGTCCAGCCGGAACAGCCGATGCGGGGGCGAGGATGGCGCATGCGGGACCAACGCCGTCGGTCCCGCGCGGGTTCTCGCGATCAGGCCAGCAACACCACCTTGCCCACGTGCTCGCCCGCCTCCAGGTGGGCGTGGGCCTTGGCGGCTTCCTCCAGGGGGAAAGTGGCGTCGATCACCGGCTTGAGTTTGCCCGCGGCGATCCACGGCCAGACCACGCGCTCGATCTCGGCGGCCAGGCGGGCCTTCTCGTCGGCCGAACGGGGGCGCAGGGTCGAGCCGGTGATCACCGCGCGCTTCTGCATGATCTTCATCACCGGAACCTCCAGCATCGGCCCGGCCAGGGCGGCGATGTAGACGATGCGGCCGCCGGTGTTCAGGGCGTCGAGGTTCTTGTCGAAATAGCTGGCCCCGACCATGTCGAGCACCACGTCGACCCCGCCGGCCGCCTTGGCGACGGCGGCGAAGTCCTCGGTCTTGGCGTCGACGGCGATGTCGGCGCCCAGGACCAGGGCCTGGGCCTTCTTGTCGGCCCCGCGGCCCGTGGCGATCACTCGCGCGCCGTGCGCCTTGGCCATGGCGATCGCCGTTGTCCCGATACCGGACGTCCCACCATGAATCAGAAGCGTTTCACCAAGCTTGAGCGCACCATGTTCGAACACATTGGCGAACACCGTGAACACGGTCTCGGGCAGGGCCGCGGCATGGGCGAAGTCGAAACCGTCTGGAATCGGCAGGGCGTGGCGGGCGTCGACCACGGCGTATTGGGCGTAGCCGCCGCCGCCCAGCAGGGCGCAGACCTTGTCGCCGGCCTTCCAGCGTCCAGATCCGACCACGACCTCGCCTGCGACCTCCAGCCCCAGGGTGGTCGGCGCGCCGGGCGGGGGCGGGTAGAAGCCCAGGCGCTGCAACAGGTCCGGACGGTTCACGCCGGCCGCCCGCACGCGGATCAGGATCTGGCCGGGGCCCGGCTCGGGGCGGTCCACGATCACCGGACGGAGCGCGTCGGCCGTCCCCTTGCCGCCCTCGATGGCGATGGCGGTCATGGTCTCGGACATGGTGGAACATCCCGTGAGGCTTGCGTCGGGCCCTTGGTAGGCGTCAGATGCCGGATCGAAAAGGGGTCGAGCAAAGGAGACCGATCCGATGATGGAAGAGCCGGTCGAGCCGCGCGCTTTCCGCGGCGACGCGCTGAACGCCACCACACATGAGGATCTGGACACCTACGGGGTGGCCGAGCTGGAAGAACGCATCGAGGCGCTGGAAGCGGAGATCGCCCGCACCCGCGCCCAGCTCACCAAGAAAAAGGCGGGACGCGACGCGGCCAATGCGATCTTTGGTCGCCTGGACTAACGATCGGTTTACGCTACAGGCGGACTCTCGGGCCCGCCTGACTCGGAATATCGGCCTTCGGTCGAGCTTGGGGGAGGGGCGGTCGCGAAACGGGACGACGACGTCTGGCACGGGGGTTGCAGTCCCCCTGTCTGGCGAGACGGTCTCGCGGCCTTTCGAAGGGGCATTGAGTAGCTATGACCGAGTTGAACGTGGCCGCGCCCCCCTGGCGTGCTGGCGTGATCCAGGATTTCGCTCGCTCCGAGCTGTTTGACCGGACGTTCGAGGAGGGCATGACGCTGGTCGAGGAGACCGCCGCCTATCTCGACGGGGCCGGCCGCCACGACAGCAAGATTCTCTCGCGCAACGCCGCCCTGGCCTACGCCAGCGAAAGCATGCGCCTGACCACGCGCCTGATGCAGGTGGCCTCGTGGCTGCTGGTCCAGCGCGCGGTCAAGGAAGGCGAGATGGAGGCCCAGGCGGCCTGCGCCGAGAACTATCGCCTCGGCCTGGAGAGCGGCGAGCCCGCTCCCGTCGAGGACCTGCCCTTCGGTCTGGTCAACCTGCTGCAGCGTTCCGAGCGGCTCTATGAGCGCGTCCGCCACCTGGACAAGCGCATGTACGTCGAAGCCGCCGCCGCCGAGGAAGCCCCGCGCCCGGTCCAGGCCCACTTCGACCGTCTCAGCGCGGCGTTCGGCGCGGCTTAGGCGCCTCTTCCCCCTCTGGGGGAAGAGGACCGCGTAGCGGTCCGTAGGGGGCAAGCGTTAGCCACGGTGTCGCTAACCGTTGTCCGCCTTGCCGCTTCCCACTTGCCCCCACCTGGCGGCTTCGCCGCCTGTCCGCCCCCTTAGGGGGCGGAGGACACCCAAAACAAAAAAGGCCGGCCCGCTAACGCGGAACCGGCCTTTCGTCGCCCTTACGGCGAGAAGCGTGAAACGCTTACTTCTTGGCGGTGAAGCCGGCGAACTTCGCGTTGAAGCGCGAGACGCGGCCGCCGCGGTCCATCATCTGGGCGTTGCCGCCGGTCCAGGCCGGGTGCACGCGCGGATCGATGTCCAGCGCCAGGGTCGCGCCTTCTTTCCCGTAGGTCGAACGGGTCTGATAGGACGTGCCGTCGGTCATGGTGACGGTGATGAAGTGGTAGTCGGGGTGAATGTCTTGTTTCATCGGGCGATCCAACCGACTTGAGGCGGCGTGTAATGTGGGCGGGCGCCAAACCTTGCGGGTGGCTCTCGGAGACGCGCGGCTATAAAGAAAGCGCGCGAATTTGGCAAGGGACAGTTGATGAGTGACGTGAACGCGGGCGAGATTTCGGCCGAGGGCAGGCCGGGCGCGGGCGCGGAGCTGGTCCAGACCCTGGCCGAGGCGGCCGACCGCCGTCCTCGCCGCAAGGACATCCGTCCCCTGGCCCATCTGCTGCCCTTCGTGCGCCGCCACGTGGGCGACGCGCTGGCCGCCGGCTTCTTCCTGCTGTTCTCGACCGGCGCCACCCTGGGCCTGACGGGGGCGTTCAAGGGCGTCATCGACAAGGGCTTCACCAAGGGCTCGGGCGACGCGATCAACAGCGCCTTCATCGGCCTGGCGGCGGTGGCGCTGCTGCTGGCCGTGGCCACGGCCTGCCGATTCTTCTTCGTCACCCGGCTGGGCGAGCGCGTGGTCGCCGACCTGCGGCGTGCGCTGTATGGCCACACCCTGAAGCTGGACCCGGCCTTCTTCCTCAAGACCCGCACCGGCGAGGTGCTGTCGCGGATGACGACCGACATCACCATCATCGAGCAACTGGTGGGAACCAGCAGCTCGGTCGCCCTGCGCAACACCCTCAGCCTGATCGGCGGACTGGGCTACATGGCCGTGGTCAGCCCCAAGCTGGCGGGCTTCATCGTGCTGATGGTGCCGGTGATCCTGGCGCCGATCTTCCTGCTGGGCCGCAACGTGCGAAAGCTGTCGGTCAGCGCCCAGGACAAGTTCGCCGACGCGGTCGGCTACGCCGGCGAGAGTCTGGACGCCCTGGACACCGTCCAGGCCTTCGGCCGCGAGAGCGCGGCCGACAATCGGTTCGGCGGCGCCGTCGAGACCGCCTACAAGGCCTCGGTCAAGCGCATCAACGCCCGGGCGGCCATGACCGCGGTGGTCATGGCCCTGGCGTTCGGCGGCGTCACCCTGCTGCTGTGGGTCGGCGCCCACCTGGTGCTGTCGGGCGAGATGACGGCCGGCACCCTGGCCCAGTTCGCCCTGCTGGCGATCTTCGCCGCCGGCTCGGTCGGGGCCCTGGGCGAGGTCTGGGGCGACGTCCAGAAGGCGGCCGGCGCCATGGAGCGGATCTCCGACCTGCTCAATTCCGAGCCCGGCATCGCCGCGCCCGCGAAGCCCCAGACCCTGCCGGTCCCGGCCCGGGGCGCCATCGCCTTCGAGGGCGTGACCTTCGCTTATCCCGGCCGCCCGGACCTGCCGGCCCTGAGGGGCTTCGACCTGGTGGTGAAGCCCGGCGAGACCGTGGCCCTGGTCGGACCCTCGGGGGCGGGCAAGAGCACCGTCCTGCGGCTGCTGCTGCGCTTCTACGACCCGCAGACGGGCGTGGTGCGGCTAGACGGCGTCGACCTGCGGGCGGCCGATCCCGCCCAGGTTCGCGACCGCATGGCCCTGGTCGCCCAGGACTCGCCGCTGTTCTCCGGATCGGCCCTGGACAACATCCGCTTCGGCCGCGAGGACGCCACCGAGGCGCAGGCCCGCGCCGCCGCCGACGCGGCCCAGGCCACGCCTTTCATCAACGCCCTGCCGCAAGGCTTCGACACCCCGGTCGGCGAGCGGGCCAAGACCCTGTCCGGCGGTCAGCGCCAGCGCCTGGCCATCGCCCGGGCGCTGGTGCGCAACGCGCCGATCCTGCTGCTCGACGAGGCCACCAGCGCTCTGGACGCCGAGAACGAGCGCCTGGTCCAGAAGGCCCTGCACGACGCCATGAGCCAGCGCACGACGCTGGTCATCGCCCACCGCCTGGCCACCGTGCTCAAGGCCGACCGCATCGTGGTCATGGAGGACGGCCGGGTGGTCGAGCAAGGCACCCACGCCGAGCTTTCGGCCCAGGGCGGGCTGTATGCGAAGTTGGCCCGGCTGCAGTTCGGGGTGGAGGCCGCCTAGGCCTGCACCGCCGCCTTGGTTGCGGCGGGCAGGGCGGCGCCCAGTCCTTCCTCGCGACGGATGATGTCGATGTGCTCCAGTTGCAGCCGCAGGTCCTGGATGGCCTGGGTGTCGGGCATGCCCTGGCTTTCGGCCCAGGCGACGACGGCGGCCAGGGCCTCGCCGATCCGGCCCAGTTGGCGGCCGTAGCTGCCGACCTCGCCGAGCACGCGGGTCTCGACGCCAGGCGCGCCGGAGGTTCCCAGGTTGATGGTGAACAGGCTGGCGTTGCCGAAGGTCCAGGACCACGGATTGATCGTCTGGGTCAGCTGACTGGGGGCGAGGGCGAGCTTGAAGTCGGGCATGGCGGCGCTCCGGGGATGACGCAACATCAACGCTGAGATGTGTCTCGGCGCGGTTCATCTTCCGGGATTGAGCGACAATCATGTTCGCGCCCAACTCTTAGGCGCCTTCCCCCCGCAAGGGGGAGGGATTGGGGGAGATTTTTACGCCGCCGCCCGTCCCTCGATCGTCTCCAGATCCACCCCCAGCCGCCGGCGCAGCTCGTCGCGGCCCAGCGGGGTCAGCCTGGCCGCGCGGCTGCCGGCGACGGTTTCGATCCAGCCCAGGGCGACCATGCGGCTCAGCAGGGTCACGCCCAGCGGGCCGGCCAGGTGGTGGCGGCGCTCGGTCCAGTCCAGGCACTGGCGGGCGGCGCCGCGCTTGGAGCGCAGGGCGTCGAGATCCAGGCCCAGGTCCTCGAACCACGCGCGGCCGGCCGGCGGGACGTCGTAGAGCTTGCCGTCGACCGGGCAGATCAAGCCGCGCGCCGCCAGGGCGTCGGTCACGGCGATGCCCAGCCGGCCGGCCAGATGGCCGTAGCAGCAGCGACCGTCGCGAAGGGCCCGGGCCAGGGGCGACCGGGGCTGCTCCAGCGAACGGATCGGGGCGGCCAGCAGGGCCAGGGCCTCCAGCACGTGGGCGACCTCGGCGTTGGCCAGGCGGTAGTAGCGGTGGCGGCCCTCGCGCTCGACGCTGACCAGCCCGCCGTCGACAAGCTTGGCCAGGTGGTTGCTGGCGGCCTGGGCGGTAAGTCCGGCGGCCCAGGCCAGGGCGCCGGCCGGATGGGCCCGGCCGTCCTGCAGGGCCTGCAGCATGGCCGCCCGGCTGGGATCGCCGATCAGGGCGGCGGGGGAGGCGATGTTGGCTTCCATGCTGGGAAATATAGGGGAGGATCGCGCCGGATGCTTCACCCTCGCGTGTAACATCCGGCCGCGTCCTCGGCGAAGATCGGGCCATGACCAATGTCCGAGTCGCGACCACCGCCCGTCCCGCCGGCCTGCCGCTGATCCTGGCGGCCGCCAGCTTCGGCTTCACGATCGTCCAGCTGGACGTGACCATCGTCAATGTGGCCCTGGACGCCATAGGCCGCGAGTTCGGAGCGCCGACCGCCAGCCTGCAATGGGTGGTCGACGCCTACACCCTGCTGCTGGCGGCGCTGCTGCTGTCGGCCGGGGCGCTGGGCGACCGTTTCGGACCGCGGCGGGCCTTCCTGACGGGCCTGGTGCTGTTCGCGATCTCGTCGGCGGCCTGCGGCCTGGCGCGCGACGCCTTGCAGCTGATCCTGTCGCGCGCCGTCCAGGGCGCGGCCGCCGCCCTGCTGGTGCCGCCGTCCCTGGCCCTGATCACCCACGCCGCGGCCGGCGACGACAAGGCGCGGGCCTGGGCCGTGGGCTGGTGGACGGCGGCCGGCGGGGTGTCGATCGCCGCCGGACCGGTGATCGGCGGCCTGCTGATCGGCGCCCTGGGCTGGCGCTGGGTGTTCCTGGTCAATGTGCCGCTCTGCCTGCTGGGCGCGGCCCTGACCCTGGCCTTCGTGCCCGAGGCCGCGCCGCGAGAGAAGCGGCCGCTGGACCTTCCCGGTCAGCTCCTGGGCTTCCTCGCCCTGGCCGGTCTGGTCGGGGCGGTGATCGAGGGCGGTCACCGGGGCTGGAGCGATCCGCTGGTGCTAGGCGCGCTCGTCGGCGGCTTCGCGGCGGCGGCGGCCTTCCTGGCGGTCGAGATGCGCAGCGCGCATCCAGCCGTACCTTTGGACGTGTTCAAGAGCCGCAGGGTGTGGTCGGCGGTGGTCATCGGGGTCAGCGTCAACTTCACCTATTACGGGGTGATCTTCGTGCTGGGCCTCTTCCTGCAGCGGTCGGCGGGCTACAGCGTGGTGCAGGCCGGCCTGGCCTTTCTGCCGCTGACGGCGACCTTCATCGTCTCCAACCTGCTGAGCGGGCGGATCGCCCATCGCTTCGGCTCGGCGCGGACCATGGCCGGCGGGGTGCTGGTGGCGGCGGTCGGCTACGCCCTGACCAGCCGGCTGTCGGCGCACAGCCCCTTCTGGGCGATGATTCCCGGCTTCCTGCTGATCCCCGGCGGCATGGGCACGGCCGTGCCGGCGATGACCAGCGCCCTGTTGGCCAGCGTCGACCGTCACTTCTCGGGCACGGCGTCCGGCGTGCTGAACGCCTGCCGCCAGGCGGCGGGCGCGGCGGGTGTGGCGGTGATGGGCGCCCTGGCGGCCGGCGGCCCCGAGCGGATCGCCGGCGGGTTGCGGATTTCGGGCGCGATCGCCGCCGTCGTGCTGCTCGGCGCGGCCTGGGTGGCCTGGCGCAGCGAGGGGCGGCCGGTCGCGAGTGTCGGTTAGCCGACCGCAACTGGATGAATTATCGGCCGTTTTTGCCCTCGGAGGCGGGAACGGCCCGTTTTTCGTTGGCTGAAAATCCCAGCTTTCAGCGCCGCGGCTTGAAACCCCGCCTGCCATGAGGTCTGCTGCATCTTGGCCGTTAACCACGGCCGGGAAGGAACACGGGCATGGTGGACACCCGTGATCAGGGGCTCGCCCTTGAGACGTTCGCGCCCGGCGACATGCGCGCGCGGATCGAGGCGTACGACTGGGCGGCGACGTCGCTCGGACTGCGCGAGACCTGGTCGCCCAGCCTGAATTTCGCTGTCGACATGATCGTCGCCAGCCGGTTTCCCAGCGCCCTGCGCTGGGGCTCCGAGCTGGTGCTGATCTACAACGACGCCTATGCGCCCATGCTCGGCGAGCGCCATCCGCGCGTGCTGGGCAAGAGCTTCGCCGAGGCGCCGCCGACCTCCGCCGCCGACGCCGAAGGGCCTGAACGGGCCATCCTGACGGGAGCCAGCGGGGGCACGGTCATCGAGGACCTGTTCCTGACCACGATCCACCCGGACGGCTCGGTCACCGACGGCTATTTCACCATCCGCCTGAGCCCGATGCCCGACGCCGCCGCGCCGTCCGGGGTGGGCGGCGTGCTGATCGCCTTGAACGACGTCACGCGAAGGGTGCAGGCCGAGCAGGCCCTGCGCTCCAGCGAGGAGCGTTACGAACTGGCGCTGCAGGCGGCCAGCGGCGTGGGCACCTGGGACTGGGACATCGTCGGCGACAGGATCTATGCCGATCCGCGCTACGCGGTGTTCCACAGTGTCGATCCGGAGAGAGCGGCCGGCGGGCTTCCGTTCGCGGACTACAGGAAGGCCGTGCATCCAGACGACTTCGCGCGGCTGCTCAAGTCCGGCCGCGCCGACCTGAAGACCACCGGCGATTTCGACGAGGAGTACCGGCTGATCCAGGCCGACGGCTCGATTCGATGGGTGCAGACCCGCGGCCGGGTCGAGCGGAACGCCCAGGGTTGGGCCGTCCGCCATCGCGGGGTGATGGTCGACATCACCGAACGCAAGCGCATCGAACAGGCCCTGGAGGCCGCCCAGGCGGACCTGCGCATCGCCGTCGACGCCGCCGGCCTGGGCCGCTGGGATCACAATCCGCAGACCGGCGAACGCCTTTGGGACAAGCGCTGCCGCGAGATCTACGGCCTGCCGGACAACATGATCGAGAACCCGCTCGACATCCTCGAGCGCCTGGTCCACCCCGACGACCTGCCGTCGCTGATGGACGCCATCCGGGCCGCCATGGACCCGGCGAACGACAACACGATCAACCGCGAATACCGCATCCGGCGCGACGGCGATGGCGCGCTGCGCTGGCTCGAGACCTTCGGCCAAGCCTTCTTCGACGACGACCGCTGCATACGCTTCGTCGGCGTGGTCTCCGACGTCACCGAGCGCAAGGAGGCCGAAGCCGACCAGGTGCTGCGCGAGGCCACCATGGCCCTGGCCCTGGACGCCGGCAATGTCGGCACCTGGGACTACGACGTCCGCAAGCGCCAGCTGCGCTGGTCCGAACGCGGCTACGACATGTTCGGCATGACGCCGGGCGCGGACGCCGGTCTGGACGACTTCTTCGCCGCCATGCACCCCGAAGACCGCGAGCCCACCCGCAAGGCCTTGCTGGCGGCGATGGATCCGGTCCGTCGCGCCTATATCGACGTGGAATATCGCACGATCGGCCGCGACGACCGCCAGGAGCGCTGGATTTCGGCCAAGGGGCGGGGCTTCTTCGACGAGGCCGGCAAGCCGACGCGCGTGGTCGGCGCCACCGTCGACATCACCGACCGCAAGCGGGCCGAACTGCACCTGCGGCTGCTGGTCAACGAGCTGAATCATCGGGTCAAGAACTCGCTGGCCACGATCCAGGCCATCGCCGCCCAGACCTTCCACGCCGCCCGCTCGTTGCCCCAGGCCCAGGAGGCCTTCTCGGCCCGCATCGTCGCCCTGGCCGAGGCCCACGACCTGCTGACCCGCGAGAACTGGGAGGGGGCGGACCTGCTGGACCTGCTGGGCCGGCTGGAGGACCTGCACGGCGGGCCGGGGCGTTTCACGACCGAGGGCGGATCGGTACGACTGTCGCCGCGCATGGCCCTGTCGTTGTCGATGGCCCTGCACGAGCTGGCGACCAACGCGGTCAAGTACGGGGCGCTGTCGACGCAAAAGGGCCAGGTGCGGATCGCCTGGACCGTGGTTCCGGGCCCCGTCCATCCCCGTCTGGCGTTGACCTGGACCGAGAGCGGCGGCCCGCCGGTGTCGCCGCCCACCCGACGCGGCTTCGGTTCGCGGCTGATCGAGCGCGGCCTGGCCTCGGAGCTGTCGGGCGAGGCGCACATCGACTTCAGGCCGGAGGGGGTGGTCTGCCGGATCGAGGCGGCGCTGGACGGGTAGTGGGCGCACGCCCCTCAAAGGTTGTCATCCCGGAAGCGCGTAGCGCTGTCCGGGACCCAGGGGAACCGCAACGCATCGGCCGGACAGCCTCTGCGAGGCTTCCGGGATGACAACGGAATTGGAGATTGGGGGATTGAGGGCTTAGCCCGGTTCAGGAATCCACCGGCGCCGGGGTCTTCGCGGCGGCGGGTTTCAGGGCCTGGATCACCATGGCGCCCAGAGCCATCAGGGCCACCGGAACCAGGGCCAGCAGCCAGACGAGGACGATCACGGCCAGTTGCAGCACGCTGATCGCGACGACCAGAGCCTTGGACTCCTGACGGTGTCCTCGGTGGCTCTGGGATCGGAACGTGGCGTGCACGGCGGGCATGAGGTACTCCGACTCGACTCAACGTCCCCCGACGTGGTTTCAGAGCCTAGATGCGTCGGAATGCCGCGCAATCAGGTAAAACCCTAATCTTAGCTTTACCGTGTTCGAAGGTTGCGGGCGATCTGGGCGTCGCTGCGCCGCAGGCTCAGCAGGGACGCGCCCGCCAGGCCCAGGGGAATCAGCGCCCACGGCCACAAGCCGGCCACGGCGAGGCCCGTCGCCCCGGCCACCAGGGCCGAGACCAGCATTTCGGCGATCGTGGCCATCCACGAGGCGCCGCCGCGCCGCTTGAAGTCCGACCGCTTGCCCGGCCGCTGGTGCCAGATGTTGATCAGGCCGCTGCTCCACGCCGCCAGGGCCGCGCCCAGGGCCGTCCAGGCGCCGACGGCCGGCAGGAACCAGGTCAGGGCGGCGATCGGCAGGACCAGGAGCAGCGCCACCGGGACGAGCGCGGCGGTAAGCTTGGCGCGGCGCAGGGTGCGGATCCTGGCCGGCGACACCGCCAGCAGATCGGGCGCCTCCTCGGCCGACAGGGTGATCCAGGCCAGGCTGCCGGCCACCTGTCCGGCCAGGAACGCCACCACCCCGGCGCCGCCCGCCAGGGCCGCGCCCGTGCCGTGGCCGGCGTTGCGGCTGAGCAGCAGGGCGGTGGGGATCAGGTACAGCACCCGCAGCAGCACCTGCGACAGCAGGGCCGCGTCGCGGCCGATCAGCAGCAGCTCCTTGCGCAGGGTGGCCAGGAACGGCCCGGAGGCGAAGGCGCGCCGGGCGTCGCCGCGGGTCGCCTTGGCCGGACGCGCCCCGGTCTTGCCCTGGGTGGCGGCCGCCGCGTCCGAGAACCGCCGGCCCAAGGTCAGGGCGGCCAGGGCGAACAACGCCGCCGATCCGGCCAGCAGGGCCAGCAGCGGCAAGGGCTCTCCCAGCATGGCCCGCAGCGGCAGGCCGACGATCGGCGCTGGATGCAGCCGCCCCTCCTGGGCCTGGCGGGTGATCTCGGCGAACAGGCTGTTGCTCTTCTGCACGCCCAGGATGGTGCGGGTCTGGCTGACCAGGAAGAAGGCCGCGCCGACCAGGGCGGCCATCACCTGGGCCACCGTGCGGGTGCGGCGCGGGCCGATCAGGGCGAACAGGGCCATCGCCAGCAGCAGGCCGACGGCGGTCGAGGCCAGGGCCAGGGCGCCCAGCACCCCGAACACCCCGATCCAGCCCGGATGGCCCCAGATCACCGACGGCAGCAGCAGGGGCGTGAGGATCAGCGCGAAGATGGTCAGCACCCCGCCCGCCACGCCCAGCGAGCGCACGAACAACACCTTGGCCGGTCCGATCGGCGACGAGAACAGCAGGTCCAGGTCGCCCCGGTCGTACAGGGCCTCGCTCGAGGCGCTCAGGGTCTGGGACAGCATCAGGGTGAAGACCACGGCGCTGACCAGGGCCGCCAGGCTGATCGAGATCGGGTTGATCGGAACCTCGACCGCGTGCAGGCCCAGCGCCGCCAGGACGCCGCCGCCCACCAGCATCGTCGCGACGACGACCAGGCTGATCAGCCCCCGCGCGCCCTTGCCGGCCCGGCCAGCGCGGAAGTTGCGCCAGTAGATCCGCATCTCATGGGCCAGCAGCCCGAGGATGGAGCCCGGCGCGGTCAGGGTCACGCCGCGCCTCCGTTGGCGTCGGCGGCGGTCAGCTGCAGGAAGACGTCCTCCAGGCTGGAGCCGTCCTTGCCTTCGCCCGCCCCTCCTTTGCGCGTCTGGGCGCGCAGGGCGTCCAGCGTGCCCTCGGCCAGCAGGCGGCCGCCGGCGATGATGCCGATGCGGTCGGCCATCCGCTCGGCCACTTCCAGGATGTGGGTGGTCAGGATCACCGTCCCGCCGGCGTCGACCCGCTCCTGCAGCATGTCCTTGACCAGGCGGGCGGCGGCGGCGTCCAGGCCGGTCAGGGGCTCGTCGAGGATCAGCAGTCGGGGGTCGTGGATCAGGGCCCCGGCCAGGGCCACCTTCTGTTTCATGCCGCGCGAGAAGCCCTCGCAGCGCGTGCGGGCCTCGGCGGCCAGGCCCAGCTTGGCCAGCAGGTCCTCGGCCCGAGCCTTGGCGGCCTTGGGCTCGACGTTCCAGAGGCCGGCGACGAATTCCAGATACTCCAGCGGGGTCAGCCGGTCGTAGACCATGGCCTCGTCCGGGGCCCAGGCGGTGATCGCCTTGGCGGCGGCCGGATCGGCCCGCGCGTCGATTCCGAAGACGCTGATCTCGCCCTTGTCGGGCTTGGTCAGGCCGGCGACCATCCGCAGGGTGGTGGTCTTGCCCGCGCCGTTCGGCCCCAGCAGGGCGTACAGCTCGCCGGCGTGGACGGTGAGGTCCAGGTCCATGACCGCCGGCTTGGTGAAAGTCTTGTCGAGGCCGCGAACGATCAGAGCTTCGGTCAACGGCAGGTCCCCGGGTCAGCGTGTCAGCGCATGTGAACTGGATTGGCGGCGAGGTTCAAGCGGCGACCACTTGCCCCCTACGGACCGCTGCGCGGTCGTCTTCCCCCACAGGGGGAAGAGGAGCCGTCGCGAAACGCGCGTCCTCCGCCCCCTGTGGGGGCGGACAGGCGGCGCAGCCGCCAGGTGGGGGCAAGTGGGTGAGCCACCTGACCTTGCTTACAGACACAGCCACGCCGCCTGGGCCGCCAGCCGGTAATCCTCGTTCCACGGCGGGCCGAGCGTCGCGCCCAGAGCGCGCAGGCGCGTGTCCAGGTCGGCGGCGTCGAGGCCCAGGGCCATGCCCAGCGCGGACGGCCGAAACCCCAGGGCGGCCAGGGAGCTTTTGTCGCCCATCACGTCCTCCGCGCGTTCGACCGCGCCAGGCTACGCCCGCCCGGGCCGCGAGGCCAACGAAGGCTGGTCCAGCCGCGTCATGTGAACGTGATTGTGGAGGACCGGGGGCCATCGTCCGCGGCCGCGGCGACGCGTGATCTTTTCCTCGCGCACGGCGGCGCTATGATTGTCGTCGACCAATTCGACGGAAGCCGCATGCCCAAGACCATCGCCGTATCGATCGCCCTCGTCGCGGGCGCGCTGCTGGCCCTGCCGACCGTGAGCGCCCAGGCGCGCGACGAATACGTCATCGTCGGTCCGACCTGCGGCGTCGACCAGCCCTACCTGTGCAAGGACCCCGCCGAGCGGGCCCGATACGAGCAAAGGGCCAAGGACCGGCAAGCCCGGCAAGAGGCCCAGGCCAGGGCGGCGGAGGCCGCGCGCCTCAAGCGCGAGGCCGACATCAAGGCCATCATGAAGTCGATGAACCTGTCGCCGGCCCAGGAGGCCGACGCGCGACGGCTGTACGAGATGCGCCAGGCCGCCCAGGCCGCCATGCCCAAGCCGCCGGGCGGCCTGGCGCAGGCCTCGACACCGAAGCCCGACGACAAGTTCTGCCCCAACCGCCGCTCGTCCGAGGAGATCGTGCAGGTCACCGGCCTGCGGCAGCCGACGCAAGCGCTGGCCATGGCCTCGCTGTCGTCCAACCCCGGCGTCTATGACGCCCGGTGTTCCGGCAACGACTTCGGCTGGCAGTGCGTCGGCAAGCGGAAGACCGGCAAGACGGTCGAGGCCTGCGTGGGCGGCGCGGCTCAGTAGGCTAAAAGCCCGTGCCCTGGGTGGCGTCGCAGGAGACCCGCAGGAACTCCATCGCGTAGCCCACCCGCTTGGCCATGTCCTCGGTGGGCAGGCTGAAGCGGTGGAAGTAGTCGCTCCACTGGGTCGCGTCGGCCACCACGATGTTGGCGCCGGAGACCGTGACCGACATGACTCTTTTCCAGTTCATGTAGCCGTTCTCATTGGAGGTCACGATTTCGCCGCCCCGCGACCAGACCAGCTTGCGCTTGAACTGGGTTTCGCAGCGCGACGGCGAGGTGACGTCCCAGATCGGCGCGACGGCCTTGTCGTAGTAGCGAACGACGGTCTGGCTGCCGGAGTTGTCTTGGTAAGAGCCCTGAGTGAAGGTTTGGCTGCCGCTCCGGTCAGTATAGTTGATCTGTCCCAGCCCGGCGATCTGAGCGATGAACTTCTGGGCGTTCTCGGGGGTCTGCTCCTGGGCGGCGGCGGGCGCTGCGAACGCGAAGAGGGCGGTGGCGACCGTAGCGGCCGTGCGGGCAAGCATTAGATCTTCCTCAGGATTAGAAACCCGTGCCCTGGGTGGCGTCGCACGACACCCGCAGGAACTCCATGGCGTAGGCGATGCGCGTGGCCAGGGCCGCGTTCGGCAGGGTGAAGCGGTGGAAGAGCTGGTAGCCCCCCGCGCTCTCGTCGACATAGACGTAGGCGTTCTCGGCCTTCACCGCGGCGACATTCCGCCAGATGATCGTCCCGTCGGCGTCCGCCGTGCCGACCGTCCGGCCATAGGTCGTGCGTTGATAGTGGAATTTGGTCAGGCACGAGCCTGTCGCGCTCACATCCCAGAGCGGCGCGACCGCCTTGTCGAAATAGCGCTGGTTTCCCGTCTCATCCAGATAGACGCCTTGCTCGAACCCCCCGCTGCCTGTGGAGCGCCAGGCGTAGACGAGCTGACCCAGGCCGGCGATCTGAGCGACGAACTTCTGGGCGTTCTCCGGGGTCTGCTCCTGGGCGGCGGCGGGGCCGGCGACGCAAATCAAGGCGACGATGGCCGTCGCGACAGTCTTACGAAACAAGCGATCCCCCGCCCAAACCCGGCTTTGCCGAACCTTGGCTGGAAACTACCGTCGCGCGACCGACCTGTCGAGACGGGGCCCCTGTCGACCTGGTCTGGCGAAGAGCGAGGATGCGGCCCTCGCGCGCGGTGGGCAGGCGTCGGAAAGCGGAATTGTCCGCATGGCGAGCGACAGGATTGATCCTCGTCAACACGGCATGGCTCCCGATCGGACAGGCTGGGCGCATGATCCTGGAGGGTCCCATGTCCAGCAGTCTTCCGGTTTTCGACACCACCATCCAGGAGACCAACGCCTGGTTGAAAGACATCGCCAGCGAGCTTGGTCCCTGTGATCGCCACCAGGCCTATCTCGGGGCCCGCGCGACGCTGCACGTGCTGCGTGATCGGCTGGCCCCAGACTCCGCGATGAACTTCGCCGCCCAGCTGCCGATGCTGCTGCGAGGGGTCTTCACGGAAGGTTGGCGGCCCAGCCAAACACCGACCCTGGAGCGGGACGTCGATGCGTTCCTGGCCCGGATCGAGGCCGCCCTGCCGCCCGACTACCCGATCGAGACCGAGAGCCTGGCGCGCGGCGTCCTTCGAGGCCTTTCGACGCGAATGGACCCCGACCTGCTGGTCAAGGTGCTGCGGCAGCTGCCTCTGCCCCTGCGCGCGCTCTGGCCCCAAACCCTGGCGACGCTATGAGCCCGCTCGCTGGCGTTGCGCGGCCCGGCCGGATCCTTTGGGGCCTCGCGGTGGTGGTCTCCGGCGTCGCGGCGGGCTGCGCCGCCCTGGAACCCATGCATCCGGGGCCCGAGATCCCCCTTGTCGAAACGGGGCGCGCGCTCGCTGTCAGCGAATGCTCGTCCTGCCACGCGGTGGGGGCCGGCGGCGGTTCTCCGGCCACCGGCGCGCCCTCCTTCGCGAGCGTCGCCGAACGCTATCGCAACTACCGGCTGGACTGGGAGCTGGAGACCATTTCGCAGGTCGGCCACTACCAGATGCGGCCCAAGATGCTGACCTCCCCGGAAATCAGCGCCCTGTCGGCCTATATCCGCACGCTCGACAGCGGCAAACCCTCCGGGGCCTCGACGCCGCCGCCTTCCTAGATTCGCGTCGCGCCTCAGTTCGGCCGCCCGTCGGGCTCCAACTCGAAGGCCGCGTCCAGGGTGACCTCGTCGACGATGGTTCCCTTCAAGGCGGCGTCCAACACCTCGCCCAGCGAGCTCCAGACGAAGGCCAGCTGTTCCAGCACGGCGGGCAGGCGTTCGGGCTCGAAGCCCGGATAGAGGTCGGCGACCAGCCACAGGCCGGTCAGCACGTCGAAGCCGAACCGGCAGCCGATCAGCCGGAACTGGGCGCGGGCGATGGTCTCGAACAGGGCCTCCAGGCTGCGGGCCTGGTCGAGATCGGCCTGGTCGAACACCTGGCAGCGCACCTGCAGCCAGTCGCCCTCGGGGAACAGGTAGAAGGCCCCGCCGTCCTCGGATCCGGAGACCTCCAGGCCGCGGTCGATCTCGGCGACGAGGTAGCCGGCTTCGAGGCAGGCCTCGGCGATGTCCTGGAGGCTGATGGGGGTGTCTTCGGCCATGGGCCTGCCCTTCTTAAATCCGCTCATCCCGGCGTTCGCCGGTATGAGCGGTTCTTTATGGGGGATCAGGGGCGGAGCCCTAGCTCCGATAGTCCCCGTTGATCGCCACGTACTGCTTGGTCAGGTCGCAGGTCCAGACCGTGGCCGAACCCTTGCCGACGCCGACGTCCACCGAGACCTCGAACTCCTGCTTCTTGACGTACTTGCTCATCGCCGCCTCGTCGTATTCGGCCGAGACCAGGCCGTCGCGGGCGGCGTAGAGGTCGCCGAACCTGACGCTGATCTTCTCGCGGTTGACCGGCTCGTCGGCGCGGCCCACGGCCATGACGATGCGGCCCCAGTTGGCGTCCTCGCCAGCGAAGGCGGTCTTGACCAGCGGGCTCTCGGCGATGGTGCGGGCGATCTTGCGGGCCGACAGCGGGCTTTCGGCGCCGTTGACGGTGATCTTGACGAACTTGCTGGCGCCCTCGCCGTCGCGGACCAGTTGCAGGGCCAGGTCCAGCAGCACGGCCTCCAGCTTCTCGCGAAAGTCGGCCAGGCGGCGGTCGCCCGCGCGGTGGATCTTGGGCGCGCCGGACTTGCCGGTGGCGAACAGCAGCAGGGTGTCATTGGTCGAGCGGTCGCCGTCCACGGTCACGCAGTTGAAGGTCGTGCGGGTGTAGAGGCTGACAAGGGTCTGCAGGGCGGCCGGGGCGATGGCCGCGTCGGTGGCCACGAAGGCCAGCATGGTGGCCATGTCGGGCGCGATCATGCCCGAGCCCTTGGTGATGCCGGCGATCCGCACCTCGCGCCCGTCGATCATGGCGGTGGCGTAGGCGCCCTTCGGGAAGGTGTCGGTGGTCATGATCGCCGCCGCGGCGCCGGCCCAGGCGTCCTCGGTCAGGCGGGTCTCCACCTCGCGCAGGTTCGAGATGATCTTGCTGTCGTCGAGGATGACGCCGATCACCCCGGTAGAGGCCATCATCACGTCGCGCTGGCGGCAGTCGAAGCGCTTGCCCACGGCCGTGGCCACCCGGCGCACCGCGTCGGCGCCGGGCTTGCCCGTGAAGCTGTTAGCGCAGCCGGCGTTGACCACCAGGGCGCGGACGTCCTCGCCCTTGCTGGCGGCCAGCTGGCGCTTGCACCAGTCGACCGGAGCCGAGCCGACGCCGTGACGGGTGAACACCCCGGCGCAGCTGGTGCCCTCGGCGAAGCGCATCAGCAGCATGTCCTCGCGGGCGTGCTTGTAGAAGCCGGCGCGGCCGGTGGCGATCTCGACCCCGGCGATCGGCGGGATGGTCGGGAACGGCACGGCCAGGGGCGAGACGGCCAAGCCCGGCTTGCCCGGCGTTCCGGCGGGGGCGGCGGCGGGCTTGGCGGCCTGGATCGCTTCCGGAACGCCTTGGTCGGCGTCCTTCTGGGCGCGGCGCAGGCCGGCGCGCTTGAGGGCGGCGGTCAGCGGGTCCAGCGCCCGCTCCAGGGTGTGGCCGACGCTGGCGCCGACCTGGCCGACGATCTCGGCCGGGGTGGGCGAGGGCGCGGCGGCGGCCTTCGGAGCCGCCTTGGCCTTCTTCGCTGCGGCGGCGGGCTTGGGGGACTTGGTCATTTCTTGGCCGGAACTTGAGCGGGGGCGGACGCCGGCGGGGCGTCGTCGAGATCGGAGGAGGGGGCTTGGTCGGCCGAGCCCGGCGGGGCCGAGGCCGGCTCCTGCGGGGCGCCGGGGACGTCCTGCGGCTTGCCGGTCAGCATCTCGACCTTGGCGCCGCCGCGCAGCTTTTCCAGCAGGTCGCGGACCTGGTCATAGGTCAGGAAGCGCACGATCTGCGGCCGGGCGGCTTCCAGGGTGATCGGTTCTTCCAGGCGCTTGTCCTCGACGCGCAGCACGGCCCAGCCGCCCTCGGTCTGGAACGGGCCGACCAGGGCGCCCTTCTCGGCGCCCTGAAGGGCCACGGCGTAGGCCGGCGGCATGACGTCGACGGTGAAATAGCCCAGGTCGCCGCCGTTGAAGCGGGTGGCCGGGTCGGTCGAGCGCTCCATGGCCAGGGCGTCGAACGAGGCGCCGGCGGTCAGCAGCTTCTTGACCGCCTCGGCGTCGGCCTGGCTGGCGACCAGGATCTGGCGGGCGCGGATCTCTTCGCTGCGCTTGGACAGCTTCTGCTGCTCGGCGTAGAGGCCGCGGATGGCGTTCTCGTTGACGGCCTTCTCGACGACGCTCTCGACCAGCATGTCGCCCAGGATGCGCTCGCGCGCGGCGGCCAGGCGGCGCTGGGCCACCGGATCCTTGTCCAGCTTCTGCTTCAGCGCCTCGGCGGCCAGCAGCTTCTGGTCGACCACCTCGTCCAGGCGCTGGCGGAACAGGTCGGAACCGATGTCCAGCGGTTCGCCCTCGCTGATCAGCCCCTGGGCCACGGCCTCGCGCTTGACGTCGGAGGCCCAGACCGTGTGGCCGTCGACCCGGGCGACCGCGGTGTCGCCGGGCTCGGGCGGGCGCTCGTCGGCCTTGTTTCGGCCGCAGGCGGCGATCAACAGGCTGAGGACGGCGACGGCGACGATGGCCGACACGCGAGGCTTGGAAAAACGGGCCTGGGAAAAACGGGACTGGGAAAAGCGAGACTGGACAATATTCATCTGGGGCCGATCTCCGGCTGACTCTCCTTCAGCGCTCTAGCGCGGTTTATCGCCAAGAGGAAACAGCTTCGCGATATGGATCGGAAAACGCGCGAAGCGGTTAAACCCGGCGCAAACCGTCACCACACGCCCCCGCCTCGCGTTGACACCCGCTAGGCCGGTGCTTAAGTCTCCGCGCGCGTACAAGAAGTGGAAATCCCGCTAGCCTCGACGCCTCCAGTTTACCGTAGTGAAGGCCCTCAAGCCCTAGCGCCGGCCTCACAGACACCGCTCCGGAACCCTCACTTCATGCTCGGCTTCGCCAAAAAGTTCTTCGGCTCTTCCAACGAACGCAAAGTCAAGGCGATGTCCGCCAAGGTGGCGAAGATCAACGCCCTGGAGCCGGACTACGCCGCGCTGTCGGACGAGGCCCTCAAGGCCAAGACCGCCGAGTTCAAGGCCCGCCTGGAAAAGGGCGAGACCCTTGAGGATCTGCTGGTCGAAGCCTTCGCCACCGTGCGCGAGGCCTCCAAGCGCGTGCTGGGCATGCGCCACTTCGACGTCCAGATGGTCGGCGGCATGGTGCTGCACGGCGGCGGCATCTCGGAAATGCGCACCGGCGAGGGCAAGACCCTGGTCGCTACCCTGCCCACCTACCTCAACGCGCTGGAGGGCAAGGGCGTCCACGTCATCACCGTGAACGACTACCTGGCCAAGCGCGACGCCGAGTGGATGGGCCAGATCCACAACTTCCTGGGCCTGTCGTACGGCGTGATCGTCAACGGCCTCAGCCAAGGTGAGCGTCAGCGCGCCTATCGCAGCGACATCACCTACGGCACCAACAACGAATTCGGCTTCGACTACCTGCGCGACAACCTCGTCTACAGCGTCGAGGAAATGGTCCAGCGCGGCCACCACTACGTGATCGTCGACGAAGTGGACTCGATCCTGATCGACGAGGCCCGCACGCCGCTGATCATCTCGGGCCCGACCGAGGACCGCAGCGAGTTCTACAAGACCATCGACGTCCTGGTGAAGGAGCTCATCAAGGACAAGACCAACTACGATCACGACGAGAAGCAGAAGCAGGTCATCCTCACCGAGGAAGGCCAGGAGCGCATCGAAGAGATCCTGATGGAAGGCGGCCACCTGGCCGAGGACACCGCCGGCCTCTACGACGCCGCCAACATCTCGGTCGTGCACCACGTCAACCAGGCCCTGCGCGCCAACGTGCTGTACACGTTCGACAAGGACTACATCGTCAAGGACGGCGAGGTGATCCTGATCGACGAGTTCACCGGCCGCATGATGACCGGCCGCCGCCTCTCGGAAGGCCTGCACCAGGCCATCGAGGCCAAGGAAGGCGCCAACATCCAGCCCGAGAACCAGACCCTGGCCTCGGTGACCATCCAGAACTACTTCCGTCTCTACAAGAAGCTGGCCGGCATGACCGGCACGGCCGCGACCGAGGCCCAGGAGTTCGACGACATCTACAAGATGGGCGTCAGCGAGATCCCGACCAACCGCCCGGTCCTGCGCATCGACGACGACGACGAGGTCTATCGCACCGAGCGCGAGAAGAACGACTCGATCCTCCGGCAGATCGCCGACTGCCACGCCCGCGGCCAGCCGATCCTGGTCGGCACCGTGTCGATCGAGAAGTCGGAAGAGCTGTCCAAGCTGCTGTCGACCTATCCCTACAAGGTCGAGATGTCGCGGACCCCGAAGGCCGAGCACGCCGGCAAGGACGACAAGGAACTGGCCAAGATCGGCGATGACGCCTTCGACATCGTCTACAAGACTGGCAAGGGCATTCCGCACCAGGTGCTGAACGCCCGCTTCCACGAGCAGGAAGCCGGCATCGTCGCCGACGCGGGCGTGCCCGGCGCGGTGACCATCGCCACCAACATGGCCGGCCGCGGCACCGACATCCAGTTGGGCGGCAACATGGACATGCGGCTGGCCAACTGGCGCCAGCAGCAGAAGGGCCTGGGCATCACCCCGACCCACGAGGACGAGCTGGCCCAGCGGGCCGAGCTGGAAGTCGAGATCGGCGCCGCCAAGGCCCAGGCCCTGGCCGCCGGCGGTCTGTTCGTGCTGGGCACCGAGCGCCACGAAAGCCGCCGCATCGACAACCAGCTGCGCGGCCGCACCGGCCGTCAGGGCGACCCGGGCCGTTCGAAGTTCTTCCTGTCGTGCGAGGACGACCTGCTGCGCATCTTCGCCGGCGAGCGCCTGGACGCGATCATGCGCACCTTCGGCGTCCAGGAAGGCGAGGCGATCACCCACAAGTGGCTGAACAACGCCATCGCCACCGCCCAGAAGCGCGTCGAGCAGCGCAACTACGAGATCCGTAAGAACCTCCTGAAGTACGACGATGTCGTCAACGACCAGCGCAAGGCCGTGTTCGAGCAGCGCCAGGAGTTCATGGAGGCGACCGACCTCTCGGACATCATCACCGAGATGCGCCATGACGTGGTCGACGACTTCGTCGCCCGCTACATGCCGCCCAAGGCCTATGCCGAGCAGTGGGACATCGAAGGGCTGGACGAGCGCGTCCAGGCGATCCTGGGCCTGACCCTGCCGCTGAAGGAATGGGCCGCCGAGGAAGGCATCGGCGACGAGGAGATGCGCGAGCGCATCACCAAGGCCGCCGACGCCTACGCCGCCGAACGCGAGGTGATCATCACCCCCGAGCAGATGCGCTCGGTGGAGAAGAACTTCCTGCTGCAGATGATCGATCTGCAGTGGCGCGAGCACCTGATGCACCTGGACCACCTGCGCAACGTCATCGGCCTGCGCGGCTACGGCCAGCGCGACCCGCTGAACGAGTACAAGACCGAGGCCTTCTCGCTGTTCGAGAAGCTGCTGGGCGATCTGCGCACCAACACCACCCGCTGGCTGATGACGGTCGAGATCGCCTATGCCGAGCCCGAACCGCTGCATTCGCCCGAGGGCCTGACCGAGGTGCACCTGGACCCGCTGAGCGGCGAGAACGTCGCCACGGCCGGCGCCCTGCCCGAGGGGCTGTCGCCGCAGCAGCGCGAGGCCCTGCCGGTCTCGGTGCTGCCGGAAGGCTGGGAATACACCGCCCGCAACGGCGCCTGCCCCTGCGGGTCGGGCAAGAAGTTCAAGCACTGCCACGGCGCGCTGGTTTAAGGCCTGAGCGCTTGACGAAATGAAGCGCCCGCCCCGGGAAACCGGGGCGGGCGTCTTGCTTTTCCACCTCTGGCCTTCCCTCCCCCTTGCGGGGAGGGTGGCCCGCGTAGCGGGTCGGGTGGGGAGCGGTGCAGGGTGTTGGACGGGGGCGGTCTGCGGACTCAGCAGCCCCCCACCCGACCCTGGCGCTGCCAGGGCCACCCTCCCCACGAGGGGGAGGGAAGAACCTAAACGAAAAACGCCCACCCCGGATAACCGGAGTGGGCGCTTTGCTCAGTGCGATTAGGACCGCCGAACCTTAGTCGATCGGGTTCCAGCGTTCCGACGGGGCGGCCGCGCGCTTGGGGCCGCGGAAGTCGCCGCCGCCCGAGCGGGCTTGGCCCTGGGCTTGCGCCTGGCCGTTACCCTGGCCGCCGCCGTTGCGGCCGCGGTTCGGCTGGCCGCCGGGCTTGCCGTGAGCCTGGCCATTGCCGCCGCCCTTGGCCGGACGGTTGCGCTGGCGGCGCAGCTCCGACGGGACGTTGTTGCGCGGGTCGGCGCGGCGCGGATCGACGTACTTCTCCGGCGGCGCCAGCTTGTCGGCCACGGCCGCGGCGGCCGCCAGGTTCTTGTCGTTGCGACGGTCGAAGGTCGGGATGACCTGACGCGTGGCCTTCTGGATGTCCTTCAGCAGCGGACGCTCGTCATCGGCGCAGAAGCTGATGGCGACGCCTTCCTTGCCCTTGCGCGCGGTTCGCCCGATCCGGTGGACATAGGACTCCGGCACGTTGGGCAGCTCGTAGTTGAACACGTGGCTGACGTCGTTGACGTCGATGCCGCGCGCGGCGATGTCGGTGGCGATCAGCGCCTTGACCTGACCGGCCTTGAACGCCGCCAGGGCGCGCTCGCGCTGGCCCTGGGTCTTGTCGCCGTGGATGGCCGCGGCTTCGATGCCGCTGGCGACCAGATACTTGGCCACCCGGTCGGCGCCGCGCTTGGTGCGGGTGAAGACGATCGAGCGCTCGACGGCCTTGTCGGCCAGCAGTTCGGCCAGCAGCGGACGCTTGCGCTGGGCTTCGATGTAGATCAGCGACTGGTCGATGCGCTCGACCGTGGTGGCCGAGGGGGTGATCGCCACCTGGGCCGGGTTCTTCAGCAGCTCGCCGGCCAGCTTGCCGATCTCGCTGGGCATGGTGGCCGAGAAGAACAGGTTCTGGCGTTCCTTGGGCAGCTGGCTGGCGATCTTGCGGATCGGCACCACGAAGCCCAGGTCGAGCATCTGGTCGGCTTCGTCGAGCACGAAGATCTCGACGCCGTTCAGGTGGGCGGACTTTTCGCCCAGGTGGTCCATCAGGCGGCCCGGAGTGGCCACGACCACGTCGACGCCGGCCGCCAGGGCCTTCATCTGCGGGCCGTACTTCACGCCGCCGAAGATGGTGGCGACGGTCAGGCCCATGTGTTTGCCGTAGTCACGGAAGCTTTCGGCGATCTGAGTCGCCAGTTCGCGGGTCGGGGACAGGACCAGGCAGCGGAAGCCGCGGCGCGGGGCCGGCTTCTTGTCCTCGGCCAGGCGGTGCAGGATCGGCAGGGCGAAGGCGGCGGTCTTGCCGGTGCCGGTCTGGGCGATGCCCAGCAGGTCGCGGCCCGACAGCACGGTCGGGATGGCTTGCGCCTGGATCGGGGTGGGGGTGGTGTAGCCCTTGTCGGTCAGCGCCTTGAGAAGCGGTTTGGCGAGGCCGAGATCGGTAAATTGAGTCAAGTCGAATGCTTTCGTGCAGCCACGAGACGGCGCATGCGATCCTCGCACGGCTCGCCTGGCGGCGGGTCGGTGGGGAGCGCCCCGCGTGACACGGGCGGTCTGATGAGAAGCTTTAAGGCGCTCGACAGGCTGAACCGAAAACGGTCCTTCACGCAGCTGGAGCGCCGATAACGCCAGATGGCGTGCGGGCTATGTCGTTTATTGCAGGTGCGAAGTCAAGGGCAGGCCTTGAATCGCAAGGCCTTGCGACATTTCGCGCCGTGTTGCATCACGCCGTTCGGCAACCCATGATCGAGTTTCGAGGGGCCAGGAACATGGAACCAAGCCAGACAGCTGCGGACAGCGACGACGGCGAGGTCGTCCGCGAACTGGCGGGCGCGATCTCCGACCGGCTGAAGCTGGCCAGCAAGTCGGCGACGCTGGACGACGTGGTGGCGTCCGGGTGCCGGCACGTCGTGCTCGACGAAGCCAAGCGCGAGATCGTCTTCGACATGCGCGCCCTCTATCTGGGCTTCCTGGCCGCGGGCCTGCATCCCCAGAAGGGAAACGTCGGCAACACCGCGCGGTGGTTTCAGGACTGGCTGGCCGAAAAGGTCGGCGAGGCGGCGATCGTCTCGGCCGTGGGCCAGAGCACCGACCTGGCCCTGGCGGGGCGCCTGCTGAGCTCGGGCTTCATGGCCGTGCCGTCGATCTCGGTCGGCGACCTGCAGGAACTGGCCAGAAGCTACGCCCTGAGCACGGTCACGCGCGGGGCCTTCGACGCGCGGCACCTGTTCGCCGCGATGATCGAGCGCGGGGCGATCACCGACATGACCCAGCGGGTCTTCAAGGTGTCGCTGACGAACGACGATATCGACGACCTCAAGCGCGATCTCGTCGAGCACATCATGCGTTCGCCGCAGCGAGGCGAGACGCAGGATGCCTGGTTCCAGACGTTGCGCTTGAAGCCGCCGCCTCCGCCCGCCGCCCAAGCTGCGGGGAAGGCCGCGGGGAAAGCCACAGCCCAAGGCGTGGGGCAAGCCGCCCAGGCGGTTTCGCCCCCGGAGCCCGCGCCGCCGCCCCCGCCGCCCGACGACGCCGTCTCGCCGTTCAACGGCGACACCCCCACCGCCGACGACAACGACGTGCTGGACACCGAGCGCGACGTCGAGGCCCTGGCGCAGCTGGTCTGCCTGGACCGCGTCACGCCGCTGGCCGTGGCGATCTTCGGCGACTGGGGCTCGGGCAAGTCGACCTTCATGGCCAAGCTGGAACAGGCGGTGCGCGAAATGCCGGGGCGCGAGGCCGGCCAGGCCCTGCCCCTGGTCGAGGAGGCCAACGCCGCCCGGTTCGTGCATCCGATCGTCCAGATCCGCTTCAACGCCTGGCACTTCGCCGACGCCAACCTGTGGGCCAGCCTGACCGCCGAGTTCTTCGACCAACTGCGGGCCGGCGGCTACGACCGCTCGGGGCAGGCGCGGCACGCCCAGCTGGTCCAGCGGGTCAACCAGCACGTCCACGCCCTGTCCGACACCCTGTCGGCCAACCGCAAGGCCATGGCCAAGAACGGCAAGGCGGTGCTGGAGGCCCAGCAGGCTCGCGACTCGGCGGCGGAAGGCGCGCGCAAGGCGTCGGGCAAGGCGCTGGGCCAGGCGACCCTGGACGTGCTGTCCCAGGTCCTGGCCGACCAGAAGGGCCTGATGACGACCCTGGGCCTGACGCGCGAGCGCGCCACGAGCCTCCCAGACGTCGCGACGGATCCGAAGGACGACAAGGCCCCCGACAAGGCCGGGCAGGGGGCGGAGATCGTCGTCGGCGTGGTCAAGGACCTGGCCTCGACCTTCGGCAAGTTGAAGGCGGTGCGGCGGGTGCTGTTCAGGACGCCGCTGCGCGCGGCGATCGCGGGCGGCCTGGCGCTGGTGCTGCTCGCCTGTGTGGCGGCGGGCTGGGCGATCCTGTTCGGTCCCTGGAAGGCGGTGAGCGCCCCGGAGAAATGGACGGCCCTGGCGGGGCTGCTGGCCGCGACGGGCGCCCTGGCGCGGACCGTCGCCCCGGTGCTCAGGCTGGTCAACGGCGTGGCCGAGCGCGGCGCGGCCATCGCCGCCGAGGTCGACAAGGCCGACCAGGACGCGGTTGGCCTGCTGCTGACACAGGAAGCCAAGCTGCAGAGCGCCCTGGCCGAGGCCAAGGCGCTGGAGGAGGCCGAACTTGCCTCGGCCAAGGCCCTGGCCCGCTATGTCGACCCGACGGGCAAGGCCAATCCGCCGAGGCTGCTGCGTTATGTCCTGGAGGACGATCCCGACACCAAGGCCCTGGAGAAGGACATCGGCCTGATCGGTCGCACCCGGCGGCTGTTCCAGGCCGTGGACACCATCGCCCGCCAGGTCCGCGACGAGCGTGAAGCGGCCCGGAAGGCCCAGGTCGAACGCCCGGGCGAAGACCTGCCCGATCATCCGGACAAGGAGACCCCCGAGCGGATCATCATCTACATCGACGACCTGGATCGCTGCCACGAGGACAAGGTCTACGAAGTGCTGCAGGCCATCCACCTGCTGCTGGCCTTCGACCTGTTCGTGGTGGTGGTGGGCGTCGACGTCAAATGGGTGCAGGCGGCGCTGGCCCAGCAGTTCGAGACGGGCGACGCCCAGGTCGATGCGGCCAGCGAGCAGCAGCGCAACGAGCGCGCCATGCACTACCTGGAAAAGATCTTCCAGATCCCGTTCTGGCTGCGGCCGCTCAGCAGCGGCGACGAGGGCACCTTCCGACCCTTCATCGAGATGCTGGCCGGCGAGTCCGTCGAGACGGCGCGGGACAAGCAGGCCGCGGCCGAGCGGGCCCGCGAACTGGCTGAGCAACGTCAGGGGGGCAAGATCCCCACTGTCGGCGGCGCGGCGGGCGGCCAGGGCGGCGCCGACGCCAAGCCGCAAAAGGGCGCGATGGGCGAGGAAGGCGATCCCTCGGGTATTCTAGGCGGCGAGGGCGGCGTCAAACTGGTCGAGGCGCGGCGTAAGCTGCAACTGACCGAGGCCGAGATCACCTTCCTGAGCTCGCCCCAGATCGCCGCCCTGGCGGCCACGGCGCCGCGCGGGGTCAAGCGGCTGGTGAACGTCTACCGGATCGCCCGAGCCCGGCGCGGTCAGGAGGATCGCGACGCGGTGCTCGGCGACAGCGGCGAGAGGGCGCCGGAATATCCCCTGATCGCCCTGATGGCGGCGGTGGAGACCGGACAAAGCTTCAAGATCGCCGAGTGGTTCTACGACCTGTTGAAGATCAGCCAGAACAAGTCCGTCTTGAGCGTGCTCCTTGATTTCATGGCGCCGGATCCCGTGGATCCGAATCCCCGCCCTGACACGGACCTGTCGAGCGAGGTGCTGGGTGCTCTGTACGCCGCTTGCGGAGCCGCGGCGGCGGGTCGGGGTGATGAAGACCTGACCGCCGACGACCTCCTCAAGGCCGCCCGTCTGGTCCGCCGCTATTCGTTCAATCGCTACCGCTAAACGGGCGGCGGCGCCTCGAAGAACTTCTCCACCTGGGCTGCCCAGGCATAGGTGCTGCTGCCCAACTGGTCGCGGTCGTAGGCCGGGGCTTCCTTGAAGCGGTCCTTGGTCAGGTCGGCGACATAGACCTCGTCCTTGTCGTCCCAGGTCAGCAGACGCCAGGGCAGGGGGCGGAACTTGCCGCCGGCCGCGAACAGGCCCGCGGGCTCGACGGCCACGTAGCGGGCGATGCCGGCGTCGCGGTCGATGAACACCTCGCGGATCGAACCCAGCTTGTGGCCGCCGGCGTCGTTGATCTTCACGCCGATCAGGGTGGCGCTCTTCACCAGGCGGTCTTCGACGCTCATCAGGCTCTCCTCGGGCTTGCCGCAAACAAACGCCGCCGCGTGGCGGATCGATCCACGATGGACTACGACCCTTGGACGTTTGCGACGCGCGGCGGGGCGGTCTATGCGTGTTACCGCTACCGTCATCGGCCCCCCAACCGAGCCACAAAGACGGAGCGGGGAGAGACGCATGAACGGCAAGATCCGGGCCCTGCGCTGGTGGATCATCGGCCTGGTGATGTTGGGCGCGATTCTCAACTACCTGACCCGCAGCACCCTGGGCGTCGCGGCCCCGACCGTGCTGGCCGACCTGCATATCGGCCCCAAGGAATATTCCTGGATCACCGGCGCCTTCCAGCTGGGAGTCATGTTGCAGCCCCTATGCGGCTACGTGCTGGACTCGATCGGGCTGAAGCTGGGCTTCGCCCTGTTCGCCACCGCCTGGTCGCTGATCACCATGGCCCACGGGTTTGCTGGAAACTGGCAGGTCTTGCTGGGGCTGCGCGGGGCGTTGGGCGCGGCCGAGGGCTGCGCCCAGCCGGCCGGGATGAAGGCGGTGTCGACCTGGTTCCCCGCCAAGGAGCGCGGCTTCGCCGGCGGGTTCTTCAACATCGGCGCCTCCATGGGGGCCGTCCTCGCGCCGCCGCTGGTGGCCTGGTCGATCCTGCTCTGGAACTGGCGGGCCGCCTTCATGGTGGCCGGCGGCTTGGGTTTGGTGTGGGTGGTGCTCTGGCTGTTCGCCTACCAGTCGCCCGACAAGCACAAGGCCTTGTCCGACAGCGAGCGCGACCTGATCGTCTCGGGCCAGGAGACCCACCTGGAGGACGCCGGTGCGCGGCCCTCGATGCTCAGCCTGCTGGGGCGGCGAAACTTCTGGGGCATCGCCCTGCCCAGGTTCCTGGCCGATCCCACCTGGGGCACGCTGTCGTTCTGGGTGCCGCTGTACCTGACCACGGTCCGCCATTTCGATCTGAAGCAGATCGCCATGTTCGCCTGGCTGCCGTTCGTGGCCGCCGACATCGGCTGCCTGTTCGGCCCGGCCGTGGTGCTGTTCCTGCAGAAGCGCGGCGTCAGCCTGATCGACGCCCGTCGCTGGGCCTTCACGCTGGGTGCGGTGCTGATGACCGGCATGATGTTCGTCGGCCGGGTCGAGAGCCCCTACCTGGCCATCGCCCTGCTGTGCGTGGGCGGCTTCGCGCACCAGACTTTGTCGGTGACGGTGATCACCATGTCGTCGGACCTTTTCCGTCGCAACGAGGTGGCGACCGTGGCCGGGATGGGCGGGTTCTTCGGCAATCTCGGGGTGCTGATCTTCTCGCTGCTGATCGGCGGATTTGTCGCCACGGTCGGCTACGATCCGTTCTTCGTCGCCCTGGGCGTGCTGGACCTGGCCGGGGCCGTCCTGCTGTGGACCCTGGTCCGCGACCCCGCTATTCCGCCGGCCGCCAAGCCCGTCACCGTTCCCGCCCTGTAGAGTCTCCATGCCGCAAGACACGATCCAGAACCCGATCCTGCGGGGCTTCAATCCCGACCCGTCGATCATCCGCGTCGGCGAGGACTATTACGTCGCCGTCTCGACCTTCGAGTGGTTTCCGGGCGTGCAGATCCACCATTCGCGCGACCTGGTGAACTGGCGGCTGCTGACCCGGCCCCTGACCCGGCCCAGCCAGCTGAACATGCTGGGCGCGCCCGACAGCTGCGGGGTCTGGGCTCCGTGCCTGACCCATGCCGAGGGCAAGTTCTGGCTGATCTACACCGACGTGAAGCGCTACGGCCGCACCACGACGGGCGGGGCGTCGGGCGCGTCCCTGCGCGACTTCCACAACTATCTGGTCACCGCCGACGACATCGAGGGGCCGTGGTCGGACCCGGTCTACCTCAACAGCAGCGGCTTCGACCCCTCGCTGTTCCATGACGACGACGGCAAGAAGTGGCTGCTGAACCAGCTGTGGGACCACCGGCCCGGCCGCAACCGCTTCGCCGGCATCGTGGCCCAGGAATACGACCCCGCCGCCCAGGCGCTGGTGGGCGAGCGCAAGAACATCTTCCCCGGCACGCCCCTGGGCCTGACCGAGGCGCCGCATCTCTACAAGCGGGACGGCTGGTACCACCTGATCACCGCCGAGGGCGGCACGGGCTTCGGCCACGCGGCGACCATGGCCCGGTCGCGGACGCTGGAGGGGCCTTACGAGCTCCACCCCGACGGCCCGGTGCTGACCGCCCGCGACCGGCCGCATGTGGCGCTGCAGCGGGCCGGTCACGCGGACCTGGTGGAGACGCCCGACGGAACGACCTGGATGGCCTATCTCTGTGGTCGCCCCCTGCCTAATCGCGGGCGCTGCGTGCTGGGCCGCGAGACGGCGATCCAGCCGATGACCTGGGGCGACGACGGCTGGCTGCGCACCCGCGACGGGTCCGGCGAACCGGAGCTGAACCCGCCGTCGCCCGGCCTGCCGCCCGCCCTGTTCCCCCCGACGCCGGACTGGACCGATTTCGACGGCCCTGACCTGCCGATCGACTTCCAGTGGCTGCGCTCGCCGTTCCCCGAGGAGCTGTTCAGCCTGACCGCGCGTCCCGGCTGGCTGCGCCTGCACGGCCGCGAGACGATCGGCAGCCAGCACCGCCAGGCCCTGGTCGCCCGCCGTCAGCAGGCCATGTGCTACAGCGCCCGCACGGTTCTGGATTTCACGCCCCAGCACTTCCAGCAGGCGGCGGGGCTGGTCTGCTACTACGGCGCCAGCAAGTTCCACTATCTGTTCGTTTCGCGCGACGAGGAGAACGGGCGGCACATCCAGGTGATGTCGGCCCTGCCCGACAGCGCCCAGGCCGACGCCTTCACCGCGCCGATCCCGCTGCCCGATACGGGCCTGGTCCACCTGCGGGTCGAGGTCGATTTCGAGCGCCTGCGCTTCGCCTTCAGCCTGGACGGACAAGCCTGGACCTGGCTGCCGCAGGTGTTCGACGCCTCGATCCTGTCGGACGAGGCCACCGCCCCCGGCGCGCCCAACTTCACCGGCGCCTTCGTCGGCATGGCCTGCCAGGACCTGTCGGGCGCGGCCCTGCCGGCCGATTTCGACGGGTTCGGCTATGTGGAGCGAGGGTATCAGGCGAGCGTAGGGTGAGCGCTCTCTGACGCTTTCCCTCGACACCGTCATCCCGGGCCTCGTGCCCGGGACCCCTCTGTCGGCCGCAGGTGCAGTGGGGGCGGTTCGCTGGCGAACCGCTTGCGCCTCACAGTTCAGCTGAACCAGGGGGCCCGGGCACGAGGCCCGGGATGACGGCTGAAAGGGGGAAGGGTAACAACCAAAGCCGTTGCAAACTCGCCCGCCGCATCCGACTAACGCCTCCATGACCAAGCCCACCGTCCTCGTCGCCGCCGCCGCCCTGATCGATGTCGACGGCCGCGTGCTGATCTGCCAGCGCCCCGAGGGCAAGCAACTGGCCGGGCTGTGGGAGTTTCCCGGCGGCAAGGTCGAGCCCGGCGAGACGCCCGAACAGTGCCTGATCCGCGAGCTCCACGAGGAGCTGGACATCAAGGTCGCCCAGGCCTGCCTGGCCCCGTTCGTTTTTGCCTCGCACAGTTACGAGTCCTTTCACCTACTCATGCCACTGTACCTGCTGCGGCGCTGGGAAGGACTGGTGACCGCCAAGGAGCACGAGGCGCTGAAATGGGTGAAGCCGGACCAGTTGGCGGACTATCCGATGCCGCCGGCCGACCTGCCGTTGATCGCCTGGCTGCGCGATCTGCTCTGAGCCGTTTCTGGCATGATCAGCGCGGCGTGACGGCGGTCGAGGTCGGCATCCTGGTCGCCATGATCAGCCTGGCCCTGGTCGGCATCCTGACCGCGCTGCAGGGCAATATGGCGATCTCGTTCGGCAAGATCGCCTCGACCCTGGAAGCCTCCAACAGCGCCAACTGAGGCGCGTGGCCCGGCCTAGCCGCCGGCCTTGTCGCCCGCCGATTGCTCGATCGTGCCCAGGGCGTCGGCCAGCCGCATCTTGGCCGAGCCCGGGCGCAGGGGCTTCTGCTGGCGTTCGTGCGGCGCCCAGCCGGTGACGGTGATGATCTCGAACGTGGCCGGCACGCGGCCGTCGGGCTCGGCGAAGCGCTCCTGGTAGAGCTCCATCGCCCGCAGCAGAACCTTGCGGCCCAAGGGCTTCCTCGAACGGTCGATCAGCACGCTGGTCTCGCCCATGGCCCGCAGATCCTTGAGCAGAGCGATCGGGTGGGCGTAGCGCACCTTGACCCGGTCCTTGTCGGCCACGGGCAGGGCGAAGCCGGCGCGCTGCAGCAGGCCGGCGGCGTCGACCGTGTCGGCGAACGGCGAGACGCGCGGGAAGGCCCCGCCGGTGACCTCGTCCTCGGCGGCCAGCAGAACCTGGCGCAGCTCGGTCAGGGTGGCCCCGCCGAACAGGGCTCCGACGAACAGGCCGTCGGGCTTCAGGGCGCGGCGAATCTGGATCAGGGCCCCGACCAGGTCGTTGGTCCAGTGCAGGGCCAGGGTCGAGACCAGGAGGTCGATCGTCTCGTCGCCGAACGGCAGGCGCTCCTCGTCGGCGACGATCCGCACCCCTTGACGATCGCCCAGCATCCTCGTCGACAGGTCGGTCTCGATCAGCACGCCGATCTTGGCGCGCGCGTCGCTGCCCTCCAGCGCCTTGGAGAAAGCGCCGTTTCGGCTTCCGAGATCGACCGCGATCGGAAACTCCCGCAGGATCGCCTCCAGGCGGATCACCGCGTCCTCGGCGGCGCGCGCCTTCAGGAAGCCGGCGGCGTCGAAGCCGGGGGCGGCGCGGTTCAGGCGGGCGCGCAGCAGGGCGCGGTCGAAGAGCAGGGGAGCGGTGGTCATGTCCGCGCAAGATGGGACTTCTCGCGCCGCCTGGAAAGCTTTGGGGAAACCTTTTGGGAAACCGCCCGCTCGCGTCACGGCGTTCGCTCAGGGACTGCTGGACCTGATCCTGCCGCCGCGCGCCTTCGACGGCGGGGCGGCCCTGACCTCGGGCCTGTCGGCCGACGCCTGGAACCGGATCACCTTCCTGGACGGTCCGGTCTGCGACGGCTGCGGCGCGCCGTTCGCCTATGACATCGGCGAACTCCGCTGCGCCTTATGCCAAGCAAGACCCCGTGCCTTTGCACGAGCGCGGGCCGCCTGCCTGTACGATGAGCACTCGCGCGACCTGATCCTCAAGCTCAAGCATGCCGACCGCACCGACCTGTCGGGCCTGTTCGCCCGCTGGCTGTCGCGGAGCGCCGCCGACCTGCTGGAAGAGGCCGAGGCCGTGGTTCCCGTGCCGATGCACCGCTCGCGCCTGCTGCGACGGCGCTACAACCAGGCCGCCGAGATCGCCCGGCCGCTGTGCGCCGCGGCGGGGCGGACCTACCTGGCCGACGCGCTGGTCCGTCGGCGCGACACCGACAGCCAGGGCGGCAAGTCGGCCGACGGCCGCCGCCGCAACGTCGCGGCGGCCTTCATCGTGCCAGAGGCCCGCCGCCGTCGGGTGATCGGCCGCAAGGTGCTGCTGATCGACGACGTGCTGACCACCGGGGCCACCGCCGAGGGCTGCGCCCGGGCCTTGCTGGCCGCCGGCGCCGCGCAGGTGTCACTCGCCGTCGTTGCGCGCGTTACAGAAATGCAAGCGCGTCCTATATGAGGACCGGAAACGACTTCTGTTACGGATTCCCCATGGCCAAGGTCACCATCTACACCCGTCCGTTCTGCGGCTACTGCGCCCGCGCCCTGAAGCTGCTCAACGACAAGGGCGCCGACTTCACCGAGATCGAGGCGGGCATGGACCCGGCGCTGCGTAAGGAGATGATGGACCGTTCGGGCCGCACCACCTTCCCGCAGATCTTCGTCGGCGAGCAGCACATCGGCGGCTGCGACGACATGTTCGCGCTGGAACGCGAGGGCAAGCTGGATGCTCTCCTAGCGGCATGAGCCCGTCCGCGCCTCTTCGAGTCGGCCTGATCCAGACCCGCACCCCCGCGACGCACGCGGCCGCGCTGGAGCACGTCGCGCCGCTGGTGCGCGAGGCCGCCGCGCGGGGCGCTCAGTTCATCCTGACGCCCGAGGGCGTCAACATCCTGCAGAAGGACCGGGCCAAGCTGCTGCCGACCCTGGTCTCGCTGGAGGACGACTTCGTGGTGCGCGGCCTGCGCGACCTGGCCCGCGAGCTCGGCGTCTGGATCGACGTGGGTTCGGCCCTGGTCAAGCGCGAGGACGGCAAGGCGGCGAACCGCCAGGCGGTGATCGACCCGACGGGCGCGATCGTCGCCACCTACGACAAGCTGCACATGTTTGACGTCGACCTGCCGACCGGTGAGACGGCGCGGGAATCGGCGACCTACGAGCCGGGCGAGCGCGCCGCCGTGGTCGAGACGCCGCTGGGAACCTTCGGCCTAACCATCTGCTACGACATGCGCTTCCCGGCCCTCCATCGGGCCCTGGCGCTGGGCGGGGCCAAGATCCTGACCGTGCCCGCCGCCTTTACCCGGCCCACCGGCGAGGCGCATTGGGACATCCTGCTGCGGGCCCGGGCCATCGAGACCGGCTCGTTCGTGATCGCGGCGGCCCAGGGCGGCTTCCACGAGGACGGCCGCGGCACCTGGGGCCGCTCGATCGTGGTCGGCCCGTGGGGCGAGGTGATCGGGAAACTTGACCACGACGAGCCGGGCGTGTTGATCGCCGACCTCGACCTGGCGGCCGTCGACAAGGCCCGCGCGGCGATCCCGGCCCTGAAGAACGCCCGTGCTTTCACGGGTCCCTGACCCCATATATCCAAGATGATCAAGTACGCGCTCAGCTGCGACCACGACCACGCCTTCGAAGGCTGGTTCGGCTCGTCGTCAGACTATGACGACCAGGCCGCGCGCGGGCTGCTCGACTGCCCGCTTTGCGGCTCCAAGACGGTGCGCAAGCAGATCATGGCCCCCGCCATCGCCGGGACCAAGGCCCAGGCGTCCACGCCCGAGCCCAGCGCCCAGATGCGCGAGATGATGATGACCGCCATGGGCGAGGTGCGTCGCCGGGTCGAGGAGAACTTCGACTATGTCGGCGACAGCTTCGCCAAGGAGGCGCGCGACATCCACGACGGCAAGTCCGAGGAGCGCGGCATCTACGGCGAGGCCTCGCCCCAGGAGGTCAAGGCCCTGGTCGAGGACGGCATCAAGATCGCGCCCCTGCCGCCGGCCGCGCCGAAGAAGACCGAGGTCAACTAGGCCCCCTACACCCCCGAAAAGGGGCGTGAAAAAGGGGACGGTTTCCCGTCCCCTTCCCGACCTGCCTGGCCGAGTCGCTTAGTAGTAGCGGTACTCGTAGTGGCAGTTTTTCTTCTTGGAATTCTTCTTGGCGATCTGGTTGCCGGCGACCGCGCCGACCACGCCGCCGAGCACCGCGCCCTCGGTCTTGGCGCCGTTGCCGGCGACCACGGCGCCGAGCGTGCCGCCCGTCAGGCCGCCGATCAGGGTGCCCTTGTTGCGAGCGCTCTTGGTGCTCTTGCAGACCCAGACCTTGTGGCGGGTCTGGGCTTCAGCCGCGGTCACCGCGACGGTGGAGGCCGTGAAGCCGAGAGCGACGACGACGGCGAGAGTCTTGAGTTGGGCGCGCATGGCGAGCTCCGTTCTTTGGTTTGTGATCCCTGAGCGCAATGAACGCCCAGGCGAAGATTGGGTTCGACGAGTGTCGCCTTTCCGACCTGAATGGGGGATGAAGCGGCTCCGACGGCTCCGTTCATCCCCGTTCAGGCGCTAGCCCTGGACGCGATAGCGGCCCTCGCTGTCGGGGCAGACGCGGACGTAGCGGGTCTCGACGCGGCCGTTATAGTCGGCGTCGGCCGGGGCCAGGCGGCAGCGGCGGCTGTAGTCGCCGTAGGCGGTGTTGGAGCTGGCGCGATAGCGGTCGCTTTCGCGATAGGCGACCGTGTCGTCATAGGTCCAGTACTGGCCGCTGGCGTCGCAGCGGCCCTTGGCCGAGGCGTTGCCGATGCTGGCGCCGACGCCCGCCCCGACCAGGGCGCCCAGCACCGTGCCTTCGGGCTTGGCGTTGCGGGCGGCGATGTTCGACCCGGCCACGGCCCCGACCAGGGCCCCGATCACGCCGCCGGCGACGGCGTTCTTCTTGGCGTCGGTCCGGCAGGGCTCGTTGTACGAGACGTTGTCGCCGTAGCCGCCGGCAGAGGGCGCGCTGTAGCGGGTGGCGTAGTCGGGATAGCGGCGGTCATACGAACCCGAACCATAGCGACGGTCGTAGTCGACGCGGGCCCGCTCGTAATCGGCGCGATCGCGGTCGTACTGGGCGCGCTGGCTCAGATAATCGCTGTTGCTGGTGGTGTAGTTCCCGCCGTTGACGCTGAAGCGTCGCGCCTGGTCGGGATGGCGGCGGTCATAGGCGCCGTAGCCGTTGCGACGGTCGTAGTCGCGGCGCGCGTCCTCATAGGACTGGCGGTCGCGATCGAACGCGGTCTGCTCGCGATAATAGTCCGAGCTGTTCTGATAGCCGGGGCTGTCGAAGCGGGTCGCGTATTGCGGATAGCGACGATCATAGGCGCCCGAACCGTAGCGACGGTCGTAGTTGGCGCGGGCCCGCTCGTACTTGGCGCGTTCGGCCTGGTAGGCCTTCTGCTGGGCGCGATAGTCGGCCGAGCGCTCGTCATAGGCGGCGCGCTGGTCGCCATAGGTTTGCAGGCGCTGCTGGTAGGCGGCGTCCGCCGACTGGGCCAGTACAGGCGCGGCCGTGCTCAGGGCGACGGCCGAGGCCATCAGCCACACAGTGGTCTTGGAAGTCATGATAGCTCTCTCCGTTCCGACGAACGGATCGACGTCTGGCCCCCGAAAACGAGCCGCCAATCCTTTGGTAGGGTGTCCCTGGCCAATAGAAGGCGCGACAGCGGTACAGGTTCCGTTTGGGCGCTCAGCGCCCGGTCCAGCCTAGTCCTTGGTCACGGTCATCATATAGTTGATGTCGCAATCGGCTGAACGGCTCCAGCGGCCGGTCAGCGGGTTGTAGGCCACGCCGAACGGCCCGTGGACCTGGACAGGCTCGCCGGCCAGGAAGGCGCGCAGCTCGTCGGGTTTCAGGAACTGCTTCCAGTCGTGGGTGCCCGGCGGCACCCAGCGCAGCACGTATTCGGCGCCGATCTTGGCCAGGGCCAGGGCCTTGAAGGTGCGGTTCAGGGTGGCGACGATCATCAGGCCGCCCGGGGCGAGCAAGCGCGAGCAAGTCCGAAGAAATTCCCCCGGATCGGCGACGTGCTCGATGACCTCCATGGTCAGCACCACGTCGAATGGTCCCGCGCCCTCGGCCAGCAACTGCTCGGCGGTGGCCGGGCGATAGCCGATCTCCAGCCCCTGCTCGGCGGCGTGGGCGGCGGCGGTCTTGATGTTGTTCTCCGAGGCGTCGACGGCGGTCACCGTGAAGCCCAGCCGCGCCATCGGCTCGCTGAGCAGTCCGCCGCCGCAGCCGATGTCCAGCAGGGACAGGCCTTCGAACGGGGCGCGCGCATTGCCGTCGCGGTCGAACCGCGCCAGGGCCTGCTCCCGAATGAAGCCCAGCCGGCAGGGGTTGAACACGTGCAGCGGCGCGAACTTGCCGTGCGGGTTCCACCACTCCGCCGCGATGGCCGAGAACCGCGCCACGTCGGCGGGGTCGATGCTCCAGGAGGGGGCGTTTCCGGCGGAGGGGGGCGCGTCGGCGGACTGGCTCATGCCTCTCATGTAGCAATGACACGGCGGGCGGCACAGGGCATGGCGTCACACTCGACGAAAAAGACACCTCAGCGACATTGCCGTTGCGCCCCAGCGCCGCTAGAAGACCGCGGCTTGCGCGAGCGGCGGGGTTCGTCCGCTCCCGGCGCAAGAATTGACCTTAGGTTTTTACGGGGTAGGGCGTGTCACGTCTGGTGATGAAGTTCGGCGGCACCTCGGTGGCCGACCTGGAGCGCATCCGCCGGGTGGCGCGGCTGGTCGCGGCTGAAGTGGCCACGGGCAAGCAGGTGGCGGTGGTGGTCTCGGCCATGTCGGGCAAGACCAACGAACTGGTGGCCTGGACGGACGGTTCGGGCCGCGCGGCGCAGGGCCTGCCGGAGTCGGACGACGAGTACGACGCCGTCGTGGCGTCCGGCGAGCAGGTCACGGCCGGCCTGCTGGCCATGACCCTGCGCAACATGGGCCTCAACGCCCGCTCGTTCCTGGGCTGGCAGGTGCCGATCCTGACCGACGACGCCCACGGCCGCGCCCGCATCGAAGAGATCCCGCCGGCCAATCTGGAGGCCTGTTTCGCGGCCGGCCAGATCGCCGTGATCGCCGGTTTCCAGGGCGTGACGTCCGACCAGCGCATCACCACCCTGGGCCGGGGCGGCTCGGACACCAGCGCCGTGGCCATCGCCGCGGCCCTGAAGGGCGACTGCGACATCTATACCGACGTCGACGGCGTCTACACGACCGACCCTCGGATCGAGAGCAAGGCCAAGCGCCTGGCCAAGATCAGCTACGAGGAAATGCTGGAAATGGCCTCGTTGGGGGCCAAGGTGCTGCAGACCCGTTCGGTCGAGATGGCCATGGCCCATCGCGTCCCGGTGCGGGTGCTGTCGAGTTTCGTCGAACCCGGGGAAGCTCCCGGCCAAGGTACGATCGTCTGCGACGAGGAAGAAATCATGGAAAAGCGCATCGTCTCGGGCGTCGCCTATAGCCGCGACGAGGCCAAGATCACCCTGCTGGGCCTGCCCGACCATCCGGGCGTGTCGTCGCAGATCTTCGGCCGCCTGGCCGACGCCAATGTGAACGTCGACATGATCGTGCAGTCGCGCGCCCGCAGCGCCGACACCGCCAACATGGAGTTCACGGTCGGCAAGCGCGACGCCGCCCGCGCCGTCGAGATCGTCCGCGCCGCCCAGAAGGAAATCGGCTTCGAGGACGTGGCCGTCAACGAGGACGTGGCCAAGGTGTCGGTGATCGGCGTGGGCATGCGCAGCCACGCCGGCGTCGCCCAGTCGATGTTCCAGGCCCTGGCCGAGAAGAACATCAACATCCAGGTCATCTCGACCTCGGAGATCAAGATCAGCGTGCTGATCGACGCGGCCTACACCGAACTGGCCGTGCGGGCGCTGCACGCGGCTTACGGGCTGGATCAGCTGTAGGATTTTCTGTCGGAGGAACGCCCCCTCCGTCCGCTTCGCGGCCACCTCCCCGTTGCACGGGGGAGGAGAAGATCGCCTTGTTCCTCCTCACCCGCAACGCGGGGGAGGTGGCGCGCTGCGAATACGCAGCGTGACGGAGGGGGCGTTACGCCGTAAGCAAAACGTCGCCTTCGGACGTTATGACGTCGAAGCGTCCCCCCCCAGGAGTCTCCATGTCGGTCTTCCATTTCGATCCCGAGAAGAAGTCCGTCACCTTCGAGGGCGATGCCGGGCTGGATCTGCTGTACGACCTGCTGCTGCGCGCCAAGTTCGGCGACGGCTACGAAAAGCCCCTGCTGGTCAGCCCCTGGCTGGCCGCCCTGCTCAAGCAGTTGGACCAGTTCCTGCCCGACGACGGCCAGTGGTTCCCCGAGCAGCCCGGCCGGCCGATCTTCGACGAGGACGACCTGCTGGCCATGGGCGACGCGGTGATCGAGGAAGGCCACACCGTCGGCTGGTGGACCATGACCGAACCCGAGAAGCGCGCCTATCTGCGCGAGGTGATCGCCGCCCCGCATCCGCTGACGGACGCCGAGGTCGCGTTCATCGAGCGCGACATCGACGGCGCGGTCGAGCAGGCCAAGCAACTGGTCGAGGCGATCAGCGAGCCGCTGGCGCTGCCGGGCCACGGCTGATCTCCAGAATTTTCCATGCTCCCTGTCGAAATCGCGCCGCCTGGCGCGACTTCTCCTCGAAGGCCCCGCGGGGGCCTCGTCACGAGGAGCATGAAGATGATCACGGTCAGTGCTTTCGCCTGGGTTCCGCCCTTCGCCCGAGGTCTGGTGCGCGATCTGCGCGTGCGGTGGGCGCTGGAAGAGGCGGGCATTCCCTACACCGCGCGGCTGCTGCAGCTGACCGACAAGGACACCGCCGCCTATCGCGCCCTGCAGCCGTTCGGCCAGGTGCCGATCTTCCAGGACGGCGACTTCGTGATGTTCGAGACCGGCGCGATCGTGCAGCACATCGCCGACCGTTCCCTGGCCCTGGCGCCCGTGGATCCCCAGGGACGACTGCGGATGAACACCTGGCTGTTCGCGGCCCTCAACTCGGTCGAGCCGGCCCTGGAGAACCTGCTCCACATCGACCTGTTCTTCGCCGACCAGGCCTGGGCCAAGGAACGCCGCCCGGGCGCCCTGGCCTTCGCGGCCAAGCGCCTGGAGGGCCTGGCCGCCTGGCTGGACGGCCGCGAATATCTGGAGGACGACCGCTTCACGGCCGCCGACCTGATGATGACCACCGTGCTGCGCATCCCGCGCACCACCGACCTGGTGACCTCGATACCGGTGCTGGACGCCTATGTCCGCCGCTGCGAGGCCCGGCCGGCCTTCCATCGCGCCCTGGCGGCTCAGGCGGTGTCGTACGATGAGGCGCTGGTCCCGGCGTAGGGCGAACCGACCTTCGGCTTCGGAAGCGAAAACCTCGTCCTTCGACAGGCTCAGGACGAGGTTTTCTACCGCTGCGTCCCGCACAATGGTTCTCATCCTGAGCCTGTCGAAGGACGAGGACCACTCACCGAACTTGAATGTCGATAGGCCTCCGGATCCCCGCCAAGGCTCCGGGACCTTTCGCCGAGCCTTCCGGAGCGCTACCTCCCAGGCATGAGCCAACAGCAGCGCCTTGCGATCGGACTTCTCTGCGGCCTCGTCGCGGGAGCGTTCTGGGGCGGGGTGTTCCTGGCGCCCAAGCTGCTCCACGCCTTCACGCCGCTGCAGATGACCGCCGGGCGCTATCTCTGCTACGGCCTGGCCTCGGCGGTGCTGCTGGCGCCGGGCGCGCGCAAAGTGCTGGGGCGGCTTACCCTGGCCGACTGGCGCGACCTTGCGGGCCTGAGCCTGCTGGGCAACATCGTCTATTACGTCTGCCTGGCGGTGTCGGTGCAGATCGCCGGCGTCGCCCCGGCCTCGCTGATCATCGGCCTGCTGCCGGTCACGATCACCCTGGTGGGCGCCCAAAAAAGCAAAAAGGGGCCGGGCGAAGGCGTCGCCTTGCGCCGGCTGGCCGCGCCGCTGCTGATGGTCGGGGCGGGCGTGGTCTGCATCAACATCGCCGCCTTCCAGACCGCCAGCGGCGTGGGCGTCGGGCGGCTGGTGCTGGGCCTGCTGGCGGCGGTCGGGGCGCTGGTGATGTGGACCGCCTACGCCGTCTGGAACGCCCGCCGCCTGGCCGCCACGCCGCGCTTCAACAGTCACGAATGGTCGCTGCTGACCGGGGTGGTCACCGGCCTGCTGTCCCTGCTGCTGATCGTTCCGGCCTTCTTCTTCGGCGGCGCGCCGCACGTCCCGAACGCCTGGGTGTTGTTCTGGAGCGTCAGCCTGGCCGTGGCCCTGGGCGCCTCGGTGATCGGCAACGGCCTGTGGAACGCCGCCAGCCGCCTGCTGCCGCTCAGCCTGTCGGGCCAGCTGATCGTCTTCGAGACCCTGTTCGCCCTGATCTACGGTTTCCTGCACGAAGCCCGCTGGCCGCTGCCGCTGGAGGCGACGGCGATCGTCCTGATGCTGGCCGGGGTGCTGTGGTCGGTGCATCTGCATCGACCGGACGAGAGCGGCGTGCACTGACGAGGACATGCCCGTGGGCATGTCCCAAACCCGTTCCGCAAACATGACCACAACCTGAACATCACCGTTCAGATCGGGTTCAAAGCCGGAATGCGACAAAGGCTCCAACAGCGCCGCACCGGACTTCTTCCGGCCTGACGCTCGCAAGGAGCAACGCCATGAAGACCTTTGGTAAGTTCACGAAGATCGCCGCCGCCGCGGCCGTCACCGGCGCCCTGGTCCTGCCCGCCTCGGCCGCCTTCGCCGGCGACAAGAGCAACAAGACCGAACGCGCCGTCATCGGCGCCCTGATCGGCGCCGTCGCCGGCGCGGCGCTGTCGGACGGCGACAAGGGCGGCATCGCCATCGGCGCCGTCGCCGGGGCCGCCCTCGGCGCCTCGACGGGCGGCAACAACCACGATCACCGCTATTCCAGCGGCTATCGCGACACCCGCCACGGCTACGGTTCCAGCTACAACAGCGGCTACGGCGGCAACGGCTATGGCTACAACAACAGCCATGGCCAGTCGTACAGCAACGCCTACGGCCGCACGGGCTACGACAGCCGCTACGGCCGAGACCAGCGCAGCGACCGCTACAACACCAGCTACCGCTCCAACGGCGGCCAGTATGGCGACGGCTACTACGGCCAGCGCCGCTAACCGCCTTCCGGCCTGAACGACCGGCGCCGTCCCTTCGGGGGCGGCGCCTTTTTCGTGCGCGAACCACGATTTGACCGCGAGCGAACGCTGTGCGCCGCGCGAAATCTGCTATAGCCCGCCTGAGGACGTTCGGCTTCTTTAACCCCTGACGCGTTCTGTCAGGCTAAGCCGTATCGGACATAGGGGAGTGCGCGCGCAAACATGGCGGCGTCCGGGATCGCTGTTCGGGGACCACGCAGCCTGCTTCGGCAGATTCGCGAGGCCATGGCCGGAGGCGGCCCCGCCCAGGCCAAGCTCGACATGGTGGTGCGCACCATCGCCATCTCGATGGTCGCCGAGGTCTGCTCGATCTATCTGCGCCGCGCCTCGGGCGACCTGGAGCTGTTCGCCACCGAAGGCCTGTCGCGCGACGCCGTCCACGTCACCCGCATGAAGCCAGGCGAGGGCCTGGTCGGCGAGACCATGCGCCTGGGCCGGCCGCTGAACCTGTCGGACGCCGCCAGCCACCCGGCCTTCTCGTACCGCCCGGAAACCGGCGAAGATCCCTACCACGCCTTCCTGGCCGTGCCGCTGCTGCGCGGCGGCCGGACGATCGGCGTGCTGGTCGTCCAGAACCGCACCGAGCGGGTCTATGACGAGGAGGAGGTCGAGGATCTGCAGATCATCGCCATGGTCCTGGCCGAGATGGTCAGCGCCGGCGAGCTGCTGGGCCTGACCGAACTCAAGGACGTCGAGATCGCGCCGCACAAGCCCGAGCGGCTGAAGGGAACGCGCTTCGCCGAGGGCCTGGCCTATGGCGTGGCCGTGCTGCACGAGCAACCGGTGGCGCCCGAACAGCTGCTGTCCGACGACGCCCTGGCCGAGGAGGCCCGGCTGAAATGGGCGATCGAGGCGCTGCAGACCCAGATCGACGAGATGCTGGAAGGCCAGCACGGCCTAGTCGGCGCCTCCTACGAGGTGCTCGAGACCTACCGGATGTTCGCCCACGACCGGGGCTGGAACCGCAGCTTGCAGGAAGCCGTGCGTTCGGGTCTGACCGCCGAGGCCGCGGTGGAGCGCGTGCGCTCCGAGCACCGCGCCCGCCTGGGCCAGGCCCGCGACCCCTATCTGCGCGAACGCCTGCACGACCTGGAAGACCTCAACGACCGGCTGCTGCGCCACCTGTCGGGCGACGTCCACGCCGTGCGCGTGCTGCCCGAGGACGCGATCCTGATCGCCCGGAACCTGGGGCCGGCCGACCTGCTGGAGTACGACCGCACCAAGCTCAAGGGCATCCTGCTGGAGGAAGGCTCGGCCGCCAGCCACGCCGGCATCGTCGCCCGGGCCCTGGACATCCCCTGCGTCGGCCGCCTGGCCGGTCTGCGCGACCGGGTCAGCGAGGGCGATCCGGTGGTGGTCGACGCCGAGACCGCCGAGGCTTGGCTGCGGCCGCGCTCCGACGTAGTCAAGGCGCTGAAGGCCCGGATGGAGGTCCGCGCCCAACGCAAGGCCGAGTTCGTCCGGATCCGCGACACGCCGGCCGTCACCAAGGACGGCGACAAGGTCACCCTGCTGATGAACGCCGGCCTGGCCGTCGATCTGGACATCCTGGGCGAGACCGGGGCCGAGGGCATCGGCCTGTTCCGCACCGAGTTCCAGTTCATGGTCGCCGAGGAGATGCCCCGGCTCGAGGCCCAGACCGCGCTCTACGAAAAGGTGCTGGAGGCCGCCGACGGCATGCCGGTGACCTTCCGGACCCTGGACCTGGGCGGCGACAAGCTTCTGCCGTACATGGAGCTGGAGCGCGAGGACAATCCGGCCCTGGGCTGGCGCGCCATTCGGATGGGCCTGGACCGCCCGGCCCTGCTGCGCATGCAGATCCGCGCTCTGATCAAGGCCGCGCGCGGACGCGAGCTGCGGATCATGTTCCCGCTGGTGGCCAATGTGGACGAGTTCCGCGCCGCTCGCGCCTTCGTCGACCAGGAAGTCGCCTGGGCGTTGAAGCGCGGCCGCCCAGAACCGGCCCGCCTGGACGTCGGGGCGATGATCGAGGCGCCCTCGCTGCTGTGGCATCTCGACGCGCTGTTGCCGATGACCGACTTCGTTTCGGTCGGCACCAACGACCTGATGCAGTACTTGTTCGCCGCCGATCGGGGCAATCCAAGGGTTTCGGACCGCTACGATCCGTTGTCCCCCGCCGCCCTGCGCGCCCTGAAGACCATCCAGCAGGCCTGCGCCGACACCGGCACGCCGGTCTCGGTCTGCGGCGAGATGGCGGGGCGCCCGCTGGAGGCTTTCGCCTTGCTGGCCTTGGGTTTCGACCGTCTGTCGATGCCGCCGGCCGGCATCGGACCGGTCAAGCAGATGGTGCTGTCGTGCGACCGTGAAGCCGCTCGGCGCAACGTCGAGGCCCTGCTCAAGACCTCGGCCGGATCGCTCCGTGGCGAGATCGAGACCCTGGCGCGCAAGCTTTACGTCGCCATATAGACCCCCGCCTACACATGGCGGGGTTAACCAAGCGCGGCTTTATAGTGTATTGAATCCGGCGACTTACTTTGATATCGACCATAAAGTATTAACAAATCCCGGCTAGGACGGGTGGGGCGGTTGCTGGGTTCTTCTCCTTAGTGGGGTCGAATTCTCCGGTGACGCGAAATTTGGGGTCTCATGGCAGCCATGCCGCTGGATACGGGCAGGGTTCCGCACTTGCATCTGGTCGCCGACGGCGAGCGTGAAGACGCTCCCGTGGCCGCGCACCAGCCTTCGATCGACCACGGCGTCGACATCGGTTCGGCCCTGCGCGCGGCGCGTGAATTCCGCGGCCTGACCCTGCAGGACGTCGCCGACGCCACCCGCATCCGCCTGAGCTATATCGAGGCGCTGGAGGACCTGCGCCTGGACGAGCTGCCCTCGCGCCCGTTCACCATCGGCTACGTGAAATCCTACGCCAAGATGCTGGGCCTGGACGGCGACGCCGCCGTGGCCCGCTTCAAGGTGGACGTGCCCGACGACAGCGAGCCGCTGCGCGCCCCGGTCGGCGTGCGCCACGAGCGCGACCCGCGCCTGGGCCTGATCCTGGCGCTGGGCGTGCTGATCGTGGCCGCCATCGTGCTGTGGAACGTCGCCCAGCGCGCCATCGCCAAGGACGCCCCGCCGGTTCTGGTGGCCGAGGCCCAGGCGACCGCCGCCGTCAACACGCCGGCCGCCGTTCCGGTCGATCCCAACGCCGCGCCCGGCTCGGTCTCGCTGGGCGCGCCGCTGCCGGCGCCGGTCGAGTCGACCACGCCCGAGCCTTACAAGACCCCCGGCCTCGACGACGCCGCCGCCAACGGCGGTTCGGCCGACGCCGTCAGCGCCGCCTCCAAGGCTCGTGCGTCCGAGGCGGCCAAGAGCGGCGTCGATCCCAACCAGGTGTTCAATGTCGGCGCCCCGTTCCGGGCCAAGGGCCCGATGTACGGCGCGGCCCCGGCCGAGGCCTCCGGCCTGATCCTGCAGGCCCGCAAGCCGGGCTCGCTGACCGTCCACGACGCCGGCGGCGCGATCTATTTCAGCCGCTGGATGGCGGCCGGCGAGGCGTTCCGCGCTCCGCGCAACGGCGGCCTGATCGCCGAGGTTTCCGACCCCGGCGCCTTCGAGGTCTATAACGCCGGCGCCCTGACCAGCCGCATGCCCGGCCCGACGGCCTCGCTGGGCAAGCTGACGACCGCCCCGGCGGCGCCGGCTGCTCCGGTCGCGGCGCAACCGCCGAAGCCGCAGGGCTAATCCCACCAACCGTCATCCCGGGCCTTGTGCCCGGGACCCCTCTGTCCGCCGCAAAGGCAGGGGTGTGGCGCGCTTGCGCGGCATTTCGCTTCACCGTCAGCTGAACCAGGGGTCCCGGGCACAAGGTCCGGGATGACGGCGAGTTAGAGGGGTGGATGGTTAGGTTTGCGGCGCGCCCTAACCCCGTCGCCCGCCCGATTTCGCAAACAGCAGGTCCGACCAGTTCCACCGGCGTGACCCCAGGGCCAGGCGCGGCGCCCCCGGGGCGTCGCTGAGCGAGATCAGGACCAGTCCCCGCATCGGGTCGTCGCGGCAGGCCTTCGGCGCGAACGCCACCTCCAGCATGATCAGCTCGCGCACTCCGGCCAGGCCCTTGCCCTCCTGGCCCGGGCTCTGCACCCAGTCGCCGTTCCAGACCAGCACCGCCTTGCCCTTGGCCGCCGCCTCGGGGTGGACCTGGACGAGGGCGGCGCGGACGCGCGGGTTCTTGCGCAGGGCGTCCTGCAGCAGCCGCACCATGTCGCAACCGCCGCCGCCCGGGCCGTTCCCGGCGCCGCCGGCTCCGGATCCGCTGCCGGCGGTCGCGGCGCCGATCAGGTCGGCCTCGCCGAGTTCGGCCACCACCACGGGCGCCGGGGCCGGCTTGGCGGGCAGGGTCTCGACCTCCCGCGGCGGGACCAGGCGCGGCGGGCGGACGGGCAGCTTGGGCGGCGAGCGCTTGGCCGGAGCCGGATCGCCGGCCGGTTCGGGCGCGAGCTTCGGCGGTTCGGGCGGGGGAGGGGGCGGCTCGTACAGCGCCACGACGATCGGATCGGGCTCGGGGGTCATCGGCGGCTGGATGCGCACCGCCCACAGGGCCAGCAGCAGCGCGCCATGGGCCGCGACGCTGATCAGCCCGGCGATGAAGCCGTCCACCCTCGCTCGCCGACGGCGGACCGGCGTCGGGACCAGGGGGTCGTACGGCTGCGGTCGCCCGCTCATTGAAACTCCAAGGTCGTCCCGGGATGGGTCTAGAGACCACCCGCCCGCGTCAGGATCGTGGCGCCCGCGACATTTACGTGACGCTCTTGGGGACCTCTTGGGTTCTGGCGCCAAACCCCTTAGATTGGGCGCATGTCCGCAGACCACACCCACCTCCGCCCCTGGCGCCAGATCGAGCGCCGGCAGTCACGCAAGATCCGCGTCGGCAATGTCGAGGTCGGCGGCGACGCGCCGATCACCGTCCAGTCGATGACCAACACCCTGACCAGCGACGCCAAGGCGACGCTGGAGCAGATCCGTCAGCTGGAGGAGGCCGGCGCCGACATCGTCCGGGTCTCGTGCCCCGACGTCGACTCGACCACGGCCTTCAAGACCATCGCCCGCGAGGCCAAGGTCCCGCTCGTGGCCGACATCCACTTCCACTACAAGCGCGGCATCGAGGCGGCGCAGGCCGGCGCGGCGTGCCTGCGGATCAATCCGGGCAACATCGGTTCGCCCGACCGGGTGCGCGACGTGATCCAGGCGGCCCGCGACCACGGCTGCTCGATGCGGATCGGGGTCAACGCCGGCTCGCTGGAGCGCGACCTGCTGGAGAAGTACGGCGAGCCCTGTCCCGACGCGATGGTCGAGAGCGCGCTGAACCACGCCCGCATCCTGCAGGATCACGACTTCCACGAGTTCAAGATCTCGGTGAAGGCTTCGGACCCGTTCATGACGGTGGCGGCGTACTACCAGTTGGCCGAGCGCATCGACTGCCCGCTGCACCTGGGCGTCACCGAGGCGGGCGCCCTGCGCACCGGCACGGTCAAGTCGTCGATCGGCATCGGCTCGATGCTGTGGGCCGGCATCGGCGACACCATCCGCGTGTCCCTGGCCGCCGACCCGGTCGAGGAGATCAAGGTCGGCTTCGACATCCTCAAATCGCTGGGCCTGCGCCACCGCGGCGTCAACATCATCGCCTGCCCGTCCTGCGCCCGTCAGGGCTTCAACGTGATCAAGACGGTGGAGGCGCTGGAGGCGCGGCTGGCCCACATCTCCCAGCCGATGTCGCTGTCGATCATCGGCTGCGTGGTCAACGGCCCGGGCGAGGCGCTGATGACCGACCTGGGCTTCACCGGCGGCGGGGCCGGTTCGGGCATGGTCTACATGGCCGGCAAGCCCGACCACAAACAGTCCAACGAAGGCATGATCGACCACATCGTCGAACTGGTCGAACAGCGCGCGGCCCAGCTGAAGGCGGCGGCCGACGCCGAGGCGATCGCGGCCGAATGACTAGATCCTCCCCAAGGGGGGAGGATCATCCCAGCGACGTCTGGATCGGGACTCCGCCCTTGATGGCCAGGGTCACGGGCGTCCGCTCCGCCACATCCGCCAGCCGCGCCCGCTGAGCCGGGTCCAGCGGTCCCGCCGGGACCAGCACGCGCTCGATCCGGGGCGGGGTCTCGCCGCCATGGTAATGCAGCCGCACCTCCAGCGACTCCAGCGGCCATTGCTTGTGCTCGGCGTACATCTTCAGGGTCATGGCGGTGCAGGCGCCCAGCGACGCCAGCAGCAGGTCGAACGGGGCGGGACCCACGTCGGCGCCGCCGTTGCGTTCGGGCTCGTCGGCCGTCAGGGCGTGGCGGCCGGTGGTGATGGCGGTGGCGTAGCGGGCGTCGCCGATGCGGGCGGTGGCGGTCGCCATGGGCGGCTCCTTGGCTGGGGTCTTGAAACAGATCCCGATGGTGTCGGGCGCTTCCGCGGAAGGCGCTAGAACAAATCGGCGGAAACCTTCAGATCACCGCACGCGAACGCTCGTCCACGTCCGACACCGCCGCCGCGACGATCCTCAGGCCCCGTTCCAACTCTTCGCGGTCTCGCGCCGCGCCCAGGCACAGCCGCAGGCCGGTGGTCGCGCCGGGCTCGACGACCGGGGCAGACGGCGGGGTCAGCTCGACGCCGCCGCGCAGGGCCCGGCCGGCCAGGCGCTCGGCGTCCAGTTCCGACATCGGCAGCCAGAGGTGCGGGGCGCTGGCCGACATCGGCGTCTCGATGGCGTCGCCCAGGATCTGGCGGGCCAGGACCAGACGGGCGGTCATTTCCTCGCGCACCTCGGCGACGATGACGTCGGCCGTGCCGTCCTCGATCCACTGGGTGGCGATCAGGCCGCCGAAGGCCGGCGGCGCGTAGGCCAGGGCGCGGACCGCGCGCAGCACCCGGTCCATGTGGCCGCCGGGCGGGGCGATCAGGAAGCCGTGCCGCAGGCCCGGGGCCAGCGACTTCGACACCGCCGAAACGTGAAAGGTCCGCTCCGGCGCCAGCACCGCGAACGGCGGCGGGGCGTTCGGCGCGTAGACGGCGTAGATGTCGTCCTCGATCAGCAGCAGGTCGCGCTTGCGGGCCACGGCGACGATCTGGGCGCGGCGGTCGGCGCTCATGATCCGGCCGGTGGGGTTCTGCAGGGTGGGCTGGATGGCGACGACTCTGGACGCGCCGGTCGCGGCGGCCTCGTCCAGGGCGTCGGGCCGCAGGCCCTCGGCGTCCATGGCCAGGCCTTTCAGTCGGTAGCCGGCGTGCTCGGCCAGCGCCTTGACGCCGTAGAAGGTCGAGGCCTCGCACAGCACCGTGTCGCCGGGCCGCGCCACCGCCCCGAAAGCCAGGGCCAGGGCCTGCTGGGCGCCGGCCGTGCAGGCCAGCCGGGTCCAGTCCGCGCCGGTCAGGCCGCCGCTGCGCTCCAGCCAGGCCGCGCCGGCCCGCCGCTGGACCTCCAGCCCGGCCGAGGGCGAATAGCCCAGATGCTCGATCAGGTCGGGCCGCCGGCGCAGACGCGTCAGCGTATCGGCCAGACGCGCGTCCGCCGGGCCGCTGGGCGCGATGTTGTGGAACAGGTTGATCGGGCCGCCGTCGCCGGTTCGATCGGGCTTCGCCGCCGTCGCCCCCCGCACGAAGCTGCCGCGCCCGACATGGGCCTGCACCAGCCCGACCTTCTCGGCCTCGACATAGGCCCGGGTCACCGTGCCCAGGCCCAGGCCCAGGCGATGGGCCAGGTCGCGCTGCGGCGGCAGGCGCTCGCCGTCCCCCAGGACCCCCGAGGCGATGTCGGCCCGCAGGGCGTCCAGCAGGCGCTCATACAGCGGCGTGTCGCCGGGCGAGAGGGTGGGGGTCCAGCCGGCCAACGGCGTTCTCCAAAATTGTCACTGGAACAATATAGGTTTTGACTCATGATGCAATTGGCAAGATGACCGTGACATTCCACGTCTGGAGTGTCCGTCATGACCGCCCAACTGCTGCTCGCCTTCGTCCTGTTCGCCTTCGCCACCGCCGGCACGCCCGGCCCCAACAACATGATGCTGCTGGCCTCGGGCGCGAACTTCGGCTTCCGCCGCACGGTGCTGCACATCCTGGGCATCAGCGCCGGTCTGGGCGTGATGGTGATGGCCATGGGGTTGGGCCTGGGCGGGGTGTTCAGGGCCTGGCCGGCGCTGCACGAGGTGCTGAAGTGGGTGGGCGGCGCCTACATGCTGTGGCTGGCCTGGAAGATCGCCACGGCCAAGGGCGTCGCCGACAAGGGCGCCAGCTCGCGCCCGATGACCTTCCTGCAAGCCGCCGCCTTCCAGTGGGTCAATCCCAAGGCCTGGGCCATGGCCCTGACCGCCGCGACCACCTACACGCCCGAGGGGTCGACGATCGGGGTGTTCTTCGTGGCGGGGACCTTCATGCTGGTCGGCGCGCCGTGCAGCGCCGCCTGGGCCGGGTTCGGCCAGGGCATGCGGCGCTTCCTGGACCGGCCGCCGGTGCTGCGGGCCTTCAACCTGACCATGGCCGCCTTGCTGGTGGTCTCGCTCTACCCGCTGGTGGTCGAGACCCGGCCGACTGAGGCGTCGAAGTCCGGCGCGTCGAAGGAGGCCCCGCGCCTGCTGGCCGACCTGCCGTCCACGCCGCGCTGGTCGTCGCACGGCTAGGATTGCGGAAACTTAAGTAGGCGTCGGCGGACGGTTGAGCTCTGGTGCGGCCACCTTATCCGGAGCCGTCCATGTCCCTCGCCGTTCGTACCGCGCTTTCCGCCTCCCTGGTCGCCGTCCTGCTTGTGGCCGGCGGCGTCGCCACCGCCGCGCAGGCCGCCGTCACCCCGGTGCCGGTCGGCCAGCCGCTGGCCCGTTTCGCCAATCTCAAGCCCGGCGTGCACCGCTATCTGCGCTACAAGCAGACCGGCGACACGATCCGCGTCGCCGACGTCTGGACCCGCGAAGTCCGCTTCGAGGACCTGGACGGCCAGCGCCGGATGCACATCGTCCAGCACTGGGACGGGGCGGGCGCCACGCCGTCGGACCGTCAGCTGGACAGCTGGTTCGAGGTCGGCACCTTCCGACCCCTGACCCATGTCCGCCGCTCGCAGAAGGACGGCGTGACCAAGGTCGAGGGCTTCGTTTTCCAACCCGACAAGATCGTCGGCCTGAAGGACCTGGCCGACAACGCGGCCAAGGACTTCGAGGTCGCCTCGCCGCAGCCCAGCTTCAATTTCGAGACCGACATGGAGTTCATCCAGGCCCTGCCGCTGGCGGCGGGCTACGAGGCCAGCATCGTCTTCACCCACCCGGGCGGCGGCCCGCCGGCGGCCTATGTGTTCAAGGTGGCCGGATCGGAGACCCTGGACCTGCCGGGCGGCGGCAAGGTCGAGTGCTGGCTGGTCACCGCCGACTACAACCGCCCGGAAATGCCGGTGACCCGCTTCTGGTTCGCCAAGGGCAGCCAGGTGATGATCAAGCAGATCTCGCCGCTGCCGGACGGCTCGGGGGTGATCGGGAAAACCCTGCTGTATTGAGTCCCTTTGAAATTCGCTCATCCCGGCATTCGCCGGGATGAGCGGAAGGGAGGGGGTTGTGCGATGGGGCGCATCGGCCCCAGATCGGGCCTCCACACGAGGTCCCCCCAAATGCGTCCGCCGCTTCTGCTCGCCGCCCTGATCGCCCCAATGGCCGTCTGGGCCGCGACGCCCGCCCTGGCCCAGGACCTGAAGGTCGCCGTCGAGGGGCGCGACTCCGTGGTGCTGACGCCGGCCGACCTGAAGGCCCTGCCGCGCGCCAAGGCGACGTTCACCGCCCACGGCAAACAGATCACCTACGAGGGCGCGCTGCTGAACGCGGCCCTGCGCCAGGCCGGGGTGGTGTCGGGCGACCGGCTGATGGGCCGCTACCTGAACCAGATCGTGGTCGCCAAGGGCGCGGACGGCTTCACCAGCACCTATTCGCTGGGCGAGACCGACCCGATCTATCGCGCCAATCCGGTGATCATCGCCGACAGCAAGGACGGCCAGCCGCTGGACGCCAAGGAAGGGCCCTACCGCCTGGTCGTCGACGGCGACCTGCGGCCGGGACGTTCGCCCCGGGCGCTGGTGTCGGTGGAGGTCAAGGCGGTTCCGTAGAGGAGCAGTCGGAGCGCCCAATCTGTTGTCATCCCGGAAGCCTCGCAGAGGCTGTCCGGGACCCAGGCGACTGGGCTGATGCGGTGCGGTTCACCTGGGTCCCGGCTCTACGCTTCGCTTCGGCCAGGATGACAACGGTGGGTGGGCTTTGGGCTGAACCCTAGCTCCGCACCGGGCCCATATAGTCCAGCTTGCCGATCTGCACGCCCTTGTGGCGCAGCACGTCGTAGGCGGTGACCACGTGGAAGAAGAAGTTCGGCAGGGCGAAGGTCAGCAGATAGTCCTCGCCCGTGAAGGTCAGGGTCCCGCCGGGCAGCTTCAGCTCGACGGTGCGCTCCTCGCTGCCCTCGAACGCCTTGGGATCGACGCTTTCGATATAGGCCAGGGTGTCGGCGACGCGCGTCTTCAGCTGGGCCAGGGTGGTTTCCTCGTCGGCCATGGCCGGCGCGTCGACGCCGGTCAGCCGCGACACCGCGCCCTTGGAGGCGTCCGAGGCGCGCTGGACCTGGCCTGACAGCGGCAGCATGTCGTCGGCCAGGCGGGCGCCGACCAGGTCGTCCGGGTTCTGGCCCTGGGCCTTGGCGTGGGCCTCGCCCTTCTCGAGCAGGGTGGCCAGCACCTTCAGGGCGCGGACGAAGACGGGAACGGAGGCGCGGTGCATCGACAGGGGCATGGAGAGCTCCGAGGGAAAGCGCGGCGCGGGGGATCAGATCGCCGCGACCGGGAGATGGGGGCGCAAGGCGACGCTTTACAGGTCCTCCGCCCCGCCGCGCCCGCCAAGGGGTGACGCGGCGCGTCCGGAGCGGTAGAGAGACCGCCCGTTCTCCCACAGCGTGACGTTCCCCCTTGCGACTGCCCCAGGCCCGCCTCGACCAAGTTCTCGACCGCTTCCGTGAAGTCGAAGCCCGCATGGGCGCGGCCACCGACGGCGCCGAGATCGTCAAGCTCTCCAAGGAGCACGCCGAGCTGCGCCCGGTGGCCGAGTCCGTCCAGGCCCTGGCCAAGCTGAGCGCCGAGCGCGCCGAGCTGGAGGAGATGGCCGGCGATCCGGAGATGGCGGCCATGGTCGCCGACGAGATCCAGGCGCTGGACGAGAAGCTGCCGGTCATGGAGCGCGAGCTGGCCCTGATGCTGGCCCCGCGCGACAAGGACGAGAACGCCTCGGCCATTCTCGAAGTGCGGGCCGGCACGGGGGGCGACGAGGCGGCTCTGTTCGCCGGCGACCTGTTCCGCATGTACCAGCGCTACGCCCAGCTGCAGGGCTGGAAGGTCGAGATCGACAGCGTCTCCGAGGGCGAGATGGGCGGCTACAAGGAAATCATCGCCTCGGTCACCGGCGACGGCGTGTTCGGCCGCTGGAAGTTCGAAAGCGGCGTGCACCGCGTCCAGCGCGTGCCGGCCACCGAGGCGCAAGGCCGCATCCATACCTCGGCCGCCACCGTCGCGGTGCTGCCCGAGGCCGAGGACGTCGAGATCGAGATCAACGACAGCGACCTGCGCATCGACACCTATCGCTCGTCGGGGGCCGGCGGCCAGCACGTCAACAAGACCGACTCGGCCGTGCGCATCACCCACTTGCCGACCGGCGTGGTGGTGACCTCGTCGGAAAAGAGCCAGCACCAGAACCGCGCCCGGGCCATGAAGAACCTGAAGGCGCGCCTCTACGACATCCAGCGCGAGGCCCTCGACACCGCCCGCTCCGACGCCCGCAAGAGCCAGGTCGGCAGCGGCGACCGCTCCGAGCGCATCCGCACCTACAACTACCCCCAGGGCCGGGTCACCGACCACCGCATCAACCTGACGGTCTACAACCTGCCCAAGGTGATGGAGGGCGACGCCCTGGACGACATCATCAAGCCGCTGATCGCCGAGGATCAGGCCGCGCGGCTGGCGAGCCTGGAAGAGGGCTACTAGGAGACCACTTGCCCCCTACGGGTCGCTTCGCGACCGTCTTCCCCCTTAGGGGGAAGAGGAGCCGCGTTCGTCCTCCGCCCCCTATGGGGGCGGACAGACCGCGAAGCGGTCAGGTGGGGGCAAGTGGGTGTGATCTCACGCCGACCACTCCACTTTCAGCGTCGCCAGCGCCAGCTCGGCGGTGAAGGCGATGTCGGCCCCCGTCACGGTCGGGGTCTGGCCCCCGCTGATCGACTGTTCGAGCGCCGTGACCAGGCTGGCGTCGTTAACGCCGCCGCCCAGGGCCTGCAGCCCGGCCAGCGACACCGTCACGTCCATGCTGGCGTTCGAAGGCTGGTAGACGCGCAGGATCAGGCTGGCCGGATCGGCTTCCGAGGGCTTGGCGACCGTCAGGATCGGCGTGGAGGCGCCTGAAGCGGCGCTCACCGAGGCAAGGGAGATCGCGGCGGGGAGGGCGGTGGTCGAATTGGGCGGGGCGATCAGCGCCGTCAGCGGCGTGGTGTAGGCCAGGGCCTCGATCAGTTGGGCGCCGTCGCTGGGATCGGCCTTGCCGTCGCTGTCCACCGTGATCCCGGTGGGCACGCGGAACGCATACTCCAGCGTATGGACGTCGGGATCGATGCCGCCGGGCGGCGCGGGGATGGGGCACCAGCCGAAATAGTTTTCGCCCGGATTGCGGGCCAGGCCCCCCACCAGCAGCGTGCTGTTCTGGTCGCCCTGGCCCCAGGCCGGCATGGCGCCGTGATAGATCGCGCAGAGCGGCGCGCCCGAGGTGTTTTCCGGGATCAGGAAGTCGTGGGTCGCCTGCATCGACGGACCCGTCCAGTAGCGGACCTGGCGGGCGTCGTCCCAGTGGTAGGGCGTGCCCTGGGCGATCACGTCGACCTCGGCGCTCAGGTCGAACATCGTCATCGCCGAATAGCCGAACGGGCAATTGCCGGTGGTGCGCATGCGCACGAAAGGCTCGTCGGCGGCCAGCAGGTACTCCAGCTGATAGGGATAGTCCGCGCCGGCCACCGTGCAGGTGAGCTGGGCCTGCAGGCGCACGCGCAGCGGCCCCGTCTCCAGCACCTGGGCCCCGGTCACGACGGTGGTCACGCTGGTGTCGAGCTTCAGGGGCGGATACGAGGCCCCCTGTTCGCAGCTGTAGCGGTAGTTGTTGCCGTCGGCGTCCAGGTAGAAGCCGACCTGGTTGGAGGTCCCGCCCAGCACATTGGCCTGGGGATTGGCCGACCGCAGATCCAGGATCGTGTCGATCGCCCACATCGAGGCCGCGCTGACGTCCACCGAGATCAGGGCGTTGGCCAGCGTGTAGGAAGCCCCGTCGTCCGATGTGGTGATCGTCGCCTGGGTGGTCGGCTGCACGGTGTCGGTGGACAGGTAGCAGGTCGTGTAGCCCAGGCTGTCGCAGGTCGCCGGAAACAGCAGGCCGCCGTCGGCGTCGGCCTGGAACGGGACGCTCCCGTTCGGGGTGCGCACGCTGGAGAAGGCGGCGAGGTTCTGGGTCGGCGGAACCGCCAGCTCGACCAGGCCGGTCCGCGCAAAGCCCAGCTGATTGAACACCACGACCGGCTGCTCTCCGGACTGGGGCGCGGCCGTGACCTGGGCGGCGATTTCCCGCATCGCATCGCGGCGCAGGCCGTTGGCGCCGGTGCGGGCGGCGGTCAGCCGCGGCAGCTGCTCGCCGCGATAGACGTAGTCGGCCGCGGTGCCGGTGATGAAGTCGTGGTGGGTGCTGGGAACCAGGCCCAGCCAGGCTTCGCGCAGGGCCGAGGTGCGCGCCTGCAGCTCGACCGTCCACGCGCCGCCGCAGGTCTGGGCGTTGCGCGCCCCGGCGATGACGCCGAAGATCTCTGCCCCCAGCAGGGCGCGCGTGGCGTCATAGTGCAGCCGCTTCAGGCGGGGCCGGGTCTGGTAGCAGCCCGAATAGTACGGCTGGGGGCGGAAAGCCTGCGGCGCGCCCAGCAGGCCGCTGCCGACGATGGCCTGGATATAGTCGTCGAACGTCCCGGCGACGGCGGTCACCGCCGAGCCGCTCTGCTGGTTCCAGATCTCGACGCAGCTGGCGGTGTCGGTCGGCAAGGCGAAGTCCGTGCCCACGGGCACGTACAGGGTCGGGGTCACCGACGACGGCGCGTTGGCGTCGATATAGAGCTGGATCTGGGTGAGGGCGTTGCTTGGGTCGAGCCCGGAGCCCTGGCCGTAGCCGGCCATCAGCCAGTGGGCGATCGCCGTGGAGCCGTCGCGCGCGCCCCAGACGAACTCGGTGCCGTTGTCCGTCATCCACTGGGCGGGCGACGGACCCTGGCCCTTCAGGGGCGGGATGTTGGTGGGCTGGCCGCCGGGCACCCGCTCGAAGGCCACGCCCTGCAAGCCCATGGCGGCCAGCATGACCGGCAGCTGCGAGTCGTGGCCGAAGTCGTCGGGCACATAGGCGTGCTTGGGGAACAGGCCATAGGCCTGCTGCACCCAGCTCGTGCCCGTCAGATAGTTGCGGATGAAGGCCTCGCCGTGCGGCAGCAGGCTGTCGGGCGAGGTGATCCCGCCGCCCAGGATCTCGAGGTTGCTGGCCGCCTGCTTCAGCACGCCGGCGATCTGCGGATTGGCGTCGGTGAACGCCTTCAGGAAACCCATCTCGCAGATCGAATAGAAGTAGGCGGGGTCGGGCGTCCCGTTCGGGGCCAGCAGGTCGGTCGCCTGGCTGAAGATGGTGAAGGCGTCGCCGCCCGTGGAGCTGAAGTAGCTGTACTCGCCGATGCGGTACGGCGGGATGTTCGAGCAGAGGGCGGTGAAGGGCAGGATCCAGTCCCAGTCCAGATGGGGCGTCGTGCAGAGAATGACCTTGCTGATCGTGACGCCCGTTTTCATGGCGCTGCTCCTCTGTGTCCTGGGAATGATCGCTCGCCTGGGTGGTCTTCCGGTGGAGGGTTCGGCGGCCTGATCGGCGCGACAGATCGCGGTCGCGCGAGCGCGACGCGTCGGCCTTCCGTCATGGCGGGAAATGCGCCCTAAGCTCAACCCCAGATAAAGACTATGCTTGTCAGGGTTGAGCGGTCAATCGGCTTGGAGGCTGGTCGCGCCGGGCGTTGAACCCTAGAGCGTCTTTTCCAGCATCACGAACCACAGCTCGCGTCGCGGCTTGCCGAACCGCTCGGCGATCGGGAACGGCTCGGTCTCGCCGGTCAGGGCGTAGCCCCGACGCTGGTACCAGGCGATCAGGGTGTCGCGCAGCTGGACCACGCCCAGGTGGATCCGCTTGGCGCCCCGGCCTTGGGCGTGGGCTTCGGCGTGGGCCAGCAGGGCGCGGCCCAGTTGGCGGTCCTGCAGGTCGGGACGAATGGTCAGCATGCCCAGATACCAGGTGTCGCCGCCGGGGACGTCGGCGTCAGGCTCGACCCAGACGCAGCCGAGCAGCGGGCCGTCCGGCTCGTCGCGCGCGGTCAGCAGCACGGCGTTCGGCGATCCGGCCAGATCCTGCTCGAGGCTCTCCAGATCGATGCGCTGGCCGTCGATATAGTCGGCCTCGGTGGTCCATCCGGCCTGGGAGCTCTGACCGCGATAGGCGGAATTGACCAGGTCGACGAGGGCGGGAAATTCGGATTCGACGGCGGGGGCGAAGATCATGGGCGCAGACTTAATGAGGCCCCGCCTTTTCGCAAGGCTCAGCTGGGCGGCGGCTCCGGCGGCGGCTTTGTCCGCCCCAAGCCGCGGGCGTGGCCCCAGTAGCGCCCGGACACCCGCTTCACCGTGCCCGCCTCGCGCTGGATGAACTCCCAGGGGTGGAAGGCCAAGCCCACGGTGTCGGCCATGGCCGCCCCGCGCTCGCCCATCGGCTTTTCCGGACCCGTCGTGGAGTCGATGGCGGTCTGGTGCTCGATCTCGGCGTTCAGCTCGGCCCCGACCAGCACGGTCATGATCGAGAACCACATCCAGACCATGAAGGCGATCACCGCGCCCAGGGGGCCGTAGGTGGCGTCGTAGTGGGCCACGCGGTTGACGTAGACCGAGAAGCCCAGCGAGCCCAGCAGCCAGGCCGCGGCGCCGAAGATCGAACCCCAGATCACCCAGCGCCAGCGCGGTCGGGCGCGGCAGGGGGCGAAGCGATAGAGCATCGCGAAGGCCAGGGCCGTCACCCCCAGCACGATCAGCCACCGCAGCGGGATCCAGATCACCGCCGCGGCGCTCAGGCCCACCCGCTCCAGCAGGATCGGCGCGGCGATCAGCACGCCGGCCAACACCACGGCGTATAGCAGGGCGCAGAGGGTGAAGACGTAGGTCCAGGCCGTCTTGGTGACGAAGTTGCGCTTCTCGTCCTCGTCATAGGCGACGTTCAGGCCGTCGAAGAGCGCTTTCATGCTGGCGTTGGCCGACCAGATCGACAGCAGCAGGCTGAGCACGAAGGCCACGCCCAACTTGGCCTGCTCCTGGCTGGCCAGGCGCAGCATCTGCTCGCCGATGATGTTGACGACGCTGGCGGGGAAGACGCCCGACATCTCCTGCAGTTGCTTCTCGACCGCTCCGATGTCGGCGAACAAGCCGTACAGCGAGACGAACGCGCCGATGGCCGGGAAGATGGCCAGCAGGGTGTAGAAGGTCACGCCGCCTGCCACCGCGGGCAGGCGGTCGACGCTGATTTCGCGGAAGGTGCGCCACAGGATGTCGCGCCAGCCCAGGACGGGAATGCGGTGCGGATGCCGGGCGGCGCGGCCGCGCATCGGCTCGGCCTTGTCGAAGTCGTGCGGCGGCATGGCCCGGTCCTCGGACAGGCCGGGCGGGTGGTCGAGCGGCGTCTCGTTCGGCGCATGGCCGGGTCTCGGCTTGGGCAGGACGAAGGGGACCAGGGCCAGCAGGGCGATCCAGGGCGCCAGGTGATAGGGCCGCGAGGCGATCCACGACCGGAACGGGCGTCGCGGAACGTTGTCGGTCATGGTCGGGCCCTCCGCTGGAGGAACACGCCGCGCGCCGCTCCGTTCCGCGCGCCCCAGCGAGCTTGGCTTGCCAAGCGCTGAGTCGTCGCCGACCTTGCGCGCCATGCACGCCCGGATCGCTAGCCTCTATCGCCATCCCGTCAAGGGGTTCACGCCCGAGCGCCTGGAAGGGGCCGAACTGACGGCCGGCCGGTGCTTTCCCTGCGACCGGCTCTACGCCGTCGAGGACGGGCCCAGCGGCTTCGATCCCGCCGCCCCGGCCCACGTCTCGAAGATGAAGTTCACGGTGCTGGCCAAGATCCCCGAGGTCGCCAAGGCCCGCACCGCCTATGACGCGGCGACCGGCGTGTTCACCGCCCGGGCCGAGGACCGGCCGGACTTCGCCGGCGACCTGCGCGAGGCCGAGGGCCGGCGCGGCTTCGAGTCCTGGCTGGCCGACCTGCTGGGCGAGGCGGTCCAGGGGCCGCTGCGCGTGGTCGAGGGGCCGGGCGACCATCGATTCATGGACAGCCGCAGCGGCTACGTCTCCATCGTCAACCTGGCCAGCGTCCGCGACCTGGAGGCTCGGCTGGGCCGGCCGGTCGATCCCCTGCGCTTCCGCGCCAACCTTTATGTCGAGGGCTGGCCGGCCTGGGTCGAGAACGACTGGGCCGGGCGGACGATGCGGGTGGGCGAGGCGAGGGCGGAGGTTCTCAAGCCGATCGTCCGCTGCGCCGCCACCCATGTCGACCCGATCACCGCCGAGCGCGACATCGACCTAGTGAAGGCCCTGTTCGACCACTACGGCCACATGCTGTGCGGCGTTTATCTGAAGGTGGAAGAGGGCGGGGCGGTGGCCGAGGGGGACGAGATCAATCTCGATTGAGGAAATTTGAGCCCGAAAAGGTCGCCTCCGCGCGCGAGGCGGAGTAAGACGCCGCCCATGACCCTGACCCTCGTCAAAGCCTGGAACGCCGCCAAGGATCGTCTGAAGAACGTTCAGATCGATCAGCCGGCCATCGACGCTCGCCTGCTGCTGGAAGTGGCCGCCAACGTCACCCGCACCGACATCATCACCGACCCGTACCGCGTGCTGACCGAGGCGCAGATGGCGACGCTGGATGATTTCCTGAACCGCCGCGCGCGCCGCGAGCCGGTCAGCCACATCATCGGCCGCAAGGGGTTCTGGAAGATCCTGCTGCAGGTCAACAAGAACGTCCTGACCCCGCGCCCCGAGACCGAGGTCATCGTCGACGAGGTGCTCAAGGCCTTTCCCGAGCAGATGAGCTTCAACATGCTCGATCTGGGCGTCGGTTCGGGCACGATCCTGCTGGCGGTGCTGGCCGAGCGTCCGGCGGCCAAGGGCCTGGGCGTCGACGTCTCGGAAGAGGCCCTGGCCGTGGCCCGCGAGAACGCCGCCAATCTCGACCTGGCCGGCCGCGTGGCCCTGCTGCGCGGCGACTGGACCAACGGCCTGGGCGACGACAGCTTCGACCTGGTGGTCTCCAACCCGCCCTACATCGCCACCCACGTGATCGAGACCCTGGAGCCCGAGGTCCGCGACCACGAGCCGCGCCTGGCCCTGGACGGCGGTCCGGACGGCCTGGACGCTTACCGGTTCCTGGCCGGCGAGATCCTGCGGGTGCTCAAGCCCGGCGCGATGTTCGCCGTCGAGATCGGCTACGACCAGTCCGAGGACGTCGAGACCCTGTTCAAGCAGGCCGGCGCCCAGAACGTGCGGACCATCAAGGATCTGTCCGTCAACGACCGCGTTGTCACCGGTACCAAATAGCCGCCAAAGTCCCTGATTGAAAAATTCCTTGGAAACCCTGACGTGAGGCGGTAGACGAGTAACGTCTCCTTCCAAAACGCCGGGTGAAGGGAAAAGCGGTCGTCTAGATGACCGCGAGGCTCCCCCGGCAGGCGCGAACGGCCGACCCGGCTGATCGCCGCGCCCGAACCGGGCGGAGGCTCTACGGAAACCAACGTCTCTAGAACATCGAAGGCAGAACCTAACAGGGTTCCACCCCGCTCCAGAGGCCAAACACCGGACGCGCAGATCGCCGCCGGACAGGTTCAGAAGAGAAGATGAGAGATTTCAAGGGCATGAAGCGCCAGCGCGGCCGCAACAATCGCGGCGGAGCGGGTAGCGGCGGCAAGCCTCAGCAGCACAACGCCAACCGGGCCTTCGATTCGAACGGCCCCGAAGGCGTCAAGGTGCGCGGCGCGGCCCAGAGCGTCTACGAGAAGTACCAGCAGCTGGCTCGCGACGCGACGTCGTCCGGCGACCGGGTGCTGGCCGAGAACTATCTGCAGCACGCTGAGCACTATTTCCGCGTCCTGCGAGCCATCCAGCCGAATCGCCCGGTCAGCGACATCATCGGCAAGGACGCCTATTCGGCTTACGAGATCGATTTCGAGGCCGAACCGGAAGAGCAGCCCGAAACCCCCGAAGCGACCCAGACCGAGGCTCCGGCCGAGGGCGAGGGCGGCGACGGCCAGGGCGGCGAGCAGCGCCGCGACCGGTTCGAGAACCGTCCCCGCGACGATCGTCCCCGTGACGGACAGCGCGACGACCGTCCCCGCGACAACAACCAAAGCCGCGACCGCTTCGACGGCCAGCCGGGTCAGGGCCAAGGCCGCCGCGACCGTTGGCGCGACCGCGAGGACCGGCCCCGCGACGACCGGCCCCGCGACGATCGCCCCCGGGATGACCGTCCTCGCGATGATCGCCCGCGCGACGACCGTCCGAGGGAAGACCGTCCCCGTGACGACCGCCCCCGTGACGACCGCCCGCGGGAAGACCGCTTCCGCGACGAGCGTCCGCGCGAGGATCGTCCCGCCGCCGCCGAAGGCGTCGAGGTTCAAGCTCGTGACAACCAAGGGGGCGAAGGCCGCCGCGAGCGTCCGCGCCGCGACCGCGCGCCGCGCGACCGCGATCCGATGGCGGTGATCGAGCCCCAGGCCACGCCGCTGACCAGCGAGGCCCAGGCCTCGCCGCTGCTGCGGGGCCAGGACGGCGACGTCAGCCACGCCCCGGCCTTCCTGGGCCGCAAGTCGACCCGCGCCGAGAGCGCCGTGGACACCGGTCCGGTCTCGACCTCGTCGGTGCTGGCGGCCGACGCGGAAGCTGCTCCGGCCAAGCCCAAGCGTCGCCGCGCCCCGCGCAGCTTCGAAGGCAGCGCCGCGCCGGAGTCCGAAGAGGTCTAGACTTCTTCAAGCATCGACTGATCTTCAGTCAGCCCCCGACCTTGTCGGGGGCTGACGTCGTTTTGGCTCCGCCCCCATTGCGCTCGGCGCCGAACCCCGCCTAGCCTCGCCTCCTCACAGTTCGGGGGCGACCATGCGCGGCAAGACCAAGACCTTTCTCCTGACGGCGGCCGCCCTGTCGGCCCTGGTCGCGACCGGGGCCAGAGCTCAGTCCGCTCCCAAGGACTCTGGCGAAGCCGCCTTCCGCGGGCTCTACAAGGAGCTGGTCGAGATCAACACCACGGCCTCGGTGGGCAGCTGCACGGCGGCCGCCGAGGCGATGGGCGCGCGGCTGAAGGCGGCGGGCTTCCCCGACAGCGACGTGCGCGTGCTGTTCCCGCCCGAGCATCCCAAGTTCGGCGCCCTGGTCGCCACCCTGCGCGGCAAGGACCCCAAGGCCGGGGCCATCCTGCTCCTGGCCCATATCGACGTGGTCGAGGCCAAGCGCGAGGACTGGGTGCGCGACCCGTTCAAGCTGGTCGAGGAGGACGGCTATTTCTACGCCCGCGGCGCCAGCGACGACAAAGCCATGGCGGCGATCTTCACCGACAGCCTGGTGCGCTACAAGAAAGAGGGCTTTCAGCCCAAGCGCGACATCAAGCTGGCCCTGACCTGCGGCGAGGAAGGCGGCGACCCGTTCAACAGCGTGCCCTGGCTGCTGGAGAACCATCCCGAGACCCTGAAGGCCGACTTCGCCCTCAACGAAGGCGACGACAGCCAGCTGGACGAGAAGGGCCAGCCCCGGCTGCTGGGCATCCAGGTCGGCGAGAAGGTCTACATGGACTACAATCTCGAAGTGACCAACGCGGGCGGCCACTCCTCGCGCCCGATCAAGGACAACGCGATCTACCACCTGGCGGGCGGCCTGGCGCGGCTGGGGGCCTATGACTTCCCGATCGCCCTGAACGACGCCACCAAGGGCTATTACGAGCAGAACGCCAAGATCGAGCCCGATCCCGAGGTGGCCGACGCCATGCGGGCCATGGTCAAGGATCCGAACGACGCGGCGGCCGCCGCCATCCTGGCCCGCGACCCGGGGCGCAACAGCATGATGCGCACCACCTGCGTGGCCACCATGGTCGAGGCCGGCCATGCGCCCAACGCCCTGCCGCAGCGCGCCAAGGCCAACGTCAACTGCCGCATCCTGCCGGGCAACGATCCCGCGGTCATCCGCGACCAGCTGGAAAAGATCGTCGCCGACCCGGCCATCAAGATCACCCTGGCGGACGAACCCGACCCGGTCAGCCCGCCGCCGCCGTTGACCCCGCGGATCATGGCTCCGGCCACCAAGGTCGCGGCCAAGATCTGGCCGGGGGTGCCGTTCGTCCCGGCCATGCTGACCGGCGCCACCGACGGCCGCTTCACCAACGCCGCCGGCGTGCCGACCTACGGCCTGTCGGGCCTGATGGCGGGCGTCGACGGCGACCACATCCACGGCCTGAACGAGCGCATCCAGGTCAAGGCGCTGATGAACGGCCGCCAGTTCCTCTACGAGGTGGTCAAGCTGTACGCCGACGGGAAGTGAGCCTTTCGGCGGTTGTCTCGGACAGGCGCCGTTCAGGATGACAATGGTAGGTGTTGCACCTAAGTTTTCCCGATAGCCCGTCGGAACTCCGTCATGCGCCCGATCCTGCCTGTCCTCACCGCCGCCCTGGCCCTGTCCGCCTGCGCCTACAACCCCGAACTCGGTCGTCAGCAGATGACCATCGTCAACGACGACAGCCTGACCCAGGCCGGCGAGCAGGCGTGGAACCAGGCGCTGGCCAAGAGCACGGTCAGTACGGACCGGCGGGCCAACGCCCGCGTGCGCGCCGTGGGGCAACGGGTGGTCGACGCCGCCGGCCTGGGCCAGCAGCCCTGGGACTATGCGGTGTTCGAGAACACCGCGCCCAACGCCTTCGTGCTGCCCGGCGGCCATGTCGGCGTCACCACCGGCCTGCTCACGATCGTCGACAACGACGACCAGCTGGCCGCCGTGATCGGCCACGAGACCGGCCATGTCATCGCCCATCACGCCGCCGAGCGCCAGTCGCAGACCGTGGCCTCCAGCCTGTTGCTGGGCGTGCTGGGCGCGGCCACCGGCGGCGACACCGCCCGGGCCATCTCCAGCTACGGCGGCGACGCGGCCAAGTACGGCTTCCTGCTGCCGTTTTCGCGCAAGCAGGAGCTGGAGGCCGACCGCCTGGGCGTCGACTTCATGCAGCGGGCCGGCTACCGCCCGCGCGAGGCGGTGGTCCTGTGGCTGCACATGCAGGCCCAGGGCGGATCCAGCGCCCCGCAATTCACCTCGACCCACCCTTCGGACGCCACTCGGATCGCGGCCCTGGAAAACTATATCGCCCAACGGGGCTGGTGAGCCTTGTGTGGCTGATCGGCCACACCTAAATCCCCGTGGACCGAGTTGCGCTTGATCAAGGCGACTGGGTCAAATCCGCCTGAACTGGGGATACCATGAAGATCGACCTCTATTCCGACCGCGCCAAGTCCGCGGTCCAGTCGGCGCAGAGCCTGGCCCTGGCCAAGGGGCACCAGCAGCTCGGCCCCGAACACCTGCTCAAGGTCCTGCTCGAGGAGAAGGACGGCCTGGGCCGCGCCCTGATCCAGAGCGCCGGCGGCCGGCCCGACGCGGCCGACGCGGCGACCGACGCCCTGTTGGCCAAGACCCCCCGCGTCGACGGCGCCGGCGGCCAGCTCTACATGAAGCCCGACACCGCCCGGGTGTTCGCCGCGGCCGAGGAGGGCGCCAAGAAGGCCGGCGACGCCTTCGTCACCACCGAGCGCCTGCTGATCGCCCTCGCCAAGGAAGGCGGCGACGCGGCCAAGATCCTCAAGGACGCCGGGGCCACCGCCCAGGGTCTGGAGACCGCCGCAGCCGCCGTCCGCAAGGGCCGGACCGCCGACAGCGCGTCGGCCGAGGAAGGCTATGACGCCCTCAAGCGCTACGCCCGCGACCTGACCCAGGCGGCCCGCGACGGCAAGATCGATCCGGTGATCGGCCGCGACGAGGAGATCCGCCGTACGATCCAGGTCCTGTCGCGCCGCACCAAGAACAACCCCGTCCTGATCGGCGAGCCCGGGGTCGGCAAGACCGCCATCGTCGAAGGCCTGGCCCAGCGCATCGTCAACGGCGACGTGCCCGAGAGCCTGAAGGACAAGAAGCTCCTGTCGCTGGACATGGGCAGCCTGATCGCCGGCGCGAAGTATCGCGGCGAGTTCGAGGAGCGGCTGAAGGCCGTGCTCGGCGAGGTCACGGCGGCCGAGGGCTCGATCATCCTGTTCATCGACGAGATGCACACACTGGTGGGCGCCGGGAAGAGCGACGGGGCGATGGACGCCTCCAACCTGCTCAAGCCGGCCCTGGCCCGCGGCGAGCTGCACTGCGTGGGCGCCACCACGCTGGACGAGTACCGCAAGCACGTCGAGAAGGACGCGGCCCTGGCCCGTCGCTTCCAGCCGGTGTTCGTCAGCGAGCCGACGGTGGAGGACACCGTCTCGATCTTGCGCGGCCTGAAGGAGAAGTACGAGGTGCACCATGGCGTGCGGATCTCGGACTCCGCCATCGTCGCCGCCGCCACGCTCTCCAACCGCTACATCGCCGACCGCTTCCTGCCCGACAAGGCCATCGACCTGGTCGACGAGGCCGCCAGCCGGGTGCGGATGCAGATCGACTCCAAGCCGGAAGAACTCGATGAGATCGACCGCCGCCTGGTGCAGCTGAAGATCGAGCGCGAGGCCCTGTCCAAGGAGACCGACGCGGCGTCCAAGCAGCGGCTGGAGAAGCTCGAGGACGAGATCGACGAGTTGCAGATCGAGTCCGACGAGATGACCGCGCGCTGGAAAGCCGAGAAGGACAAGGTCGGCGGCGCCGCCCAGGCCCGCGAGGCCCTGGATCGCTTGCGCGCCGACCTGGCCGCCGCCCAACGGGCCGGCGACTTCGCCCGCGCCGGCCAGCTGCAGTACGGCGAGATCCCGGCGCTGGAGAAGCGTCTGGCCGACGCCGAGGCCGGCGAGACCGGGGCCGGGGCCCAGAAGGCCCTGACGCCGGAAGTCGTCGACGCCGAGCAGATCGCCGCCGTGGTCAGCCGCTGGACCGGGGTGCCGGTCGAGAAGATGCTGGAAGGCGAGCGCGAGAAGCTGCTGAAGATGGAGGACGCCCTGCGCGGCCGCGTCGTCGGCCAGGATGAGGCGCTGGAAGCGGTGTCCGACGCGGTGCGCCGCGCGCGGGCCGGCCTGCACGACCCGTCCAAGCCGATCGGCTCGTTCCTGTTCCTGGGCCCGACGGGCGTGGGCAAGACCGAGCTGACCAAGGCCCTGGCCGAGTTCATGTTCGCCGACGAGCATGCGATCACCCGCATGGACATGTCGGAATACATGGAAAAGCACTCGGTCAGCCGGCTGATCGGCGCGCCTCCCGGCTATGTCGGCTACGACGAGGGCGGGGCGCTGACGGAAGCGGTGCGCCGGCGTCCGTACCAGGTGGTGCTGTTCGACGAGATCGAGAAGGCCCACCCGGACGTCTTCAACGTTCTGCTTCAAGTGTTGGACGATGGCCGTCTCACGGACGGGCAAGGCCGGACGGTCGATTTCAGGAACACCCTGATCATCATGACCTCCAACCTCGGCGCCGAGTTCCTGGCCAACCAGGAGGACGGCGAGGATGTGGAGGCCGTGCGGCCGATGGTGATGAACATGGTGCGCGGTCATTTCCGCCCCGAGTTCCTCAACCGGATCGACGAGATCATCCTGTTCAAGCGGCTGAGCCGCGCGAACATGGGCGACATCGTCCGCATCCAGCTGCAGCGGGTGGAGAAGATGCTGGCCGAGCGCCGCATGACCCTGGCGCTCGACGCCGAGGCTCTGCAGTGGCTGGCCGACAAGGGCTACGACCCGGTCTATGGCGCGCGCCCGCTCAAGCGGGTGATCCAGAAGGACCTGGTCGACCCGATCGCCAAGCGTCTGCTGGCCGGCGAGCTGGAGGACGGCGGAGTGATCGCCGTCGGCGCCGGCTCCGACGGCCTGGCGATCGGCAAGGCGACGCTGCAGTAAGCGTCGCCCGCCGGCGAATCCCATACGGGCGCGTCCCACGGACGCGCCCGTTTTTGGGTCTGGCGGAGCGCGAAAAAGAGGTTCAGGATGACCTCTCGCCCCTCACATATCGCAAATATTTCTCGGGAACCTTTGGCCGGGTTTTGCGTACGCGCGCGTTACTAAGAAGCGGCGTAGAGATGTTCGTGGGAATGGCCAAGTCTGTCCAGAACAGGCCCAGAATTCGCCTCTTTCGAATGTCGATTTTCAACTGACGAAGCGCCGCTGCTGGACTGTCTGACGGTCCAGCTTGGTGCTCGGTGTTGAAGCAAAGGTGGAAGGGTGTCCCATGATTAGCGTAAATTATAAGATGATGATGGTGAGCGCTCTGGTGGCTGGCGGGCTGTCGGTCAGCGGCTGCGCGACCAAGGGCTTCGTCAACGAACAGGTCGGCGCGGTGAACACGCGGGTCGACGCCACCGACGCCAAGGTGGCCGAGGTCGACCGCACCAGCCAGGAAGCGCTGAAGCGCGCGACCGACGCCCACAAGCTGGCCGAGGGCAAGTTCCTGTACTCGGTGGTGCTGAGCGACGACTCGGTGAAGTTCCCGCTCGACCGGCATGAACTGTCGCCGGAAGCCGAGCAGCGCCTGGCCGACTTCGCCTCGAAGCTGAAGGGCGACAACAAGAACGTCTATCTCGAAATCCAGGGCTTCACCGACGCCTCCGGCGATCCGAAGTACAACGAGACCCTGGGCAACGAGCGGGCCGAGACGGTGCGCAAGTTCCTCAGCAAGCAGGGCGTGCCGCTGAACCGAATGGCGACGATCTCGTACGGCGAGGAAGATCCGGTGGCCCCGAACGACACCCCCGACGGCCGCGCCCAGAACCGCCGCGTGGTGATCCAGGTCCTGGCCTAGAACGCGATCATCGCCCGGCCGGACTGACGCCGGGCGATCACCGCTTCCTTGTCCGCTCACCCGACGTTGGCCGGGATGAGCGGATTTTTTTGTCGGGCCGCGATCGGGTCAGGCGTCCGCCGCTTCCTTCGCCGCCGCGATCAGCGCGTCGTCGATCTCGGCGGCCCGCTTGGCCGCCGGGCGTTGGCTGATGCCGGCCCAGTAGGCCTCGAAGGCCGGGCGCTTCTCGATCGACCCGAACATCATGCCCCAGCCGATCTGCGAACCGACATAGACATCGGCGGCCGAGAACTTGTCGCCGGCGATATAGGTCTTGCCGGCGACCGCCTGTTCCAGGGCGTTCAGGGTGTCCTCCAGGCAGCCGTAGCCGGCCATGGGCTTGCGGTCGTCCGGCACGACGAAGCCCATCGACTTGTTGGTGACCGCCGCCTCGACCGGCCCGCAGGCGAACATCAGCCACCGATAATAGGTCCCGCGCGCGGGCGAGGTGGTCGGCGGGGCCAGGCCCGCTTCGGGAAAGGCGTCGGCCAGATAGGCGCAGATCGCCGCGCCCTCGGTGACCGTCACGCCGCGATGGGTGATCGCCGGCACCTTGCCCATCGGATTGATCGCCAGATATTCGGGCGCCTTCATCGTGGACGCGTAGTCCAGCACCACCGTGCGGTAGGGGGCGCCGACTTCCTCGAGCATCCAGCGGACGATGCGGCCGCGCGACATCGGGTTGGTGTAGAAGACGAGTTCGTCGCTCATGGGGATGGGCTCCAAGAGCCTGTCCGAAGGACAGGCTCGTCCAAACATCTGCAGCGTGACGGGCGCCGAAACCGGCATCCACCTTCGGCTGTCACGCTCCGGGGTGGCGATCCTAGCGCGCACGGCCTCTCGCGCAATCTCGACGATCGATGTTCTTCGAGGGTGTTCAGGCCGAGGCTTCGAGCGTCCTGGCCGGCGTCGACGCCATGGCGGTGTTGAGCGCGTCGATCAGGCCGGCGACGGTCATCGGCTTGGACACCGCGCCGTCGAAGATCCCGCCTGGACCGCCTGGGCGGGCGTCGGCCGAGAAGGCGATGATCGGGGTCGCGGCGTTGGGTCCGCCTTCGCCGCGGATGCGCAGGGCGGCCTGGGCGCCGTCCAGGCGCGGCATGCGCAGGTCCATCAGGATGGCGTCAAACGGACGGGCGGCCGCGGCGGCCACGCCTTCCTCGCCGTCCACGGCCTCGGCCACCTCGGCCCCCATGGCGGTCAGGATGGCGTTGACCAGTTCGCGATTGGCCGGATTGTCGTCGACGACCAGCACCCGGCAGGCGGGCGGCAGTAGCGGCGGGGCGGCCTCCTGGGCCGAGCTGGCCTCGGCCTGGGCCGTCGAGGGGGCGACGACGTCGAAGCTGAAGCAGGCCCCATGGCCGGGAACGCTGACGACGCCGATCTGGCCGCCCATGGCCTCGACCAGGCCCTTGCAGATCGCCAGGCCCAGGCCCGTGCCGCCATGCTTGCGGGTCAGGCCGGCGTCGACCTGGGAGAAGCGGCGGAACAGCAGGTCGACGTCCTCGGTGGCGATGCCCGGGCCGGTGTCGAGCACCGAGACGCTCAGCCGTTCGGCGGCGTCGTCATAGGCGGCCGTGACGGTGATCGACCCAGCCTCGGTGAACTTCGCCGCGTTGCCGATCAGGTTCAGCAGCACCTGGCGCAGCCGGCCGCCGTCGATCAGCAGATCGGCCGGCAGGGCCTCCAGGCCCTCGGTGCGCAGGGCCACGCCTCGGGCCTCGGTCTCCAGCGAGAACAGGTCCAGCGCCTCCTCGATCAGCGAGGCGGGGGCGACGGGCTCCAGCTTCAGCTCCAGCTGACCGGCCTCCAGCTTCGAGAAGTCGAGGATGTCGTTGATGGTGGTCAGCAGCGCCTTGCCGCCGCTCAGGACCCGGCCGATGAAGCGGCGCGCGTCGGGCGACAGGTCCGGCTCGTCGTCGACCAGACGGGCGAAGCCCAGCACCGAGGTCAGGGGCGTGCGCAGCTCGTGGCTCATATTGGCCAGGAACTCGCCCTTCACCGCGGCGGCGGCCTCGGCCTCGTTGCGGGCCTCGCGCAGCTGGCGCTCCATGGCCTTCTGCTCGGTGACGTCGCGAACGATGTCGGTGATGCCGGTGACCTTTCCGGTCAGCGGATCGTGCTGCAGGCCAGGGCGCGATTCCAGCCAGATCATCTGGCCGTCCTTGCGGAGCGCGCGGTACTCGATGCGACGGGGGCCGGCGTCGTGATGGTCGGCCAACTGGGCCAACTGCTCGACGACAATGGCGCGCACGGCGTCGCGATCGTCCTGGTGGACGATGAACATGCCCTCGCGGCCGACCAGCTCCTCGGCCGCGAAGCCGGTCATCTGCAGGCAGCCCGGCGAAGCATACTGGATGATCCCGCGCATGTTGCTGTGGATGATCATGTCCTGGGCGTTCTCGGCCAGCTGGCGGAAGCGCGCCTCGCTGCGGACCATCGCGGCGTTGGCCTCGGTCATGCTCTGCAGCATCTGGCGACGGTGCCGCTGGATCGAAGCCACGGGCAGGCTGATGAAGATCGCCGTGGCCAGGAACAGCTGCAGCACGATCGCCTGGTCGGACGATCCGGTCCGGAGCAGGGTGATCGGGCCGTGACCGGCCATGGTGAAGATCACCGCCACGACCGCCACGAGGGTCGCGCTCAGCGCCGCGCCCAGCACTTCCAGACGCCAGGCGACCACCAGCATCACCGGCGGCACGATGAACAGCAGGGGGCGGGATTGGGTGAAGACGTAGACGGTCACCGCCAGCAGCAGCACCAGGCTGCCGACGCCCGAGATCGACAGCGGCCGCTCGCGCAGGTAGCGGCGCACGCGCACCAGGGCCAGCAGACAGGGAGTGATGGTCATCAGGCCTAGAATGTCGCCCAGCGACCAGACGCCGATATTGGCCAGCAACGCGCCGCCGCGCATGGCGGTGTGGATCGTGGCGGCGACCACTCCGGTGGCGATCGGAGCGGCCAGGCCGCAGATCAGGGCGAAGGCGATCATGTCGCGGGCCCGGCCCAGGTCGATTTCCGGGCCGCAGATTCGGCGCATGCCCCAGGCGCAGGCGAAGATCTGCATGATGTTGCAGCTGACCAGCACGATGTTGACGGTCGCGAGGTCACCCACATGGGCCCCGGCCGCCAGACCGCCGACCAGGCAGCCCAGCAGCACGGCCGGCCAGTGGCGGTTGCGGCACGACAGCAGGCAGGCCACGCCGAAGCCGTTGGACAGCCAGATCGGCGCCACCTGATCGTAGTTGCGGGGGAACTCGACGCAGAGATAGGCCAGCAGGGCGTAGCCGGTCGCCGCGATCACGGCGAGGGCCGCGGTCTTCAGGAAGTCGCCGCCTGTCCACTTCCAGATTGGCCCGGTGGAGGCCGAAAAGGTCGTCTCTGTCATCACCCTGCTTTCGCGGGTTGCCCAGCTCCATCCAAGCTAAGGCGAACCGTCAGACACGACTAGGGCAAAGGGCTTAAAGAACAGTGGCTTGCGACGTGGCTCATCGCCGCGCCCCTGAGGTTGTATTTGAGAGCCTACGACCCGAAGCCCGCCGCCGTGACCAGGCGCGCGACCTCGGCGATCACGGCGTTGCGCCCGTCGTTACCCAGCGTCGAGCGGCTCAGATAGGCGGTGATCAGCAGGGGCGAACGACCTGGCGGCCAGATCACGGCGATGTCGTTGGTGGTCCCGATCTTGTCGTCGCCCCAACTGCCGGTCTTGTCGCCGACCTTCCAGCCGGCGGGCAGGCCGGCCCGCAGGCGCGCGTCGCCGGTCTGGTTGGCGACCAGCCAGGCGATCAGTTGCCGGCGCGAGGCCGGCGACAGGGTCGAGCCGAGGGTCAGGGCGCGCAGGGTGGCCAACATGGCGTTGGGCGAGGTGGTGTCGTGGATCTCGCCGGGGCGGACCACGTTCAGCTCGGGCTCGTAGCCGTCCAGGCGGGTGACCTTGTCGCCCAGGCCGCGGAGGAAGGCGGTGAGGGCCGGCGGCCCGCCGAAAGTGTAGAGCAGCACGTTGGCGGCGGCGTTGTCGCTGAGGGTGACCGTCGCCTCGCAGAGGGCTCCGACCGTCATTCCCTCGCCGACATGCTTCTCGGTGGCCGGCGAATGGGCCAGCAGCACGCTCTTGCCGTAGACGATCCGCCGATCCAGCCGCTCAAGGCCCTGGTCCACCCGCCGGAGCACCAGGCCCGCGACCAGGGCCTTGAAGGTGCTGCACATGGCGAAACGCTCGTCGCCGCGATAGGCGAAGGTCTTGCCGTCAGCCGTATCCAGCACGGACACGCCCAGCCGGCCGCCGCCGCGAGCCTCCAGGGCGACGATACCCCGGCTAATGCCGCTGGTCAGTCGCGCCGTCGTGGCCGAGGCGGCCGGACCGGCGAGGGAAAGGGCGGGGACGGCGGAAAGAGCCGTTAATACTTGGCGTCTGTCGATCATCGGGTTCTCCATGGCCCGCAGGATGAGCGACGAGTGACCCCCGGATCAAACGATGATACTTCGGCGCAGACCCTAGAAAATTTTGGCCCTAGAAAATTTGGGTGTCGAGATGAGCCGCGCGCAACTGCCCCTGAACGCCCTGCGCGCCTTCGAGGCCTCGGCCCGGCATCTGAGCTTCACGCGGGCGGCCATCGAACTGTGCGTGACCCAGGCCGCCGTCAGCCACCAGGTCAAGGGTCTGGAACAGCGGCTGGGCGCGACCCTGTTCCGCCGCCTGCCGCGCGGCCTGGCCCTGACCGACGAGGGCCTGGCCCTGCTGCCGACGGTGCGCGACAGCTTCGACCGCATGGGCGAGGTGCTGGAGCGGTTCTCGGCCGGCCGGGTGATGGAGGTGCTCAGCGTCGGGGTGGTGGGCACCTTCGCGGTGGGCTGGCTGCTGCCGCGCCTGCCCGCCTTCCGCGAGGCCCACCCGTTCGTCGACCTGCGTCTGTTCACCAACAACAACCGCATCGACATCGCCGGCGAGGGGCTGGACTGCGCCGTGCGGTTCGGCGACGGGGCCTGGCACGGCACCCAGGCCGTGCCGCTGTTCGCCGCCCCGATGACGCCGCTGTGCGCCCCGGCCGTGGCCGAGCGGCTCAGGACGCCCGAGGCGTTGAAGTCGGAGGTTCTGCTGCGCAGCTACCGCGCCGACGACTGGCCCGACTGGTTCGCCGCCGCCGGCCTGACCCCGCCGCCGATCCGCGGGCCGGTGTTCGACAGCTCCTGGGTGATGGTCGAGGCGGCGATGCAGGGGGCGGGCGTGGCCCTGGCCCCGTCGATGATGTTCGCCCGCGACCTGGAGCAGGGCCGGCTGGTGCGGCCGTTCGCCCTGGAGGTCGGGTCGGGGATGTACTGGCTGACCTGGCTGAAGTCGCGAGCGGTCACGCCGGCGCTGGCGGCGTTCAGGGATTGGCTGGCCGAGCAGGTTTAGCCGGGGACATGCCCTTGCGGCGTGTCCCCTGTCTTGGCGCCGTGGATGCTGATGGGGACACGCCGCGAGGGCATGTCCCCGGTCGGCCTAAGCGATGATCTCCGGATCGTTCCGCTTCAGCCACGCCGCCGCGTAGCTGCACAGCGGCACGATCTTCATGCCCTCGCTGCGGGCGGTTTCGGCGACCTTGCCCATCAGGCGGCCAGCCGCGCCCGTGCCGCGCAGGGCGGGATCGGCCTCGACGTGGGGGATCACCAGGCGATGGCCGCTGCGCTGGTAGTCGGCGAAGGCGATGCGCCCGTCGACCTCCAGTTCGTAGCGGCTCTTGGCGGGGTTGTGGCTGAAGGCGTCTGTCATGACTCGCATATGGGCTGGACGGCGCGGCGCGCCAAGGTTGTTATGGGCCTGGGGGCTAACGCACGAAAGAGGTGGGCGATGCGGGCTCTAGCGGTGTTTGTGGCGTTCGGAACCTTGGCGGCCGTGGCCGCCTGCGGCCAGAAGTCCGGGACCAAGACGGCGGAGACGCCCAAGGCCGCGACGGCGACATCGCCGGCGCCGTCGACGGTGACGGGGGAGGCCGCCGCGACCGCGCCGGCCGCGCCCGCCCCGACCATGCCGTCCTGGCCCAAGCGCAAGCCGGGCCTGTGGACCCAGACCATGACCCTCAAGGCGCAGGGCTTCACGCGCAGCTTCCGCTTCTGCGTCGACGAGACCAGCGACGAGAAAATGGGATTGGATAGTCAGGGCGACGACAAGCGCTGCCAGCGCAAGTCGATGACGCGCGGAATGGACGGCGGCTGGACGGTGGTCTCGGCCTGCGACATGGGCGCGGCCGGCAAGACCGACAGCACCATTCACGTCGCGGGCGATTTCAACACCCGCTACGTGATGGACGTCACCAGCACCACGACGGGCGCGGCTCAGCCGGCGATGAACGGCGAGCACAAGATGAACATGACCGCCGAGTGGTCGGGGGCCTGTCCCGCCGGGTGGAGCGGCGGCGACGTCGAGATGCCGGGCGGCCGGCGGATGAATCTGCTGACCAAGACGGTTTCGGCGGGGTAGGAGCGGGCGACATTTGACGCTCGGTGCGAGGTCCTCGTCTTTCGACAAGCTCAGGATGAGGACCTTTTTGCAGGCCGCGGCGGTAGAAAAACCTCATTCCGAGCTTGTCGAAGGACGAGGTTTTCGTCTCGGACGCTGAACGTCGATGCGCTCTAGACCAGCTCCACCGCCATCGCCGTGGCCTCGCCGCCGCCGATGCACAGGGACGCCAGGCCCTTCTTGCCGCCACGCGCCTGCAGGGCCGCGATCAGGGTGCACAGGATGCGCGCGCCCGACGCGCCGATCGGGTGGCCCAGGGCGCAGGCGCCGCCGTTGACGTTCAGCTTGTCCGGATCGATGCCCAGCTCCTGCTGGGCGATCATCGCGACCACGGCGAAGGCCTCGTTGACCTCGAACAGGTCGACGTCGGCGACCTCCCAGCCGGCCTTCTTCAGCGCCTTGCGCATGGCCGGCACGGGGGCGGTGGTGAACAGGCCCGGCTCGTGGGCGTGGGCGGCGTGGGCGGCCACCCGGGCGACGATCGGCAGGCCCAGGCGCTTGGCGACGCTCTCGCGGGTCATGACCAGGGCGGCGGCGCCGTCGCTGATCGAGCTGGAATTGGCCGCGGTGATGCCGCCGTCGCGGCTGAAGGCCGGGCGCAGGGTCGGGATCTTGGCGGCGTCGGCCTTCAGCGGCTGCTCGTCCTGGCTGACCGTTTCGACGCCCTTGCGGGTGGTGATGGTCACCGGGGTGATCTCGGCCTCGAAGGCGCCTGACGTGACCGCCTTCTGGGCCTTGGCCAGGCCCGCCACGGCGTAGGCGTCCATGGCCTCGCGGCCGAACTGGTAGGTCGCGGCGCTGTCCTCGGCGAAGGCCCCCATCAGCTTGCCGGGGGTGTAGGCGTCCTCCAGCCCGTCCAGGTACATGGAGTCCATCATCTGGTCGTGGCCGATGCGGGCGCCCGAGCGGTGCTTGGTCAGCAGGTAGGGCGCGTTGGTCATGCTCTCCATGCCGCCGGCCACGATGATCTGCGCGCTGCCGGCCGCCAGGGCGTCGTGGGCCATGATCGCGGCCTGCATGCCGCTGCCGCACATCTTGTTGACCGTGGTGGCCTCGACCGAGAGGGGCAGGCCGGCGCCGACCGCCGCCTGGCGGGCGGGGGCCTGGCCCAAACCGGCGGGCAGGACGCAGCCCATGAAGATCTGCTCGACCAGTTCGCCCGAGACGCCGGCCCGCTCGATCGCCGCCTTCACCGCCGTCGCCCCCAGCTCGGTGGCCTTGGCCCCGGACAGCGCGCCCTGGAAGCCGCCCATCGGCGTGCGGGCGAACGAGACGATGACGACGGGATCGGCGTTGGACATGGATAAGCTCCGGCCTTGGAAAATCGTGGCGGAATAAACCCCCTCCGGCGCGTCGGGCGCAAGCCTTTCGCGCAAAAAGCGGCCGACGACAGAATGCGGATGTTGCTGTCGCCGGGCCGCAGTGCGCAACCGAGAGAGTCAATTGCTATAAAAAACCTACTGCTGTCGGTCTGCAAAAGCAACCCTTGCATTCCCCGGCGGAAGGCTTCACCTTCGCGTGATGGGCCGTACCGCCGACTACACCAACGAACGCTGCGCCATCGCCGCCACCCTCGAGGTCGTCGGTGATCCGTGGACCCTGCTGATCCTCCGCGACGCCTTCCAGGGCGTGAAACGGTTCGAGCAGTGGCAGGAGCGCCTGGGCGTGGCCCGCAACGTCCTGGCCGCCCGCCTCAAGAGCCTGGTGGCCAACGGGGTGCTGGAGCCGCGCCGCTATTCGGAACGTCCGCCGCGCCAGGAATACGTGCTGACGCCGAAAGGCCGGGCCCTGTCACCGGTGCTGCTGACCATGGCCGAATGGGGCGATCAGCACGTCTACGGCGTGGGCAAGGGACCGGTGCATTTCGTGCACAAGACCTGCGGCTGCGACTTCCATCCCAAGCTGGCCTGCGAGGCCTGCGGCGAGATCGTCGACGGCCGCGACCTTTCCCGAGTCATCCACGAGGAACAGGCCCTGACGGTCGGCGAGGCCCTGGAGGCCTCGGTCAGGATCGCCGCCGAGTGAGCTACCGCTTCCACGTCCATCGCGCCAAGCCGGCCTACCGGCTGGTGACGGCGGACATGGGGGCAGAGGACGGGGCGGGGTTTCCGGCCGGAGCCGATCCGCGAGACTGGCGCTTCACCCGCGTCCGCGACCGTGCCGACACCAATCCCGACGTGGCGCGGCTGGTCGACGAGACCGGCTACTGCCTGTTCAAGATCGGCATGGATTTCGAAGAGATCGTCTGATCCGACCGTTCCACGCGGAGCGGGACGTCGGCGAGATCAGCGCGCGATGACCGCGAGGCCGACAATCAGGCCGGCCCACACAGCGAGATTGGCCAGGATCACGGTCAGCCTGGTCAGCGACACGTGGCGGGCCGGGCGGTGCTTGTAGGTGCAGGCGGCGGTGGCCATGGGCTTTCTGCTCCGAATTCTACGCCCGCGTCAAAAACTTGACGCGCACGTAAAGTAGATACGCCTACATGCCACAAAGGTTTCGGTTGTCACGCGCTTGGCGTGTGATTTTTCGGCCCGCGGAGCAATTATTTTTCGAAATGCGACGTGATGTGGATCAGTTTTTGACAGAAGCGCCAAATATCCCAACCTAAAGGGAAATTCTGCCCCTTTTTGAGGCGTTCGACCTGCCGGGTTCTCGGGCGCGCCCCCAACGACGGACAAGAGGGGTTCGGAGCCTAGTCGAGCGGCCGAAGCGCCGAGCAGCCCTAGAGCGCGGCCCGCTCGGTCGCCACGATGAAGCCGCCGCCCAGCACGCGCTCGGGATCGGCCGGGTCGTACAGCACGCAGGCCTGGCCGGGGGCGACGCCTTCTTCCAGCACGTCGAACACCAGGCGCGGTTCGCCCTCCACCAGGGCCAGACGGCCCGGGACGGGTTCGCGGGTCGAGCGCACGCGGGCCAGCACCGGCGCGCCGGCGGCGGCGGCGGCTTCCAGGCTGTCCTCGGCGCCCAGCCAATTGCCTTCCTTCAGCGACAGGGCCTGGGTCAGCAGGGCCTCGCGCGGTCCGACGATGACCTGGCGCTTGTCGGCGTCGATCCTGACGACGAACAGCGGGTCGCCGACGGCGATGTTCAGGCCCCGGCGCTGGCCGATGGTGTAGCGGGTGACGCCCTCGTGGCGGCCCAGCACGCGGCCGTCCATGTGCACCAGGTCGCCGGGCAGGGCGCCCTGCGGCCGGATCCGGTCGATCACCGTGGTGTACTTGCCCTCGGGCACGAAGCAGATGTCCTGGCTGTCCGGCTTGTCGGCGATGGCCAGGCCCAGCTCGGCGGCCACCTGGCGCACGGTCGGCTTGTCCATGCCGCCCAGCGGGAAGCGCAGGAAGTCCAGCTGCTCGGCCGTGGTGGCGAACAGGAAATAGCTCTGGTCCTTGGCCGGGTCGGCGGCTCTGCGCATTTGGGGTCGATTAGCCCCCGCAGCGAAGCTGCGCTGCACGTAGTGGCCGGTGGCCATGGCCTCGGCGCCCAGGTCGCGGGCCACGTCCAGAAGGTCGCGGAACTTGACCGTCTGGTTGCAGCGCACGCAGGGGATCGGCGTCTCGCCGCGCAGGTAGGCGTCGGCGAAGTCCTCGATCACCTGCTCCTTGAAGCGGCTTTCGTAGTCCAGGACGTAGTGCGGGATGCCGATCCGCTCGGCCGCCATGCGGGCGTCCATGATGTCCTGGCCCGCGCAGCAGGCGCCCTTCTTGGCGATGGCCGCGCCGTGGTCGTAGAGCTGCAGGGTGACGCCCACCACGTCGTAGCCGGCCTTGGCCAGCAGGGCGGCGGTGACGGTGGAGTCCACGCCGCCGGACATTGCCGCGACGATCCGCGTCCCGACCGGCAGGCCCACGGCCTCGCGCGCCTGCTCGACGGCCCTCTCCAGGGAAGGGGGGGCGAGGGCAATGGCGGCGGGGGCGAAGAGAGCGGTGTCGGCGTCCATCGCGGCCATATAGCGGTTCAGGGCCGGTTTTGCGAGGTTGCGGGTGTCGCGGGCGTCCGCCCGGCGGTCGGATTAGGGGAAAGTCCGCGCCCGACCCTAGTGATTCCACCGATTGATGGCTCCGGCGCCCGGGGCTTCACTAGGGGCGTCATCCGGCGGACGTGGCGATGAAGCTCCTTCCCTCATTGGGTCTCGTTCTCTTGCTGCTGGCGGCGCCGGCCCCGCCGCGCGCCCAGACCCAGGCGCCCACGCGCGACCAGTTGGCCAAGGACAACAAGCTGTTTATCACCCTGGCCAGCAAGACCCTGAAATGGGAGGAGCCGGCCGAGCCCGTCCGGATCGCCGGGCCGCTGTATTTCGTCGGCACCCAGGGGCTGGGCGTCTATCTGATCACGACCTCGGACGGCCTTGTCCTGATCAACACCGGCATGCCGTCGTCGGGCCCGATGATCGCCGCCTCGATCCGCAAGCTCGGGTTCAAGCCCGAGGACATCAAGGTGCTGGTGACGTCGCACGCCCACGCCGACCACGCCGGAGGCATCGCCTATCTGAAGGACTTGTCGGGCGGAAAGCTGGCGATGATGGAGGCTGACATCGCCTCGATGGAAGACGGCGGCAAGAGCGACTTCCACTACGGGACCGATTGGAAGGTGATGGGCTTTCCGGCCGCCAAGGTCGACCGCGTGCTGCGCGACGGCGACACGGTCAAGCTGGGCGACATCGTGTTGACGGCCCTGGCGACGCCCGGCCACACCCGGGGCGACACCACCTGGACCACGACGATCGTCGACGGCGGCAAGGCCTATGTCGTGGTCTGGCCCGACGGGATGAGCGTCAATCCCGGCTACGCGCTGGCCGGCCATCCCTCCTATCCCGGCATCGCCGACGACTTTCGCCGCACCGCCGCCCGGCTGGAACTGCTCAAGCCCGACATCTGGCTGGTCTCGCACACCGAGCGCTTCGACATCGAGGGCAAGCGGACCCGCGCCAAGACTCAGGGCGTCGCGGCATGGGTCGATCCGGAAGGCTACCGTCGCTACATCGCGGCCCAGCGCCAGGCCTTCGAGGACGAAATGAACCGGGAGCTGGGCGTGGAGGGAGCCGTCAAATGAGCACGCCCGCCGTCCTGGCCGCCCTGGGACTGCTCGCCGCCGCGCCGTCGACGGGTGATCCGATCCCCGTGACGGCCAACAATTTCGTCCGCGCCGAGACCGACACCTATTTCGCCAAGACGGCGGCCGCGGGGGCGTTCGGCAAGCTGGAGCACACGCGGCGACCGACCCCGATCGACGCCCAGACCGTCGTGCGCATGAACCGCGACACGCTCTATTCGTCGGGGGTGTTCGACCTGGCGGCGGGACCGGTGACGATCGATCTGCCCGACGTCGGCAAGCGCTTCATGTCGATGCAGGCGTTGTCCGAGGATCACTACACGGTCGAGGTGGTCTACGGGCCGGGGCGCCACACCTACGACCAGGCCGCCGTCGGGACGCGCTATCTATTCCTGATCATCCGCACCCTGGCCGATCCGGCCGATCCGGCGGATCTCAAGGCGGCCAACGCGGCGCAGGATCGCGTCGCGGTCCGGCAGGCGGCGGTCGGCGTGTTCGAAAGCCCGGCCTGGGATCCGGTCTCGCAGACCAAGGCCCGCGACGCCCTGGCCGTCCTGGCGGCGCTGGGCGGCCATCCGAAGATGTTCGGAAGCAAGGCGCAGGTCGATCCGATCGACCACCTGATCGGAACGGCGTTCGGCTGGGGCGGCAATCCGCGGGAGGCCGCGATCTACAACGGCGTCGATCCGCCGCGCAACGACGGCAAGACCGTCCACGTCCTGACCGTCAAGGACGTGCCGGTGGACGGCTTCTGGTCGATCAGCGTCTACAACGCCAAGGGCTTCTTCGAAGCCGGTGGGGAGCAAGGGGCGCGGGGCGGCTATTCGCTGAACAACCTGACCGCCAAGCCAGAGGCCGACGGGTCGTTCCGGGTGCAGTTCGGCGGTTGCGGGGCGGGCGTCGCCAACTGCCTGGCGATCATGCCCGGCTGGAACTACACGGTGCGCCTCTATCGGCCGCGCAAGGCGATCCTGGACGGATCGTGGACCTTCCCGGTCGCCCAGCCCGTGGGCTGAGGCCGGCCGGTCCTACTTCAGCACGTTCAGCAGCGACGAGTTCTGCAGGCTCGCGAACACCTGGGCCGAGGCCTGGACGGCCAGCTTGGCGGACTCCAGGCGGGTGATCGCCTCGGCCATGTCGACGTCGGTGATGCCGCCCACCATGGTGGTCAGGGTGTCGGCCTGGTTCGAGAGGTCGGTCCGGGCGGTCTCGAAGCGCTTCTGGTTCAGGCCGTTCTGGGCCTGGGCCGTGATCAGGCCGGTCTTGACCGAGTCGAAGGTCGGCAGAAGGCTCTTGAGGAAGTCGCTCTGGACCTGGGTCAGCTTGCCGGTGAACGGGCCGTTGACATCGACATAGGCCTGGACCTGCTGGAAGACGCCATAGACGCCCGTGCCCAGCTGGTCGGCCAACTGGCCGGTGTCGACCGAGGTGGTGTCGTCGATGCGGTTGCTGCTGATGTACTGATCGTTCTGGAACAGCGTGGGGATCGACACCGCCGTACCGCTCGGCGGGCCGGCGGTCAGGTCGGTCATGCTGGTGGCGGTGGTGGGCTGGACGTCGGACTTGGCGCCGGCGAACACGTAGCGGCCGTTGAACCGGCTGTTGAGCCCTTGGACCACGTCGCCGAACGCGCCGGTCAGCTGCTGCATCAGGGTCTCGGCGCTGCCCGCCGCGACGGCGTTGGCGACGGCGTCGCGGGCGTCCTGGGTGGCGTCGGCGACCTGGCCGATGCCGATGTCCTGAACGTCCAGGCGGTTGGCGACCAAGCTCGTCTGGTCCAGGAAGCCGGTGACCTTGGCCTGGGCGGTCTTCATGGCCGTCAGGACCTCGGCGTTCTTGGCGTAGCCCTTCAGGTCGGTGGCGTTCTTCTGGCTGGAGACCTGTTCGCCGGCGAGGTTCTGCAGCACCTGGGCGCGCATCAGGTTGCTGGTCATCACGCCGAAATTGCCGGAGGTGGAGACGCGGGTCATGGCTTAACCTCAGATGATGCCGGTGAGGACATCGAACATGTCCTTGGTCGCCTGGATCAGGCGGGCGGAGGCGTTGAACGCCTGTTGATAGGTGGTCAGGTTGACCAGTTCCTCATCGAGGTTGACGCCCTCCTGCGATTGGCGCTGGGCGTCGACCTCGGTCTTGACGGAGTCGGCCGCTTCCTTGCGGCTGGTGGCGGAGTCGGCCTTGCGGGCGATGGCGCCGCTGAAGTCCGCGCCATAGGTCAGCACGCTCTTCCTGGAGCCGGCGGTGTCGCCAGCGTTGGCGAAGGCGGTGATACTGTCGCCGGCCTTGGCCAGGGCCAGGGCGCCGCGGCCGTCGCCGACCGCCAGGGCCGGAACGCCGGCCGCCACGGTCAGGTCCAGCTTGGCGAACGGCAGCTTGGAGGGATCGGCCTCCATGGCCGGATCCATCTTGTAGAGGCCGCCGCGCGTGCTGCGCTCGCTCATGCCCACGCCGAACAGCTGGCTGAGCGACGGGCCGCCCACGCCGCGCTGGGTCAGGTCCTCGACCACCGACAGGGTGACCGGCGTGGCGCCGTTGGGCGTGAAGCTCAGCTCGCCCTTCGCGCCCAGGGAGAACGAGCCGTACAGGCCCACGCCCGAATTGCGCGAGTTCAGGGCGTCGATGGTTTCCTGCATCGAGCCGGTCCCGGTCGGGATGGCCACCTGGACGTCGCGGATGCGGCTGCCTTCGGTGTCGGTCAGGCGCAGGGTGATGGTCTGGCCGGGGGTGAAGCCGCTGGGGTCGGTGGCGACCATGCCCGTCTCGTAGGGCGAATAGCCGTCCGAGCGGATGACGTCGTTGAGGCCGAAGAACTGGCTGAAGCCCTTGCCGGCCTTGCTCGAGGGCGTGGTGGCGTCGTCGACGATGGCGACGCCGCCGGTCGCCGCCGTGGCGTTCAGGCTCAGCTCGCCGTTGGCGAAGCCCGCGGTGGCCGTGCCGCCCAGGGCGGTGTTCAGCTGGGTCAGGAAGTTGGTGTTGGTGAAGGCCGGGCCGGGGGCGCCGTTGACGGTCATCGTCCCGGCGCCGAAGTCGATGTCGACGCGCTGGACGATCGCGCTGGACCCGTTGGTGACGGCGATCGTCGTCTTGCCGGTGAAGTTGGCGAAGGCGGTGTTGGCGTCCAGGCCGGTGTCCTTGCCGGTCATGCGGTTCGGCGCGGGCACCGCGCTGGCGGCGTTGGACGCGCGGTTCAGTTCCTCGGCCGCGCGGCTGACGAACTCGCCCAGCTGGTCGGAGAGGCTCGGCAGTTCCTGGTTGCGCAGCTCCAGCAGGCCCTGGATCTCGCCGTTGGAGACGTAGAAGGGCATGACCTGGCCGCCGCTGTTGGCGGTGACGACGGTCAGGTAGCCGTTGGCCGGGCCCGACTGGTTATAGGTGATCGTGGCGGGGCCGTTGCCCGCCAGGGTGACGCCCTCGGCCGAGCGCACCGTGACGCCGCCGTTGGCGCGGTCGCTGACCTGGACGTTCATATAGGTCGACAGCTCGTTGATCAGTCCGCTCTGAACGTTCTCGGAGCCGGTGCCGTCGGCGCCCGACATCTTGGCGCGGGTGATGTCGACGTTCAGGGCGTCGATCTGCTTGAGCAGGTCGTTGACCCGGGCGACGTCGGCGCCGATGCGGTTGTCGGTGTCGGTGATCTGGCTCGACAGCGACGAGGTGATGCGCTTGCTCTCGCTGAGGAAGTCCTCGACCTTGGTCACGGCGCTGCTGCGCAGCAGGGTCGAGGACGGATCGTCCACCGCCATGGAGAAGGCGGCGTAGACATCGTCCAGGGTGGAGAAATAGTTGGTCGTCGAGGTCGGGTCGCCGAACAGCTTCTGGGCGTTGTCCATGGCCGTGGCGATCGCGCCGGTGCGGCCGGAGTCGGCGGCGCCGTTCAGGCTGGCGGCGGCCATGAACTTGTCGGTGGCGCGCTTGATGGCGTCGATGTTGACGCCCACGCCCATGCCGTTCGACACCAGGTTCGACTGGGCGATCGACTTGCGGACATAGCCGGCGGTGTTGATGTTGGCGATGTTGTCGGAAACGACGCGCAGGCCCGTCTGGGCCGCCATCATCCCCGAGGTCGCAACGTTCAAGATGGTGTTCAACGACATGATCTATTCTCCGGCCAGCTCGGCAAACCCGGAACGGCACGACGCGACCTTGCCCGGCGAAAACTGCCGGGCGTTGCGGGGTTCGACCCCATCGGCGATGTGCAAGCCATTGAAAATCATGGCGATTCGTTCCTGACGTCGAGCGAGCGACAGAAACCTATGCGCAAGGAGGGCGCCAACTGGGGGTGGGGCGCGACGACGCGGCAAGCCTGGCCCTTTTCGCCCGGTTCAGCCCGGCAAAAAGCGCCGTGGTCGGCCTATCCGAAGTCGTAAACGCAAGATTAATGTCCAATAAAACAAACGCTTAGCTGAAAAATTCGAGTTGGCCCGACGGTTGCTCAGGGAAGTCCGGATCAAGGCGTGTCCTCTCTGGGCCGCCATCCTCCGTGGACCTCATCGACGCATGACCGCGATCGCCGCTCCCGCTTCCGTCCTGCCCTCGACCCCGGCGCTCGCCGGTGGTTACGACAAGGACGCGGCCGAAGGCTTCGGCGCGCTGCTGGCCCAGACCGGAAGCGCCAACGCCTCGAACGACAAAGCCTCCACGCGAGAGGCCCGGGACGCCGGCAAGGTCGCCGACAAGTCGGCCGACCGAGCGCAGGACAACAAGGCCTCCAGCGCCAAGGCCGACAAGGCCGCCGACGCTCCGGACAAGGTCGCCGACGCCAAGACGCCCGCCAAGGTCGCCGACGCCGCCCAGACGGACAAGACGTCGGACGTCTCCGCCGCCGGCGAGACCGACAGCAAGGACCAGGCCGCCGACGCGACCGTCGCCACCGACGACCAGGCCGCCGACGCGACCACCGGTCAGGCCGACGCCGCCGCCCTGGCCGCGGCCGCCCTGATCGCCGCCATGCAGGCGCCGACGGTCGAGACGCCGAAGACCGCCGAGGACGCCGACGCGACCGCCGCGGCCCCCGCCCAGTCCGCTTCGACCGAGACCGTCTTCGAGCCGGTCGTCGCCCAGGCCGCGCCGTCCCTGGACCACGCCGTTCCCGCCGCCGCCCTGCCCGCCGCCGCCCTGGCGACGGGCGCCGCCGAGACCGCCCCGGCCCTCGACCTGCCGGGAACGCCGGCGGTCTCGGCCGCTGAACTCGCTGTCGCCGCCGCGGCCGCCGCCAAGACCAAGACCGCCCCCGTCGCTTCCGACGCTCCGGTCGCCAAGGCCGAAGCCGCCGTGACCGCGCCGGTCGCGCCGACGGCGGCTCCGTCGACCGCCGATGCCGCCGCGGTGGCCGCCGTGGCCGTCGCCGCGCCGACGACCGACGCCGTCGAGCCCGCCGCCGTTCAGACCGTCGCCGCCCAGGCCGCCGCGCCGGAAGTCGTCTCGGTGACCGGCAAGGTCGCCAAGACCGTCGAACCGAAAGCCGCCTCCGCCGCCGCGACCGCCGTCGCGGCCGCCGTGGCCGACGCCGCCGAGCCGGCTCACGGCCAGGTTCCCGCCGCGGCCCACGCCGCGACGACGGGCGAAGGCTCGGCCGAGGGCAGCGCCCAGGATCAGGCCGACGCCCAGGGCCCGGCCTTCAAGGACGCCGCGTCCGTGGCGACCGCCGCCGACGCCGGCTCGACCGCCCCGACCCTGGTCGCGCCCGGCACCGCGGCCGCCCCGGCTCCGATCGTCGCCGCCCAGTTGCCCAAGGCCGGCCCCGAGACGGTCAGCCATTTGACGACCGAGATCGCCAGCAAGGCGGTGGTCGGCAAGACCAGCCGCTTCGACGTCGTCCTGCAGCCGGAAGGCCTGGGCCGGGTCGACGTGCGCATCGAGATCGGCAAGGACGGCAAGCTGACCGCCGCCCTGAACTTCGACAACCCGGCCGCCGCCGCCGAGCTGCGCGGCAAGTCGGGCGAGCTGCGCCAGGCCCTGGCGGCCGCCGGCTTCAACGTCGCCGACAGCGCCCTGAGCTTCGACAGCCAGAACTCGCAGAACGGCGGCCAGAACCAGAACGCCTTTTTCAACTTCCAGGACGGCGAGAACGGCCGTCAGGCTTTCCAAGGCCGCGCCTTCCGATCGGCGCTGGGCGAGGAAATCCCCACCCTGTCTCCGTCCGTCCTGCTGCCCGGCCTCCGCGCCGCCGACAGCAGCGGCGTCGACGTCAGAATCTAGGAGATACCGCCATGGCTGTCGCCGCGACCAGCAACGCCACCATCGACAAGATCAACAACTCCCGGAACTCGCTCGCCAACAACGAGCAGACGTTCCTGAAGCTGCTGACCACCCAGCTGAAGAACCAGGATCCGCTGGCGCCCACCGACACGACCCAGATGACCAGCCAGATCACCCAGATGACCGGCGTCGAGCAGCAGCTGGTCACCAACGATCTGCTGACGGCCCTGGTGGGCATGAACACCAGCGGCGGCATCAGCGAGGGCGTCAACCTGATGGGCAAGCAGGTCACCGCCGAGACCGATAAGTCGGTGCTCAAGAACAACGAGGCGACCTGGAGCTACACCCAGAGCCGCTCGGCCACCGCGGTCAAGGTTGAGGTCATCGACAAGTTCGGCGCCACGATCGCCACGGTCCTGCCCGACGACATGTCGGGCGGCGACCACACCTTCAAGTGGGACGGCAAGAGCGCCAACGGCACCCAGCAGCCCGCCGGCGGCGAGTACACCATCAAGGTGACCGCGACCGACTCCCAAGGTTCGAACATCACCACGACGGCCAAGGGACGCGTCGACGGCGTCGTCACCAAGGTCACCAACGAGAGCGGCGTCAACATGGTCTGGATCGGCGACACCAAGGTCCCGCTCGACTCCGTGATCGGCGTCACCAACGCCCCCTCGACGACCACGTAACGGCCGTCACCACCCGATGAACGGGCGTCAGAATGACGCCGTCGCGGTCTCTTCGGAGACCCAAACGCAAACCGCGCTGAACCCTCGAACCCTTTCGTTTTTGAACTTCATCGCAGGATCGCAGTCATGAGCATCAACAGCGCCATGCTCGCCGGGGTCTCCGGCCTGATCTCCAACTCGTCGGCCCTGGCCGCGATTTCGGACAACATCGCCAACGTCAACACGGTCGGCTACAAGCGCAGCTCGGCCAACTTCTCGACGCTGGTCACTTCGCAGAGCAAGAACGCCACCTACAGCGCCGGCGGCGTGAAGGCCCAGACCCACCAGTTCGTCAGCCAGCAGGGCCTGACCCAGGCCACGACCTCGAACCTGGACCTGTCGATCGCCGGCTCGGGCTTCTTCGTGGGCACCCAGAAGCCGGAAGGCCTGACCGCCACCGACAGCCGCTCGTTCACCCGCGCCGGCTCGTTCCAGCTCGACAACCTGGGCTACCTGCGCAACGACGCGGGCCTCTATCTGCAGGGCTGGCTGGCCGATCCGGTGACCGGCACGATCACCCCCGATCCGTCGGACCTGACCCAGCTGTCGTCGATCAATGTCGGCACGGTCGGCGGCACCGCCGAGAAGACCACCCGGGTCGGCGTCAACGCCAACCTGCGCTCCGAGCAGCCCGTCTCGGCCGCGGCCAACGCCGTGGCGGTCAAGGGCCCCCTGCTCGACAGCAGCGGCGCGACCAACAGCTACTCGGTCTATTACAGCCCGACCGGCAACGGCAACGAGTACGCCGTCGAGATCCGCCAGGCCGGCGTCACCGTCGCCACCGGCGTCAACACCTATAACCCGGCCACCGGCCTCCTGACGGCCACCACCCTGCCCGGCACGGCCCCGAACGTGCAGATCGCCGCCGGTCCGCCCGCCGTCACCCTGACCCAGACCCAGCTGGGCCTGAACACCAAGGCCGACGCCATCGCCAGCGGCGCCTATGATCCGACGACCCGCTCGATGTCGGACTACGCCGAAGACCCGACCACCGGCGTCAAGCCGGACTTCGAGATCCAGATCCCGGTTTCGGATTCCAAGGGCGGCCAGCGCACCGTCACCCTGTCGCTGCTGAAGGGCCCGGGCCCCAACGAGTGGTTCGCCGAACTGCGCGCCAAGCCGGGCGACCTGGACAACAACACCAACGGCCTGATCAGCACGGGCAAGGTGACCTTCACCACCGACGGCAAGCTGAGCTCGGTCGGCAACCTGTTCGGCGGCATCACCCCGACCGCGATCAACATCGGCGCGTCGGACCCGACCGTGGCCAACCTGCCGCCGCCGGCCGTGACTCCGCCGCGCTGGGCCGACGGCCTGGGCATCGACAACCAGGACATCCAGATCGACCTGGCCAGCGCCGCCGGCGGTCTGACCCAGTACAACAGCCAATCGGTGGTCCAGTCGGTCAACACCAACGGCACGGCCTTCGGCAACCTGACCAACATCGAAGTCGACGACGAAGGTTATGTTTCGGCGATCTTCGACAACGGCGTGACCCGCCGCATCGCACAGGTTGCGATCGCCACCTTCTCGAACCCCAACGGATTGAAGGGGGTGAACGGAAATGCATATCGCGTCACCAATGAAAGCGGCACCTATAGCTTGAAGACTCCGGGACAAGGCGGCGCGGGCTCGATTGCTCCGTCCACGCTGGAAGCTTCGACGGTCGACCTTTCGACCGAGTTCACGGGGTTGATCACGACACAGAGAGCCTATTCGGCTTCGTCGAAGATCATCACCACCGCTGACCAGATGCTAGAAGAGCTTCTGAGCATTAAGCGGTAATTACAGGTCTTAACTGACCTTAATTACCCTGTGTCACATTGATACATCACTGGAGTGGGGAGAAAGCCTCGTGTTTCAGTCTTTCTTTACTATTGGAATTAAGCGCCTGTTATTTCCCGGTGCGTATATTCCTCTCCAACAGTGATGGTTGTGGGAAAGGCGTAAAGCCATGTTGCAGCAGCAGCGCACGAACAGCCGGGGTGAGAAGTACGTGATCGGTCCGACCGGCGCGCCGCTGACTCTCTCCGACTTGCCGCCTCCGGAAACCCAGCGTTGGGTGATCCGGCGCAAGGCCGAGGTGGTGGCCGCCGTCCGCGGTGGTCTCCTCTCGCTCGACGAGGCGTGCGATCGGTACAAGTTGACCAACGAGGAATTCCTCGCCTGGCAGCAATCGATCGAACGCCACGGCCTGGCGGGTCTTCGGACCACGCGGCTTCAGCAGTACCGCTAGTTCGCGGGACGCAAAGCGTAGGGACGCAAGGGTTTCGACCCCTGACCGGCCCAATTTGTACAGATCGGCGGCCGCGTCCCCAGGGACGCGGCCGCGACCTTTTGGCGCCCCTGGCCTCCCCTTGCAGGGGCCTTTTGTAAACGACCCGTTTACCTTGCACTGGGTAAATCCTGCCTAGCGAAGGCGTGCTTCGGCGCGCAGCGGCTGGCGTTCTGTCGGGAACGTCGTTCAGGGGGTAGGGCGTCGGTTGGATAAGTTCCTCAGCGCGATTCAGAGGTTTGGCGTCGGCCGTCTGGCCGCCCTCGTGGGCGTTGTCGTCGGCGGGATCGCCGTGATCGCCGCCGTGATGATGATGATGAGCAAGCAGCCCAACGAGCTGCTGCTGTCCAATGTCGACCCCAAGGAATCCGCCGCCGCCACCCAGGCGCTCGACACCGCCGGCATCAAATACGAGACCAAGAGCGACGGCTCGACGATCTATGTCGCCCGCGACAAGGTCAACGCCGCCCGCCAGCTGATCTTCACCAAGGGCCTGGTGACCTCCGGTTCGGTCGGCTACGAGATTTTCGACACCAGCAGCGCGCTGGGCCAGACCGATTTCGTCCAGCAACTGAACCGCCAGCGCGCCCTGCAGGGCGAGCTCGAGCGCACCATCCAGGGCTGGGACGGCGTGCGCGCCGCCCGCGTCCACCTGGTGATCCCCAAGCGTCAGCTGTTCGAGGAAGACGCCGACAAGCCGACCGCCGCCGTCACCATCAGCACCGGCCGCGAACCGTCGAGCGACATGGTCCGCGCCGTCCAGAACCTGGTGGCCGGTTCGGTCGCCGGCATGAAGCCCGAGGCCGTCAATGTCATCGACCAGCACGGCAAGACGCTGTCCGCCGGCAATGACGCGAGCCTGGCCGGCAAGCTGGCCCAGGACGCCAAGAGCGAGGCCGAGGCCCGCGTCGCCAAGACCGTCAAGGAAATGCTCGACGGCGTGCTCGGCCCGGGCAAGGCGCGCGTCACCGTCAACGCCAAGCTCGACCTGAACCGCGTCACGGTCCAGGAGCGCAAGTTCGACCCGGACGGCCAGGTCATCCGCTCGGAAAGCACCAACGCCAACAACGCCAGCGAGACCCGCAACGACGACACCGGCGGCGTCACCTCGACCCAGAACATCCCGGGCCAGACCCCGAACGGCTTCCAGCCCCTGGGCTCCAAGCAGGACAGCAACGAGAGCGTCACCAACTACGAGATCTCGGAAAGCACCAAGACCACCGTCCAGGAGCCCGGCTCGGTGATCCGCCAGGACGTCTCGGTGGCCATCGACGGCGTCACCGCCCCTCCGGGCAAGGACGGCAAGCCGGGCGCCTACACCCCGCGCTCCGCCGCCGAGCTGGCCCAGCTGGAGCAGATGGTGAAGACCGCGGTCGGCTTCGACGCCACGCGCGGCGACCAGGTCTCGGTGGTCAATGTCCGCTTCCCGCAGCCCGAGGACCAGGGCCTGGGCAAGGCCGGCCTGCTGGACGGCATGGACAAGAACGACATCATGCGCTTCGCCGAACTGGCCGTGCTGGCCGTCGTCGCCCTGTTGATCCTGCTGTTCGCGGTCCGTCCGTTCCTGAAGAGCCTGATGAGCCCGCCGCCGACCCCGCTGGGCCTGGCGCTGGCGACCCCGGTGACGCGCATGGTCACGCTGTCGGACGGCACGACCCAGGAAGTGGTCGTCGACCAGATGGGCGAGACCATGGCGATCGCCGGTCCGGGCAGCGACATGGACCAGCGCATCGACATCGCCAAGATCGAAGGCCAAGTGAAGGCCTCGTCGATCAAGCGCGTCTCCGAGTTCGTCGACCGGCATCCCGAGGAATCGGTCGCCATCCTCCGCTCCTGGCTGCATGAGTCGGAGTAGGCGATGAAGACCTCCGTCAACGACGTCAAGAAGCTGGCCGGGCCCGAGAAGGCCGCGATCGTGCTGCTCGCCCTGGGCGAAGAGCACACCGCGATCTGGCAAGCCCTGGACGACGAGGAAATCAAGGAAGTCTCCCAGGCCATGGCCGGCCTGGGCACGGTCTCGGCCTCGGTCGTGGAAGAGCTGCTGGTCGAGTTCGTCTCGGGCATGAGCTCGACCGGCGCGATCATGGGCTCCTACGAGCAGACCCAGCGCCTGCTGGCGTCGTTCATGCCGCAGGACAAGGTCGACCAGCTGATGGAGGAGATCCGCGGTCCCGCGGGTCGCACCATGTGGGACAAGCTGGGCAACGTGAACGAGGCGGTGCTCGCCAACTATCTGAAGAACGAATACCCCCAGACCGTCGCCGTGGTGCTGTCCAAGGTGAAGTCCGACCACGCCGCGCGCGTGCTGGCCTCGCTGCCGGAGGACTTCGCCCTGGAATGCGTCACCCGCATGCTGCGGATGGAGCCGGTGCAGCGCGAGATCCTCGACAAGATCGAGCAGACCCTGCGCACCGAATTCATGTCGAACCTGGCGCGCACGTCCAAGCGCGACAGCCACGAGATGATGGCCGAGATCTTCAACAACTTCGACCGCCAGACCGAGGCCCGCTTCATCGCGGCGCTGGAAGAGCGCAACCGCGAGGCCGCCGAGCGCATCCGCGCCCTGATGTTCGTGTTCGAGGACCTGGCCAAGCTGGATCCGGGCGGCGTCCAGACCCTGCTGCGCGCCACCGGCAAGGAACAGCTGGCCCTGGCCCTGAAGGGCGCCTCGGACAAGCTGCGCGAGATGTTCTTCTCGAACATGTCCGAGCGCGCCTCGAAGATCATGCGCGAGGACATGGAGAGCATGGGTCCGGTCCGTCTGAAGGACGTCGACCAGGCCCAGGTCGCCATGGTGCAGGTCGCCAAGGACCTGGCCGCCAAGGGCGAGATCATGCTGGCCGGCGCCGGCGCCGAAGACGAACTGATCTACTAGGGGGATGGCTGAATGACCGACATGACCCCCAAGCGCTTCACCTTCGACACCGTGTTCGACGACCACGGCGGCGTGAGCGCGCCGCCGCGCGCGAAGAAGAATTTCACGGCCGAAGAGGTGGAGGCCGTCAAGGCCGAGGCCTACGCCGCCGGCGAGCAGTCGGCTGTCGCCCAGGCCGAGCGCGAGGCCGCCATGGCCCTGAACACGATCGGCCAGGCGATCCACGGCGCCTTCTCGACCCTGACCGCGGTGGCCCACGCGCATCGCGAGGGCTCGGCGATGCTGGCCTTGGCCTGCGGCCGGGCCATCGCCGACGCGGCCCTGGACCAATTTCCCGAGGCTCCGGCCCAGGCGGCCCTGGTCGCCCTGGCCCGCGAGGTCGAGGCCAGCCCCAAGCTGAGCGTCCGGGTCGCGCCGCATCTGGTCGAGCGCACCCAGGCCGCCCTGGAGCAGACGGCGCAAGCCATCGGCTTCCCCGGCCAGATCCTGGCCCGCGCCGACGCCCAACTGCCGGCCGCCGCCTTCCTCCTCGACTGGGGCGACGGCCGCGCGGCCTTCGACCCGACCGACGCGGCCGCCCGCGTCGCTCAAGCCCTCGAAGCCGCCATCGCGGCCGAGGGTCTCCACGCCGAACCCCTGCTGCCCGCTAGCGAAAGCTGATCGTCATGTCCGAAGACAATCTCACCCTCGACGAATTCGGCGGCTCGATGCTGGCCTCCGAGATGCCGGTCGAGCTCAGCGACAAGATCGCCTCCGACCTGGCGCCGGTGTTCGACGTCCCCGTCAACATCTCCGCCGTGCTGGGCCGGGCCCACATGTCGGTGGCCCAGCTGCTGCAGCTGTCGGCCGGATCGATCCTCGAACTCGACCGCAAGGTCGGCGAGGCGATCGACATCTATGTGAACAACCGCCTGGTGGCGCGCGGCGAGGTCGTCGTCGTCGACGAGCGGCTGGGCGTGACCATGACGGAAATCATCAAGGACGGCGACGCCGCCGGCTAACCGCCCCAAGTGGCGCTTTCGGGCGTCGAGTAAAGCTTAACCAGTTGAACTGCCGGGGTAAAACAGCCCCAACGGAGATAGAACGATGCGCCTCCTGGTCGTCGGAAAACTGAACGGACAGCTCTCGGTCGCCGTGAAAATGGCGATGAACACCGGGGCCAAGGTCTCGCACGTCGAAACGTGCGAAGCGGCGACCCACGCGCTGCGGGCCGGGCAGGGGGCCGACCTGATGATGGTCGAGTACACGCTCGACATCGCGGGCCTGATCGCCGCCAACGAGTCCGAGCGGATCCGGGTGCCGGTGGTGGCCTGCGGCGTCGACGCCGACCCGATGCGGGCCGCCGCGGCGATCAAGGCCGGAGCCAAGGAATTCATCCCGCTGCCGCCGGACGCCGAGCTGATCGCCGCCGTCCTGGCCGCCGTCACCGACGACAACCGACCGATGATCGTCCGCGATCCGGCGATGGAAGGCGTCATCCGCCTGGCCGACCAGGTCGCGGCGTCGGAAGCCTCGATCCTGATCACCGGCGAGAGCGGCTCGGGCAAGGAAGTGATGGCTCGCTACGTCCACGCCAAGTCGCGTCGGGCCAAGGCGCCGTTCATCAGCGTCAACTGCGCCGCCATCCCCGAGAACCTGCTGGAAAGCGAACTGTTCGGCCACGAGAAGGGCGCCTTCACCGGCGCCGTGGCCCGCCGGGTCGGCAAGTTCGAGGAAGCCAACGGCGGCACCCTGCTGCTGGACGAAATCAGCGAGATGGACACCCGCCTGCAGGCCAAGCTGCTGCGCGCCATCCAGGAACGCGAGATCGACCGTGTCGGCGGCGGCAAGCCGGTCAAGGTCGACATCCGCATCCTGGCCACCTCCAACCGCGACCTGGTCCAGGCCGTGAAGGACGGGACGTTCCGCGAGGATCTGCTCTACCGCCTGAACGTCGTGAACCTGCGCCTGCCGCCGCTGCGCGAACGTCCAGGCGACGTCCTCACCCTGTGCGAGCACTTCGTGAAGAAGTACTCGGCCGCCAACGGCGTCGCCGAAAAGCCGATCTCGGCCGAGGCCAAGCGCCGCCTGATCGCCCACCGCTGGCCGGGCAACGTTCGCGAGCTGGAAAACGCCATGCACCGAGCGGTGCTGCTGTCGCCGGGCGCGGAGATCGAGGAATTCGCCATCCGCCTGCCCGACGGCCAGCCCCTGGCCCCGGCTCCGGACGTCGCGGTGGCCCGCGGCGCCCAGATGGCGGCCGACGCCGTCTCGCGCACCTTCGTCGGCTCGACGGTGGCCGAGGTCGAGCAGCAGCTGATCATCGACACCCTGGAGCACTGCCTGGGCAACCGCACGCACGCGGCCAACATCCTGGGCATCTCGATTCGCACCCTGCGCAACAAGCTGAAGGAATATTCCGACGCGGGCGTCTCGGTGCCGCCGCCCCAGGGCGGGGTGGCCGCGGCCTAGGACCGTCTTGTGCACCGGCGGCCGCGACCATCGGTCCGGCGCCGGACATGGCTAATTTCGATTAAGACCCTGGTGACGGCGCGCAAATCGCTCCATCCGAAAGCCAGGCTACGGGATCGAAGATTTGAATGACTGACGCCGCCGTCCCCAAGACCGCCTCCTCGGTCCCCAGCGCCAAGTCGCTGTGGGAAGGGATCCTGCGCGGCGAAATGGGCCTGGCCCTGGGCGTCGTCGGGATCATCGTCCTGCTGATCATCCCGGTTCCGGCGATCATGCTGGACCTGCTGCTGGCCATCTCGCTGACCGGCGCCGTGCTGATCCTGATGACGGCGATCCTGATCAAGAAGCCGCTGGAATTCACCTCGTTCCCGACCGTCCTGCTGGTCGCAACCCTCTATCGCCTGGGCCTGAACGTGGCCTCCACGCGCCTGATCCTCGGCCACGGCCAGGAGGGCTCGCACGGGGCCGGCGCGGTCATCGCCGCCTTCGGCAACCTGATGATGCAGGGCAATTTCGTCATCGGGGTGATCGTCTTCATCATCCTGGTGGTGGTGAACTTCATGGTCGTCACCAAGGGTTCGGGCCGGATCGCCGAAGTCGCCGCCCGCTTCACCCTGGACGCCATGCCCGGCAAGCAGATGGCCATCGACGCCGACCTGTCGACCGGCCTGATCGACCAGGACACCGCCAAGCAGCGCCGCAAGGACCTGGAGCAGGAAAGCACCTTCTTCGGGGCCATGGACGGCGCCAGCAAGTTCGTGAAGGGCGACGCGGTCGCCGGCCTGATCATCACCGCGATCAACATCATCGGCGGCATCCTGATCGGCGTCGTCCAGCACAAGATGCCGCTCGGCGAGGCCTCGGCCTCCTACACCCTGATGACCATCGGCGACGGCCTGGTCAGCCAGATCCCGGCCCTGATCATCTCGATCGCCGCCGGCATGGTGGTGTCCAAGGCCGGCGTCGAAGGCAGCGCCAACAAGGCCCTGACCACTCAGCTGGCCATGAACCCGGTCGCCCTGGGCATGGTCTCGGCCTCGGCCGGCGTCATCGCCCTGATCCCGGGCATGCCGATCATCCCCTTCGCCGCGCTTGCGGTGGGCTCGGGATACCTGGCTTATCGCCGCGCCACCAAGGCCAAGGAGCCGGAGCCGCTGAGCGCCGCCGCCCTGGAGGCCGCCGCGGCCGCCGCCGAGCCCGAAGAGGAGCCGATCAGCGCCTCGCTGGCCATAGACGACGTCAAGATCGAGCTGGGCTACGGCCTGCTGACCCTGATCAACGACCTGGACGGCCGCAAGCTGACCGACCAGATCCGCGCCCTGCGCAAGACCCTTGCCACCGAGTTCGGCTTCGTCATGCCGCCGGTCAGGATCCTCGACAACATGCGCCTGGCCAACCAGGGCTACGCGATCCGCATCAAGGAGATGGAGGCCGGGGCCGGCGAGGTTCGCCTGGGCTGCCTGATGGCCATGGACCCGCGCGGCGGCCAGGTCGAACTGCCCGGCGAGCACGTGCGCGAACCCGCCTTCGGCTTGCCCGCCACCTGGGTCGAGGAAGCCATGCGCGAGGAGGCCACCTTCCGCGGCTACACCATCGTCGATCCGGCCACCGTGCTGACCACGCACCTGACCGAGATCCTCAAGGAGAACATGGCCGACCTGCTCTCCTACGCCGAGGTGCAGAAGCTGCTGAAGGACCTGCCCGAGGGCCAGAAGAAGCTGGTCGACGACCTGATCCCGTCGGTGGTCAGCGCCGCCACCATCCAGCGCGTGCTGCAGGCCCTGCTCAAGGAACGGGTCTCGATCCGCGACCTGCCGCAGATCCTGGAAGGCATGGGCGAGGCCGCGCCGCACACCGCTTCGGTCATCCAGCTGACCGAGCAGGTCCGCGCCCGTCTGGGCCGCCAGCTGTGCTGGGCCAACCGCGGCGAGGACGGCTCGCTGCCGATCATCACCCTGTCGGCCGAGTGGGAGCAGGCGTTCGCCGAGGCCCTGGTGGGTCCGGGCGAGGACAAGCAGCTGGCCCTGGCGCCCTCGCGCCTGCAGGACTTCATCCGCGGCGTGCGCGACGCCTTCGACCAGGCCGCCATGGCCGGCGACAGCGCCGTCCTGCTGACCAGCCCCGGCGTGCGGCCCTATGTCCGCTCGATCATCGAGCGCTTCCGCGGCCAGACCGTGGTGATGAGCCAGAACGAAATCCATCCGCGCGCGCGCCTGCGCACCGTGGGGATGGTCTAGGCTTCGACCAGGGCGCGCTCAGGGCTTCCGCCCAGAAAAAGCCTGGAAACGCCCCGAAATGGTCACGGGTTGTTACCGACTATTTCGGAACCGTTGCCGATAGGTCGCGTTCGGTTTGCAAGGCGGGGGCCTTCACGACGGAGCGCTACTGATGAAAACCAAGATCGCCATGTTCGCGGCCGCCGCGACTCTTTCCCTGGCCGGCGCGGCTTTCGCCCAATCGACGGCTCCGGCCGCCAAGCCGACTCAAACCCCGGCGACGACCTCGTCGACGACCACCACGACCACCGCGCCGGCTCAGACGATGCCGTCGACGGCGGCTCCGGCCACCACCCCGGCCGCGCCGACCAGCGCCCTGCCGGGCGCGCCGACCCAGTCGACCACCAGCAGCACGACCAGCACCACCAGCACGGCGGCTGACGCCGACGCGGCGGGCACCCCGTCCTCGGCCAATGTTGCCCTGGACCTGAAGGTCGGCTCCGAGGTCAAGGATCCTTCGGGCGCCGTGGTCGGCACGATCGCCGGCACCACCACGGGCGCCGACGGTTCGACCAACGTCGTCGTGACCAGCGGCGAGAAGAAGTTCGCCCTGCCCAAGGCCAGCTTCAGCGCCGCCACCACCGGCGGCCTGCAGACCACGGCCACCAAGGCGCAGATCGACGCCACCCTGGCCGGCGCCAAGCCGCAGTAACGGGCGACGTAACCAACGATCGTCCGCCTGACAGTTCTCTGGCGATCCGCAAGCCCGCTCGGCATTGCCGAGCGGGCTTCGCGCTGCTAGCGATGGGCCAGTACCCGGCGGAGCTCCCGCTGACATGAGGGGTGTCGGATGGCTCCGGCCAGAAATTCAAAGACGAGCGGCGCGAGCGGTCTGTTCTGGGACCTGCTGACGTTCGACCGTCTCGTCACGGGGCCGGTGATTCACCTGATCTACTGGGCGGGTCTCGGCGTCGTGGCGCTGTTCGCTTTCTCCGTGGTCGGCGCCGCCGTGGGCCTGGCGCTGAAGGAACCCGGTCTCCAGTCGCTGCTGCTGGCCTTCCCCGTGCTGGTCGCGGGCCTGCTGGTCGCCGCCGCCATGGTGCTGCTGTGGCGCGCCTTCTGCGAGTTCTACGTCGCCATCTTCCGGATCAGCGAGGATCTGCGCGCCCTGCGCCAGGCCAGCGACGCCGACCACGCCGTGGCCGCCGTCACCCGCCCGCCGACTCAGGCGCCCAAGCCGCTCGACTGAGCCCCGCGTCCTCTGTGACCAAATAGCGCGGTCCACGAAAATTCACCACGAGCCTTGAGGGCGGGGGTCGTTGTCGGCGTCTAAGCCGCAGGAGGCGTGTCGAGTCTCCTGCCGGAGACGCCTGTTGACCGCCGATCATGAACCTCACCTCGTCGACATCCACGTGGGCGCGCGCATCCGTTTGCGTCGCAAGGCCATGGGGCTGACGCAGACCCAGCTGGCCAACAGCGTGGGCATCACCTTTCAGCAACTGCAGAAGTACGAACGCGGGGCCAATCGCGTCAGCGCGTCCAAGCTCTACGGCATGGCCGTGACGTTGCAGATCTCGGTGGCCTGGTTCTTCGAAGGGATGGCGTCGTTGGAGGACTCGGGCGAGAGCGACCCGCGGACCCAGGCCGTCCTTCGCTTCATGGCCACCAAGGAGGGCGTGGAGCTGGCCTCGCTGGTGCCGCAGCTGCCGATGGCTCAGCGCCTGCAGATCCTGGCCCTGGCCAAGACGCTGAGCATGGACGACGAGGCGGAGCGGGCCGCGGGCTAGGTCCTGAACGCCCTGGCCAGGGCCGCCGCACCGGTCTTGGGCCGTCCGGCGTCGTCGAACGGCGCCGGAGCATCGGCCGCGTTCTCCTTCTTCAGCCAGGAGTCCTGGTCGCGCAGGCCCCACAGGGTGAAGGCGAAGCGCTGGCGTTCGGGCAGGGCCATGAAGGCCTCGGCGGTTTCGGCGTAGACGGCCGTCTGGCGGCGTCGCAGTTCGGCGCCAGACAGGAGCTTGTTTTCCGACCGGACCAGCGAGACGTCGAGCTCGGAGACGTGGATCGGCAGGCCCAGGCTGGCCAGGTCGCGGATCATCCGGGTGATCTGGCCCGGCGCGATGTCAGCCGCCACGTGCATCTGGGTTCCCAGGCCGGTCAGCGGCGCGCCCGAGGCCAGCAGGCGCTCGGCCAGCTTCAGGAAGGTGGCGCGCTTGGTCGGGTTGTATTCGAGATTGTAGTCGTTCAGCAGCAGGGTCGCGTGCGGATCGGCTTCGCGCGCCGTGCGATAGGCCAGGGCGATGTGCTCGAAGTCGCCCAGGCGGCGGGACCACAGGCTGTCGCGCCAGCCGGCGCCGTCCTCGGCCACCGCCTCGTTGACCACGTCCCAGCCGACCACCTGGCCGGCATAGCGGCCCGCGACGGCCAGGATGTAGTTGCGATAGGCGTCGGCGAAACCGATGCGGCTCTCGTCAAGCCGCTCGAAGGCTGGCGGGACCTGGGCGTACCAGATCAGGGTGTGACCCAGCAGGCCCATGCCGTGGGCGCGGGCGAAGGCGGCGATGCGGTCCGGAGCGTCGAAGCGGAAGGAGCCGTCCGGCCGGACGATGTACTCCATCTTCATTTCCCACTCGGGGGTCAGCTGGCTGGCCTCGCGGGCGAGCACGGCGGTCAGGGCCGGATCGTCCAGATGGAGCGCCTGGACGCAGCTTCCGATCCGGAACGGCGCGAGGCTCTTCAGCGGCGGCAGGTCGGCGGGCTGGCTCTGGGCGGTCTTGGGGCCGCAGGCGGTCAGGGCGAGGGCCGAGGCGACGACGGCGCGACGGGATATCTCCTCCCCCGTGGAGCGAAGCGTAACGGGGGAGGGGGACCGCGAAGCGGTGGAGGGGGCGTCGGAAGGGCAAGGTGTCGGCAGGACGCCCCCTCCGTCACGATGCGTATTCGCATCGCGCCACCTCCCCCGTTTCACGGGTGAGGAGTAGAGACTACCGTCCACCGACCGCCGCCCGGCGCAGGCCCAACTCGTCCAGGGCCGCCGTCTCCAGCTTGCCGATCAGCTTGGTCCTGGCGACCTTGGCCGCCTCGGCCACGTGCTCGTACTTCTTGAGGTTCTCGAAGGCCTGGGCCAGGGCGTCGCGGGCGCCGGCCTCTTCGATCAGGATCTGGTCGATCTCGAGCAGGGCCTGGTCGCGGCGGATTTTCGAGCCCTGGCGGAAGCCGATCATGTACCAGCCGGCCTCGACGTCGCCCTGGGCCTGCATCGCCTCCAGCTCGGACTGCGCGTCCAGGGTCGCGACCTTCATCTCGGCGGTCTGGCGGCGCTCGACGATCTCGGCCAGGCGCTTCTGCAGGGTCTCGACCTCGTGGTTCGAGATGCGGATCAGGGAGTCGGCCCACTTGGTCATTAGGCGGCGTCGCTCTGCAAGATGTGGGCGAGATAACCGAAGCTGTCGTCGAGGCTGGTGGCCTCGTCCTTGTCCTGGCCGAGGAAGGCCTCGACGGCGGGATTGAGCCGGATGGCGCGGTCGATGACCGGGTCGGCCCCGGCGCGATAGGCGCCGATGCGGATCAGCTCTTCCATGTTGGAATAGGCGGCCATGGTCTGGCGGGCCATCTTGACGACCTCGCGCTCTTCCGGGGTCTGGCAGCCGGGCATGGTCCGGCTGATGGACTTGAGGACGTTGATCGCCGGAAAGCGCCCGCGCTCGGCGATGGACCGTTCCATGACGATGTGACCGTCCAGGATGCCTCGGGTGGCGTCGGCGATCGGCTCGTTGTGGTCGTCGCCGTCAACCAGCACCGTGAACAGGGCGGTGATCGGGCCGGCGGTGGTGCCGTCGGCGCGGATCGGACCGGGGCCGGCGCGCTCGAGCAGCTTGGGCAGCTCGGTGAAGACGGTGGGGGTGTAGCCCTTGGTGGTCGGCGGCTCGCCGGCGGCCAGGCCGATCTCGCGCTGGGCCATGGCGAAGCGGGTCACCGAGTCCATCAGGCAGAGGACTTCTTGATCCTGGTCGCGCAGGTACTCGCAGATCGCCAGCGTCATGTAGGCGGCCTGGCGGCGGGTCAGGGCCGGCTCGTCCGAGGTGGCGACCACCACGATGGCGCGCTTGAGGCCTTCCTCGCCCAGGGTCTCCTCGATGAACTCGCGGACCTCGCGGCCCCGTTCGCCGATCAGGCCGACCACGACGGCGTCGCAGGTGGCTTCTTTCGCCAGCATCGACAGCAGCACCGACTTGCCCACGCCCGAGCCGGCGAAGATGCCCAGGCGCTGGCCGCGGCAGGTGGTGGTGAAGACGTTCATCGACCGCACGCCCAGGTCCAGGCGCTCGCCCACCCGGCCGCGGGCGTGGGCCGGCGGCGGGGCGGTCTTCAGGGGGTAAGGGACCTCGCCCTGCGGCAGCGGACCCAGGCCGTCGATCGGTTCGCCGAAGGCGTTGATGATGCGGCCCAGCCACGCCTTGGTCGGGCGGACCACGGCGCCTTCGGGCATGATGCGGATCACGGCGCCGGGGGCCACGCCCTCGACGGGGCCGAACGGCATCAGCAGGGCGCGGGTTTCGCGGAAGCCGACCACCTCGGCCGGCAGGACCGGCAGGCCCAGCCGCTCGATCTCGACCCGCGCGCCGACCGCAAGACGGGTCAGGCCGCCGCGCGCCTCGATCAGGAGGCCGTTCACGGCGGCGACGCGACCGAAGACGGTCAGCGGATCGATACGTTCGACGGCGGCGATCAGGCTACGCAAGCACAACTCCCGACGGCTCGAGGTCAAGCTTTGAACCCCGTGCGTTAATGGGGAGTGAAGTAGACCGACATGGTTAATCGGCTCTTGAGGATTGGCCTTAACGTCGCCGCCTGCGTCCTTATGACCATCCCCCGTTTCCGCTCATCCCGGCCTTCGGGATGAGCGGACCTGGACGTTAGGGCTTGGCCGCCAGATTGGCCTTGAAGAAGGCCGTCACCGAGGCGTTGAAATCGCGGTGGAAAGCCGCCCGGTCGAAGCTGGGATCGCTGTTGCACAGGAAGGCCAGGGTCTTGCGCGTGTAGTCGTTGCAAGGCGTCAGGAAGTCGAAATGCCGGGCCTTGGCCACCACGTGATAGTCGGCGTTCGGCAGGGACGCGCGGACGGCGGTCGCGTGGAAGGGATCGGGCAGGATCTCGTCGTCTTCGGCGCGCCACAGCTGGATGGGCTGGCGCAGGCCCTTCAGCGTTTCTGCCTTGAAGGCGTAACCCAGGGCGGGGGCGGCCGAGACCACGGCCTTGATCCGGTCGTCGTGGACCCAGTTGGCCAGCCCGCCCGGCGGCGGGGGCACGCGCAGCATCAGCTGGCAGTCGTAGTGGGTGGGATAGTCCCGGCAATGCGGCTGGATGCGGCTTCCGTCCAGCTCGCCGCCGGCCGCCGTCAGCACCGTGAAACCGCCGGACGAGAACCCGAAGGCGCCGACGCGGTCAGGGTCCAGGCGACCGTGATCGTCCCAGTCCTTCAGCATGTAGTCGATCAGGACGTGAAGCTGCCGGGGGCGGTTGGCCATGTCGGTGGCGCGGCTTTGGTCCTGGTAGTTGTCGCCGGTGTGGGTCAGGGCGGCGACGACGAAGCCGGCCTTGGCCAGGGCGATGGCGGTGTCGTAGTGGCCGCCGAACCAGCCGCCGTTGCCGTGCGACATCACCACCAGCGGCAGGCGGTCGCCGACGATCGGCGCGTTGGAGGCCACGGGCAGATCGTCCATGCCGCGTTCCGGCGCGGTGGCGGGAGTCATGGTCGGATACCAGATCCCGACCGTGATCGGCGGCCCCTTCGGGTCGGGCGCCATGACGACTCGGAACCCGACGTCGGTCGCCGGGCCAGGCGCCCGAGCCAAGGCGGACGCCGGGGCCAAGCTCAGGACGGCGAGGAGCGCCAGAACGAGGGAAAGGATCGAAAACCGTGGTCGCATCAGCGAGCTCCTGGAATGAAGGATGTCCGGCGATGACGCGGCGAACGCCGATCTTCCAGTGCTGTTGCGCGAACGGGCGAACGGGTTCGCGAACCGGCGAACCGCCGCTATACGAGAGCCATGACCTCCAAGGCCGCACTTCTGGGTTCACCGCGCGACTGGGCGATCGATTTCGCCGTGGCGACCGGGGTGGGCGCGTTCCTGGGCGTGGTCGGCCCGTATGGCAGCTTCTTCAACGGTCCCCTCGGCGTCCGCCTGGCCTACTGGATCGGGGTCATCTGGATCAGCACGGCGATCTTCGGCGTGATCGTGCGGCTGTCGCTGGCGGCGGGTCGACGCCTGGGCATGCCGCCGTGGTTCATGGCGGGGGTGGCGGCCCTGCTGGGCGCGGCGGTGCAGGCGGTGATCGTCGCCTGGATAGCGGTGGCGCTGTGGCCCCAACTGGCGAGCTTCACGCCGCTCATCTGGTACAGCCAGTGCCTGGCGATCTCGATCCCGCTGGTCAGCGCCTATCTGCTGATGCGGCCGCGCCTGCAGGGACCGGTCGGCGAGCCCGCGGTTGCGACGCCGATCACACGTTCCGGCCCCGCCGGGGAGGCCGAGGCCGGTCCGGTCTTGTGCCTGCGGATGGAGGATCACTATGTGCGGGTCCACACCCTGAACGGCTCGCGCCTGGTCGCCGGACCGTTCGAGCGGGTGATCGCCGGCATGACCCAGGAGGGGATGCGCGTGCACCGCTCGTGGTGGGTGGCCCGGGCGGCCGTGACCGGGGTGGTCGCCGACGGCCGCAACCTGCGTCTGACCCTGCGCGGCGACCTCACCGCGCCGGTTTCCCGCGCCTCCGTGGCCAAGCTTCGGGAAGCCGGCTGGCTGCCGCCGGAATCCGACGGCTAGGTCCGAGCTGAATCCGCCGCGACCGGACGTCGCGGACCTTGAGCGGCACGGGCTCGCCGACAGGGCTTCGGGCGTACGGTCAAGGCTGTAAATTTCTCGCGACAGAACGCCGCAATCGCGCCTCAAAGATGAACGGCGAGCCGCCTGAAGGCGTCTTCGGGCGGGCGATCTGGCCTCTACGGACCCGCAATTCCGGGCCTCTGGGCCAAAAGGAATCGGCTTGACGAACTGTCCACAGGCGCCTGCGACCATTGCGCCAAATGAGTCGCAGACCGCTTGCGCCCGATTCGCAAATCAGATTAACCATTTCTTCGACGAGATCATTCACCATTAACCTGTCTTAAATTAACTGTCCGGCAGAGTGCAGGACGGGTTTCACCGGCGGATTCCGCCTAGCTGTCGAATATTGCCGCCTAAGGGCGGGGAGGGCTGCATGCGCGTACTGTTGATCGAGGATGACAGCGCCACCGCGCAGACCATCGAGCTGATGCTGAAGTCTGAAGGCTTCAACGTCTACACGACGGATCTTGGCGAAGAGGGCGTGGATCTGGGCAAGATCTATGACTACGACCTGATCCTGCTGGACCTGAATCTGCCGGACATGAGCGGGCTGGACGTTCTGCGCACCCTGCGGGTGGCGAAGGTGAACACGCCGATCATGATCCTCTCGGGCAGCGCCGAGATCGACACGAAGGTCAAGACCTTCTCGGGCGGCGCCGACGACTACATGACCAAGCCGTTCCACAAGGACGAGATGATCGCCCGCATCCACGCGGTGGTCCGTCGTTCGAAGGGTCACGCCCAGTCGGTGATCAAGACCGGCGACATCGTCGTCAACCTCGACGCCAAGACCGTCGAAGTGAACGGCAACCGCGTGCATCTGACCGGCAAGGAATACCAGATGCTGGAGCTGCTCTCCCTGCGCAAGGGCACGACCCTGACCAAGGAGATGTTCCTCAACCACCTGTACGGCGGCATGGACGAGCCCGAGCTGAAGATCATCGACGTCTTCATCTGCAAGCTGCGCAAGAAGCTGGCGGCCTCGGCCCAGGGCAAGCACCACATTGAAACGGTCTGGGGTCGCGGCTACGTGCTGCGCGACCCGAACGAGCAGGTCGCCGCGGCCTAATCGCCGGCTGGAAGCCCGAAATCAGAGCGCCCGCCTCGAAGGAGGCGGGCGTTTTCTTTTTTACGGACAAGGACTTAACCCTGTCCGTGACAAATCGCCCGAAGCACCGAATAGTCCTTGCCCGAAGGTGGCGTCATCCGCCATTTTCCGGCGCGAGGTTTGCTGGGGGGCATCCCAGCCGTGTCATTTTGAACATACGCGGCATCGCTACCAGTCGGGGGCTACCAGTCGGGGGCTTGATGCAGGAATTCGATCCGAGACGGCCGACCTTGCGTCTGGCCCCGAAAATCTTCACCGCGATCGCCGGTCTGGCCGCTCTTGGCCTGGGCTGGAAGCTGACCGCGCTGGACGCGCCGGTGCAGGTGGTCAGCGCGCCGCTGGACGCCGGCGCCCTGGCCGCCCTGCAGCACGCGGCCTTCGCCAGCGCCGAGGCCCAGCCCGGCTTCGAGCGTCCGGAATCGATCCCCGTCAAGGTGCGTCCAGGCGAGACCCTGGAAGGCGCGGTGCTGCGCACCGGCATCGCTCCCAATGACGCCCATCAGGTGGTGGCCGCCCTGCAAGGCGCGATCGACACCGTCAACATCAAGGCCGGCATGGCCTTCGAGGCCGCCGTCGCCGAACGCCGCAACGGCCGCGCCGGCTCGGCCCGCCTGATCGGCCTGTCGATGCGCACCAGCCCATCCTCGACCCTGACCGTCTCGCGCACCTTCGACGGCGCGATGAAGCTGCGCGAGCTCGAGGAAAAGGTCACCGACGAGACCAAGGTCGCCTGCGGCGAGATGAAGGGGTCGTTCTACGAGAGCGTGGCCGACGTGGGCGGCACCCCGGCGGTGATCAGCCAGGCGGCCAAGCTGTTCTCGCACAAGATCGACTTCTCGCGCGACATCCACGAGGGCGACAAGTTCTGCCTGGTGTTCGGCCGCAAGGTCACCGAGAGCGGCCGCACGGTCGAGGCCGGCGACCTGGAATACGCCGAGGTCAAGGGCCAGAAGTTCTACGCCTTCGAACGGCCGGGCGAGGACGGCAAGCCGCAGTTCTTCGACGAGCTGGGCAAGAACATCAAAGGCTTCCTGCTGCGCACGCCGGTCGACGGCGCCCGCATCACCTCCACGTTCGGCATGCGCAAGCACCCGGTGCTGGGCTACACCCGAGGCCACAAGGGCGTCGACTTCGGGGCCGGCACCGGCACCCCGATCCTGGCGGCCGGCGACGGCGTGGTGCTGGAGGCCCGCCGCTGGAGCGGCTACGGCAACTGGCTGCGCATCCGCCATTCGGGCCAGTGGGACACCGGCTACGGCCACATCTCGCGCTACGCCAAGGGCATCAAGCCGGGCGTGCGCGTGCGCCAGGGCCAGGTGGTGGCCTATGTCGGCTCCACGGGCCTGGCGACCGGCCCGCACCTGCACTACGAGGTCTGGCTGAACGGTCAGCGGGTCAACCCGATCGGCGCCAAGGTGCCCCAGGGCACGATCCTGGCCGGCGGCGAGCTGTCGCGCTTCAAGGCCCAGCGCAACCACATCGACCAGATGCTGGCCGCCGGCGGCGACGCGCCGGCCGATCCGTCGGCGCCGAAGATGGCGCTGGCCTCGCTGGACAAGGGCAAAGGCCCGACGCTGCGGTAGCGCTACTGAAGGACGCGCGTCCAATAACCTTCGGGGCCTTGCTGGAGCAGCGTGAAATCATGCCGCCCCCTGTCGCCCGCCACGGCCAACGTGTGGCGATATCGCCGCCCGTCGGCGTCCGAGGCCAGGACGGCGTAGAAGCGTCCCCGGTTCGGCACGCCGTAGATGTTGGCCTCGCCGAAGCGTCCCTCGAAGCCGCCGCGCAGGATTTCCTTCTTGACCGTCACCGCCGCTTCGTCGCGGTTGGCCAGGAACAGGTCGATGGCGGCCTTGTCGTCCGACGGGATGCGGCCAAGAGTTCGGGCAAGACGCGGCCAGGCAAGGCGCGTGATCAGTGCGACGGCCAATAGGATCGACAGAGCGAGATAGGCGTAGATCATTTCGGCAGCATAGGGCGCAGCTTCACGACGCCAAGTGGTCGAGCCCGATATGAGTTCCTCCTTGCCCGAACGAAGGCTGGACGGCACAAGGGCGGCCTTCGTCGGACCCGGTCTTCCGGGTGGCTCGTCCGGGCGCCTATCCCTCGGAAACTCCAGAGACCGCGCTCAAACACTATGACCTTCCTGACCACCCTACGTCGCGAGTGGCTGGGCCAGCCGCGCGCCGACCTGTTGTCGGGCACGGTCGTGGCCCTGGCCCTGATCCCCGAGGCCCTGGCCTTCTCGTTCATCGCGGGCGTGGACCCGGCCGTGGGCCTGTACGCCTCGTTCGTGATCGCCATGACCATCGCCGTGGTCGGCGGCCGGCCGGCGATGATCTCGGCCGCCACGGGGGCGATGTCGCTGCTGATGGGCGGCCTGGTGCGCGACCACGGGATCGAGTTCCTGTTCGCCGCTAGCCTGCTGACCGGCCTGATCCAGGTGGCGATCGGCGTGCTGCGCCTGGGCCGCTACGTGCGGTTCGTGTCGAAGTCGGTGATGAGCGGCTTCGTCAATTCGCTGGGCATCCTGATCTTCCTGGCCCAGACACCGCAGCTGCTGCACGGCAACTGGCAGACCTTCGCCATGGTCGGAGCGGGCCTTGCGGTCATCTATCTGTTTCCGCGTCTGACCAAGGCAGTGCCCTCGCCCCTCGTGGCCATCCTGGCGCTCAGCGCCGTGGCGATCGCCTTCCACGTCGACGTCCGCACCGTCGGCGACATGGGCAAGCTGCCGACCACCCTGCCGGTGTTCCACCTCCCCGCCGTGCCCCTGACCTGGGAGACTCTGAGGCTCATCGCCCCGGTTTCGCTGACCCTGGCCTTCGTCGGCCTGTTGGAGAGCCTGCTGACCGCCAACCTGCTGGACGACATCACCGACACCCCGTCGGACAAGGACCGCGAGACGCGCGGCCAGGGGATCGCCAACATCGTCTCGCCTCTGCTGGGCGGGATGGCCGGCTGCGCGATGATCGGCCAATCGATGATCAACGTCACCTCCGGCGGACGCGGGCGGTTGTCGACCTTCTGGGCCGGCCTGTTCCTGCTGATTCTGATCCTGGTGCTGCGCGATTGGGTGGCCCGGATCCCGATGGCCGCCCTGGTGGCGGTGATGATCATGGTGTCGATCAAGACCTTTGACTGGGGTTCGGTGACGAACATCCGCTCGACCCCCGCGCAGTCCACGATCGTCATGTTGGCCGTCACCCTGACCGTGCTGGCCACCCACGACCTGTCCAAGGGCGTCGTTCTGGGCGTGGTGCTCAGCGTGATCTTCTTCGCCCGCAAGGTCGGCAAGGTGCTAGCCGTGCGCGAGATCGACACCGGCCCATCCTCAGAGGAAGAAGGGGCGGTGCGACGCTATGTGGTCACTGGCCAGATCTTCTTCGTCTCGGCCGACCTGTTCGCCGCCGCGTTCGAATTTCACGGCAAGCCGCGCCGGGTCGAGATCGACCTGACAGGCGCCCACCTCTGGGACCTGACCGCCGTCGCGGCGGTCGACAAGGTCGTGTTCCGCTACCGCCGCCAGGGCGCCGAGGTAGAGGTCATCGGCATGAACCAGGCCGCCGCCACCCTGGTCGAGCGGGTGGGTCGCCACGACAAGACCCACCTGCCGGAGGGCGCGGGGCACTCGGCCTGAGCTTGACCATCGCCGTCGCCCGTCCCATCCCTGGGCGATGAAAGCGCTTCCGGCCCTCAAGCCCGATTCCGACGAGATGCTGCACCTCGACGCCCTGCGCATCGTCGGGGCGCTGATGATCGTGGTCTTCCACTTCAACCGCTACATCAACCTGGATGGGCGCTGGCAGGTGGCGGACGACATGATCAAGGGCTTCAGCCTGATCGTGGACCTGTTCTTCCTGATCTCCGGCTACGTCATGGCCGCGATCTACACCGGCCGGCTGACCGGCTGGGACAAGTACGGGACCTTCCTGAAGAAGCGGGTGGCCCGGCTGGGGCCGCTGCACTGGGCGACCATGCTGGTGTTCGTCGGCGTCTGGGCGGCCGGGGTGATGGGCTGGGGCGGCGACGTCGATCCCAAGCGCTACGACCTGTCGTGCATCGCCCCGAACGTGCTGTTCGTCCACGCCTGGCGCGTCTGCCACGCCCAGACCTGGAACTTCGTCAGCTGGGCGATCAGCGCCGAGATGGGGATGTACTTGGCCCTGCCGCTGCTGTTCTGGATCACCGGGCGCGGGCGGGTCGTCACGGCCCTGGTCGCGGTCGCCAGCTTCGTGATCCTGCTGCTGAACCCGGACGGCCAGATGCCCTTCCACCAGTGGACCTGGAACTTCGGGGTGCTGCGCGCCGTGCCGGGCTTCCTGCTGGGCATGCTGGCCTTCCAGCTGCGCGCGCCGCTGGGCCGGCTGCCGTTCGCGCGGGTCTGGATGTGGGGTCTGCTGGCGGTCTTCCTGGTCGCCTCGACCTTCCGGATCGAGCGGACCCTGCTGCTGCTGATCGTCTACGCCCTGGGCCTGGCCGGGGTCGCCGCCGACGCGGCCGGTTCGCAAGGCGGGGTCAGCCGCCGCCTGGCGCCGTGGGCCCAGCTGAGCTTCAGCCTCTATCTGCTGCATCCCATCGCCCTGAAGATGGGGATCAACTGGGTCGGCGTGGCCCGCCTGCACCTGAACGGCGATGCCCTGCGGCTGTGGGTGCTGCTCTGGGTGCTGGCGCTGATCCCGGCGGCCTATCTGTCGCTGGTGCTGTTCGAGCGGCCGGCGCGGGACTGGATCTCGGGGTTGGGCGCGAAGAAAACCCTCTCCCAGAGGGAGAGGGAGGGGCCCGCCGCGTAGTCGGGGGAGGGTGAGGGGTTACACCCTCACCGATTTCACACGGGCGCTCTGCCGGCACGCCGTCGAACGCAGAACCCCCTCACCCTCCCAAGCTTCGCTCGGGCCCCTCCCTCTCGCCACGGGAGAGGGTTTCAGCTCATGCTGTCCACCCACGCCGGCAACTCCCCGATCGACCCCAGCTCCACATACCGCCCGTGGTCCTTGGGCGCGGTCGCCGCCTCGTGGGCCCAGACCAGCGGGTAGGGGATCAGGGCCGCCCAGGCGCCGGCCTCCAGGGCCGGGATGATGTCGGACTTCACCGAATTGCCGGCCATCACCGCCCGCTCCGGTCCCGAGCCGTGGCGGGCGAAGACCCGGCGATAGGTGTCGGCGTCCTTTTCCGAGACGATTTCGACGGCGGCGAACAGGTCGCCCAGGCCCGAGGCGGCCAGCTTCTGCTCCTGGTGCAGCAGGTCGCCCTTGGTGATCAGCACCAGGCGATAGCGTTCCGACAGCGTGGCCAAAGCCTTTTCGACGCCGGGCAGCGGCTCGACCGGCTCGGTCAGCATCTCGCGGCCGGCCGCCAGGATCTGGCGGATCACCCCGATGCTGACCTGGCTGTCGGTCAGGTCCATCGCCGTCTCGATCATCGACAGGGTGAAGCCCTTGGCCCCGTAGCCGTAGAGCCGCAGGTTGCGCTTCTCGGTCTCGGCCAGCTTGGCGTCGATCTGTTCGGCGTCGCCATAGGGCGCCAGCAGCTCGACGAACCGCTTGTGGGTCAGGCGGAAGATGGTCTCGTTGTGCCAAAGGGTGTCGTCGGCGTCGACACCAACGGTGGTGACGGGGCCGACAGTGGTGACGGGCATGAAAGGCTCTCCGGTCTCGGCCGGGTGATACGCCGCGTCGCGGCCCTAGGCAAAGGCTCGAGGGAAGGCGCTCAGTCCTTCTTGCCGCCTTCGCTCTGCTCCTCGTCTTCGGTGTCGGTTCGGAACGTGCGCTCCTCGAGCTTGAGGCGCTCCTCCTCGAACCGGTTGGTCAGGTGGAGCATCTGCTCGGTCAGGTTCGCCGAAACGGTCGTGGCCGGTTCTTCGGCGGGATCATCAAAGGAATTGGACATTCAAAGGTACAGGCACAGTTGGAAAGCGCCCCCTCCCCACACCGTCCTAACGGCGTCGGCTTCCCGACGTTCCTAAGGCCAAGATAGGTTTTTGCGGGCCTAGAAGCTTTGCGCGACGAAGATCGCCGCGGCGACCGACGCGGTGACCACAAGCAGGACGCGCAGGCTCGTCTCGGCCAGGCCGGGCCAGCGGGCGGCGGCGATGCGGGCGGCGCGGGTGCTCATGGGATCGACTCCTTTGAAGCTTGACCATGAGCTTCAAGGAATTAACGCGCCGCCGACGCCGATGGATGCGGCCCTGCGACAAGTTGTTCCAGCCGGGGCGCCGAAGAGACTAAGCGCCCCTCAGGCCCAGGAGGGCGGCGCGGGCTGCGAGGGCCTGGACGGCGGCGGCCGCACGCTGGCGCAGGCCGGATGGGCCTTGTAGACGCGCTTCAGCGAGGCGGGGAACCGGTGCAGGGCGGCGGCGGGGCGGATGGGCCGGGCCGAGAGGTCGCCGCCGCAGTTGGGGCAGACCCCGGAGAATCGTGTCTCCACGCAGTCGGCGCAGAAGGTGCATTCGAAGGTGCAGATCCGCGCGTCCGGGCTGTCGGGCGGCAGGTCGCGATCGCAGCACTCGCAATTGGGGCGCAGTTCGAGCATGGGCCGTCCTCCCGTGTTCTAATGCTTATTGTGGCGCTTAACCCTTCCAGCATAAGGGCTCCGGGGCTTCCCGCGCGAGGGGACTCTTTCACCGATCACGGGAATGTGGGCGGGCGCCCCGACTCCCGTGATCGAAGGGGTTGACCCCCCACCTTTAGACCCCTAGACACGCCGCCGTTTGCGCGGCGGGTGGGGGTTACTCCCAGCCCGCCTTTTTGCGACAATGATCGGCCTATTCCGGCCCCGCGTTTCTGGAGGCGCTTTCCGAGATGTCCCAAGACCTTCTCCCCGGCGTCACTGGTGTTCTGGCCCTGGCCGACGGCACGATCCTGCAAGGCGTCGGCTGCGGCGCGGTCGGCGACGCGGTCGGCGAGGTGTGCTTCAACACCGCCATGACCGGCTACCAGGAGATCCTGACCGACCCCTCCTACATGGCCCAGATCGTCGCCTTCACCTTCCCGCACGTGGGCAATGTCGGCACGAACGTCGAGGACCTGGAGCAGATGGCCGGCGGCGCCGAGACGGCCGCCCGCGGCGCGATCTTCCGCGACGCCCCGACCGACCAGGCCAACTGGCGCGCCGACAGTGACTTCGACGGCTGGATGAAGCGTCGCAACATGATCGGCCTGGCCGGCGTCGACACCCGGGCCCTTACCCGCAAGATCCGCGAGACCGGCATGCCGCACGGCGTGATCGCCCACTCGCCGGAGGGCAAGTTCGACCTCGACGCCCTGGTCGCCAAGGCCAAGGCCTGGGCCGGGCTGGAAGGCCTGGACCTGGCCAAGGACGCTTCGACCACCCAGACCTTCACCTGGGACGAGGGCCTGTGGTCGTGGCCGGAAGGCTACGCAAAGCTGGACAAGCCCAAGTACGAGGTCGTGGTCCTGGACTACGGCGTCAAGCGCAACATCCTGCGCGCCTTGGCCCATGTCGGCGCCCGCGCCACGGTGGTGCCGGCCAACACCTCGGCCGAGGACATCCTGGCCCGCAATCCCGACGGCGTGCTGCTGTCCAACGGCCCGGGCGACCCGGCCGCGACCGGCGAATACGCGGTGCCCGAAATCCAGAAGCTGGTCGCCAGCGGCAAGCCGGTGTTCGGCATCTGCCTGGGACACCAGATGCTGGCCCTGGCGGTGGGCGCCAAGACCGTGAAGATGGAGCAGGGACACCATGGGGCCAACCACCCCGTGAAGGACCTGACGACCGGCAAGGTCGAGATCGTCTCGATGAACCACGGCTTCACCGTCGACAGCGCTTCGCTGCCGAAAGCGGTCACCGAGACCCACGTCTCGCTGTTCGATGGCACCAACGCCGGCATCGCCCTGACCGACAAGCCGGTGTTCAGCGTCCAGCACCACCCCGAAGCCTCGCCGGGGCCGACGGACAGCCTCTACCTGTTCGAACGGTTCGCGGGCCTGATGGACGCGGCGAAGTAGGACGTCTCTTCTCACCCTCTCCCATGGGGAGAGGGAGGGACCCAAGCGAAGCTTGGGAGGGTGAGGGGGTAAACCGTCCGACGGCGTGCCGGCAGGGCGTTCGCGGGAAATCGGTGAGGGCGTAGCCCCTCACCCTCCCACCGCTGCGCGGCGGGCCCCGCCCTCTCCCTCTGGGAGAGGGTTTTCTTTTAAGTCCCGAACTGGATGAACGGGACCTTGTTGAACAGCTCGCGCTCGGCGCCGCGCGGGTCGTCCTCCAGGCGCGAGACATTGTCGAACACCATGGTCTGCCGTCTCGGCAGCTCATAGGGCTGCCAGTTGGGCAGCGACGAGGTGTTGGGGTTGCCCGTCCGCGCGAAGGCGATGAAGGCGTCGGCCAGGCGCTCGTGCATGGCCACCGCGTCCGGACCCGAGCCGGTGATCACGCCGGGCGCGTCGAAATTGCCGAACACCAGCTGCATGTCCAGCGTGTGGGGCGCGCCCCAGACGCCGCCGTCCTTGGGCGCGCGCCAGTTCAGCTGGTAGGCCCAGGCGGGGACGCCGGCCTTGGCGCGTTCCTCGTCCTGGATGATCGCCGCCTTCCACGAGCGGCCAGCGGTCGCCGCCGCGAAATAGACGTCCGACGGCGAGTAGTTCGGATAGATCTTGCGGTAGGCCGCCACCACCGTGGCCGGGTCGATGTCGACGCGGGCGTTGAACTGGCTGGGCAGCTTGGCGATCACCTGTTCCCAGGTTAGGTCCAGCAGGCTCTTGTCGTAACCCACGAAGCCGCGCACCTCGTCATGGGTGTTGCCGCACATCATCGGCACCGACAGGCCCACCGGCGAGGCGTCCGGGAAGAACGGGTGGCGGGTCAGGGTCCGCTCGTCCAGCACCGGGCCCATATAGACCCCGCCGCCGCCGGCGATCGGGTCGACCGCCTTCAGGCCGCCCAGGAAGGTCTCGGCGGGCAGGGCGCGCAGGGCGGCCAGGTCCTTGATCCCCAGCTTGTCGATGAAGCCCTTGGCGCGCTTTGTGGCGTTGAACGGGCCGGCGGCGGTGACCTGCTGGCCGCTCATGGTGGCGGCGCGGTGGAACAGGCCCTTGGCGGTCGGCATGGCCATCAGGGTGGCGATCTTCGCGCCGCCGCCCGACTGGCCGAACAGCATGACGTTGCCCGGATCCCCGCCGAACGCGGCGATGTTGTCGCGCACCCATCGCAGGGCCAGGACCAGGTCCATCTGGCCGGTATTGCCGCTGTCGGCCACCGACGGATCGTCGAACAGGCGGGGCAGGTAGAGGTAGCCGAAGGCGTTGAGCCGGTGGTTGACCGTGACCACCACCACGTCGCCGCGCTTGGCCAGCTTCGTCCCGTCGTACCAGGGGCTGGCGCCCGAGCCGGTGTTATAGGCGCCGCCGTGGATGTAGAACATCACCGGCCGCTTGACGCCGTCGGCCAGCCCGCCCGTCTTGCCGGCCTTGGCGGGCGTCCAGACGTTCAGGAACAGGCAGTCCTCGCTCTGCGCCTCGCCGTCCTCGCCCTTGCCCTGCGGGCAGGCCGCGCCGTAGGCCAGGGCGTCGGCGACGCCGGTCCAGGGCTTGGGCGGCTGGGGCGGCATGAAGCGTCCCGCTCCACCGGTGTCGGCCCCGTAACGCAGGCCCTTGAACACCTGGACGCCGTCGCCGCCGGCGCCGCGCACCTTGCCGTGGGTGGTGGCCACGACCGGGCCGGGTTTGGCGGCGAGGGCGGGGGTGGAGGCCAGGGCGAGGGCCGCGCCCGCGCCGGCGATCAGGCCGCGACGATCGACGTGAGGGTGATCCATGAGCTTCCTCCGACGCGGTTGGGCTCGCGTTCGGTGGAATCGCTACCACGGATCATGACACCGGTGACATCCACTTTTTGGGCCGTGCGATGGGCCTGAGTTCCTCCCCTGTGGGGGAGGTGTCGGCGAAGCCGACGGAGGGGGGAGTTTGCCGAGGTGGGTCTGCTCCCCCCACCGGCGCCTTCGCGCCGCCTCCCCCACAGGGGGAGGAGTTAAAGCGCGCTCACCGCCGTGGCGTGCGCCCGCACCACCGCCAGGGTCGAGGCGTCGGCGTCGAACAGGCCGAACAGCCCCTGCTCCTCCTGCGGCGGATCGCCGACATAGGCGCGGTCGCCCATCTTGAACCAGGCGTCGGCGTGCTGGCCGCGGCCCTCGCCGTTCCAGGCCCAGAAGTTGGTCCCCGCCAGCGGCCCGCGGGCCTTCATGTCGGCCAGGACCAGGCCGTAGATCATGCGGTAGAAGCGGTCGCGGTCGGTGGTGGGACCGCCGGGCGCGAAGGCGCGGCCGTCGCGGACCAGGCCGAACTCCTCGATCACTAGCGGCTTGCCCAGGCGCTTGGCGATGGCGATGTGGCGGGTGACGTAGTCGCGGCACTTGGCCTCGCCGGCCGCATAGGTCGCCGGCTGGTTCTTGGGGTCGATCCAGCCCCAGTTGTTGGGCCAGACGTGCAGGGTCATGTAGTCGATGCTGGCCGGCCTGTGGGCCTCGACGACGCAGGACTCGCGCTCCAGGCAGCCCATGGCGCCCTCGCTGCCGGTGGTGACCAGATGGCGCGGATCCAGCGCCTTGATCAGCGCCGAGGTCTCGGCGATCCAGCGATAATAGGTCGGCAGGTTCGCAACGCCGAACGCCTCGCTGCCGCCCGGACGCGGCTCGTTGGCCAGCTGCCAGGCCATGATCGTCGGGTCGTCGCGATAGGGCTGGCCGGTGACGCTGCTGACCCGGCCGACCAGGGCGCGCAGATAGTGGCGGAACAGGTCCTGCGCCTTGGCGTCGCCGTAGAAGCGGGCGGAGTAGTCGGCGAATTCCGGCCAAGGATGGGCGGGGTCGCCCTGCTGGAACCATTCGCCGTTGCCGGTCCAGCGCAGATAGGCCGGCATGCCGCCCGACCAGTCCCAGAAGTTGTTGACGTAGATCACCGCCTTCATGTCGCGCTTGGCCATCTGCGCCAACACCACGTCCAGGCCCTTGAGCAGGTCCTGGTCGTAGTCCTCGCCGGGGCCGCGGAAGGTGGGGTCGATGGCCACCTTGGCCGGGGACTTCTCGCCCGCGCCCAGGATGCGCAGGTTGGTGACGCCCAGGGCCTTCAGCCGGTCCAGTTCGCGCTCCAGCCGCGCGGTGTCGCCCGACACCCCCGGTGAGCCCAGCCAGGCCCCGTACCAGAGGTTCGCGCCGACGAAGCGATAGGGCTTGCCGTCCAGGCTGAGGCGGCCGTCCTTGACGGTCACGAAGGCGGAAGAGGGCGTGATGTCGGCCTGGGCCTGGCCGGCGACCATGGCGGCGGCGCCCGCGACCAGCAGATGGCGTCTCGACAGCATGTTTGCCTCCCCGTGTTTTGACGCAGCCTAGCGGACGGCGAGGGCGCGGGGGAAGGGATTAAATAAATTTGTTTTCAGAATGGGACGCTCGGAAACAGGTTTCAGGGCTCGCGGCCGCAGGCCTCCGCCCGTGCGAGGAGAAAGGTCCGTTCCCGTCCGTTACGGGTGAGCTTGGCCGCCGCCTCGAATTGCGAGCGGGCCTCGGCCAGTCGGCCGGCCCGAAACAGGAAATCGCCCCTCGCCGCCGGCAGCGGCGCGTAGTTCGGCAAGGCGTCGCCGGCGATCTCGTCGACCAGCCGCAGGCCCGTCTCGGGTCCGAAGGCCATGCTGTGGGCGATCGCCCGATTGAGATCGACCACCGGCGAGGGCATCGCCGCGCGCAGCCGATCGTAGAGCGCGGCGATGCGGGGCCAGTCGGTGTCGGCCGCGCCGCGCGCCCGCGCATGGCAGGCCGCGAGCGCGGCTTGCAGGACGTAGGGACCATCGCCGCCGACCGCCTTGGCCAGGGCCTCGGCGCGGGCCAGGGCGTCAAGGCCTCTGCGGATCAGCAGCTGGTCCCAGCGGGCCCGGTTCTGCTCGGTCAGCGGCACGACGCCGCCGTCCGGCCCGGCGCGCGCCGCGATGCGCGACGCCTGGATCTCCATCAGGGCCAGCAGGCCCAGCACCTCGGCGTCCCGCGGCATCAGCCCCGCCAGGATGCGGCCCAGCCGCTGCGCCTCCAGGCACAGGCCGGGCCGGACCAGATCATCGCCCGCCGTGGCGGCGTAGCCTTCGTTGAAGATCAGATAGACGACCTCCAGCACGGAGGGCAGCCGCGCCGCCCGTTCGGCCCCGCGCGGCGCCTCGACGTTCAGTCCCGCCTTGGCGATCGTCTTCTTCGCGCGACCGATGCGCTGGGCGATCGTCGCCTCGTTCGACAGGAAGGCGCGGGCGATCTCGTCGGTCGTCAGGCCGCCTATGACCTTCAGGGTCAGCGACGCCCGGGCGTCGGGCGACAGGATGGGGTGGCAGGCCGTGAAGATCAGGCCCAGCAATTCGTCGCCGAGATCGTCGTCCATGGCCGCCTCGATCGACTCGACCGCGCCGTGGGACATCTCGTCCAGCGTCCGCGCGATCTCCTCGTGCTTGCGATCGCGCATCTTGTCGCGCCGGAGGGCGTCGATGGCGCGCCGCTTGGCGACGGCCATCAGCCAGGCGCCCGGATTGGCCGGAACGCCGGTCCTGGGCCATTCGGACAGGGCGACAACCAGCGCGTCCTGCGCCAGCTCCTCGGCGAGGCCGACATCCCGCACCATGCGGGCCAGGCCCGCGATCAGTCGGGCCCGTTCAATGCGAAAGGTCGCCTCGATCGCCCGATGCGTCTCGCCCGAAGTGTGCGTCTCGCCCGCGGTCATACGGCCTTTTCGACCAAGGCCGCGGAGGAGACAAGCCGCCGGCGTCAGGCGACGCCGAGCTTGCCGCGCGCGCCGTCACGGGGCGCGGCGAGCTCCTCGGGGGGCATGAACGCCGCCAGGTCCTCGGCCTCGTAGAACGGCCGGATCTCGACCTCGCTGCGGCCGGGCATGCAATTGGGGCTGCGCTTGGCCCAGGCCACGGCCTCGTCCATGTCCTTGACCTCCCAGATCGAGAAGCCGACGACCAGCTCGCGGCTCTCGGCGAACGGCCCGTCGGTGACCGTGCGGGCGGGACCGTCGAAAACGACGCGCTTGGCCTCGGCGCCGGCCTTGAGGCCGGCGGCGGCGATGAAGACGCCGGCCTGGACCAGCTCCTCGGTGAACCGGTCCATCGCCGCGAAGGCCTCCAGCTGCTCGGGCGTGGGCGCCGCGTCCATGTCCACGTTCTCGGCGGCCTTCACGAACACCATAACCCGCATGGTCCTGTCTCCTCGTTTTGAGCCGACCCCTATGGCGTCTCCGTCAGGACGACGAACGAGCTTGTCGGAAATCGACATGGCCCCGCGAGTTTGCCCGAGTTTACAGATTCAGCAGCGTGGGATCTCCGCCCTGGGCGGTGATGTTGATGCTCAGCGCCCGCTCCACCGCGTAGCGCAGCAGGGCGTGGGGGCCGCCGGCCTTGGGACCGGTGCCCGACAGGCCCTCGCCGCCGAACGGCTGGACGCCGACCACGGCGCCGGTCATCGAGCGATTGACGTAGCAGTTGCCGGCCGGGACCAGGCGCTGGACGTCGGCCGCGAAGCTCTCGATCCGCGAGTGGACGCCCAGGGTCAGGCCGTAGCGGCGGGCCGCCAGGGCGCCGGCCACCTGCTCGAGATCCTCGGGTTGGTAGCGCACCACGTGCAGCACCGGGCCGAACACCTCGCGCTCCAGGAAGTCGGCGGCGGGGATCTCGGCCAGGACCGGGGCGAAGAAGGTGCCGGTCTCCGGCGCGGGCAGGGTGTGGAGAACCTTGGCCTCGTGCTTGAGGCGCTTCAGGTGCTTGTCCAGCGCCGCCTTGGCGTCGGGGTCGATCACCGGGCCGACGTCGGTGACGGCCAGGGCCGGGTCGCCGATGACCAGGGCGTCCATCGCGCCCTTCAGGCCGTCGATGATGTGGTCGGCGGTGTCCTGCGGCAGGAACAGCAGGCGCAGGGCCGAGCAGCGCTGGCCGGTCGAGCCGAAGGCCGACAGGATCACGTCGTCGATCACCTGCTCGCGCTGCGCCGTCGTGTCGACGAACATGCCGTTCAGCCCGCCGGTCTCGGCGATGAACGGCACGATCGGACCCTGGCGCTGGGCGAGCGTCTGGTTGATCCGCCAGGCGGTGTCGGTGCCACCGGTGAAGGCCACGCCGTCCACGCCCTCATGGGCGGTCAGGGCCGCGCCGACCGTCTCGCCGCGACCCGGCAGCAGGGCCAGCAGGCGGTGGTCCAGGCCGGCGGCGTGATACAGCTTCACGGCCTCGAAGGCGATCAGCGGGGTCTGCTCGGCCGGCTTGGCCAGCACCGCGTTGCCGGCCGCCAGGGCGGCGGCGATCTGGCCGGTGAAGATGGCCAGCGGGAAGTTCCACGGGCTGATGCAGACAAAGACGCCGCGCCCGGCCAGGCGCAGGGTGTTGGTCTCGCCGACCGGTCCGGTCAGGACCTCGCCGGCCAGGCCGAACTGCTCTTCGGCGAGCTTGGCGTAGTAGCGGCAGAAGTCGACGGCCTCGCGCACCTCGGCGATGGCGTCGGGCAGGGTCTTGCCGGCTTCGCGCGAGAGCAGGGCGCACAGGCGCTCGAGATTGGCCTCCAGGGCGTCGCCCATGGCGCGGAGAACTTCAGCGCGTGCGGGGCCGCCGGCCCGGTCCCAGGCGGGCTGGGCGGCGCGGGCCAGGCGGAAGGCCTGATCGATCTGCGGCAGCTGGGCTTCGGACACCTCGCCGACCACGCGGTCGTGGTCGGTCGGACTCCGCACCGGCGTCGGCGGGGCGCCGGCCGTCAGCTTGCCGCCGATCAGCGGGCCGGCCGAGAGAGTCAGGCCGTCCAGCTCGACCACGTGGGCGGCCAGGCCGTCGCGGTCGGCCTTCACCGACAGGTCCAGGCCCGCGCTGTTCTGGCGGCGGGGGCCGTAGACATGGGTCGGGGTCGGGATCTTGGCGTGGCGGTCGGGATGGGCCTCGACGGCCGTGATCGGGTCGACCACCACCTTCTCGACCGGCACCCGCTCGTCGAGCAGGGCGTGGACGAACGAGGTGTTGGCGCCGTTCTCCAGCAGGCGGCGAACCAGATAGGGCAGCAGGTCCTCGTGGCCGCCCACCGGGGCGTAGGCCCGCAGTGTGACGCCGTCATAGAGGTCGTCGGCGGCCTTGTAGAGGGCCTCGCCCATGCCGTGCAGGCGCTGGTGCTCGATCTTGACGCCGGCGTTCTTGGCCATCCGGACCACGGCGGCCAGGGTGTGGGCGTTGTGGGTGGCGAACTGGGCGTAGAGGTGCGGGGCGGCCGCGATCAGGGCCTTGGCGCAGACCAAGTACGACAGGTCGGTGGCCGGCTTGGTGGTGTAGACCGGATAGTCCGGGCGGCCGGCGACCTGGGCGCGCTTGATCTCGCTGTCCCAGTAGGCGCCCTTCACCAGGCGGACCATCAGGCGGCGGCCGGTTTCCTGCGACAGGGCCGTCAGGCGGGCGATCACCTCGGGGCAGCGCTTCTGATAGGCCTGGACGGCCAGACCCAGGCCCCGCCACGCGCCCAGCTCGGGTTCGCGGCACAGCCGGTCCAGCAGCTTCAGCGACAGGGCCAGGCGGTCGGCTTCCTCGGCGTCGATGGTGAAGTTCAGGTCGTGCCTGGCGGCGATCAGGGCCAGGCGGAGGATGCGCGGATAGAGCTCGTCCCAGACGCGGGCCTCTTGCGTGGCCTCGTAGCGCGGGGTCAGGGCCGACAGCTTGACCGACACGCCGTGGCCCGCTTCGGGGCCGGCCCAAGAACCGTTGGCCCTCGACAGCTTGCCGACGGTTTCGATCGCGTCGGCATAGGCCTTTTCGTAGCGGGCGGCGTCGGCGGCGGTGCGGGCGCCTTCGCCCAGCATGTCGAAGCTGCAGATGTCGCCGTCGTTGGCGGCGCGCTTGATGGCCGCCTCGATGGTGCGGCCCAGCACGAACTGCTCGCCCATGATGCGGATGGCCTGGCCGACGGCGGCGCGGATCACCGGTTCGCCCAGGCGCCCGGCGACCTTCTTGATGAAGGCCGGCAGGTCCTTCTGCGCCTGATCGTCGGGCTCGACGATCTTGCCGGTCAGCATCAGGCCCCAGGTCGAGGCGTTGACGAACAGGCTGTCGCTGCCGCCCAGGTGGGACGCCCAGTCGGCCGAGCCGATCTTCTCGGCGATCAGCTTGTCGCGGGTGTCGTCGTCGGGGGTGCGCAGCAGGGCCTCGGCCAGGCACATCAGGGCCAGGCCCTCGCGGGTGCCCAGGCTGAACTCCTGCAGGAAGCTTTCGACCACGCCCTGCTTGCGGACGCTGCGGCGGGCGCCGCGGACCAGGGCCTCGGCCTCGGCGCGGACCGCGGCGCGGTCTTCGCTGCTCAGGGCCTGGGCGGCCAGCAGGTCGGCGATCACCGTCGCCTCGTCGCGATACTTGCCGTCGTCCAGGGAGTCCCAATCGGTCATGGTCGCCTCGCTATAGGTATATCGTCGCTATATCGCCGGCTTGTTCGAAGGTGCTTCGTTTGTTGAGTGCTCAGGCAGGATGATCTTCGGCGAAAGCGCCAGATTTCGTTGTTCGCTCCACGGCTGCGTCACCCTGTCGCGATGACATTCGGCCCAGTGGCGAAAACCTCGTCCTTCGACAGGCTCAGGATGAGGTTTTTCTACGGCTCGAGCAGGTAATCGGGCCTGTAAATGGTCCTCATCCTGAGCCTGTCGAAGGACGAGGGCCACGCACCGGGCGCCAACCTCAAATCAGAACAATGATGGGGAAGGGGAGAGGTGGGAAGGGACGCGATACGGGGGGAGGTCGCGCGTCCCTTCCGCTCTCACGCGGCGCCTACGGGGGAGAGGGCGCCGCGCCTGCGCTCCGCCGGGGGGATGGCGGAGGCTGGTCGAAGTCCGCCGGGGCGCCGAGGGGGGAGGTGGCGGCCGAGCTCGCTAGAACGATGGGGGGTATAATCCTGGTTCTTGTGAAGGTGCTTTGTTTGTTGGTACAAATTTCCGAATTATCTTCGGTGAAGCTTGGGAATCGCCATGTCCGCTCTGGATGAAACCGATCGCCGGCTTTTGCGGGTTCTGCAGGCCGATGGGCGCATCACCAACGCCGAGCTGGCCAAGCGCTGCAACCTGTCGCCGGCCGCCACTTTCGACCGCGTGCGGCGACTGCGCGAGCGGGGGTTCATCACCGGCTACGCGGCGCTGCTCGATCCGGCCAAGGTCGACCGCGCCCTGCTGATCTTCGTCGAGGTGGTGCTGGACCGCACGACCGGCGACGTGTTCGAGGAGTTCGGGGCGGCCGTGCGCCGCGCCCCCGAGATCCTGGAATGCCACATGGTGGCCGGCGGCTTCGACTATCTGATCAAGGCCCGGGTGCGCGACATGGAGGCCTATCGCAACTTCCTCGGCGACATCCTCGTCAAGATGCCGGGCGTGCGCGAGACGCGGACCTACGCGGTGCTGGAAGAGGTCAAGAGCACGGTGCAGCTGCCGTTGTAGCGCGGTGCGTCCTCCGAGGCCCGCTGCGCGGGCGCCTCAGGATGAGGAACTCACTTACCTCCATCCTGAGGTGCGAGCCGCAGGCGAGCCTCGAAGGACACACGGCTTAGCCGCCCTTCTCCCGCTTCCGATATTCCGCCACCTTGGCCTTGTTTCCGCAGGCGCTCATCGAGCACCAGCGGCGGTCGCCCTTGCGCGAGGTGTCGACGAACAGCACCGCGCAGGGCGGGCCCTCGCATTGGCGGATGCGGTCGCCGAAGTCGCCGCCCAGCAGCGACACGCCCTCGCGGGCCAGTTCCGCCAGCAGGCCCCGCACGTCGCCGGACAGGTGGGCGCGGCCGTCGGCGCCCAGCTGCAGCGGCGCGGCGGGCAGGGCGGCGTAGCCGTTGAGCAGGTCGCGGTCGGCGTCGGGCAGGGCGGCGCCCTCGGCCCGCGACAGGGCCAGGCGGTAGAGCGCCTCGCGCAGCGACCGGGCCTGGACCAGGTTGCCCTCGGTGGCGCCCGGCGCGGCCTGGGCCAGCGCCGCCGCCACCAGCCAGCGGTCGAGGTCGGCCGGCGTCGCCAGCAGGTCGCGCGGGGCCGAGCCCAGCCGCCCGACGACCGTCGCCGCCAGGTCCAGGGCCGGACTGCCGCCGCGAAACTTGAAACCGTCGCGGACCTCCGCCTTCGCCGTCATGCGTCCTCCAAACCTGATTGACAGGTTACAATGCTTCGTCGATGCTTAGCAAGCTAACCTGATAAATAGGTTACATGTAGGAGCGTGAGATGAGATTGACCCTGAAAGCCTGTCTAGGCGCGGGCCTGGCGCTGGCGAGCGCGCTGTCGGCGACCGTCGCGACGGCGGCCGAGCCCGCCCTGGCCGGGACCTGGACCCTGACGGCGGCCGACCGCCTCAAGCCGGACGGCGCGCGGGCCCGTGATTACGGCGAGCACCCCAAGGGGTGGCTGATCATCGACGCCCGGGGGCGCTACAGCTTGCAGATCTTCGACGGCGACCGCCCCCGCGTCGCCTCGGGCGACAAGCGCACCGCCACCCCGGAGGAGAACGCCGGCGCGGTGCTCGGATCGTCCACCCACTACGGAACCGTCGCCATCGATACGGCCGCCCATGTGCTGGTCTTCCGGATCGAGGGCGCGTCGTTCGCCAACTGGGAGGGGACCGAGCAGCGCCGCAAATACGTGCTGACCGCCAACAGCCTCAGCTATCAGGTGCCGACCCCGCGTCCCGACGGCTCGATCCCGATCTCGGAGTGGCGGCGCGAGCGTTAGGGCTTGGCTGCCGGCGCGATCCACGCCCGCTCGTTGGCCAGGTCCAGCGTCACGATCCAGGCCGACAGGGCCGGGACGCCGATATTGCCGTCCAGGATCATGTCGTCGACAAGGACCTTTCCGCTGATCTTCGGGCCGCCGACCAGGGTCATCTCCACGGTCTGGCCCTTCTGGACCGCCGGATCCAGGCCCAGCAGGTCGGCGACGTGCTTGCCGATCACCAGGGCGCCGGTGCTGCCGCAGTCCAGCTCCAGCCAGATCCGGCCCTTGGCGGTCGGGGCGGCCACGAACGGCGTCAGGGCCAGGCCCATGGCCTCGCGGCTGAAGCGGACGGGCACCTCGACGCCCTCCCGGGCCCGGGCCTTCAGGCTGTCGGGCGTTTCGACGATCAGCCGGCGGCCGGACAGGTCCAGGGTGACCGCGCGGCCGGCGAAGGCGTCCATCGCCACCGAGCCGTCCAGCGGCGGAGCGTCCTTGGGCAGCAGGGTCGAGAAGTCGATGACCCCGGCGGTCGGGGCCTTCAGCGGCACGCCCGCCGCTGTCAGGCCGACGTCGTCGCAGCGGGGCGCGTCCACCCGGTCGCCGCGCATCCGGAAGCCGGTGACCCGTCCCCAGGGCTTGCAGCCGATGGAGTCGGCGAACGGCTGCGAGATCACGGTGATGCCGCCGGCGGTGTCGAGCAGGAAGCGGCGCGGCTTGCCGTCGACCTCGGCCTGGAACGACCACAGCACGCCCAGATAGGGCTCCAGCGGGATGGTCACCGGCTGGGCCGGCGGCGCGGGGTCACGGCGAGGGCTGGCGCCGCCGCCAGGGCCAGGCCGATCGCGGCCCAACCGAACGCGGCCCAACCGAACGCGGCGAAGCCGCCCAAGGAACGCAAGATCGCCGGCATGTCGCCACCCCCTCTGATGTGGGCGCGCCGCCGCGCCTTCCGAGCTTTTGGTCGCTGTTCCGCGGGCCGCGGTAAAGTGAACTCGCGGTCATTCGCGGCGAACCGCGAGCGGCGCGCGACGAGCGGCCATCCCCAGGTTGGAAGGGGCGCGCGGGATTGGGGGAGCGCGCCCCTTCCGGCTTGGCGGCGTCGGGGGGCGACGCCGCTAGCACTCCCCCGCTGGGGACGGGGGATCTGGTGGGCTCAGCGAGCGGGGGGAGCCCCGCCGCCGAGCGCCTTGTAGAGCGTGGCCAGATTGGTCTCCCGCGCCAGGCGGGCGACGATCAGGGTCTTTTGCGACGTGTAGAGCGTGCGCTGGGCGTCCAGCACGGCCAGGGAGCTGTCGATCCCCGCGCCGTAGCGGGCCTGCGACAGGCGGACCGTGTCGTTGGCGGCGGCGACCAGCCGTTCCTGCGAGCCGACCCGTTCCTGGATCGTCGACTGCACGGCCAGGCCGTCGGAGACCTCGCGGAAGGCGCTCTGGACCGCCTTCTCGTAATTGGCCACGGCGATGTCGCGGCCGGTCTTGGCGCTGTCGAGATTGGCCAGGTTCGCCCCGCCGGCGAAGATCGGCAGGCTGATGCGCGGCGTGAAGGTCCAGGCGCCGTTGCCGCTGTCGAACAGGCTGCCCAGGCTGTTGCTGGCGACCCCGGTCTGGCCCGTCAGGCTGATGGTCGGGAAGAAGGCCGCGCGGGCCGCGCCGATATTGGCGTTGGCTCCGGCCAACTGGTGCTCGGCGGCCAGCACGTCGGGACGGCGCGTCAGCACGTCGGACGGCAGGCCCGCCGGCAGGTCGCGCAGGATCTGGGCGGTGACCAGGCCGCCGGCCGGCAGCAGGTCGGCTGGCACGTCGGCGCCGACCGCCAGGCGCAGGGCGTTCTTGTCCTGCTCGAGCAGGGCGATGGCGGTGGCCACGTCGCTGCGGGCGCTTTCGACCAGGGTCTGGGCCTGGCTGACCTCCAGCTGCGAGATGGCGCCCGCCTCGAAGCGCCGGCGCACCAGGTTCATGGTCTCCTGGCGGGTGCGCAGGGTCTCCTGCGACAGGGCCAGCAGGTCCTGGTCGGCGGCCAGGTTCAGCCAGGCGCCGGCGGTCTGGGCGATCAGGCTGATCTGCACCGAACGGCTGATCTCGTGGGTGGCCAGATAGTTCTGCAGGGCCGCGTCCTTGAGGCTGCGGATACGCCCGAACAGGTCGATCTCCCAGGCGGTGATCCCGACGCTGGCGGTGTAGAGCTCGACCGAGCGGTCGCCGCCCGCGATGACCTGGGCCGACGAGCTCTCGCCCCTCGTCCCGGCCGCCGCGGCGTCGATCCGCGGGGCGAGCGCCGCCCGCTGGATGCGGTACTGGGCGCGGGACTGCTCGATGTTGAGCATCGCCACGCGCAGGTCGCGGTTGTTGGTCAGCGCCAGGTCGATCACGCCCTGCAGGCGCGGATCGATGAAAACCTCGCGCCAGCCCAGGTCGGCGGCGGTGACCGTCGAGCCGGTGTTGCCAGCCGTGTTGTACTGCGCGATCGGCCAGGCGTTGGCCACCGGCAGGACCGGGCGCTCGGTCTTGGGCGCCAGGGTGCAGGCGCCCAGCGCCGAGGCCGCGAGCAGGGTGAGGGTCAGGTTACGCGCAAGCATCTCAGTGGCTCTCGGCCGGAGTCGTGACGACATCATCGTGTCGACGCGGCTTGGGTTTGAAGATCCGTTCGACGATCACGAAGAACAGCGGAACGAAGAAGATCGCCAGGATGGTCGCCGAGATCATGCCGCCGATCACGCCGGTGCCGATCGCGTGCTGGCTCCCGGATCCGGCCCCGTTGGAGATCGCCAGGGGCAGCACGCCGAACACGAAGGCCAGCGAGGTCATGATGATCGGGCGCAGACGGATGCGGACCGCTTCCACCGTCGCTTCGACCAGATCCAGGCCCTTCTCGTGCAGGTCCTTGGCGAACTCGACGATCAGGATGGCGTTCTTGGACGCCAGGCCCATGGTCGTCAGCAGACCCACCTGGAAGTAGATGTCGTTGGACAGGCCTCGCAGGAAGGTGGCCAGCAAGGCGCCGACGATGCCCAGCGGGATGACCATGATCACCGACAGCGGGATCGACCAGCTCTCGTAGAGGGCCGCCAGCAACAGGAACACCACCAGGATCGAGATGGCGTACAGGGCGGGCGCCTGGTTGCCGGATTCGCGCTCCTGGGCCGACAGGCCGGTCCATTCGAAGCCGATGCCCGGCGGCAGCTTGGCGGCGATCTTCTCCATGGCGGCCATGGCCTGGCCCGAGCTCTTGCCCGGCGCCGGGGCGCCCTGGATGTCCATCGACGACAGGCCGTTGTAGCGCTCCAGACGCGGCGAGCCGTAGATCCAGTGGCTGGTGGCGAACGAACTGAACGGCGCCATCGTGCCGCTGCTGGTGCGGACGTACCAGCTGTCCAGGTCTTCCGGACGCATGCGGTAGGGGGCGTCGGCCTGGACATAGACCTTCTTGATCCGGCCGCGATCGATGAAGTCGTTGACGTAGGCGCCGCCCCACGCGGCGCTGAGCGCGGCGTTGATGTCGGCCGTGGTCAGACCCATCGCCCCGGCCTTGGCCTGGTCGATCTCGATCTTCAGCTGCGGGGTGTCGTCCTGGCCGTTGGGACGCACGCCGGCCAGGGTCGGATCCTGGGCGGCCATGCCCAGCACCTGGTTGCGCGCCGCGGTCAGGGCGTCGTGGCCCACGCCGCCGGTGTCCTGCAGCTGGAAGTCGAAGCCCGAGGACGTGCCCAGTTCCGGCACGGCCGGCGGCACGACCGCGAAGACCATGGCGTCGCGGATCTGCATGAACTTGCCCATGGCCCGGCCGGCCACGGCCTTGGCCTTGAGGTTGGCGGCCTTGCGCTCGTCGAAGTCCTTGAGGCGGACGAAGGCCAGGCCGGCGTTCTGGCCGGCGCCGCTGAAGCTGAAGCCGGCGACGGTGAAGACCGACTTCACCGCGTCCTTCTCGTCGACCAGGAAGTGCGAGCGGACCTGGTCGAGCACGGCCTGGGTGCGGTGTTCCGGCGCGCCGGGCGGCAGCTGGACGAGGGTGATCATGATCCCCTGGTCCTCTTCCGGCAGGAAGGCGCTGGGCAGGCGGATGAACAGGAATCCCATCACCAGGATGATCACGCCGTAGGCCACCATCCAGCGGCCGCTCTTGCCCAGCAGGCCGCGGACGGTCCCCTGGTACCGTTGGCTGACGTCGGTGAAGTTGCGGTTGAACCAGTTGAAGAAGCGGTTGGCGAGGTTCGCCACCGCGCCCAGCGGGCCCTGGTGATCAGTCCTGCGGAGGTGGCCCTGGCCATGAGCGGCCGGCTTTAACAGCGTGGCGCACAGGGCCGGCGTCAGGATCAGGGCGACCATCACCGACAAGGCCATGGCCGAAACGATGGTGATCGAGAACTGGCGGTAGATCACGCCCTGCGAGCCGCCGAAGAAGGCCATCGGCACGAACACCGCGGCCAGGACCAGGGCGATGCCGATCAGGGCGCCGGTGATCTCGTTCATCGACTTGCGGGTGGCCTCGAGCGGCGACAAGCCTTCCTCGCTCATCACCCGTTCGACGTTCTCGACCACGACGATGGCGTCGTCGACCAGCAGGCCGATGGCCAGCACCAGGCCGAACATGGTCAGGGTGTTGATCGAATAGCCGAAGGCCGCCAGCACCCCGAAGGTGCCCAGAAGGACGACCGGCACGGCGATGGTCGGGATCAGGGTCGCGCGCCAGTTCTGCAGGAACAGGAACATCACGACGAAGACCAGGACGATGGCCTCGATCAGCGTCTTGACCACTTCCTCGATCGACAGCTTCACGAACGGCGTGGAGTCGTAGGGGATGACGTACTTGAAGCTGGCCGGGAAGTTCTTCTCAAGCACGGCCATCCGCGCCTTGATGGCGTCGGCGGTGTCCAGGGCGTTGGCGCCGGGGGCCAGCCGGATGGCCAGGCCCGCGGCCGGCTTGCCGTTGAACTTGGCGCCGAAGCCGTAGCTGTCCGCGCCCAGCTCCACGCGCGCGACGTCGCGCAGGTGCACGATGGCTCCGCCGGGGCTGTTCTTGACGATGATCTCCTGGAACTGGGCCGGGGTGGTCAGACGCGACTGGGCGGTGATCGTGGCGTTGAGGCCGATGCCGGGCAGGTTGGGCACGCCGCCCAGCTGGCCGGCCGAGACCTGGGCGTTCTGCGACCGGATGGCGGCGATCACGTCGGCGGGAGTCAGGCTGTAGCTGGCCAGCTTGGTCGGGTTCAGCCAGATGCGCATGGCGTATTGCGCGCCGAACAGCTGGACCTCGCCGACGCCGTCGACGCGGCTCAGGGGGTCCTGCAGGTTGCTGGCGATGTAGTCGGCCAGGTCGGTGTTGGTGGTCGTCGGATCATCCGAATACATGCCGACGATCAGCAGGAAGTTGCGGGCCGACTTGGCGACCGTCAGGCCCTGCTGCTGGACTTCCTGCGGCAGCAGCGCGGTGGCCGTCTGCAGCTTGTTCTGCACCTGCACCTGGGCGATGTCGATGTTGGTGCCGGCCTTGAAGGTCAGGGTGGTGGTGGCCGAACCCGAGCTGTCGCTGGTCGACGACATGTAGTTCAGGCCGTCCAGGCCCTTCATCTTCTGTTCGATGACCTGGGTGACGCTGTCCTCGACGGTCTTGGCCGAGGCGCCGGGATAGTTGGCGTTGATCGAGACCTGGGGCAGGGCGATGTTGGGATACTGGGCGATCGGCAGGGTGCGGATGGCCAGGACCCCGGCCAGCATGACGACGATCGCGACGACCCACGCGAAAATCGGCCGGTCGATGAAGAAGCGGGAAAGCATGACGGGCCAGCCTTACTGAGCAGCGGTGGCGGTGATGACGGCCGGCTTCACCGGAGCGCCGGGGCGGACCTTCAACAGGCCCTCGACGATGACCTGGTCGCCGGGCTTCAGGCCCGAGGTCACCAGCCATTTGTCGCCCACCGTCTGGGTGGTGACGATCACGCGGGGCTCGGCCGCGCCCTTGGCGCCGACCACCATCACGGTGGCGTTGCCCTTGGGATCGCGGCTGACGGCCGCCTGCGGGATCAGCATGCCGCCGTTGGCGACGCCCTTGCCGAGCACGGCGCGGACGTACATGCCGGGCAGCAGCACGCCGTTGGGGTTGTCGAAGGTGGCGCGCAAGCCGACCGAACCGGTGGTCGGATCGACGGTGACGTCCGAGAACTCCAGGCGGCCCGAGATCGGATAGGTCGAGCCGTCCTCCAGCTTCAAAGTCACCTGGGCCGAGCCGGAGCGGCCCAGCTGGCCGCTGTTCAGCGCCGACTGCAGCTTGAGCATGTCGGACGAGGACTGGGTCAGGTCGACATAGATCCTGGACAGGTCCTGGACCGTGGCCAGGGCGTTGGCCTGGCTGGCGGTGACCAGGGCGCCCGGGGTGACCGAGCTCTTGCCGATGCGGCCCGAGATCGGCGAGACGACCTTGGTCCAGCCCAGGTTGATGCGGGCGCTGTCCAGGGCGGCCTTCTGGGCGGCGACATTGGCGACGGCCTGCAGGGCGGCGGCTCGGGCGTCGTCGTTGTCCTGCTTGGAGACGGCGTTGATCTCGACCAGGCCCTTGTAGCGCTCGGCCTTCAGCTGGGCGGCCGTGGCGGTGGCCTGGGCCTGGGCCAGTCCGGCCGCGGCGCTGTTGTAGGCGGCCTGATAGGTGGCGGGATCGATCTGGTACAGCGGCTGGCCGGCGCGGACATAGCCGCCTTCCTGGAACAGGCGGGCCTTGATGATGCCGCCGACCTGCGGGCGCACTTCCGAGACCAGATAGGCCGAGGTGCGGCCGGTCAGTTCGGTGGTCAGGGTGACCGGCTCGGTCCTGGCGACGATGACTCCGACCGGAGTCGGACCGCCGGGGCCCATGCCGCCGGCGCCGCCCTTGCCTTGGCCGCAGGCTCCCAGGGTCAGAGCGATGGCCGCCAGGGAGGCCGCCGACAGGACGGCGCGAGAACGGTCGAAAAACATACGGAAACCCCAGGAGCGACAGGGCGTCGCAGGCCTTCAGCCTTGACGACGCCCTGTTGGTGACCAACATGAGAATGAACGTTCATTCTCAACGGGGCTGGACATAGGTCCGAGGTTGTCGCAAGTCAACCTCGGGGGTTCCGTCCAGCTTGACGTGACGGAAATTTAATTGGGAAGCGAAGCTTTCGATGAGCGATGAGGCCAACACGGCGTGCCGGCCGACGCCCGAGGCGCGGCGGCAGCAGATCCTGGACGCCGCGTGCGACTGCGTGCGGCAGGCGGGGTTCCACGGGGCCAGCATGGCCGAGATCGCCAAGGCTGCGGGCCTGAGCGTGGGCCAGATCTACCGCTACTTCGAGAACAAGGAGGCGATCATCGCCGCCATCGTCGCCCAGGACCTGGCCGAGATGCGCGAGAAGTTCGCCGAGATGGAAAGCCGGCCGGGCGACCTGCTGGACGCCATGACCGACCACCTGCCCGAGGCCGTCGACAAGTGCTTCGACCTGGGCCGCGCGTCCCTGACACTGGAGGTCCTGGCCGAGGCCAGCCGCAATCCCAAGGTCGCCGCGATCCTGCAGGCCGCCGACGCGCAGGAGCGGGTCTACGCCCAGGCCATGCTCAACCGCAGCCGCAAGCCCGAGTGGAGCGACGCCGAATTCCAGGCCCGCTGCGAGGTCGTGGGGCTGCTGTTCGACGGCATGATCATCCGGGCGGTCAATCACCCCGACACCGATCGCGAGCCCCTGGCCCGCGTGCTGATCGCGACGATCCGGCAACTGCTGAGCTGAGGTCGCGAGACTGCTCAAGAACCGTCTCCAAGGGGCGGGCCAGGGGGCGTGACTGGGCCGAGGTAGCGCGGTGGACAGCATCACCGCGCCTTCCGTAACGTCAAGTCGAGACGAGAAAATGGCCGGCCCGATGTCGGAACCTGGCGCCGTCCTGCGTCCTTCGTGGGATCGCACGCCTCGGATTTAACCGGGAACGGCGCGGACGGCCGCTGGAGGCCGCCGACACAGCAGGGAAGACGCCATGACCTATTCGACCGTTCCTCCGCACGCCCTTCGCACGGCTTCCTGGCTGGCGGCGTCCGCCGTCCTGGCCCTGGCGGCCTGCTCGCCGCCGGCCGTCAAGAAGGCCGAGGCCCCCGCCGCCGCGCCCTCGGCCGCCGCGCCGGGAGCCGCGGCCGACAAGTTCGTGATGCCGCAGGTCCCGGCCGGCGACTACAAGCTGGACCCGTACCACGCCAACCTCGAGTTCAGGGTCAACCACCTGGGCTTCTCGCACTACACCGCGCGGTTCGCCGACTTCGACGCCAAGCTGCACTTCGATCCGGCCAATCCCTCGGCCTCGACCGTCGAGGCGACCGTCGATCCCAGGTCGCTGACCTTGAACAGGCCGCCGGCCGGCTTCAAGGACGAGCTGACCGGCAAGGTCTGGCTGGACGCGGGCCAGTATCCGACCATCACCTTCCGCTCGACCAAGGTCGAGGTCACCGGCCCCAACACCGCCAACATCACCGGCGACTTCACCCTGCACGGCGTGACCAAGCCGGTGGTGCTGGAGACGACGTTCAACGGCGGCTATGCCGGCCACCCGATGGACCCGCACGCTCGCATCGGCTTCTCGGCCCACGGCGCGTTCAAGCGTTCGGAGTTCGGCATCGGCGCCGGCGTTCCGGCGCCCGGCTCGACCATGGGCGTCGGCGACCAGGTGGACGTCCAGATCGACGCCGAGTTCAGCGGTCCGGCCCTGCCGAAGACGGCTCCGGCGGCGCAGTAGCGGAACGCCCCCTCCGTCCGCTTCGCGGCCACTTCCCCCGTTTCATGGGGGAGGAGAAGGGACGCCGCTTCCTCCTCACCCGCGCAGCGGGGGAGGTGGCGCGCGGCGAATACGCGGCGTGACGGAGGGGGCGTCCTACGGGACCAAATTCCGGGCCAAGGCCGGAACCGCCTTCATCAGTTCCTCGGCGACGATCTCCGAGCACGCCGCCGCGCCCGTCGAGCCCAGGTGGGTGTAGTCGAACTTCGACGGCGGCGTGGCGGGCGGCTGGCCCGGCGGGTCCATCGGCACGGCCGCGGCCCCCGGGATCGGCGGTTCATAGAACTTCACACCCACCGTCGTGCCGCCGGCGAGGGCCTGGGCCAGCGCCGGCGAGGGCGGCCCCTCGGCCCAATCGGCGGCCTTCAGCGGACCCATCGTCTGGACGGCCGCGGCGCTGCGGGCGTTCAGATCGACCAGCGGCGTCCCGGTCTCGGCGGCGACGGCGCGGACAGCTTCCGCCCACGGGATCAGGTCGTCGATCAACTCGCCGTCCTTGAATTGGCGGCGCGACAGCGGCGTGACCAGCACCGGATGGGCGCCGGCCGCGCGGGCCTCCTCGACATAGCGTTTCAGATTGGCCGGGAACTGCGTCTTCAGGTCGGTCAGCCGTTCGGCCCGGCCATAGGCGTCGTTGTGGCCGAACTGGATCAGCACATAGGTGTCGGCGAACGGGCCGCCCTTCATCTCGCCCAGGGCCAGGGTCCAGGAGCCTTCGCCGCGATAGGTCTTGGTGCTGCGCCCGCCGCGCCCCAGGTTCACGCAGGCCACGTTCGAGGTCACCCGCACGCCGCAGAACGCCCCGCCCCAGCCGCTGTTCACGGCGGCGGTGGAGTCGCCGACCAGCACGATCTTGGTCGCCTTGAACGGCGGCGGATCGGCGGGCGCCTGGGCGAGGGCCGGTGTCGCGAACAGCAGAGCGGCGGCGAGGAGCGGCGTCCTCATCACGCCAGCGCCCGGTACTTGAACCCCTTGAACCGCGCCGAGCCCTTGCCCGCCGCGTAGAGGCCCGGCTTCAGCATCAGGAAGCCGCCGCGCACATTGTGGTGGTAGCCCGAGACTTCCATGCCGCGGTCGAACCGCTTCCAGGTCGCCCCGCCGTCGCCGCTGGTGTGGAAGGCCACGATGTGGCGGTCGTTGCGCAGCCGCATCAGCATCTTCGCGCCATGCGGATTGGGCGGCCGCCCGCGCTCGATGCCGTACTGGTGGGTGACGAAGTTCTTCTCGTCGAAGCCCAGGCCGCAATAGAGCTGGCGGTCGTAGAACAGGATCAGGCCGGCGCGGGTGTCGGGATCGATCTCGATCTCGCACTCGATCTCGTAGGCCTGGTCGCCGTTGACGAAGATCAGCGGCGCGCCGGTCGAGGGGGCCTCGCCGGCGCCCTTCAGGGTCAGGACGCCGCCCTCGCGCTTGATCCGGTCGCGCTCGCCCGGCTTGGGGTCGAAGAAGCTCCACTGCACGCCCAGCTTGTCGGTCGTGAAGTCGTCCGACAGCGCCATGCCGTGCGGCACGGCCTTGCCGCCCTTGGGTTTGGCGAGCGGCTTCGAGAGATCGCCGCCGCCGACCTTGAACCAGCCGTCCTGGGTCCAGGTGACCGGGGCCAGCAGGGTCTGGCGACCCAGGGTGTAGAAGCCGTTTTCGTAGCCGTGATAGACGGTCCACCAGTCGCCGGTCGGGCCCTCGACCAGGGTGGCGTGGCCGCGCGACCACCATTTCTCGCTGTTGTTGGTCGTGCGCACGACCGGATTCCTGGGATCGTCCTCCCAAGGACCGGCCAGCGACTTGGCGCGGGCGACGATGACCATGTGGCCGGTCGGCGGGCCGGCCGTGCCGCCCACGGCGGTGACCAGATAGTAGTACTCGCCGCGCTTCATCACCTTGGGGCCCTCGGGCGAGAAGCCCTCGACGTCCCAGTCGTCCGGATAGCGCCACGGATTGTAGACGTGCTCGGGCTGGCCGACCGTCGACAGGCCGTCGGGGGCCAGCTGGATGCGGTCGCCGCCCGACAGGAACAGCCAGCGCACGCCCTTCTCGTCGACCACGTGGCCGGGGTCGATATAGCGGGGCAGCTTCAGGTCGACCGGCTCGCTCCACGGCCCTTCGATCTTGTCGGCCCAGATCACGTAGCTGGTGTTGTTGTCCGGGAACTTGGCCGGCAGGTAGATATAGTAGCGGCCCTTGTGCTTGCAGAGCTCGGGGGCCCAGATCGAGCCGACGTTGGTCTTCAGGGCCGGGCCGACCGGCGTCCAGTTCACCAGGTCGCGGCTGCGCCAGATCAGCAGGCCCGGATAGGCGTCGAACGACGAGTGGGTCATGTAGTAGTCGTCGCCGTCCTTGAGGATCGACGGGTCGGGATGGTCGCCGGCCAGGATGGGATTGAGGAAGGTTCCGTCGCCCAGGTCGGCCTTGCGCTGGCCTTCGATCCCCTTGGCCCAAGTCGGCCCGGCGCCGGCGGCCGGCGCGCTGGGCAGCGCCCCCATTTGGGCGGCTTGCGAAGCGGCGGGAACAGCGGCGACGGCGGCTCCGGTCAGCAGGGAGCCCAGGGCGCCGCGACGGCTGACATCGACCATGAAAAACTCCTCCCGACCCTAAGCGTCGTACGCTTGTTGCCGGCCACTTAGCGGCAAGGATGCGGCCTTGTCCACCGGTGTCATTCGCGGTTTTCGGGGCCGGAGGCCGGTCTGAAACTGGCGCCGAAAGCGACGTCCGGCAAAGGCAAAACCGCACAAGAAAACGCCCGGGAGGCGGAACCTCCCGGGCGTTCTCATAGTCGCTCGTCCCTCTCCGCGAGGGGGAGGAAAAGAAGCTCGTTAGCCCTGCATGTCTTCCAGCTCCTGGCCGCGGGTCTCGCGGACCATCTTCTGGACGAAGAAGAACGAGACCAAGGCGCTGGCCGCGTAGAAGCCGTAGGTGGCCGGCAGGCCCAGGCCCGCGGCCATGGCCGGGAAGCTGACCGAGATGCCGAAGTTGGCGATCCACTGGGCGAAGCCGGCGACGGCCAGGCCCGAACCGCGGATCTGGTTGGGGAACATCTCGCCCAGCATGACCCACATCACCGGGCCCCAGCTGAGGTTGAAGAACACCACATAGGCGTTGGCCGCGATCAGGGCGATCAGGCCGAAATTGCCCGGCAGATGCAGGGCGCCGTCGATCATCGAACCGCGGAAGAAGCAGTAGCCCACGGTGCCCAGGGTGATGGCCATGCCGGCCGAACCGATCAGCAGCAGCGGCTTGCGGCCCAGCTTGTCGATCAGGGCGATGGCCAGCAGGCAGGCCAGGATCGAGAGCGACCCCGACAGGATGTTGATCTTCAGGGAGTCGTCCTCCGAGAAGCCCACCGACTGCCACAGCACCGAGCCGTAGTAGAAGACGATGTTGATGCCGACCAGCTGCTGGAAGACGGCCAAGCCGATGCCGGTCCAGACGATCGGACGCAGCTTCTTGGTGATCGGGTCGATCAGGTCGCTCATCTTGGGCTTGTGGTGGTCGGCGGCCAGCGAAGCGCGGATCTCGGCCACCTTCTTGGCGCCTTCACCCTCGCCGAACAGGCGCGAGAGCACCTTTTCGGCGTCGGCGTCCTTGCCCTTGGCCACCAGGTAGCGCGGGCTTTCCGGGATCGACAGCAGGCTGAAGAAGAAGACCGCCGCGGGAATGGTCTGCATCCAGAACATCCAGCGCCAGGCCGGGAAGCCCAGCCAGAAGATGGCGGTCGAGCTGCCGGCGGTGTGGGCCAGGATGTAGTTGGCCACGAACGCGCCGGTCAGGCCGGTGATGATCATGATCTGCTGCACGGACGACAGGCGGCCGCGGATGTTCGCGGGCGTGACTTCCGAGATGTAGACCGGGCACAGCACGCTGGCCGCGCCCACGCCCAGGCCGCCCAGCAGGCGGAAGGCGATGAACACCAGCGAGGTGTCCGAGGCGCCGGTGCCGATGGCGCTGACCAGGAACAGCAGGGCGGCGATGATCATCACCGTGCGGCGACCCCAGACGTCGGCCAGGCGGCCGGCGGCGAAGGCGCCGACGGCGCAGCCGATCAGGATGGCGCCGACGTTCAGGCCGGTGCCCAGCTTGCTCAGGCTGAAAGCCTTCTCCAGGCCCTCCTGGGTGCCGTTGATGACCCCGCTGTCATAGCCGAACATGAAGCCGCCGATGGTGGCGACGGCCACGATGGCGGCGATGAAGGCCATGTTGACCTTGGCGCCGTCGGCGCTCATCCCCGGACTCGGTCCGGCGTTTGCTACAGATGCCACTGTCTGTCTTCCCCATGAGGCCCGAAGGCCGCGTTTGATCCCTAACGAGCCCCTGAAGCGGGGCTTTGGTTGGCCTGACCTTAGTGTTACCGGTATCAGCGCGCAAGCGGCGGTTCGAGACCCCCGCCCGCCTCCCCGATCGGCCGACGCGAGGGGATCATGTCAACGCTGTCATGACGCCGCAACCGTCGATCCGCGAAACATTGCCGAAAAGACATTTGCCTCGGCTCGCGACTTGGCCTCTTTCGCGCCTCTAAGTCATGGGCAAGCTTCACCTTGCCGCACAAGTATCCGTCGGGGGACGTCCTTGCGTTTCAAAGTTCTGTTGGTCGCCGCCACGGCGCTTCTCTCGTCGAACATTGTTCAGGCCCAGACGAAGCCCGCGCCGGCGACCCAGCTGGCCAAGCCCGCCAAGCCGGCCGTCGCCCCCACCGCCGTCGAGGGCGTGACGGTGACCAGCGACTCCACGGCCATGCGCACCTCGATCGACCGCCGCAGCTACAGCGTCGCCAACGACCTGTCGGCCAAGACCGGCTCGATCGCCGACGCCCTGCGCAACATCCCCTCCGTCGAGGTCGACGTGCAGGGCAATGTCAGCCTGCGCGGCGATCCAAACGTCACGATCATGATCGACGGCAAGCCGTCCAGCATGTTCAACGGCGACGGCAAGGCCGACGCCCTGCAGCAGATGCCGGCCGACCAGATCGACCGCGTCGAGGTGATGACCAACCCCTCCGCCGCCTACCGTCCCGACGGCACGGCCGGGATCATCAATCTGATCACCAAGAGGACCCACAAGCCGGGGGCGACCGGTTCGGTCAAGCTGAACGTCGGCCCCGACAGCCGCTACAACACCGGCGTCACCGGCAACCTGGTCAGGGGCAAGCTGACCCTGTCGGGCGACGCCGGCTACCGCTACGACCGCCAGAAGTTCTGGACGACCGACGAGCGCGAGACCCTGCCCGTCGTCGGCGCGCCGGCCCACACCCTGCAGGAAGGGGCGTTCACCAACGCCGGCGCCGCGGTGAACCTGCGCGGCGGCCTCGACTACAACCTGACCCCGAAGGACCGGCTCAGCGCCGAGGTCCGCTTCCGGGGCATGGACTACGACACCGACGGCGAGGAGCGCTTCACCGACCTCGGCGCCACGCCGGCCGGGCCCGTCTATCTGCGCGCCTCCAGCGCCACTATGAGCCGCGACAACGGCGCGGTCAGCGGCGACTGGCGCCACCAGTTCAAGGGCTCCGAGCACGAACTGGACGCTCACCTGGAATACGAGGTCACCGACTTCGCGCGCGACGGCAAGGCCTTCATCGACAACACCTCCGGGGCGGACGTCCACGAGTCGTTCGGCTTCGGCTCCGACCAGGACCGCCTGAACTTCAAGCTCGACTACACCCGCCCGATGCCGGACGAGGCCAAGCTGAAGACCGGGCTGGATTTCGAGGTCGTCGACAACGACTACGACAACCACGGCTCGACCGGCCCGACGGCCGCCGACCAGACCGTCGATCCGCGTCGGACCAACCGCTTCCTCTACAGCCAGGACGTCTATGCCGGCTACGCCACCTACGAGCGGCCGTTCGGCGACTTCACGGTGCTGGGCGGCCTGCGCGCCGAGCAGGTCGAGATCCGCACCAACCAGGTGACGACCGGCCAGAAGGACGACAACGCCTATTTCCACGTCTATCCGTCGCTGCACATGGGCTACACCCTGAGCCAGACCCAGACGCTGACCGCCAACTACAGCAAGCGGGTCCAGCGCCCGCAGGCCCAGGACCTCAATCCCTATCCGATCTACCAGGACCCGAAGAACTACCGGGCCGGCAATCCCGACCTGAAGCCCCAGGTCACCGACTCCTATGAGCTGGGCTGGCAGTACCGGAAGGGACCGGCGTCATACCTGGCCACGGCCTATTATCGTGAAAGCCACGACGGCGTGGTCGACGTGGTGCGAAATCTGGGCGACGGCGTCTTCCTGACCACCCGCGAGAACCTGGCCAAGAGCCGCAACGGCGGGCTGGAGCTGGTGGCCAACGGCAAGCTGACGCCCAAGCTCAGCTACAATGTCAGCGGCAACGCCTTCTGGAACGAGATCCAGTCGACAACCCTGGGCGCGGCGGGCACGCGTTCGGGCACGACCTTGACGGGGCGCGGGAGCCTCAGCTGGCAGGCCACGCCCAAGGACTTCTTCCAGCTGAACGGCTTCACCTCGGGCAAGCGCCTGGCGCCGCAGGGCTATCGCGAGCCGATCTCGCTGCTGAACCTGGGCTATCGCCGCAAGGTCAACGACAAGCTGAACTTCGTGGTCACGGCCAACGACGTGCTGAACTCGTTCCAGGACGACATGGTTCTGGACACGCCGACCCTGCAACAGCGCGTCGAGCGCCGGGCCAAGGTGCGGGCGGTGTTCTTCGGCTTCACCTACGCGCTCGGCGGCGGCAAGGCGCGGCCGGAACAGTTCGACTTCGGCTCGGGCGCCGTCGGCGGCTAGCGGCGGACGATTTCAGTGGCCGCGGCTCGCCAGACAGGCGGCGCGCGCCTGCTCGTAGGCGGCCTGGCCGGCCGCCACGGCCTGGGCGTTGGCCTCGTTCTGAGAGCGGGCCGCGCGCCGGTTCTTCGACCGCCTGGCGACCCCGCCGGCCACCGCGCCCGCCACGGCCGCGTCGCCCACGTCGCCGCCCGAGACCGCGCCGATGGTCGCGCCGACCGCCGCGCCCTTGACCCTGGCCCCGCTGCCCGTCGCGCCGGCGGCGGTGGCCTGGGCGGGAACGGGCGGGTTCATCGGGTCGTAGCCGGTCTGCTGGGTCGCCTGCCGCGAACACTCGACCTCGTCCTGGGTCTGGGCGAAGGCCGAACCGGCCGCCGCAAGCTCGCCGACCAGCAGCACGATCGCCAAGGTCGCTCGAATCCTGGCCGCCATGGAACGCCTCCCATCATGAGGCCCGCGCCCGCCGTCGCGGCGGGCCGAGCCAGGTGAGAGGCAGCTTTGCGCGTCGCTTGGGGCCGCCGCCATCGGGGGGAAGCCGCAGGGCGCCCCGAGCAAATCCCCTAGTGTTGATCGACGTTCGGCTTCAGAAGCGAAAACCTCGTCGAAGGACGAGGATCACACACCAGGCTTGAGGTTGGTCGACCCTAGTCGCCTAACCGGCCAGGTGCTTCTCGTAGCGCCAGACCTCCAGCGGGAAGAGGCCTTCGGAGGTTTCGGTCGGCACGGTCTCGATCCGCGCCATCGTCCAGCCGGACTTCTCGTAGAACCGCGCGGCGCGGGCGTTGCCGATGGCGCAGGCCAGCCAGGCGGTGGCGACCCCGGCCTGGGCCAGCCGCGCCTCGGCGTCGGCCATCAGCACCGCCGCCGCGCCGGTCCCGCGCGCCTCGGCGGCCAGGTAGAACTGATAGAGCTCGTCGTCCTCAGCAGGTGGAAGCCCAGCGGCGCGCCGACCGGGCCCAGGGTCCGCACTTTCGGCAGGGCGGCGGCCATCCGGTCCTCGAAGCTTTCGAGCGTGCGCAGACGCTTCAAGGCATCGGGCAGCAGCCCCTCATGGCCGTCCCGCCAGCCGGTCCACCACAGGTGGGCCAGGGGCTTGAGGTCGGCGGGTTCGGCGTCTCGCACAGCTGTCATCGCGTCGCTCCGTCGCGTGGGATCACACTCGCTTGCCCCCACCTGACCGCTTCGCGGTCTGTCCGCCCCCATAGGGGGCGGAGGACGAAAGCGCGACTCCTCTTCCCCCTCTGGGGGAAGACGACCGCGAAGCGGTCCGTAGGGGGCAAGCGTTAGCCGCCGATCCCTAAACCAAAAAGGCCCTCGGATCGCTCCGAGGGCCTTCCAGATCAGTGATTGTGCCTGGGCAGCTTGCTGGCCAGGTCCTGGTACTTGACCGCGAACTCCAGCACCCCGCCGGTTTCCAGCTGGCCCGTGTGGGCGCGGTAGATTTCCTGCCAGGGGGTCATGGTCGCGGGGACGGCCGGGATGCCTTCCTTGCGGCGCTCGCTGATCGTCGCCTCGTCCACCAGGGCGTCGCAGCGGCCGGTGTTCAGGTCGATGCGGATGGCGTCACCGGTCCTGAGCCAGGACAAACCTCCTCCAATCGCGCTTTCGGGCGAGGCGTTGAGGATCGAGGGGCTGTCGGCGGTGCCCGACTGGCGGCCGTCGCCCAGGGTGGGCAGGCTCATGATGCCGCGCTTCAGCAGGGCGTCCGGCGGCTGCATGTTGACCACCTCGGCCGAGCCGGGCCAGCCGATCGGACCGGCGCCGCGGATCACCAGGATGCAGTGCTCGTCGATGTTCAGCGCCGGGTCGTTGATCCGGGCGTGATAGTCGTCCGAACCGTCGAACACGATGGCCCGGGCCTCGAAGATGTCTTCCTGGCCGGGCTTGCTCAGATAGCGGGCGCGGAAGTCGGCGCCGATCACGCTGGACTTCATGATCGCGAAGTCGAACAGGTTGCCCTTCAGCACCAGGAAGCCGGCCTTTTCGGCCAGCGGCTGGGCGTAGGGGAAGATCACCTCGCGGTCCTTGGTCTCGCGGCCTTCCAGGTTCTCGGCCATCGTCTTGCCGGTGACCGTCAGGACGTCGCCGTGCAGGCGGCCCTGCTGCAGCAGCTCCCACAGCACCGCCGGCGCGCCGCCGGCCCGGTGGAAGCGCTCGCCCAGATACTTGCCGGCCGGCTGCATGTTGACGATCAACGGGATGTCGTAGGCCGCGCGCCAGTCGTCGGCGGTGATCTCCAGGCCCGCGTGCCGCGCCATGGCCGCGATGTGCGGCTGGGCGTTGGTCGAGCCGCCGGCCGCCGCGACCAGGGCGATGGCGTTCTCGAACGCCTGCTTGGTCAGGATGTCCTTGGGCTTGATGTCCTCATAGGCCAGGTCGACGATCCGCTGGCCCGTGCGATAGGCCATCTGGCCGCGCTCGCGATAGGGGGCGGGGATGGCCGCGCAGCCGGTCAGCGACAGGCCCAGGGCCTCGGCCACGGCGTTCATGGTCGAGGCCGTGCCCATGGTGTTGCAGTGGCCGGCCGAGGGGGCGCTGTCGGCGGCGCGCTGGATGAACTCGTCCTCGTTGATCTCGCCGGCCGCCAGCTTGCGGCGCGAGCGCCAGATCACCGTGCCCGAGCCAACCAGCTCGCCGTCGTGCCAGCCGTCCAGCATCGGCCCGCCCGACAGCACGATGGCCGGGATGTTGACCGTGGTGGCGGCCATGATGCCGGCCGGGGTGGTCTTGTCGCAGCCGGTGGTCAGGACCACGGCGTCGATCGGATAGCCGTGCAGGGTCTCGACCAAGCCCAGATACGACAGGTTGCGGTCCAGGGCCGCCGTCGGGCGACGGCAGTTCTCGAAGATCGGGTGGACCGGGAACTCCATCGGGATGCCGCCGGAGTCGCGGATGCCGTCGCGGATCCGGGTCACCAGGTCCAGGTGGATGCGGTTGCACGGCGAGATGTCGCTGCCGGTCTGGGCGATGCCGATGATCGGCTTGCCGCTGCGCAGCTCCTCCGGGGTGATCCCGTAGTTCATGAACCGCTCCAGATAGAGGGCGGTCATGTCGATGTGGTCCGGATTGTCGAACCAGTCGCGCGAGCGGAAGCGGCGGGGAGTTCTGTTAGGGGAGGTCAAGACGCACCTCGTATTGGGGCTGGCCGGCGACGGCGACGGGCAGGGCGAACAGGCCGCCGCACAGGGGATTGGCGGCGAGTTGCTCGTCGCTCAGGCCCTTGCGGGCGGTGGTGAAATAGACGGTTTTCAGGTCGGGCCCGCCGAAGCAGGGCTTGGTGACGTTGACGGCGGGCAGGATGATCCGGTCGACGACCTCGCCTCGCGGCGAGATCCGCAGGGCGCCATGGCCGCCCCACAGGGCCGTCCAGACGAAGCCCTCGCTGTCGACCACCGAGCCGTCGGGCCAGGCGTCGGCGATCTCGAGCTTGAAGAACAGGCGCTTGTTGGAGAGCGCGCCGTCCGCGCCCAGGTCGTAGGCCCAGATGACCTTTTCCAGGGTGTCGGTGTGGTAGAACGTCTTGCCGTCGGGCGACACGCAGGGGCCGTTGGTGATGCAGACGCCTTCATCCTGCTGGACCGGCGCGCCGTCGGCGCTCAGGCGGTAGAGCGCGCCGGTCGGGGTCTCCTCGCCGTCGTGCATCGTGCCGAACCACAGGCGGCCCTCGGCGTCGACCGTGGCGTCGTTGGGGCGGTTGTTGAGCTCCGGCGGCTCGATCCGCGCCAGGAAGACGAAGGCGCCGGTCGTCGGATCGAAGCGGTGCAGGCCGCTCTTCAGGCCGGCCACGAACCCGCCGCCGCCGGCGTGCGGCGCCAGGAAGGTGACCTGGTCGGGGGCGTCGAAGCTCTTGGTCTCGCCGCTGGCCGGATGGAAGCGGTGGACCTTGTGGCCCTTGATGTCGACGAACCACACGGCCTGTTCCTCGGCGGACCAGATCGGCCCCTCGCCGAGGGTGGCCTTCAGATCCCAGACGCAGGTGGGTTCGGGCATGCGCGACGTCCTCTCAGTTCACAGCGGTATATCCCCTCCATCGCCTCGCGACAGCTCCTCCAAAGGTCGAGGATCGGCGCGGCGCCGGATCTTTCCCCGTCCTGGGGCGGGCCCGAAGGGCGGGAGGGGACTCTACGCGCCGATCAACGCCAGCCGGCGTCGATCCAGTATTCGTGGCCGGTGCACAGGGACGCGTCGTCCGAGGCCAAGAACATCACCAGCGAGGCGACATGGTCGGGGACCAGGCGGCCCTTCAGGGCCTGGGCCTTGACGATCTCGGCCTCGCCCTCGGGCGTGTACCACTTCTCCTGGCGCTTGGTCTTGACGTTGCCGGGCACCACGCAGGTGACGCGGATGTCGTCGGGGCCCAGCTCGCGGGCCAGGGCGCGGGTCATGCCCTCGATGCCGGCCTTGGCGGTCTCGTAGAGGACCAGGTCCTCCAGGCCCAGGTGCCAGCTGATCGAACCGAAGTTGATCACCGCCCCGCCGCCGCGCGCCTTCATGCCCGGGGCCACGGCCTGGGTGCAGAACAGCATGTGGCGCAGGTTCACGTTCATGCGCTCGTCCCAGTAGGCGGGCGTCACCTCGGCCAGCTTGTGGCGGTCGTCGTTGCCGGCGTTGTTGACCAGCACGTCGATGGGACCGATCTGGGCGAAGGTCTTGGCCACCGCTTCCAGGTCGGTCAGGTCGCAGCGGATATAGACCGGCGCGATGTCCGCGCCCGACAGCTGCTGGGCCAGGACCTTGGAGTCCTCGTCGGCGACGTCGAGGAAGATCACCTCGGAGCCCTGGCGCACGAAGCCGGCGACGATGCCGGCCCCGATGCCTGAGCCGCCGCCGGTGATGACGACGCGTTTGCCCCTGAGGCTGGGATAGATGGCGGAGGAGGTGCTCACTTGCGGGCGCTTTACTTCAAAATTCACAGGAGGCCTCGGCCAGCCAGGTTGCGGATCAGGGCGGAGACGCCGAACGTCCACGGGGCGGCGAGATCGCAGGTGGTCACCTCGTTCTCCAGAACGCCCAGCTTCGGGGTGGCCACGCGCACGCGGTCGCCGACCTTGTGGGTGAAGCCCTGGCCCGCGGCGTCGCGATCCTGGATCGGGGCGAACATCGTGCCCAGGAACAGGGCGAAACCGTCGGGATATTGGTGCTGCTTGCCGAACGCCTGACCCGCCAGAACGGCGGGGTCCCGGCTGATCAGGCTCATGTTGCTGTGGCCGTCGAGCACGAAGTTGTCGCGGCCGGTGATGTTCAGCGTCACCTCGGCCGAGCGGACGTCATCCAGCGAGAAGCCGTCGTCGAACAGGCGGAAGAACGGGCCGATCGAGCACGAGGCGTTGTTGTCCTTGGCCTTGCTGAGCAGCAGGGCCGAGCGGCCTTCGAAGTCGCGCAGATTGACGTCGTTGCCCAGCGAGGCGCCGCGGATCCGGCCCTGGCCGTCGCACAGCAGCACGACTTCCGGCTCGGGATTGTTCCAGTGGCTGTCGCTGCGCACGCCCACGTGGTCGCCCCAGCCCATCGAGGACAGCGTGGGACCCTTTGTGAAGATCTCGGCGTCGGGGCCGATGGCGACTTCCAGATACTGCGACCACAGGCCGTCGGCGATCAGGGTGGCCTTCAGGCGCGCGGCGCCGTCCGAACCCGGGTTCACGCTGCGCAGGTCGCCGCCCATGCTGGCCGACAGCTGCTCGCGAATCTTCAGGGCGGCGGCGGCGTCGCCGCGCGCGCGTTCCTCGATCACCCGCTCCAGGGTCGAGACGGCGAAGGTGACGCCGGCGGCCTTCAGCACCTGCAGGTCCACCGGAGCCAGCAGCTTGGCGGCCGCGCCTTCGGGATCGGCCCAGACGGGGCGGACGTCCAGCGCGTCCAGCGGACCCAGGTCCTCGCCCTGCGGGATCGCCGCGCTCGGGGCGAAGGCGTTCATCAGGTCGGAGGTGGTGGGCGCGATCTTGCTGACATCCTCGATCCGCCCGTCGCGGATCAGGACGGGCGTCGGACCTTGTCCGAAGTCGATGCGGCCCAGCAGGGTCGCCTCGCGCCAATCCTCGGGAAGGAACTCCACAATGCCCACCACGTCTTCTCCCTAGCCGAGCTTTACGACCAAACCACGGTCACGCTCGTTCACGTCGGCACATCTGTTAGCGCTAACATGCATGGTCGCGCAAGTCGGTGATTTGATAATACAATTGACGGAATTGCGAGCGATTGGGCGCGCCATGCGTCAAAGGCGGCCGGAATCCCGGTAGATCGCGCTCAGCCTTCGCTGGGCGCCGGCCCCGTCGAATCGCGCACGATCAGGGTGTGCGGGTGCATCAGCTGCCTGGGCTCGCCGGCCTTGCCGCGCTTGCGGCGGATTTCCTCCAGCACCAGGTCGACGGCCGCGCGGGCCATGGCGGCGATCGGCTGGTGGACGGTGGTCAGGGCCGGCCAGATGTTGGCGGCGATCGAGGTGTCGTCGAAGCCGACGATCGACAGGTCCTCGGGCACGTCCAGTCCCATGCGGTGGGCGACGCCCGCGGTGGCCGCGGCCATGTCGTCGTTGCCGGCGAAGATGGCGGTGGGGCGGTCGTCCTCGCCCAGCAGCCGTTCGGCCGCCTCCAGGCCCGAGCGGTAGGTGAAGTAGCCCTGCTCGACGCGGACGTTCTCGTCCGGGATGCCGGCGCCCTTCAAGGCCGAGAGGAAGCCGTCCAGGCGTTGCTGGCTGACCGTCTGGTTGGGGTGGCCCTTGATGACGCCGAACCGCTTGTGGCCCAGGGCCAGCAGGTGCTGGGCCAGTTCGAAGGCGGCGGCCTCGTTGTCGATCCGAATGGTGGCCATGTCGGCGCTGGGCATGCCGGGCGCCACGGCCACGGCGGCGGCGCCGGCGGCCTTGACCTCGGCCAGGACCTGGGCGCTCTCGCACAGCGGGGCGGGCAGGATCAGGCCGTCGACGCCGGTCTTCAGCAGACGGGTCAGGGTGGCGCCGGCCAGTTCCGGTTCGGCGCACTTCTCGATCACCACCTGCGCGCCCGTGCGGCTGCTTTCGTCCAGCGCCCCGACCAGGAACTCGGACAGATAGCCGGTCGAGGGGTTGTCGTAGAGCAGGCCGATGCGGAACGGGGCCGAGCCGGCCAGGCTGCGGGCGGCGGGGTTGGGCGCGTAGTTCAGCTCGCTGATCGCGGCCTCGACCAGGGCCTTGGTCTCGGTCTTGACCGTCGTCTCGCGGTTGATGACCCGCGACACCGTCATGGGCGACACCCCGGCCAGGGCCGCCACGTCGCGGATGGTCGCGCTCTGGGTCGTGCGGCGGCGTTGACGCTCGTTGCGGTCGTTCATCGATGTTCCGTCCCTTAATCGCGGCGGACACTAGACCGTTTTGGTCGTGTCTTGGAAGACGAGCCGCAAGTCTTTGATGGAGCACAGGGTCCGGCAGCGCGATCACGGCCCGCCGTCTCCTGTCCTTTCAGGCTTTCGTCCGAACGCGTTGCGGCCAACGCGATGCAGACGGCGAACTTTGTCTGACCTAGATTAGAGCCATGACCCCATGCACGACCCCGTTCGGGGCGATCATCCTGACCGGCGGCGCCTCGCGTCGCATGGGCGCCGACAAGGCCGTGCTGGAGTGGGACGGCCGCAGGGCGGTCGACCGCGTGGCGGCCCTGGCGACGGCGGTCGGCGCCGTCCGGGTGCTGACGGCGGGGCGCGACCATGGGCTGGAGCATGTCGATGATCCGGCGCCCGGCGGGGGACCGGTCGGCGGGGTGCTGGCCGGCGCGCGGGCCCTGGCGGCGCACGGCCTGGCGCGGGTCCTGGTGCTGGCGGTCGACGCGCCGACCGTGACGGCCGAGGACCTGGCGCCGCTGCTGGCGGTGGAGGGGCCCGGGGCGTTCTACGAGGGGCTGCCGGTGCCGATGGTTCTGACCCTGGCCGCCTTGCCGGTTGAGGCCGAGGACAGCTGGCCGCTGCGGCGGCTGGTCGAGCGGGCGAGGCTTGTGGCGCTGGCTTGCGATGAGGCGGTGGCCGCGCGGCTGCGCGGGGCTAATACGCCGGAGGAGCGGGCGGCGTTGTCAGGCCGCTGATCAAGAGGGGGACACACACTCAACCCCATGGTCTCGGATCATTGGGCAGGGTCTTGCCGTGAGTGTGTGTCCCCACCTTCATCCACGGCGATCGTCAGTACACGTCCCGCCGATATCGCCCTTCGTCGGCCAGTCGTTCCATCGTCCCGGCTCCCAGCACGGCCGTCAGCGCCGCGTGGACGTCGCCGGACATCCCCTCCAGCGAGCCGCAGACATAGATCGACGCCCCGTCGGCGACCCAGGCGCGCAGGGGCTCGGCGGCTTCCATCAGGCGGTGCTGGACATAGATCTTGCGGTCCTGGTCGCGTGAGAAGGCCAGGTCCAGGCGGGCCAGCACCCCGTCGGCCAACCAGGCCTCGATCTCGTCCCGGTGGAAATAGTCGTGGGCCGCCGTGCGCTCGCCGAACACCAGCCAGTTGCGGTGTTGGCCGGCCGCCGCGCGGGCCTTGAGGTGGGCGCGCAGGCCGGCCAGGCCCGTGCCGTTGCCGATCAGGATCAGCGGCCGGTCGCCTTGCGGACCATGGAAGGCGCGGTTGGTCCGCACCCGCGCGGCGATCTCGGCGCCCTCGGCGGCGTGGGCGGTCAGCCAGCCCGAGCCCAGCCCCGGCTTGCCGTCGGCCCGCTTCATCGCCCGGACCAGCAGCTCGACGCCGCCGTCGGCCGGCAGCGAGGCGATCGAGTATTCGCGGTGGGGCAGGGGCGGCAGGGCGTCGACCAGGGCCTGGGGCGTCGCGGAGGCCAGGCCGTCGTCGTGCGGCAGGCGTCGCCAGGACAGGGCCTGGGCCAGGGTCGCGCCGTCCTCGGCGACGACCGGGGCGGCGGGGTCCAGGCCCAGCCGCGCCATCAGGGCCGCGACCTCGGCCGGATCGTTGCGCGGCCCGACTTCCAGAATGTCGCCGGCCTCCCAGGTCGCGGCCTCCAGCGCCTCGAGCCGGATATGGAACGCCGCGTCGCCCGGGCTGCCCGGGTTCAGTCGCCGGCGCTCGGCCAGCCGCCAGCGGCCGTAGCGCGGCCGGGTCCAGTCGGGGGCGTCCGTGACGCCGGCCAGCACGCCGACATGCGACTTCCAGTGGCGCAAGGCGGCCGGGTCGCCGTCGTCGACCTCGACCCGGTCGAACAGCGGCGCGGCGCCATGCCGGGCCAGCCAGGCGTCCAAGGTGCGGCCGAAAGCGCAGAAGTGCGTGTACGTGCTGTCGCCCAGGGCCAGCACGCCGTAGCTCAGGCCGTGCAAGGCGGGCTCGCCGCTCATCACGTCGCGAATGAAGCGGCGGGCGTCGTCGGGGGCGTCGCCCTCGCCGGTGGTGCTGACCACGAACAGGGCGCGGGCCCTCTCGGGATTTTTGGCGGCGGCGAGATCGGGCGCGGTGACGTCCGCCAGGCTCTTCAGCGTCACCCGCGCGCCGGCGTCGCCCAGCAGCTTGGCGGTGGCCAGGGCCAGTTCCTCGGCGAAGCCGGTCTGGCTGGCGTGGACGACCAGCACGCCGGCGCCGGTCCCGGTCGACAGGGCCTGGGCCGCGCGGCTGGCGGCGCGGCGGCGCCGGGCCTCGCGCACGGCGACGGCCAGGCAGAACAGGGCATAGGCCGCCAGCACCAGGCCGGCGGCGCACAGGCGGCGGGCCTCGGGCGTCAGGCTTTCCCAAAACGGATTCAGGAGGCTCATGCGTCGAGCATCGCCGACAGGGCCGGCGACAGGCGCTCCTCCAGGCCAGTCGGGCCGCGCGCCAGGATCATCGCGGCCAGGCCGTGCGCGTCGGCGAAGGCCAGGGCGGCGTCGGGCGCCATCACGGTCAGGGCCGTGGCGTAGGCGTCGGCGCGCATGCAGCTTTCATCCAGCACCGTGACGCTGACCGTGGGGTTGGCGACGGGGGCGGCGGTGGCCGGGTCCAGGGTGTGGGCGTAGCGGCGGCCGTCGTGCTCGAAGAACCGGCGGTAGTCGCCGGAGGTGGCCACCGACAGGCCGTGCAGGGCGACCAGGGTGCGCAAGCCGTCATTGGCCGTGGGCGGGCGTTCCAGCTCGACCCACCAGGGCTGGCCGTCGGGCTTGGCCCCGGTCCCGCGCAGCTCGCCGCCGACCTCGATCAGGTACGAGCGCGCCCCGGCCCGGTCGAGGGCGGCGGCGACCTGGTCGACCGCGAAGCCCTTGGCGACGCCGTTGAGGTCCAGGCGCAGGCCGCCCGGCTGGAACAGGCTGTCGCCGTCCAAGGTCAGGCGGCGCCAGCCGGCCGCGTCGCGGGCCCTGGCGGCGGCGTCGGCCGGCGGCGGCGAACCCGAGAACGGACGCGGGCCGAAGCCCCACAGGTCGACCAGCGCGCCCAGGGTCGGGTCGAACGCGCCGTCCGTGGCCTCGGCGACCTCCAGGGCGCAGCGCAGCACCTGGGCGAAGGCCGGGGGCAGGGCGGTCCAGCGTCCGGCGGCGGCGCGGTTGTAGCGCGACAGGTCCGACAGCGGCTCCCACGGGCTCATTTCCCGGACGACGCCGTCCAGCTCGCGCTGGGCCATGGCGGTCAGGGCGTCGGCGTTCGCGGTCGGCGGCGCGACCAGCTTGACCGACCACGTCGTGCCCATCGTCTGGCCGGCGAGCGCCAGCACCGCGCCGCCGATCGGGCGGGCGGGCGGTTCTGCGAGTTGGGGGACGAGAACGCGGGTCATGGGGATCGCAAATCAAATGAGGTTGTCATCCCGGAAGCGCGGAGCGCTGTCCGGGATGACAACGTTTTGAGTTCTACGGCCGCAGGGCTTCGAGCGTGGCGGTGTAGCTGGCGCTCATGCCGTCGCCGGCCAGGGGCGTGGCGGGCGCCGGAGCGCCGCCGGGGCCGCCCATGCCGCCGCCGGGACCGCGGCCGGTCTCGCCGCTGCGCGCCACGGCGTTCAGCCAGTACATGGCGGCCTCCGGGAAGGTCACCTTGAACGACCCGTCGGCGCCGGTCTTGACCTTGAAGTCGCCGGGGGTGGCGCGGTAGCGCGAATTGCCGGGGGCCAGGGTCACGTCCAGGTCCGCCGCCGGCTTGCCGTCGAGCAGGAACCTGAAGGTCGCCGCCTCGCCGGCCACCAGGTCGTTGGGATGGGTGACCGGGACCAGCTCCAGGCCCTTGCCGGTCGGCGCGAACACCGTGGTGGTCGGCGCGTCGCGGGTGACGAAGGTTTCGTTGCGGTTGAAGCTCTTGATGGTCTTCAGGTCGGCGGCGCCGGCCGGGACCTGCTTGGCGAACTCTTCCGGCGTGCCGCGGAAGCGCTTGACCTGGCCGTCTTGCGTCCAGCTGGCCATGATCGAGCTGGTGGCCGAGCCGATCCTGTAGGTGCCCGGCTTGGCCAGCTGGACGTCGAAGGTCGAGCGGTACTTGCCGGTCAGGGCGTTCTGGATCTTGTCGACCGAGCCGTCCGGCGCGGTGACCACCACGGCGTCCAGCCGCATCGGATTGTGGTCGGCGTAGAACAGCTCGTTGGAGATCGCCGCGTCGAGCGTCACCCAGGCGCCGTCGCCCGACAGCACCGTGAACGACGGCACGATCCAGCCGCGGTGGGCGCTGGCGGCCGAGGGCAGGAGCAGGGCGACGCCAATGGCCAGGGGGGCGGCGACGGCGAGAAGGCGCTTCTTGAAGGTCATGGCGTTTCTCTCTCGATCTATTTGACGGCGACGGTGACGGCGCCGACTTCGGCCGTCCCCTTGGCGGTGGCGGGCGCGCCCGGCTTGCCCCAGGTGAACGGCACGCGGACGGCTTCGTGGCCGCCGACCTCGCGGGCGGCCTCGACGACCAGGTTGTACTGGCCGGGCTTGAGGTCCTTCAGCGGACCCTTGGCCCCGCTGAACACCAGCTTCTGCGGGCCGGGGGCGCGGGTCGCGCCGCTGATCCCGTCGGCGGGGAAGCTCATCGCGCGGCCGGCCTTGCGCCACCACTGGCGCATGTCCTTCAGCCACTTGGTTCCGTGGTCTTCCTTGGAGTCGGCGTCGTACCAGACCGCCAGGGTCGCGGCGGCCGAGGCGTCGGGGGCCTCCACCCAGATGGCGACATAGGGCTTGTGGTACTCGGCCACCGTCAGGCGCGGGACCTCGACGGTGACGTTGAGATCGGCGGCCAGGGCGGGCGTCGCCGCGCCGGCGCCGAGGGCCGAGAAGGTCAGCAAGGACAGCGACAGCTTCGGGGGGGAGCGCTTCATGACGGGACGCCTCACAGGTGGACGAAAAGGATGACGAGCAGCAGCGGGATCACCAGGCCTCCGGCCACCAGGGGCCAGGTCAGGGGACGGGCCCGGGCGTGGAATTGCAGGAGGATCAGGCCGGTGACCGCGAAGATCACGCAGGCGGCGGCGAAGATGTCGATGAACCAGCCCCAGGCCTTGCCGGCGTTGCGGCCTTTGTGCAGGTCGTTGAGCAGCGAGATCGCGCCGCGCGTGGTCTTCTCGTGCTCCACGGCGCCGGTTTGGCGGTCGATGCTGATCCAGGCGTCGCCGCCGGGACGGGCCAGGGCGATATAGACCTCTTCCTCCGACCACTCGCCCTCGCGGCGGGCGATGTCGGCGTCGACGGCCTTGTCCAGCCAGGTCTCGAGCTCCATCGGCAAGGGGCGCTTGCCCTCCACCGGGCCCGAGGCCAGCAGGTACAGAAGTTCGGGGGGCACGGTCGCCTTGCGGCTCACGATCTTGGGCTTGGCCTCGATCTGGCCGGCGTGGTTCAGGGTGAAGCCGGTGATCGCGAACAGCAGCAGGCCGATCAGGCTCAGCGCGGCGCTGATCCAGTGCCACTGGTGCAACTGCTTGAGCCAGAACGAGCGGCTTTGCTGGACGGGTGCGGTTTTCACGGAATCCGGGGGCGAGGGCTTGAGCTGAGCCAAGGCCATACTTAAGAACGACTTGCAAAAGCAAGCCTTCCCGCGCGACGCGGCGCCCGTTCGGGCTTTCTTCCGCGATTAAGGAATTCTGGATCGCCCAGTGCGACAATGCCGAGTGCGACGATAGCGCACGGGGACGCGCGCCTCGGGGGCGGCTAGTTCTGTTTACCAGTTGTTAAGCACGTCGGGGGCGAGCGTTGCGCAGGATCCTAGTCGCGGAGGACGATATCCTCCTGGCCACCATCCACGAGATCACCCTCAGCGAGGCGGGTTTCGAGGTGCTGGTCTGCCGCGACGGCGAGCAGGCCCTGGCGGCCATGGACGCCTTCGATCCCGATCTGCTGATCACCGATTTCTGGATGCCGCGCATGACCGGCGGCGAGCTGATCAAGGCCACGCGCCGTCGTCGGGGCGCGCGCACGGCCGTGCTGTTGGCCTCGGCCCGCGACGACCGCCTGCTGACCGAAGACGAGCGCGGCGACGCCCGCCTCGAAAAGCCGATCTCGCCGGCCCGCCTGCTGGGCGCGGTGCGGGCGCTGGAGGCGCGCTGGCCGCACGCGGCCTGAAGGGGCGGCCTGAAAGCAGGCCGGCGAACGCGGTTCGGTCGGAGTCACGGGGCGCCTGCCCGGCAGGCTTGACCCAAAAACTCGACCAATCGATCCGTCGATGCGACAGGCGACCTCGACAAGCACCGCTTTAGAGGAGAAGTATGCCGCCTTTCGTCGCGGGAGCATGCCTGCGCGTCGCATTGGGGTCGTTTCTTGAAAACGCTGTTCTTTACCGCCTCCGCCCTCGCTCTTTCGCTCAGCTTCTCCGGCGCCTTCGCCCAGGAGCGCGTTCCGGTCCAGGCGCCGCCGACCCCGGCGATCGCCGCCGCCCAGGACGTCGCCTATCCGGGCGTGCTGAAGCTGTCGGTCGACGCCACCGACCTGGACCGCAAGATCTTCCAGGTCCGCGAGACGATCCCGGTCGCCAAGTCCGGCCCGATGACCATCCTCTATCCCCAGTGGGTTCCGGGCGGCCACTCGCCGCGCAACGACCTGGACAAGATGGCCGGTCTGGTGATCACCGCCAACGGCAAGCCCCTGCCGTGGACCCGCGACCCGGTCGCCGTCCACGCCTTCCACTTCGACGTGCCCGAAGGCGCGACCGAGGTTCAGGTCAGCTTCCAGTTCCTCACCCCGGTGAAGGCCGACGTCGGCCGCATCCTGGTGACCGACGACATGCTGAACGTGCAATGGCTGCAGCTGGGCTTCTACCCGGCCGGCTACTACACGCGCCGCATCCAGATCGAGCCGACCGTCAAGCTGCCGGAAGGCTGGAGCTTCGGCACCGCGCTGGAGAAGGCCTCGACCAGCGGTTCGACCACCACCTTCAAGACCACCACCTTCGAGACCCTGGTCGACTCGCCGATGTTCGCCGGCCGCTACTACAAGCAGGTCGACCTGGATCCGGGCGCGGCCACGCCGGTGCGCCTGAACATCGTCGCCGACAAGCCCGAGCTGCTGGAGATCAAGCCCGAGCAGCTGCAGATCCACCGCAGCCTGGTGCAGCAGGCCTACAAGCTGTACGGCGCGCACCACTACGACCACTACGACTTCCTGCTGGCCCTGACCGACAAGATGGGCGGCATCGGCCTGGAGCATCACCGCTCCAGTGAAAACGGCGTCGTGCCCAAATACTTCACCGACTGGGACAAGACCTATGTCGGCCGCGACCTGCTGGCCCACGAATACACCCACTCGTGGAACGGCAAGTTCCGCCGCGCCGCCGACCTCTACACCCCCACGCTGAACGAGCCGATGCGCGACAGCCTGATGTGGGTCTACGAGGGCCAGACCCAGTACTGGGGCAATGTGCTGGCCGCCCGCTCGGGCCTGCAGACCAAGCAGCAGGGCCTGGACTCCCTGGCCATGACCGCCGCGCTCTACGACACCCGCGCCGGCCGCAACTGGCGCAACGTGCTCGACACCACCAACGACCCGATCATCGCCAACCGCAAGCCGGCCTCGTGGACCAGCTGGCAGCGTAGCGAGGACTACTATTCGGAAGGCCAGCTGGTCTGGCTCGACGCCGATACGCTGATCCGCGAGAAGACCGGCGGCAAGAAGTCGCTCGACGATTTCGCCAAGGCCTTCTTCGGCGTCGAGAACGGCTCCTACGTGCCGCTGACCTACGACTTCGACACCGTGGTCCAGACGCTGAACGGCGTGGTGGCCAACGATTGGGCCACCTTCCTGAAGACCCGGATCGAGGGGCTTTCGGAGCACGCGCCGCTCGATGGCCTGACCCGCGGCGGCTACAAGCTGGTCTATACCGACACCCCGACCGAGTTCTACAAGGCGGCGGAAACCCGGGGCAAGGTCGTCAATCTCAGCTACTCGCTGGGCGTGACGATCGGCAAGGAAGGCGTGCTGTCGGCGGTCAACTGGGACACCCCGGCCTTCAAGGCGGGCCTGACGGCCGGCGAGACCATCGTGGCGATCAACGGCACGGCCTATTCCGACGACCTGATCAAGGATGCGGTCAAGGCCACGGCCAAGGCCGACGCCCCGGCGGTCGAGCTGCTGGTCAAGGACGGCGAGCGCTACCGGACGGTCAAGATCGACTATCACGGCGGCCTGCGCTACCCGCGCCTGGAGCGCATCGAAGGCACGCCCGCGCGGCTGGACGACATCTACACCGCGCGCAAATAGGCGCTGGTGCGGAGACAGTGAAGGGGCCGCCGGCGGAGACGCCGGCGGCCCTTTTCCTTGGCGACGCTACGCCTGCCCGCCGGTCATGGACGACATGTCCATCCACGCTGGCTCGAACACATTGCCGTCCGGGTCGGCGAAGGTCCGGATGTACATGAAGCCCAGGTCCTGGGCCTCGCGGACGTCCGCCTTGCCGCCGGACTTGGCGGCGGCCTCGACGATGGCGTCGACGTCCTGGCGACTGTCGCGCGACAGGGCGAAGAGGGCCGCGCTGGTCTGGTGGGCGTCGGCGATCGGCTTGGTGGTGAATGTCGCGTAGTAGTCGTGGACCATCAGCTGGAAGGTGATGGCGTCGGACCAGACCATGGAAGACGCCTGCTCGTTGCTGAACTGGGCGTTCTTCTCAAAGCCGATCGCTTGATAGAACCGGGTCGCCGCCGCCAGGTCCCGTACCGGCAGGTTCACGAAAAGCATCTTGGGCATCGGGTCTTTCCAAAAGCGTCGAAACGGATGTATCTCGATGTCGAGATAAATGCGGGTTAGATATCTTGATGTCAAGACATGTGGACGGGCGGCTGGATCGCATCGACACCCGTCGGGCCCAATGGGCCATGGAACTGCCCGACGTTGATACGGTCGGGATGGCGATCTTGGGCCGCGCGCGTCTCATCGCGACCCAAGCGCGGCCGGCCATCGAAGCCGTGTTCGCCGAACATGGCCTGGACACCGGCGAATTCGACGTGGTCGCGACCCTGCTGCGATCGGGACAGCCCTATCGTCTTCGCCCCACCGAACTCTACCGCTCGCTGATGATCTCGTCCGGAGGGCTCACCGACAGACTGAAGCGATTGACCAAGGCCGGCCTCATTCGTCGTCCACCGGACGAAGCGGACGGCCGCGGCCTGCTCGTCGAGCTTACGCCGGAAGGTCGCCGTGTGGCCGAGGCGGCGTTTCGGCGGGACATGGAGGTGGAAGCCCGGATCCTGGACGTGCTCGATGACGAGGAACGTGCAAGGCTCGCGACCTTGCTTCGCAAGCTGGCCCGGTCGCTCGAAGACGACATCATTCCGCCCGCCTGAGCGCGTCCGGTCTTGATGCCGCCACGGGTTCCGTGGAAGACGATCCAAGCTTCACGCTTCGCCCATCCAGACGTCCGCTCGGATGTCTTCTGTCTCAAATTCCGCTGTGAGTGTCCGCATGAACCGCATCGCCGGCCTGGTCCTGGGCCTTTCCCTGCTGTCGAGCCCCGTCCTGGCGCAGGAGGCTTCGAGCCCGCCCCAGCTGTCGGCCGCCGTCGACACCGCCAAGACCTTGGCCGAGGGCCAGGCCTTCCTGGCCAAGAACGCCAAGGCGTCCGGCGTCGTCACCACGGCCTCGGGCCTGCAGTACAAGGTGACGACCTCGGGTCCGAAGACCGGCCCCTCGCCGAAGATCGGCGACATCGTCAAGGTGCACTACGAGGGCAAGCTGCTGGACGGCACGGTGTTCGACAGCTCGTTCCAGCGCGGCCAGGCGGCGATCATGCCGGCCGAGGGCCTGATCCCGGGCTGGCTGGAGGCCCTGCCGCTGATGCACGTCGGCGACGAATGGACCCTGTGGATCCCGGCCGAGCTGGCCTACGGCGAACGCAGCACGGGCCCCATCCCGGCCAACAGCGTGCTGGTGTTCAGGCTGCGGCTGATCGGGATGCTGGCGGTGGACTGAATTGAAGGCGCGGAGCGGGCGAACACTTGCCCCCTCCGCGCCTTCGGCGCTCCTCCCCCAAAGGGGGAAGAGGGCGCCGCGTTCTCGTCCTCCGCCCCCTGTGGGGGCGGACAGGCGGCGAAGCCGCCAGGTGGGGGCAAGTGTTAGCCCCCTAGGCCCTTCCGGCTCGTCATCAGCGGCTGGATTTTCGTCCCGAAGTTCTCGACCCCGGCCACGAAGTCGTCGAACACCAGCAGCACGCCGGCCGTGCCCTCCACGGCCGCCACCTCGTCCAGCATCCGCGCGACGCTTTCGAACGAGCCCACCAGGGTGCCCATGTTCAGGTTCACCGCCGATTCCGGCGCGGCCAGCTGGGCGGTGTTGGTGGTCGAGCCGGCGGCGGCGTTCGGCGCGGCCTGGTTGGTCAGCCAGGCCAGGGCTTCCTGGTCGGCGCCGGCCCGGTAGGCCTGCCACTTGGCCATGGCCGCCTCGTCGGTCTCGTCGGCGATGATCATGAACAGGATGTAGGAAGCCACGTCCCGGCCGGTCTTGTCGGCGGCGGCCTTCAGGCGGTCGTTGACCCCGCCGAAGGCGGTCGGGGTGTTGACGCCCTTGCCCAGGGCGAAGCTGTAGTCGGCGTACTGGGCCGTGAACGCCAGGCCCTCGTTGGACGAGCCGGCGCAGATCAGCTTGGTGTCTTCCGGGTGCGGGCTGACCCGGCAGTCGGTCATCTGGAAGTACTTGCCCTTGAAGTCGCTGACGCCGGTGTCGAGCAGCTCGCGCAGCACGGTCGCGTATTCGGCCAGGTAGTTGTAGCGGTCGGTGTAGTGCTGCTCGCCCGGCCACAGGCCCATCTGGTCGTATTCCGCCTTCTGCCAGCCGGTGACCAGGTTGATGCCGAAGCGGCCCGGGGCGATGGAGTCGATGGTCGAGGCCATGCGGGCCACGATGGCCGGCGGGATGGTCAGGGTGGCGGCGGTGGCGAAGATCTTGATCTTGTCGGTCACGGCCGCCAGGCCGGCCATCAGGGTGAAGCTCTCGAGATTGTGCTCCCAGAACTGGGTCTTGCCGCCGAAGCCGCGCAACTTGATCATCGAGAGCGCGAAGTCGAAGCCGTACTTCTCGGCCTTCTGCACGATCTCCTTGTTCAGCGCGAAGCTCGGCATGTACTGCGGAGCCGCCTCGGAGATCAGCCAGCCGTTGTTGCCGATCGGAATGAAGACGCCGATTTCCATGGGTTATTCCCCCTCTTGAAGGTCGCCGCCGAGGAAGCTCAGCAGGCGTGAATTGAAGGCCTCGGGCGCGGTGACGGTGAAGCCGTGGCCGCCCCAGGGCGCGATGTCGAGCACGGCGTCGGGCAGGCGCTCGGCCAGGCGGCGCGAGCAGGCCGACGGCACCAGCATGTCGTCGGCGCTGGCGCTGACCAGCACCGGGCATCGAATTCTTTCCAGGGCGTCGTCGATGTCGAACGCGAGCAGGGCCTGGATGCGGGCCCGCATGACGTCCGGGTCCGGGAAGCCCTGGATGTGGTGGACCTCCTCGGCCTCGAGGCGGGCGTTGTTGGCGCTCAGCCAGTCGGCCGGATACAGGAACAGCGGCTGGGCGTGGACATAGGCGGCGATGCCGGTGTTGTTCAGCAGCGCCAGGCGGGTGTCGAAGCAGCGCTTGATGTGCGGGTCGGGACGCGACCAGCCGTTGACCACCACCAGCCGGTCGATGCGGTCCGGATGGTCCAGCGCCAGGGCCAGGCCCGCGTTGCCGCCGGCCGCGTGGCCCACCACGTGGGCGCGCTCCAGGCCCAGGGCGTCCATCACCTGGACGATGTCGTCGCCCATCGCCGCCACCGAATGCGGGTTGGTCAGGGTCCGAACGCTGCGGCCCGTGCCGCGATGGTCGTACAGCACCACGCGGAAGCGGCTGGTCAGCGCCGCCATCTGCGGGGCCCAGAAGGCGCCGGAACCGCCCAGGCCGGCCGACAGGATCACCGTCCCGCGATCGGCCGCCGGCCCGCCATGGACCTCGTAGTACAGGCCGTCGACGGTTCCGCTGTGCATCGTCTACTTCTTGCCCCCGTCTTTTTGGCCGATGTGGGCGACGGACGCGATCTCGACCACGAAGCCGGGCTTCACCAGGCCGCACTGGATGCAGTAGCGGGCCGGTTTGTCGCCGGGGAAGTACTCGGCATAGACCTTGTTGATGGTGTGGTAGTTGGACCAGTCGGTCAGGAAGATGTGGTTCATGGTCACGTCGTCCATCGTGCCGCCGGCGGTCTCGATGACCGACTTGATGGTCTCCAGCACCTGGCGGGTCTGGGCCTCGGCGTCCTCGGGGAAGGCGACGTTGTTGTCCTTGTCGAAGGCCAGGGTGCCCGAGACGTAGACCACGCCGTCGGCCAGGGTTCCCGGCGAGAACGGCGCGATGGGCGTGCCCGTGCCGGGCGGGAGGATGACGGTCTTGGGCATGTGTGGTCTCCTTTGGTGTTGCGAGATCCTCGTCCTTCGACAGGCTCAGGATGAGGATCTGGAGTGTCGTTTCAGTAGCCCTCATCCTGAGCTTGTCGAAGGACGGGGGCGGCTCCCGCGGCGCTAGCCGACGCCTTCCCGCTGCCCCACCGCCCCCTTGAAGTCCGCCGTGGTCGAGACCCAGCCGAAGAACTTCTCGATGTTGTAGAGCGCCGCCTGCTGCACGAAGTCGGGGCCGGCCTGATGGGTGGCGTCCTCCAGCACCGTGCCGAAATATTCCAGGAAGAAGCCGTCGCGCAGCGTCGACTCCACGCAGACATTGGTGGCGATGCCCACGAACACCAGGTGGCGCACGCCGCGCGAGCGCAGCACGCTGTCCAGCTGGCTGTTGAAGAAGCCGCTGTAGCGGGTCTTGTGCAGGACGATGTCGCCGGGGACGGGCTTGAGCTCGTCGACCAGTTCGTAATCCCAGCCGCCCCTGGCCAGCAGCTTGCCCTGCAGCTCGGGCCGGGCGCGCATGGTCTTCAGGGCGTTGGACTTGTGCCAGTTGGGCGAGCCGGGGCCGCCGGCCTCGACATAGTCGCTGTCCCAGCCGTTCTGGAAATAGATCACCGGCATGCCCGCGCCGCGGGCCACGTCCAACACGCCCTTGATCTTGTCGATCACCGCCGCCGCGCCGCTGATGTCGAAGCCGGCCAGGTCCAGATAGCCGCCGGGCGAGGCGTAGGCGTTCTGCATGTCGATGACGATCACGGCTGTCTTGTCGACGGGGAGCGCGATCGGCTCGGGCCGGGCCGGCAGCATCAGGGTGTCGGGTGTCGTCATCGGGCTCGATCTCTTACCGGGCGTGGCCCAGAGGGGTGAGCGACGCAGGTAAGACCATCGCGAAGCGGGGCGCAATCGATCGATGGTCGTTGAACCGCGATTGCCCCGAGCGGCGCCTAAGTCTTGAGCTAATTCAGAAACGACTTACTAAATAGCGTCCGACCCCGCGCTCTGTCCCTCGGCCTCTTCCTTGCCGGTCTGGGGCAGCGACAGGGTCAGGACGCAGACCAGGCCGCTGGGGCGATAGTCGACACGGGCCTCGCCGGCCACGTCGGCCTTCAAGCTGGCGGCGATCAGGCGCGAGCCGAAGCCCTTGCGGGCCGGCGGCGACACGGTGGGGCCGCCGCGTTCCTCCCAGTGCAGGGTCAGGCGATGGGGCGCGCCGGGATCGACGTGCCAGACCACCGTCACCGTGCCCTCGGGCAGCGACAGGGCGCCGTACTTGACCGCGTTGGTGCCCAGCTCGTGGAACACCATCGACAGGGCCAGGGCGGCGTTGGGCGTCAGGGCCACCCGCGGCCCGGCCAGCACCGTCCGGTCCAGATAGGGTTCGAGCGTCTCCTCCAGGATCTCCTTGAGGTCGGCGCCCTCCCAGACGCTCTGGGTCAGCAGGTCATGGGCGCGGGCCAGGGCCATCAGGCGCTCGTTGAAGGCGTGCAGGCCGGGCGTGTCGGCGGGACGGCCCAGGCTCTGGCGGGCCAGGGACTGCACCGTGAACAGGGTGTTCTTCACCCGGTGGTTCAGCTCGTTGATCATCAGCTGCTGGCGCTGGTGGGCGCGCTGCTCCTCGGCCTCGCGGGCCCGCAGCTGGGCGGCGGCGTCCTGCAGGGCCGCGCGTACCTCGGCGATCTCGCGGAAACGGTCCGGGAACAGGGCGATCTCCTCGCCCGCCGCCATGGCCTTGGCGTCGGCGCCCAGCCCGCGCACCGAGGCCGAGATGTCGCGCGAGACCGCCAGGGCGACCGCCGCGCCGATGACCAGCAGCAACAGGCTGGCCGCGGTCAGCCAGCCCACCGACGACCAGTTGGCCCGGCTCAGCTCGGTTCGCGGCACGCCGACGATGAACGACCAGCCGCTGGTCGACGACCGGCTGAAGGCCGAGAGGCTGGGCGTGCCGTCCAGGGTGTGGCTCAGCGTGACCCCTTCATTGCCGTGCGCCATGACCTTGCGGATGTCCTCGGTGACCTTGCGGCCCAGGAAGCGGTCGACATTCTTCGAGCGCGCCACGATCGAGGCCTCGCGGTCGACGATGCTGGCCGTCCAGCTGGGCGGAATGGTCTGGGCGGCGAAGATCGACGAGAAGGCCTTGGGCGACTGCTGATAGGCCAGGTCGTACAGCTTGCCGTCGACGATGACCGGCATGTCGATCGACACGAAGGGCGGGACCGGGTCGGCCTGCTTGGGCAGCACCAGGTTCGACACCGACGCGCGGCCGGCGCGGATGGTCTGCCAGCGAAGGTCCGACAGGCCGACCTTGGGCGGGCGCGCGCCGGCCGGGCGCCGGGTGTTGACCAGCTGCCGCTCGTTGTCGAGCAGCACGATCCAGCCGTCGGTTCCCTGCACGACCGCCCGGGCCTGGCGCTCGAAGGCGGGGATGTCGCCGGAGATCAGGGCGGGGGAGACCGCCAGGGTCTGCAGCACGCTCTGGCCCTGGCCGATCTGGCGGTCGGTGGCCAGCACCAGGGCCCGGGTGGTGGCCATCAGCTGCCGCTCGTAGCGCGCCCGGCTCTCGCCGAACTCGGCGCGGGCCAGCAGGGCCATGAAGATCGTGGCCGGAACGACCAGGCTCAGGGCCATCAGCAGCAGGCGCCGGCGCACGGTGCCGGCGGCGGGCGAGGGCGGGTTCGATGCGGGGTCGGGGGCGACCGGGTTGGGCAAGGGGGGACGGGCTCATCCTGCGGATCGGCCTCAAGAGACGGCGACCGCCGCGCCGGGTCAAGCGCTTAGGCCGACCGGGGCGGGCGTCCGACGGCGGGGCAACCTTCGACGCGCCTCCGGGTTCTCTTGCTCAGCCCACGGCAAAGATGTCGGGGATTTTGGGAGACTTCACAGCATGCGTATCGTCACCATCGCGGCCGTCGCCGCTCTCGCCCTGACCGCCGCCGCCTGCGGTGAAAACAAGGCCCAGAAGGCCCAGGAAGCCGCCGCCGCCAGCGACGCCGCCGCCGCCTCGAGCAAACAGGCCGCCGACGCCGCCGAGACCGCCGCCCAGGCCAGCGCCACGGCCGCCTCCACCGGCGACGAAGCCACGCAGAAGGCCGCCGGCGACCAGGCCGCCGCCGCGGGCGACCAGGCCGAGAAGGCCGGCGATCAGGCCGCCGCCGCGGGCGACCAGGCCGAGAAGGCCGGCGATCAGGCCGAAAAGGCCGGCGACAAGGCCAAGGACGCGGCGCACTAGGCGCGATCAACCTTCAAGTCTGCTGCGTGGTCCTCGTCCTTCGACAAGCTCAGGATGAGGACCATTCCACGGGCCGTGGCGGTAGAGGGCATCATCTGAGGCGGCAGTAGAAAACCTCATCGTGAGCTTGTCGAAGGACGAGGTTTTCGCCTCCGAAGCCGGCTCTTTTTCATGGAAGCGGAGCGAAGGCCTCCTCGGGCGCGTTGTCCCCGCATGGCCAAACCCCGCAAGACGCCCCGCCGCACCCGCCGCAAGGCGGCGACCTCTTCCGACGCCTTCGCCCTGGCGACGGCCGGCGCCGAACTGGCCCTGGCCTCGCTTCGCGTGGTCAACGCCCGCACGCCGATGATCGCCCAGGCGCTGAACGACCCGATGCGCGGGAACTACGCCGAGCTGACGCGCATGGTCTCGGAAAAGCCCCTGGCGTTCGCCCAGGGCGCGGCGGCGGGCGGACCGGCCTGGCTGGCCATGGCGGCGGAGTCCAACCGCTATCTCGCCCAGGTCTGGAAGACGCCCAGCTACGGCGTCGCGCCGGCCATGACCGCCTCGCTCGGCGCGGTGGCGTTCTGGGGGCGGATGATGTCGCTGGGCGTGGCCTGGCAGTCGGCGATGCTGGCCCCGGTGCACGCCGCCGCGACGGCCAACGCCCGCCGCCTCGACGCCAAGGCCTGACCAAGGACCGTGTCCGCCGCGACGGAAGGCGCGTTTTTCCCTAGCCGCGCGGCGGAAATGCCCCTCATCCTGATGTCCCACCCAGCCGAAGGCGGCGCCAGACCGCCTCGGACAGCGCGAGGAGACACGTCGACCATGCCCGGACCCGCCCCTGGACCCGCCGTCGATTTCGATCGCATGACGACCTTGGGCGACGTCGCCCGCTACCACCACGAGGTCCGGCCGGGCGCGACGGCCCTGGTGTTCGAAGGCCGCTCGACGACCTTCGCCGACTTCGACCGCGATACCGACCGCGTGGCCAACGCCCTGCTGGCCGAGGGCCTGACCAAGGGCGACCGCATCGCCTATGTCGGCAAGAACAGCGACCACTATTTCGAGCTGCTGTTCGGCGCGGCCAAGGCCGGGGTGGTGCTGGCCCCGATCGGCTGGCGGCTGGCCCCGCGCGAGATCGCCTACATCCTGGGCGACGCCGAAGCCCGCATGGTGTTCGTCGGCCCCGAGCTTCTGGCCCATGTCCGCGACGTGGCCGAGCTGATCCTCGACCAGCCCACGCTGATCGCCATGGAGGCCAACGACTACGGCCATCCGGAGTTCGAGGACTGGCGCGACGCCGCCGCCTGCGATCCGCCGACGAGCGTGGTCACTCCGGCCGACATAGCCGTCCAGCTCTACACCTCGGGCACCACCGGCCGGCCCAAGGGCGCGATGCTGACCCATTCCAACATCCTGGCCACCCGCAAACTGGCGGCCCTGGCCGACATGGACTGGAACCGCTGGGGCCCCGACGACGTCAGCCTCGTGGCCATGCCCGTGGCCCACATCGGCGGCACCGGCTGGGGCGTGGTCGGGTTGGTCAACGGCGCCAAGGGCGTGGTGGCGCGCGAGTTCGACCCGACCAAGGTGCTGGACTTCATCGAGAAGGACCGGGTCTCCAAGATGTTCATGGTGCCGGCCGCCCTGCAGATCGTGGTGCGCCTGCCCCGGGCGCGCCAGGTCGACTACAGCCGCCTGACCCACATCCTCTACGGCGCCGCGCCCATCCCGCTGGACCTGCTGCGCGAGTGCATCGAGGTGTTCGGCTGCGGCTTCGTCCAGCAGTACGGCATGACCGAGACGACCGGCACGGTGGTCTATCTGCCGCCGCAGGACCACGACCCGGCCGGCAACGCCCGCATGCGCTCGGCCGGCTTGCCCATGCCGGGCGCGGAGCTGAAGATCCTCGGCGAGAACGGCGAAACCCTGCCGCCGGGCGCGGTGGGCGAGGTGGCGGTCCGCTCGCCCGCCAACATGGCCGGTTACTGGAAGCTGCCCCAGGCGACGGCCGACACCATCGGCTCCGATGGCTGGTTGCGCACCGGCGACGCGGGCTACCTCGACGAAGACGGCTACCTGTTCATCCACGATCGCGTGAAGGACATGATCATCAGCGGCGGCGAGAACATCTATCCGGCCGAGGTCGAGAGCGCCGTCTACGGCCATCCGCACGTGGCCGAGGTGGCGGTGATCGGCGTGCCCGACGACACCTGGGGCGAGGCGGTCAAGGCGGTGGTGGCCCTCAAGCCGGGCGCGCCCGAGGATCCGGCCGACATCATCGCCTTCGCCAAGAGCCGCATCGCCGGCTTCAAGGCGCCCAAGACCATCGACTTCATCGAGGCCTTGCCGCGCAACGCCTCGGGCAAGATCCTGCGGCGCGAGCTGCGCGAGCCGTACTGGGCGGGCAAGGAACGACGGGTGAATTGAGGTGGGGGGGGGGCGAATTCCTCGTCCTTCGACAGGCTCAGGATGAGGAATTCGAGTTCAATGGCCGTGAAAGTCGTCCTCATCCTGAGCCTGTCGAAGGACGAGGACGGCCCGCTGGCGATTGCCGGTCTACCGGCGACCCAGTGAACCAGCGGAAGGTGAACTCGATGACGCACGGCGACGGTCGCGTGGCGGGGCTGGTCCAGGGGCTGTATCAGCCCGAGGGCGGACCCCGCGTCGACTTTCGCCGGCCGGCCGGCGAGCCGGCCCTGGCCGCGCCGGACTCGGTGTCGTGGCGGGTGTTCAAGAACCCGATCTCGCTGTTCGTCGGCGGGGTGACGGCGGTGATCTTGGAGCTGGCCGAGCCGCGCGTCCGCACCGGCGTCTGGGAGCATTCCAGCTTCCGCCGCGATCCGCTGCCGCGCCTGAAGCGCACCGGGCTGGCGGCCATGGTCACGGTCTATGGCGCGCGTTCGGTCGCCGAGAAGATGATCGCCGGCGTGCGGCGCATGCACGACAGGGTCACCGGCGACACCCCGGCCGGCGCGGCCTACCGGGCCAACGACGTGGAGCTGCTGGACTGGGTGCAGGCCACCGCCAGCTTCGGCTTCATGGAGGCCTATCACGCCTTCGCCCGTCCGCTGAGCGACGCCGAGCGCGACCGATTCTACGCCGAGGCCGCGCCGGCCGCGGCATTGTACGGCGCGGTCGGGGCGCCGGCCTCGGTGGCGGAATGGGAGGCCCAGCTGGCGGCCATGCTGCCGAAGCTGGAGCGCCACGAGATCGTCTTCGAGTTCCTGGAGCTGATGCGCCGGACGGCGATCCTGCCGGCCCCGCTGCGCGGCCTGCAGGGGGCGCTGATCCGGGCGGCGGCGGCGATCACCCCGCCGGAGGTTCGGGCGGTGGTCGGGCTGGGCCGTGAATGGGATCTGGGCCCGGTCGAGCGGCGGCTGGTGAAGCTGGCCGGCGCGGCGGCGGACCGGCTTCCGCTCAAGGGCACGCCGGCGGTGGAGGCGTGCCAACGGATGGGACTGGCGGGGGATTATCTGTATCGACGGTAGAGGCAGCACTTGCCCCCTACGGGTCGCTTCGCGACCGTCTTCCCCCAGAGGGGGAAGAGGAGGCCGTGCGCACCTCCTCCGCCCCCTGTGGGGGCGGACAGACCGCGAAGCGGTCAGGTGGGGGCAAGTGTTCACCGGCGCGGCCTTGCCCAGGTGAAGTCCCGCGACGAATTCATCTGCGCGGCGCGCCTCGGGATGGTAAGCGAACACCGTTCCATCCGTATGGCGAGGTGGAGCGAGTCGGGGGCGTTGATGAAGTTTTTCGGGATTGTCGCGGCGACGGTGCTGGCGTTCGCGCCGGGGCTGGTCGCGGCCCGGACGCCGGCCGAGTTGAACCTGGCGTGCCGCGCGCCGGGTCAGTCGGTCGACGAGGCCGGCTATGTCCGGATCGGCGGCATCCAGCAGTGGGTCGTCGTCGAGGGGCGCGATTGCGCCAACCCGGTCGTCCTGATCGTGCACGGCGGCCCGGGCAATCCGAACACCCCCTTCGCCCACACCGTGTTCGGCGACTGGGCCAAGGACTTCACCGTCGTCCACTGGGATCAGCGCGGCGCGGGCAAGACCTACCAGGCCAGCCCGCCGGCCGAGGGCGAGGCCCTGACCATCGAGCGTCTGGCCGCCGACGGGGTCGAGGTGGCGCGCTACGCGACCCAGCGGCTGGGCAAGCGCAAGGTGATCCTGATGGGCGGCTCGTGGGGCTCGGCCCTGTCGGTGACCATGGCCCAGGCCGAGCCGGACCTGTTCCACGCCTATGTCGGCACGGCCCAGATGGTCCGGTACCACGACAATCTGGCGGCCAGCTATGCGCGAACGATCGGCCTGGCGCGCGCGGCCGGCGACGCCGAGACGATCGGCAAGCTGGAGGCCCTGGGCGCGCCGCCGTGGACCAATCCCCGCGCCTTCGGGATCCTGCGGCGGGCGACGCGCAAGTACGAGGCGCTGGCGACCGATGCGCCCCCCAGAGACTGGTTCCAGCCGACGCCGGGCTACGACACCCCCGCCTACGAGGCCGCCTACGAAGCGGGCGAGGACTATTCCTTCGTCCAGTTCGTCGGCATGGCCGGCGACGGCATGGGCCCCCGGCTCGACCTGCGCAAGCTGGGAACCCGGTTCGCCATGCCGGTCTTCATGCTGCAGGGCGACCAGGACCTGGTCACGGTCCCCGAGATCAGCCGGGCCTATTTCGACAGCCTGGCCGCGCCCGAAAAGGCGTTCTTCCCGCTGGCGCGCACCGGCCACGATCCCAATCGCACGATGATCGACACGCAGCTGCGGGTGCTGGAGACGCGGGTGCGGGCGGCGGCGGTGGCGGCGGACAAGCCGTAGCCGCGCATCGCGGCGAACGCGGTCGGACGCCGGGCCTGGTCTATTCGACCACGTCGACGCCGTTGGATCCCCGTTGGACTTTGCCACTCCAGATTCTGCCGGAGAGGACGCCCTTCTTCTGGCCTTCGATGTCGACCTCGAGGGGCGTGCGGTTGGTGTTGACGTAGAGGGTGCGGCCGTCGACGACGCGGGCGGCTGAGGGACGGACGGCTGGGCCTGGGTGGCGACCTAGATCGCCTGGCCCTTGCCAAAGCGGTTGACCGTGACGACCGGCGGCGAGCCCTCGACGTTCGAAAGCCGCGCCAGGACTTTCGCCGTGGAGGGTTTGAGCACCTCGTAGCTGTTGATCGAGGTCTTGAACTCCACGCCGTCGATCGCGCCGGTCAGGTCCGCCCCTTGTGCTCGATATGCCCCTCGAGCACCTCGGTGCGGGAGAACACCTCTTCCTGGCCGTCCTGCAGCAGCTCCTCGGCGTCGGCCCGGTCCCGTTCGGCCTGGGCCAGGACGATGCGCAGGGCGTCGACCTCGGTCTGGGCCTCGACCACGACGCTGCGCAGGGGAGCTTCGGGCGGGGCGTCGCCGAGGCGGACATCGATGCGCCAGAGGGTGGTCATGGAGCTTCTCCGAGGTTGAAGGCGTTGGTTCGCTCCTCAGGTAACGCACCATTGCACCAAGCGGCGTTTCTGGCGAGGTTGCGGCAAGTTCAGTTCGGGGAGGCATCATGGCGGACGGCGGCGGGCGACGGGGTCCCTCCTTGCGTGCAGGTTGGCGAAGAGGCCTGGACCGCAGGGCGGTCCTGGCCGGCGCGACGGGCCTGGCGGGGTTCGCCCTGGCCGGAGCGGGGGCGGCGCGCGCCGCCTCGTCCCGCGTGGAGGCCCTGATCGCCCAGATGACCCCGGAGGAAAAGGCCGGCCAGCTGTCGTGCTATTCCGACATGATCCGGCCGCCGATCGGCGACATCAATCCGCTGGTCAACCAGCGCAACACCCAGCAGATCCTGACCGACGTCCGGGCCGGACGCATCGGCGTGCTGATGAACGGCGTCGGGGTGGAGGGGGCGCTGCTGGCCCAGACCGCCGCCGTCGAGCAGTCGCGCCTGCGCATCCCGCTGCTGTTCGCGGCCGACGTGATCCACGGCTTCAAGACCATCTATCCGATCCCCCTGGCCGAGGCCGCCAGCTTCGATCCGATCCTGGCCGAGCGCACGGCGCGGGCCGCGGCGGTCGAGGCCTCTTCGCACGGCAACCACTGGACCTTCGCCCCGATGGTCGACGTGGCTCGCGACCAGCGCTGGGGCCGGGGCGCGGAAGGCTCGGGCGAGGACGTGTTCCTGGGCGAGGTGATGGCCCAGGCCCGGGTGCGCGGCTTCCAGGGGCCCAACTTGGCCGCGCCCGACAGCCTGCTGTCCACCGCCAAGCACTTCGCGGGCTACGGCGCGGTGGCGGCGGGCCTGGACTACAACACCGTGGATCTCTCCGAGGAGACCCTGCGCGAGATCCACCTGCCGCCGTTCAAGGCCGCCTTCGACGCCGGCTGCCTGTCGGTGATGTCGGCCTTCAACGACATCAACGGCGTGCCCTCCACGGCCAACAAGCATCTGCTGACCGACATCCTGCGCGGCGAGTGGGATTTCAAGGGCGTGGTCATTTCCGACTACACCGCCGACCAGGAGCTGGTGGCCCACGGCTACGCCGCCGACGACAAGGACGCCGCGCGGCTGGCCATCCTGGCCGGGGTCGACATCAGCATGCAGAGCGGGCTCTACAGCCGCTACCTGCCCGCGCTGGTCGCCGAGGGGTTGGTGCCGATGGCCACCGTCGACAACGCCGTGCGGCGGGTCTTGAGCCTGAAGGAGACCCTGGGCCTGTTCGACCGGCCGTTCCGCTCGATCGACGCCAAGGCCCAGGCGGCGAACACCGCCACCCCGGCCATGCGCGCCCTGTCTCGCGAGGCGGGCGGCAAGTCGATCGTCCTCCTGCGCAACGACGGCGGCCTGCTGCCGCTGCCGACCACGGGCAAGAAGATCGCCCTGATCGGTCCGTTCGCCGAGGACCGCGACAACATCCTGGGACCCTGGGCCTTCTTCGGCGACCAGAGCCTGGGCGTCGACCTGGCCACCGGCATTCGTGAAGCCATGGCCGACCCATCGCAGCTGATCGTCGCCAAGGGCTGCGAGGTCGAGAACACCATCCCCGGCGGCTACGAACAGGCCGTCGCCGCCGCGCGGGCCGCCGACGTGGTGCTGCTGGCGGTCGGCGAGGGCCAGAACATGTCGGGCGAGGCCCAGTCGCGCACCGAGATCGGCCTGCCGCGCGTCCAGCAGCAGCTGGCCGAGTGGGTGGCGTCGGTGGGCAAGCCGACCGTCGTGCTGCTGCGCCACGGCCGGGCCCTGGTGCTGGAAGGCGCGGTCAAGGCCGCCCCCGCCGTGCTGGCGACCTGGTTCCTGGGCACCGAGACCGGCCACGCGGTGGCCGACGTGCTGTTCGGCAAGGTCAATCCGTCGGCCCGCCTGCCGGTCAGCTTCCCGCACGAGAGCGGCCAGGAGCCGTTCGCCTACAATCACCGCACCACCGGCCGTCCCGCGCCCCAGGCCGACGACAGCCAGGAGTACAAGGCCCGCTGGCGCACCACCCGCAACGAGGCCCTGTACCCGTTCGGCCACGGGCTGTCGTACACCAGCTTCGCGCTCAGCGACGTCAAGCTGTCGACCACGCGCCTGGGCTGGAACGAGAGGCTGTATGTCACCGCGACCGTGACCAACACCGGCAAGGTGGCCGGCGAGCACGTCGTGCAGCTCTACATCCGCGACCGGGTGGCCAGCCGCACGCGGCCGGTGCGCGAGCTCAAGCGCTTCCTGAAGGTGGCGCTGAAGCCGGGCGAGACGCGCGAGGCGCGGTTCAGCCTGGAGCGGGCGGCGCTGATGTTCGTCGGCGACAACGACCAGTGGGTCGCCGAGCCGGGGATATTCGACCTGTGGGTGGCCAGCAGCGCGGTGGACGGGCTGGCGGCGAGCTTCGAGTTGCTGGGGGCGTAGGGCCTATCGACATTCGGTGGGGTGTCCGCCCCTCCGGCCGACGCGGCGTTGCAGCCGCGGCATCATCAGGGACACGACCGAAATCATGACCAAGAGCAAATTGCTACGAATGGACAATATCGGCATCGTGGTGGAATCCCTCGATGACGCGGTCTCCTTTTTCACCGAGCTTGGCCTGACGTTCGAGGGGCGAGGCGTGGTGGAAGGCGAATGGGCGGGACGCATCACTGGACTGGGTGATCAGCGCGTCGAGGTCGCCATGATGGCCACGCCCGACGGCCACAGCCGCCTGGAGCTCTCGCGTTTTCTCGCCCCGTCCGTGGTCGCCGACCACCGGAACGCCCCGGTGAACGCCCTGGGCTATCTGCGCGCCATGTTCACGGTGAGCGACATCGACGACACCCTGGCCAGACTTCACAAGCACGGCGCTCAGCTCGTCGGCGACGTGGTTCAGTACGAGAACGCGTATCGGCTTTGCTACATCCGTGGCCCCGAAGGACTTCTGATCGGGCTGGCGCAACCCCTCGGCGGCGATCGGTGACGGTCGAAGCAGAGCCCCAAGCCTCACTGGCCGTTTGACATCCCAAGCTCGACCAAGCATTTATCCTACAAATAAGTGTTGCCCAGAGTCGCGAGCCGCCCATGACCACCGCCACCCCCATCCGCGTGGCCCTGATCGGCCTGGGCAAGATCGCTCGCGACCAGCACCTGCCGGCCATGGCCGCCGACCCGCGTTTCGCGCTGGTCGCGGTGGTCAGCCGCCACGCCGAGCAGCCTGGCCTGTCCAGTTTCCACACCTTCGACGACCTGCTGGCCAGCGGCGTAGCCTTTGACGCCGTGGCCCTGTGCACCCCGCCGCAGGTGCGCCACGGCCTGGCCCGCCAGGGGCTGGAGGCCGGCAAGCACGTGATGCTGGAAAAGCCGCCCGGCGCGACGCTCAGCGAGGTCGAGGACCTGCGCCAGGTCGCTGAAGCCAAGGGCGTCACCCTGCAGACCACCTGGCACTCGCGCCACGCCCCCGCCGTCGCTCCGGCCCGCGACTGGCTGGCCGGCAAGACCATCACGGCGGCCCGGATCAACTGGCGCGAGGACGTGCGGGTCTGGCATCCGGGCCAGGACTGGATCTGGGAGCCGGGCGGCCTGGGGGTGTTCGATCCGGGGATCAACGCCCTGTCGATCGCCACCGCCGTCCTGCCGCGGCCGTTCTTTCTGACCGAGGCGACCCTGCACGTGCCCGAGAACCGCCAGTCGCCGATCCAGGCGGAGCTGGCCTTCGTCGACACCGCCGGCGTGCCGGTCACAGCCGCGTTCGACTTCCTGCAGACCGGTCCGCAGAGCTGGGACATCGAGGTCGACACCGACGGCGGCGCCCTGCGGCTGTCGCACGGCGGCGCCAGGCTGTGGATCGACGGCGCCCTGGTCCACGAACAGCCCGAGGCCGAGTATCCGGGCCTCTACGCCCGGTTCGCCGAACTGATCGCTTCCGGCCAGTCCGACGTCGACGTCACGCCGCTGCGCCACGTGGCCGACGCCTTCCTGCTGGGGCGGCGCGTCACGGCGCCCGCTTTCGTGGAGTAGGTCGCCGAACCTCGACCATTTGGCGCAACGAGCGTCTTGCCTAAACCCCGGGCGCAACGTTAGGTACGGCCAGGGGCGTGAGACCTGCGTCAGGCGATTTGGAGCCGGCGGAGAGGGTGGCGCGGCCCCGGGGAGAGACGCGTGAAGTTCCTTGACGCCCCGTTGCCGCCGCCGCTGGTCGCCGCCCTGCGGGCCTGCCGCCCCCACCTGATGGCCGCCGCGGTGTTCAGCGCCTTCATCAACATCCTGCTGCTGGCGCCGACCATCTACATGATGCAGGTCTACGACCGGGTCGTGCCGACCGAGGGCCGGCTGACCCTGCTGTATCTGACCCTGGTGGTGGCCTTCGCCCTGGCCACCCAGACGGCCCTGGAATCGGTGCGCTCGCGACTGCTGACCCTGGCGGGCCTGCGCCTGGACCGGCTGCTGGCCGGCGGCATCCTGCAAAGGCTGATGAGCGCCATGACGCCGGGCTCGTCGGCCCAGGGCATGCGCGAGTTCGACATCGTGCGCCAGGCCCTGTCGGGTCCGGTGGCCGTGGCCGCCTTCGACATCCCCTGGACGCCGATCTACGTGCTGGTCGCCTTCATGATCCACCCGGCGCTGGGGGCGATGACCATCGTCGGCGGCGCGGTGCTGGTGGTGCTGGCGGTGTTCAACGAGCGGGCGACGCGGACCCGGGCCCGCGAGGCCTTCCTCGCCCAGGCCCAGGCCTACGCCTCGCAGGAAGCCGCCGCCGCCAACGGCGAGGTCGTGCGCGCCCTGGGCATGCGCGGCGCCCTGCGCGAACGCCAGCTGGCCGACCGCCGCGCCGGCCTGGACCTGTCGGCCAAGGCCCAGTTCACCGGCGGCGGCTATTCGGCGGCCACCAAGTTCACCCGCATGTTCCTGCAGTCGGCCGCCCTGGGTCTGGGCGCCTGGCTGGCGGTCGACAAGCAGATCTCGGCGGGCGCGATCATCGCCGCCTCGGTGCTGATGAGCCGCGCCCTGCAGCCGATCGAGCAGTTGGTCGGATCCTGGGGCGTGGTCGGCCAGGCGCGCGGCGCGCTGAACAACCTGATCAAGCTGTTCCCCAACCGGGGGATGGAGATCTCCGGCACCCAGCTGCCGGCGCCGACCGGGATGCTGGCCCTGGAGCAGGTGGCGGTGCGCGCGCCCGGCGAGGGGCCGGTCCTGCTGCGCGGCGTCTCCTTCCGCCTGACGCCGGGCGAGATCCTCGGCGTGATCGGTCCCAGCGGGGCGGGCAAGACCACCTTGGCGCGGGTGGCGGCCGGGGCGATCAGTCCCGACGCCGGCACGGTGCGCCTGGACGGCGCCAACCTGGCCGACTGGGACGGCGACCGGCTGGGCCGCTACATCGGTTACGTGCCCCAGGATTCGGGCCTGCTGGCCGGTTCGATCAAGGACAACGTCTCGCGCTTCGCCACCTGGGCCGGAGGCGATCCGGCGATCGTCGACGCCGAGGTGGTGATCGCGGCCCAGGCGGCCGGGGTGCATGAGCTGATCCTGCGCCTGCCCAAGGGCTACGACACGATGCTGGGGGCCGGCGGACGCGGGCTCTCGGCGGGCCAGGCCCAGCGCGTGGCCCTGGCGCGGGCGCTGTACGGCGACCCGCCGCTGCTGATCCTGGACGAACCCAACTCGGCCCTCGACGCCGACGGCGAGGCGGCGCTGAACAGCGCCATCCTGGCCGCCAAGGCGCGGAACGCCGCGATCCTGATCGTCGCCCACCGGACCGGCATCCTCAACGTCGCCGACCGCCTGCTGGTGCTGCGCGAGGGCCAGCTCGAAATGCTCGGTCCCCGGACCGACGTCATCGCCAAGATGGCCGAGACCGCCAAGAACCAGGCCAAGGGGGCGGGCGCCAAGCCGGCTTCCACCACGACCGCCCTGCAGGCCGCCAAGCCATGACCGACACGACACTTCACGCTCCGGAGCAAGCGGCCGCCAAGGTCCCGCCGCGCCTGTCGGACGATCCCGTCATGGCCATCCGCATCGGGGCGGGCGTGGCCGGCCTGTTCTTCGTGGGCTTCCTGGGCTGGGCGGCGCTGGCGCCGCTGGACGCCGGGGCCTACGCCCACGGGGTGATCGCCGTGGCCGGCAATCGCCAGTCGGTGCAGAGCCGCGAGGGCGGGGTGGTCACCGCCATCCGCGTCGTCGAGGGCCAAAGCGTGGTCAAGGGCCAGATCCTGGTCGAGCTGTCGGCCTCGGAACTGCGGGCCAGCGAGCGCGGCATGACCGGCGAGGTCCTGACCCTGCTGGCCCAGCGCGCCCGCCTGGTCGCCGAGCGCGACAAGCAGGCCGGCTTCGCCGCCCCGCCGGAGTTCGCCAAGCTGACGCCCGAGGACAAGCCCCTGGCCGAGGACGCCCTGCGGCTGCAGCGCCAGCAGTTCCAGGCCCGCCGCAGCTCGCTTCAGACCCAGCGCGGCGTGCTCAACCAGCGGGTCCTGCAACTGAGCCAGCAGACCAGCGGCGCCCAGCGCCAGCTGGACGCCAACCGCGAGCAGCAGAAGCTGATCGAGGAGGAGCTGGCGGGCGTGCAGGAGCTGGCCGCCAAGGGCTACGCGCCCAAGACCCGGGTCCTGGCCCTGCAACGCAGCGCCGCCTCCCTGACCGGCGAGGACGGCGCCTATCGCGCCCAGATCGCCCGCTCCGGCGAACAGATCGGCGAGACGCGCCTGCAGACCCTGTCGCTGGAGCGGCAGATGATGGAGGAGGTCTCGGGCCAGCTGCGCGACGTCCAGGTCCGGCTCGACGACCTGCAGCCCAAGGTGCTGGCGGCCCGCGAGCAGCTGGCCCGGGCCACGGTCCGCGCCCCGTCCGGCGGCAAGGTGGTGGGGCTCAACGTGTTCACGGTCGGCGGCGTGGTGGCGCCCGGCCAGACCCTGATGGAGATCGTGCCCCAGGACCGCCGCCTGGTGATCCAGGCCAAGGTCTCGCCCAACGACGCCGACGACCTGCGGCCGGGCCAGAAGACCCAGATCCGCTTCACCTCGCTGCACGAGCGCGACCTGCCGTTGCTGAACGGCACCCTGACCGAACTGTCGGCCGACAGCTTCACCGACGAGAAGACCGGGGTGCAATACTTCCGCGCCGAGGTCGCCGCCCCGCCCGAGGAGCTGGACAAGATCCGCAAGGTGCGCGGTCCTCGATCGGGCCTGCAGGCCGGCCTGCCGGTCGAGGTGCTGATCCCGCTGCGCAAGCGTTCGGCCCTGGCCTATCTGGTCGAACCGCTGTTCCAGACCTTCTGGCGCATGGGCCGCGAGCACTAGGGGGGCGCCGCCCCGCCAACGCTGTCATTTCAAAATAAAAGGCGGGCCTCCCCCAAGGCCCGCCTTCAGTTTGAGTCCCCCTCGGGGGTGGGCGGCGCTGAGCGCGCGGCCCCCCCAGGCCTCGCGGTGCGCCGTTCTCCGAGCCGATGGCGTTGCGCCCGAGCGTCGGTGAATACGGGTTCGGACGATGTTGATCATCGATCAACGTTCGTCCGACAGAGCCGACACCAGTAAGGCTTTACGCGCCGTAACCATTACATGGGGGTCCCATTTTCTTGATCGCTTGTCTCAAAGGAAAACCCCCCTCTCGCTTGGTGCGACGAACGCCCGCATTGGGCGAACACCGTAAATGCGTGACTGTGCCTTGGGGGAGGCCGCATGAGTGAACCTTTGAACCCGCCCGCGGAAACCGTTTTTCAGCTGGGGCGGACGAACTTCAGCACGCGGAGCGTTCCGCCCGAGGAGCGCCACGACTACTATCGTCGGGAGGTTCTGACAGCGCTGGACGCCCGCGACCCCGAGCCGGGCTTCACGGCCAACATCACCTCGCTGCGCCTGGGCCCCCACGCCTTCTATGTCACCGAGACCGGCGGCCAGACCGTGTTCCGCACGCCGGAGATGATCGCCGCCGACGGCCGCGACCACTACATCGTCCAGTTCAACATCGCCGGGTCGCACACCGGCGACTTCGACGGCGTGCCCTTCTCGTTCGGCCCGGGCGAGGTGGGGATCTGCGACCTGTCGCGGCCGATGGTCATGCACAGCACGGCGGTCAAGGTGCTGAGCACCTTCCTGCCCCGCGCCGACGTGCAGGCCGTGGCCGGCGGCGTCGAGCTGCACGGCATGGTGCTGGACGGCAACCGCGCCGGCCTGCTGATCGAGCACCTGACCGCGGTGACCCGCTGGTTCCCCCAACTGCTGCCCGAGACCCTGCCGGGCATCACCCGCGCGACCACCGAACTGCTGGGCGCCTGCCTGGCGATGGAGGCCGGACGGGCCGACTTCGGCGCGCGCGAGTCGCCGGTGCTGATGCGGGCCCGCGCCTATGTCGAGCACAACCTGCTGGAGCCCAGTCTCAACCCGGCCAAGATCAGCGAAGCCCTGGGCGTGTCGCGCTCCACCCTCTACCGCCTGTTCGAGCCGCTGGGCGGGGTGACGGCCTATATCTGGGATCGCCGCCTGCACCTGGCCCGCGCCGCCCTGCTGGACCCCAAGCGCGCCCGCCGGATCAGCGAGATCGCCTTCCAGTGCGGCTTCAGCAGCGAGGCCCACTTCAGCCGCAGCTTCCGCAAGGCGTTCAACATCCGCCCCAGCGACCTGCGCTCGCTGCAGCCCAGCCTCGGCGACGAACCCGACACCCCGTTCGCCAAGTGGACCGAGGCGGCGACGGGGGCTTAAAGAAAGAAACCCTCTCCCCTCCGGGAGAGGGTTTTCGCCTCTGCACCGAATCTGCACGGCAAACGCGCCGAGCCGCCTCGGCAATCCCGTTGACCCCGCACGCGCGGCACTGAACATGAGCGTCATGCAGCGCACGATCCTGGTCGTCGACGACGATCCCCATATCCGCCAGCTCCTGGTGTTCGCCCTGGCCAAGGTGGGCTTGCAGACCCGCGAGGCGGCCGACGGCGAGGCGGCCCTGGCCTCCGTCGCGGAACGCGCGCCGGACCTTGTGGTGCTGGACATCAACATGCCGCGCCTGGACGGGCTGGAGGTCTGCCGTCGCCTGCGGGCCCAGGGCGACCTGCCGATCCTGTTCCTGTCCTCGCGCGACGACGAGATCGACCGGGTGCTGGGCATCGAGCTGGGGGCCGACGACTATGTGGTCAAGCCGTTCAGCCCGCGGGAGGTGGTGGCCCGGGTCCAGGCGATCCTGCGGCGCACCGGCGGCAAGCCCTCGGACGCGACGCCCGCCGACGGCCTGATCGTCCGGGGCAAGCTGAGCCTGGACCCCGAGGCCTGGAGCGCGGCCTGGGCCGGCGGCGAGGTGTCGCTGACGGTCACCGAGTTCACGATCCTCAAGACCCTGGCCGCCACCCCGACCAAGGTGTTCAGCCGCGACGCCATCATCGACCGCCTGCGCGGCCCGGGCTTCGCGGTCACCGACCGCACGATCGACAGCCACGTGCGCAACCTGCGGGCCAAGTTCGCGGGCCTGGGCGGGCACGACGTGATCGAGACGCGGGCCGGGATCGGCTACCGCCTGGGCGCCTGCGCCGGCGTCGCCGGATGAGCAGCTGGCTGCGGACCTGGTGGCCGGCCCTGCGCCTGCGCACCATCCTGCTGACCGTGCTGCTGTTCGCCGCCGCCATGCCGGCCATCGGGGCGGTGTTCCTGCGCACCTACGAGAACACCCTGGTGCGCCAGACCGAGGCCGAGCTGACCTCGCAGGGCGCGGCCCTGGCCTCGGCCGCCGCCAACCTCTGGCCCGGGGCGGCGCCCGACCTGACGCCGGCCGACCCCGACGCCCGCGACGATCCGGGTTACTACCGCCCGGAATCGACCAGCATCGACCTGCGCAGCACGCCGGTGCTGCCCGAACGCCCGACCTCGGTCCCCGGCGCCAAGGCCGATCCCCAGGCGGAGGCGGCCGCCGAGGTGCTGGAGCCGATCTTCGACCAGACCAGCCGCAGCACCCTGGCCTCGATCGTCATCGTCGACCGCCACGGGGTGGTGGTGCGGGGCCTGGGGCAGGGCGGGAGTCTCGCGGCCCTGCCCGAGATCCAGGCGGCGCTGCACGGCCATTCGCGCACCGTCCTGCGGCGCAACGGGGCCTATCATCCGCGCTATTCGTTCGAGTGGCTCAGCCGCGCCTCGGCCGTGCGCCTGCATCATGCGCGGCCGGTGACGGTCAACGGCCAGGTGGTGGGCGCGCTGCTGCTGTCGCGCTCGCCCCGGGCGCTGTTTCGCGGCGTCTACCAGGACCGGGGCAAGCTGCTGATCGGGGCCGGGGCGACGATCCTGCTGCTGGTGCTGCTGTCGGGCCTGGTGTCGCGCGGCGTGACCCGGCCGATCGAGGCGCTGAGCGCGGCGACGCGGAGCGTGGCCGCCGGTCAGGGCAGCGTGCCGGAGACCCCGGCCACCGCCGCCGTCGAGATCCGCGACCTCTACCAGGACTTCCGGGTGATGGCCGACGCCATCGCCGTGCGCTCGCGCTACCTGCGCGACTTCGCCTCGGCCGTCAGCCACGAGTTCAAGACGCCCCTGGCCGGGATCACCGGCGCGGTCGAGCTGCTGGACGACCACTTCGACACCATGAGCGACGCCGAGCGCCGCCGCTTCCTCTCCAACATCTCGGCCGACAGCGCCCGGCTCTCGCATCTGGTCGGCCGGCTGATGGACCTGGCCCGGGCCGACATGGCCATGCCGCAGGCCGGCGTCGTGACGGACCTGGCCTCGCCGCTGCGCCGCGTGGTCGACGCCCAGGGCGGGCGGGGGCTGGAGGTCGTGCTGGACCTGCCCGCCGACCTGCCGCCGGCGGCCGCGCCCGAGGCGACGATCGAGGCGGTGCTGACCTCCCTGGCCGAGAACAGCCGCCAGGCGGGCGCCACGACGGTGCGGATCAGCGGCGCGGCGGTCGGCGACGAGATCGTGCTGCGCATCGCCGACGACGGCCCCGGCGTCCCGGCCGCCGACCGCGACCGCCTGTTCGAACCGTTCTTCACCAGCCGGCGGGAGACGGGCGGGACGGGGCTGGGCCTGTCGATCGCGCGGTCGCTGCTGGCGGCGAGTTCGGGGCGGATTAGGTTGGTCGAGGGCGAGGCGGGGGCGGTGTTCGAGGTGGTGGTGTTGAGGGGGTGAGGCCCCGGGACTGAAGAAGGACCGCCTACGGCCCAAGTCGGCCCCCCTCGGATGCTTGTAAGGTCCGTTCGCCATCAAGGTTTCAAGGCGCGGCCTCGCCGTTGCGGGCGGATTGGGCGTAGAGGCGCGGCCTTTGGCGTGGGATCACACCCATTTGCCCCCTACGGTCGCTTCGCGACCGTCTTCCCCCTTAGGGGGAAGAGGAGCCGCGCGCGTGTCCTCCGCCCCCTATGGGGGCGGACAGACCGCGAAGCGGTCAGGTGGGGGCAAGTGGGTGAGCCACGGGCCCCTTTCTTAAAGCCGCCCCCGCCGCCCGCCCTTGAGCTTGTCCAGCGCTCGCCGGGAGGGCTCGGCCTGCGCCGCCACGGGAGCGGCGGGCGTCGAGGCCATCAGCATCGCGCTCACATTGGCCACGCCCTGGGCGGCGTGCAGGCCGGCGGCCGCTGTTTCGGCCAGCGGCGGCTTGCCGCGGGGCGTCGGGACGATCAGGGCCACCTTGCGAGCCATGGCGGCCAGGTCGCCGATGGCCCTGGCCTTGTCGCGGGCCTGGCGGATGGCGGCGGGATCGGTGGCGGCCTCGATGGTCTTCCAGGCCGCGTCGAGGGCGGCCATCAGCTTGAGCTGGAAGGCGGCGCACCAGGTGGGGATGTCGGTGGTGGTTTGGGTCATGCCGCTAGTGTGCGGCCGTCCTGGAGGGTGGGGATCGGAAACGTGTGTTTTTGTGTAAGCGGTTGATTGGGCTGCGGTTTGTTTTGACGGGGGTGGGGATGGAGCGGCGCCCTGTGGATAACTTTTCGCCGAAAGAGAACCCTCTCCCAAAGGGAGAGGGCGGGGCCCGCGCCGAAGGCGTGGGAGGGTGAGGGGGGTGCTGAGCCAGCCGGCGTGCCGGCAGGGCGTCGGTGAAAAAACGGTGAGGGCGTCACCCCTCACCCTCCCACCGCTGCGCGGCGGGTCCCTCCCTCTCCCCTCCGGGAGAGGGTGCTTTTACGACGTCCATCCCCCGCCCAAGGCCTTGTAGATCGCCACGACGTTGGTGTTCACGCCGGTCTCCGCGACCGTGAGCGAGTCTTCGGCGGCGAGAAGGGTGCGTTCGGCGTCCAGCAGCACCAAGAAGTCGATGCCGCCCTCCTTGTACTGGATGCGGGCCAGCTCGGCGGCGCGGCGGGAGGCGGCGGCCTGGTTGGTCAGGCTGACCAGCTGGGCCTGCTGTTGGCGATAGGCGACCAGGGCGGTCTCCAGGTCCTCCAGGGCCCGCAGGACGGTCTGGTCGTAGACGGCCAGGCTGGCGTCGTTGCGGGCCTCGGCGGCCTTCAGGCGCTGGTGCGCCCCGCCCAGGTCCAGGGCCGGCCAGGTGACCGTGGGGGCCACCGACCAGGCCTGGCTGGCGGCGTTGCCGAAGCCGGAGCTCGTGCCCGACAGGAAGCCGACGAACCCGGTCACCCGCACGCGTGGGAACAGGTCGGCCGTGGCCACCCCCACCTTGGCGGTCTGGGCGGCCAGGCGCCGCTCGGCGGCCTGGACGTCGGGCCGCCGGCGCAGCAGGTCGGCGGCGTCGCCGATCGGCAGGGCGGCGATCAGCGGCGCGACCTCGGCGTCCCTGGCCACCAGGGCGGCGTCCAGCGCGCCCGGCCGCTGGCCGACCAGCACGCAGAGCCGGTAGTTGGCCCGCTTCTCGGCGGTGATCAGGGCGGGGATCACCGCCTCGGTGGCGTTCAGGCGCGCCTGGGCCGAGGCCACGTCGATCGGGCTGCCGGCCCCGGCGTTGTAGCGCACCTGGGTCAGGCGCAGAGTCTCGCGCTGGGTGTCGAGGTTGCGGTTGGCCACGGCCAGCCGGGCCTGGACCCCGCGCAGCTCGAGGTAATTCCGGGCGACTTCCGCGGCGATGGTCACCTGGGCGTCGCGCAGGTCGGCCCGCGCCGCCCCGGCCTCGGCCTTGGCCGACTCCACGCCCCGGCGGACGTGGCCGAACAGGTCGATCTCCCAGCCGGCGTCGAAGCCGGCCTGGTAGAGGTCGCTCTCGACGCGCTGGCCGTTCGACCCCGGCTGCTGCTGGTCGCTCTTGGCGTAGCCGCCGCTGGCGGTGACCCGCGGCAGCTGGTCGAGGCGGGCGTCCTTGAACAGGGCCCGGGCCTCGTCCACCCGGGCGACCGCGATGCGGATGTCGAGGTTGCCGGCCAGGGCCTGGGTGATCAGGCCGTCCAGCACCGGATCGTTGAACGCCTTCCACCACTGGGCTTCGGGATTGGCGGTCGAGAAGGCGCCGGCCGGGGCGTTTTGCAGGACCACCGGCGCGTCGACCGGGGTCTTGTAGTCCGGCCCGACGGCGCAGGCGGCGAGGAGCAGCGCCGAAACGCCGGCGACGAAGGTGAGTTTCAAAGCAGTCATGGATGACCTCAGAGGTCTCCCTTTCCCCTTGATGGGGGAAGGGTTGGGGATGGGGGTGAAAGCGGTTCCGGAGGTGGCGCGGCCGAGCCGAAGCCCGCCGGCGCTGTCACCCCCACCCCCGGCCCCTCCCCCATCGAGGGGGAGGGGGGAAGCGGCGATGCTCATCAGTGCGCCTCCACGACGGGTAGCTTGGCCGCCTTCAGGGCCGCCCGGCGGGCGGTGGCGCGGCGGATCACGAAGTAGAAGATCGGGGTCAGGATCAGGCCGAAGACCGTCACCCCCAGCATCCCCGAGAACACCGCCACGCCCATGGCGCGGCGCATCTCGGCGCCGGCCCCGTGGCTGACCACCAGGGGCGCCACGCCCATGATGAAGGCGATCGAGGTCATCAGGATCGGCCGCAGGCGCAGGCGGCAGGCTTCCAGCACTGCCTGCAGCGGCGTGTCGCCATGCTCCTCGCGCTCCTTGGCGAACTCGACGATCAGGATGGCGTTCTTGCACGCCAGTCCCACCAGCACGATCAGCCCGATCTGGGTGAAGATGTTGTTGTCGCCATGGGTCAGCAGCACGCCGGCCAGGGCCGACAGCAGGGTCATCGGCACGATCAGGATGACCACCAGCGGCAGGCTCCAGCTTTCGTACTGGGCGACCAGCACCAGGAAGGCCAGCAGTACGCAGAGCGGGAAGATGTAGATCGCCGTGTTGCCCGCCAGGATCTGCTGGTAGGTCAGCTCGGTCCACTCGTAGCCCATGCCGTTGGGCAGCTCCTGCTTGGCCAGGTCCTCCAGCGCCTTCTGGGCCTGGCCGGTCGAGTAGCCGGGGGCCGGGCCGCCGTTGATCTCGGCCGTGAGCACGCCGTTGTAGTGGCTCTCGCGGTCGGGGCTGGTGGTCTCCTTGAAGCTGACGAAGGCGCCCAGCGGGATCATCTGGCCGTCGCCGTTGCGGGTCTGCAGGCGCAGCATCTGCTCGGGCTGCATGCGGAATTTCTGGTCGGCCTGGACGTTGACCTCGTAGGTGCGGCCAAAGCGGTTGAAGTCGTTGACGTACAGCGAACCCAGATAGACCTGCATGGTCTCGAACAGGTCGGTCAGGGACACGCCCGAGGCTCGCGCCTTCTCGCGATCGATGTCGGCCTCGATCTTCGGCACGCTGACCTGGTAGGTCGAGAACACGCCGGTCAGGGCGGGGTCCTTGCGGGCCTTGTCGATCAGGTTCTGGGTCTGCTTGTTCAGCTCGTCCGGACCCAGGCCCGCGCGGTCGACGATCTGCATGCGGAAGCCGCCGATCGTGCCCAGCCCCTGCACCGAGGGCGGCGGAAAGACCGCGATCTGGGCGTCGGGGATGGCGCCGAACTTGGCGTTCAGCTGGCCGACGATGGCGTTGGCCGACAGGTCGTGGCCGGTGCGGTTCTTGAAGTCGTCCAGCGGGAAGAACACCGCGCCGGAGTTGGGGCTGTTGATGAAGCCGTTGGCCGACAGGCCGGGGAAGGCGACCGAGTGCTTGATGCCCGGCACCTTCATGGCGATGTCGCTCATCTGGCGGATCACCGCCTCGGTGCGGTCCAGCGAGGCCGCGTCGGGCAGTTGCACGACGGCGACCACATAGGCCTTGTCCTGTTGCGGCACGAAGCCGCCCGGCGTCTTGGCGAAGGCGAAGACCGTCAGGGCCAGCAGGATCCCGTAGACCACCAGGCCCGCGGTCGACTTGCCCAGGGTGCGGCCGACATTGCGGACATAGCCGTTGGACGCCTTGGCGAACACGCGGTTGAACGGGTTGAACAGCCAGCCCAGGGCCGCGTCGATGGCCTTCTGGAAACGGTCCTTGGGCGCGTCGTGGCTCTTGAGCAGCACGGCGGCCAGGGCCGGCGACAGGGTCAGGGAGTTGAAGGCCGAGATCACCGTCGAGATGGCGATGGTCAGGGCGAACTGGCGGTAGAACTGGCCCGACAGGCCGCTGATGAAGGCGGTCGGGATGAACACCGCGCACAGCACCAGGGCCGTGGAGATGATCGGTCCGGTGACCTCGCTCATGGCCTTGCGGGTGGCCGCCGCCGGTTCCAGGCCGTTGGTGATGTTGCGCTCGACGTTCTCGACCACGACGATGGCGTCGTCGACGACGATGCCGATGGCCAGCACCAGGCCGAACAGGGTCAGGGCGTTGAGGCCGAAGCCCAGCATCAGCAGCACGGCGAAGGTGCCGATCAGCGAGACGGGCACGGCGATCAGCGGAATGATCGAGGCGCGCCAGCCCTGCAGGAAGATCACCACCACGATGACCACCAGGATGATGGCCTCGATCAGGGTGTGGACCACCGAGTCGATCGACTCCTGCACGAAGGCGGTGGTGTCGTAGATGATCTCGTAGTCGACGCCCTCGGGGAACTCCTTCTTCAGCTCCTTCATCGTCTTCTTGATGTCGGCGGCCATGGCCAGGGCGTTGGAGCCCGGACGCTGGAAGATCGGCATGGCCACGGCCGACTTGTTGTCGAGCAAGGACCGCAGGGCGTAGTTGTTGGCCCCCATCTCCACGCGGGCCACGTCGCCCAGGTGGGTGATCTCGCCGTTGGCGCCCGAGCGGATGATGACCTCGCGGAACTGCTCCTCGTCGGTCAGGCGGCCGGGGGCGTTGATCGACAGCTGGAAGTCGGCGCCCACATTGGTCGGCGGGGCGCCCAGCTGGCCGGCGGCGACCTGGACGTTCTGCTCGCGCAGGGCCTTGACCACGTCGCCGGCCGTCATGTTCAGCGAGGCCAACTTTTCAGGGTCCAGCCACACCCGCATCGAGTAGCTGCCGGCCCCGAAGATCTGCACGTCGCCCACGCCGTCGACGCGCTTGAGGCGGTCGCGGACGTTCAGCTGCGCGTAGTTGCTCAGATAGAGCATGTCGTAGCGGTTGTTGGGCGAGATCATGTGCACGACCAGGGTCAGGTCGGGCGAGGCCTTGTCGGTGGTCACGCCGATGCGCTGCACCTCCTGGGGCAGTTTCGGCAGGGCCTGGGCGACGCGGTTCTGCACCTGCACCTGGGCCTTATCGAGGTCGGTCCCCAGGGCGAAGGTGACGGTCAGGATCATCGCCCCGTCGGAGGCCGACTGCGACGACTGGTAGATCATGCCCTCGACGCCGTTGATCGCCTGCTCCAGCGGCGCGGCGACGGTCTGGCCGATGACGGCGGGGTTGGCGCCCGGATAGGCGGCGCGCACGACCACGGTCGGCGGCACCACCTCGGGATATTCCGAGATCGGCAGGCGCGGCAGAGCCACCAACCCGGCGATGAAGATGATGATCGAGAGCACGGCGGCGAAGCGCGGCCGGTTCACGAAGAACTTGGAGAAATTCATGGGAGGCGTCCGGGGAGGAGGCAAGGAGGGGGCGTCGGCTGGCTCGAAGGCCAACTTTCGAGGGCAACTCTCACTCCGCTCATCCCGGCGAATGCCGGGACCCAGATGGAAGGGCGGTGTAGCTGACGCCAAAAGCGCCGAGCTGTTCCAACCCACCCCATCGCTTTGGGATCTGGGTCCCGGCATTCGCCGGGATGAGCGGATTTAAAGGGCTAGTTCTGAGAAACGCTGTTGATCATCGCGACCCTCTGGGGACCAGTTTCGAACTGCGACAGGTCGGTCGACAGGTCGGTCTTGATCGTCACCGGGCTGACCGTGTCGCCGGGCTTGACCTTCTGCAGGCCGCCGACGACCACCCGGTCGCCGGGCTTCAGGCCCGTGCGGATGATGCGCAGGTTGCCGGCCAGCGGGCCGATCTCGACCGGGCGGTACTCGGCCTTGTTGTTGGCGCCGACCACCACGACGTAGCGCTTGCCCAGGTCGGTCGCCACCGCGCGATCGGGGGTCAGGGCCACCATCGCGGAGGTGTCGCTGACCATGCGGATGCGGGCGAACAGGCCGGGGGTGAACCGGCCGTCGGCGTTGGCGAAGATCGCCCGGCCGCTGATCGTGCCGCTCTTGGCGTCCATGGCGTTGTCGATGAACTTCAGCTGGCCCTGGTGCGGATAACCGTCCTCGGTCATCAGGCCCATATAGACCGGGCTGGCCTTGCCGCGTTCGGCCGAGGCGTACTTCAGGAAGGTCTGCTCGTCGGCGTTGAAGGCGGCGTAGATCGGGGTGTCGGACACCACCGTGGTCAGCAGGTCGGACGGGGTGACCAGGTTGCCGCGGGTGATCACCGCCTTGGAGACCCGGCCGTCGATCGGCGAGACCACGCGGGTCCATTCCAGGTTCAGGCGGGCGGTCTGGTTGGCGGCTTCGGCGGCGCCGAGATTGGCCTGGGCGGCCTTTTCCTCGGCGGAGAGCCGGTCGAACTCGCTCTGGGCCAGGGCGTTCTGCTCGATCAGCCGGCGGCCGCGCTCGCGGTTGACGACGGCCAGGTTCAGCAGGGCCTTGGCGCGGGCCACCTCGGCCTCGGCGCGATTGGCCTCGGCCTGGTAGGGGCGCGGGTCGATCTGGAACAGCACCTGGCCCTTGCGGACCCGGGCGCCTTCCTCGAAGCGGGCGCCGTCGATATAGCCGCCGACGCGCGGGCGGATGTCGACGGTGTCGATGGCCTCGAGGCGGCCGGTGAAGTCGTCCCACTGGCGCAGTTCCTTGAAGGCCACGGCGGTGACGGTGACCTGGGCGGGCGGCGGGGCGGCTTCCGGCTTGGCCTGGGCGCTGCAGGCGGCCAGCACGGCCATGGCGGCCAGACCGGCGAAGGACGTGAAAACGGGGCGGAGGGACATAAAGCGTACCTGTCGGACGGAAGGTGGGCGGGGAGGAGACGCGGGTTTGTTTATTCCCAGACGGGACGCCGGGATTTCTGGCGGGCCTTGGGCGACGCGGCCCAGTCCTGACCGGACGGGCCGTCGGCGCCGGCGCCGATCAGTTTGCGAAGCGAACGGGCATGCCCGGCCGCGAAGGCGATCCAGCGCGGAGCGTTGGCGGGCGTGGCGGCGGGGTGTTGGCTCGCGCTCGGGGGCATGGCTCGCGCTCCGTTATGGGGTTAAGGATCAAATGTCGCAGTTGCTGTTGCTTGACGTGACGTCCATCTGTGACGATGTAGTCAATGTGACGATACCGTTCGGTATCATCCGCTGGGTGAGAGATACTGACCGGTAACTCTCACGTCAAGGTGAGGCGCTGTGAAAATGGCTGAGAGAAATTCTGGCGGGGGCAAGATGGACGAAATGGAGGCGCCCGCATGCGCCCCGTTGTCCAAACGTCCGGCCCGCGACCGGATCTTCGAAACAGCCCGCGAGCTGTTCTATCAGCACGGCATCCGCGCGGTGGGGGTCGAGGCGATCGCCGCCGAGGCCGACGCCACCAAGATGACGCTCTACCGCAACTTCCCGTCCAAGGACGAACTGGTCGCCGAGGTGCTGCGCGAGCAGGAGCGAGACTACTGGGCTTGGTGGGAGGAGGTCGTCGGCTGCACCTGCGGCGACCCGCGCGCGCAGCTGGAGGCGATCTTCGACGCCTTCGAGACCAAGGCCTGCAACGCCGACGTCCACGGCTGCCCGCTGTCCAACGCCGCCATCGAACTGCATGAGGCCGACCACCCGGCCCAGAAGGTGTCGGTGGCCTACAAGCAGCAGCTGCACGCCCGGCTGATCGACCTATGCAAGCGGGCCGGCGCGATCGACGACGACCTGGCCGACGGCCTGATGCTGCTGATGGAAGGCTCCTACACCGCCCGTGTCACCCTGGGCCCCAGCGGCCCGGTGCGGGTCGTGGCGCGCGCGGGCCGGGCGCTGATCAAGGCGCATCTGGACAAGCCGGACTGCTGAGGTCGCAGGGCCTCGAACGGCTCGAAGGCGCGCCGGCGCCGCCTACCTTTCCGCAGATCATCGCCATATCCCAAGCGGGGCCCGAGAAACTAAAAACGAGGCCAGGAGTTCTGGCTCGCGTCAGTTGCGTTCGAGCCGTACCGATGTCGTCAAGTTGTGAAATTGCGAGCCTATAAGATGTGTCGATGTCATTCCCTCGTAGGGCGAATGCCGATCTGACCTCGATGTTTCGGGGTCGGTTGGCGCCCCGAAAAGCCGCTCGTTCGTGCCCCCTTTGAAGCCCAAGGGAAGGGCGCTCCCAAGTCTGATTTGCGTAAGGAGCTCCTCATGGCTCTGCTGATTTCCGTCGCCCCGGCCGAGCAAGGCTGGTCCGTGCGCTCCGAGGCCCTCGAGGCCGATCTCACCTTCGAACGCGGCGGTCGCGCCGAAGCCGCCGCCCGGGACCTGGCCAGCCGCCTGGCCGCCTCCGGCCGCGCCGCCGAGGTGCGGGTGTTCCTGCGCGACGGCGCCGAGGCGGGGCGTTTCCTGCACCCGGCGCGAGCCTGGGCGAGCTGACACCGCGTTAGGACGCCCCCTCCGTCACGATGCTGCGCATCGCGCCACCTCCCCCGCTTTGCGGGTGAGGAGAAGGGCGCGGCGATATCTCCTCACCCGTGAAACGGGGGAGGTGGCATGGCGCGGCTACGCGACATGACGGAGGGGGCGTCCAGCCGGCCTCTACAGCCACCCGTTCTTCTTGAACCGCCAGTACAGCCACCCGATGACCCCGACGATCCCGACCATCACGGCGGGATAGCCCCAGGTCCACCGCAGCTCCGGCATGTGCTCGAAGTTCATGCCGTAGATCCCGGCCACCGCCGTCGGCACGGCCAGGATGGCGGCCCAGGCGGCCAGCTTGCGGGTGATGGCGCTCTGCCGCTGCTGTTCCAGCAGGGAGGCGGCTTCGAACACCGAGGTGATCACCTCGCGCAGGGCGTCGACCATGCCCTCGACCTTCTGCGTATGGTCCAGCACGTCGCGGAAATAGGGGCGGACGTCGTCGTCCAGGCAGGGCGTCTCCAGGTGCTCCAGCCGCCCGCAGACCTCGGCCATGGGCGAAAGCACCCGCTTGAAGCGGATCAGGTCGCGCCGCAGGTGGAACAGGCGCTTGACCTCGGCGTGGCTGAGGAAGCTCTCGAGCGTGCGGCGCTCGATGTCCAGCACCTCGTCCTCCAAGGCCTGGATGATCGGCAGATAGCCGTCGACCACGAAGTCGAGCACGGCGTGCAGCACGTAGTCCGAGCCCTTGGCCAGCAGGGTCGGCGAGGCCTCCAGCTGGGCGCGCAGTTCGGTGTGGGCCCGGGCCGAGCCGTGGCGGACAGTGATCAGGTGGCCCTGGCCGACGAAGATCGCCGTCTCGCCATAGGCGATCTGGGCGTCGACCAGCTGGGCGGTGCGCGCCACCACGAACAGCTCGCGGCCATAGACCTCGACCTTGGGCCGCTGGTGGGCGTTGAGCGCGTCCTCGATCGCCAGCGGATGCAGTTTGAAGCGGGTCTGCAGGCGGGCCATCTCGGCCTGGCTGGGCTCATAGAGGCCGATCCACACGAACTCGCCGGGCTTGGTGGCCAGGGCGTCGTCCTTGTCGAGACTGACCTCGCGGGTCCTGACGCCGTCCTTGTAGATATAGGCCGCGACGACGCTCATCAGGGTCCTGACTATTTGCCCCGTCCCGCGAAATGGGACGGCGAGGATTCCTTTTTAGCCAACGCTTCGGCTTTCGTCCGGTTCATGTTTAGCCTCTCGCCAACGCCGCGAACGCCGTTCATTATGGTTGCGGTAACATAGCGGATCGCCCGAAGCGGCGACGCCAAAGAATGCTTGGGGGAGATGCGAATGGGAAGCGACGCCGCGAAGCCGGTGAAGGGCGCCAAGGGCGGCCGCACCGTCGGGCGCAATGACGCCTTGGTCATCGGAGCCGCCTCGGTCGGCACCGTGTTCGAGTGGTACGACTTCTATCTCTACGGCTCGCTGGCCACCTACATCACCAAACACTTCTTCTCGGGCGTCAACGAGACGACCGGTTACATCTTCGCCCTGCTGGCCTTCGCGGCCGGCTTCGCGGTGCGGCCGTTCGGGGCCCTGGTGTTCGGGCGGCTGGGCGACCTCTGGGGCCGCAAGAACACCTTCCTGGTCACCATGCTGCTGATGGGCCTGTCGACCTTCACGGTGGGCCTGCTGCCCAGCTACGCCAGCATCGGCATCGCCGCGCCCATCGCCCTGGTGGTGATGCGCCTGGTCCAGGGCCTGGCCCTGGGCGGCGAGTACGGCGGAGCGGCCACCTATGTGGCCGAACACGCCCCGCCCGGACGGCGCGGCTTCTACACCAGCTTCATCCAGGTGACCGCCACGTTCGGCCTGTTCCTCAGCCTGGTGGTGATCCTGCTGACCCGCAACGCCACCGGCGAGGACGCCTTCCAGGCCTTCGGCTGGCGCATCCCGTTCCTGATCTCGGTGCTGCTGCTGGGCGTGTCGTTGTGGATCCGCCTGCAACTGGCCGAGAGCCCGTCGTTCCAGCGCATGGTCGACGAGGGCAAGGGCAGCAAGCAGCCCCTGGTCGACTCGTTCGCCAAGTGGGGCAACCTGAAGATCGTGCTGCTGGCCCTGGTGGGGCTGACCGCCGGCCAGGCGGTGGTCTGGTACACCGGCCAGTTCTACGCCCTGTTCTTCCTGGAGAAGATGCTCAAGGTCGACGGCGGCACGACCAATCTGCTGGTCGCCGCGGCCCTGCTGATCGGCACGCCGTTCTTCGTGTTCTTCGGCTGGCTGTCGGACAAGATCGGCCGCAAGCCGATCATCATGCTGGGCTGCATCCTGGCGGCCCTGACCTATTTCCCGCTGTTCAAGACCCTGACCACGGCGGCCAACCCGCAACTGGCGGCGGCCGTGGCCAGCGCGCCGGTCACCGTGGTGGCCGACCCGGCCGACTGCTCGTTCCAGTTCGACCCGGTGGGCAAGACGGTGTTCAACCGCTCGTGCGACCTGGCCAAGTCGTACCTGGCCAAGGCCGGCGTGACCTATTCCAACCAGGCCGCTCCGGCCGGCTCGGTGGCCCAGGTGAAGATCGGCGGGGCGACGATCGCCTCGTTCCCCGGCCAGACCCTGGACAAGGCCGCCTTCAAGGACCGCAAGACGGCCTGGGAAAAGGAGTTGGGCGCGGCGCTGAAGGCCGCCGGCTATCCGGCCAAGGCCGATCCCGCCCTGATCGACAAGCCGCTGGTGGTCGGGATCCTGGCGATCCTGGTGCTGTACGTGACCATGGTCTACGGCCCGATCGCCGCCATGCTGGTCGAGCTGTTCCCGACCAACATCCGCTACACCTCGATGAGCCTGCCCTACCACATCGGCAACGGCTGGTTCGGCGGCTTCCTGCCGACCACCGCCTTCGCCATGGTCGCGGCCACGGGCAACATCTATTACGGCCTCTGGTACCCGATCGTGGTGGCCGCGGTGACCGCCGTGGTGGGCGTCCTGTTCCTGAAGGAAACCAAGAACGTCGACATCGAGGCCTAGGGTTTTCTAACCGTTGTCATCCCGGACAGCCTCTACGAGGCTTCCGGGATGACGACCTGGTTCAGGTCTCCAACGTTCAGCGCTTTGCCGGCTTGCGGAAGCCTTGTCAGTTCCCGGCCAGCAGACTGTCGATGCGGGCGCCCTGGGTGGTCTCGCGGCGGGCGTCAAGATAGGCCGTCACCCGGTCCAGCATCTGCTCGGCCTGGTTCAGCCCGCCCAGAGCCCAGTCGATCTCGCAGACCGTCCGGTGGTCGCCGTGCAGGCGCTCGCGGGAGGAGGTCAGGGCCCTCATGGCCACCGCGTGAAGGGCGGTCATGTCACGGCAGGCCTCGGCCGCCATCCAGCCGACCGCGGCCATCCGCCGGGCCCGAATCAGGGCCGCTTCCGCGTCGCGCTGGCGATTCTCCGCCTCGCGCAATACGGCCTGCGCCCGGTGCAATTGGCGGGCTCCGCTCTCGGCGATTTGGCGCCTTTGCCGGCGTTCGCCATCGCAGGCGGCCTTCAGGTCGCGCAAGGCTTGCGTCCATCGATCCTGCTCTTGCGGGTTGCTTGGAGTCTCCGAGAGATTCCTTTTCCCGAAAATCGCCATTTCCTTCGAATTTTGACGAGCCATAGAGTCCTCCGCGACCCCGTTTCGCCATCATGTTTCTTCCGAATCTCTCGGTCTGCTATGCGGCAAGTGCCAATCGGGCATCTGTTCCTTGGGATTTTATGTATTAATGAATAATGTTAAATTAACTATACACTAAACTTGGTTATCAAGCTGGGCCATACGAAAATTTGTAATTTTCTCTGTTGTTTCGATGCTTTCTAGTGGTTTCACCTTACTTACATTGAAGAGAGGTCGTGTCATCTTCGAAGGGTGAATCGGGCGTGACGATAGGTGCGGTCGTTCTAAGGTCATGGCGCTAGCGTCATTGATCGCATCGTCTCAGCCAGGAGAGGTCCGATGGACAATGAAGGCATGAGGGAATCTCATCCTCGATCTTGGTCGAATGCTGATTGGCGGCAGGCCAGGACGAACACGTCGCGCGCCGATCTGGCCGAGGACGGCCTGGTCTCCGGAACGTTTGACGAGCAGCGGTCGTTCGGAGCGGCGCGCGCGGCGCCCGTTTCCCTAGGCCATGCGACGCTGTGTGAAACCCGCGGTCCGCACGAGGTCTGGGCTCACACCGCCGGTCGCGATCTGGCGATCACCCAGCTGACGCCCGAGCCGTGCCGCGGCCACCTGCTTCGGGCCAGCCTGGGCGACATGGGTTTCGACGCCGGGGCGTTCGACGGCGACCTTCGCGTGCGCGGGATCATGGCGCGCAAGGCCTTCAGCCTGGTTTCGGTGATGGAGCAGGAGGGCGTGCTCAACCAGTGGGGCCACCGGATCGAGGAAGGCGACATCATCGCCATCCCGCCGGGCGGAGAACTGGACGGGCGGTTCCAGGGCCACGTCGCCTACGCCGTCGTCACCGCGCCGTGGGGCCTGGTGATGCAGCGGGCCGAGGCGTTCGAATGGCTGGCCGATCCGTGCTTCTGGACCGAGCCGGCCGTCTATTCGCCGCCGCCCGAGGCCAGGGCCGCCTGCAAGCGCGTGCTGCAGGGCTGCTCCAGCCTGCTGAGGGCCATGGGGGCCGGCATTCCGGCCAGCACCGTCGCCTTCCTGCGCAACGAACTGCTGGACGGCCTGTTGACGGCCCTGTCCGAGGTCAAGGGCGAGGGCGCGCGCCGGCAGGGCGCGCTGAACGCCGCCCGCATCGTTCGCGGCGCCGAGGACTTCCTGGAAAGCGGCGGCGCCCGGCAGGCCGTGCAGATCGAGGACATCTGCCAGGCCCTGAACATCTCGCGCCGCACGCTCTACCGGGCCTTCCACGACCTGCTCGACGTCAGTCCCAAGGCCTATCTGCGGCTGAAGAACATGTCGGCGGCCCGGGCCCGGCTGCTGGACGCTGGCCGTCACCCGACCACGGTGACCCAGGTGGCGCTGGACCAGGGCTTCTGGGAGCTGGGGCGTTTCTCGGGGGCCTATCGGGCGATGTTCGGCGAGTCTCCGTCGGAGACCCTGCGCGGGGCCCAAGGCGCGGTGCAGGGCGACAGCCTTAGGCGTTGACAGCGACCGCCGACGCCGCCGACGCTTGAGGCGAGCGCGCCAGGCGCTTCCATCCAGGGCGGCGTCCATGGCTTCGCGATTCATCCGTGCCCGGGCTCGGGTCCATGTCCTCGCCGTCGAAGGCCAGGCTCGGCCCCGCGCCGCCTAGTTCGCCGCGCATGCGCAACCAACCGACCGCCGTGGTCCTGTACAACTGGCGCGGCCAGTGGCCGCTGCGCCGCTGGGAGCATCAGCGGATCTTCGCCTGGAAGACCTGTTTCCCCGGGCGGACGACGTTCCTGAACATCGGGTTTCCGTTCAATCCGACCTGGATCACCCAGCTGGATCCGGATCTGGTGATGGTCGACGCGACGGCCCTGGCCGCGCGATACACGCGCGTCGGCCTGGGCGGCCTGCGGCGGGCGATGGACGCCGTTCCGCCGCGCTCGCGCCGCGTGGCCGCGCCGCTCGACGAATTCCTCGGCCTTCAAGGCCTGCGCGATTACCTGGTCGAGGCGCGGATCGACCTGCTGCTCACCGCGCTCGATCCGCCGCTGTGGGACAGCGTCTATCCGGTCGGGCAAAGGCCCTTCGCCCTGCGGCGCTTCCTGACCAGCTATATCGATGACGGGCTGATGCGGCGGGCGTCCAGCGATCTGGCGCGGCGATCGATCGCCGTCAGCTACCGGGCCTGGGAGACGCCGGCCTGGCTGGGCGAGATGGGCCTGATCAAGCGCGAGGTCGGGCTGCGCGCGGCGGCCTGGGCCGCGGCGCGCGGCCATCGCGCCGACGTGGCGGTCGACGGTAAGCGCAAGCTGGTCGGCGACGCCTGGATCCGCCTGCTGGGCGCCAGTCGGGCGGTCGTCGGGGTCGAGGGCGGCTCGTCGCGGGTCGACCCGGCGAACGGCCTGCCGCCGGAGACCGAGATCCGCGCGATGTCGCCGCGCCACCTCGAGGCGGCGGCGACCCGGACGTTCCAGGTGCTGGTGGAGGGCGACTACAGCGGCGTCCTCGAGGCGGGGAGCCACTACCAGCCGGTTCGCCGCGACCTGTCCGACATCGACGACGCCCTCGACCACAGCCGCGATCCGCGACGGGCCCAGGCCATGGTCGACCGCGCTCACGCCGAGATCGTGACTTCGGGCCGCTACAGCTGGCGGACGGTGGTGGCCGAGATCACCGATCAGGTGCTGGCGTGAGGCGCGGGCGGGGCCTGCGGCTGTTCCTGCGGTTGCGCGATTGGGGCGCCTGGGCGGTGATCATCGTGGAGTCGCGCCTGCTCAAGGCCCCCGTGCTGAGGCGCCGGCTGGGCGCCATCGCGCGCCTGCCGTTCCTGCGGCGATGGATCGGCGTCGACTAACTCGACGTCACCGCCGCAGCAGGCGGCGCGCGAGGCTCTCGAGTCCCAGGCGGCGGACAGCCGCCCGCGCCAGCCGCCAGGCCAGGCGCGGGCGTCGCATTTCGTGGGGATTGTCGATCGCGAAGAATGGGAAGGCGGCGCGGAACTTGGCGTCGATGCGGTCGTTGGTCACTCCGCGCGGTCGGTCCGCGGCGATCTCGGCGATCCGCCGGTCGAACAGGTCGATCATCGACCCGTAGCCGTAGGCGGGATTGAGGGCGATCTCGGCATAGGCGTTGGTGATGATCTCGGCGACCCGCTCGGGGTCGCGCAGCACCGCCGCCACCTGCGCCATGTTGCCGTGGTCCTTGTCGAGCGGCACATAGTGCCGCCACGGCTCCAGCACGCCCGAATAGCGCCCGGAATAGGCGATCACCAGGGTGCGCAGGGCGATGGCCTCGAAGACCCGGGGCGAGATCTGGGCGATGTCGATCTGGTCCTCGTGATCGGCGAAGAACCGATCGCGCAGCATCTCGTAGGAGGCCTTCCTGGACAGAGCCGGGATCGGGTGGGGGCGCTCGACCAGGGCGGCGAAGCTTTCGGTGCGGGCGGCCACCGCGCCGTCGAAGTCAAAGACGCTGGCCCCGCTCTCGACGGCCAGCACGGCCTGGCAGTTGCGGATGAAATTCACCCAGTCGCGGCCGTAGAGCCGGCTGCGTTCCGACCAGGCGATATCGGTCGAAATGCCGAACCGCCGGGCGTCGCGCTTGAACAGCTTGCCGATGCGGATCTTTTCGCGGCCCAGCTCGCCATGCCAGGCCGGATAGGTCCGGCCGCGATAGCCGACCATGGTCTTGCGGCTCGCCAGCGGAACGGGCGGGTAGTGCGTCAGCGTCTGGGGCACGTAGCCGGTCAGGACCTGCTGAGTGCGCAACCGGCCGGACTTGCCGTAGATCCGATCGGCCTCCGCCGGTCCCAGGCAGGTGAAGACCAGGTCCACGCCGCAGGCCTCCAGCGCCTCGAGGGTGGCGTTCACGAAGCGGTATTCGTCCTGGATGAACACCGCCTTGGCGCCGCGGAAGGCGGCCAGGGCGCGACGCGATCGCGGGCCCACGAAGGCCTCGATCGCCAGGAACAGCGAATAGTGGATCACGACCGCGTCGAAGGCGTCCAGCTTCACGCCGTCGAAGATCTCGCCGACCCGCGACAGCACGCGGATCTCATGGCGCGAATAGCCGGCGAAGGCGTTGATGTGGTCGCAGACCGTGGCCGCGTTGGCCGGGTCGTAGTTGCAGGCCAGCAGGATGCGCAGCGGCCGCGCCCTCTCCGTCGACGAGACCGTTTCGTCCGGCGATACGTCGTGGCTCGGCAGGGGGGGGCGCGGCCGGTCGTGGCTGTCCTTCATGAGCGGGCTCCGGTCATCGCGCGCGGCGCGGCGAAGTCCTCATCGCGACCTTGGACGACAAATCGGGCGATCGTCGCGACGATCTGTTCGGCGGCGTCGCCCGCGCCATAGTCATCGATCTCACGCCGAGGCCGGTCGTCGTTCACGGTCCACAGCCGGTTCCACCCCGCGTTCACCGTCTCGCTCCATTCGGTGTCGTCGCGCAGGGTGACACAGGGCTTGCGATGAAAATAGGCTTCCTTCCGCAGGCCGCCGGAATCGGTGAGCGCCAGCGCGCAGTCGGCCAGCGGCCGCTGCATGTCGATCGGACCCAGCGGCCGTGCGAACAGCCGTGAACACCCAGGTTCTTGGCGGGTTCGGGCAGGTCCAGTTCGCGGAAGGAGCTGTCGGACAGGGCCGCGTCGTGATGCTGGTCGGTATGGACCATCACCTCGGTCAGGTCCGGCGCGCGCGATCGCGCGACTGACCGGCATGGCCTTGACGAACCGCGGCCGGGCGCCGACCACGGTCAGCAGGCGGCCTATCCCACCGGTTGTCACGCCGGCTGTCCCGACTGGATCTGTGCCAGGCGAGCGCGCACCCGCGTCACGACGCGGTCCAGACCCTCGTCCAGCGACACCTTGGGCGTCACGCCAAGCAGGTTGCGCATGCGGTCCAGACTGGGCTGCTTGGCGGCGGTCATCCGGGCGGGCAGATCGCGGAGGGCGATCAGCGACGGCGAGGCGTCCAACCGCGTCCGTAAGCCCTCGGCCAGGGCCTCGATCGGCGTCACGTCCGGATGGCCGATATTGATCACCGCGTGCTCCTCGATCCCGGCGGCCGCCTCGATGGCGCGCACGGCGTCGGAGATGTGCAGCCAGCTCCGGGCGCCGCCGCGATGCACCTCGATCGGACGTCCGCGCGCCAGGTCGTGGGCGAAGCGGATCATCGCCGAGCGGTGGTCGCCGAAGTCCTCGTTCTCGTCATAGATCATGAACGGCCGCAGGGTGACCGCGCGCAGGCCGTGCTGGGCGACCTCGTAGTCGACCAGTTGCTCGCCCAGGAGCTTGGTCAGGCCGTAGCGGTTGTTGGGCCGGGGGACGGTGGCGGCCTCGTCCATCGGCCCGTCGGTGGGGCCGTAGACTTCCGAGGTCGAGAAATAGACCAGCTTGGCGTCGGCGGCCTGGGCCAGCAGCACCACGTTGTTCAGCCCGCCCAGATTGGTGCTGACCGCCAGGCTGGAGGCCTGTTCGCAGGTCACCCGGCTGACCACGGCGGCCAGGGCGAAGATCACGTCCGGCTTCCAGCGCAGGGTCGGCATCAGGTCGGCCGGCTGGTTGATGTCGACCTGCAGATAGTCCTTGCGCCAGCCGGGCTTGATGTCGGCGCACAGCACCTCCCAGCCCTGGGCGCGCAGGTGCGCCGCCAGGGGCTTGCCGATATTGCCTTCCGATCCGATGACCAGGGCCCGCTTCATCCGACGCTCGCTGACTGTTCTTCACTTTGGTCGTCTTTGGGGGCCTCGCCGAAGCCCGACGGGTTGATCGTCCGCCGCAGACCCTCGGCGCGCTCGGCGTAGCGGTCGCCGATGCGGGGGCAGGCCATGTCCTGGCCCAGCACCGCGCCCGGCTCGACCGCCGCCGAGGGGCGGACCCAGGCGGCTGAACGGTCCGATGACGACGCGGCGCTCATCTCAGGCCTTCACGATCTTTCCGGGCCTCATCCAGGTCGAAGCCGATCACCCGAAAGCCGGCCGGGCAAACGGCGTCCGAGATCGCAAGACCGACATAGCCCATGCCGACCAAGCCGATCACGGCTTCAGGCTGCGGGATCTTTCGGGTGAGGATTTGAAAGTTCGACGTCTGACCGTCGTCGCCACGCAATGGAAACGCCGGAACGTGGACGTTCATTGGCCCCTCGCGCGGCGGGCGTTCTTGTTTGAGTTCAATGCGCCCCTCGACATGGCGGGATGGTACGCGTTGGTCGGCTTCGCGAAAAGGGTGTTTGTCTCGGGTATATTTGCCGTTCTCTGCGCGACGTTCGCCCTATTCTTGCCGATAAAGATCATATCTACTTTCTAGTCGGAAGTGTTCGAACGGTGTTATGTGAGGTCTCGCAAGATGAGCGCTGCGATCCGACTAGGTCCGAAGCTGATCGGAGCAACGGTTCAACTGGAATTGAACCCGTTCCAGCACCCGCTGCGCGCGAACGCCTTCTTCAATGCCCGTAAAGGGGGCGTCTCTGGTCTGGCGGCATCGGATGAAATGGCGGGTTTCTCTGGTCAAAGGCGGTTCGGCGAGCAGATCGACGAAGCGCGGTTCGCTTCCCGCGGCGACCGGCCCGGTCTCGGTCGGGGGGGCACGGCCTGGTCGCGCCGCATCAGTTTTTCCGGTCAGGGTCTCGGCCTCGGCCGGCGCGGCGATGATCATCGCGTCCAGGCCAGCGTCGTCCAGGGCCTGGGCCAGGGGGAGGGCGGGAACGCTCCAGGCCGCGGCCTCGCGCGCGGCGGCGGCCGCGTCGGTGTCGATCACCGCGCCCAGCACGCCAAGCTCCGCGCAGGTCCGGATCAGGTTCCGCCCCCAGGCGCCGCAGCCGACCACGGCGATCCGGGTCAAGCCGCGCTCCATGGCGTCGAGGACGGGGCGGGCCAACGCAGGGTCAGGTGGGTGTCGTTCGCCGCCGTCATGACGAAGCCCAGCCGGTGATAGAGCCGCTGGGCCGCGAGGTTGTCGCTGGCCACCTGCAGCATCACCGGCGTTCCGGCGGCGGCGGCCTCGTCCATCAGCGCCCGCAGGATCGCACCGCCGATCCCCTGGCCGCGCCGCTCGGGGACCACGGCGATGTCGACCAGACGCAGGACGTCGGTTCCGCGATCGGTGGCCAACCGCCCGACGGGCGCCGCGTCGACCGTGACGATCTCGAGCCGGGCCTGGGGATAGGCGGCGCGATAGCCCTGGGTCTGGGCGTGGAACTGCTGCTCCATGATCTTGGTCAGCATCTCGGCGGGCAAGGGGATCTGGTCCCAGCCCGGACCGCGCGAGGCGCGGAACAGCGCCAGGCGGAAGGGCGCGTCGGCCTCGACCTCGGGGCGCAGGGCGAAGGATGGCGATGCGACGGGCTCTTCCCGTTCAGGTGGAGAGGTCGTCATAATGGCCGTGCTTCGATTCTGACCCGGGGAACATCATGGCCGCCGAATTCGTCGTCCCGACCGCCGACTCCTTCACCCCGCACGTGGGCGCGTCGTTCCGGGTCGAAGGCGGCGGTCAAGTCCTGTCGCTGAACGAGATCGAGCTGTTCAAGCCCGAGCCGGGGCACGGGCGACCGGACTTCCAGCCCTTCGTGCTGATCTTCAGCGGCCCCCCCGGCGATGTGCTCGCCGAGGGAATGCACACGATGAAGGTCGAGGACGGAACCGCCTACGACCTGTACCTGATCCCGATCCACACGCCCGAGCCCGGGCGGCAGAACTATCAGGCGCTGTTCAACTGACGCCACGCCACAAAATCCGGACGGCCTAGTTCCGCGACGGGAAGATCCCCGCCAGGGCGATGCAGATGTTCACCGTCAGGAACGGCTGGCGGTTTTCGTGCGGCTGGCTGCCGCCCGCCGTCCCAAGGGCCTGGGGCGCCATGGGCGCGGTGGGCGTCACCACGGTGCTGTACATGTTGTAGACCGGAGCGGTGCCTTCGCTGGCGCTGCTGCCCGTCTGTCCGAAACTGTTGCCCGCCGCCGCCGTGCTGAGGTTGCTGGAGCCGGCCTTGGTGGCGTCCACCTTCAGGAAGTGGACGTGGCTCGGGATCTCGGTCTGGAGCAGGGTGTGGGCGTACTCGCCGGTGATCGCGCCCAACGGATAGCTCGAGCTGACGCCTCCCAGGGCCAGGGTCCGCAGGTCAGGCAGGGCGAACGTCGTGACGCCGTTGCCGCCGTAGGTGGTGCCCAGCAACGAGAACAGCGCCTGGTTCTGGGAGATGGCCATGAGTTGACCGTTGCACTGGGCCCAGTGCTTCGGCGGGAAGTTGAACCCCATGATCCGGATTTCGCCCATATACTGCTGAGACATGTGACTTGCTCCTCGTATTCGTCGCGATCGCGATCAGTTGCGGGCGGGGAAGGCGCCCTGCAGGGCGATGCAGTAGTTCAGGAACAGCGTCGGCATCATGTTGTTGTGAGGTTGGCCGCCGCCCGTCTGGGTGATGGTCTGGGGCGGAAGCTGCGTGGCCGGCGTGGTGACGGTGCTGAAGAACAGGCCCTGGGTGTTCTTCGAGAAGTTGCCGGTGAACGCCTTGGCCGGCTGGTTGCCGGCCGAGGTCGAGACGGTCCCGACCGCCGTGGTCACCACCGGCGAGTGGCTGTGTGCGGCCATCTCGGGGGTCAGGATCGTCACGGTCTGCGAACCGCCGGTCTGGCCCAGATCGTAGACTTGCAGGCCGGGCCCGGGCTGGGCGCGGCCGATATGGAGCGGGATGTTGCCCATCAGGTTGGGCAGGCCGAAGTTGCTGGTGCCGTTGCCGCCATAGGTGGTGCCCAGAAGCGAGAACAACGCGGTGTTCTGCTGGATCGGCATGATCTGGCCGTTGCACTGAGCCCAGCCCCTCGGGGCGAAGGGGAAACTGAAAATGCGGATTTCCGCGAGATATTGATCACTCATCTCTTTGAGTCTCCAAAAGATCTTCTGGCGGAAAGGTCAGTTCTGCGACGGGAAGACGCCCGCGGTCGCGAGAATGAAATTGATGCCCAGATAGGGCTGCATGTTCTCGTGCGGCTGGCTGCCGCCGGCGGGCGTGGTCGAGGCGGCCGCCAGGGCGATCTGCTCGTTGGCGCCGTTGTAGGGCGCGTAGCCGAAAATGCCGGTCCCGGTCGGTCCCTGGTCCGAGATCATCGTCGCGGTGGTCGGCGTGGACACCGCGCCCGCCGTCGAAGCCGCGAAGAACGGGTGGGTGTGCGCCGGCAGCTGGGTGGAGATCAGCGTGACGCTCTCGACGCCCGTCATCTGGCCCATGACATAGGTCTGGCCGTTCTTGGAGCCCTGGTGGGTCACGACCCGCCCGCGCAGGTCCGGGATGCCGAACGTGTTGACGCCGTCGCCGCCGTAGGTCGTGCCGAGAAGGACGTACAGCGCGTCGTTCTCCGCGATCGACATCAGCTGGCCGTCACACATGACCCAGCCGACAGGCGCGAAGTTGCCCCCGAACATGCGGATTTCACCAAGATAAGGCTCGGTCATGATCGTTCCCTCGCTCCCAAAAGTCTTAAGTGCCCAGGCATGACGCGCGCGATCGACCTGGACTAAACCTTAAGTCGTCCCCGCGTCTTAACCAAGATTAAGATCAGGCGCCCCACCCCGGCGATTGTCCTCCTCCTAACCCACTATCCTGAGCTGCACAATAGTTAGGAGAACGCGGTTCGCCAATCAGCGTGTGTCTACTTGTGCGGGCGTCGCATCCTCGTTAAGGTTGCGTTTATGGTTTGACTAGAGCGAGGGGGGAGTCAGTTGCGTAATATATGCGCTTTCGTGCGCGCTTTTTCGCCCTCGCGTCGTGCGCGGCCGTTCCGCGCCCCTAGTCCCTTCTTTCACCCATTTCCCGCGGGGCGAGAGTCCCGACGCCGTCGCGCCCGCGCGACGGCGCGTGGTTTTGCCTGAGGCAAAGGACTGACCCATGCCGTTCTCCGGCCAGCTGTGGTACATCACCGAAGGCGGCGACGCCGACACCAAGCTCGTCCGCGTCAATGACGACGGCACCGGCAGCACCACCGTCGTCAGCAACGGCGGGGCGGGCACGGGCGACGACGCTTTCGTCAGCTCGTTCACCTCCGGCCTCGGCATCGACACCGCGACGGGCTTCTATTTCGCCATCCTCAGCAACAGCATCGACGACCACGCCCTGCTGGTGCGGGGCTCGATCAACAGCGCCGCCGCCCCGACCACCGTGGTCGACTTCCCCGACACCATCATCGTCGAGACGATCGAGGTCGATGCGGTCAACCGCAAGATCTATGTCGGCTATCAGGACGGCGCGGGGACGCCGAACGGCAACATCACCGGCATCCGGGTCTACAGCTACGACGCGGCCGGGACCCTCACCGACCTCGGCTTCCTGACCACGGCCGCCACCGACAACCGGGCCAATGAGGGCGGCTTCTTCGTCCTCGATCCGCGCGACTTCGCGATCGACACCACGATCGTGGCCGGCGGTCGGATGTACTACACCGAGACGATCGGCGGCCTGGCGACCGGTCTCTTCCGTCTGGATCTCGCCAACCCGAACACCAGCACGGTCGCGCTGGTCTCCGACGCCCAGTTCAGCAACAGCAGCTTCGTCAACGGCGTCTTCGTCGACGTCGAGGTCGATGAGACCACCGACCTGGTCTATTTCACGACCCACTCGCAAAACCCGTCGCCCAGCGGCAACTACGACGCCAACACCAACGCCCTCTGGTACATCAGCGGCAGCGCCACCGGCGGCACAGCCGTCAAGGTGACGCTGGTCGGCATGCCGGGCGGCAACCACTTCTACGCCGGCGACATGACGTTCGATCCGTCGACGCGGCAGCTCTATATCGAGAGCGAGGAAGTCGAGAACGGCGGCTCCGACACCGACGACACCATCTACGTCTTCCAGTTGGACGGCGCCGGCACCACCGCCACCCTGCTCCGCCAGATCGATCCCGGCACCACGATTGTCGGGGCCACGGTCGAGGGGATGGTCTTCGCCGACCTGGCGGCCCTGACCGTCACCGGCGCGGGCACGGCGGCGACCGAGCAGGCGGCGTCGGCGACCACCCTGTTGAGCGGCTCCCCGACGATCACCGACAATGGCGGCGGCTACCTGACCGGCGCCACGGTGGCGATCACCGGCGGCACGTTCAACACCAACGAGGACAGCAAGGCCGACGACCACCTCGGCTACGGCGCCGGCAAGCAGGTCTCGGGCACGATCGCTGGCACCAGCATCACCGTCAGCTGGGACTCGAACACCGAGACCCTGACGCTGAGCGGCCTTGACACCATCGCCCACTACCAGACCGCCCTGGCCGGGCTGGTCTACTGGGCCACGGGCGACAACCCGACGAACTACGGCGCCAACACCAGCCGCACCATCACCTGGGCGATCAACGACGGCACGCCGGGGATCTCGACCGCGACGACCAACGTCGGCGACACCACGGTCAACATCGGCACGACCACGATCAACATCACGGCCGCCAACGACGCGCCGGTCAACGGCACGGTCTCCAGCGCCACCGGCAACGAAAACACCGATATCGCCGTCACCGGCCTGCAGATCAGCGATGTCGACGCCAATCCGGCCTCGGCGACGGTGACGGTCACCCTGAGCGTGACCAAGGGCATACTCACCCTGCGGACCAATGTCGCCAGCGGTCTGACAGCGGGCAATGTCAGCGGCAACGGCTCCGGCTCGGTGACCGTCACGGGCACGATCAACGCGATCAACACGACCCTGGCGGCCAGCAACGGCCTGCTGTTCCATGGCAACACCAATGTCAGCGGCACCGACACCCTGACCGTGGTCACCAGCGACGGCGGGGCCAGCGGCACGGGCGGCGCGCAGAGCGACACCGACGGCTACACCATCACCATCATCGGGGTGAACGACGCGCCGACCGTGAGCGGCGACGGCACCGAGGCCCTGGCCGCGACCAACGAGGACGTCGCCAACCCGGCCCTGACCAACACGGTCTCGGCCCTGTTCAGCGGCCAGTACAGCGACGGCGACACCGACGCCTTCGCCGGGGTGGCCGTGACCGCCAACGGCTCCACCGGCGGCACCGGCCAGTGGCAGTACTATAACGGCTCGACCTGGGTGAACATCGGCGCGGCCTCGACGGCGGCGGCGGTGACGCTGGCCGCCAGCGCGCCGATCCGCTTCCTGCCGGCCGCCAACTTCAACGGCCCGGCCCCGACCCTTACGGCCAGGGTGGTCGACGCCTCGGGCGGCGCCCTGACCAACGGCGCGGTCGTCAACACCACCACCAACGGCGGCTCCACGCCCTACAGCACCGGCACGGTGGTGCTCAGCCACACCGTCACCGCGGTCAACGACGCCCCGACCGTCACCGGCGGCTCGGCCGTCAGCCTGACGTCGGTCGGCGAGGATTCCGCGCCCGGGGCCGGGCAGACGGTCTCTTCGCTGTTCAGCAGCCACTTCTCCGACGCCACGGACACCGTGGGCGGCGGCTCGTCGGCCAACGCCTTCACCGGCGTGGCGGTGACGGCCAACGCGGCGACCGCCGCGGAAGGCGTCTACCAGTACTTCTCGGGGGGCAGCTGGCATGACCTGCCGGCCGTTTCGGCCGCCTCCGCCTTCGTCCTGGACGCCAGCACCCTGGTGCGCTTCGTGCCGGCGGCCGACTATTCCGGCACGGCGCCGTCATTGACCGTCTCGCTGATCGACGACTCGGCCGGCGCGGTGACCACCGGCCAGACTCCGGACCTCAGCACCACCGGCGGTTCGACGCCCTACAGCGCGGCGATGACGCTGAACGTCGTGGTCACCCCGACCAACGACGCGCCGGTCGCCAGCGGTTCGGCCACCCTGACGGCGGTCAACGAAGACACCGCCGCCCCGGCGGGCCAGACCGTCTCGACCTTGTTCGGTTCGCACTTCACCGACCCGGACGCCGGCGACACCCTGGCCGGCGTGGCCATCACCGGCAACGCGGTCACCAGCCAGGGCGTCTGGCAGTACTTCAACGGCGCCTGGACGACGATCGGCTCGCCCAGCGAGGGCTCGGCCCTGGTGCTGGCGGCCGGAACCCTGGTCCGCTTCCTGCCGGCCGCCAATTTCAACGGCGCGGTCCCGGCCCTGACGGCCTATCTGATCGACAATTCCGGCGGCGCGGTCACGACCGGCGCGACCCTGGACGTCAGCGTCAACGGCGGGCAGACCCGCTTCAGCGACGCCAGCATCGACCTGACCACCAGCATCACGGCCGTGAACGACACGCCCGTGGTTCCGGCCAGCGCCACCGCGGTCGGCGCCACCGAACAGACGGCGGCGACCCTGCTGGGCTCGCTGACGGTGTCCGACATCGACCTGGACGCCCGCAACAGCGGTTCGGGCGACTATGGCGGCGCCAGCTTCACGGTGCAGCGGGCCTCGGCCAACGCCGCCGACGTCTTCGCTTTCGCCTCGGGCGGCCTGTTCACGGTCAGCGGGGCCAATCTGCAGGTCGGCGGACTGACCTTCGCCACCTTCACCAGCGCCGGCGGCGTGCTGGGCATCACCTTCACCAGTTCCGCCGCGACCGCGACCACGGCGCTGGTCAACGACGTTATCGAACACATCACCTACACCAACGCCAGCAACGCGCCGCCCGCCAGCGTGTCGCTCAACTACGCGCTGACCGACGGCTCGCCCGGCGGCGGGCAGGGATCGGGCGCGACGGACACGGCCAGCGGCTCGGTGACGGTCAACATCACCGCGGTCAACGATTCGCACACCGGCGGCGCCAGCATCACCGGCACGCCGACCGAGGACCAGGTCCTGACAGCGGTCTCGACCCTGGCCGACGTGGACGGCATCGGCACGCTGCACTACCAGTGGCAGCACGACATCGGCGGCGGCTACGTCAATGTCGGCGCCGACCAGTCGACCTACACCCTGGGCGACTCCGACGTCGGCGGCATTGTCCGCGTGGTAATCTACTACACCGACGCCGGCGGCACGGTGGAATCGGCGACCAGTTCCGCCACCGCGTCGATCGCCAACGTCAACGACGCCCCGACCGGCGGCGTCAGCGTCACCGGCACGACCACCGAGAACCAGATCCTGACGGCCGACACCGCCGCCCTGGTCGATCTCGACGGNGTCAACGACGCCCCGACCGGCGGCGTCAGCGTCACCGGCACGACCACCGAGAACCAGATCCTGACGGCCGACACCGCCGCCCTGGTCGATCTCGACGGCCTGGGCACGCTGCACTACCAGTGGCAGCACAACGTCGGCAGCGGCTTCGTCAATGTCGGCGCCGATCAGGCGACCTACACCCTGGGCGACCCCGATGTCGGCGGCACGGTCCGGGTGGTGGTCAGTTACACCGACCAGCGGGGCACGGCCGAGGCGGTGACCAGCTCGGCCACCGCGTCGATCGCCGGGGTCAACGACCCGCACACCGGCGGCGCCAGCATCACCGGCACGCCGACCGAGGACCAGGT